>CAWJXY010000008.1:0-184722 GCA_963846975.1 uncultured Actinomycetes bacterium
ACGCTGCGGGCGTCGCGTGGCTCGGCGTGGCCGGGGCGCTGAGCATCGCCGCGGGGCACCCGGAGTCGACGTTCCACGCAATGCTCGCCGCAGTGGCGTTCGGGCTGCTGCGGCTGTCGCGCGCCGACTCGGAGCGGGTCAAGCGCGCGGGCTACGTCGTGCTCGGGTTGGGCGCGGCGGCGGGGCTGGCGGCGATCGTCTGGTTGCCGTTCCTCGAGCTCGTCGGCCAGTCGATCGACCTCGCGCGGAGGGGCCACGTCCGGCCGGGCCACCTGCCCCCGAGCAACCTGTGGGGGCTGCTGTTCCCCGAGTACTTCGGCCGACCGACCCACGTCGAGACGCAGCTGTTCATCAACCAGCGGTCGTTCTACTGCGGGGCGCTGTCGCTGCTCCTGGCGTTCGTGGCCGTGCTACGCCCGACCCGTGAACGGTTGTGCGTCGCCGGCGCGGGCGTCGTCGCGACCGGCGTCATCTTCGGCGTCTTCCCGTTCTACGACCTGGCCGTTCACACGCCGGCGCTCGATCGCACGCTGCTGCAGCGCGGCGGCGTGTTCATCTGCCTGGCCCTTGCGCTGCTCGCGGGCTGGGGCCTCGATGACGTCCTGGCGGGCTACCGGCGCCGCCGCGCCGCCGACCCGCGCGACCGCTGGCTGGCCGCGGCGCTGGCGGTGATCGTGCTCGCGCCGGCGGTCGTGATCGCCGTCCACAACCACGCGCGGCTGTCGTTCCTCGGCGACGCGGTCGGCCTGGCGCTGGGGCTGAAGACCGACGAGGGGCTCTCGGATCTCGGCTCGCTGCTGCCGACCGCCTCGGCGCTGTCGTGGCTCCTGTTCGCGGGTCTCGGCGCTGTGCTGATCGTGGTGACGGTGCGCGGGCGGATCCGGCCGCCCATCGCGGCGATGCTGGCGATCGCGCTCGTCGCGGTCGACCTGCTGCGGTTCGGGATCGGCGAGAACCCGTCGATCCCGGTCGACCACGCGCACCCGCCGGCGACCGCGGCAGTGCGGGTCATGCAGGCGCGCACGCCGGGTCGGTTCGTCGGCCTGTACCCGGCGCGGGCGGGGGCGGTACCGCTGCCGGCCGACAACGCGATGGCCTACGGCCTTCAGGACGCGCGCGGCTACGACTACCCGGTCATCAAGCGCTACGACAAGCTGTGGAAGGCGGTCGCGCCGCAGGCGCCGTTCGCGCCGCCGACGACGATCGCCTCATCGACCCCCGCCGCATTGCGCACGCTGAGCCTCCTCGGCGTCTCGAGCCTGCTGCAGAACCGCGCCGACCCGCCGCTGACCGACCCGACGCTTCGGTTGATCCACGACGGGCGTGACGGGCGCGTGTACGACAACACGCGCGCAATGCCACGGGCGTGGATCGTCGACCGCCAGCGGCTCGTGCGCGGCGAGGACGCGCAGCTGCGCGCGGTGCAGGCGCCGGGGTTCCGGCCGGCGAGCGAGGTCGTGGTCGGTGAGCGGCTCGCCGGCGTGGGCAGCGGGAGCGCAGCGGCGGCCGGGGCCCGAGCGCGCCCGGCGCGGATCGACCACTACGGCGCGGGCCGGGTCGCGCTGACCGCTACGACGCCGCGCCCCGCCGTCGTCGTGCTGTCCGATGTCTTCTATCCGGGCTGGCACGCGACGGTTGACGGACATGACGCACCGGTCCACCGCGTCGACTACCTTCTCCGCGGCGTCACCGTCGGCGCCGGCACGCACCGGGTGCAGTTCACCTATCGCCCGGCGTCCTACCGCATCGGCTGGATCATCAGCGCGCTCACCGCCATCGCACTCGCCGCCGCCGTCTGGCATTCCCGCCGGACCCGCCGTCGGGCCGCGACATGAGGGCCCGGCTCGCTCGCCATCCGAACGTCACCGCGGCCGTCCTGTTCGCGGTGCTGTCGCTGTTGTTCGTCGGCCAGGGCCTGCTGCCGGGCCGCACGCTGTCGGTGTCGGATTCGTTCTGGCAGAGCTACCCGTGGGTGACGGTCAAGCCCGCGACGCTCCACCGCGCGGCCAACCCCGGTGTCGACGACGCACCGGCGGTGATTCAGCCGTTCACCCGCTTCACCAAGAGCTCGCTGCCCCACATCCCGCTGTGGAACCCGCACATCATGACCGGGCGGCCATTCCTGGCCAATGCCCAGTCTGCCGTGTTCTCGCCGTTCAACATCCCGTCCTACGTCCTGCCGTACTTCACGTCGTTGGGCTGGGTCGCGGCGCTGAAGCTGTGGACGGCGGCGTTCGGGATGTTCCTGCTCGCGCGCGCGCTGGCGATGCGGTTTGCCGGCGCGACGGTCGCGGGGCTCGTGTACGGCTTCAACCTGTGGATCGTCGCGTGGCTGTCCTACCCACACTCGTCGGTGTGGGCGCTGATTCCGTGGCTGATGCTCGCCACCGAGCACATGATCCGAAGGCCCGACGTACGCGGCGCTGCGCCCCTGGCGCTGCTCGTCGGCGCGCAGTTTCTGTGCGGGCACCCCGAGTCGAGCTTCCACGCGCTGCTGGCGACGAGCGTTTACTTCGTGATCCGGATGATCGCGCTGCAACCGGATTGGCGACGACCGGTGGCTGGTTTGCCGGCGCGATGTTCATCGGCCTCGCGCTGGCGGCGCTCGTGGTGCTGCCGTTCGCCGACCTACTGCTGCGATCGGCCGACATCCATCAGCGCATGGACGCCGCACAGAACGTCGCCGCCAACCCGCGGTTCGCCGTGCCCGCGTTCTTCCCCGACTGGTACGGGCGCCCGACACAGTACGCGCTCAACGTCTTCGAGCTCGGTCGCGCGTGGTACGGCGGCGCGCTGGCGCTGATCCTCGGGGCGGTCGCGCTGGTGCTGCGGCCGAGCCGCGGGCGGGTTTTGATCGCGGCGCTCGGCGCGGCGTGCATGATGGTCGTGCTCGGGCTGTGGCCGGTCTTCCAGATCGTCACCCATCTGCCGGTCTTCAACGGCGGCCACAACGCCCGGCTCGCGGTGCTGGCGCTGTTCTGCCTGGCGCTGCTGGCCGGCTACGGGATGGACGACGTCGTGGCGCGGCGGGGCAGCGTGACGCGCCGCCGGCTCGCGGTCGGCGCGGCGGCGGTCGTCTTCGCGGTCCCGATCGTCTATGCGCTGACGAGCGGCCTGACCGCGTGGGCGCAGGCCGGGCACGGGCTCGCCGTCGCGTGGGGGTTTGTGAAATACGGCCTGTCGTGGGCCGGGAAGCCGTACGTGGTCCGCGACAGCGCCGTGTGGATCTGGCTCGTGTTCGCCGGGCTGGGCCTGGCCCTGGTGGCCGTGACGTTGCTGGCACGGCGGCGCATCGCGTGGAGCGTGCTGGTCGTGCTCGCGGCGCTGATCGTCTACGGCGACCTGGCGCGCGCGGGGATGGGCTTCAACCCGGCGATCCCGACATCGGTCGCGACCCAGCCGGTGACGCCGGCGATCGACCTGTTGCGCACGGCCGGTACGGCCCGCTTCGTCGCGGTCGGCGAGCCGATCGCACGTGGCGCGGTGCCCCAGGGCGCGCTGCCGATGAACTACGGCCTGTACTGAGTCACGCGGGTACGACCTGCCGATCGAGCGTCGCTTCGACCACCTGTGGCGAACGGTGCTGTCGCCCGAGTACCCGTCCCAGTCCGGTCCGTACATATCCGCGATCCCGCTCTCGGTTCCGAAGATGTCGCCCGACCGTCTGCACATGCTCAGCGTGATGGGCACGCGCTACATCGCCGAGCTCCCGCGGGAGCCCCCACTGCTCGCGCCGGGGATGCGGCTCGTGCGCCCGGGGCCCGACCTGGCCGTGTACCGGAACCTGCGCGCGCAGCCGCGCGCGACGGTCGTGTCGGCGCAGACGGTCGCGCCGGACGGCGACGCGGCGCTGGCCGACGTGCGGGCGCCGTCGTTCCGCATCGACTCGACGGCGGTGACCGAGAAGCCGATCGCCGGGCTGGCGCGTGCGCCGCGCGGCGCGGTTCGAGCGCCGGGCGGGCGCGCGCGGATCACGCGCTACGGCAACGACTCGCTGACGGTTGACGCATCGGCCCGGGCGCCGGGGATGCTCGTGCTGTCGGACGCGTGGGACCCGGGCTGGAAGGCGACCGTCGACGGGCATTCGGCAGACGTGCACCGGGTGGACTACGTGTTCCGCGGCGTCCAGATCCCGGCGGGCCGCCACACCGTGCGGTTCACGTACGAGCCGCTGACGTGGCGGATCGGGTGGGTGATTTCGTTGATCGCGCTGGTGGGGTTGGGCGTGGCGTGCGGGGTGGCTGGGATGCGCGTTCACGCCGGACCCGAAACAGCATCACCGAGGAAGCTGGAAGCGCCACCGCCGATGGCGCTCCTGTCATCGAAGGCTGACTTTCGGCCCTATATGGGCCTGAACCCAGCCTCGATGTCGCCGGCTCGTCGAGGGGTGAAATCCCCGCCCATATCGCGGCGATTTCGCCCTTCGATGGAACGGCGCCCGAACGGACTCGGCTTCCACCACGCCCTACCGGATCCCCACGTGCGTCGGCGCCTCCCCCACCGCCCCGCGCGGGTTGAGCTGGGCGACCTTCGCGCGGGCGCGGGCGGCGCCCGCCGGGTCGGTTCGGTCGAGCGCCTGCGCCAGCGCGGCGTAGCCGACCTGGCTGCGAGGCTCGCGCCGGATCGCCAGGTTCGCCAGCGCGACCGCCCGCCGGGGGCGCCCGCTCGCGGTGAGCAGGATCGAGATGCCCTCCAACGCGACCGGGTCGTCGCAGTTGTCGGTCAGCTTCTGGAGCTGGTCGTCGAGGCCGCCGGGCGGCTGGGTGTGGTGGGCCAGGGCGTAGAGCAGCTGGTAGTGGGCGTGCTCGCATGTGCGGTCGCGGCGCAGGTGTACGACGCCGAAGACGATCACGGCGACCGCCACGGCGATGACGATGACCCGAGCCGCCATTCCCTCAGCCCGGGCGGGTCAGCCGGCAGCGGACCAGCGTCAAGACGACCCGTACGCCGTCCATCGACGTCAGCTTCTTCCCCTCTTCGTGGCCCCGGGCGTGGTAGCGGGCCGGCATCTCCCAGATGCGCTCGCCGCGCTGGACGAGCCGCGCGGTGATCTCGGGCTCGATCGTGAACCCCGACGCCGTGAGCTGCAGCGAGCGCATGAGCTCGGTCTCGATCACCTTGTGGCAGGTCATGATGTCCTGCAGGTAGACGTTGAACAGCACGTTGCAGGCCAGCGTCACCGCGCGGTTTCCCATCACGTACAGGAACGAGTGGCTCGTGTAGCCGTTGAACGCGCGCACGCCGAACACGGCGTTCGTGCTGCCGGCGATCAGCGGCTCGAGCAGGACGTTGAGGTCGGCCGCCGTACTCGAGGTCGGCGTCAAGAATCGCGCAGAACTGCCCGCGAGCCTGGCCCAGCGCCGTGCGCACCGCGGCGCCCTTGCCCTGGTTGAGGTCGTGAAAGTGGAGTTGGACGGTGTCGGGCAGAGCGGCGTCACGGAGCAGGTCGACGGTGCCGTCGGTCGAGCCGTCGTCGACGAGGATCAGCTCGATCGGGCCCGGAAACTCGGTCTCGAGGACCTCGTCGATCGCGGCGCGGACGCGCTCGCGCTCGTTGTAGACGGGCATCAGGATCGACAGGAGGGGGCGCTCGGAACCCGGCATGAAGGCGGGAAGCCTAGACAGCAGCCGTCACGGCAGGCGGGCGAGCCACTGCACGTAGTCGTCGGGCTCGCCGGGCGCCAGCGCTGCGGCCCGCGCCCGCGCGTCGGGTCGCCGACCGAGCACATCGAGCACGAGCGGGGCCAGCCTGGCGATCGCCGAGTAGGTCGGAGCGCCATCGATCAGTGCGATCGCTGAAGCGGCGAACTCGGCCGCGACCTCGCGGCGGCTCTTGACGAGGTTGCCGAGGAACACGAGCGCCGGGATCTCGACCTCGGGCCACGCGAGCGCGATCTCGAGCGGCGCCTGGAGCATCGCCCGCTCGCCGTACAGGCGCTCGCGCGGCACGACGCCCTGCGCCGCGACGGTCATCGCGCGGGCCTGCTCGAGCACGTCGAGGTACGCGCCGGCCAGCGCTCGGGGTGGGCGGGCGTAGGGCGCCGCCGGCGGGCGGGCGGTCACCGCGCCGTTGGCCTGCAACGTGTCGACGAGCTCGTCCTGGAGCGCGAGCAGCGTGACGCCGTGGTCATTTCCGACCCAGCCACGGCGCAGCTCGAGCAGCGGGCGATCGTCATCGGGCGCCCACACGACCACGCCCAGTCCCCGGCCTCGACGACGCCGGTGACGTAGAAGTCGGGCTCGTCGTCGCCGAGCCCGCGAGGTCGGATGAGGTCCATGGCGTCCCGGTGACGAGCGCACCCTGACCGGCGACCTCCGGCAGCAACATGCGGACGTCCGCGTCGGTGCAGAACTGGAGCGCCTCGGCGAGCGCGAGCGCCGCGCCGCGCGCGAGGCGTCCGTCAGCGGTCGAGCGCTCGACCCGCGCCTCCTCGTTGCCGACGGCGCGCACGGCAAACGGGACGACGGCGATGCTCGCCCCACGACGCGGGCCGGGCGGCAGCAGCCACGAGGCGTCGTGCAGTCCCGCAGCCCACGGCGGGCGGTCGAGGACGAGGACCGCAACCTCCGGGGCGTCGGGCAGTTCGACGCTGGCGTCGGCGTCGCGCTGGTCGTCGAACACGCCCTCGAACTCGAGCAGGCGCTCGCGCAGGTCGGGGCGCTGGAGCGCCATCAGCTCGTGCAGCAGCTCGCGGCCGCCGACGTGGTTGCCGACCGCGGCGTAGGCGCGAAGCAGGTTGAGGCCGACGATCGGCCCGTGGCGCTCGAGCGTGTAGCGCGGCGCGATCAGGGCGAACAGGTCGCCGACCGCGTCGGCCTCGCCGAGCCGGCCCGAGACGAGAGCAGCGCCGGCTCGCCGTCGCCTGAGCGGTCGAGCGCCTCGGTCAGCCACCCACCGCCTCGTCATGAGCCTCGTCGACTCAGGGCGTCGAAACCCAGCAGCAGCTGGGGGCGCCATGCGCCGGGCTGCCGGGCGGCGTCGCGCAGCGCGGCCCGCATCGCCTCGTCGCCGTCGCGCTCGCGGATCCGCAGCGCCCACCACTGAAGCCCGTTGTCCTGGTTTGGATCGAGCGCGACCGCCTCGTCGAGCGTCGCCTGCGCGGCATCCTCGTCGCCACGCTGCGCCTGGACCTTGGCGAGGTTCGTCAGCACCGGGCCGCTGCGCTCGTACGCGAGCGCCTCGCGCAGCACGCGCTCCGCCTCACGGAGCCGGCCGGTGCGCTGCAGGACGATCCCGCGCACCGCATGCCCGCGGCCGACGTCGGGATCGATGGCGAGCAGCCGCTGCGACGCCGCCTCGACGTCGTCGAACAGCTCGTCGCGCAGCGCGCCCTCGACGATCGCGTCGTACAACTGGTCCGGGTCGTCCCACGCCGCCTTCAACGTCCCGGGCAGGATCTCCCGCCGCCACGTCTCGCGATCGACCCGCAGCGGTCGGCCGTGCACGTCGTAGACCGTGATCGGGTCGCCCGGAGCGCCCTGGCCTTCACCGGTACCTCGTCTGCGACGGAACAGCGCCATCGCGTCCCGAGCCTACACTCCGCCGCAGTGACGACCCTGGCGCTGCAATGCTCCGGCCTCGAGAAGCGCTACGGATCGACGCAGGCGCTGCGCGGCGTCGACATCGAGGTCGGGCCCGGAGAGCTCGTCGGACTGCTCGGCCCCAACGGCGCCGGCAAGTCGACGCTGACCAAGATCGCGTGCGGGCTCGTGCGCCCGAGCGCCGGGACCGCGCACGTCTGCGGCGAGCCGGCCGGCTCTCCGAAGGCGCGGGCCGCGTTCGGCTACCTGGCCGAGCTGTTCCGCTTCCCCGGCTGGCTGTCGGCCGATGAGCTGCTCGGCCTGCACCAGCGCCTGAGCGACTCCGACGGCGGCGCGAGCGAGCGGGCCGAGCTGCTGTCGCTCGTCGGGCTCGCGGACGAGTCGGCGCGCGGGTCGAGACGATGTCCAAGGGCATGCAGCAGCGGCTCGGGATCGCCCAGGCGCTGATCGGGCGGCCGCGCCTGCTGTTGCTCGACGAACCGACGAGCGCGCTGGATCCGGCGGGGCGCCACACGGTCCGCGAGCTGCTCGAGGAGCTGCGCCGCCGCGGCGTCGCGGTGCTGCTCAACACCCACCTGCTCAGCGAGGTCGAGCTGGTCTGCGACCGCGTCGCGATCATCGATCATGGCGCGCTCGTCGCCACCGGCGCCCCCGACGAGCTGATGAAGACGAGCGGCGTCGAGGTCGAGCTCGCGAGCGGTATCCGCACGTTCGACGCCGCGACGCGCGACGACGTGCCGCGGATCGTCGCCGAGCTGGTGGCGGCGGGCGAGCAGATCTACGGCGTGCGCGTCGTGCGGTCGTCGCTCGAGGACGCCTACCTGTCGCTCGTCGACGAGCGCGCAACGTGAGCGGCGCGGTGATCGTCGCCGCGGCACACGCTGCGCGAGGCGCTGCGCCGCCGCGTCCTGCTGGTCGTGCTGGTACTGACGGCGCTGTTCGGCGGGCTGTACGCGTTCGCGTGCAGCGTGCTGTTCGACAACGTCTCGGGCTTCAACATGGTCCGCGGGCTCGACGAACGGGCGCTCGGCGCGTCGACGATCCTCGGCCTGGCGATGTTCGGTGCGCTGTTCCTGGGCACGATCCTCGCCGTGTTCCTGACCGCGAGCGCGGTGCGCGGCGACGCCGAGCGCGGGCTGCTGGCGCCGATGGTCGTGCGTCCGCCGTCGCGGACCGCGTACCTGGCGGGCCGGCTGCTGGCCGCGGCGTCGGTGGCGGCGGCGTACGTCGTGATCACGTACCTGCTGGCCGTGCTCTGCACGGGTGCGATCGGCCATTGGTGGCCCGACAACATCGCCGGCTCGGCGCTGCGGCTCGGGCTCGCGGCAGTGGTGATCGCGTCGTTGGCGCTGCTCGGCTCGGTGTTCTTCACCGCGACGGCGAACGGGATCGTCGTGCTGATGCTCTACGGATTCGGACTGCTGGCCGGGCTGCTCGGCGAGATCGGCGACGTGATCCCCTCGCAGACGCTGCAGCGGATCGCCGACATCACATCGTGGGCGCTGCCGTTCGAGGCGCTGTACCGCGACGCGCTGCACGAACTCGTCGGCAGCGTCGAAGGCATCACCGGCGCCGTCGTCCGCCTCGGCCCGCTCGGCGGCTCGCACGGCGCCGGCCCCGCCCTGCTGCCGTGGACGATCGGCTACATCGTCGCGGCGATCGCGCTCGCGGCCTGGGCGTTCCGGCGCCGCGACCTGTAGGGGTCGACCACCGCGATCGTCGCGTTTCCTGCCTGTGACGCCGGAGGGGACGACCGCCGTCTCACGGCGCTACGCCGCAGTACCTCGTACACCCCGAACCGCCGCGCCGGGTCGAAGTCGCGGGCGAGGTAGCGCTGCAGGATGTCGACGCCGCTCGACTGCGACGAGCCGTTGTCCTCGGTGCGGGTGGCGCGCGGGTCGTGCCAGACGACGACGACGTCGGTGCCGGCCAGCGAGCGGACCATCTCGCGCTGGGTCTTGGCGGTCGTCACGATGCCCGGCTGGACGACGTCGTAGCGGGTCGGGTTGCGGCGCTGCAGGATCACGTTGAGCAATGGGTCGCCGACGCTGACGCGGTCGTAGCGGGGCACGGCGACGAACACCGGCTGCCCGCGAGGCGTGAGCCCGCGCACGTACGGCACGCAGCGCCCGCAGCGACGCCGCGTCGGCCGGGTCGGTGTTGACGCCGTCCCCGACCCCGCCGGGCACCGCCGCCTGCGCCGGCGGGTGCAGGAGCTGGCCGCCGCGGCGGTCGAGTCCGTGCAACGCGATCAGCGCCACCCCGATCAGCAGCAGCGTGCGCGCCCGGGACCGCCAGCCCGATCGCCAGCGCGATCGACAACGGGACGAGGTGGAACGGGTCGGCGCGCCCGGCGAGATATCCGACGCCCGACGACCGCGAGCGGCAGCCAACGCCCACTTCGCCACCGCCGGCCGGCGCACCGCCAGATACACCGCCCACGCCACCGCGAGCACGAGCAGGATCAGCGGGAACGCCGCCTCGAGCACCTTGTCCGGCTTGAGCGTGTGCGGGTTGACCCACAGCGGCAGCCGCTGCAGGTCCTGCTGGCCGAGGAACCCGACGATGTCGCGCCACAGGTCTCCCCCGCCCGCGATCAGGAACGGCAGCCACAGGACCAAGCCGACGACGGCGAACCCGCCGCCGAGCCGCGCGAGCGCATCGCGACGCGCCGACGACGCCTCGCCGGCCAGCACAGCACGACGGCCCCCAACGCGCACGCCACCCCGATCTCGATCCGAAACCAGCACGCCGCGCCGGCCAGCGCGCCCGCGACCAGCGGCCGCCGCGGCACCGCCAGCAGCGCTCCGAGCCCGAGCGCCAGCGCCGCCGGGTTCGGGCCCGGCGTCGACGGCCACGCCATCGCCGCGGCGACGGCCAGCCACGACAGCAGCGCCCAGCGCTGCCGCGTCTCGCGCGCGACCAGCCGGTAGGCGAGCACGCGACCGTCGCGTCGAGCGCCACCCGCAGCAGCCGCCACGACAGCAGCGAGGCGCCAAACAGCTTGTTCAGCGCGGCGAGCACGACGAACTGCCCCGGCGGGTAGTTGCCCCAGAAGTCGCGGTACGGCCACTGGCCGTGGGCGATCCGCCACGCGCCTTCGAGCATCAGCCCCTCGTCGTGCGGGCCGATCTCGCGCAGGATCGTGAACGCCGACAGCAACGCGGCCGACCAGCCACAGCACGACGTCGAGTCGCCAGCCCTTCACTCGGCGCCCCGCGGGTGCCCGCCGGCCGCCGGCCCGCGCCACGGCCGCGGCGGCACCGCGTCGGCGATCGCGACCGGCTCACGGCGCAGCTGCGCGCGCTCGCGCCACATCGTAGGCGCCAGCCGCAGCGCCGGCGACAAAGCCCCGCACGTACGCGCGCAGCTCGCCGGCCCGCGCCGCGTGCCAGCCCCACGCGAGCTGGCGGTAGAGAACCATCGGCGCCCACCGCCACGGGAACGCTCGCGCGACCAGCGCCAGCGTGTTGCGCTCGACGAGCGTCGCCACCGGCCGGCGCAGCTGGCCCGACGAGCCGCCGCCGGCGTGGCGGGCGACGGCCGGCTCGTACGCGCAGCCCCAGCCCGCCAGCCGCAGCCGCAGCCCCAGGTCGACGTCCTCGAGGTAGGCGAAGAAGCGCTCGTCGAAGCCGCCGATCGCGACGACGACGCTGCGGCGGTAGAGCGCCGCGCCCGCGCACGCGCCGAACACCTCGCCCGGCTCGTCGTAGCGCCCGTCGTCGACCCGGAAGCGCCCGCGCTGCTCGCAGACGCCGTCGCGGCGCAGGAAGTCGCCGGTGTCGTACAGCCGCGCCGGGTCGGCCAGGTCGACCATCTTGCACGCGACCGACGCGCACTCCGGCTCGGCCTGGAGCCGCGCCTCCATCCGCTCCAGCCAGTCGGGCTCGAGCTCGACGTCGGTGTTGACCAGCGCCACCGCATCGCCGTCCGACGCCTTCGCGAATCCGCGGTTGGCCGCGGCGGCGAAGCCGGTGTTCGCGCCCAGCTCGACGACCGTCACGCCGTCGCGCTCGCGCAGCCACTGGACCGAGCCGTCGGTCGAGCCGTTGTCGACCGCGACGATCGCGTCGGGGCGCCGCCGCTGGGCGTCGAGCGAGGCGAACAGCCCGTCCAGCCACCGCCGCCCGTTCCACTCGGGGACGACGACGGCGAGCCTCACGTCTGCGAGAGCGCCAGCCCCCGGCGTCCGGCGGGCGCGCAGCCGCGGCGCGCGGCCTTCGCGCTCGCGCTCGTCGAGCGCCTGGCCGATCAGCGCCTCGAACCCGTGGCGGAAGTGGCCGACGTCGAAGCGGTCGGCCGTCGCCACGCAGGCGTCGCCGATCGACGGCCAGCGCGTCGAAGCGGGCGACGGCCTCGGCGAGCAGCGCGGCGTCGTCGGCCTCGTAGAAGGCGCCGGTGATCCCCTCCTGGACGGTCTCCCGCACGCCGCCGGCGTTGCGCGCGATGACCGGCCGCCCGGCGGCCTGGGCCTCGACGGCGGCGATCCCGAACTCCTCGGTCGCGGTGACGACGAGCGCGCGGGCGCGGGCCAGCAGCCGCGCGACCTCGGCGTCGCTGACCGCGCCCGGCGAAGCGGACCGTCGGCCCGGCGAGCCGCGACAGGCGCCGCGCCTCGGGGCCGTTGCCGACGATCAGCAGCGGCAGCCGCAGGCGGTTGAACGCCTCGACCGCGACGTCGATGCGCTTGTGCGGCATCAGCTCCGAGAGCACGAGGTAGTCGTCGCCGATCGCTCCGACGGCGTGAACCGCTCGGTCTCGACCGGCGGGTGCAGCACCGACGCGCTCGCGGCCGAAGTAGCGGCGCATGCGCCGGCGGGTGGTGTCCGAGTTGGCGATGTAGGGGTCGACGCGCTGGGCGGCGATCCAGTCCCACTGGCGCCAGCGCTGGAGCACGACGCCCAGCGCCGCGCGGCGCAGCGGGTCATCGCGGGCCAGCGTGCGCTCGCGCTCGTTCCACGCGTAGCGGAACGGGTTGTGGCAGTAGCAGACGTGCAGCGCCGGCTCCGAGCGATCACGCCGTGCGCCCAGGCGCTCGAGCTCGAGACGACGAGGTCGTAGTCGCCGAGGTCCAGCGACTCCATCGCGTAGGGGTAGAACGGCAGCAGCGGCCGGAACGTGCGCGCCGTCGGGCGCAGCCTCTGCAGGAACGACGTGTGGATGTTGCGGTCCTCGAAGCGCCCCTCGGTGCCCCGCGGGTCGTAGATCGCGGTGAACAGGTCCGCCTCGGGAAACAGCTCGCAGAGAGCAGCGAACACCCGCTCGGCGCCGCGGACGTCGAGCAGGAAGTCATGAACCAGTGCGACGCGACCGAAGGCCGACCCAACGCGACTCTCCCTCATCGCGCGGGACTCTAGTGGGTCGTACGGCACACGCGGTAGCGTCTGTCCCATCGTGAGGGTCGCCGTGGATGCGCGCCACCTGCTTGCCGGGCGCGGTGTGGCCCGTCATGTCCGTAGGACGCTCGAGGCGCTGCCCAGCGGCGAGGATTGGCGCGCGGTCGTGCCGGGGCGCAGCGATGTCGCCCCGATCGACGGCGTCACGATCGTCCGCACCGCGCTGCCGGGACGCGCGGTGTACGGCGCGGCAGCCGTCGCCCGGCGACCGCGCCTCGAAGCGCTGGCCCAGGGCGCCGACGTCGCGTGGATCCCAGCGCCGGCGCCGGTCGCGGTCGGCGTCCCCTACGTCCTGACCGTGCACGACCTGAGCTGGGAGCAGCGACCGGACGACTTCACGGCCTACGAGCGCGCGTGGCATCGTCTGGCCCGCCCGCGTACGCTGGCGCGGCGCGCACACGCCGTGATCGCTGACAGCGGCGCGACGGCGGCGATCGCAGGCGAGCGGTGGGGCGTCGAGGCGCGCGTCCTGGCGCCCGGGGTCGACCGCCCGCCGCCCGGCGTCGAACCCCGCGCCGGCGACTATCTGCTGTTCGTCGGCGCGCTGGAGCCGCGCAAGGCACCCGACGTCGCCGTCCACGCGTTCGTCCGCGCCGGCGTCGACGGCGAACTGCTCGTCGTCGGCGAAGGGCGGATGGAGAGCGAGCTGCGCCAGATCGGCGGCGAGCGCGTGCGGCTGCTCGGTTCGGTCGACGAAGCGACGCTCCACGGCCTGTACGCCGGCGCCCGCGCGCTGCTCGCGCCGTCGTACCTCGAGGGCTACGGGCTACCGCCGCTCGAGGCGGCGTTGCACGGCACGCCCGCGATCGTCAGCGACCTGCCGGTGTTCCGCGAGACGCTCGGCGAAGGCGCGCTGTACGTCCCGGCCGGCGACGTCGACGCCTGGGCCCAGGCACTGACGCACGCGCTGCCCGCTCCGACGGCTCGGCCCCCGACGTGGGAACAGGCCGCCGCCGGGCTCTTGGAGGCGCTGCGCGCGTGAGCTTCACGATCGTCACCGTCATCCACAACTCGGCGGCCGACCTGCGCCGGTTGCTCGCTTCGATCGACCGTCACCTCGACCCCGCGCCGCAGGTCATCGTCGTCGACTCCGGCTCGACGGATGACGGGATGAGGGTCGCCGCCAACGCCGGCGCCGGAACGATCGCGCTCGACGGCAACCCCGGCTTCGGCGCCGCAAACAACGCCGGCGTCGCCGCGGCGACGCATGACGTGACGGTGCTGGTCAACCCGGACGTCGAGCTGCTCGACGACGGTCTCGCGCAGCTCGCCGCGCGCGCGGCGGTCCGCGACGTGCTGCTCGCCCCGCGGCTGCTCAACGCCGACCGTACGATCCAGACCAGCGCGTGGCCGGTTCCGGGCCGTTGGGGGTCGGTCGGCTGGGCGCTCGTCCCGGGACCGCTGCGCGGCCAACCGGCGGGGCTCGTCGGCTGGGCGCTCGGCGCCGCGCTCGCCGCTCGCACCGAACTGCTGCGCGACCTGGGACCGTTCGACCCCGGCGCATTCCTGTTCTTCGAGGACATGGAGCTGTGCCTGCACGCGCACGAACGCGGGATCCCGGTCGTGCTCGACCCCGCGGTTCGGGTCGTGCACGCGGGCGCTCACGCGACCGGCCCGGCGTTCGGCGGCGAGCCGATCGACGTCCATGTGCGCCGCCGCCGAGAGGTCGTCGGCGCGCGCCTGGGCGCCCGCGCGCTGGCGCTTGACGACGCGGCACAGGCTCTGACGTTCACAATGCGCGCCTGGCGATCGCGGGATCGGGCGTATCTGCGAGCGCTCGTCGCGGCGCGCCGTGCAACGCCGCAACCAGATCACCATCCAGAAAACCCATCGCGAGACACTTCCCGCCCACAATGACCCCGGTCCGCACCTTCGCCTGCATTGCCATGGCCGCCACCATGCTCGCCGGTGGATCGATCTACGCCGCCGCAGCGACGACCACCGCGCAGGTCCGGGCCCAGACCGTGCAGACGCGCGGTCGCGTGCCGGTCGACATTCCCGGCCAGAAGCCGGCCATGCGTGGCGGGACGCCGCTGCGCCGCCCCCAGGTCGTGATCTCGCGCGCGTCAGCGTGACCCACGACAAGCACATCACGATCACGCTGACGTGCCCGAAGAAGACCGTGCAGCGTGGCCTCGGGATCGGCGGAGCGAGCACCGTCGCGTTCGAGGTCGTCGCCGTCAATCACTACATCGGCGCGCGCAAGGTGAAGGTCCGCGCCATCGCGACCGGGCGGCCCGGGCGCTCGTCGGGCCACGTGTACGGGTTGTGTTCCTGAGCCATGATCCGATGGCTGCGCAACGACGAGCGACTGGCCACAGCGGTGCGCACCGGCGACGAGAAGGCGTTCGCCGTACTCAGCCGCCGCTACCAGGCGGCGATGACGCGCTACGCCCGCAAGCTGCTGCGCGGCACCGGCGTCGACGCCAAGCCGGCGGTGGCGAATGCGATCGACGAGGCCCGCGGCGGGCTCAAGCCTCGCGGGCGGCGCTCGCTGGCCGTCGGGACGTGGCTCTTCTCGTTGGCGCGCGACGCGGCGATCGACGAGCTGCGGATCGCGAAGGAGGAGCCGCAGCCGCAGCCGATCGCCGCGGAGCCGCTGGCCGAGCCCGTGCCAGCGCCTGAGCCCGAACCCGAGGCCGAGCCCGCGCCCGAGCCCGAGGCCGAGCCCGAACCCGAGGCCGAGCCCGCGCCTGAGCCGAGCCCGCGCCCGAACCCGAACCAACGCCCGAACCCGCACCCACGCCGCCCACTGCCGAGGCGGCTCCGACGCGCCGCCGCCGGTGGGGAAGGCGCGTCAAGTCCACCGAGGACGCGGCCGAGGGCGAGGACAAGAACGCGACAGGCGAGGCTGACGACGCGCCGGCCGAGGACAACGACGCCGCCACCGGAGACAACGACGCCCCGGCCGACAGCGACGACGAGCCGACCGACGACGATGACAGGCGCGCCGACGACGACACACCCGGCCAGGAAGACGACGCGGACGAGGCCGATGACGACAGCGACGACGAGCTCGACTCCGAGGACGTGGCCGAGGCCGAAGAGGACATCGCGGAGGCCGAGGAGGCGGCGCTCGAGCGCCCGCTTCCCCGCCGGCCCAAGCCATCGCGCATCGGGCTGCGCAAGCGCCGGCGGCTCGTGGCCGAACTCAGCGACCTGTCGCGCCCGCAGTCGGTCGCGTTCCTGGGGCGCGAGCTCGACAACCGCAGCCACGTGTCGATCGCCGCGCAGCTTGGGGTCTCCGAGACGGCGAGCCGAATCCTCGCCGTTCGCGCGCGTGAGCGCCTCGCCGGGCTCGACCCGGCGCGCGCCGCCGACTGCATCAACGTCCGTGTTGGCCTCGAGGACGCCCACCGCCGCGGCTCGCGCCCGAGCCCGCACGTCCGCGAGCATCTGATCGGCTGCGACGAGTGTAAGGCCTACCGCTCGAGCATCGAACGCATGGACGGGCGGCTGCGCAAGCTCGAGCCGGGCCCCGGCCCGAGCGCGCTGGCCGCGACCGCTCGCGTCGTCGGCGGCGGCAGCCCTGGCTTCGTGTTCGCCAAGGGCCTCGTGCTCGCGGCCGTCTTCGTCGCGCTGATCGCCGGCGCGACCAAGATCGTGCTCGACAAGACCAATGGCGACTCGTCTCAGGGCATCCACGTCGTCGGCGCGCTGACGACGCTGTCGCCGACCCACAAGGTGCCAGGGATCACGGTTCCCAAGGGCGGCGAGCTGGTGCGCGCGAACGTCGCGATCCCGTCGGGCCACCACGATCCGCGCTCGACGATCCAGATGGCCTGCCCGACCGCGACGCGTTTCTCCAAGATCGTGGGCAAGACGAAGAACGGCATCAAGGTCACGGCCGCCAAGGGCACGGTGCCCGGGTCTCACGGAACGCTGACGTTCTTCGTCGACGCGCCCGAGTCGGACTCGCTCCAGGCGACATCGGTGACGATCCTCTGCGTCCGCCCGAAGCACAGCGCCACGGCAAAGGCCAAGGCCAAGGCGACGACCAAGCCCAAGACAACGACCAAGCCCAAGACGACGACGCCGAAGACAACCGCAACGACGACGACCGGGAAGACGTCCCCGGCCACGAAGACCACCGCCTCGCTGCCCGCCCGCCAGCGGCCCGCAGCTCGAGCGCGTGTGCGCGACCGCGGCGCGATCGGCTGGGCGCCGGCGGCGCAGATCTCGCGCCGCGGGAACTGCGCCTAGGACGCGAACAGGTCGAGCTGAACGGCGTTCGCGGCCTCGTCGGCCGGAGCGTCGTCGACCGCTTCGACGTCCGGCTCGACCTCGGCCTCGATTTCCGGCACCGGCTCCACGAACGGCGCCGGCTGCTCGGGCGGGCCCAACGCCAGGATCTCCGGCAGCCGCGCAAAGTCCTCACGCAGCGTCTCGAGCATCCGCGGCGTGTACAGCGCCGCGGCCGGATGGAAGATCGGGTACAGCCGGACCGCCCGCGACCCGAAGCACCCGCACCTCAGGCTGGCCGTGCACGCGCGTGATCCCGGCCGGATCGTCGCGCAGCAGCTTCGTCGAGAAGTTGCCCAGCGTGCAGATCACGCTGGGCTCGATCAGCTCGATCTGGCGCAGCAGGTAGTCGCGGCAGTTGTCGATCTCGACCGGCTGCGGGTCGCGGTTGCCGGGAGGGCGGCACTTCAAGGCGTTGGCGATGAACACGTCGGCACGCGCCATCCCGATCTCGTCGAGCAGCTTGTCGAGCAGCTTCCCGGCCTGGCCGACGAACGGCAGCCCCTGCTTGTCCTCGTTGGCTCCCGGCGCCTCGCCGACGAACATCAGATCGGCGTCCGCGTTGCCCGAGCCGAACACGACCGTCGTGCGCCCGGACGCGAGCTGTGGGCAGCGCGTGCACGCCCGCGCCTCGTGCCAGACCGCCTTGAGCGCATCGCGCCGCTCGGTCACCGAAGCCATGTCCCGATGCTAGCCCGCGCCGCCCGTGGACCCGCTGACCACGCCGCACCTTGCGCGCAATTTGCCGAAAACCAGCCTCGCTAGAGTCAGTCCGAGTGGACGAATCCGCTCGCAAGCGCGCGATCCTGATCCTCTGCTGCGTCGCGCAGTTCATGGTCATTCTCGACGTCTCGGTCGTGAACATCGCGCTGCCGTCGATCGCGGAGGACCTCCACTTCTCGCCGACCGGGCTCGAATGGGTCGTCAACGCCTACACGCTCGCCCTCGGCGGCTTCCTGCTGCTCGGCGGCCGCGCCGCCGACCTGCTCGGGCGGCGGACGATGTTCGTCAGCGGAATGGCCCTGTTCGCGGTCGCCTCCCTGATCGGCGGCCTGTCGACGAGCTCCGGAATGCTGATCGGCGCCCGCGCCGCGATGGGGCTCGGCGGGGCGATCGTCGCCCCGGTCACGCTCTCGGTCCTGTCGGCGACCTTCGTCACCGGCGCTGAGCGCAACCGGGCGATGGGTGCCTGGGGCGCGATGGGCGGCGTCGGCGGCGTCACCGGCGTGATCGCCGGCGGGCTGATCACCCAGTACCTCGGCTGGGAGTGGACGCTGTTCATCAACGTCCCGATCGGCATCGCCTGCGCGATCGCCGCTGCCCGCGTGCTCGAGCACGACGAGCGGCCCGAGGAGCGGCGCAACTTCGACGCGCTCGGCGCGGTCGTCATCACCTCGGGCCTGACGTTGCTTACCTACGGGATCGTCAGCACCCACGAGCACGGCTGGGGCGCGGCCCAGACGTTGATCCCGATGGTCGCCGGCTCCGTGCTGATCGCCGTGTTCGTGCTGATCGAGCGCTTCGTCGCGACGCGCCCACTGGTCGACTTCTCGATCTTCCGCGCGCGCCCCGTCATCGGCTCAAACGTCGTCGTCTTCACGCTCGGGGCCGGCGCGTTCGCCATGTGGTTCCTGCTGTCGCTCTACCTCCAGCACGTCCGCCTCTACAGCCCTGTCGACGCAGGTCTGGCGATGATGCCCGGGGCGCTCGGCGTCGTCGGCGGGTCGCTGCTCGCCGCGCGCCTCACGACCCGCTTCGGCGGCGGCTGGGTGATGACCGGCGGAATGGCGCTCCTCGCTTCCGGGCTTCTGTGGATTTCGAATGCGTCGCCGCGCGGCTCACTGGTGCTCGAGATCATGCTGCCGCTGTTCGTGCTGACGCTCGGGATCGGCCTCACGTTCGTGCCGACGACGATCGTCGCGATGGCCAAGGTCAAGGCGCAACAGGCCGGCCTCGCCTCGGGCGTGCTGAACACGTCGCGCCAGTTCGGCGGCACGCTGAGCATCGCGGTGCTGGTCACGATCGCCGCCAGTCGCACGGCGTCGCTGACCGTCCCCGGCCACGCGCCGACCCGGGCCGCGCTTGAGCGCCGGCTACATGCACGGGCTCGCCGTCGGTGCCGCGTTCGCGGCCGTCGGGGCGCTGGCCGCGTTCCTGCTCGTGGCCAGAGAGCGGACACCGGTACTGGCTCGCGGCGCCGCCGCTGCCGATATACACTCCTAGAACGCCGCTTCTGCGGCTCATCAGGTTCGCGACCGGCATCCCCTCGGGGAGCTGGACCGAGAATGACGACACCCACTCCACTCTTCGCTGGCCGGGTCGCCGTGGTCGGCGACGGCCGTCTGGGCAACGCGCTCGCCGGCGCGCTGCGTGGCGCCGGCCTGTCCGTCGACGGCCCGCTGGGGCGCGGCGCGACCGCCGACGAGGCCGACGTCGTCCTGCTGTGCGTGCCCGACCGCGAGATCGCCGCGGCCGCGGCGCTGATCGCCCCGACGAAGCTCGTCGGCCACTGCTCGGGCGCGAGCACGCTCGAGCCGCTGGCCGGCCACGAGGCGTTCTCGCTTCACCCGCTGATGACCGTCACCGGGCCCGGTGCGCCGCTGCGCGGCGCCGGCGCCGCGATCGCCGCGACCACGCCGCGTTCCCACGCGGCGGCGCAGGCGCTCGCCGACGCCGTCGGCCTGCGTGCCGTCGTCATCGACGACCCCGACCGTGGCGCCTATCACGCCGCCGCCTCGATCGCCTCCAACTTCCTCGTTACGTTGCAGAGCGCCGCTGAGGAGCTGCTGGCCACCACCGGCGCCGACCGCGAGCTGCTCGTCGCGCTCGTTCGCGCGACGATCGACAACTGGGCCGCCGACGGCGCCGCCGCGTTGACCGGCCCGATCGCCCGCGGCGACGAGCAGACCGTTGCCCGTCAGCGCGAAGCGGTCGCCCAGCGCACACCGCATCTGCTCGAGCTGTTCGACGCGCTGGCCGCCGCGACGCGCGAGCTGGCCGCCCAGGGGGCGCCGGCATGAGGACCGTCCGCAACGTCGCGCGCCTGCGCGCCGCGCTGGCCGAGCCGCGCCGCCACGGGCGCACGATCGGCCTCGTGCCGACGATGGGCGCCCTGCACGAGGGCCACCTGTCGCTGATCCGCCGCGCGCGGGCCGATTGCGACGTCGTCGTCGTGTCGCTGTTCGTCAACCCGGCGCAGTTCAACGAGGCCTCCGATCTCGAGGCCTACCCGCGCGACGAGGCCCGCGACGGCGCGTTGGCCGCCGAGGCCGGCGCCGACGTGCTGTTCTGCCCGGCGGCCGACGAGGTCTACCCGCCCGGTTTCTCGACGACCGTCATCGTCACCGGGGCGCTGACCGAGACGCTCGAGGGCGCCCAGCGCGGCCCCGAGCACTTCCGGGGCGTCACGACCGTCGTCACGAAGCTGCTCAACATGTGCGGCCCCGACGTCGCCTACTTCGGCCAGAAGGACGCCCAGCAGGCGCTCGTCATCCGCAAGCTCGTCACCGACCTCGACATCCCAGTGCGAATCGACGTCGCCCCGATCGTCCGCGAGGCCGACGGCCTCGCCCTGTCGAGCCGCAACGTCCGTCTGCATGGCGACGACCGCGAGCGCGCGCTGGCGCTGCGCGCAGGCCTCGACGCCGCCCGCGACGCGGTGGCCCGCGGCGAACGCGACGCCCGCGTGGTCGGCGACGCCGCGCGGACCGCGATGGCCGACCACGGAGTCACGCCCGAATACGTGGCGCTCGTTCGCCCCCGAGACCTTGCCCCCGTTGATCGGCTGGACGCCGAGACGCTCGTCGCAATTGCGGCGCGCGTCGGCGACACGCGCCTGATCGACAACACGATTGTCCGCCCCCCGGAGGTGGCGACCCTCTGACCTGAGGGCGTCAACCAGAACAGGAGCCGCCAAGAACGATGTCCACGATCCCCAACAACCTGCAGGTCCCCAACGACGCCTCGCGGCTGCCGATGACGCTGCCGCGCCTGTCGGACTGCAAGCGCCACGGCGAGCCGATCGTCATGGTCACCGCTTATGACTACCCCAGCGCATTGGCCGCCGAGCACGCCGGCGTCGACATGGTGCTGGTCGGCGACAGCGGCGCGATGACCGTTCTCGGCTACCCATCGACGGTCGCGGTGACGACCGACGAGCTACTGATGCTGGCCAAGGCGGTGCGCCGCGGCCTGCGCAACCCGTTCATGGTCGGCGACCTGCCGTTCGGCTCCTACGAGGTGTCCGACGAGCAGGCGGTGCAGACGGCGATGCGGTTCGTCAAGGAGGCGGGCTGTGACGCGGTCAAGCTCGAGGGCGGCGGCGAGACGTCGGTCGCCCGGGCGCGCGCGATCGTCGCGGCCGGCATCCCGGTGATGGGCCACGTCGGCCTGACGCCGCAGACGTCGACCGCGCTCGGCGGTTACAAGGCCCAGGCGCGCAGCGCCAGCGAGGCGCTCCGCGTTGCGCGCGAGGCGCACGCGCTCCAGGACGCGGGCTGCTTCTCGATCGTCTTCGAGGCGATCCCGTCGGCGGTTGCGACCGAGATCATGCCGACGATCGAGATCCCGGTGATCGGGATCGGCGCGGGGCCCGACACCGACGGCCAGGTGCTCGTGTTCCACGACCTGCTCGGCATCCGTGAGGGCATCGGCGCACGCTTCGTCAAGCGCTACGCGACGCTGCTCGAGGAGATGGTGGCCGGCATCCAGGCCTACGCCGACGATGTCCGCGAGCGGCGCTTCCCGCAGCCCGAGCACGGCTACTCGATCGACGCGTCCGAGCTCGCCGCGCTGCGCGCCGAGCTGTCGGCCTAGCGGTTAACCCGCCGCGAACACAAACTGGTTTGTGCCAGCGGCCGACGACGTGCTCAACGTGTCGGGCCACCGGATGCCGACCGCGGAGATCGAGTCGGCGATCGTCTCGCACTCGCGCGTCGCCGAGTCGGCGGTCATCGGCCAGTCCGACGAGGACACGGGGCAGTCGGTCACCGCGTTCGTGACGCTCCAGGGTGCCGACGACGACGGCGACGAGGCGCTGATCGGCGACATCCGCGACCACGTCGCGACGCGGACGCCTGTTGCGCGATATCGCGGAGGGCCGCGAGCTCGGCGATGTCACGACGCTGCGCGACGCCGACGTGATGGCCCAGCTCGAGCGCAAGGTGGCCGAGCGCGGCGACGAGGAGTGACGGGCCGCTCGCTGGCGGACTGACGGCGCTTTCACGTCACGTTCACACTAGAGTCCGCTCGGATGGCCCGTCTGTCCGCGGTATTCGGTTCCGGTGACCGCGAGTTCTTCGATCTGTTCGAGCAGGCCGGTGCCAACATCGTCCGCGCCGCCGAGCTGCTCGACACGGTGTTTCGGCGAGTGGCCCGACCACGCCGACCTCGTGCGCGAGATCAAGGATCGCGAGCACGACGGCGACCGGATCACGCACGACCTGATCCGCAAGCTCAACAGCACGTTCGTCACGCCGATCGACCGCGAGGACATCCTCGAGCTCGCCTCCGGGCTCGACGACATCGTCGACTTCATCGAGGAGGCGGCCGACTACCTCGTCCTCTACAAGATCGAGGCGCCGATGGAACAGGCGCAGCGCCTGACCGACGTCCTGGTGCTGGCCGCGCGACAGATCGCCGAGGCGATGCCGCTGCTGCGCGGCTTTCGCGACCTCAGCCCCCACACGATCGAGATCAACCGGCTCGAGAACCAGGGCGACCGGATCTCGCGCGAGGCCATCGCATCGCTGTTCGACGGCGGCATCGACCCGATGATCGTGATCCGCTGGAAGGACATCTACGAGCGTCTCGAGGCCGCGATCGATGCGACCGAGCGCGTCGCGAACATCCTCGAAAGCATCGTCATCAAAAACGCGTGAGCGCCGACCTGATCCTTGTCATCGTCGTCGCGACGGCGCTTGCGTTCGACTTCACGAACGGCTTCCACGACACCGCCAACGTCGTCGCCACGTCGATCTCGACGCGCGCGCTGCCCCCGCGGCTCGCGATCCTCATCGCCTCGGTGCTGAACTTCGTCGGCGCGTTCCTGTCGCTGAAGGTCGCGGCGACGATCGGCCAGGACATCGTCGACACGAGCGAGATCACGATGACCGTCGTGTTCGCAGCGCTGATCGGGGCGATCGCGTGGAACCTGGCCACGTGGTACCTCGGGCTTCCGTCGAGCTCGTCGCATGCGCTGATCGGCGGCCTCATCGGGGCGATGATCGCGGCCAACGGGACGAGCTCGATCCTCGTCGGCGGGCTCGTCGGCAAGGTGATCGTGCCCGCGATCACGTCGCCGATCCTCGCGTTCGCCGTCGCGGCGGGCGGGATCCTGCTCATCTACGTCATCGTCGGCCGCCTGCGCCCAGGCCTCGTCGGGCGCGGCTTCCGCGGCGGGCAGCTGCTGTCGGGCGGGCTGCTGGCGCTGTCGCACGGCACCAACGACGCCCAGAAGACGATGGGCGTGATCGCGCTCGCGCTCGTCGCCCACGGCAACATCGACCCCAACCACTTCGCGATCCCGAACTGGGTCGTGATCTCGTCGGCGACGGCGATCGGCCTCGGGACCTACAGCGGCGGTTGGCGGATCATCCGCACGATGGGCAGCCGGATCATCAAGATGGATCCGGCGCAGGGCTTCGCCGCGCAGAGCGGCGGTGCGAGCGTGATCCTGGCCGCATCGCACGCCGGCTTCCCGCTGTCGACGACCCACGTCATCTCGGGCGGCGTGATGGGCGCCGGGGCGGCCAAGCGGCTGTCGGCGGTGCGCTGGGGCGTGGCCTCCAACATGGTCATGGCGTGGATCCTGACGCTGCCGTGCGCTGCCGCAATCGGAGCCATCGTCTACGGCGTGACGGCGCTGTTCGGGTCGGGCGCGACGGGCCCGATCGTCGTCAGCGGCGTGATCATCCTCGCGACCGCGGGCCTGTTCGCTCGGCGGCTTCAAGGCCGCGGCGGGCTCGAGGCGGCGACGTGATCGCGTCGGTCGACTGGGGCGCGCTGTGGCAGGCGGTGTGGACGGCCGCCGTGGCGGGCGTGGCGATCGTCGTCGTGTTCGCGGTCGCGGTGCTCGGTACCCACCACTTCCAGGACGCACGCCGCAGCGACAACCACGTCGCCGCCGGCGCCTACGGGCTGCTGGCGCTGCTCGGCGGCGCGGCGACGCTCGGCGCGGTGGTGTTCGCGATCACGGTCATCACGACGAAGTAGCCCCTCGCCAGTCGCGGATCACACGCGCCGGTGCACCGGCCGCGATCGAGTACGGCGGCAGGTCCTTGGTGACGACGCTGTTGGCGCCGATCACGCAGCGCTCCCCGATCGTCACTCCGCTGGTGATGACGACGTTGGCGCCACACCAGACGTTGTCGCCGATCCGCGTCGGGCCCTTGGTCTCGAAGCCCTGCCACGTGACCGGGCGCGTCGGGTCATCGAAGCGGTGGCTTCCGTCGCTGACGAAGCAGCCGTTGGCGAACATGCAGTGATCGCCGATCTCGACGCGCTCGACACATGCGACCATCACTCCGAGGTTCAGGAAGCACCCCTCGCCGATCGTCACGCGCGCGGCGCCGGGCATCGTGATCCAGACGCCGGGCTCGAGCAGCGTGCCCGAGCCGATCTGCAGGCGGCCCTCGCGCAGCGCCTCGAGCACGTTGCCGTGCACCGGCCAGCGGGCGTAGGCCCCGCGACGTGCCATCTCGTAGGCCAGCCGCGCGCGGTTCCACGGGCGTCCGGGGCGCCCGTACCAGCGCCATTTCTGCCACCACAGCTTGACCAGCGCGAAGTTCATCGTGTGATGTTCGCGCACGACGCGTGTTCCAAGGCTGCAGAAGATGCCCCACCCACCCGTAGGAGAGACCCAATGAGACGTCTTGTACTGGCGCTGGCCGCGCTTGCCGCTGCTGCGCTCGTGCTTGTGCCGATCGCCGCGGCCAAGCACTCCCACCACCTGTCGCACGCCCAGAAGGTGCGCGCCTGGGAGCACAAGTTCCACTTCAAGCTGACCAGGGCCAACAGCAACGGCGACGCCGACCACGACGGCGTGACCAACGCCGCCGAGTGCCAGCACGGGACCAACCCGCTGCACAAGGACAACCACAACACGACCAGCGCGACGGTCAAGACCTTCACGCCCGCGACGGCGACCGCGGCCGCCGTGCTCGTCATCACGCTCCCCGATGGGACGACCGAGACCGGCCAGGTCACCGACCGCACCGAGATCAAGTGCCGCACCGCGCCGCCGGTGACGACGCCGACCACCTCGACGATGCCGGTTACCACCCCGGCGACGACGCGCCACGACGGCGGCGACGGCAACGGTGGCGGTGACGACAACGGCGACGGCGCTCCGCCAAACAACCAGGGCCAGCCGGGCAACTCCGGTCCGAGCTCGGACAACCAGGGCGACGACAACGGCGGAGACAACGGCGACGACAACAACAACCAGGCCAACTGCGGGATCGCCGACCTCGCCCCGCCCGCGGCGATCAACGAGGCGCAGCTGCGCGTCGGCTCCGACGGCGCGGTCTGGCAGGAGATCATCGTCGTCAAGACGGCGGCGTGAGAGGGGGCTGTCCCCTAAGGTCAATCGCAGCACATGCAGCCCCGCCTGCTCCACGAGCCGCTTCGCCTGGCCGGCGCGTCGCTTCTGCGCCTGCAGAGCGACGGTCGGCTCGTGGCGCTGGCGCGGGACGGCCACGACCCGGCGTTCGCCGCGATCGACGATCGCTACCGGGGGGCGCTGGTGCGCTACTGCACCCGCCTCCTCGGTCCCGAGCGCGCCGAGGACGCGGTGCAGCAGACGCTGCTCAACGCCCACCAGGCCATGAACGACGCCGACCGCGAAATCCAGCTGCGCCCGTGGCTGTACCGGATCGCTCACAACGTGTCGCTGAACGTCCTGCGGGGCGCGCGCGAGACGACCGAACTGAGCTCTGAGCGCGCCGACACGCTGGTTGTCGAGGACGTCGTCGTGCGACGCCAGCAGCTGCGCGAGACCCTGGCGGCGATCGAGGCGCTCCCAGCGCCCCAGCGCGACGCGTTGCTGCTGCGCGAGATCGAAGGGCGCTCGCACGACGAGATCGCCGCGGCGCTCGGTGTGTCGGTCGGCGGCGCGCGTCAGCACCTCTACCGCGCGCGGGCGAGCGTGCGCGCGGCCGTCACGGCGATTACGCCATATCCGCTGCTCGTGCGGCTGATGGAGATGGCGACATCGTCGGGCGCTGGCGAGTCGACGATGGCGCGTGCCGGCGAGGTCGCCGTCGGCACCGGCATGGGCGCGGTCGCAACGAAGGTCGGCGTCGGCGCGCTGGCCGCCGGCGCGCTCGTCGGCGGGGCGATCCATGCCGACCGGATCACCCATCACCACCACCACCACAAGCCGCACACGGCGACGGTGCACACCGTGCACCGCGCCGTGGCGAAGCCCGCCGCCCTGGTCGCCGCCGCGGGCACCTCCAGTTCGTCGCCGTCGTCGGGTTCTCCGTCCGGGACGCTCGGCGGCGGCGACGATCACGGCCGCGGGACCGTGACCCACCACCGCCACCACGCGTCGGGCTCGGGCTCGAGCGGCTCCGGTTCAGCCTCGAGCGGGTCGGGCTCCGGCGGCCACGGCTCCGACAGTCACGCGACCGGGTTCGCGGTGAGCGTTGGCGGTTCGGGCTCCGGGTCGGGCGGGTCGGGGTCGGACGGCCACCACGGGGGCAGCGGCGCCGACGACTCGGGCCACCACGGCTCCGGATCGGGCGGTAGCGGCTCGGGCAGCGTCAGCCCCGGTGGCGGCTCGGGCTCCGGACGCCCGTCAGGCTCCGGCTCGCAGGGTGGACCTGGGCCCTCCGACCACCACTCAGGCGGCTCGGGCGACGGTGCGTCGCTCCCCAGCGGTGGTTCCGGCAGCGGTGGGTTCGGCAGCGGCGACGGCTCAAGCGGCGGCTCCGGCGGCGACGACCAGCAGGTCAGCGCGCCCGCAGGCCTCCCGTCCGGCTCGCAGTCCAGCAGTGGCGGCGACGCGCCTTCCCCGGCCGGCGACAGCTCGGGCAGCTCGAGCTCCACATCGGGCGGCTCCGGCGACGACGGCGCCTCGAGCGTGTCGGGCGTCGACAGCGGCCAACGTGGCGGTGACGGCGCAGGCGGCTCGGACGGCGGAGTGTCAGGCGGCGGTTAGCACACGAAACCAGCGCGCCCCGCGTCGAGGCGGGGCGCGGCGGCTGCCCCGAGCCGCCGCGCCCGCGCCCTCCCCAACAAGGGAGATTGCGACGCACACTCGGGCCGGATCGCTGGTTGGGCGGCTCCGAACCGTGACGCGGCGACGCTAGCCGGAAACGGGCACAGATGGCAGTCGTATATCCGTCCGCATTTCCGCGGAGATATCAGGAACCCTGATAACCGAAGGCGGATCTGCCTAGGCAACAGCCGCAGTTTTCCGCTTCGTGCGCCGCACCTTGCGTACGACCGGCTCGACGAGCCCGGCGAGGAATTCGCCGGTGTGGGAGCCGGGCGTTGCGGCAACTTCCTCGGGCGTGCCGCTCGCGACCACCCTTCCCCCTTCGTCGCCGCCCTCGGGACCCATGTCGATGATCTGATCGGCCGTCTTGATGACGTCGAGGTTGTGCTCGATCACGACCACGCTGTTGCCCTGGTCAACGAGCCGGTGCAGCACCTCGAGCAGCCGCTGCACGTCGGCGAAGTGCAGGCCCGTCGTCGGCTCGTCGAGGATGTAGAGCGTCGAACCGGTGGCGACCTTCGACAGCTCGGTCGCGAGCTTCACGCGCTGCGCCTCGCCGCCGGACAGCGTCGTTGCCGGCTGCCCGAGGCGGATGTAACCGAGCCCGACCGCGTCCAGCGTCTCCAGGCGCCTGCGGATCTTCGGAATGTGCTGGAAGAACTCGAGCGCCTCCTCGACCGGCATATGCAGCACGTCGGCGATCGTCTTGCCCTTGAAGCGGATCGCCAGCGTCTCGCGGTTGTAGCGCCGGCCCTCGCACTGCTCACACTGGACATAGACGTCGGGCAGGAAGTGCATCTCGATCTTGATCTGCCCGTCGCCGCGGCACACCTCGCAGCGCCCGCCCTTGACGTTGAACGAGAATCGCCCCGGCTTGTAGCCGCGCGCGCGGGCCTCCGGCGTCTTGGAGAACAGATCGCGGATGACGTCGAACAGCCCGGTGTACGTGGCTGGGTTCGAGCGTGGCGTGCGCCCGATCGGCGACTGGTCGACCTGGATGATCTTGTCGAGCCGGTCGAGGCCGAGGACGGCGAGATGCGCTCCGGGCCGCGACTTCGCGCGGTGCAGGCGATTGGCCACCGCCTTGAACAGAACCTCGTTGACGAGCGTCGACTTGCCTGAGCCCGAGACGCCGGTCACGCACGTCATCACGCCCAGCGGCACGCGTACGTCGAGCTTGCAGAGGTTGTGCTGCGACGCGCCGCGGATCTCGACGTAGCCGTCGGGCTTGCGCCGCTTCGCCGGCACGTCGATCGTCGTCGTGCCGGCGAGGAACTGGCCGGTCAGCGACCCCTTGACCTTCTCGACCTGCGCTGCCGTGCCCTGGGCGACAATCCGCCCGCCGTGCTCGCCCGCACCGGGACCGAGGTCGACGAGGTGGTCGGCGGCGCGCATCGTCTGCTCGTCGTGTTCGACGACGATCACCGTGTTGCCGAGGTCGCGCAGCCGCTCGAGCGTCGCGATCAGGCGCGCGTTGTCGCGCTGGTGCAGACCGATCGACGGCTCGTCGAGGACGTAGAGCACGCCGACGAGCGCCGATCCGATCTGCGTCGCGAGCCGGATCCGCTGCGCCTCGCCGCCCGACAGCGTCGCTGCCGCGCGGTCCATCGACAGGTAGCCGATGCCGACGTTGTCGAGGAAGTTCAGGCGCTCGGAGATCTCGCGCAGGATCAGGCGCGCGATCTCGCGCTCGCGGTCAGTCAGCTCGACCTCGTCGATCCACTGGAGCGCACGCTTGACCGACTGGCCGGTGAACTCGTGGATCGCCATGCCGCCGACGAGCACCGCGCGCGACTCGGGCCGCAGTCGCGAGCCCTTGCACGCCGGGCAGGGCACGAGCGACATGTACTCCTCGATCCGCTCGCGCGACCAGTCGGAGTCGGTCTCACGGTAGCGGCGCTGCAGCGACGACACGACGCCCTCGAACCTCGCGCCGTAGGAGCGCTGGCGGCCGTAGCGGTTGCGGTAGGTGACGGTGACGCGGTCGCCGTCGGTACCGAACAGCAGCAGCTCACGCTGGTCGGTGGGCAGGTCATCCCACGGCGCTTCGAGATCGATGTCGTGCTTCTCGGCGAGCGCCTGGATCAGCTGCTCGTAGTAGCCGGAGTGGCCGTTGGCCCACGGCGCGATCGCCCCCTCGCCGACCGACAACGACCCGTCGGGTATGACGAGATCGGGGTCGATCTCCATCTGGTGACCGAGCCCGGTGCAGCGTTCGCACGCGCCGTGTGGTGCGTTGAAGCTGAAGATCCGCGGCTCGAGCTCGGGGATCACCGGGCCGTGGTCGATGCAGGCGAACTTCTCGGAGTACAGCGTGCGCTTGGGCTCCCCCTCCCCCTCCTTCGGCACCGTCTCGACCTCCACCATGCCGTCCGCCAGCGCCACCGCGGTCTCGATCGAGTCGGCGAGGCGCTTGCGCAGGTCGTCGCGCATCACCAGCCGGTCGACGACGACCGCGATGTCGTGCTTGTACTTCTTGTCGAGCACGATCTCGTCCTCGAGCATCCGCAGCTCGCCGTCGACCTCGACCCGCGCGAAGCCCTCGGCCCGCAGCTCCTCGAACAGCTTGCCGTACTCGCCCTTGCGCCCGCGGACGATCGGGGCGAGCACCATGAAGCGGGTTGCGTCGGGCAACGTCATCACCTGGTCGATGATCTGCTCGGCCGACTGCCCGGCGATCGGCTTGCCGCAGATGTGGCAGTGCGGGTGGCCGATCCGCGCCCACAGCAGCCGCAGGTAGTCGTAGATCTCGGTGACCGTCCCGACCGTCGACCGCGGGTTGCGCGACGTCGTCTTCTGATCGATCGAGATCGCCGGCGACAGCCCTTCGATCGAATCCACGTCGGGCTTGTCCATCTGGCCCAGGAACTGCCGGGCGTAGGCGCTCAGCGACTCGACATAGCGACGCTGACCCTCGGCGTAGATCGTGTCGAAGGCCAGCGACGACTTGCCCGATCCCGACAGCCCCGTCAGGACGACCAGCGCGTCGCGCGGCAGCGTGAGCGTGATGTCCTTGAGGTTGTGCTCGCGGGCGCCCGAAACGACGATGGCGTTGTGCGGCGGCATGCCTGAGCAACTTTACAGAGGCGAACAGATGTTCCCATGACGCAGTCTGAGCAACTTGCGGCGATCCTGCGCGCCACGCCGGCCCTCATGGCCGCCTTGGAGGCCACCCGTGACGTCGGCGCGCCCGATTGGCTGATCGCGGCGGGGTCGATCCGCAACGCCGCCTGGGACGTGCTGCACGATCGCGAACCCGAGCCGCCGAGGGATCTCGACGTGCTGTTCTTCGATCCGCACGACATGACGACGCCACGCGACGACGCGGTCGAGAAGGCGCTGCGGGCACGGGCACCCGAGCTGCTGTGGGACGCACGCAACCAGGCCGGCGTGCACACGTGGTACCCGCAGCGCTTCGGCATCGAGGTCGAGCCGTTTGAGTCGAGCGCCGACGCGGTCGCGACGTTCCCCGAGGTCGCCTCGTGCGTCGGCGTCCGCCTGCTCCCCGACGACACGTTCCTGATCGTCGCGCCCTACGGCCTCGACGACCTCCTCGGCCTCACGTGCCGCCACAACCCCGCCCGCGCGCCGCGTGCCGTCTACGAGCAGCGCATCGCCGACAAGGGCTGGCGCGAGCGCTGGCCGCGCGTCAAGTTCATCGACTAGCCTCGCCCGCCGTGCACGAACCGCACAAACAGGCCGAGGTCGCCAGCCGGACGCCCGAGTTCATGGCGCGCGAGGCGTCGAAGCCGTTCGGCTGGGACCCGGCGCACTTCGTGGAGTGGGCGACCGTGGCGCACATGCTGCACGCGATCGGCGCGCAACCCGGCGCGAGCCTGCTCGACGTCGGCTGCGGCTCCGGCTGGACGACGCTGTTCCTCGCCGAGGCGGGCTACGACGCGCTCGGCGTCGATCTCGTCGAGGCCAACATCGCGCTGTGCCGCGAGCGCGCGCAGCGCTGGGGCTCGACCGCCCGCTTCGAGGTCGCCGACATGGACGCGCTGCCCGAGGGCGAGCCGGCCGACCTCGCGCTGATCTTCGACGCGCTGCACCATTCGAGGCGCCAGGCCGCCGTGCTGGCCGGCGTCGCCCGGCGCCTGCGACCGGGGGGCTGGCTGCTGCTCGGCGAGCCGACGTGGCTGCACCGCCTCTCACCCGGCGCCCGCGCCACAACCCGGCAGCTCGGCTGGTCCGAGCGCGGACTGACGCTGCGCGGCCTGCGCCGCGACCTGCGCACCGCCGGGTTCGGACCGACGCGCCGCTTCTTCCAGCCGACCGCGCCCTACGAGAGCCGCATCAAGGGCACGGCGTGGCAGCTTGCGCGGCTCGTCGGCGCGAGCGTGCTCGTCGCGCCACACGGGCACTACTGGCTGGCCGCGCGCCGCGGTTAGCTGTCGAGCGTCGAGTAGACCTCGTCGAGCAGCGACGCGCGGTCGGCGAGGTCGAAGTTGTCGGCCAGGTAGCGGTCGGTCTCCTCGCGCGACTGGCCGTTGAGCGCCATGTTGAGCGCGATCAGGCGCGCACCCTCGACGTCGGCGCCCGGCACTCCGCCCGCGGCGGCGTCCGATGCCACCTCGGGCGCCGGAACCTCGTGGACGTGCTCGGGGAAGCTCGGCGTCTCAGGCGTGACCGCCGCCGTGTTGCCCCACTGCGAAGTCCCCTCCGGCGCGGGCGCCGGCTCGGGCACGGCCGCAGCCGCATCGGCCACGGCGGCCGTGTTGCCCCACGACGACTCGGCCGGCTGCTCGGGTGCCGGCTCCGGCGTCCACGCCTGCTGCTCGGGCGCGGCCTCGGCGGGCTGGGCCGCGTCGCCGAGCGTCCACGGCGCCGCCTCGGCGGCCGGCTCCGGCGTCCACGCCTGCTCGGCCGGCGCAGCGGCGGCGGCCGGATCGGTCCAGTCCGGCTGCTCGGCGGCGGGCTCCGGCGTCCATTCCTGCTCCTCGGCGGCGGGCTCCGGTGTCCACGCCTGCTGTTCGGCGGCCGGCTCCGGCGTCCACGCTTGCTCGGCCGGCGCAGCGGCGGCGGCCGGGTCGGTCCAGGTCTGCTCGGCCGCGGCGGGCTCCGGCGTCCACGCCGGCGCCTCGGCCACCGGCGGGGTCGCCCCCGGTAGGTCGCCCATGTTGCCCTTGAGCAGTTCGAGATCGGCGTTCAGGCGCGCGGCACCGGTGCGCAGGCTCTCGACGAGCGCGTTGAGCTCGGCCTCCATCGCGTCGACGCGCTGGAGCATCACCGAAGTGCCGTCCGCAACCTTCGTCAGGTGCTCCTGGCTACGGCTCTCGGCGTCCTGGCGGGTGCTCTCAGCGGCGTTCTGCGCGTCGAGACGGATCTGCGCGGCGTCGTTCTGGGCCGACTGCTGGATCTGCGCGGCGCTCGACTCGGCGGCCTCGACGATCGTCCGGACCTGCTCCGATGCGTGGGCAGCCAGTGATGCGGCAGCGGCGGCCGCGGCCGGCGCGGCCTCGGCGCCGGGTTCCGCGGCGGGGGGGGCGCCCGTCTGGGCTGATTCGAGCTGACGCTTCAGCGCCTCTACTTCCACCGCGACCACGGCTAGGTGGGCGTCGACGGCCTCGGGCTCATAGCCCCGGCGGCCGATCGGGAAGTCGCGCTTTTCGATGTTCATACGATCCAAGGCCATGTGCGCAGACTAAGCCATCAGGAGGCGAGTTGTGGCCCTGAGGCCTCTCGGACAACGAGGCCATCGCGTTCGAGGCCGGACAGTGCGGTCGCCAAACGCCGCGGTTCGACATCGGGCAACGGCGCTCCACAAGCCAGAGCGGCAACCACGCGCCCGCGTACGAAGCGATTGGTGTCCTGAAATCGCTGCCTGCCCGCCCGCGGCGGGCCGGTCGCGGCCACGGGCTCGCCGGGCCCGTCGCAGTTCGAGCGCAGCGGACAGCGGTCGCAGCGCGGGGCCCGGGCCGTGCAGACCGTCGCGCCGAGCTCGATCGTGGCTTGGTTGAAGACGGCGCCCTGGCCGGGCGCCGGGGTGAGCGTCGTGCCCAGCCGCGCGAACACCCGTCGCGCGTTGGTGTCGAGCGCCACGACGTCGCGCCCGAAGGCGAACGCCCCGAGGGCGGCCGCGGTGTACGGGCCGACGCCGGGCAGTTCCTGGAGGTCCGCCGGCCATCCATCGCCAGCAACGATCGTGCACGCCTCGTGCAGCGCCAGGGCGCGGCGGTTGTAGCCGAGGCCGACCCACGCCCGCAGCACCTCGTCGCGCCGCGCCGCCGCCAGCGCCGCCGCCGTCGGCCAGCGCTCCAGCCATGCCTCGTAGCGCTCGACGACCCGCACGACCTGGGTCTGCTGGAGCATGACCTCGCTGACGAGGATCGCGTACGGGTCGGTGGTCCGGCGCCACGGCAGGTCACGGGCGTGGCCGGCGTACCAGGCGAGCAGCGCGGCTCGCAGCGCGTCAGATCGCGGTGCCACCCGCCGCCTCGAGCTCGCGCAACTCGCGGCGCAGGTCGCGGATCTCGTCGCGCAGCCGCGCGGCGTACTCGAAGCGCAGGTCCTCCGCCGCCGCGATCATCTCCTCCTCGAGCTCGACCATCGTGCGCTCGAGGTCGTTTGACGACATGTCGCCGGCCCGGACGCGCTTGCGCTCGCTGCGTCGCCGCCCCTTGGGCGTCTTGCCCTCGGCGGTCAGGAACTCGGCGATGTCGCTGATGCCCTTGACGATCGTCGCGGCCGTGATCCCGTGCTCCTCGTTGTAGGCGAGCTGGATCGCGCGCCGGCGGTCGGTCTCGCCGATCGCCGCCCGCATCGCCGCCGTCTCCTTGTCGGCGTACATCAGCACCGTGCCGTCGACGTTGCGCGCCGCGCGGCCGATCGTCTGGATCAGCGACGTCTCGCCGCGCAGGAAGCCCTCCTTGTCGGCGTCGAGGATCCCGACCAGCGACACCTCGGGCAGGTCGAGCCCCTCGCGCAGCAGATTGACGCCGACCAGCACGTCGTACTCGCCGAGCCGCAGGTCGCGGATGATCTGGATCCGCTCGAGCGTGTCGACCTCGGAGTGCAGGTAGCGGACGCGGAAGCCCATCTCGAGCAGGTAGTCGGTCAGGTCTTCGCTCATCTTCTTGGTCAGCGTGGTGACCAGCGTGCGTTCCTCGCGGTCGACGCGCGTGCGGATCTCGTTCATCAGGTCGTCGATCTGGTTGCGCGTCTCGCGGACCTCGACGCGCGGATCGACGATCCCGGTCGGGCGCACGATCTGCTCGACGATCGCGTTGGAGTGGCTGCGCTCGTACTGGCCGGGGGTAGCCGACACGAACACGATCTGCGGCGTGATCGCGAGGAACTCGTCGAACGTCTGCGGGCGGTTGTCAAGCGCGCTGGGCAGCCGGAAGCCGTAGTCGACGAGCGTCTGCTTGCGCGAGCGGTCGCCTTCGTGCATGCCGCCGATCTGGGGCACGGTCTGGTGGGACTCGTCGAGGAAGCAGACGAAGTCGTCGGGGAAGTAGTCGATCAGGCAGTAGGGCCGGTCGCCCGCCTGGCGACCGTCGAGGATCCGCGAGTAGTTCTCGATGCCGTTACAGAAGCCCATCTCGCGCAGCATCTCCATGTCGTACTGGGTGCGCTGGCGCAGGCGGTGGGCCTCGAGTAGCTTGCCCTGCTGCTCGAGCTCGGCCGTGCGCTCGTTGAGTTCGCGACCGATCTCGGCAACGGCGGCCTCGATCGTTCCGTCCTTGACGTTGTAGTGGGTGGCCGGCCAGATCGCGATGTGCTCGAGGTCGTCCTGGATGACCTCGCCGGTCAGCGGGTCGAAGTGCTGCAGGCGCTCGACCTCGTCGCCGAAGAACGTCGCGCGGTAGGCCGACTCCGCGTAGGCCGGGAAGACCTCGAGCGCCTCGCCGCGCACGCGGAACGTCCCGCGGCCCAGCGCCGTGTCGTTGCGCGTGTACTGGACCGAGACGAGCTTGCGCAGCAGCAGGTCGCGATCGATCTCCTCTCCGCGGCGCAGCAGAACCATGTTGCGGTCATACGTCTCGGGCGACCCCATGCCGAAGATCGCCGACACCGAGGCGACGATGATCACGTCGCGGCGCGCGAACAGCGCAGCGGTGGCGGCGTGACGCAGGCGGTCGATCTCCTGGTTGATGGCCGAGTCCTTCTCGATGTAGAGGTCCTTGGACGGGACGTAGGCCTCGGGCTGGTAGTAGTCGTAGTAGGAGACGAAGTACTCGACCGCGTTGTTGGGGAAGAACATCCGGAACTCGTTGCACAGCTGTGCGGCGAGCGTCTTGTTGTGGGCCATGACGAGCGCCGGCTTGCGCAGCCGTTCGATCGTCGCCGCCATCGTCATCGTCTTGCCGGTCCCGGTCGCGCCGAGCAGCGTCATGTAGCGGCTGCCCTCGCCGACCCCGGCCACCAGCTGGTCGATCGCCCGCGGCTGGTCCGCGGTCGGCGTGAAAATCGGGTCGAGTGCGAAGTCGGGCACGCCCGACGAGTCTAGGACAGCGCGCGGAGCGGCTTCAGCGGACGGTGAGCTTGCGCTCGTCCTCGTTCTTCAGCGTGCCTGGCTGCGGGACGTGCGGGAAGCTCACGGTGAACGTGCAGGCGTTGCGATCCTGGTGGTACGCGGCGTCGCCCCCGTGGGCGCGTGCGATGGCTTGGACGATGGCCAGTCCGAGGCCAGCGCCGGGGAGTGCCCGGGCCCGTGGTCCGCGCTCGAAGGGCGCGAACGGGTCGAGCGCGGGCGCGGGGCCAGCTCCTTCGTCGCTGACGCTGATGCGGACCAGGTCGAGGTCGGCGACCGCATCGATGGTGACTGCTCCGGACCCATGGCGCAGCGCATTGTGGATGAGTTCGGCAACCGCGCTCGCCGCCCGGCGGGCATCGACCCAAAGAGCCGGAAGCGTGGCCAGGCCCGGCGACACCCGGACGCGGCCACCGTCGTCGTCGGCCGATCGAACGGCGTCGCCGACGAGCGCCTCCACGGTTATCGCCTCCGGCCGGAGGCGGATCTCCTGCGTGCTCGTGACTTCGAGCAGCCCATCGGCGAGACGGATCAGGCGCTGGACCTCCTCGCGCGTCGAGTGCAGGGCAGCGACCAGCTCGTCTCGCGGCCGCGGCCGGTCGAGTGCGTTCTCGAGCTCGGCGGTCAGGATCGCCAACGGCGTGCGCAGCTCGTGGGATGCCCCGGCGACGAACCGGCGCTCGCGAGCGCGCGCGTTCGAGAGACGGTCAAGCAGGGCGTTGAGCGTCCGGCCGAGCCGCGCGATCTCGTCGCCACCGCGCGGCTGCGACAGGCGCGCATCGGGCGCGGCGTCGCGGATCGCGTCGGCCTGGCGGCGCATCCGATCGACCGGGCGCAGGGCGAGCGCGGCGACGGCGTACCCGGCCAGCGAGGCCAGGAGCAGGGCCAGCGCTCCGCCGACGATCAGCTGGGAGCGAACGTGGCTCAGCGTCGCCTCACGCGGTGTGAGGGACGCGCCGACGAGAATGACGAAGTGGAACTCCTCGACGTGCGTGGACTCGGCAAGGACGCGAATCGTGCCGCCGAAGCCTGGCGGACCGGGCGTCTGGACGATCTGCCCGCGGGCGATGGCGGCGCGGCGCGCCGCTGGCGTGAGCAGCGGTTCGGTCACCCGTGATGGCGTGACCTGAAGGACGTGTCCGCTCGGTTCGATCAGCTGGCTGACCTCCGTCCCGACGGGTGCCAGTCGTGCCCGCGACGGCTCGACGGCGCCCCCCGACGCGAGCAGCAGCCCGCGGACCTCGGCCGCGCGACCGCGAAGCCCGGCGTCGACGTCCTGGGTGAGATCGCCGCGCAGCCGATGCAGCACCACCGTACCGGCGACGACGAGCACGGCCGCCATCACGACCGCGAAGACGACCGTCAGCCTGGCGCGCAGCGGGACACGCGTCATACGGGCTGTTCCCGCAGTTGATATCCGACGCCGCGCACCGTTCGTAGCGAATCGGTGCCGAACGGGCGGTCGATCTTTTCGCGCAGCTGCCGTACGTAGACGTCGATCACGTTGGAGCGGTGCTCGAAGTTCACGTCCCACACATGCTCGAGCAGCTCGCTGCGCGAGACAACCTCGCCGGCTCGGCGCATCAGCTCTTCGAGCAGCGCGAACTCACGCGGCGTCAGGTCAACGGGCACGCCCGCGCGGGACACTTCATGCCGGGCGGGATCGAGACGCAGGTCGCCGCACGCGAGCACCGTCGACCGCACCGGACCGGACCGGCGCGCGAGGGCACGAAGGCGAGCGAGCAGCTCGGCCAGCGCGAACGGCTTGACGAGGTAGTCATCCGCGCCGGCATCGAGACCGTCGACGCGGTCGGTGATCGAGGCGCGCGCGGTGAGCATGATGATCGGCGCCTCGCATCCCTCGGCCCGCAGTCGCCGGCAGACCAGCAGGCCGTCGAGGTCGGGCAGCATCCGGTCGAGCACGATCGCGTCGTACGGGGCCGCACCGACCATCCACAGAGCGTCGGTACCCCGGAGCGCGACGTCGACAGCGACGCCCCGCTCCTGGAGATGGCGGCGCACGATCTTCGCGAGCTTGAGCTCATCCTCGACGATCAGGATCCGCACGTGCGACGTAGCATCGCGCAGCAGATGAGTGATCGATGAAGAATTCATCGATCCTTCATGGTCACTCGGGCATCCTGCGCCCCATGCGCGTGCCTCGCACGTTCCTCGCGGTGGCCGCGGCTGGCGCGGCGTTGCTGTCCTCATGCGGGATGTCGAGCCCGAGCACCCATACCGCACCGACGGCGCGTCCCGTCAGCTTCGCGTCGACGACGCCCGCCGCCGCGCATGCCGGCCTGGAGGGCGTTCCGGCCTTCGGGCACGTGTTCCTGATTGTCGGGGAGAACACGGCGTTCAAGCAGGTCACGCCGCGCAACGCGCCGTTCCTCACCGGGACCGTGATCCCGCACAGCGCGTGGCTGACCCACTACTACGGGCTCACCGATGGATCGCTCGCCGACTATGCCGCGATGGTCTCTGGGCAGTTCGTCCGTTGCGAGCAGAACAACGATTTCTCGTTCACGAACGGCGACGTGCCCGGACAGCACGCCTGCCACCAGTCGGTGGACAACCTCTTTCACCAGCTCGACGGGCGCGGGGTCTCGTGGCAGGAATGGACCGAGTCGGCCGCCAACGCCTGCGACATGTTCGACCACGGCGCGACCTGGGCGAACAACCTGTTCGCGTCGCATCACAGCCCCGCTCTGTACTTCGACGACATCCAGGCCAACCACTCCTCAGAGGACGTGATTCCCTCGCCCGAGTGCCGGCAGAAGGTGCTCGCCGCCGGGACGACCGGCCCGGACGACATGAGCGCGTTCGACGCCGCCGTCGCAGCGGGCAAGGTGGCGCGATTCAACATGGTGATCCCCAACGACTGCGAGAACGGCCACGACCTGTGTGGGACCCACAACTCGGTGCGCCAATTCGACGACTTCCTGGCCCGCGAAGTCCCGAAGATCCAGGCGTCGCCCGCGTTCGGTTCCAACGGCACGATCATCGTCGTCTGGGACGAGGGCTCCGATCTCGATCCCCTCCATGTCGGCACCGCGGTGATCGGGCCGCTGGTCAAGCCCGGCAGCACCAGCACCGTGCATCTCAACCACTACAGCCTGCTGCGCACCCTCGAAGACGGCTTCGGCATCGGCCACCACCTGGCGCGCGCCGCCAGCGCCCACGCCTTCACCGGCATCTGGCGCTGAGCTGGCGCTCCGTTGACCTGACCGGTCGGTCAGTGCTTCTTGTGGATGCGGAAGAACACCCGCCCGTGGCGCTTGACGGTCAGCTTGAGCGTGACCTTGCTCGTGATCGGCCCGGGCCGCAGCGCGCGGTAGTCGAACTCGAGCTTGCGGGTGTCGAGGTTGAGCGGCAGGATCAGCGTCAGCCGGCCGCCCTCGCGCGACTTGAGGCCCGTCTTGAGGATCCGGCGCGAGCCGTCGTGGAGGATGTGGATGACGTCGATCCGCGCCCCCTGGATGCCCTTGCCCCTGTCGTCGCGCAGCACGCCACGGGTCACGACGCGGGTCCCGAACCTGCTCGTGTGGGTGTGGGTGAGGTCCTTGACGAACCACATCCGGACCTTGCCGTGGATGATGCTCCGGATCGCCTGCGGATTGTTGGACTCGCTGTTGGACTGGACCTCGACGTTGAGCTTGGGGAACTGGACCGGGCCGTAGACGGCGGTCGGGTTGCCGGCCGCGTCCTCGACGTCGATCTCGACGGCGTGCGGGCCGGTCCCGAGATCGCGGTAGTCGACCTTGACGTTGGCGCCGGTGACCGACAGCGGGCACGGGACGGGCTGGACGAATTGGTAGGGGTCAGCGTCGGTGGGGACCGCGTCAAGGCACGGGGCGACCGACAGCGGCTGGGCGCGGAACGGCTGGCCGTCGACCTTGACCAGCGCGCGGTAGATGCCGCCGCCGGTGTCGTTGGCGCTGAACACGGTCGACAGGATGCCGCTCGCGTCGCCGTTGTCGAGCACCTGGACGTTGGTCACCGCGGGCGGCGACGGGTCCTTGAGACCGACCTGGATGCTCTTGAAGTCCGTGCGCAACGAGCGCCCGCAGATCGAGCCGGCGTTCGTGCACAGCACACGGAAGCCGACCACGCCGGCGTCGAGGCCCTGCTTGTCGATCGCGCCCGACAGGTCGCCGACGCAGCTCGACGTGTCGGACACCAGGCACGACTCCAGCGTGCCGGCGTCGGTCGCCAGCACGTACTCGACATCGGTGGGCGTCGTGCCCTTGATGATGCCCTGCGTCGAGCGCTGGGCGGCGAGCCGGACAATGCGGGTGTTCGACGGCGCGGTGAACTGCCAGCTGGCGCTCGAGTCGCCGCCCGGGGTCGGACTGTTGAGCAGCGCGGCGAGGGTTCCGTTGGCGAGACAACTGTTGGTCGCCAGCCCGGAGCCGGTGGCGGCCGGAGTCGCCGCCCAGCCGGTCGCCGGGTTCAGTGTGCCGGTCGGATCGCTGCACGACAGAACGCTGTACGTCCCGGTCGCGGCGAGCGCGCCGGAAGCGAAGATGCACATAACAACGGCCACTGATGTGGCCGCGAAGATCCCTCGAAACTGGGGCATTCCGGTCCTTTCACCGCGCATTGGCGAGCGGTCCTATACCGGCGCTGAACTGCCGTCAAGCGGCGCAGCAAAAGCCGCACTCAGCTGAGCGGAAACGCAATTTGGAGGCGCGACGATGCCCCGCTTTCAGTAGCGAGGCTAGTACCCGAGTTGATGCGCATAGGTGTGCCGATATCGGGTCTTGAAGGACTCAACGCTCTGGACGTAGGCACGCGTCTCGGCGAACGGGATGTCGTCCAACTGCAGCGCGCGGCCCTTCGCCCGGGCCTCTTCGAGCCAGCGCTCGACGTTGCCCGCACCGGCGTTGTACGCGGCCAGCGCGAGCCGCTCGCTGCCGAAGCGGTCGATCAGGTAGCGCAGGTAGTAGGTGCCGTAGGAGATGTTGATCTGCGGGTCGGCGAGGTCGGACAGCGTGAACGTCCGGCCGCCCGAGATCTTCTCGATGAACTGGGCCGTGTCGGGCGTGATCTGCATCAGCCCGCGCGCGCCTGCCGAGCTCGTGCGGTCGCGGAACCGCGATTCGGTGTTGATGACGGCGGCGACCAGCGCCGGGTCCAGACGCTTGGCGGCGGCCTGCTGGCGGATGATGTCCTCGTGGCGCAGCGGCAGCGTCAGCTCGTCGACCGCGTGGTGCACGGTCGGCGCGAAGACGACCACCAACCCGACGACGACAAGGATCGCCGTGCCGATCGCCGCCAGCCGGCGGCGGCGCGCCACCACGGCCTGGCGCCGGGCCCGAGCCGCCGCGGAGCGACTGCGGGCGTGCGCGCCGGTGGTCGAGCTCACGTCGTCAGCTTCTCAAGGATGTCCGACAGTGCCTCGCTCAATTCCTCGGTCGTTCCGTCGTTGACCACGACGAACGTCGCCCGCTGCGCCTTCTCGGCCTGGCTGAGCTGGCGCGCGGCGCGCTCGTCGACCGCCGCATGCCCGCGGGCCGCGGCGCGCGCGGCGCGCAGGCCCTCGTCAGCGATGACGGCGATCGTTGCGTCGTAGCTGTCCCCCGTTCCGGCCTCGAACAGCAGCGGCGTCTCGACGACCGCGGCGCGCGGCGGTGGCTCGAGGTCTTCGAGCCCCGTGCGCCACGTGGCCACGCGCATCCCGACGCGCGGCCACAGCAGCGCCTCGAGCCACGCGCGCTCGTCGGGAGCGGAGAACGCGCTGCGGGCGACGGCCGAGCGATCGACCACGCCGTCCGGCGCCACCTCGGGCCCCCAGCGCTGGACGACCGCGTCGCGCACCTCGTCGGATGCGTAGAGCTCGTGGACGACGGCATCGGTCGACAGCGTCGCAGCGCCGAGTTCCTGCAGTGCGGCGAGCGCCGTCGATTTGCCGGCGCCGAGACCGCCGGTCAGTCCGACGAACGGGACGCGCGGCTTCGGGCTCAGGCCTCGTCGCTCGCGGCGGCGGGCTCTGGCTCGGGCTCGACAGCCGCTTCGGCCTCGGGCTCGGCGACCGCTTCGACCTCCGGCGCAACCTCCGCCTCAGCCGGCGCCTCGGCGACCGCTTCGGCCTCCGGCGCAACCTCCGCCTCAGCCGGCGCCTCGGCGACCGCTTCGGCCTCGGGCGCAACCTCCGCCTCAGCCGGCGCCTCGGCGACCGCTTCGGCCTCGGGCGCAACGTCGCCTCAGCCGGCGCCTCGGTGACCGCTTCGGCCTCCGGCCCCGCGTCAACCGCCTCCGCCTCGACGGCCTCGGGCTCGGCCTCAGGCAGACTGGTGATGTACTCGTCCTCGCTCAGGCCGTCGTCGGACGGAGCCTCGAGGATGATGCCCGCGGCCGCGAGCTCCTCGGGCGTGCGTCGCGGCAGCACCTGACCCTCGACGCGCTTGACCGACAGCGACAGCCGGCGCCGCTCCGAGTCGATCTCGAGCACCTTGACGCGGATCGTGTCGCCCGGCTGGACGACCTCGCGGGGGTTCTCCACGTGGTGTTGCGCGAGCTCGGATATGTGGACCAGGCCTTCGACCCCGTCGAGGATCTCGACGAACGCGCCGAACGTGACGACCTTCGTCACCGCGCCCTCGAGCTCGTCGCCGACGTTGTAGGTGTCGACGACGCGCTGCCACGGGTCCTCCTGGGTCTGCTTGAGACCCAGCGAGATCCGCTGGCGGTCGCGGTCGATGTCGAGCACCTTGACCTGGACGGTGTCGCCGATCGCGAGCACCTCGGTCGGGTGGTTGACGTGCGACCACGAAAGCTCGGAGATGTGGATCAGGCCGTCGATGCCGTTGAGGTCGACGAACGCGCCGAAGTCGACGATGTTCGAGATCTGGCCCTCGACGACGAGCCCCGGCTGGAGGCGGTCGAGGATCTCCTGGCGCTGCTCCTTGCGCTCCTCTTCGAGCACGGCGCGCCGGGACAGGACGACGTTGTTGCGCGAGCGGTTGAGCTCGATGACCTTGCACTCGATCTGCGTGCTCATGTACTCGTCGAGGTTCGGCACGCGGCGGATGTCGACGAGCGACGCGGGCAGGAAGCCGCGAACGCCGAGGTCGACGATCAGGCCGCCCTTGACGACCTCGATCACGGTGCCGATGACGGGGCTGCCCGATTCCGCGGCCGCCTCGATGCTGCGCCACGCCCGCTCGAAGCGCGCGCGCTTCTTGGACATGATCAGGCGGCCGTCCTGGTCCTCCTTGGTGAGGACCAGCGCGTCGACCTCCTCGCCGAGCTCGACCTCGTCGTGCGGGTCGACGGACTTGCGGATCGAGAGCTCGTTGGAGGGGATGACCCCTTCGCTCTTGTAGCCGATGTCGACGAGGACCTCGTCGTTGTCGATCCGGACGACCTTGCCGGTGACGACCTCGCCCTCCTCGAAGGAGGCCATGGTCGCGTCGTAGTTGGGAACGATCTGCCCGTCGATCTCGAGCAGCAGGCCGTCAGAACCTTCGACGACCTTCGCCTCAGGGGCTTCGTTGGTGATGGTTGTCATTAGCGCGAAGGGTAGCGGGTAGGCGCCCGCTCCAGCGACGGGCGATCCCCGGCCCCGGACGCCTGGGATCATTTGCGCGCATGCCGATCCGCGCGACCAAACGGGGCGCACAGCGAACGCCGATCGACGGCGACTACGACGTCATCATCTGCGGGGCGAGCTTTGCGGGCCTCGCGGTGGCCCGTGAGCTGGCCGGAAGCGGTACGCGAACGGTCGTCGTCGACCGCTACGAGGTCGGCGAGAAGCAGACCAGCGCCTGCGCCGCGCCGACCGATTGGCTGACCAATCTCGGTCTCGGAGAATCGATCCGCCAGACGTTCGGGCGGCTCGTCGTCCACACTCCCCGCCGGACGTGCACGTGGGAGCTGCCGTGGACGTTCAGCACATTCGACTACCGCGAGCTGTGCACGCTGCTGGCCGCGCAGGGCGACGCCGAGTTCGACACGGCGAAGGTCGATGGGATCACGCGCGGGCCGGTCCACAGCGTCCACACCGACCGCGGCGAGCTGCGCGCGCCGCTCGTGGTCGACGCGCTCGGCTGGCGGCGGGTGCTGGCCGACGACGGCGAGCCGCCGATCCAGCCGCCGGAGGCGCGGTTGTCGCGCGGGTTGGAGGTCCACCCCCCGATTGACAACCACGACCCACCCCGCCCTGATCTGGAGCTGTGGCTCGATCGCGCGTACGTCCGCGCGGGGTACGCGTGGTCGTTTCCGGCTGGCGAAGAGCTGCGGGTCGGCGTCGGTTCGTTCGACCCCGTCGATCGCGTCAAGGAGCCGACCGTACGCCTGGCCCAGGAGCTCGAGGTGCCGGCGGTGGGCTACCAGGGCAACTGGATCCCCCATCGCATCCGCCCGGCCGCCTCGGGCGATGTGTTCTTCGCCGGCGACAGCGCCGGGCACTGCCTTCCGACAACGGCCGAGGGCATCCGCACGGCGCTGTACTTCGGGATCGCGTGCGGGCGCGAGCTGCGCGCGGTGATCGAGGGGCGCCGGACGCGCGGGCAGGCGCTGGCCCGCTACGCCGCGTTCTCCGACGACCACGCGCGGGCCTTCGATTGGCTGTGGCGCGTGCAGTCGCTGGTCAGTCTTGTCAACCGCTCCCCGCGCGCGATGACCGGCGTTCTGCGCGCGATGAGCCACGACCGGCTCGTGGCGTGGGCGTTCAACCGCTACCTCGCGATCGCGCCGCCGGAGTTCGCGCTCGCCGCCACGGAGGCCCCGCTTGCTGCTGTATGAGAACGCCGACTCGGGCAACTGCTACAAGGTCCGCCTGCTGCTCGCCCATCTGGACCTCGACTACGAGCGCCGCTCGCTGAGCGTCACCGACCGCTCCGACCGCCCGGACGTGATCGGTGACCTCAACCCGGCGCTGCGCGTCCCGACGCTCGTGCTGGACGACGGCCGACCGCTGGCCGAGTCCGACGCGATCCTGTGGTACTTCGGCGAGGGCACGCGGTTCGTGCCCGACGATCGCTACGAGCGGGCGAAGGTTCTGCAGTGGATGTTCTTCGAGCAGTACGACCACGAGCCGACGATCGCCGTCGTGCGCTTCTGCGTCGCGCTGTCGGGTGAGCCGGAGAAGCACGCGGCGCGCGTCGCCGAGCTGATGCCGGCGCGGATATCGCGCGCTCGGCGCGATCGAGACGGGACTCGACGGCCGGTCGTACCTGGTCGGCGACTCGATGACGATCGCCGACATCGCGCTGTACGGCTATACACACGTCGCCCACGAGGGCGGGATTCGACCTCGGCGACTACCCGAACGTGCGGGCGTGGCTTCAGCGCGTCGCGGCCGAGCCGGGACACGTGGCGATCGACGCGTAGCGCGATGGATCGCGTTCGTCGTGGTGCGAGTGACGTCAGCGGTGCGACGAGCGCGCCCTGTGGGCGCGGGAGCTCGCCTTGGCGGCCATGCCGGCCCGCGGCAGCTTCGTCCTCTGGCTCGGGAACGCGGCGACGCAATCGGGCGCGGTCTTCCAGACGACCGCGAACATGACGTTGTTTGAGTCCCTGGAGTGGTCGAGGCCCGCGAGGTGGCCGAACTCGTGCTCCATGATCGTGCACAGGAAGCCCGGCGAGCGGTCGGTCTTGGCAACCTCATTCCACGCGAGGTCGACCGTGCACGTGTCCTCGTAGGCCGTCGCGGCGAACTCCGCCATCCCAGCAGAGGTGATCCAGTTGATGACCTCGCGCCCGTGGCACGCACTGGCCGGCCAGTGAGCGTCGGCGACCGCGATCGCCGTCTGCGTCTGCGCCGGCGTCCAGACGGCCGCCTGGGCGCTCCCGACGAGCGCGAAGGTGGCGACGAGCGCGGCGATGGTGGTGCGGATGACGGTCTCCATGTGTCGGTCCGTGACGCGGTGGGGAGGCCGCTCGGGGCGGGCATCGTGCCGCACGAACCGGGGATGCGCACGTCGTACGTTCGTCTACGACACACGGGGGCGCCCGACGCGGGTGTCCAGGCCGCGGCGCGCAGCCCGCCGCAGCCCGCCGAATTGGCTCTCCCAAGCGACCTGGACACCCCAAAAGTGGGGATGGACACGCCCGTCACAACAGCCCTGGGTTTTGGCGCGTTGCCGCTAGCGCGCGTGCTTGCTGCGCATTGACGGCGCGCGGGTCACCGTGACCACAAGCGAAGTGTCCAGCGTTCTGGACGCTGCGCCCGCGCGCACCGTCGCGTGCAGGCGGACGGTGAGATGGCGACGGCGACCCGTCGCGGTCGGGCGCAGGGCCACGAGCGCCGCATGGGTCAGGCGCAGCGTCAGCGTGCCGCGCCGGCCGGCGGTCAGCGTGCCGCGCAGCGACCCGACGGTGACCGGTTCGGCGTGGTGGGCGCCGTGGAGCTTCTGGGTGGTCTGGAGCGCGCCGGTGACCGTGCACCGCCCACCCTGAGGTGCGCTGCACAGCGCACGGATCTGCACGCGGGCGGTGCTCGGGTTGACCGCGAAGGCGCGACCGGTGATCGACAGCCTTGGCGCGCGGATCGGCACGGCCGGCAGAACCGGCGGCGACACGGGGGCGACCGGCGGACCGGGCGGCGCCGGCGCCGGGTCGGTGATCGCCGGCGGGGCGATCGGCGTCGTGACGGGCGGCAGCATCGGTGGGTCGACGACCGGCGGCTGGACCTCGAACGCACCGATGTCGATCGGCCCGACCGCCCGCGTGTCGCTGTCGAAGTCGAGCGTCCCGGTCTGCGGGTCGGTGGTGCCCGAGTTGATCGTCGGCGAGCCCGCGAGCTCGTGAAAGTCGGCGGCCGCCACGTTGGCGAACAGCGGCGCCGTGGTGATGTCGGCGTCGGTCGCGACGACTGAAGCGCCGTTGGTCGGCGGCGCGATCGTCCCCAGGTCGGAGTGATGCAGCGTCAGGACCGTCGACTGCGCGGCCTTCATCTGGTCGACCTGGACGCTGTAGCCGCCGGCGAGGTTGCGGGCGATCACGTTCGTCGCGGTGTAGGCGATCGTGGCCGGGACGTTGCTGCCGACCTGGAGCAGATGGATGGCCGGCGTGCCGGCCACGGTGCTGATGATCGTGTCGTTGATCAGCGACTCGGTGGCGCTGCCGCCGTTGCTGTTGATGCCGGCGCCGCCGAGTCCCCCCGTCACGACGATCACGCTGTCGCGGATCGTCCCGTCGTAGCACTGGCAGAGCACGTTCGCGCCCGAGTTGCCGCGGATGAACACGCGATCGAACAGGCCGCCGCTGATGCCCAGCAGCTCGCCGCTGCCCTCGATGTCGAGGTCGGCGAGGTTGATCGACAGGCCGTGGAGGACCTCGGTGCTCGCCGCGCCGGTGATGACCGGCCGCGGCTGGCCCGGGACGCCGTGGATGTGGAGGTCGCTCGCCGACGGGGTGATCGTCGACGACACGCTGTAGTTGCCGGGCGCGACGACGATCTCCTCGCCCGTGGTCGTGCTACCGGTGATCGCAGTGGACAGCGAGCAGGCCGTCGCGACGGTCAGGCAGTCGGCGCCGGCGGGCGGGGACGAACTGGCGTAGCGCAGGGCCGAAGCGTCGGAGGCAACGAGCGCAAAGGCGGTCGCGGTGAGCAGGGCGAGGCGGAGCGGGAGCCGGCGCATGGCGGCCAGCCTGACGACGCCATCGCCGCAGCACAGTGTCAGGCCGGTCTCAACCCAGTTCTCACTTCGCGTCGAGCCACGTCTGCCCGACCCCGGCCTCGACGGCCAACGGCGGGTCGTACGGCCACGGGGCGATCATCTCGCGCTCGACGAGCGCACACGCCTCGAACGCCTCGTCGACCGGCCCCTCGAGCACCAGCTCGTCGTGCACGGTCAGGATCAGCCGCGTCTTGAGCTTCGACGCCTCGAGCGCCCGGTGGACCGCGATCATCGCCAGCTTCAGGACGTCGGCCGCCGTGCCCTGGATCACCGTGTTGACGGCCAGGCGCTCGCCGAGCGACCGGACCTGCCAGTTGCGCGCCTTGAGCTCGGGGATCTGGCGGCGGCGGCCGTAGAGCGTCGTCACGTGGCCGATCTCGGTCGCCTGCTGGATCGTCTTGAACATGAAGTCGGCGACCCGCGGGAAGCGCTCGAGGTAGGCGTCGATGAACGCCTTGGCCTCCTCGCGCGGGATGTTCAGCCGGTCGGCGAGGCCGTAGTCGCTGAGCCCGTAAACGATCCCGTAGTTGATCATCTTGGCCTTCGAGCGCATGCCCGCGTCGAGCTCGTCGGGAGCGACCTGGAAGACCTGCGACGCCGTCGCCGTGTGCACGTCCTCGCCGCGGATGAAGATCTCCTTGAGCACCGGCTCGTCGGCGACGTGGGCGAGCACCCGCAGCTCGACCTGCTCGTAGTCGGCGCTGATCAGCGCATGGCCCTGCTGCGGCCTCGAAGCAGCCGCGGATCTCGCGCCCCAGCGGCGTGCGGATCGGGACGTTCTGCATGTTCGGATCCTTGGACGCGATCCGCCCCGTCTGCGCGCCGGCCTGCAGGAACGTCGTGTGGATGCGCCCGCGCTCGTCGGTCAGCGACGGCAGCGTGTCGAGATACGTCTTGGCGAGCTGGTTGAGCTCGCGCCAGCGTTCGATCTTCGGGATCACGGGGTGCTCGTCACGGATCGCCTGGAGAACGCGGGCGTCGGTCGAGAAGCCGGTCTTGCCGCGGCGCTTGCGCGACAGGCCGAGCTTCTCGAACAGGATCTGGCCGAGCTGCTGGGGCGAGCGCGATCACGAACTCCTCGCCGCTGAGATCCCAGATCTCGCGCTCGAGCTGGTGCGACCTCCTCGCGCACGCGGGTCGTGATCGCCCCGAGCCGCTCGGAGTTGAGCCGCATGCCTTCGATCTCCATGTCGCGCAGGACGGCCACGAGCGGCAGCTCGACGTCGGCCATCACCGCCTCGAGTCCACGGTCGGCGATCTGCTCTCGCTGCCACGCCGCGAGCGCGGCCATCAGCACCGCATCGGCGGCCAGCGGATCGTCGAGCGACGACCCGAACCCGCGCTCCTCACACAGCTCGCGCAGGGGGAAGCCGCGGCGCGCGGGCTCGAGCAGGAACGCCCCGAGCATCGTGTCGTGGGCGAGGCCCGGCGGCACGACGCCGCAACTCCTTGGCGTCGTGCGCGACGACCGGTCGATCGCCGAGCGCCGCGCACAACCGCCTCCGGTCCGTCGCAGTCGCCGGCCACGACGACGTCGCCCGCGTGGGCGGCGAACCGCCACGACTCGGCCTCCGCGAACAGCGCGCCGTCGGGGGCCTGCGGCGCCGCGACGACGCACGTACGTCTCGCCGTCCGGCAGCGACGCGATCTGGTCGACGCCGCCCGCGCGCACCGTCGCCGCGACGGTCGTCGCCGCCTCGGGCGCCGGCGCCGCCTCCTCGGCCGACCCGAACGCCTCCTCGAGCCGGCGCAGCGGGTCGCGCAGCTCGAACTCGCGGAACACGTCGCGCAGGCGGCTGCGGTCGGGCTCGCGCGCGGACTCGGTCAGCGGGTCGACGTCGACGTCGATGTCGCGGACCATCGTCGCCAGCTGCTTGGACACACGCGCGTTGTCGGCGTGCTCGGTCAGGTTCTGCTTGCGCTTGGGGCCCGAGATCTCGTCGATCGAGGCGAGCACGGTCTCGAGGTCGCCGAAGCGCTGCAGCAGCTCCGACGCCGTCTTGTCGCCGATCCCCGGGACGCCGGGGATGTTGTCCGACGTGTCGCCCTTGAGGCCGTAGAAATCGGGGATCTGCTCGGGCGCGATGCCGTAGCGGTCGATCACCGCCTGGTGGTCGTAGGTCTTGGTCTCGGTGATCCCGCGCGCGGTCGCCATCACCCGCACGCGCGAGTCGGGGTCGATGAGCTGGAACGCGTCGCGGTCGCCGGTGACGATCAGGACCGGCACGCCCTCGTCGCGTGCCTTCTCGGCGATCGACGCGATCACATCGTCGGCCTCGTAACCCTCGACCGAGACATTGCGATAGCCGAATGCCTCGACGATCCCCTCGAGGTGCGGCCACTGCTGCTTGAGCAGATCGGGGCGCGAGCTGCGCTGCGCCTTGTACTCGGTGTAGAGCTCCTTGCGCCCCGAGGCGCCGGCGTCCCAGACGACGATCGTCGGCTTCGGAGCCGTACTCGGTGAGGATCTTCACGAGCATCGACGCGAAGCCGAAGATCGCGTTGGTCGGCATCCCGGTCGACGTCGCGATCGACTCCGGGAGCGCGAAGAAGGCGCGGTAGGCGAGCGAGTTTCCGTCGATCAGGAACAGCTCGTCGTGCTGTGCTTGCGCGGGCGCGGCCACCACCACGGACCCTACCCCCCGACGTCGGACAGGTCGCGCGTCGAGGCGATCGAGTGGAACTTGACCACCGGCGGCGCGGCCACCACCGACGGCACGGCGGCCATGAACGTCGCGATGTGCGGCGTGGCGAAATGGCGCTTCAGCGCGTCGTCGTCCTCCCACTCCTCGACGAACACGATCGTGTTCGCGTCCTCGGTGTCCTGGCACACGCGATAGCCCAGGCAGCCGTCCTCGCCACGCGACGCCGCCGCGACCGTCTGGCCGATCTCGACCATCTGCGCGCGCCGCTCGTCGTCGGTCTGCACGTATCCCGTCACCACGATCATCTGGCCGCCCCTTCGTTTGTATCGTTGCCGTGCGTGCCTGCTCTGACCTGCCAGCTGGTCGGCGGCCCGACCGCCATCATCGAGTACGCCGGCCTGCGCTGGCTGACCGACCCGACGCTCTCGCCGCCAGGCGAGTACGAGGGCGGGCTCGTCAAGACGACGGGGCCGGCGATCGGCGCCGACGGGATCGGTCCGATCGACGCGGTGTTGCTCTCCCACGACCATCACGCCGACAACCTCGACCCGGCGGGGCGCGAGTTCGCGCTGACCAGCGGCGCGCGGGTGTTCACGACGACGGCCGGGGCCCAGCGCCTCGGCGCGCCGGCCGAGGGGCTCGACGAGTGGGCGACGGCGACGGTCGGCGACGTGACCGTGACTGCCGTACCAGCGTTGCACGGGCCGCCGGGCTGCGAGGAGATCACGGGGCCGGTGATCGGGTTCGTACTGTCGGCCGACGGGCAGCCGACGGTCTACGTGGCGGGCGACAACGCCGCACTGCACGTCGTCGCGCAGGTCGCCGACCGCTGCGGGCCGATCGAGATCGCGATCCTCAACGCGGGCGCGGTTCAGATCCCCCAGCGATTCGACGGCGCCTACCTGACGCTGTCGGCCGACCGTGCCGCGATGGCGACGATCGCGCTCGACGCGCGGGTCGCGATCCCGCTGCATTTCGAAGGCTGGACGCACTTCACGCAGGGCGCGGACGAACTGCGCTCCGCGTTCTCGGGCAACGGCGTCGGCGACCGTCTGCGCCTTCCCGCGCGGGGCGAGACCGTCGAAGCCTGAACGCGAATAAGCTCCCGCGCCTTGTCCAGTCCGTCCGCACAGTACTCCGTGACCATCCGCGTCGAGATCGGCAACCAGCCAGGGATGCTCGGTCGGGTCGCGGGCGCGATCGGCGACGCCGGCGGCATCATCGGCGCCGTCGACCTCGTGTCCGTCGACCAGGCCGTGCTCGTGCGCGACATCACGATCGACGCCGCCGGACCCGACCACTGGGAGCAGATCACGGCGGCGATCGATGAGCTGCCGAACGTCCGCGTCATCGACGCGACCGACCGCACCTTCCTGCTGCACCTCGGCGGCAAGATCGAGATGCACAACCGCGTGCCGGTGAAGACGCGTGACGACCTGTCGATGGCCTACACACCGGGCGTCGCGCGCGTCTGTGCCGCGATCAACGAGGACCCGGAGAAGGCGTTCCAGTACACGATCAAGCGCAACACGGTCGCCGTCGTCTCCGACGGCACCGCCGTGCTCGGCCTCGGCGACATCGGGCCGCGCGCCGCGATGCCGGTGATGGAGGGCAAGGCGATGCTGTTCAAGGAGTTCGGGGGCGTCGATGGCATCCCGATCTGCCTCGACACCAAGGACCCCGACGAGATCGTCGAGACGGTGATCCGGATCGCACCCGGGTTCGGAGGCATCAACCTCGAGGACATCTCGGCGCCGCGCTGCTTCGAGATCGAGGACCGGCTCAAGGCGGCGCTCGACATCCCGGTCTTCCACGACGACCAGCACGGCACCGCGGTCGTCGTCCTCGCCGCGCTGCTCAACGCGTGCAAGCTGATCGGCAAGCCGATCGAGTCGCTGCACGTCGTCGTCATCGGGCTCGGGGCCGCCGGGGTGGCGGTGACGAAGATCCTGATGGAGGCCGGTGTGCCGTCGATCATCGGCTGCGACTCCCAGGGCGCGCTGCACACCCAGCGCGCCGACTACCTCGACGGCTCGATGAGCCAGATCAAGCGCTGGTACGCGGAGTCGACCAACCGCGAGGCCCGCCACGGGACACCGGGCGACGTCCTCGACGGCGCCGACCTGCTCGTCGGCCTGTCCGGGGCGCGGGTCGTCGACGCCGACGCGCTGGCGCGGATGAACCCCGACGCGATCGTCTTCGCGATGGCCAACCCGAACCCCGAGATCTCGCCCGAGGACGCGGCGGGGCTGGTGCGCGTGATGGCGACCGGCCGCTCCGACTACCCCAACCAGATCAACAACGTGCTCTGCTTCCCGGGGATCTTCCGCGGCGCGCTCGACGTCCGCGCCCCGCAGATCACCGAGACGATGAAGACCGCGGCCGCGCGCGCGATCGCCGGGATCGTCGCCGACGCCGAGCTGCGCGAGGACTACATCATCCCGTCGGTCTTCAACCGCGATGTCGCCCCTGCGGTCGCCGAGGCGGTCGCCGCCGAGGCGCGCGCGTCGGGCGACGCGGAGGCCAACAGCAACACGGTCGGGTTCGCGGCGATCGACGCCGACCGCATGCACGGCACCACCTGAGCGCCAAACGACGATCGCCGCGACCGGTGTGGCCGCGGCGATCGCAATCGACCTCGGCCTTCGCTTGCCTACATCCCGAAGCCGCTGCCGGCGATGAACACGCTCGGCGCGGAGTTGGGGTTGATCAGGAGCTCGGGCGTCAGGCAGCGCTTGGGCAGCATGACCTTGTCGACGATCAGGGCGTCGCCCTGCGCGCTGAGCGTCACCGACTTGGTGGTGAACGCGGCCATCGTGGTGGTGTCCGCACCGCAGTACAGCGCCGCATCGACCGTCTTCACCGGGCCGACCGTGTTGTCGAGCGGGCCGCCGGTGCCCGTGATCAGTCGATCCTTCCCGCACTTCACAGAATTGGTCTGACCAGATTTCGCGGGCGCGGGTGCGTAGCATCCGGCCAATGCGGATCGTCGTCACCGGTGCGACGGGCCTGATCGGCTCGCGCCTCGTCGGCGCGCTGCGCGAGCGCGGCGACGACGTGACCGTCCTGTCGCGCGACCCGTCGCGGGCGGGTGCGGCGCTGCGCGTCGACGCGATCATGTGGGATCCAGCGGCCGGGCCACCGCCGGTCAGCGCGCTGCGCGGCGCCGGCGCGGTCGTGCACCTGGCCGGCGAGAACGTCGCCCAGCGCTGGACCGCGCGGGCGCGCCGGACGATCCGCGACAGCCGCGAGGCGGGCACGCGCAACCTCGTCACGGCGTTGCGCGAGGCGGGCGACGACGCTCCGCCGGTGCTCATCAGCGCGTCGGCCGTCGGCTACTACGGCCCGCGCGGTGACGAGCGCATCGACGAGACGGCGCCGCCGGGCGGCGACTTCCTGGCGCAGGTGTGCGTGGCGTGGGAGCGCGAGGCCGAAGCGGCGGCAGCGCTCGGCATGCGCGTCGTCACGGTGCGTACGGGCGTCGTGCTCGATCGCGACGGCGGGGCGCTCGGGCGGATGCTGCTCCCGTTCCGCCTGGGGATCGGCGGACCGGTGGCCGGCGGACGGCAGTACATGCCGTGGATCGCGGCGGAGGACCTCGTGTCTTTGTACGTGGCAGCGGTGAGCGACGACGCCTGGCGCGGGCCGGTGAACGCCAGCGCACCGGAGCCCGTGACGAACGCCGAGTTCTCGCGCGCGTTGGGTCGGGTGCTTCACCGCCCGGCGGTTGCGCCGATTCCAGGGTTGGCGCTGCGCGCGCTGTACGGCGAGATGGCCGAGATCGTCACGACCGGCCAGCGGGCGGTGCCGGCGCGGGCGCTGGAGGCGGGGTTTGGGTTTGCGTTCCCTGAGCTGGAGGGCGCGCTCGAGGCAGCGCTTCGCGAACAGCATCACTGAGGAAGGTGGAAGTGGCGCCGGAGCGTCCCGTCCGGCGTTTTCGAAGACCCCTAACTCGCGGGCGTGAAACTCGGGTCGGCCACCGGCACCCCGCCGCGCACCATGTAGCCGGCGAACGAGTCGAGTGTCGTGTCGCCGCGGCGGTCGATCGAGTAGTCGCCGAGCGGCGAGTGCTGGTTGCGCAGGGCGAGGAACGCCTTGGTCACGGCCCGACGATCGTCGCCGCGGGGACCGGCGTCGGCGATCGCCTGGAGCACTGACTGCATCGCCAAGTAGCCGAACACCGCGTCGCCGGCCGGCGGGTGGCCGTTGGCCGCCTCGAACGCGGCCGCGAAACGCTTGTAGGCGGCGGACCGCATGCTCGGCGGCGGGATCGGCGCCGTCAGGAACAGGGCGCGCTGCGTGTCCGGCGTGAGCCGCGACGTGAACGCCGGATCGGCGAGCTGCGCGGGCGCGAACAGCTGGGCCCGCGGCACGGCGCCGTGGATCGCCTCGAGCACCGGCGCCGGCCTGTCTGCGGCCACGACGCCGAACATCACGCAGTCGGCGCCCGAGGCCTTGACCTCCTTGACCAGCTTGGCGGTGTCGGTCCCGCCGGGACCCGTCACGTCGTTGCCGGCGACCTGGATCCCCGCCTTGGGTGCCGCCGCTGCCACGACCTCGGCGAGCCCGTCGCCGTCGTACAGCTCGGAGTCGTGAAGCACGTAGACCTCGGTACAGCCCTTGTCGCCCATGTAGCGCACGAGGGCGGCGCCCTGGACGGTGTCGTTGGGCATGACGCGTCCGAACGTGCGCGTCGCGGTCGGGTAGTACTTGTCGGGCTCGCCCTTGTCGGCCCCCACCCCGCCCTGGGTCAGCCCGACGGCCGGGCTCGCCGGCGTCACCTGGAGCGTGCCGACCGCGTTGAGCACCGGCAGCGAGATCGCGGTTGCGCCGGAGTCGAGGTCTCCGAGGTAGGCGATCGTCGTCTTGTCCTGGGCGGCCGTGCGCGCGTTGGCCGATGTCGCATCGGGCTCCCAGCCGCCCTTCTTGGCCGTCGCGTCGTCGAGGCTGATGTAGCGGATCGCGAACTTGCCGACGTGGTCGTGGCGCTCACGCAACGCGAGCAGCTCGGCGTCGCGCACGTCCAGCGCCTCCGCGCGCCGTGGCCCACCGAACGGCAGGCTCGAGTAGATCGTCAGCGTCGTGCCGCTGGGGACGCGCGTCGTCTGGTGCGAAGATCCGCCGCAGCCCGCCGCGAGCGCGGCGACGGCCACCAGCACGCCGACGAGCGCCGTGCTCCACTGCTGCGCACCGACTGCACCATGTCCCGACACGAGAGTCGGCGATTGTAGGTCAGTGCTCGCGGTGACCGGGCAGGTCGGGCGCGATGATGCGCCACCCGGCGGCCAGCGTGATGATCAGCAGGGCCAGCAGGAACGCGTCGAACGACTTCGTTCCGGTCGCCCAGAGGGTGATCCAGACGGACAACGCGACGGTGGTGGCGGCGATGAAGCCCATCCATGGATCCTAACCCACGCGCCGGGCGACGGGATCCCACTCGAAGCGCGCCCGCGGGCCGATGAGCCGGACGCCGCCCTGCCAGCGATCGATCTGCTCGTGACGCTGACGCCCGGCCAGCACCTCGGTGCCCTTCTCGGTCAGCTCGTAGCCCGTCCAGTCGCCCTGCGCCAGGTCGGCCAGTCCGCGCAGCCGGCTCTCGATCACGGCGTCGGATGCGAACGGGCGTGGCTCGTCGTGACGGTCGCCCTCCACCAGCTCGACCAACGTCGCCGGCATCCGCGCCAGTAGCTGGCGCTCGGTGCGCGACAGGCCGTCGGTCGTCGCCGGCAGCTCCTCGAGCGCCGTCCGAGCGCCGGGCCGAGGTCGGGCAGCTCGGGCGTGCCGGCCAACCACAGGTCCTGGAGCGCGTGCGGGTCGGGCGCCGTGAACGCCGCCCATGCGTGGCGGGCGAGGGCGAGCTCCGACTCGCCGAGGGCGCGGGCGTGGGCGTGGCGGACAGCAGCGGCGTGCGACCCTCGCGCGGCAACGCCATCAGGTCGATCGGCCCGTTGTGCTCGGTCAGGCGGTCGAGCACCTGGATCAGCTGGAGCTGGTCGTAGACGTCGTCCTCGAACCACAGCACGACCTTGTCCGACGGCTCGAGCGCCGCGATCTGCGCGTCGCGCTTGCCCAGCGAGATCCGCGCCTCGTCGCCGTCGGCCCACCCCTGGCCGGCGAGGAACGCGGCGCGGATCGAGGACCAGCTCCTCGGGCACAACGGCGGGAACCGGGCCCTCGTGCAGCACGTCGCGCCACACGAGCATCTGCGCCTTGCCCAGCGCCGCCGCGACGTCGGCGGCCGCGGCATCGCCGTTGATCACGTTCAGGATCACCGCGCGGGCACTTCGCGCAGCGCCTGGGTGAACTGCTCGACGAGGGCTCGCATGTCCTCGCCGTCGCCGGCCGCGCGGACGAGCCGCGTGCCGACGATCACGCCGTCGGCGCCGGCGCGGGCCGCCTCGACGGCCTGGACCGGCGTGCCGATGCCGAAGCCGATCGCGACCGGGACCTCGGTGTGCGGCGCGCGTGCGCTCGAGGAGCGCGGCCGACCGCGTCGGCGAGCGCCACGCGCTCGCCGGTCGTGCCGACCGTCGAGACCGTGTAGAGGAAGCCGCGAGCCTGCGGCCCCGATCGCGCGCCATTCGCTCGTCGGTCGTCGTCGGCGCGACGAGCGGCACGAGCGCGAGGCCGGCCGCGTCGGTCGCGTCGCGGACCTCGTCGGCCTCCTCGAGCGGTAGGTCGGGGACGATCAGGCCACTGACGCCCGCGTCGGCGAGCCGCTGCGCGAACCGCTGCGCGCCCGGCACGAGGACGAGGTTCGCGTAGCACATGACGACGACCGGGAGCCGCTGCGCGAGCGCCTCGGCGAGGCCCAGGACGTCGTCGGTCGCGCACCGGCCGCGAGCGCGGCGGTGCCGGCGGCGTGGATCACCGGCCCGTCGGCCAGCGGGTCTGAGTACGGGATCCCGAGCTCGACGAGGTCCGCGCCGCCGTCGGCGTACGCGTTGCCGACCGCGCGCGACGTGTCGAGGTCGGGGAAGCCGCCCATCATGTACGGCATGAACGCGGCGCGCCCGGTCGCGCGACGCGAACGCGTCGGCGATCCGCTGCGTCCCGGTGGTCGAGGTCGTGCTCATCCGCGGTCGAGTACCTCGGCGAGGTCCTTGTCGCCGCGCCCCGACAGGCAGATGGCGTCGAGCGTGCTGTCGGACGGCTGGAGGGCAAAGTGCAGCGCGTGGGCGGTCTCGAGCGCCGGGATGATCCCCTCGAGCTCGGCGACTCGGTGAAACGCGGCCAGCGCCTCGTCGTCGGTCACGGCGACGTACGTCGCGCGGCCGCTGTCGCGCAGCCACGCGTGCTCGGGGCCACTGCCCGGGTAGTCGAGGCCGGCCGAGATCGAGTGCGCCTCGAGGATCTGGCCATCGGGGTCCTGAAGGACGGCCGACAGCGAGCCGTGGAGGACTCCGGCCGGTCCGCCGGCGGTCAGCGGCGCGCCGTGGCGGCCGCTGTCGAGCCCGTCGCCCGCCGCCTCGACGCCGACCAGCGCCACCTGGGGTCGTCGACGAAGCCGGCGAACATGCCGATCGAGTTCGAGCCGCCGCCGACGCACGCGATCACGCGATCGGGCAGCCGCCCGGCCCGCTCGAGCAGCTCGGCGCGCGCCTCGTCGCCGATCACGCGCTGCAGCTCGCGGACGATCGCCGGGTAGGGCGCCGGGCCGACGGCCGAGCCGATGATGTAGTGGGTCGTGGCGACGTTCGCAACCCAGTCGCGGATCGCCGCGCTGACCGCCTCCTTGAGCGTCCGCGCGCCGGCGTCGACCGACACGACCCGCGCGCCGAGCAGCTCCATGCGCTGGACGTTGGGCGCCTGGCGGCGAACGTCCTCGGCGCCCATGTAGACGATGCACTCCAGCCCGAGCAGCGCGCACGCGGTCGCCGACGCGACACCGTGCTGCCCGGCGCCGGTCTCGGCGATGACCCGCGGCTTGCCCATCCGTTTGGCCAGCAGCGCCTGGCCGAGCGCGTTGTTGAGCTTGTGCGAGCCGGTGTGCATCAGGTCCTCGCGCTTGAGCCAGATCTCGCGTCCCGCGGCTTCGCTCAGTCGCTCGGCCAGGTACAGCGGCGTCGGCCGCCCGCAGTAGTCGCGGCTCAGCTCGGCCAGCCGGCCGCGGAACGCCTCGTCGTCGCCAGCGCGTCGATCCACGCCGCCTCGAGCTCGGCGAGCGCCGGCATCAGCGTCTCGGGGACGTATTGGCCGCCGTAGGGCCCGTAGCGGTGCGGGAGCGTCTCGATCGTCACGCCGCAACCTCCGCCGCACGCCGCGACGGCGGCCCCGAACGCGATCAGCTTCTCGGGATCCTTGACGCCGGGCGACGACTCGGTGCCCGACGCGACGTCGACGGCGAACGGGCGCGTCGCGGCGATCGCCTCGGCGACGTTGCCGGCCTTCAGGCCGCCGCTGAGGATCAGTGGGATCTTCGAGCGCCGGTGCGAGACGAGCTCCCAGTCGAACGTTTCGCCGGTCCCGCCTCGCTGCCCCGGTACGTGGGCATCGAGGAGGTGGAAGTCGGTGTGGAAGGCCTCGATCGCCTGCATGTCTGAGTTGCCGCGAACCGCCGTCGCCTTGATGACCCGGCAACCCGTGCGGCGCGCGACCTCGGCGCAGAACACCGGGCCCTCGTCGCCGTGGAGCTGGAGCATCGTCAGACCGATGGCGTCGGCGGCATGGGCGACCTCGTCGAGTGTCGGGTTGACGAACACGCCGACCAGCTCGGGCCCGCCGCGCCGAAACGCACTGGCGATCCGGACCGCCTCGGTCTCGTCGCACGCCCGCGGCGAGCGCGGCCACAGGATCATCCCCAGCGCCCAGGCGCCGGCCTCGATCGCGAGCTGCGCGTCGCGCAGGCTCGTGAGGCCGCAGTGCTTGATCTTGGGCGGGCGATCGGCGTCCACGCCCTACATCGTAGGCGGGCGGTCGGGGCTACCAGGCGCCCGTAGCCGGGCACGACGCGGTACCGACCGGCGAGCACGTGTGACTGATGCCCGACGGGCCGCGCGCCAGTTGGTACACGGTGACGCTCTTCGACAGGCCCTGGATCGTGTAACCACTGGCCGACGACGCCGTCACCGCGACCTGCCGATGCTGGGGTATCCGTCGACCAGCGGCAGCCCGGCGCCCGCGCCGCCGCGCGTCAGCGCAGCGACGGTCATGCATCCGAGGTACGTGTGGGTCGTCGCAAAGCAGGACTCGACGAGCGTGGCGAGGGTTCCGACGGCGGTCCGCGCCTGTGCGTCTGAGGTAGCGATCAGCGCGTGGTGGTGGCGGCGCTGGCCGGCCACGAGGTTCAGCGCGCCGCTGTCGAAGTGGCCGGAGGCCGGGCACAGCCCGCGGCCGCGCGGGGCGCAGCTCTGCGTCACGCGCCCGTCGGCGCTGACGCGGAGCCGGTAGCGGACGCCGCTCTTGGACACGGCGTCGACCGAGTAGGTCGACGCCGAGGACGCGGTGACCGCCACCTTGCCCGAGCGTGCCGGCGGCAGCCCGTCAACGAGTGGGAGGCGCGTCTTCACCGCTCCACCGCGCGTGAGCTGGCGCGCGGCGGCGCACAGGGTGTAGTCGTCGAACTGCGCGTAGCAGGTACCGACGAGTGATACGAGGCCGCGCAGGTCGGCCTGGGCCGAGGCGTCCTGGGCCCGGGGCGAGGACTGAGCGCCCGCGGCGAGGACGGGTAGCAGCGCGAGCGTGAGAGCGATGGCGGCAACCGAACGCATACCGTCACGTGATCGACTCCGGCGTGGGGGCCTTGAGCGGGTGCTCGGTAGTCGTCGGCCTTGGCATAGCAGCACGAGATCAGCGTCCCGGCGAGCAGGCGCATACGCACCGTTGATCCGCCTGTCGGCGGTCTAGTTGCAGATATCGCAGTGCCCGGTAGGGCACGTGCATTCGGCGACCACGGCGATCGCGGCCCGCTCCGGGCGCCACAGGCGCACCCAGTCGCGCGCGGCGGGTCGGCTCGAGTCCTGCTCGCACGTGCGAAGGGCGTGCGACACCAGCGCCACCGTCTGCGCCGGCGTCCGGGCTCGCAAGGCGGCGATGCGGTCGTGGATCGGCTCGTCGGGCATGGTGCTACCGATGTAGTCGGCAGCACCGTGCCCGGTTGAAGAGCCTCAGGCGCGCTGCGGCACCCGGCCGATCGCCTCCTGGTAGATCGTCAACTGCGCGGCGACGCCCTCGTTGGCGAACCCGTCGATGTGGCGGATGCCGTCGACGCACAGGGTTGAGTCGACCGTGTTGCGCAGGAACTCGTCGTCCTGCTTCAGTGCGGCGAGCTGATCGGCGGTGCCGTGGACGACCATAAAGCCGCTGAGATCACCGTTGGGCTCGAGAAGTGAGACGTCGAAGCCCTCGATCCGTCCGTCCTGCTGCATGCGGCCGAGGATCCCAATCGCTTCGTTGAACACCTCCAACGCGCGCTCTTCCGCGCCGCGTACAGGATCGTTCCAGCCGATGAACAGCACTCGGTCGGACATGTCCGCTCCCTCCGTTGCGGCCCGGCGCAGCCGGGCCTGTCATTGCGAGCATCGCACCGCCGACCGGAGCATGCAACAAGGCCTACGCGAGGACGTCAATGAGCCGCCTACGGGTTCGCCGGCGTCGACGCCTCGGCCGGCGCCTTGCCGAGCGTCACCGACAGCTTTTCCGTGTCGCTGCCGCGCATGATCGTCAGCGTGACCTGCTCGCCGACCTTGTGGCTGGCGATCAGCGTCCGCAGCTGATCGGCCCCGTAGACCTTGTCCCCGTCGACCTTGGTGATGATGTCGCCGCCGAGCACGATCTGGGTGCCCGCGACGGTCGCCGTGATGTCCCCCGCCCGCAGCCCCGCCTTGGCCGCGCCGGTGCCCGAGGTCACGGTCTGTACGAGCACGCCGTGCTTGACCGGCAGGTTGAGCGACGAAAGCGTGTCGTCGATCGTCTCGCTCGTCACGCCGAGGTACGGAACCTCGATCGTCCCATGGCGCTCGATCTGCGGGATCACCTTCTTGGCCGTGTCGATCGGGATCGCAAAGCCGATGCCGATGTTGCCCTCGCTGCCCGAGCCGCCGGTCTCGATCTGCGAGTTGACGCCGATCACCTCGCCCGCGCTGTCGAGCAGTGGCCCGCCCGAGTTGCCGGGGTTGATCGCGGCGTCGGTCTGGATGACGTGGTCGATCTTGAAGCCGTTGGGCGCCTGGATCTGGCGCTGCAGCGCGGACACGACGCCGGTCGTGAGCGTGCGGTCGAGCCCGAACGGGTTGCCGATCGCGACCGTCGGGATCGCCGACCTGCACGTCGCGCGACGAGCCGAGCGTGAGCGGATGCAGACCGAGCCCGGACGGGTCGATCTTCAGCACCGCGAGGTCGTCGGAGACGTCGCGGCCGACGATCTTGGCCTCGACCGTCTTGATGTTCGAGCCGCGGACCTCGACCTTCGTCGCGTTGGCGACGACGTGGGCGTTGGTGAGGATCGTTCCGTTGCCGTCGACCATGAAGCCGGAGCCGGTCGCGATCCCCTGCTGCACCTGGGGCGCGCCGAAGTCGTAGAACGGGTCCGACGGCTGGGCCTGCTGCTCGATCGTCGACGTGATGAACACGACCCCGCCCGAGGTCTGCTTGTAGATGTCACGGGCGGTCAGCACCTTGCCCTCGCTGACGTCGGCCGCGTTGCGTGGCGTCGCGTCGACGACCGTCGTGACCGTCTCGGCACCCACGCCGAACACGCCGACCGCAACGGCGACGATGGCGCCGCCGATGACGGCAGCGGCGAGGGCGACAGCAATGTGGGACGACTTCATGGGCTGCGGATCCTGCTCGACCGGAGGTTCGGCCGCGCCGGTCTGATCCTCAGCAGCGCCCGCGATATTCGTCCAGCCGCGGCGTGCTAGCCGGCGTCGAACTCGTCCGCGACCCCGGTCAGCGCGCGGCACGCCGCTTCGACGTCGGGCGCGCGCATCAGGCTCTCGCCGACCAGCACCGCGTCGACACCGACACGCTCGAGCTCGTCGATCTGTTCGCGGTCGTGGAAGCCCGATTCCGAGACGACGGTCTTGCCGGCCGGGACGTCGGACAGCAGCTCGATCGTGCGGTTGATGTCGACCGAGAAATCGGTCAGGTCGCGGTTGTTGATCCCGATCACGTCGGCGTCGGCGACCTCGAGCGCGCGCTCGAGCTCCGCCTCGTCGTGAATCTCGACGAGCACGTCGAGGTCGAGGTCGAGGGCCAGCGCGTACAGCTCGGCGAGATCGTCGTCGTGCAGGGCGGCCGCGATCAGCAGCAGCGCATCGGCCCCGACGGCCGCGGTCTCGTAGACCTGGTAGGGCTCAACGATGAAGTCCTTGCGGATGATCGGCAGCCCGGTCGCCGTGCGCGCCTCGCGCAGGTCGTCGAGCGAGCCACCGAAGTTCTGCTCCTCGGTCAGGATCGACAGTGCGGCCGCGCCGCCGCGCTCGTAGGCACCGACGATCTCGGTGACCGTCATGTCGGCACGGATCTCGCCCGCCGACGGCGATCGGCGCTTGTGCTCGGCGATCAGCGACACGCCGGGACGCAGCAGTGCCTCCGCGAACGGTCTGCCCTCGGGGCGGTCGACCGCCTGGCGCTCGAGCTCGGAGATCGGCACGCTGCTGCTGCGACGCCGAACTCCCTCGCGCGCGGTCTCGACGAGCTGGTCGAGCATGTTCACGGCGCGACCTCGGCGGGAGCGAGCTCGTTGCTGAGCGTCACGTAGCGGTCGAGCGCCGCGGCGGCGCTCCCGTCGTCGATCGCCGCGCGCGCTACCTCGACGCCCTCGGCGATCGACTCGGCGGCGCCGCCGACGTAGATCGCGGCGCCGGCGTTCAGCAGCGCCAGATCGCGGGCCGGTCCGTCCTCGCCGCTCAGGATCGCCCGCGTGATCTGCGCGTTGTCCTGCGGCGACCCGCCCGCGACGGCATCGCCGTCGCGGCTCTCGGTCAGACCGACGTCGGTCGCGCTCACGACGCTACGCCGCACGCCCGCTTGATCGACCTCCACGACGTGCGTCGGCGCGGATGTGGACATCTCGTCGAGTCCATCCTCGCCGGACACTACCAGCGCGCGATCGACACCCAGGCGATGCAGCGCGCCCGCGATCCGGTCCAGATACGACGGATCGGCCACCCCGATCAGCTGGCGCCGCGCGCCGGCCGGGTTCGTCAGCGGGCCGAGCAGGTTGAAGACCGTGCGCACGCCGAGCTCGCGGCGCACCGGGACGACGAAGCGGGTCGCCTGGTGATGGACCGGCGCGAACATGAAGCCGAAACCGGCGCCGTCGATGCACCGCCCGACCGACGCGGCCGGCAGGTCGATCCGCGCCCCGAGGGCCTCGAGCACGTCGGCGCTGCCGCTGCGGCTGGTCGCCGAGCGGTTGCCGTGTTTGGCGACCGCGCAGCCTGCGCCCGCTGCTATCAGGGCGGCGGTCGTGGAGACGTTGAACGTCGAGCGCCCGCCACCGGTCCCGGCGGTGTCGAGCAGGTCATGGCGCTCGCTGGCGACGTGCGTGGCGAGCGCGCGCATCGCGGCGGCCAGGCCCGCCAGCTCGTCCTCGGTCTCCCCCTTCGTGCGCAGCGCGATCAGGAAGCCCGCGATCTCGACCTCGGTCGCGTCGCCGGACATGATCGTGCGCAGGACCTCCTCGGCCTGGTCCTGCTCAAGATCGTGACCCGACGCCAGCGCATCGATCGCCTTGGTCAGGATCGGCTCAGGCATGCGCGGGGACGCCACCGGCAAGGAAATTGCTCAGCAGCGCCATGCCCTCGTCGGTCAGCACCGACTCCGGGTGAAACTGGACGCCCTCGGCCGGCAGCTCGCGGTGGCGGATCGCCATCAACACGCCACCGCCGCGAGCCGACACCTCGAAGCAGTCGGGCAGCGTCGACGGGTCGACGACCAGCGAGTGGTAGCGCCCGGCCGTCAGCGGCGACGGAAGGCCCTCGAAGATCGTGCGCCCGTCGTGTTCGATCGTCGTCGTCTTGCCGTGGATCGGCTCGTGGCGGATGACGTCGCCGCCGAACGCCTGTGCAAGCGCCTGGTGGCCGAGGCAGACGCCGAGCAGCGGGATCCCGGCCTCGGGAAAGCGGCGCACGACCTCGAGTGAGATCCCGGCCTCGTTGGGCGTGCACGGCCCGGGCGAGACGACGACGCGGTCGGGTCGTCGGTCGAGCAGATCGTCGACCGACGCCTTGTCGTTGCGCACGACCTCGAGCTCGGCCCCGAGCTCGCCGAGGAACTGGACGAGGTTGTACGTGAACGAGTCGTAGTTGTCGATCATCAGGACGCGCATGGCTGCTCCGGTTCTCTCAGGGCCAGTCGGTCTGGGCGTGGGCGAGCGCCAGTGCCTGGCGGACGGCGCGCGACTTGGCGACCGACTCCTCGTACTCGAACGCGGGCTTGGCGTCAGCGACCGTTCCGCCACCGGCCTGCACGTGGGCCATCCCGTCGCAGATGACGACGGTGCGGATATGGATCGCGGTGTCGAGGTCGCCCGAGTACGACAGCCACCCGACGGCGCCGCCGTAGCCGCCACGCTTGACCGGTTCGAGCTCGTCGATGATCTGCATCGCGCGGACCTTCGGCGCGCCCGACAGCGTCCCGACCGGCAGCGCGGAGCGCAGCGCGTCCATCGCCGTGACGCCGTCGCGCAGCGTCCCCGAGACGTCGCTGACGATGTGCATGACATGCGAGTACGTCTCGACGGCCATGAAGCGGCCGACGGCGACCGTCCCGTAGCGGCACACGCGGCCGAGGTCGTTGCGGGCCAGGTCGACGAGCATCACGTGCTCGGCGCACTCCTTCTCGTCGGCGAGCATCTCGGCCGCCAGCGCCGCGTCCTCGTCCGGCGTGGCACCGCGCGGGCGGGTGCCGGCGACCGGCCGCGTCGAGACGTGGTTGCCGGACACGGTCAGCAGCGGCTCGGGGCTCGCGCCGGCGATCTGGAAGTCGCCGAAGTCGAGGAAGTACATGTAGGGGCTCGGGTTGACGACCCGCAGCCCGCGGTAGACCGAGAACGGGTCGACGGCCAGCGGCGTCGAGAAGCGCTGCGACGGCACGACCTGGAACACGTCGCCGGCGTGCGTGTACTCGATGATCCGCGCGACCATCGCCTCGAACTGCCCGCGCTCCATGTTGACCGTGAACTCGGGCTCGGGCAGCGCCGGGCGCACCGGCGCACGTGGCACGGGGCCGGCCAGCAGCTCGCGCAGCTCGCCGATCGTCGCCACCGCGCTGGCGTAGGAGCGTTCGACGTCGTCCTCGGCGTAGACGTTGGCGAGGATCGTGACCGTGTGGCGTAGGTGATCGAAGACGACGAGCACGTCGGACAACATCAGCGCGAGGTCGGGCAGCCCGAGCGGGTCGGGGTTGACCTCGCCGAGCGGCTCGAGCGTGCGCACGAGGTCGTAGCCGAAGTAGCCGACCGCGCCGCCCGCGAACGGCGGCATATCGTCGAACGGGGCCTGGCGGTAGCGCGCGACCTCGTCGGCGGCCAACGCGTACGGGTCGCCCTCGTCGCCCAGCGACCAGCGCAGGACGTGGCGCGGGCGCACACCGATGAACGAGTAGCGGCCAACCTGCTGGCCCTGCTCGGCCGACTCGAGCAGGAACGCAGGCGCCGTCGGATCGCTGGCGCGCAGTTTCAGCAGCGCGCTGACCGGCGTCTCGCAGTCGTCGATGAAGCTGTGGCGCAGCGCGACGACGTTGTACTCGGCGGCCAGCGTGCGGACCTCGTCGAGCGCCGGTTCGATGCGCAGCGCGCTGGGGTCAGCGGCGACGGCCATTGAGCACCTCCTGCGCGCCGGTCAGGTCGTGGCCGCGCGAGCGCAGCAGGACCATCAGGTGGTAGAGGACGTCGGCCGTCTCCTCGTCGACGCGCTCGTCGGACTCCTCGCGCGCGGCGCGCGTGACCTCCTCGGCCTCCTCGAGCACCTTCTCGGCGATCAGCGGCGGGTCCGACAGCAGCCTCGTCGTGTACGAGCCGTTGGGCATCTCGGCGGCGCGTGCGCTCAGCGTGCGCTCGAGCGCCGGCAGCGCCTCGTGCGGAGCGGGCGGGTCGAGGTCGCCGTTGTGGAAGCACGTCCGCTCGCCCGGTGTGGCAAGCGGGACCGGCCGGGACGACGAGCGCCAGCAGCGCGTCGCCGTCGCAGTCCAGGCGCAGCGCCTTGACCGCCTGCGTGTTGCCCGACGTCGCCCCCTTGTGCCACGGCTCGCCGCGCGAGCGCGACCACAGGTGCAGCTCGCCGGTCTCGCGCGTGCGCGCGACCGCCTGCTCGTTGGCGTAGGCCAGGGTCAGGACCTCGCCGGTGTTCCAGTCCTGGACGATCACGGGAACGAGGCCGTTTGCGTCGTAGCTGATGTCCACAGTCGCCTCACTGTAGCTTCGACGGCATGTTGGCCTCTGCAACGCTCGTTGCCTTCGCGGCGACAACCGACCTCGAACGCTCGCACGCGTTCTACGGCGACGTTCTCGGACTGCGGCGCGTCGAGTCCAGCCCGTTCGCCAACGCCTACGACGGCAACGGCACGCCGCTGCGCGTGACGCGTGTCGAGGCGTTTGCGCCGGACCCGTTCACAGTGCTGGGCTGGCGAGTCGACGACATCGCCGCGACGATCGCCGCGCTGCGCGAGCAGGGTGTCGAGATCCTGCGCTACGACGGGATGGACGCAGGACGCCGACGGCGTGTGGACCGCGCCGTCCGGTGCACGGATCGCGTGGTTCGCAGACCCCGACGGCAACACGCTGTCGCTCAACGAATCGGGCGAGTAGGCGGAAGCCGGGCCCGCGCGAGAGCGGGCGCGCGAGCCCGACACCGTTGGATGTCCCTCCAGACATCGAGGCGCCGTGTGGGTCACTCGATGCCGAGGCGATCGAGCAGCTGGTCGTCGCCGCGCCACGAGCGCCGCACGCGCACCGACAGGTCGAGGTGCACGCGGCAGCCGAGTTCGCGCTCGAGCTCCTTGCGCGCCGCCGTCCCGATCGACTTGATCTTCGCCCCGCGCGCGCCGATCAGGATCCCCTTCTGCGACTCGGCCTCGACCCACGCCGTGGCGCGGATCTCGATCAGGTCGTCGCGCGACTCATCGAGCTCCTCGACGATCACCTCGACCGCATGCGGAACCTCCTGGAACGTTCGGCGCAGCGCCTGCTCGCGGATCAGCTCGGCGATCAGCGTCTCGCGCGGCTGGTCGGAGATCTCGTCGGCGGCGAACAGGAACGGGCCTTCGGGCATCAGCCCCTCGAGGTGGGCGACGAGCTCGGGCAGCGCCCTCGCCCCGTGCGCGCCGAGATGGCGAACACGTCGTCGCCGACATCGAGCGCCGCCGCGTCGGTCAGCGCCTCCATCGTGCGCGACGCGGTTGATGCGGTCGACCTTGTTGACGGCGACGACGACCGGCACGCCGGCGCCGGCCAGCAGCTTGGCGATGAAGCGATCCCCGGGACCGACGCCCTGGTCGCCGTTGAGCAGCAGCAGCGCGGCGTCACAGTCGGCGACCTCCCGCTCGACGCGGCGCTGCATCCGGGTCGTGAGCGCGTCGAGCGGGCGCTGCACGCCCGGCAGGTCGACGAGCACGAGCTGCGAATCGTCGCGGGTCAGCACGCCGCGGATCGCGCGGCGCGTGGTCTGCGGCTTGTCGGAGACGATCGCGACCTTGTGGCCGACGAGCGCGTTGACGAGCGTCGACTTGCCGGCGTTGGGGCGCCCGGCCAGCGCGACGTAGCCCGAGCGGGTCATCGGGCCAGGATCTCCGCCTGGACGGCGAGCATCTCGCCGTCGTCGGTCTCGTGATCCATCCCGACCAGGTGCAGCGCGCCGTGGACGATCGCCTCGCGCAGGTCGGTGGTGTGCGCCGCGCAGATGACGACGTCGCCGAGCTCGCGCGGGCCCGGGGCGTCGCCGGCGCCGTCGATCGGGAACGACAGGACGTCGGTCGGCCCCGTTCTTCGCGCGGTGGTCGCGGTTGAGCTGCGCGATGCGGTCGGCGTCGACGTACTGCACGGCGACGTGCCCGGCCGTCACCCCGGCGCTGGCCAGCGCCGCCGCGACGAGCTCGCGCGTCTGGGCCTCGTCCGGCGCGTCGGCCGGCCGCGGCCCCAGCAGCTCGACGTCGAGCTCGCTCAAGCCCGCAGGTCGGCCGCGGTCACGCTGCTGGACCTCGCCGTGCTCGGCGTAGGCCTCGACGATCCGCTGCACGAGCCGGTGACGGACGACGTCGTCGCCGCCGAAGCGCACGAAGTCGATCCCCTCGACCTCGTCGAGGATCTCTCCGACGACGATCGAGCCCGCTGCGCTGGTCGCGCGGCAGGTCGATCTGGGTGATGTCGCCGGTGATGACCATCTTGGACCCGAAGCCGAGCCGGGTCAGGAACATCTTCATCTGTTCGGGGCTCGTGTTCTGGGCCTCGTCGAGGATCACGAAGCTGTCGTTGAGCGTGCGCCCGCGCATGAAGGCCAGCGGTGCGACCTCGATCACGCCGCGCTCGAGGTGCTGGGACACCTTCTCGGGCTCGATCATGTCGTGCAGCGCGTCGAACAGCGGCCGCAGATACGGGATCGATCTTGGCCATCATGTCGCCGGGCAGGAAGCCGAGCCGCTCGCCGGCCTCGACGGCCGGGCGGGTCAGGATCACGCGGCTGACCTCGCGCCGCGTCAGCGCCGCGGCGGCCATCGCGACGGCCAGGAACGTCTTGCCGGTGCCGGCCGGGCCGACGCCGAACGTGATCGTGTTGTGGCGGATCGAGTCGACGTAGCGCTTCTGGTTGACGGTCTTGGGCGCGACTCGGGTCGAGCGATGGCGCCAGACCACGTCCTCGAGGATCTCGGCCGGCGACTGGTGCTGGTCGAGCGCGCCGGTCACGGCGGCGATCGTGCCGGGGGCGATCTCGTGGCCCTGCTCGATCAGCTCCGAGAGCTCCTGGACGACGGTCGCCGCCGTTGAGGACGTCGTCGGGCGCGCCATCGAGCGTGACGACGTTGCCGCGCAGGAACAGCTCGCAGCCGAGGTGCGATTCGAGCGCGCGCAGGACCGTGTCCTGGGCGCCGCTCAGCGCCGCGGCGACCTCGTTGGATAGCTCGATCTGGCGTCTCAACTGAGTGCTTCCCGGACCTTGGCGGAGACCCGCTTGCCGTCGGCGCGCCCGCCGACCTTGGCCATGGCCGCCTTCATGACGGTGCCCATGTCCTTGGCCTCGACGGCGCCGGTGTCGGCGATCGCGTCGGCGACGATCGAGTCGAGTTCGTCATCGGACATCTCGGCCGGAAGGTAGGCCGAGATCAGCGTCGGCCTCGTACTCCTCGGAGTCGGCGAGCTCGGGGCGCCCGCCGTCGCGGAACGCCTGAGCGGACTCCAGCCGGCGCTTGCGCTCGCGGCGCAGAACCGCGACCTCGTCGTCGCCGCCCGCCTTCGCGTCCTTCTGGAGCTCGGACAGCACGAGGCGCAACGCGCCGACGCGCGTCTTGTCCCCGGCCTTCATGGCGGTGGTGAGGTCGTCCTTGACGGTGTCGGCCAACGGCATTTCACTTACAAGGATACGTGTCGATATCTGACGCGATGAGACGGTTCTGCCTGCTGGCCTGCGCGTGCGCCGCCGCCACCGCGCTGTTCGGCCCGACCGCCGCCCGTGCTACGGTCCCGGGGCTCGGGACGTGGGATCTGCGAGCTCAGTACCGCGTGGCCGGGGCCGGGCTCATGCCGACGCTGCCCGACGGCGCGTTCCACGGCGAGCAGCACGTCGCGGGCGACCAGCTGCCCGACGCGCTCGCGGCGCTCGCGGCGCGGCTCGGGGTCGCGGCGGTACCGGCGCATGGAGGGCGGGTCTCGGTCTACAGTTTCGATCGTCTACTGGTCGACCAGCTCGGGCTGGCCGACGTGGCTGCCGCCGTAGAGCTCGAAACGCGGCGGGCGGGGCTCAACCCGCCCGCCCGTTTCGGAACTGAGGTCGTCGCGCGACTGCTCGGGCTGCGCTTCGACCACCCCTCCGCATCGGACGCCCTCGAGCTGTACCCGACCGACGCGATCACCCGTGCCGAGGCCGCGTGGTCGTTGGACCAGGCGCTGTCGTTCGACGGCTCCCAGCAGGAGTACGTCCGCGAGGTCCTCGCCGACTACGTCCTGCCGCGCTATACGCCGGCCCAGGCCGCGGCGCTGCGGATCGCGGTATCGCGGATCGGCATGCCGTACGTCTGGGGCGGTGAGGCCGACGTGTCCCAGGGCGCCCGCAGCCGGCTCGGCTTCCAGGCCCACGGCGGCTATGACTGCTCGGGGCTCGTATGGCGCGTGTTCAAGCTCAGCGGGCTGCCGGCCGGCCGCGCGATCCTCGGGCGCACGGCGGCGCAGATGGCGGCCGAGGTCCCGCGCGCGGCGCGGCTGCGCCTCGACCAGATCGCGCCCGCCGACCTGCTGTTCTTCGGCCCCGGCCGCTTCTGGCAGAAGGCGACCGAGGGTCGCATCGTCCACGTCGGCATCGCGATGAGCCCCGACTTCATGATCAACTCGTCGGGCCAGGGCGTTGCGGTCGCGCCGCTGTTCGAGGACTGGCGCGTGCGGGAGTTCAGCTGGGCCGGGGCGTTGTGAGGGTCCGAAACAGCATCATTTAGGCAGAGTGGGCCGGAACGCCAGTGGTCACATGGTTGCTCGGTGGGAAAGTGGCACATAGCGCCACTTATCTACCGCGCAGCTCCGCAGACGCCTCAGCCCGCCCCTCCGTCGATGATGCTGTTCGTCCCGCCACGCCAAAAAAAGTCACCACACACATCACCGCCACCACCGCGTACGGCACGGCATCCGACGTCGCCTCCGCCAGCGGCGCCCCCACCGCCGAACCCAACGTGATGCCCGCGGCCCACCCGAATGCCCATAGGGCGAACGCCATGCTCTGATGCAGCCGATGCTCCTCCGCAACGCCGCTCAGCAGCGTGTTCGCCGGAACCCACGCGATTCCGATCGCGACGCCTGCCAGCGCGGCGATCACCGCGAGCAGCCACGACGTGTCGGGCAGCGGGAGCACGACCGCGAACGCCGCCGCGGCGACGAGCCCGACGCGGATCAGCGGCGGCGGGCCGTAGCGGTCGGTCAGGCGCCCGAAGATCGGGCTCGCGCCCGCTTCGAGCAGCGCCGAGACGAGGAACACGCCACCGATCACGAGCGCCCCGGCGCCGAGCGCGTTGAGCCGCAACGGGACGAGCACGTCGAGCACGCCGAGCAGCGTCGCCGGCAGCATGGTGAACCACGTCCCGGCCCAGACGCGGCCGTCGCGGGCGGCCGCCCGCAGCGCCGCCGGCGCCATGCCGCCGAGGCGGGCGCCGACCGGCGCGGGCGCCGCGAGCGCGCACGCGCCGAGCGTCGCGATCGCCGCCGCGACGACGCTGAACACGATCTCAGGGCTGGTCAGCCGCGCGGCCGAGCCGATCACCGGCCCGAGCAGCGCCCCGCCGATCGCGATCCCGAGCAGCGCCCCGACCGTCTCGCCGTGGCGGTCCTCCGGCGCCGCGTCGGCGACCCAGGTGATCCCGGCGATCCAGATCGCCGTGCCGGCGATGCCCTGAATCAGCCGAGCGCTGTCGAGCACCGCCGGCGATCGCCCGAAGCCGAACACGAGGCTCGAGCCCGCGAGCACGAACGCCCCGACCACGATCGTCCGCTTGACCCCGACACGCGCCACGACGAGTCCCAGCGGCAGTGCGAACAGCACCGAACCCGCCGCATACGACGCGGTCAGGATTCCGGCCGCGCCCTTGGACAGCGGCAGGTGGTGGGCGTAGTAGGGAAGCAGCGGGGCCAGCGCCGAATAGAACATGACCTCGATCAGGACGAGCGCACCCACGAGGGCGAACAGCGAGCGGAACGAGGGCTGCCGATTCGGCACCGGCCCCACACTAGATCAGCGCCTTCAGTCGAACCTTGGCGCGCGGGTCGCGATGTTGCTCAGGACGGGGAACGCCCCGCCGTGATCGCGATGTCCTTGCGCGCTCCGTTGGCGACGAACCCAACGCCGAGCGAGATCGCCCCGGTGGCCGGCTTACGCCGCGACGACCGCGACGCGCTCCAGAAAGCGGTCGGCGACCGCGGCGACACCACCGACGACGGCGACTGCCGCGGCGACGAGCAGCGCGGTCGAAAACGAGCCGGTCGCCTGCGCGATCGCCACGCCCACCGCAACCCCGAACACGGCGCCGATCTGGCGCGACGTATTGAGCATCCCCGAGGCCTTGCCGATGTCGCGCGGCTCCACGCTGCCGATCGCGACCGCGGCCATGTTCGGCAACGCCAGCGCGACGCCCAAGCCGGTCACGATCCCGGCCGGCACGAGCTCCGCCGGGCTCGCGCCCGCGTCGAGCGCAAATGCGAACCCGGCGATTCCGATCCCGAGGATCACCAGGCCGATCGCGGTCAGCAGCGCGGGCGCGACACGGCGCCCGAGCCGCCCGGCGAACGGTGACACGAGGAACGGCATGATCGTCCACGGCAGCGTGTCGATCCCGGCCGCGACCGGTCCCTCGCCGAGGTCGTGCGACAGGTACTGGATCACCAGCGGGAACGTCGCGAACATCGCCATGCTGATCGCGAACGCCGAGACGTTCATCGCGGCGGAGCGCGGGTCGGCGAACAGTCGCGCCGGGATCATCGCGTGCGGCGAGCGGCGTTCGTGGGCGGCGAACGCGGCCAGCAGCGCGATGCCGACGACGTAGCCGACGACCGTCGGGGCAGCGGTCCAGCCGGCGTGCGGCGCGCGCACCGTCGCCTCGATGACCGCGAACAGGCCTCCGGCGACGAGTGCCATGCCGACGGGGTCGAGCGGCTCGTGGACGCCGCGGTCGGAGGGCAGAACACGCAGCGCGCCGAGCACGGCGACGATCCCGACCGGCACGTTGGCCCAGAAGATCAGGTGCCACGACCCGGTGCTGACCAGCAGCCCGCCGACGATCGGCCCCAACGCCACACCGGCACCCGCGATCGACGTCCACATGCCGAGCGCCAGGCCGCGGCGCTCGGGCGGGAACGCGGCACTGACCAGGGTCAGGGTCAACGGCAGCACCATCGCCGAGCCGAGCCCCTGGACGACGCGCGCGCCGACCAGGAACCCGATGTTCGGGGCGAGCGCGGCCGCGGCCGACGAGGCGGTGAACAGGACGAGCCCGAAGACAAACACGCGCTTGCGCCCGTAGCGGTCGCCAAGCGCGGCGCCGGTCAGCAGCGTGACGCCGATTGTCAGGATGTAGGCGTCGATGACCCACTCGACCGTGTCCAGCGACGCGTTCAGGCTCGACTGCAGGGCGGGCAGCGACGACGCGACGATCAGGTTGTCAAGGACGACCATGAACAGCGCGGCGCCGGTGACGGCGACGATGGCGGCGGTACGGAGGCTGCGGGGCATGGTGGCTGGTCCTTCGAGGGCGGCTGCGATACAGTTCGATGAGTCATCGTACCAAATCGGTTCGATGATCATCGAACCTTTGTCTCATGCTTGACACCACCTCCATCTCTCTCGAAGCGCCGACCCGCGACGAGCTGGAGTTGACAGCCGTCCTGCACGCGCTCAGCGATCCGATGCGCCTGCGCCTCGTGGCGGTGCTCGCCGCGAGGCCCGGCCCGTGCGCCTGCAACAGCATCGAACTCCCGGTTACCAAGTCCACGCGCAGCCACCACTTCAGGGTCCTGCGCGAGGCCGGCATCATCGAACAGGAGATCGTCGGGCGAACGAAGATGACGTCGCTGCGCCGCGACGACCTCGACGCCCGCTTCCCGGGTCTGCTCGGCAGCGTGCTCAAGGCCGCGCCGGCCGGCGTGTAGCTACTTCAGCGTCACGCGGACCGTCCTGTGCTGGGCGCCGGCGGCGATCGCCAGCACGAGCTGGCCGCCGTGGCGGACCTTGTGCGCCTGGCCATGGTGGAGGGTCAGCGTGATCAGCCCGAAGATCGTCAGCGGCCCCCGTGCCATCGACGAGACACGGTGCCCGTGGAGCGTCACGTATGCCGAGTACGTCGCGCCGTAAGGACCGACGTCGCCGCCCAGGACGACACTCACGTGGTTGGCGGTGTAGCGGATGCTCGAGACCTTGGCCCGCAAGGCGTCGGGCTGGGCGACCTGGTCCAGGCGCGCGACCCACACCGCGCTCCAGCCCGGGCCGCGGGCGCTGACGTGGACCCGGGTCCCGTTGGCCAGCGCCGGCGCGGAGATGATCGCGTCCCAGCGCCGCCATGGCGCCGACAGCGAGCGCGCGATTCCTCAAGGAAACCACACTAAGTTCGCGCGAGGGCCAGCGCAAGCCACTCCCCGCCGCCGCGCCGAGCCGTCTCGCGCAGGCCGTGCGCCGCGAACGCCGCGGCAACCTCGGCGCCCTCGTGGGCCAGCAGGCCCGACGCGATCAGGCGCTGCGGCGGGTCACCGTCGAACCCGTCGGCCGCCACTCGCAGCAGCAGCGGGCGCAGCAGGTTGGCGACGACCGTCGGCGCGCCGGGCGTGCGGCGTTCGCGCAGGTCCAGGCGCTGAACGTCCAGCGCGACGCCGTTGACGTGCGCGTTCTCGCGCGTCGCATCGACGGCCAGCGAGTCGAAGTCGAACGCGAGCACCGGGTCGTACCCGAGCCTGACGGCGGCGATCGCCAGGACGCCCGAGCCACAGCCGGCGTCGACAAGCGGGCCGCCGTGGCTCGGCAGCTCGCACAGCAGCTCGAGGCACAACCGCGTCGTGTGGTGAGCTCCGGTGCCGAACGCCTGCCCGGGGTCGATCACGATCTCCTCGATGCCGGACTTCGGCGCGACCCACGGCGGGCGGACGCGCAGCCGGCCGCCGACCTCGATCGGCTGGTGAAACGCGCGCCAGCGGTCGGCCCAGTCGTCGTCGATCTCGGTCGTCGTGACGTCGACCAGCGCGCCGCCGGCCGCCGCCCGCAGATCAGGCAGCGCCGGCAGCTCGCCGGGCGCCCCGTAGACCGCGTACTCGACGACGTCGCCGTCGTCGACCTCCTCGACGCCGCTCGGAGCGAGCTCGAGCAGCTCGGCGAGCACGACCTCGGCGTCTGCGCGGCGGACCCGCAACGCGAGGCGGATCACGTGGTGAACAGCCGGCGCAGCTTGCCGACCAGCGTCTCGTCGTGGCGAAGATTCTCCTCGCCGATCGAGTCGGCGAGCTGCTTGAGGAGCGCGCGCTGCTCCTTGCTCAGCCGCCGCGGGATGATCACGTTGACGACCGCGCGCAGGTTGCCGTTGCGCCCGCGGCGGCGCAGGTTCGGCATTCCGGCGCCGGGCAGCGAGATCACCTCGCCGGGCTGGGTTCCCGGCGGGACCTCGATCGTCACCTCGCCGTCGTGCAGGTCGGTGATCGTCACCTGGGTCCCGAGCGCCGCCGCTGGGGCCGGAACGTCGATCACCGTGACGAGGTCGTCGCCGTCGCGCATGAAGCGCTCGTGGTCAGCGACCGCGACGAGCACGTAGAGATCACCGGGCGGGCCGCCCGACTCGCCAGCATGGCCGCGGCCGGCGAGCCGGATCCGCTGACCGTCGTCGATCCCGGCCGGAATGTCGACGCTCAACGTGCGGCGCTTGACCTCGCGGCCGCGGCCCTCGCACTGCTCGCACGGCGTCTTGGGAACCTTGCCGGCGCCGCCGCAGACGTCGCACACGACGCTGCGCACGACCTGGCCGAACGGCGAGCGGCTGACCGCCTGAAGTGCGCCCGCCCCCTGGCAACGCGGGCACGTCTCGATCGGCGTGCCGGGCTCGGCGCCGTTGCCGTTGCAGTGCGAGCACAGCTCGATCGCCTCGAAGCTCAGCTCGACCGTCGCCCCGGACATCGCCTGGGCGAGCGTGATCTGCTCTGACACGGCGATGTCGCCGCCCTGGCGCGGCCCGGCGCGCCCACCGCCGAAGCCGCCACCGAAGAACGCCTCGAACAGGTCAGAGATCGACCCGAAGCCGCTGAAGTCGGGGCCCAGGCCGCCCGAGCGCAGGCCCTCGTGCCCGTAACGGTCATAGGTCGCGCGACGCTCGGGGTCGTTGAGGATCTCGTAGGCCTCGGCCGCCTCCTTGAACTTCTCCTCGGCGTCGGGGTCGTGGGCGTTGACGTCGGGGTGCAGCTCGCGCGCGAGGCGGCGGAACGCCTTCTTGATGTCGCTCTCGCTCGCGTCGCGTGTGATGCCGAGGACCTCGTAGGGGTCCCGGGGGGTCGTCGAGCCGGCCATCTAGTCCTCGTACACGTCGGCGACGAACCGCGACAGCACACCGGCCGCCTCGCGGACCGAGCCGATCGCGGTGCCGTAGTCCATCCGCACCGGGCCGATGACCGAGACCGCGCCGAGCCGGCGCGCGGGAAGGCCGTAGCTCGCCGCGACGAGCGCCAGTGTCTGGAGCCCGGGCACGTCGTTCTCCGAGCCGATCCGGATCAGCACGTCGGGCTCGCCGAGCGCGACGCGCAGCGCGCCGAGCAGCGTCACGCGGCGCTCGAGCATCGACATCAGGTCGTTGATCTGCTCGAGGTCCTGGAAGCGGTGCTCGCGCAGCAGCCGCGCGGTGCCGTCGACGTACAGCGTGTCCTGGGCCGTCGCCGCGAGCTCGGTGAAGGCCGGCGAAAGGTCGGCCAGGAACGCCGACTCGCGCGCTGACAGCCCGTCGTCGCGCAGCCGTGCGTGCAGCATCCGCGCACCGAGCCCGATCCCGGTCAGGCGCTCGTTGAGGTATTCGCTGGCCCAGGCGACGAGGCCCTGGTCGACCGGGCTGCCGAACGTGAACACGCGCTTGGAGACGCCTCCGGTCGACGTGATGATCACGACCATCAGAACCTGCGGCTGGAGCGCCAGGACCTCGACGTGGCGCACGGTTGCCGTGTCGATCGACGGCGCAGTGACGATCGCGAGCAGGTCGGTGACCTGCGACAGCGCCTCGGTCGTGGCGCGCATCGCTTCGTCGAGCTCGCGCTGGACGAGCTCGAGCCCGAGGCCGGGGCGCGTCTGGACGGCGGGCAGCAGGCGGTCGACGTAGTAGCGCTGGCCGGCGTCGGTCGGGACGCGGCCGGCCGACGTGTGCGGGTGGGCGAGCAGCCCCTCCTCCTCGAGGCTCGCGAGCTCGTGGCGGATCGTCGATGCGCCGTAGCCCAGCGCGCCGTCGGCGGCCAGGGCCTTGGAGCCGATCGGGGCGCCGGTGGCCGCGTGCAGTTCGATGACCTTGCGCAGGATCAGTTCCTGCCTCGGCGAGACCATGGTCAGGATTCTACGAGCGCCCGCCGCGGAGCCCGCCAGCTGCTACGCGCGCAGCTCGGCCTGGGCGTTGCGGATGATCGCGTTGCCGCTCTGGATGGCCTGCGTGTCGACGACGATCACGTCATCGCGTACGGCGCTGACGGTGCTCGAGATCGTGACCTCCTCGCCCATCACGCCGGGCTGGCGGAACTGGACGGCGAGTCGCGCGAGCTTCTCGGGGCCGCCGGCCGCCTCGGTCTGGGCCCGGGCGACCTGGGCCATCGTCCACAGGCCGTGCAGGATCCGCCCCGGCAGGCCGACCGCGCGCGCGAACTCCTCATCGATGTGGATCGGGTTGAAGTCACCCGACGCGCCCGCGTACACGACGGTCGTGTACGGCCCGGGGGTGACGGCCAGCTTCGGTAGCTCGTCTCCGACCCGCATCAGGCCCCCCGCACGATGTTGGTCCAGGTACCGCGGCAGACGACCTCCCGGTCCTGGTTGGTCGATACGGTCTCGAACGTGTAGAAGCGGTTGCCGGCGCGCTCGTCGAAGCCCGCGACGGTGGCCACCGTCTCGATCTCGTCGCCGGCCACGACGACCGGGCCCCAGACGAACTCCTGGCCGCCATGGACGAGGCGACTGAAGTCGATCTCGAGGTCGGGGTCGAGGATCCCGGGCGCCAGCGCCTGGGCGGTGTAGACGACGGCGAACATCGGCGGCGCGACGAGGTCGCGATGGCCGGCCGCCCGCGCCGCGGTGAGATCGAGGTACAGCGCGTCGGTCTCGCCGACCGCCCGCGCGTACTCGCGGATCTTCTCCCGCCCGATCGCGTACACGACCGGCTCGTACATCCTCCCGATGGCAGCAGCGGCACTCATGCCGCGCCGGAGTCTAGTTCTCGAGCGCGACACACCACGATCCGGCGCGTAGCGACAGGGTGTGACATCCGCGGCGCGCTGGCCCTTCTCATCGCTCAGACGATGCTCGGCACGGTCCCGCCGTCGACCGCCCACGCGGCGCCGCTCACCGTGCTCGCGTTGGCCGAGCACAGGAACACGATCACGTCGGCGATCTCCTGCGGGCGCGCGAAGCGCCCGAGCGGGATGCGCGCGGTCTGGGCGGCTATCGACGCCGCGCGGTCGGTGCCGCGCGCGTCGGCGAGTTGGTCGGCGAGGCCGCCGGGCGCCATCCACAGCGGCGACTCGGTCGCCCCCGGAGCGACGCTGTTGACGAGCACGCCACGCGGCGCGTAGGTGTCGGCGAACACGCGCGACAGCGACAACTGGGCCGACTTGGTCACCGAGTAGGCGGGGTTGGTGAGCGACGGGCGCTTACCGGACGACGAGCAGACGTTGACGATCCGCCCGTCGCCGCGCTGCGCCATGCGCTCGGCGGCCGAACGCATCAGGCGCATCGGCGCCATCACGTGCACCTCCCACATCGCGTTCCAATCGTCGTCGGTCAGGTCGTGCAGTGAGCGGGCGAAGCTCGTGCCCGCGTTGTTGACCAGCACGTCGATCCCGCCCATCTGCTCGGCGCACGTGGCGATGATCCGCTCGTCGGCATCGGCGTCGGTGATGTCGGCCGCCAGGTAGTCGGCACCCGCCTCGGCCGCCGCGGCGGCGAGGCGCTGCTCGTCGCGGGCGACCATCAGGACGTTCGCGCCCTCCTGCCCCAGGCGGGTGCTCACGGCGAGACCGATGCCGATGCTGGCGCCCGTGACCACGCACACCTTTCCGCTCAGCCCGAGGTCCATGACCGCGAAATCGTCGCAGGTCGGCAAGACTCCACCACTATGCGTGTCCTGTTCGTCTGTATGGGCAACATCTGCCGCTCCCCGACCGCCGAGGGCGTGATGCGCGCTCTGGTCGCGCAGCGTGGTCTTGACGGCGAGATCGAGATCGACAGCGCGGGTACCGGCGGCTGGCACGCCGGCGAGCCACCCGACCCGCGAGCGACCGCAACCGCGGCCGCGCGTGGGGTGGCGTTGGGGGGCGGCGCGCGCCAGGTCCGCCAGACCGACTTCGACGCATTCGACCTGATCCTCGCGCTGGACTCGTCGAATCTGCGCGACCTGCGGCGGATCGCGCCAGACCAGGATCGCCAGCGCAAGCTGCACCTGCTGCGCGAGTACGACCCGGCGAGCGCGGACGCTGCGGATCTCGACGTCGCCGATCCCTACTACGGCGGCGCGGGTGGCTTCGACGAGGTCTACGACCAGATCCACGCCGCGTGCGCGGGGCTGCTGGATGCGATCGCCCCGTGATCACCGGCGTAATCGCAGAGCCCCGTCGAACCCATGCGTGACGACGGTTGAGCCTGGTCGAGGATGTCGGCGCGGCGTGCGGGTCGCCGGTCGTGTCGACGCGGCGCGTGGCGGGCGGGGACATCAACGAGGCATGGGCGATGGACCTGGCCGACGGCCGGCCGCTGTTCGTCAAGACGCGCGACGATGCCGCGCCCGGCGAGTACGCGACCGAAGCGGCGGGCCTGCGGTGGCTCGGTGAGGCGATCGCGGTGCCGGAGGTCGTGGCGGCAGGCGACCGGTTCCTGGCGCTGGGATGGGTCGATCGGCGGCTCGCTCGACGCGGCCGGCGAGGAGCGGCTGGGCCGGTCGCTGGCGGCGATGCATGCGCTCGGGGCGCCGGCGTTCGGCTTTACCCCGAACGGCGGGCCGCTGCGGCTGGGCGCCGTCGTGTGCCCCAACGAGACGCGGGCGACGTGGCCCGAGTTCTACGCCGAGTGCCGCCTGGCGCCCGTCGCGCGGCAGGCGCGGTTGGGCGCCGCGGTCGAGCCGGTCTGCGACCGAATCGACGGTCTGTGCGGGCCGGCGGAGCCGCCGGCGCGCGTGCACGGGGACCTGTGGACCGGCAACGTCCTGGCCGGCGCCGACGGTGTCGCGCGGGTCATCGACCCGGCGGCGTACGGCGGTCACCGCGAGGTCGATCTGGCGATGCTGCGGCTGTTCGGGACGATCCCGCGGCGGACGTGGGCGGCCTATGACGGAAGCGTTCCCGCTCGCCGAGGGCCATAAGGAGCGGGTCGGCCTGTACCAGCTGTTCGGGTTGCTGGTCCACGCCGCACTGTTCGGCGGCGGCTACGTCGAGCAGGCGCGGGCGGTGGCCCGGCGCTACTCGGGCTGATAGGGCGGCGCGACGCCCCAGCCCCAGCGTGGCACCGGCGCGTGCTCGACGACGTCGGCCCCGGACGCCGAGTTGCCGACCGCGATGTGCGAGCCCCATTCGCCGTAGCCGATGATCGCGGCACGGAATTCGGGGTCGTCGGGCAGCCCGGCGTCGTCGGCCGCCTGTCCGAGCAGCGTCATGAAGCGCAGGCGGTGCTCGGGAGTGATGGCGAGCCCGACGTGGTGGGCGACCATGTTCTCGTAGCCGCCGCGCTGTTCGGTGTAGACAGCCTCGCCGCCCATCACCTCGCACCACCAGTCGGTGACGTGCTGGCGATGGGCCTCGCTCACCTTGCCGTCGAAGTACGGCGCGATCATCGGGTCGAGCTCGACGAGGTCGTAGAAGCGATTGAGCCAGCGCTCGAAGGCCTCCCGTCCCCCGCCCCACTCGTAGATCGTGGGAGTAGCGGGAACGTCGCTCATCCGCCGAGCGTAGCGGGGCGCTATGTTCGCCCCGTGCGCTACACGCTGCTCGGGAGGACGGGGCTGCGCGTCTCGGAGCTGTGGCTCGGGACGATGACGTTCGGCGAGGACTGGGGCTGGGGCGCGCCCAAGGACGCCTGCGGGCGGATGCTCGACATCTACGCCGACGCCGGCGGCAACGTGATCGACACCGCCAACCGCTACACGAACGGCTCGAGCGAGACGATCCTCGGCGAGCTGCTCGAGGGCCGCCGCGACCGGTTCGTGCTCGCGACGAAGTACACGCTCAACATGGACCCGGCCGACCTCAACGCGGCCGGCAACTCGCGCAAGAACCTCGTCCAGGTCGCTCGAGGCGAGCCTGCAAGCGGCTGCGCACCGACCACATCGACATCCTCTGGGTCCACGCGCGCGACACGCTGACGCCGGTCGAGGAGGTCATGCGCGCGCTCGACGACCAGGTGCGCCTCGGCAAGGTGCTGTACGTCGGCGTGTCGGACTGGCCGGCGTGGGAGGTCGCGCAGGCGACGACGATGGCCGCGCTGCGCGACTGGTCGCCGTTCGTCGCGCTGCAGATCCAATACAACCTCGCCGAACGCACGGCCGAGCGCGACCTGCTGCCGATGGCGCACGCGCTCGACCTGGCGGTGACGGCGTGGGGGCCGCTGGCGGCGGGGATCCTGACCGGCAAGTTCCTCGCGCCCGGCGCCGAGGGCCGGTCGTCGCGACCGCGAGATCGACGACCGCACGCGCAACATCGCGCAGACCGTCGTCGAGGTCGCGCGCGAGATCGGCGCCCAGCCGTCGCAGGTCGCGCTGCGCTGGCTGCTCGACCGGCCCGGCTTCGTGCTGCCGATCCTCGGCGCGTCGAAGGAGGACCAGCTGCGCGACAACCTCGCGTGCCTCGACGTGACGCTGTCCGACGAGCACACGGCACGCCTGAACGACGTGTCGTCGATCGAACTGGGGTTCCCGCACCAGTTCCTCTACAACACCCGCAACATGGTCTACGGCGCGAAGTGGCCGCAGATCGACGACCGCCGGTTCACGGCGCGGCGCAGCGTGGCGGACGAGGGCAGCCGCGGTTAGCGAAGCATGACGGCGGGGCAGCGGCGCGTAGCAGGTCCAGCCGCCCGACCCAGGGCCGATGCCGACGCTCGGGGATAATCGCGGGCGATGGACGACATGACGTTCGCCGGCGGGATCCTCGACCGCGCCGCGCACCGCCGGACCGATACCGAGTACGAGCGAGCGCTCGGCTCGTCGGACGCGCGGGCGATCGTCGATCGGCGACGGGCCGTCGGTGGCGCTCGACGGCGACGGACGGCTGGCCCGGACGGCGCTTCGAGCAGGCCGCCGCCGACGCGATCTTCCTCGGCGACCACAACGGCGCGATCCTGTTCGCCGCCGCCGCCGCCGGCGCCGGCGACGAGCTGACGCCGTTGCGCCAGGCGCTGCCGCTGCTCGCGCCCGACGAGGCCGCGCTCGCCGGGTACGCGGCGGCGATGGTCGGCTGGCAGGAGCGCTCGCGCCACTGCGGGCGCTGCGGCACGCGGACGCACGCCGCGCAGGCGGGCCACTCGCGCCGCTGCCCCCAGTGCGGGCTGACGTCCTACCCGCGCACCGACCCGGTCGTGACGATGGTCCTCGAGGCCGGCGACCGTTGCCTGCTGACCCGCCGCCGCGGCGCCCCGGACGGCATGTGGTCGGCGTTGGCCGGGTTCGTCGAGCCGGGCGAGACGCCGGAGGAGGCCGTCGTGCGCGAGACGCGCGAGGAGGTCGGGGTCGAGGTCGTCGCGGCGGACTACCTGGGCGCGCAGCCGTGGCCGTTCCCCGGCGCGTTGATGCTCGGGTTCCGGGCGCTGGCCGATCCGTCGGAGACGCGCGCCGAGGTGTGCGAGCCCGACGAGCTCCAGGCCGTGCGGTGGTTCGAGCGCGAGGAATTGCGGCGCGCGCTGGACGACGGGACGATGACGATCCCGCCCCCGCTGGCGATCGGGCACCACTTGATCGTGGGGTTCTTGGGGCGCGGGCCCTCATCTGACGAATAGTTCGGCAACGGGAGCCCACGCCCCCGGACCCGCTACATTCGCCCCATGTTCTCCGCCGTCGAGGGCCTGCGCTTCGGATACGCGTTGCACCTCCTCCCGCCCGGTCGGGTCGGGCTTCCGGCGCTGGCGCTACGAGCTGTGGCACGGCGCTCATCTGCACGCCGCGGGCTGGTGCACCGATCGGCGCCTGGCCGAGCGGGCGTTGCGGCGCCACGCGGCGCGCGCGGCGCACGCGTTGTTCGGGCTCAACGCGGACCCCGAGGTGCTCGCGGCCATCAGCGGTTCGGTCCCACCGGGTGCCACCGTCCACGTCGAGGCCGGTGGCGTGCGTGCGTCGCTCGTGCCCAAGGCGTTGCTGGCCGAGCTCGAGCCCGCGAGCGAGCTAGCCGTCGCCGAGCTCCAGCACGGCCAGGAACGCCTCCTGGGGCACCTCGATGCGGCCGACCTGCTTCATCCGCTTCTTGCCCTCCTTCTGGCGTTCGAGCAGCTTGCGCTTGCGGCAGATGTCGCCGCCGTAGCACTTGGCCGTGACGTCCTTGCGGAACGCCTTGACGGTCTCGCGGGCGATGATGTGCGAGCCGATCGCGGCCTGGATCGGGACGTCGTACTGCTGGCGCGGGATCTTGGCCCGCAGCTTCTCGGTCAGCAGCCGGCCCGCTTCGTAGGCCTTGTCGCGGTGGACGACCATCGACAGGGCGTCGACTTCGTCGCCGGCCAGCAGGACGTCGAGCTTGACGAGGTTCGACGGCCGCATCCCGATGATCTCGTAGTCCAGCGACGCGTAGCCGCGCGTCCCCGACTTCAGCTTGTCGAAGAAGTCGAGCACGATCTCGACCAGCGGCAGGTCGTAGTTGATCTGCACGCGGTCGGCCGACAGGTAGTGCATGCCGGTGTGCTCGCCGCGGCGCTCCTGGCACAGCTCCATGATCGCGCCGATGTACTCCTTCGGCGTCAGGATCGAAGCGCGCACGTACGGCTCGCGGATCTCCGCGATGTTCGCCGGGTCGGGCATGTCGGACGGGTTGTGGACCTCGATGCTCGTCGCCGTTGGTGAGCGTCACCTCGAATCCGACCGACGGCACCGTCGCCATCAACTCGAGGTCGTACTCGCGCTCCAGGCGCTCGCGGACGATGTCCATGTGCAGCAGCCCGAGGAAGCCGCAGCGGAAGCCGAACCCGAGCGCGTCGCTCGTCTCGGGCTCCCAGCTCAAGGCCGCGTCGTTGAGCGTCAGCTTCTCCAGCGCGTCGCGGAAGTCCGGGTAGTCCTCGCCGTCGATCGGGAACAGGCCGCAGAAGACCATCGGCTTGACGTCGCGGTAGCCGGGCAGCGCGTGCGTGGCGCCATCGCGGCGCGTCGTCAGCGTGTCGCCGACGCGCAGCAGCGTCACGTCCTTGATCCCCGTGATGAGGTAGCCGACCTCGCCCGGACCCATCGACTCGGTCGCCATCATCGCCGGGCCGAAGAAGCCGATCTCGTCGATGTCGGCCTGCGTCCCGGCGGCCATCGCACGGATCGCCTCGCCGGTGCGGAACACGCCGTCGACCACGCGGATGTGGGCGACGACACCGCGGTACTGGTCGAACTCGGAGTCGAAGATCAGCGCCCGCGGCGGCGCGGTCGCGTTGCCCGACGGCGCCGGCACGGTTGCCACGAGGCGCTCGAGCACGTCGCCGACGCCGTCGCCGGTCTTGCCCGAGATGCGCAGGATCGTGTCGGGGTCCTCGCCGATCAGCTCGGCGACCTCGGCGGCGACCCGCTCGGGCTCGGCGCCGGGCAGGTCGATCTTGTTCAGGCACGGGATCAGCTCGAGGCCTGCGTCTACGGCCAGGTACGTGTTGGCGACCGTCTGCGCCTCGACGCCCTGCGACGCGTCGACGACCAACAGCGCGCCCTCGCAAGCGGCCAGCGAGCGGCTGACCTCGTACGTGAAGTCGACGTGGCCCGGGCGTGTCGATCAGGTGCAGCTGGTACTCGACGCCGTCGCGCGCTACGTACTTCACGCGCACGGCGGCGGCCTTGATCGTGATCCCGCGCTCGCGCTCGAGCTCCATCGAGTCGAGCACCTGCGCGCGCATCTCGCGCGGGGTGACGGTCTGCGTCATCTCGAGGATGCGGTCGGCCAGCGTCGACTTCCCGTGGTCGATGTGGGCGATGATCGAGAAGTTGCGGATGCGGTCCTGTGCAGCCATGCGCGCCGAACAGGTTATGCGCCGCGGGCGCTTCAGACGTCAGGCAGCCACAGGAAAGGTGGACGTGCCGGGACCACGGCGATCGATCGCCACGCCGTCGCGCCCCTCGGCCTTGACCCGGTACAGCACCGAGTCGGCGCGGTCGCGCAGCGCGATCTCGTCCTCGCCGGGATCGCCGAGCGCGACGCCGACCGAGATCGTGACGCCCGCGTCGCTGGCGGCCACCGCTCTGTGCATCCGCTCGCCCATCTCGAGCGCCGCAGCGGCGTCGGGAACCTCGACGATCGCGGCGAACTCGTCGCCGCCGATCCGGAACACCGAGTCGGTCGCGCGCAGCACGCTCGCCATCGCTTTGGCGACGACCTGGAGCACGCGGTCGCCCTCGACGTGGCCCTTGGTGTCGTTGCACTGCTTGAAGTGGTCGATGTCGACGAGGATCAGCGCGTGGCGGTCTGACTCGCGGTGGACGATCATCGCCTCGTTGAAGGCGCCGAGGTGCCACAGGCCGGTCAGCGGGTCGGTCACCGCGTTGCGGCGCAGGCTCGCGACGAGCATCGTCGAGCGCAAGACGCTGACGGCGAGCGAGCCGAGCAGCTCGAGCACGCGCTGGTCCTCCGCACTCAGCGTCACGCGCTCGAGCGACGTGAGCACGAGCAGCCCGCGCAGGCGGCCGTTGCCGTTGAGACCGGTGACGATCACGGTCTGGGCGCCGGCGTCGGCGAGCGTCCGCTCGAAGGTGCCGCCCTGCGAGTTCTCGCTCACGTGGCGCTGCCAGACGGCGCCGGGCACATGCAGGTGGGGCATCTCGGACAGGCGCTCGAACGGCAGCTCGGCGAGACGTGGCGGCGAGCGGGCCGCTCGTCTCGCCGACGACGATCTCGCCGTCGGTCCGCAGCCGGATCTGGGCGACGGTGTCGACGGGGAGGAAGTCGATGAGGGACTGGGCTGATGCGGCCGCCGCGTCCTCGTACGTGACGACATTGGCCATCGCGGTGACGTGGTCTGCGAGGCGGCTCACCAGCTCTCGGGGCTGGTCCATACGCTTCTCATCGGCCGATCTACCGGGAAGCATGAGACCGATTTGTCTGCGCCGGACAGGTTTTTGGTGTGACGCGCGGCGCGGTGAGCCGCGGGCGTCGTTGCACTGCTTGAAGTGCTCGACGTCGACCAGGATCGCGCGTGATGGCCGCTGCCGGAGTGCTCGGAGAGCGCCTCGCTGACGCGCCGTGGTGGCCGAGCCCGGTCAGCGGGCCAGACGCGCGAAGCGGCGCAGGTTGGGGACGAGCATCGTCGCGCGCAGCACGCCGACCGCCTGCGACGTCAGCAGCTCGAAGATCAGGCCTCGTCCTCGCTGAACACCGCGCATCGCGGCTCGCCATCGCGACGACGCCGCGTCAGGTTGCCGAGGCCGTTGTAGCCGGCCACGAGCGCCGACCGCGCACCGAGCGCGGCGCAGGGCGCGAGCGCCTCGGGCGAGTCGGGCTCGCAAGCGCACTCCCAACGGGCGCCGGGCGTGCGCAGGCGTGGGCAAATCGAGGAAGCGCTCGAACGGCAGCTTCGCGAGCCCGTCCCGAGCGGCCCATGCGCGCCACCGTGATGTCGCCATCGGCGCCGAGCCGGCATCTGGGCGGGCTGGCCGAGCACCGTTTTTGGCTCAGTGACCGAACCTTCTGCGTATCAGGCGCTCGATCTGGAAGTACTCGGCGATACCGAGCCATCGCACCGACAGCGCGTACACGACGCCGCCCGCCAGCGCCGCCGATCCGACCGACAGGATCTGCCCGACGACGGATCGCCCGACGACCTCGTCGACCCCCGCCCACACGACCCACGACACGGCACCGAGCAGCGCCGAGGCAAGCGTGATGACCGCGGTCGTGGTCAGCGTGCGCGTGGCGTCGATGCGCCCGTCGAGCACGCCGCGCAGCGCCCACGACTGCCCGAGCGTCATCCCGATGCTCGCGACCGCGGTGCCGATCACGAGGCCCGCGATGCCCAGCGACTTGTAGAGCGCGACGCTGATGATCGCGTTGACGACGAGGTTGGCGGCCGCCATCCCGGTCGGCAGCCACGGGCGCTGGACCGAGAAGAAGGTCCGCGTCAGCAGCAGGTTCGCGCCGGCGAACGGCAGGCTGAACGAGAACCAGAACAGCGCCTCGGACACCAGCTCGGTCGAGTGGGCGTCGAACGAGCCGTGCTGGTAGATCAGGCGCACGATCGGCGTCGCCAGGACCATCATGAACGCGGCCGAAGGGATCAGCAGCAGGAAGATCTGGCGCACGCCGTTGGCCTGCGTCGCGCGCATCCCATCGACGTCGCGGCGCGAGGCATAGCGGCTCAGCGCCGGGAACAGCACCGTCGCGATCGCGACCGAGAACATGCCCTGGGGCAGCATGTAGATGCGAAACGCGGCGTCGATCGCCCGCGGCGCCTGGTCGGAGACCAGCGAGCCGAGCGACGAGTTGATGATCAGGTCGAAGTTGATGACGCCGAGGCCGATGCAGACCGGGACCATCAGCTTCAGGACCTGGGCGATCCGCGGGTCGCGGAAGTCGGTCGACCACTCGAAGCGGAAGCCGAGCCGTCGCAGCTGCGGCAGCGACATCATGAGCTGGATCGCCGTCGCGATCACGACCGAGATCGCGTAGGCGTAGATGTCGTTCTGGCCCGAGATCAGCGGCTCGAGCGTCGCCAGCCCGAAGATGATCACGAGGTTCCAGACCAGCGGTGCGAGCGCCGGGATCGTGAAGTGCTCCTGCGCGTTCAGGATCCCGACGACGAGGCCGTTGACGCCCAGCAGCAGGACGATCGGGAACAGCACCCGGCTGAGCCCGACGGTCAGGTCGACGAGCTCCTGGGAGAACTTGTCGCCGGTGAACAGCGGCATGATCACGCCGGCCGCGGCGATGAAGAACAGCGTGATCGCCCCGAGCACGAACACGATCAGCGTCAGCAGCGTCGAGGCCAGCCGGTAGGCCTCGCGCTTGCGGCCCTGGTCGAGCAGGCCGGTGAAGACGGGCACGAACGCGGCGCTCAGCGCGGCGTCGGCGAACAGGCCGCGGACGAGGTTCGGGAACCTGGAAGGCGATCGTGAACGCCGAGATCCGGCCCGAGGTGCCGAAGATGTACGCGGCGACGATCTCGCGGACCAGCCCCATGACGCGGCTGGCGCCGGTCAGGATCGAGAAGATCGCCGTGTTGCGGGCGACGCCGTGCGTCGCCGAGCGGCGCTCGGCGACCGGCTGGGCGGCGATCGCCCACTCGTCGCCGGGCTCCTCGATCGCCGCCTCGAGCGGGGCCGGCGTCTCGTCGTATTCGAGCTCCTCGAGGGTCAGATCCTCGATCGTCAGCTGGATCGCGCGCGCGGCGTCGTCAGGTTGGACCTCCGGCTCGGGCTCGCGGCTCGGGCTCGGGCTCGGGCTCCACGACAGGCGCAGGCTGCCGCCCGGCGGCCGTCGCCGGCCCCGGGAGCGCAATGTCGTCGAACCCCCAGTCGTCCACCTCGGGCGGGCTCACGGCGGAGAGCCTACGTCGGTGGAGTGTTCAGCCACGCAGGGCCGCTATCATCCTCGACCGGCCATGGCCAACATCCACTCTCAGAAGAAGCGCATCCTGCGCTCGGAGCGCGAGCGTCTCGAGAACCGCCGCTACACGTCGGCGATCCGGACGTACTTCCGCCGCCTCGAGGCCGCCGTCGCCGCCGGTGACGACGCCGCGGCCGAGACCGAGCATGCGACGCTCGTCACGACGATCGACAAAGCGATCAAGCGCGGCGCCCTGCACCGCAACACGGGCGCGCGCAAGAAGTCACGCGCGGCGCGCGTGCGCGCGGGTACGGGTTCCTAGAGGCGCCCCAAGCCGACGATGGCCGAGCTGACCGCAACCGGCGCTGCCATCGACGAGCTTCCATCGCTGTGGGACGGGTTCGCGCGCCTCGTCCGCCCGGGCCTCGGGCTGAGCGCGTTCGGCGCCAACGTGATGAACCTGCCGCCGGACTACTCGACCAAGTCCCACGACGAGTCCGAATCGGGTCAGGAAGAGCTGTACGTCGGCCTCGGTGGTTCGGGCTGGGTCGTGCTCGACGACAGCGGCGAGCGTCTCGTGCTCGACGCCGATCACGTGGTCGCCGTCGGCCCCCACACCGCCCGCACGCTGACCAGCGGTCCAAAGGCCTGCGCGTGCTCATCGTCGGGGGCGTCGCCGGCCAGGCCTACGAGCCACCGGACTGGTCCGCCGAGCCTGACGGCGAGAGTCGTTCGAGACCTCGTCTCGACGGAGTGCGCGCCGAGGGACGTGCTCCGACGTGACGACGGCCAGCGTCGAGATGTAGGCGCGGAAGCTCTCGCCGCGCCGCTCCCCGCGGCGTCCTCGCGGCCCTCTCCGGAGCTCCTAGCGCTTGGCCGCCGGCAGCGGCTTGAGCTTGCCGACCTTCTTGAGGAACGGCACGAGCCCGTCGAAGAACAGGTTCTTCGGGTAGGCCGACGCCGGGTCGTTGTGGGCGTAGGTGTCCTGGTGCTGGATCAGCGTCAGGTGGCTGGCCGGGATGCCCGACTGGGTCGCGAGCGCGGTCGTCGCGTCGAGGATCCGCTGGCCGCCGGCGGCGCCGAACGCGTACATGAGCAGGCGCTTGGGCAGGTCCTTGCCGTGCGTCGCGTGCTCGCCGTAGACGTGCTGGGCGTCGTTGTCGATGCCCTGGTTGACGGCCGCGGAGTCGATCGTCAGGCGCTGGGGGAAGTACCACTCGCTGCCGTCGGTGCCCTGGACGCCCTTGCCGGCCAGCATCGCCGCGTAGCGCGTCAGCGGCGTGATCGCGCCCGAGTTGTCCCAGCCGGCCGGGGTCTTGCTCAGGTCGAGCTGACCGACGTGCGCCTGGGCGGCGAACGTCAGCGTCGAGGTCTTGGTGTCGACGGCAAAGCCGAACTGGGCCAGCTCGGTGACCGGAACCGACGGCTTCAGCGACGCCGGCAGCAGCGGCGACTGCTGGCCGAGCGACGGGCTGTCGGGGCTGTAGATCGCGCCGGTCGCGCCGAGCGCCGAGAACAGGCCGAGGAACGGCGCCGGAACGCCGCTGAACGCCAGCCACGGCGTCGCCTTGGCGAAGTTCGTCAGGTTCGTCCGCGCCGTGGTCGGCGGTCAGCGTCGTCGGGCCGCTGGCGCCGTCGTCGTAGACGAGGCCGTCGAGGTCGGTCGGCGCCCGGCTTGCCGTGGAAGTCCCAGGTCGCGTACGCGGTCACGACGGTGCCGCCGAGCGAGTGGCCGCTGAGCACGACGTGGCCGCCGAGCGCGCGCGCGGCGAGCACGACCTTGCGCAGGTCGCCGATCGCGACGTTCATCCCCCACTGGTGGGCGTAATCGACGTCCGCGTTGGGGATCAGCGTCAGGTGCCTGGTGACGCCGGGGTTCGAGATGAAGCCGAGGTAGTAGTTGAAGACGGTCACGTTGTTGGCCGTGTGCGCCTTGGCCTGGTCGATCACCGACTGGTCCTCGAGCAGGTTCTCGCGACGCTCGACCGACCACACCTGCCAGTCGGGCATCCGTGAGGTCAGCCACTGGGCGAACGGGACGATGTAGGCCGAGCCGGCGGACGTGCCGGGCGCGAAGACCATGACGTTCTTGGCCTTCGGCTTGCCGATCTTGAGGATCCCGACCTTGTTGTACTTGGCGGGGGTCCCGGGGGCGGTGAAGCCCTTCATCCACTGGACCTTCAACGGCGCCGGGTTCGCGGCGTTCGCCGGCGCGGACATCGCGCCCACGGTCAGGGCGACCGACCCAATCAGCAACAAGCGGCGCGACATCATGCTCCTCCTCGACGAACCCATAGACAGCGGTGTTTCGGCACGCTACAGCATCGTCTACGCTTCGGTTCCGATGGCCACCCCGCACATCGAGGTGCTTCCCCGGCGGCCGTACGCCAGCGTCCGCGAGGAGCTGCGCGCCTCTCAGCGCGGGCGGCTGATCTGCGCGATCGCCGACGTCGTGGCCGAGCAGGGATACGCCGCAACCAGCGTCGGCGACGTCATCGCCCGCGCCGGAGTGTCGCGCCGCACGTTCTACGAGCACTTCGCCGACAAGCAGGACTGCTTCCTGGCCTCCTACGACGCGGGCGCCGAGGCGATCTACGCCGCGATGGTCGCCGCGGTCGACGATCACCAGAGCTGGGAGGAGACGCTCGAGGCGGTGTTCACGACCTGGCTCGAGTTCCTGGCCGCCGATCTGGCATTCACGCGCGCCTACATGATCGAGTTCTGGGCGGCGGGCGATGCGGCACGCGAACGCTGGAAGGAGCGGCGCGAGCGGACGGCGCGGATGCTCAAGCGGATGCACGAGCGCGTGCGGGCGCAGGACCCGACCATCGTGCCGGTCTCCGACACGCTGATCGCCGCCGCGGTCGGCGGCGTCAACCGGATCGTGATCTCACACGTACTGGAGGACGGCGACGAGCCACTGACCGCGATGGGGCCCGATCTGATCCGCTTTCTCAAGATGATCCTCGCCACGCACGAGGATCACTGAGAACAGGTTCTAGAGCCTCAGGCGACTGCCGCGATCCGGTCGATCGCCAACAGCGCGGCGGTGTCCTCGGCAAGCTCGCTGCCGCCGCGCGTGTCGAGCTCGAGGTCTGACAGCAGCTCGAGCGCGTGACGCAGCCGGTCGGGATCGGCGCCGCGGGCCTCCTTGATCCGCATGTCGGCGGCGTACGGGCTCATCCGCAGGGTCGACTTGATCTGGGCCGGCGTCTCGCCGTCGGCGAGGCGGATCGCGATCGCCAGCACGTCGCGGGCGCGCCGGACCATGCTCGGGACGAGCCGCGGCAGCGCCTCGCCCTGCGCACGCAGCGTGAGGAACGCGCGCGTCGCGCTCGCCGCGTCGCCGGCGACCAGCGCGTCGACGAGACCCCAGACCTCGAGCTCGGCCGACACGGCGGCCGCGTCCTGGACCTCGTCGAGGCCGATCCGCGCGCCGGCGCCGTGCTCGATCGCGAGCTTCTCGAGCTCGCGCAGCAGCCGGGCCTGGCGGTCGCCGACGCGCGCGACGAGCGCCTGCGCCGCCGCCACGTCGAGCGTCACGCCGAGCCGCGTCGCCTCGCCGATCAGCCACCGCGGCAGGTCGCGGGCCTTCGGCGTCTGCTCGGGCGCGACGTCGCCGCCCGCCTTCGTGACCGCCTTGGCCAGCCCGGCCGGCGCCTTCGGCGCGCCCGTCCTCGCGGGCGAAGAACGCAACCGTCGTGTCGGGCGCCAGTCCGGCGAGCGCCGGCGCGACGTGCTGCGTCGACGTCGGCGTCACTCCAGCGCTCGGCGCCGTCGACGATCACGAACCGCCGCCCGACGACGAACGTCATCGCCATCAGCGCGCCGGCGACCGCCTCCGGCGTCGCCTGGTCGCCCTCGAACGTCTCGACCCCGTTGGCGCCGCTCTCCTGCTCGGCGAGCGCCCGCAGCCGGGCGCGGCGCTCGCCGATCCGGGCGTGCGCGTCACCGTGGATGAGGTAGGCGGGTTTGAACGTCGGCATCGGGACGTTCGAGAGTAGTGATCCGCGCGACGGAAGCGACGGCGCTCAGCGGCGCAGGTGCGGGGCGATCAGCGCCACGATCGCCCCGCAGCCCGCCGCGACGACCCACGGCGAGGCGTGGACGTTGGCGTTCGGCAGCCCGGCGGCGGTGTGCGCGACCCACGCGACGTAGGCCAGCGGCAGCGCCGCGACGCCGGTCAGCGGCGCCGCGAGCGCCGGGGCGACCTGCGCGATCGCGCCCGCGAGCATCCCGAGCCACATGATCGGCGCGACGGCGGGAGCGGCGAGCACGTTGGCGGGCAGCGACGCGAGCGACAGCGTGCCGAAGCGCGCGGCGATCAGCGGCGCCGTGCCGAGCGTGGCGGCGGCGGTGATCGCGGTCGCCTGGGCAAGCGCGGCCGGGGCGCCGCGGCGCGTGAGCGCCTTCTGGATCGGGCCGGCGAGCGCCATGATCGCCACGACGGCGGCGAAGCTGAGCTGCCAGCCGACGTCCTCGTCGCTGCGCGGGTTGACGAGCAGCGTGACGGCGGCGGCGAGCAGCAGCGCGTACACGCGTGACGAGCGCCGTCCGGCGTAGGCGGCGACGACGCCCGTCACGCCCATGATCCCGGCGCGCTGGATCGACGCCCCGGCGCCGGCGAGCGGGACGTAGAGCGCGATCAGCGCGACGACGATCGCGTAGCGCCCGCGCAGCGGCACGCCGAGCGCGGCGCACAGCGCGAACGCGAGCGTCGACAGCAGCACGACGTTCTCGCCCGACGCGGCGACCAGGTGGCTGAGCCCGGACGCGTTGAACTCGTCGCGCATGTCGTCGGGCAGCGCCGCGTCCTGGCCGAGAACCATGCCGCGCAGCAGCGCCCGCAGCGCCGGCGGGAGGCCGTGGTCGAGCGCGTGCTCGGCCCGGCGGCGGACGGCGTCGACGCGCGCCGAGAACGCCGCCGCGGCGCCGGCCGGTCGCGCGGATCGTCGCGGCGGCGATCCCGGCGTGGACGTTGCGCAGCCGCAGGTAGGACTCGAACGGGCTCAGCGCGCGCAGCCGGCCGCTCACGGCGACGATGTCGCCGGCCTCCACGCGCGGAGGCCACGGCACGGCGCGGGGCGCGCGGACGTAGACGTCCTCGCCGCCCAGGCGCGCGACCGCAGCGTGCGCGCCGTACGCGCGCGGCCGCGGTGCCTCCAGCAGCGTGACGTCGATCGCGACGGTGCGTCCGAACGCCGCGGGCAGGACGCGTGTGGTCGAGTGCGCGCTGCCGTGCGGCGCCGACGGCGGCGGCGGCGATCAGGGCGAGGGCGGCGACGGCGGCCGGCGCGGGACGCCACACGACGAGCGCCGCTGCGAGCGCCACGACCGGCACGGCGCCGGGGTGCCGCGGTCCCACCAGCAGCCCGGCGACCACCGCCGCGAGCACGGCATGGCGCGGATGGCGATCGATCGCGCCCCGGGCGGCGTGCAGCCACGCCACCGGCTCACACGCGCACCGACGCGCGCATGGCGGCGAGCTTCTTCGGCCCGATCCCCGAAACGTCGAGCAGCTCCTCGACGCTCTTGAAGGCGCCGTGGGCCTGGCGGTAGGCGATGATCTTCTGCGCCGTCGCGGGGCCGACGCCGTCGAGCGTCTCGAGCTGGGCCTCGGTCGCGGTGTTGAGGTCGACGCGGGGCGGCGGGCGTGGTCGATTCGGCGCGATCCGCCGCCGCCGCGGGCGCCGCGCCCGCAGTCGCCGCAACCGCCTGCCCCCTCCGCGGCACGACGATCTGCTGCCCATCGGTCACCGGCGCCGCCAGGTTCACCGGATCGAGATCGGCGTGCGTCGTCACGCCGCCGGCGCGCCGCACCGCGTCGTCGACCCGCGCGCCGACCCGCAGCCGGTACACGCCGGGCCGGTGCACCGCCCCCGCGACATCGACAACGGCCAGCTTCGGCGCCGCCGTCGTCGGGCGCACGGCGGAAGACACCGAAGACGGCACGGACTGCAGACGACGCGGTAGAGGACGCCGCATCCAGCCCCGTCGTCAGCGCAGCACTCGTCGAGCCCGACCCGCCGCCGAACGCCGACCGCGCATACCGCGCCCCCGCAACCCCGATCAGAACCGCAAGAACCGCATACGCCACGACCTGCCGCGCCCCGATCTCATGCATGCACCGAGGCTAGGAAGCAAGCCGCAACGCGGGGCACACGCACTGCAACGAAACAGCGACCTACCGCACGACGAGATTCACCAAGCCGCCCGGGCACGACGACCTCCTTGACGATCTCCCGGCCATCAACATGGGCCTGCACCTTGGGCGCCGCCAGCGCCAGGGCCTTGAGCTCGTCCGCCGTCGCCTCCGCCGGCGCCTGAACGCGGTCGCGGACCTTGCCGTTGACCTGGAAGACGATCTCGATCGTGTCGGAGGTCAGCAGCTCGCCGCGCGGCACCGGCCACGGCTGCTCCCACACGCGCTGCGCGGTCAGCAGGTCGTAGACCTCGGCGCCGGTGTGCGGCGCGAACGGGAAGATCAGCGAGCCCGCGGTGGCCAGCGCGAAGCGCAGCGCGCCCGGCGACGCGTCGCCGTCGACGTGGGCCTTGGAGATCGTGTTCGTCAGCTCCATCACCGCCGCGATCGCGGTGTTGAACGCGAAGCGGCCGGCCATGTCGTTGGTGACCTTCTCGATCGCCCAGTGCGCCTTGCGCAGAGACGACCTCGTCGGCGCCGGTCGGGTTCTCGGGCTCGGGCTCCGGAGCGGTCTCGGACGGCGACCTCGTCGGCGAGCCGCCACAGCCGCGACAGGAAGCGGTAGACGCCCTCGACGCCGGTGTCCGACCAGTCGGCGTCCTGGTCGGGCGGGCCGATGAACAGGATGTAGCAGCGCGCGGTGTCGGCGCCGTAGCGCGTCGACGATCTCCTCGGGCGAGACGACGTTGCCCTTGGACTTGGACATCTTCGCGCCGTCGCGCGTGATCATCCCCTGGGTGAACAGCCGCGCGAACGGCTCCTGCACGTCGAGGTGGCCCAGGTCGGCCAGCGCCTTGGTGAAGAAGCGCGCGTACAGCAGGTGCAGGATCGCGTGCTCGACGCCGCCGATGTACTGATCGACCGGCATCCAGTCGCCGACGACCGCCGGGTCCCACGCGGCCTCGTCGTTGTGCGGGTCGCAGTAGCGCAGGAAGTACCACGACGAGTCGACGAACGTGTCCATCGTGTCGGTCTCGCGCCGCGCCGGACCGCCGCACGCGCGGGCACGGCACGGCGACCCAGTCCTCGGCCGCGGCGAGCGGCGAGCGGCCCTTGGGCTGGTAGTCCTCGACTTCGGGCAGGACGACCGGCAGCTCGTCGGCCGGGCACCGGGACGAGCCCGCAGCCGTCGCAGTGGACGATCGGGATCGGGCAGCCCCAGTAGCGCTGGCGGGAGATCAGCCAGTCGCGCAGGCGGTAGTTGATCGACGCGTGGCCGCGGCCCTCGCCGTCGAGCCAGGCGACGATCGCCGTCAGCGCCTCGCGGTTGGGCAGGCCGTCGAATCGCGCGTCCGAGTTGACGAGCGGGCCGTCGCCGACGTAGGCCTCCTCCTGGACGTCGTCGCCGCCGGCCACGACCTCGCGGATCTCGAGGCCGAACGCCTTGGCGAACGCGTGGTCGCGCGCGTCGTGGGCCGGGACCGCCATCATCGCGCCGGTGCCGTACTCCATGAGGACGTAGTCGGAGACGAACATCGGGATCTGCTCGCCGTTGACCGGGTTGACGACGTGCGCCCGAGCGGAGACGCCGGTCTTCGGCTTGTCGACGTCGCCGCGCTCGGTCGACGTCCTCGTTCAGCGCGTGGTTGACGTAGCGCGCGGACCTCGTCCTCGTGCTCGGTCCCGGCGGCCAGGCGCTCGATGTCGGGGTGCTCGGGCGCCATGACGAAGAACGTCGCGCCGAACAGCGTGTCGGGCCGGGTCGTGAACACCGGGTAGTCGATGCCGAGCTCCTCGCAGCGGAACGTGACCTCGGCCCCTTCGCTGCGGCCGATCCAGTTGCGCTGCATCGTCTTGACGTGCTCGGGCCACTCGATCGTGTCGAGGTCGTCGAGCAGCCGGTCGGCGTAGTCGGTGATGCGGAAGAACCACTGCTCGAGCTGGCGCGCCTCGACCTCGGCGCCGCAGCGCTCGCAGTGGCCGTCGATCGACCTGCTCGTTGGCGAGCACCGTCTGGTCGTTGGGGCACCACTTGACGGCCGCCTCCTTGCGGTAGGCCAGGCCGCGCTCGAACAGCTCGAGGAAGATCCACTGCGTCCAGCGGTAGTACTCGGGCTCGTGCGTGGCGAACTCGCGCGACCAGTCGATCGAGATCCCCCACTCACGGAACTGGCGCTGGAACTGGGCGATCGACTCGTCGGTCGACTCGCGCGGGGGGCGGCCGGTGGCGATCGCGTTGTTCTCGGCCGGCAGGCCGAACGCGTCGTAGCCCATCGGGTTGCAGCACGCGCGGCCGGTGCGGCGGTGGAAGTGCGCGACCGCGTCGCCGACCGAGTAGACCTTCAGATGCCCGATGTGCGGCTCGCCGCTGGGGTAGGGCAGCATCACGAGCACGTAGGACTTCTCGTGGTCCGGATCGACGTCGTTGGACACCTCCCACGTGCGCTCGTCGGCCCACACGCGCTGCCAGCGCTGCTGGATCGTCGGCAGGGTCGTAGCGGCGCTCGGACACGCCTCGAACAATAGAACCCGCGCCGCGGATGGGCCGATTCTTGCGTCGGCCGCTCTCGGGCGTTCGTACCATCTTTCGGGATGGACTCCGACCAGAGGCCTCCATCGGACGTCGAAATCATGTCCGATCACGTCGCGGCGATCGTCGACGCGGCCGAGCGCGCGGCTGCCGATCTGCTGTCGCGCACCGAGGCGCGCGCCAAGGAGCGGATCGCCGAGGCCGACCGCGCGGCCGACTACCGCGTCGAGGCGGCCGAGGCGGAGGCGCGCGAGATCATCGAGCAGGCCCACGCGCGACGCGGCCGAGCTCAAGGCCCAGGCGCTGGCCGTGGTCGCAGGAGATCCACGACAAGGCGGCGCTGGACCGCGCCGAGGCCCAGCAGTTCGCCGAGACGACGACCGCCAACGCGATGCGCGAGTCCGAGACGGTGCGCTCGGAGGCCGACGCGTACGCCGAGGACGTGCGCGCCAAGGCCAAGGACGACGCGCGCGACGTGCTGCGCGAGGCCCACGGCGTGGCCGGCGACGTGATGGCCGAGGGCACGCAGCTGTCGAGCGAGCTCCAGCAGCTGTCGGACTCGCTGCGCCGCAACGCCGAGCGCCTGCTCAACGACATCCGCATCGCCCACAACCGCCTGACCGCCGACGTCGACGAAGCCCGCCCGGCCGGCACCGAGCCGTTCCCCGTCGACGACCGCCCCGAGGTCGTCTCGGTCCCCGAGCGCGCTGCGTCGACGGCCGACGTTCGACGACGTGCCGGAGTTCATCCCGCCGCCGTAGAGACGTTCGGGTCCGTCCGTACGAACTAGTGTTCGCGTCGTGGACGACCGACGCCGGCCGAGGGCGCGATCGCGGAGGCCGCAGTTCATGCGCGGCCGTTCGGCTCGGTACCGACGTGCGCGCTCCATACGGAGGCGTCGGTATGACCTCTGCTGGATGCGGCCGCGCTTCTGCGAGCGTCCAGTGCGAAGGGGCGCGCGCAACGGCGCCGTGATCGCCGTCATATCGATGTTCCGCGCACTTCCGCGGATACGCTGCGAGGTCGCGTCCAGCCGACCTCGTCGACCCGTTCTACCGTGCCGCGCGTCGCGGCACTTCCTGCAGTGGGAGGCGGCGATCTCTCCGCCTCTCGCCTGGCTCCCGCTCGTAACAACCAGGCGACTGGGTGTAAAATGGGCCGCGCACTACGAGTTCGGGGCCATAGCTCAGCTGGGAGAGCGTCGCGCTGGCAGCGCGAAGGTCGGGGGTTCGAGCCCCCCTGGCTCCACTGCACGAAGGCCGCCCGACCGGGCGGCCTGTTTGCGTGTCTAGCGTCCCGCCGCGATCGACTGCTCGGGCGCGCCGGACCGCGAGCTCACGCGCGGCACGTCGCCCCAGAGCGACTCGAGGCGGTAGTGGTCGCGCGTCTCCGGCGTGAAGATGTGGACGACGACGTCGAGGTAGTCCATCAGCACCCAGCGGGACTCGGTCAGGCCCTCGACGCGGCGCGGCAGCAGATCCGTGGTCGTGCTTGAGCGCCGATGTGGATCGCCGTCGTGGATCGCCTTGGCCTGGCGGTCGCTGCCGCCCGAGCAGATCACGAAGTAGTCGGTGTAGCCCGCGACGCCGCGCAGGTCGAGCGCGACGATGTCGACGCGCCTTCTTGTCGGCGGCCTGCCGGCGATCTGCCGCGCGAGCTGCTCGGTAGCAGGCTCGGGCGTCATCGTGGGCTCCTGGTCGGTGGGCGTCATCCGCGGTACAGCCCCCGTGCCTCGATCTCGCGCGCGACCGAGTCCGGAACGAGATGGCGGATCGGCCGGCCCTGCGCGACGCGCGCGGCGGATGTCGGACGACGAGATGTCGAGACGTGGCATGGCGAAGAAGTCCAGGTGAGATGCGCGCCGCGCAGCGGCGCAGCCGCTGCATGATGTCGTCGCGCCGCGACGCCCGTCGCGCTCCGCCGACCGCGATGCGGGCCAGTCGAGCACCGTCTCGCGGCTCGCGCCACGACGCCAAGCCCTGGGCGATGTCGCCGCCGACGATGAAGGTCAGGCGTCGTCCGGGCGAAGCGTCATGCAGCTCCCTCAGGGTATCGACCGTGTACGACGGCCCGTCCCGGTCGACCTCGAGCGAGATGACCTCGAACCGCGGGTCGCCCGGCCACCGCCGCGCGGCACAGCGCCAGCCGCGCCTCGGCGCCGGGGTCGTACTCGAGCCTCCTTGTGCGGCGGCACGCTCACCGGCATCAGCGATCACGCGGTCGAGTCCGAGCTGTCGACGCGCCTCCTGCGCGCAGACCAGATGCCCGACATGCGGCGGGTTGAACGTCCCGCCGAGGATGCCGATGCGACCGACGGCGAAGCGCGCGTCAGCCGCGGACGTGGCCGTCGCCGACGACCACGTACTTGATCGTGCACAGCTCGCGCAGGCCGATCGGCCCGCGCGCGTGCAGCTTCTGCGTCGAGTTGCCGATCTCGGCGCCCATGCCGAACTCGCCGCCGTCGGTGAAGCGCGTCGACGCGTTGACGTAGACGCAGGCCGCGTCGACCGCCGCGCTCGAACGCGCGCGCCGCGCCTGGTCGGCGGTCACGATCGCCTCCGAATGCCCGGTGCCGTGGCGGTTGATGTGCTCGATCGCCTCGTCGACGCGAGTCGACGACGCCGACCGCCAGCACGAGCGCGAGGTATTCCGTGTCCCAGTCCTCGTCGGTCGCGTCGAGCAGCGCGCCGGCCAGCGCCGCGCCGGCCAGCGCCCGCGCGCGCGCGTCGACGCGCAGCTCGACGCCCGCGTCGCGCAGCGCCCCGAGCACGCGCGGGCAGGAACGCCGCCCGCGACGTCCGCGTGCACGAGCAGCGTCTCGGCCGCGTTGCACACGCCCGGGCGCTGGGTCTTGGCGTTGACGGCGATCGCCAGCGCTTCGTCGAGGTCGGCGCTGGAGTCGACGAACACGTGGCAGTTGCCGGCCGCCGCGTAGATCACCGGGACCGTCGCCACGCCCTGGAGCGCCTTCTTCAGCCCCTCGCCGCCGCGCGGGATGATCAGGTCGACGACGCCCGTCCTGCGTCGCCAGCTCGGCGAGCTCCTCGCGCCCGCCGCCGGCGATCAGCGAGATCGTGCCCTCGGGCAGGCCCGCGCCGACCGCCGCCTGCGCCGCGATCTCGGCGAGCACCGCGTTGGAGTGCGTCGCGCTCGACGAGCCGCGCAGCACGATCGCGTTGCCCGACTTCAGGCACAGCGCCGCGGCGTCGATCGTCACGTTCGGCCGCGCCTCGTAGACGACCGCGATCGACGCCGAGCGGCACGCGCACCTTCGTCACGTCGAGCCCGTTGGGCAGCCGTCCGCCGTCGATCACCTCGCCGACCGGATCGGCCAGCGCCGCGATCGCGCGCGCGCCGTCGGCCATCGCCGCGATCCGGCGCTCGTCGAGCGCCAGCCGGTCGATCAGCGCCGTCGACAGCCCGCTCTCGCGCCCCGCCTCGAGGTCGCAGCGCGTTGGCGGCCGAGGATCTCCGGCGTCGCGCTCGAGCAGCGCCTCCGCGATCGCGCGCAGCGCGGCGTCCTTGACGTCGGCGCGCAGCGCAGCCAGCGGCCGGGCGGCCTCGCGGGCGGTCAGGCAGATCTCGCTGATCGAGCGCGTGGCGGTCGTGGCCATCGAGCCTCAAGGGTACGCGACCCGGCCACGCGAGCGGCGAGGCGACGACGAAGCCGTCGTGCATCGAACCGTTCATGCCAGCACGAAGTAGTCGCGGTGGACGGCCTCGTCCGTCGCCCGCGGCAGCACCGCGCGCACCGATTCGCTCTTGAGCCCCTTCACGCTCCTCAGTTCCCCCGCCGCGTAGTTGCATGATGCCCTTCCCGATCACGTCCGCCGCCCCCGCACCTCGACCGCGTCGCCCGCCTCGAACTCGCCGTGGACCTCGACGACGCCGACCGGCAGCAGCGACGTGCCGCCGTCGCGCAGCGCGCGGGCCGCGCCCGCGTCGACGACGACCGTGCCGTGCGACGGCTTGGCGTACTTGAGCCACAGCTTGAAGCTCGAGTGCGCCTGACCCCGGGCCGGGAACCGCGTCCCCTCCGGCTCGCCGGCCAGCACTCGCGGCCAGCGCCCGCCGCGCAGCCCGTTGCAGATCGTCGCCGGGATCCCGGCCGCGGTGGCCATCTCGGCGGCGACGACCTTCGAGCGCATGCCGCCCGACCCGAGCGCCGACGTCGTGTGCGCCGATCTCGAGCGCGCTCGTGAGTCGGTGACCTCGTCGACCAGCTGCGCGTCCGGGTCGATGCGCGGGTCGGCGGTGTAGAGCGCCGTCGGTGCTCGGTCAGCAGCACGAGCTGATCGGCGCCGATCAGGATCGCGACCTGCGCGGCGAGGAAGTCGTTGTCGCCGAACGTGATCTCCTCGGTCGCCGTCGTGTCGTTCTCGTTGATGACCGGGACGACGCGCCAGTCGAGCAGCCGCCGCAGCGTGTGGCGGGCGTTGAGGTAGTGGCGCGCGGGCGCTCATGTCGTGGAACGTCAGCAGCACCTGGGCGCTCGTCACGCCGCGCTCGCGCAGCAGCTCGTCGTAGACGCGGTACAGCTTGCCCTGGCCGACGGCGCTCGCCGCCTGGAGGTCCTCGATCGCCGACGGGCGCCGACTCATGCCCATCATCTGCATCCCGCGGACGATCGCGCCGCTCGTCACGATCACGATCTCGTCGCCGGCGCTGTGGTGGGCGGCGACGTCGTCGCAGATCGCGGCTCAGGACGTCGCCGCGCAGCTCGCCCGAGTCGTGCGCCGACGATGCTCGAGCCGAGCTTGACGACCGCGTGGTCCATGGGCACGGCTCCGAGCACTCTATGGTCGAGCTCGAAGACGACGCCCGCGATCTCGACGTCGTCGCCGGGCTCGAAGCCCTGCGGCCTCGAGCGCGCGGATGACGCCCATCCGCCGCAGCCGTCGCCTCGACGTGCGCGAGCGCCTCCTCGTTCTCGAGGTCGTGGCGGGCGATCAGGCGTTCGACCTGCTCGCCGCTGACGCGGAAGGAGCCGTCGTCGAAGCGCTGGACCTCGAACCCGCGCCCGGCCGCCGGGCGGAACACGCGGTGCTCGGCGAGCGCGTCCTCCCCCGGCAGCTCGCCGACGTCGACGCGGCCACGGGTCGCACCGGCACGCGGCGCAGCAGCTCGACGGCCGAGCTCGTCGAGCCCGGCGCGCGTCGCGCTCGACGTGACCAGCACCGGGACGTCGTCGCCGAGCCGCGCCGCCCACGCCGCGCCGCGGCCTCGGCCGCCGCGGGCGTCACGAGGTCGGCCTTCGACAGCGCGAGCACCCGCGGCAGCGCGGCCAGCCGAGGGTCGTGGGCGCGCAGCTCGGCCTCGATCGTCGCGTGGTTGGCCACCGGGTCGGAGCCGTCGAGCGGCGCGAGGTCGAGGACGTGGACGAGCAGCCGGCGTGCGCTCGACGTGGGCGAGGAAGTCGTGGCCGAGCCCCGCCCCTCGCTCGCGCCCTCGATCAGCCCGGGGATGTCGGCGAGCACGAGCTGGCGGTCGGCGGCTCTCGAGCGTCCCGAGCACCGGCTCGAGCGTCGTGAACGGGTAGTCGGCGATCTTCGGCGCGGCGCGCGTCATCCGCGACAGCAGCGACGACTTGCCGGCGTTGGGCAGCCCCACGAGCCCGACGTCGGCCAGCAGCTTGAGCCGCAGGTCGACCGCGCTCCTCGCCCGGCAGCCCGCGCTCGGCAAACCGCGGCGCCTGGCGCGTCGGCGATCGCGAATGGCGGTTGCCGCGCCCGCCCGCGCCGCCGTGGGCGACGACGACGCGCTGCCCCGGCGCGACGAGGTCGTGGATCGTGCCGTCGGCGAGCGTGACCTCGGTGCCCGGGCGGCACGCGCACCGTCGAGGTCCTCGCCGTCGGCGCCGTGGCGCTGGGCGCCCTCGCCGTGGCGGCCGCGGGCGGCCTTGTAGTGCGCGCGGCGCTTGAACGACTGCAGGTCGCGCAGCGAGTCGTCGCACAGCAGCACGACGTCGCCGCCGTGACCGCCGTCGCCGCCGTCCGGCCCGCCCTTGGGGACGTGGGCCTCGCGGCGGAAGCTCAGGCAGCCGTCGCCGCCCGCGCCCGCGGAGACAAAGATGCGCGCCCGGTCCGACAGCATGGACGAACCGTACGCGAACGGACGTGCGTCCATTGCCGTTCGCGATGTCAATGCAATACTCGGATCGTCCATTGGGGAGGCAGGGAGGCCGGTCAGGCCATGACAGCGCAGCGATGGACCGGGGTCGTCGCGCTTGCGGCAGCCTGGCCGGTGCGCCGGCGGCGCAGGCCGGCGGACTGCGCTCGCCCCGGTCCCCGGGCCGAGCGGAGTCGCCCGTTCGTGTCGCCCGGCGGCTTCGGGCCGACGTTCGTGACCGCCATCCCGGGCGACACCCATCGCTTGTTCGTCGGGACCAAGGACGGTTACGTCTTCGTTGTGAAGGACGGGGTGACCCTCCCGACACCCTTCCTTGACATCCACACTCAGGTCAGCACCTACAACGAGGACGGCATGTTCTCGCTGGTCTTCGACCCCGACTACGCGCAGAACCGCCGCTTCTACGTCGACTACTCCGACACCGCCAACCCGACGCTGCCGAACCTCGACAACTACCACCTCGACGCGTTTAAGACCGCGGCGTCGAACCCCGACGTCGCCGACCCGTCGAGCCAGCGGCGCATCCTGATGGTCGAAACGACAGGATGCGTGGACATGTCCTCGCCCCACTACGGGGGGCAGCTGGCGTTCGGGCCCGACCATCACTTGTGGCTGTCGATCGGCGACGGCGGCGACGGCTCGCCGACACTCATGCCGCCCGACTGTGACAAGTCATCGCCGCTGCTCGCGCCCGACCTCACAAGCCTGCACGGCAAGATCCTGCGCATCGACCCCCAGCCGGCCGCGGCCCCCGACGCCGACGGCAACCGCTACACGGTCCCGTCCGACAACCCGCTGGTCGGGGACGGCGGCGGAGTACGGCCGGAGATCTGGGCCTCGGGCCTGCGCAACCCGTGGCGCTTCTCGTTCGACCCGGCGACCGGCGACCTGATCATCGGCGATGTCGGCAACGCCCAGCAGGAGGAGATCGACCGCGTGCCGTCGACCCTGCCCCCGGGCGCCGAGCCCCCGTTCTACGGCTGGCCGTGCACCGAGGGCGTGCTGCCGTGGTTCCCGGCCGCGGTCTGCGCGTCGTCGCCGCACCCGTCGCGCCGCGTCTTACCTTCACTCATACCGGCGTCCCACCCGATGACAGCGATTGCACCGCCATCATCGGCGGGATGGTTCTGCACGACCCGTCGCTTGCCGGCGACTACGACGGCCGCTACGTCTACGGCTACTTCTGCGGAGGCCCCGCGGAGAGTCTGGCTGGGCGCGCTCCTGACGACCGACCTCGACGACCCGTCGCCGGCCCCGCGCGACGAGGGCGTCGGCGTCGGCCTCGGGCTCAGTTCGTTCGGCGCCGACGCCTGCGGGCACCCCTACGCGACGAACGTCCTCGACGGCGGCGTGTGGCGGATCGCGGGCCCGACCGACCAGTGCGGTCCCGCCTCCCGAGCCCCCTCCCCCGCCGGACACGACGCTGACCAGCCGTCACGCCGCCGCCGACCAGCACTGTGACGACGCCCGCGCCGCCCTACAACCCCCCGGTCGCGATGAAGCCGCCGAAGCTGACGCCGCCTCAGATCCACGTATCGCTGCGCAACATCAAGATGCTGCGCCTCGACCACCACCACAAGCTTCACGTGTCGCTCGCCGCGATCACGCGCGCCGCCCGCGGCACGCTCACCCTCAGCGGCTCGAGCGGGAAGAATCGGCTCGCTCCCGCCGTCCGTTTCGGCGTGAAGGCCGGCAAGCGATTCACCGTCGAGTTGGCGCCGACGAGCGCCGCGCGCCGCTCGATCGCGCGCCACCACGGTCTCGGCGCCCGCCTGGCGCTGTCGCTCACCCCCTCCGACGGCAAGACCACCACCGCCAAAACGAATGTCCGTGTCCTGCCGGCGCGCTGACCGGCGCCGGATCGCCGGAGCGCTGGTGGTGGCAGCCGCCGCGCTGCTGTGCGCCGCGTCGTCGGCTTCGGCCAGCGGGCTGACGCTCGTCCCGATCCCCGGCCGGACCGGCGCAGTTCCATTCAAATCGCCCGGCGGCCAGGGCCCGACGTTCGTATCGGCCGTCCCCGGCGACACGCACCGCTTCTTCGTCGGCACCAAGGACGGCTACATCTACGTCGTGCGCGACGGCGTGACCCAGCCAACGCCGTTCCTCGACATCCACGCGCAGGTCTCGACGACCAACGAGGACGGTCTGTTCTCGCTCGTCTTCGACCCTAACTTCGCCACCAACCGCCGCTTCTACGTCGACTACTCCGACAACGTCAACACGACGCTGCCGAACCTCGACAACTACCACCTCGACGCGTTCCAGGTCTCGGCCTCCAACCCCGACGTCGCGGTCGCGTCGAGCCAGACGCAGATCCTGATGGTGCCGACGCACCGGCTGCACGAACATGGCCTCGCCCCACTACGGCGGCCAGCTCGCGTTCGGCCCCGACGGCCACCTGTGGCTGACGATCGGCGACGGCGGCGACGGTCGCCCAACGGCGAGGCGCCCCCGACTGCCAGATCACGTCGCCGCAGCTCGCCGAGGAGCTCTCGAGCCTCCACGGCAAGATGCTGCGCATCGACCCGCAGCCGAGCGCGGCGCCCGACGCCAACGGCAACCGTTACACGGTTCCGTCCTCCAACCCGCTCGTCGGCGTCAGCGGCGCACTGCCGGAGATCTGGGCCTCGGGCCTGCGCAACCCATGGCGCTTCTCGTTCGACTCCGCGACCGGCGACATCATCGTCGGCGACGTCGGCAACGACCAGCAGGAGGAGGTCGACAGGATCCCGTCGACGCTCGCGCCCGGCGCCAAGCCGCCGTTCTACGGCTGGCCGTGCACCGAGGGCGTGCTGCCGTGGTTCAACCCGGCCAACTGCCAGTCCCAGGCGCCATTGACCGGCACACCGACCCCGGTCGCGCCGCTGTTCGTGTCGACGCACGTCAGCGGCTGCACCGCGTTGATCGGCGGCGTCGGTGCTGCACGACCCGTCGCTCGGCGGCGACTACAACGGCCGCTACGTCTATGGGTTCTTCTGCGGCCACACGCCCGAAAACCCGTCGGGCCACATCCTGACCACGAACCTCAACGACCCATCGCCGACGCCGCGCGACGAGGGCATCAGCGCGGGCCTCGGGCTCAGCTCGTTCGGCACCGATGCCTGCGGCCATCCATACGCGACGAACGTGCTCAGCGGCGGCGTGTGGCGGATCGAAGGTCCCACGCCGGGGCCGTGCGGCGAGTTCACGGCGCCCCAGACGTCGCTAACGCCCCCGGTGCCGAGCGGCGTCGTGACGTCTTCGACGCAGTCGGTGTCGTTCACGTCGAGCATCGCCGGCTCGACGTTCACCTGCTCGCTCGACGGCGGCCCAGCGCAATCGTGCACCTCGCCCAAGCAGTACACGGGGCTGCTGGAGGGGCCGCACACGATCGCCGTGACGGCGAGCGACGAGGCCGGCAACACCGACCCGACGCCGGCCACCGCCAGCTTCACGGTCGACACGGCCGTGCCCGACACGACGATCACGTCGGCGCCGTCGGGTTCGGTGCCGAGCACCAGCGCAGCGATCTCGTTCGGCGCATCGGAGCCCGACGTCAGCTTCACCTGCAAGCTCGATACGGCCGCGGCGGCCTCGTGCACGTCGCCGAAGTCGTACTCGAGCCTGGCCCAGGGCCCGCACACGGTGACCGTGACGGCGACCGACGCCGCGGGCAACCCCGACCCGACTCCCGCCTCGGCCACTTGGACGGTCGACACGGTCGCGCCGGACACGACGATCAATTCCGGACCGTCGGGGACGGTCGCCAGCGGCTCGACGTCGTTTGACTTCTCGTCCAACGAAGCGGGCGCGACATTCACCTGCAAGCTCGACAGCGCCGCGGCGGTGGCCTGCACCTCGCCGAAGTCCTACTCCGGGCTCGCCGACGGTTCGCACACGTTCACCGTCACGGCGACCGACGCGGCCAGCAACAGCGACGCCACGCCGGCGACGCGGACGTGGACGGTCGACAGCGGCGCACCGGACACCTCGATCACGCAGGCGCCGTCGGGCACGATGAGCTCGTCGACCGCGTCGATCTCGTTCACGTCGTCGGAGGCCGGCTCGACCTTCACATGCAAGCTCGATACCGGGACCGCTGTCGCGTGCACGTCGCCCAAGACGTACAACGGCCTCGGCGACGGCTCGCACACTGTCGTCGTAACGGCGACCGATACGGCCGGCAACCCCGACCCGACGCCCGCCAGCGCGACGTGGACGGTCGACACGACGGCGCCCGACACCTCGATCTCGGGAGGCCCATCCGGGCCGACCAACAGCGCCACGGCGACGTTCACGTTCTCGTCGTCGGAGGCCGGCTCGACCTTCACGTGCCAGCTCGATAGCGGGACCGGGCGTGGCGTGCACGTCGCCGAAGACCTACAACGGCCTGTCTGAGGGCGCCCACACCTTCAAGGTCACCGCGACCGACGCCGCCGGCAACCCCGACCCGACGCCCGCGACCCGGAGCTGGACCGTCGACACGACAGCTCCCAATACGTCGATCGACAGCGGCCCCTCGACCCTCGTCAACAGCGCGAGCGCAACGTTCACGTTCTCATCGAGCGAGGCCGGCTCGACGTTCCAGTGCAAGCTCGACGGCGCCGCCGCGACACCGTGCCTGTCGCCCCAGCCGTACACGGCCCTCAGCGAGGGCTCGCACACCCTGACCGTCACCGCCAGCGACGCCGCCGGCAACCCGGATCCCACGCCCGCCGCCCGTACCTGGACCGTCGACACGACGGCGCCGCAGACGACGATCGACTCGGCCCCGTCAGGCACAGTGGCGACGTCGAGCGCATCGGTCTCGTTCTCCGCGAGCGAGGCCGGATCGACGTTCGCGTGCTCGCTCGACGGCGGCGTGGCGCAGGCGTGCACGTCGCCGACGTCGTTCACCGGTCTGGGCCACGGCCTGCACACGGTCTCGGTCGTCGCGACCGACACGGTGGGCAACACCGATCCGTCGCCGGCAACCGCGTCGTGGACCGTGGCCCCGTCGGGGCCGCCGCCGACGACCACGACGACCACGACCGACCGACCGACGACCACCCGACGGCGTCCCCGCCCCCGCCGCCCACGACCACCACCATCGCGACGCCGACGACCACCACGACGCCGACCACCTCGACGACGCCGGTGACCGGCCAGTCCAAGCCGCCGCTTCACCTGTCGCTCAAGGGCCTGCGGTCGGTGCCGGTCGACAAGCACGGCATGCTGCGCCTGAACCTGACCGGCATCAGCCAGAACGCCAAGGGCACGCTCACCCTGCGGTCGGGCACGCAGTCGCTGGCGCCGGCGTTCCGCTTCACGATGAAGACCGGCAAGGGCGTGACGCTCGTGCTGACGTTGTCGCAGTCCAGCCGCCGGACGCTCGCGCGCAAGGGTCGCCTCAAGGGCACGCTGACGTTGACCCTCGTTGCCGCCGACGGCCAGAAGGCGAGCGCGAGCGCGACGATCACCGTCCTATCCGCGCCGGCCAAGCGCAAGCGCTGACGTCCCACTGACCGCGGATAGAGTGGGCCAATGGCTCATGACCGCGTCTTCCTCATCACCGGTGCGTCGTCCGGCATCGGTGCCGCGACCGCCCGCCACGCCGCGCGGGACGGCTATCGGCTCGTCCTCGCCGCGCGCTCGACCGAGGCGATCGAGGCGCTTGCGTCAGAGCTCGGCGGCGACGCCCGCGCGATCGCCGTGACGTGCGACGTGACCGAGTTCGATCAACAGGAACGGATGGTCGCCGCGGCGCTCGACGCGTTCGGCGCGATCGACGTGGCCTACGCGAACGCCGGCTTCGGCATCGGACGCGGCTTTCAGACCGGCGATGTCGAGATGTGGCGTTCGATGGTGCTGACGAACGTCTACGGCTGCGCGCTGACGATTCGCGCGACGATGGACGCGCTCAAGGCGTCGAGCGGGCATCTGCTGCTGACCGGCTCGGTCGCCGGTCGTCGCGCGATCGCCGGTTCGCTCTACAGCGCGACGAAGTGGGCGGTCACGGCGATGGGCGAGTCGGCCCGCCAGGAGTACAACGGCACCGGCGTCCGCGTAACGCTGATCGAACCGGGCATGGTCGACACGCCGTTCTTCGACAACAAACCCTCGTCCGCTTTGGAGGCCGACGACATCGCCCGGGCGGTGATGTATGCCGTCGCGCAGCCGGCGCACGTGGACGTGAACGAGATCCTGATCCGGCCGACGGCGCAGGAGGGGTAGGCGCTCAGCGGCGCTTGCGGCGCTCCGAACAGCATCACCGAGGAGCGCGGTGGCACCCGCACCCGGGAGCCTCTCCGGGGCGCCGGGCTTCATCGAAGGCTGGGTTCGGGCCCGTATGGGGCCTGAACCCAGCCTTCGACTGTCCGCCGCGAGGCGTGGGTTCTCGAACCGTGAATAGTTCACGCTTCGAGAGCCCGCGCTCCGGACCGGCCCCAAACGTGCGGGTAGCCGGCCGCCCGACCAGGGTCAGGCCGCGATTCGACCTTGTGCCAGCGGCCGACCCGCGTCGGGCGGCCGGCGTACCTCGGCGCCGAGAGCCGCGACGATCGAGACGACGCGGCCCGCGCGGCCTTCGGTGAACTGCACCGTCCCGGCAGAGCGCGCGAACAGCGTGTGATCGCGGCCGATGCCGACGCCCTCGCCGGGGCGGAAGACGGTGCCGCGCTGGCGGACGATGATCTCGCCGCCCGTCACCTGCTGGCCGGCGAAGATCTTGACGCCCAGCATCTTGGGCTTGGAGTCGCGCCCGTTGCGCGAGGAGCCGAGGCCCTTCTTGTGTGCCATTACTCAGTCGCCTCCTCAGGCGCTTCGGCGGCCTTCGGCTTCGCCGCCGCCCGCGGCTTCGATCCGGCCGAGATCTCGGTGACCTCGATCCGCGTCAGCTCCTGGCGGTGGCCGGTGCGCCGCTTGTAGCCGCGCTTGGGCTTGAATTTGAACACCCGCAGCTTCGGGCCGCGTTCGTGCGCGACGATCTTGGCCGAGATCTTGGCCTTCGCGGCCTCGGCGCCGAACACGGTCTCCTCCCCCGCAATCAGCAGCGGCTCAAGCGCGACGGTCGCGCCCTCGTCGGCGGCCAGGCGCTCCACGAGCAGGGTCGTGCCCTGCTCGACGCGGTACTGCTTGCCACCGGTTTTGACGATTGCGTACATGGTTCAGCTCTCAGAAGCGGTGTCGGCCGTTGCAGCCGAACGGCGCCGTCCACCCCTGCGGCCACGGCGCCGAGGCTTTGATTCTACGCCATCCAGGCCACCCAACGCCTCATCGATGTCGGCCTGGTCGACGAGCTCGGCCACGGCGGCCGTGCGGCCGGCCTCGACGATCCGCACCAGGCGCTTGGAGCCGATCAGCATCATCGCCCCCCGGACCGACACGATGTAGCCGTCGATCTTGGCCACCGCGTCGTCGGCCTCGTACATGTGGGGCTCGACGATCTCGACCAGGACCTCCTCGCCCGGCTTGAACGGCACCGCCGTCTCCTCGACGTCCTCGCGCAACCCTTCGAGCACGACGTCGAAGTGATCGAGCGGCAGGCCCTCGGAGCCGCGGAAGTGGAACCGGCGTCCGGTCTCCTCCTCGATGTGGTGCAGACGCCGCGCACCGTTGCCGGTCAGCTGGGCCGACACGCGCGGGTTCATCTGGATCAGGAACGCCTCGACCTCGCGCGGCGCGCGCGCCCCGAGCTCGCGCAACCGGCGCTCGAACTCGATCGAGATCGTCTCCTCGGACTTGATCACGCCGTCGCCGCCGCACGTCGGGCACGGTCGCGTGAGGATCTCGCGCACGCCCTCGGTCACGTTCTGGCGTGTCATCTCGACGAGGCCGAGCTTGGAGATCTCGGCCGTGAACGTCTTCGTGCGGTCCTCGCCCAACGCCTGGCGCAGCGTCTTGAGCACCGCGTCGCGGTTGCGCGCCCGCGCCATGTCGATGAAGTCGATCACGATGATGCCGCCGATGTCACGCAGCCGCAGCTGGCTGACCACGGCCTCGGCCGCCTCGAGGTTGGTCTTGGTGATCGTGTCCTCCAGGCGCGCCTGCTTGCCACGCCCGACGAACGAACCCGAGTTGACGTCGATGACGGTCAGCGCCTCGGCGTAGTCGATCATCAGGTAGCCGCCGGAGGGCAGGTCGACGCGCTTGGAGATCAGGCCTTCGATCACCGGCTCGACGTCGTAGGCCTCCAACAGCGGCACCGACTCCTGGTAGAGCTCGACGCGGTCGACGAGCTCCGGAGCGGTGCGTGAGAAGAACGACACGAGCCGCTGGTGCTGCTGCTCGTCGTCGACGATCGCCCGCTCGAAGTCGGCCGAGAAGATGTCGCGCACGACGCGCACCGACAGGTCGGCCTCCTGGAAGACGAGCGCCGGCGCGGTCGCCTCCTCGACGCGCTTGTCGAGCACCTCGTGGAGCTTGAACAGGTACTGGAGCTCGCGCTCGAAGTCGGCGCGCTTGGCGCCGTGGGCCGCGGTGCGGATGATCGCGCCACCGCCATGCAGGTCGAGCGCCTTGGCCTCCCGGCGCAAGCGGTCGCGCTCCTTGTCCTCGAGGCGCTTGGAGACCCCGACGCCCTCGCCGGTCGGCGTGTAGACCATGTAGCGCCCGGCGATCGTCAGGTCCATCGACAGCCGCGCGCCCTTGGTCTTCAGCGGGTCCTTGACGACCTGGACCACGACCTCCTGGCCGGGCTTGAGCAGGTCGGAGATCTTCTTGCCCGCGCCCTCGCGGCCGCGGCGCGCGACCTCGACGCCGGGCAGCACGATCTCGTCGACGTGCAGGAACCCGTTCTTGTCGAGCCCGATGTCGACGAACGCCGCCTCGAGGCCCGGGAGCACGTTGTCGACGCGCCCCTTGTAGATGTTGCCGACGATCGATCGATTCGACCGCCGCTCGAAGTACAGCTCGGCGACGCGCCATTCCGACGACGACGCCTTCTTGGGGCGACCGCGCCCGCGACTGCGCCCAGAGGACGCTGCGGCGGGGGTTCCGGTCGCTTCCATCAGCGCCACGCGGGTTTCCCCGTGGTCGACGCTGACGAGCACTTGCTTTCTCACGGTGTTACGACTTCTTTCTCTACAGGGTCAGGACGCGGCCCTTGAGCGCGGCCGCGCGCCTGCCCTGCGCGTAGATGGATTGAAGGAGCCCCACCGCCAGCAGCGTCGTGATCACGGACGATCCGCCGTAGCTGATCATCGGCAACGGAATGCCGGTGATCGGCATGATCCCGAGGGTCATCCCGACGTTGATGAAGATCTCGAACATCAGCATCCCGACGATGCCGCCGGCGATCAACGCGCCGTAGAGATTCTTCGACATGGTCAGGATCGTCAGGCCACGCCAGATGATCAGTCCGTAGAGCGACAGCACGAGCGCGCAGCCAACGAATCCCCACCGCTCGCCGATGACGGCGTTGATGAAGTCGGTGTAGTTCTCGGGGATGTAGCCGAGGTTGCTCTGCGTCGCCTGATCGCCGCGGCCGGTCTTTTCGCCGGAGCCGATCGCGATCAGCGACTGATGCTGCTGGTACCCCTGCTTGGAGGGGCTGTCGGAGGGGTGCAGGAAGGCCGTCAGTCGGTCCTCCTGATATTGCTTGACAGGGTGAAGTCCGGCCGCTGGGGCGACGACCAGGACGAGGGCGATCGCCACCGCGCCGAGCGCGAACAGCGCCGCGAAGTGCTGCCACGCGGTACCCGCGATGTACAGCACCGCCAGGGCGATGGCGATGTAGACGAGGCTCGACCCGAGGTCGGGCTGGGCCATGACAAACACGGCCGGGACAAGCGCGAGCAACATCACCCGCGCCGTGGTGTCGCGTTCAGACAGGCGCCGTGAGCGGTCGACGACGAACGCCGCCAGCACCACGACGAGCAGGACCTTGCCCAGCTCGGACGCCTGGAAGGAGAAGAAGGGGAGCGAGATCGCGCGTTGCGAGCCCTTGGCCTGCGTGCCGATCCCGAGCACGAGCAGGATCGACCCCATCAGCACGCCGTAGAGCACGTACTTGAGCTCGCGCAGGCGGGAGTAGTCGATCCGGCTCAGCAGCACGACGAGCGCGCCGCCGACGAGGAAGTAGACGAGCTGGCGCGTGACGTAGTAGTTGGGGCTGCCGGGCACGAGCGCCGGATGGCCGCGGCCGCCGGCGGTCGCCGCGTGCAGCGCGGCGAGCGAGCAGACCATGATCCCGATCGTCGCCACGGCCAGCCACGCGTCGAACGGCAGCACGCCGGGCAGGCGGATCGGGGTGTCGCGCGAGGGCTCGTGGATCGGGGTGGCGGTCACCGGGTCCTCGAGTCCTGCGGCGCGCACGGCGCGGTCTGGCCGAACCAGTGGTTGAGCATCCGGCAGACGGCGGGCGCGGCGGCCTGGGCGCCGAAGCCGCCCTTCTCGATCGTCATCGCGATCACGATCGGCCGTTTGTGCTTGCCGGTTGAGTCATAGGAGTAGGCGACGTACCACGACTGGTCGTTCTCGACTCGCGCCGGAGATCGCGCTGCGCGGTGCCGGTCTTGCCGTAGATCGGGAAGCGATTCTGGTTCCAGCCCGCGAACACCCCGGCCGACGTGCCGCCGGCCATGCTGGCCGCCTCGTGCAGGCCCTCCATGATGAGGTTGCGGTAGGTCAGGTTCATCGGGATCTTGGTCGGCGGCTGGGCCGTGCCCTGGCGCTCGAAGACTCCCTCGGAGTTCTGGATCGCGCGCAGCACGTGCGGGTGGACGACGTAGCCGCCGTTGGCGAGCGCCGAGTAGGCGACCGCCATCTGCAGCGGGCTGGCCTGGAGGTCGCCCTGCCCGACCGCAAGCTGGACCTCGTCGCCGATCGACCACCGGCGCTTGTCGGAGAACAGGCAGCGGGCGGACACACGTTGTGATGCTTTCTCGTAGGCTCGATCTCCTTGCGGCCATCTCGGCGCCGCCACGCCCGGTCGGGGACGGTGCCCGGCTGCTTCGCCGGGCAGGTCGATTCCGGTCAGCTTGTTGAGGCCGAGCATCCGCGCGGTCCGCTGCAGCGGCTGGTGAGGCAGGGTGTTGAGCCGCTGGCCGAGGCGGTAGAAGTAAACGTCGGACGACACGCGCAGCGCCGAGACGAGGTCGACGCCGCCGATCGCGTTCTCCTGGCCGACCTTCGAGCCGGCGTCGCAGAAGTCCTGGTTCGAGATCCTGATGCAGCCCGAGTCGTCGATCAGCTCGTTCGGCGTCACCTTGCCGGTGCTGAGCGCCGCCAGCGCCGTGATCGGCTTGAACGTCGAGCCGGTCGGATAGACGCTCGAGATCGCGCGGTTGAGCTGCGGCGAGCCGCTGTCGGGGCCGAACAGGCGCTGGTACTCGCCGAAGGTCATGCCCTTGACGAACACGCTCGGGTCATACGTCGGCGCCGAGCCCATCGCCAGCACCTGGCCGTTGCGCGGGTCGAGCGCGACGAACGCGCCGCCCGCGGCGACGTTGCCGAACGTCGCGGCGTCGGCCGCGCCCTGGGCGAGCGCGTTCTGTCCGGCCGTCTGAAGCCCGCGGTCGATCGTCAGCTGGACCTGATCGCCCTGTTGCGGCGCGCGCGACACGGCCGCGCCGCCCTTCGGGTTGCCGGCCGCGTCGACCGTGTAGCGCTGGACCCCCGCCACCCCGCGCAGCTGGTGGTTGAACTCCGCCTCGACGCCCGACTGGCCGATGACCGCGTTCTTCGCCGCGCCCTTGTTCGACGGCTGCGCAAGCTCGTCCTTGGTGATCGGTCCGACGGTGCCGATGAGCTGGGCCGCCAGGTCGCCGTGCGGGTAGTCGCGCACCGGCGCGAGCGACGGCGGGTCGATCGACGGGAATTCCTCCTGGCGCTCGAGCAGGTAGTTGCGCTGGCCCGAGAAGATCGCCGACCTTGACCGTGATCGCCGCGTAGGGCAACACGACGAGCTGGTTGACGATCGTCTGCTGGATCGCGCGCGGCGACATGCCGATGACCTTGCCCAGCCGGGCGAATTCGGCCGCCAGCTGCGGCGTGGCGGGCTGCGGGTAGGGGATCGGAAGCCCGCGGTGGCCCTTGGGCTTCAGGTTCTCGCGCGCGCCGGCGAGCTGGCCCCAGCGCGCAGCGGCCTGTCGCTCGGCAGTCCGGCAGCCGGTTGGGGCTGATCTGGAGCACCGTCGCCTGGCGGCTCGTGACGAGCACGTGGCCGTTGCGGTCGAGGATCGTCCCGCGCGGGGGGCGAGCGCCACGTTGCGCGTGCGGTTGCCGGTCGCGCGACGCGGTACTGGTCGCCGGTCAGGATCTGCAGGTACCAGAGCCGGAAGAAGACGATCGCGAACAGGATGAACGCGACGACACCGAGCATCGCCACGCGCATCGCGAGCTGCGGCGTGACCGGTATCGACCGGTCACGGGTCACTGGGTCGAGCTGCTCGATCACGGGCGCGAGAGCGGGCTCAGGCCGCCGGTCGTGTAGGCGCGGCGGCGACGGCGGCGCGGGTCCTCGGGCAGGTCGGCGATCAGCCAGCGGCGCACGAGCGCGTAGACCGGCATCGCCAGCAGCGCGTTGACGGCGATCGTCAGCGCGATCTGGCGCAGCAGCTCGAAGCTGACCGGCGAGTCGATCGCCGAGCGAGACCTCGACGATCGCCAGGCCGAACGAGCTAGAGCGCCGTCGCGCCGGCGCCGGCCAGCACCGGCGTTATCGACGCCTGCGGGTCGCGGACCTCGCGCAGGCGGCCGATCGCGTAACCGACGACCGTCAGCACGAGCGACGTCACGCCCAGCGTCTGGAACAGCGCGGTGTCGACGAACAGCCCGACCATGAAGCCAAAGCAGGCGCCGGTCACCGAGCCGCACAGCAGCGCAACCGACATCACGACGAGCGGCGACAGGTCGGCGACGCCGTCGATCAGCGGGATCTGGGACGCGACGATCAGCGTGCTGAGCAGCGCGAGGGCGACGAGACGCGCGACGAGACGGACGTTCACAGCCGACATGCCTCGCTTCGGTTGTCGTCGACGGTATTCGTCAGCACCTGCACGTTCTCGACCCGGCGCAGGTTGACGATCGGCCGGACGCGGATCGTCTGGTCGCTTGTCCCCGGGTTGTCGACGCTCGTCACGGTGCCGATCGGGATGTCGGGCGGGAACAGCGATGCGTCGGTCGAGCACGTGCCCGAGGTGACGATCGTGTCGCCGACCTTGAAGCGGTCGTCGCGGCGGGGCGAGAACCACTCGAGCACGCCGGGGTTGCCGACCGCGGGCGCCACGCCGCTGCGCACGCCGGACTCGATGTCCTGGGCGGACACGAAGAACTTGTCGTTGGTGAGGAGCGTCACCAGGGCGGCACCTGAGGCGACGTTCGTGACCTTGCCAATCAGGCCCGCGGTGTTGTCGTCGGCGCCGATCACCGGCTGGTTGATCCTGATCCCGTCGTCCGAGCCGTGGTTGATGGTGATCGTCTTGTACCAGACGTTGGGGTTGCTGTTGATGACGCTCGCGCTGACCGGCTTGGTGCCCTGCAGGCCCGAGTTCGTGTCGACGTTGCGGATGCCCGTGAGCTGCTTGAGCTGGTGGACCTCGCGGTTGAGGCGAACGTTGGCGGCCAGCAGCTGGCCGTTGCGCTGGCGCAGCGACTTGACGTCACCCTTGGCGTTGAACGTGTCGCCGACCCAGTTGAACAGGTTGCGGATCGGCGACACCGCGCGGCTGGCGATGTCCTCGATCGGGGCCACGACCCCCATCACGCCGCGCTGGACGGCGTGCAGGCTCCCGTTTCCGCTCTCGCCAAAGTAGGCGGTGAGCAGAATCAGGGAGCAGGCAATGAGCAGGCCGAGAACTGCCCGCCTACGGCGGACCGTCTTGTCGTACACGTGGGTTGATTCTCCAAGGCTTTGAGCTGTCGCGCGCTACAGGCGCTGGCGCTGGCGGCGGCGACGCGAATTCTTGTTGGTGCGGTGGATGACCTCGAACTCCTCGAGGCTGCGGCCGCTCCCGACCGCCACACAGGTCAGCGGCGACTCGGCCAGATGGGCCGGCATCTGGGTCTCCTCGCGCAGTCGCGCGGCGAGCCCCTGAAGCAGTGAGCCACCGCCCGCGAGCATGATTCCGCGGTCCATGATGTCGGATGCGAGCTCCGGAGGGGTCCGGTCGAGGGTCTCCTTGACCGCATCGATGATCTGGGCGAGCGGCTCTTCGAGGGCCAGGCGGATCTCCTCCGAGGTCAAGACGACGGTCTTGGGCAGGCCCGAAACCATGTCGCGACCGCGGATCTCGGCCTGCACCTCCTCCTCCATCTTGAACGCCGAGCCGATCTCGAGCTTGACCTCTTCGGCCGTCTGTTGCCCGATCAGCAGCTTGTACTCGCGCTTGGCGTAGTTGATGATCGCCTCGTCGAGCTCGTCGCCGCCGACGCGGATCGACTGCGAGACGACGATCCCGCCGAGCGAGATCACGGCGACCTCCGACGTCCCGCCGCCGATGTCGACGACCATCGAGCCGGTCGGCTCACCGACCGGCAGCCCGGCCCCGATCGCTGCCGCCATCGGCTCCTCGATCAGGTAGGCCTGGCGCGCGCCGGCACTGCGGCACGCCTCCTCGACCGCGCGCTTCTCGACGCCCGTGACCCCCGAGGGGACGCAGACGACGACGCGCGGATGGGCGAAGCGGTTCTGGTGCACCTTCTGGATGAAGTGGCGCAGCATCTCCTCGGTCACGTCGAAGTCGGCGATCACGCCGTCCTTCAGTGGCCGGATCGCCTTGATCGTGCCGGGGGTGCGGCCGAGCATGCGCTTGGCCTCGATCCCGACGGCGTGGACCTCACCGGTACGCGAGTCGATCGCGACCACGCTCGGCTCTGAGAGCATGATCCCGCGACCGCGCACGTAGACGAGCGTGTTGGCCGTGCCGAGGTCGACGGCCATGTCGCGGCCGCCGAACCCGTTGAAGTAGCTGAAAACGCCCATACTGGATTGAGCGGAGGCATTGCCCCCGCTCGCCGGGGCAGTCTACCGGAGGGTCCTAGCGGGTCCGCCGGGTGGGTTGGACGCTTGCAGACGCAAAAAATCGCTGCAAACGCTAAGAGAAGATTTCTGGTGCGATCTCGAAGAGCGTCGTTACCGGCAGTCCGACGACGTTCAGGTAATCGCCCTCGATGCGGGTTACGAACAGCGCGCCGCGCCCCTGGATCGCGTAGCCGCCGGCGCGCTCGCGCCATTCGCCACCCTCGAGATAGGCCTCGAGCAGGGGCTGCGGGATCTCGCGGAACGTGACGGCGGTCACCTCGCTGGCGCTGCGAAGGGCCCCGTCGGGGCCGATCAGCGCGACCCGCTGACGACCTCGTGCGTGCGGCCCGACAGGTGGCTCAGCGTGGCGCGCGCCGCGTCGGCGTCGGGCGGCTTGCCCCAGATCCCCGCGTCGGTGGCGACGATCGTGTCGACGCCGAGCACGAGTTCGCCTGCTGCGCCGACCGCAGCGCGGGCCTTGCGCATCGCGTTCTCGAGCGCCACCTGCTCCGGGTCGCCGCCGGTCAACTCGTCGGCGCCGGTCGCGCGAACCTCGAACGCGACCCCGAGCTGCTCGAGGATCGCGCGGCGCTGCGGCGAGCGCGAAGCGAGGACGAGCTTCAGACCAGCTCCGGGAACCAGATGCCTATCTCTCTTGCTGCTGACTCGTCAGCGTCGGAGCCGTGGACCATGTTCTGGCCGACCTCGATCGCGTAGTCGCCCCGGATCGAGCCGGTTGCCGCCTCGAGCGGGTTCGTCGCCCCGATCAGCTGGCGCGCCGCGACGACGACGTCCTGGCCTTCGAGCACGAGCGCCACCAGTGGCGCCGAGGTGATGAAGTCGACGAGCTCGCCGAAGAACGGCCGCTCGGCGTGCTCGGCGTAGTGAATCTCGGCGATCTCGCGCGTCGCCGTCAGGTGCTTCATGGCGACGATCCGCAGTCCCTTGCGCTCGAAGCGGGCGAGGATCTCGCCGGTCAGGCCGCGCGCGAAGGCGTCCGGCTTGACCAGGATGAGCGTCCGATCCATCAGGGGGCCTTTCTCGTAGGTGCTTTCGGTCAGGCGTCAGGCGTCGGGCGATGCGGACTCGGAGCCGATCGGCTCCTCCTCGCTCGTGCGCCCGCGGCGCCGGCGGCGCGGCAGGTCGGCACTCGTGCCCTCGTCGGCACTCGCGCCGTCGTCGGCGCTCGCGTCGGTCAGCTCGGTCGGGGTCCGGACCGGTCGCCGACCGACACCGGCTCGACGCCGCGCGTCGATTGGCGACGGCGGCGGCGCGTCGGCGTCTTGGCGCCGACCTCGGTCTCGCAGTACGGGCACAGCCGCCAGTCGGGGTGCAGCGGCTTGCCGCAGCTGACGCACGCGTCCTTGAGCTTCTGCATGCAGCTCGGGCAGCGCAGGAAGTCCTTCTCGACCTCGTGGTCGCAGTGCGGGCACAGCAGGTACTCGAACTGGTGCAGCCGCGCCTCGGCCGCCTGCATCTCCATCTCGCGCTCGCGGCGATCCTCGATGAACTCGGGCGGCCGCACGATCATGTACACGAGCGTCCCCGCGTAGGGGAACAGCGAGGCGAGCGTCGCGCAGCCGACGAGCATCTTGTCCTCGATCCGCCGGCGGGCGTCGGAGTACGTGTAGTAGATCAGCGCCAGCCAGATGACGACGAGGAACAGGATCACCAGCTCGGCGGCCGTGTTCAGGCCAGAGTTGGTGATCCCGAAGAGGGCGAGGAACGGGCATCGCGCTCAGAAGGCTAGTGGTTGGACCTACAGGAAGATCCGGCCGAACGCGTAGCCGATCCCGAAGAAGACCAGGACGACGAGCGCGACGACCACCGCCACGAGCGCCACCATGCTGAAGAACGACGGGCCGTTGTCGTTCATCACAGGACCGCCGACAGGAACGCCCGAGTGCGCTCCTCGCGGGGGTTTGCCAGCACGTCCTTGGGCGGCCCGGACTCGACGACGATGCCGTCGTCCATGAACACGAGGCTATCGCCGACCTCGCGCGCGAAGCCCATTTCGTGGGTCACCACGATCATCGTCATGCCGTCAGCAGCCAGACCACGCATGACGTCGAGCACCTCTCCCACGAGCTCGGGATCGAGCGCCGAGGTCGGCTCGTCGAACAGCATCAGCTTCGGCTCCATGGCCAGCGCCCGGGCGATCGCGACGCGCTGCTGCTGGCCGCCGGAGAGCGCGATCGGGTAGGCGTCCATCTTGTCCTGGAGGCCGACGCGGGTCAGCAGCTCGTGCGCGCGCTGCGTCGCTTCGCGCTTCGACAGGCCCTTGACCTGTATCGGCGCCTCGATCACGTTGCCCAATGCCGTCTTGTGCGGGAACAGGTTGAAGCGCTGGAAGACCATCCCGATCTGCTGGCGCTTGCGCACGACCTCGGACTCGCGCAGCTCATGCAGCGACGTCGCCGACCTGGCGGTAGCCGACGAGCTCGCCGTCGACCTCGAGGATCCCCGCGTTGATGCGCTCGAGATGGTTGATGCAGCGCAGGAACGTCGACTTGCCCGAGCCCGACGGGCCGATCAGGCACATGACCTCCTTCGGGGCGACCTCGAGCGTGATGCCCTTCAGGCACTCGACGTGGCCGAAGCGCTTGCGGACGCCCTGCGCGTTGACCATCGGCGGGGTCATTGGCCGCCGTGGCTGCGATCGGCTGAACACGATCGAACTGCAGCTTGGCGAGGATGCTGCCGCCGGGGTCGGCGCGTGAGGATCCGCGCCCGTAGTAGCGCTCCAGGTAGTACTGGCCGATCGACAGGATCGAGGTCATGAACAGGTACCAGATGCTGATCACGAGCAGCAGCTGGATGACCTTGTAGTTGACGGAGTCGATCAGCTGCGCCGAGTAAGTCAGCTCGGCGATCGCGATCACCGACACGAGCGAGCTCGTCTTGAGCATCGAGATCGTCTCGTTGCCGGTCGGCGGGATGATCACGCGCATCGACTGCGGCAGCACGATCCGGCGCATCGTCTGCAGCCGCGTCATGCCGAGCGCCTGTGCGGCCTCGGTCTGCCCCTCATCGACCGACAGCAGCCCCGCGCGGACGATCTCCGCCATGTAGGCGCCCTCGTTGAGCCCCAGCGCGAGCATTCCGGCGACGAACGGGGTGATCAGATCGTTTGCGTTGGCATGGATGAACGGCAGGCCGAGCGTGATCTGCGGGTACAGCGCGGCGACGTTGTACCAGAGCAGGATCTGGACCAGGACCGGGGTCCCGCGGAAGATCCAGATGTAGAACGAGCTCGCGCCGGCGATCAGCGGATTGGGTGACAGGCGCATGACCGCCAGAACCACGCCGAGCAGGATGCCGATCGATCATCGACAGCACGGTCAGCTCGAGCGTCACCACGACCCCGTGCAGGATCCGGTGATCGAACAGGAAGTGGCCGATCGTCCCCCACTCGAAGTTCGCGTTGGTGGCGACCGAGTAGATCAGCCGTCCCGCGATCAGGACGACGATCGCCGCCGCGAGCCAGCGCCCGTAGTGGCGCACCGGCACGGCCCGAATGTCGTCGGGCCGTGCCGTGCAGCCGATCGAGTGGGGGGTCGAGTGCCGGCCATCTCCGGCGCCCGTCGCCGCGACTAGCTCGTCGCTCCGTTGATCGTCGGGTTGGTGATCTTCCCGGTGTCCAGACCCCACTTCTTGAGGATCGCGTCGTACTGGCCGTTGGCCATCAGGGCCTTGACCGCGGCGAGGACCGCCGGCGCCATGCCGTTGCCCTTGGGGATCGCGATCCCGTACGGCGCGTTGGCGTAGGACGTCTTGGACAGCTTGAACTTGCCGCCCGACTGAGTTGACCGCGAACGCGGCGGGCGGGGTGTCGGCCATGACGATGTCGGCGCGACCGCTCGACAGCGCCTGGTTGGCGCCGGTCTGGTCGGGGAAGACGTGCACCGTGACCTTGCACTTCTTGGACTGGGCCGTGGCGTCGTTCTGCTGCGTCGTGCCCTTCTCGACCGCGACGCTGTGGCCACAGAGGTCGGCGAGCTTCTCGACGTCTGGCCCGCTGGTCTTCTCGTAGAACGAGGTGCCGGCCGTGAGGTAGGTCACGAAGTCGACGACCTTCTCGCGTTCCTTGGTGTCGGTGAACGACGAGATTCCGAGACCGTACTTGCCGGCCTGGAGGCCCGGGATGATCGAGTCGAAGGTCTGGTTGACGAACTTGACCTTGACGCCCATCAGCTTGCCGATCGCCTCGCCGAGATCGACGTCGGCACCCTCGAGGGTCTTGCCGTCGGTGCCGATCGACTCCAGCGGCGGGTAGGTCGCGTCGGAGGCAGCGGTGAGCGTGCCCTTGCTCTTGACCGCGGCCGGGACGAGCTTCGCGACGGCCGCGTCGACGCCGGACGCGGCAGTGGTCGAAGCCGTCGTGGCGGTCGTCGTTGTGGACTTGTCCGAGCCACCGCAGCCGGCCACCACCAGGGCACCGATCACGAGGGCGAAGATCACGAGGCTTAGGCGCCGGGTTCTGGGAGCCATTGTCATTTCTCTTTCTTGGTCGAACGGCACCGCTTCTTGCCAGCGCGGGCAGTTTACCGCCGGTCTGTTGGCTGACGCCGCAGCAGTTCGCCGACCAGCGCCAGCGTTCCGGTGGCGAGGACGGCGCCGGTCGGGCCGGCCAGCTCGCGGGCCGTGGCGAGCGCCGCGTGCGGGTCGGTCTGGGTGCGGGCGGGCGGGCCACCGAGCTGGCGGTTGAGCGACACGAGCGTGCCCGGTGGCAGCGTGCGCGCGTTGGGGGTCGTCGTGAAGACGAACTGCGCGGTATGCGGGATCAGGTTGCGCAGCATCTCGGCCGCGTTCTTGTCGTCGAGCACGCTCATCACGACGACGAACGGGTCGGGCAGGTCGGCGATCTGCAAGCGACTCGAGCAGTACCGCGGTGCCCTCGGGGTTGTGGGCGCCGTCGAGCATCGTCGTCGGCTGCGTGTCGACGATCTCGAAGCGGCCGGGGATGGTGATCGACGGCGGCGGCGCGGCGGACGGCGTCGTCGTCGAGCTGCGCCGACGAAACGCCTGCGCGGCGGCGATCGCGAGCGCGAAGTTGCGTCGCTGGTAGGCGCCCGGCGGCGTGGACCTCGACGCCGGGCGGCGGCTCGGCGCTCAGCCTCGATCAGCGAGCGCCGGCGCCCGCTGGGCCAGCGCAAGCGCGTCGGGGTGCAGGTGCGCGCCGACGACGAGCGTCATCGGCGGTTCGCGCTCCGATGACGACGGCGAGCTTCTCGGACGCGATGTGGCGATCGTCGGGCCCAGCCAGCGCGTGTGCTCGAGGCTGACGTTCGTGAGCACGGCGACCGAGGTGTCGAGCACGTTGGTCGCGTCGTAGCGCCCGCCGAGGCCGGCCTCGATGACGCCGACCTCGACGCCGGCGGCGGCGAGCGCGACGTAGCCGGCGGCCGTCAGCAGCTCGAACTGGGTCACGTGGTCGTCGGGCTCGTGCGCGGCGTCGAGCTGTTGCGCGGCGGCCGCAGCCTCCTGGAGGGCGTCGGCGAACGTCTGCGGCGTGATGTCGGCGTCGTCGACGCGAACGCGCTCGTTGAAGGCGATCAGGTGCGGCGACAGGTAGGCGCCGCGCGCACGCCGTGCTCGCGCAGGATCGCGGCGATCATCCGCGTCGTCGAGGACTTGCCGTTCGTGCCGACGACATGGATCGCGGCGAAGCGGTGCTGCGGGTTGCCCAGACGATCCATCAGCCGCCTGCATGCGCTCGACGCCGAAGCGCATGCCGAACAGCTCGAGCGACAGCAGGTGGCGCTGGGCGTCGTCGATCGTCCAGCGGGCGTCGCTCACAGCGCGCTGAGCTCGGCGCGCAGGCGCTCGAGCTTGTCGCGCTCGGCCTGCACGACGTCGGGCGGAGCCTTGGCGACGAAGCCGTCGTTGGCGAGTTTGCCCTCGGCGCGGGCGATCTCGCCGGCCAGCCGCTTGCGGTCGGCCTCGAGCTGGCGCGCGGCCTCCTGCGGGTCGACGCCGCCGTAGCAGCTCGACTGTGCCGCCCGGGACGGTGAGCGTCGCCACCGGGTCGTCGCGGGGATCGACGAGCTCGAGCCGTGCGAGCCGCGCGACGAGCTCGCCGGTGTCGCCGTACCCGTCGGCGCGCAGCGCCGCCGGCAGCACGTCGCCGGCCTTGACGCCCGCGCCGTCGCGCCACGCGCGGACCGCGGTCGTCGCCTCGATCGCCTGGCGGATGACGCGCTCGGCGTCCTCGTCGACGAGCGCCTCGTCGGCGACCGGCATCCGCGCGCCGGCCAGTAGGCCCGCGCTGCCCGGCACGTGGCCCCACAGCTCCTCGGTCACGAACGGGATATAGGGATGCGCGAGCGCGAGCGTCGATCGCAGGACGTGCAGCAGCGTCGCCGACAGCTCCTCGGTGCGGTCGCGGCGCTTGATCATCTCCAGGTACCAGTCGCACAGCTCGGTGAAGACGAAGTCGTAGAGGCCGAGGACGAGCTTGGAGAAGTCGTAGTCGGCGAGCAGCCGCTCGCGAGTCGCGCAGCGCGGCCTGGAGGCGCGACAGGATCCACCGGTCCTCGATCGTCTCGGGGCGCGGCGCGGGCGCCACGTCGGGGTCGGCGGTCATCAGGATCAGTCGCGACGCGTTGAACAGCTTGTTGGCCAGCGCGCGCCCCTGGGCGACCTTCTCCTCGCTGAAGCGCACGTCCTGGCTCGAGCTCATGGCCAGCAGGCCGAAGCGCACCGGCGTCGGCGCCGTACGCCGGGAACTCGCCGGGGTCGCCGCCATCGGGCGCGAACACCGGCGGGCGCAGGCCGCCGTCGATCAGGTCGAGCGGGTCGATCCCGGTGCCCAGCGACTTGCTCATCCGCCGGCCGTCCGGGGCCTGGATGACCGAGTGCACGTAGACGTCGTCGAACGGGATATCGCCCGCGAACCGCAGGCCCATCATCACCATCCGCGCGACCCACAGGAACAGGATGTCGCGCGCCGTGACGAGCACGTCGGTCGGGTAGAACGCGGCGAGCTGCGGCGTCTCGTCGGGCCAGCCGAGCGTCGCGAACGGCCACAGGGCGGAGCTGAACCACGTGTCGAGGACGTCGGGGTCGCGCTCCCAGCCGTCGCCCTGCGGTCCATGCTGGCCGACGTGGACGTCGTCGCCGCGGTACCAGACCGGCAGCTGATGGCCCCACCACAGCTGGCGCGAGACGCACCACGGGCGGATCTCGTTGAGCCACGCGATGTAGCGGCGCTTCTGGGACTCGGGGTAGATGCGGACGCGGCCGTCCTGCACGGCGTCGAGCGCCGGCCCGGCCAGCTCGTCCATGCGCATGAACCACTGCAACGAGATCAGCGGCTCGATCCGCTCGCCGCTGCGGTGGCTGAACGGGACGCTGTGGGTGTAGGGCTCGCGCTTGACGACCGCGTCGCCGAGCGCCTCGACGACCGCCTCGCGCGCTCGCAGCACTCCCATCCCGGTGAACGGCTCGCCGGCCTGCTCGTTCATCAGCCCGTCCTCGCCGATCACGCTGATCTCGGGCAGGTCGTGGCGGCGGCCGATCTCGAAGTCGTTGGCGTCGTGGCCCGGGCGTGATCTTCAGGGCGCCGGTGCCGAAGTCGGTCTTGACGTAGTCGTCGGCGATGATCGGCAGCTCGCGGCCGACGAGCGGCAGGATCGCCGTCTTGCCGATCAGGTCCTTGTAGCGCTCGTCATCCGGGTTCACCGCGACCGCGACGTCAGCCAGCATCGTCTCCGGGCGGACGGTGGCGACGACGATCTGGCCGCCGCCCTGGATTGGGTAGGCGATGTGGTACAGGGTGTCCTGCACCTCGCGCTCTTCGACCTCGAGGTCGTGATCGCCGAGCGGCTGCCCGGGTCCCAGTTGACCATGTAGTTGTCGCGGTAGATCAGGCCCTGGTCGTAGAGGTCGACGAACACCTTGGCGACCGCGCCCGCGTAGCCCTCGTCGAGCGTGAAGCGCTCGTCGGCGTAGTCGGCGCTGGCACCGAGGCGCTTGTACTGGTCGACGATCGTGTTGCCGTACTGCTTGCGCCACTCCCAGACACGGCGCGACGAAGGCCAGGCGCCCCATCTGTTCACGCGTCGTGCCCTCGTCGACGACCTGGCGCTCGACGACCGTCTGCGCGCCGATCCCGGCGTGGTCGGTGCCGAAGATCCACTTGACCCGCCGGCCGGCCATGCGCTGAGCGCGGATCAGCGCGTCCTGGATCGCGCCGTTGAGCGCGTGGCCCATATGAAGGGCGCCGGTGACGTTCGGCGGCGGGATCGCGATCGAGTAGTTCTCGTCCGGCGTGCCGTCCGGGTCGGGCGAGAACAGGCCGCTGTCGAGCCACTGTTGAGCGATGCGCGGCTCGACCTCCGCGGGCTCGAATCGCGTGCGGTTTTCGAGGCTGCCGGACATGGGCGTGGGAGTGTATGGGCGTGGATGCGTATTCGATCCTGGGGGTGCCGCGGGGCGCTTCGCTGCACGAGATCACCGCCGCGTACCGGCGGCTGGCCAAGGAGTGGCACCCCGATCTGCACGGGACCGAGGCGGCGGTGCGGCGGATGGTGGCGATCAATGCGGCGTATGAGGAGTTGCGGCACGGTGGCGGTGCGGGCGGGTCGCGGCCTCGCGGTTCTTCTTCATCATCGAAGAAGGGTGGCGCTGCCGGCGCGCCCGTAGGCGCGGAGATCGCGGCGGCCCTGCGCGCGGATGAGGTCGTTTTGGCCTACGGCCGAGCCGCGACGTGGGACTCGCCGGAGGCCTTCCTCTGTCTGACCTCGTCGCGCCTCGTGTGGCTCTTGGACGACGCCGTCACCCACCGCGTGCGCTCGCTTCAGCGCACCCAGGTCCGCTCCGTCTCGGTGTCCGTCCGCCGCCGGCGCGCCACGCTGCGCGTCGTCTCGCGCCGCGGCCGGCGCTTCGAGTTCGCCGAGATGACGCCCGCGACCGCACGGGCGATCGAGCGCGAGCTTACGACTGGTAGCGGCCGCTGAACACGAACGGCGCGCCGGTCAGCGAGCCCTTCATCTTGCCCGTGCCGGTGATCCCGGCGAACTTCCCGGTGATCGTCCACTCGAGCGCGAGCGGCACCACAAACGTTCCAATGAACCGCATACGCGTGTTCTCGGTAGACCCCGCCGCGCTTACGTCACAACCCGACACACACGTGTGACACGCAACGCGCCACAGTCTCGGCGTGGCGCGAGTTACGACGTCTATGTGGTCAGAAATCGCGCCACGTCCTGTCGACGCGGCGATTGCGGAGCTCGCGGAGCGTCAGTGGGGCGTGGTCAGTCGCGTGCAGCTGCTCGCACTCGGGCTCGGGAACGGGTCGATCGGCGTGCGCGTCAGGCAGGAGCGCCTGCGGCGCCTGTACCGCGGGGTCTACGCGGTCGGCCACACGAAGCTGCGCGTCGAAGGGCGCTTCATGGCGGCCGTCCTCGCGTGCGGGCCGGGCGCGGTCCTCAGCCATCGCTCGGCGGCCTACCTCTCGGGGATGAGAAGAACCAACCCCGATCGGATCGACGTCACGACGCCGCGACGCACGGGGCGAAAGCCACCGCGCGGGATCGAACTCCACACGACGCGCGCGCTGCCGCCCGAGGACGTCACGGGGCACAACGGCATCCCGATCACGACCGCGACCCGGACGCTCACCGACCTCGCCGAAGTCGTCACCCAGCGTGAGCTCGAACGCGCCGCCGATCGTGCCGAGAAGCGCCATCTCCACGCACCCATCACGGCCCGCTACGGCCGCAAGGGCACCCCTTCGCTCGAAGCTCTGAAGCGCCACCCGGCCGGCACGACCGACACCGCCAACGACTTCGAAGAGCTCCTCATGAGCATCTGCGACGAGTTCGGCCTCCCGCGCCCGCTCGTCAACTACCCGATCAACGGCTATATCGCTGATTTCGCGTGGCCCGAACAGCGCCTGATTGCCGAGACGGACGGTTACGAGACCCACGGAACGCGCGAGGCGTTCGAGCACGACCGCCAGCGCGATCGCGACATGCTCATCGACCGCTGGCGCACGACGCGGATCACGTACCACCAGGCGTCAACAAACCGCCGGCGGGTCGGCGAGGAACTCGAAGCCCTGCTTACGCCGACTCAGCCGCCCGCTCGGACTCGAGCGGCGGCGCGGCCTCGGTGACGAGCGTGGGCGGCATGCCCTTCTCGATCGTGTCGCGCGTGACGACGCACTTCTTGACGTCGCGCCGCGAGGGCAGCTCGAACTGCACGTCGAGCAGCGTCTCCTCGATGATCGAGCGCAGGCCGCGGGCGCCGGTCTCGCGCTCCAGGGCCTTGTCGGCGATCGACATCAGCGAGTCGTCGGAGAAGACGAGCTCGATGCCGTCGAACGAAAAGAAGCGCTGGAACTGCTTGACCAGCGCGTTGCGCGGCTCGGTCAGGATCTGGATCAGGTCCTCGCGTGACAGCTGGTGCACGGCGCTGACGACCGGCAGGCGCCCGATGAACTCGGGGATCAGGCCGTAGTTGACGAGGTCCTCGGGGAGGCACTGCTCGAAGATGTTGCCGACGTCCTTGTCGGCCTTGGTCGCCATCGCTGCGCCGAACCCGATGCCCTTGTGGCCGATGCGGCGCTCGATGACCTTGTCGAGGTTGGCGAACGCGCCACCGCAGATGAACAGGACGTTGGTCGTGTCGATCGACAGGAACTCCTGGTGGGGGTGCTTGCGCCCGCCCTGCGGCGGCACCGAGGCGGTCGTGCCCTCCAGGATCTTCAACAGCGCCTGCTGGACGCCCTCGCCGGACACGTCGCGCGTGATCGACGGGTTGTCGGCCTTGCGGGCGATCTTGTCGACCTCGTCGATGTAGATGATCCCGGTCTCGGCCTTCTTGACGTCATAGTCGGCGGCCTGGATGAGCTTGAGGAGGATGTTCTCGACGTCCTCGCCGACGTAGCCGGCCTCGGTCAGCGCCGTGGCGTCGGCGATCGCGAACGGCACGTTGAGGATCCGCGCCAGCGTCTGGGCGAGCAGCGTCTTGCCGCAGCCGGTCGGGCCGAGCAACAGGATGTTGGACTTCTGCAGCTCGATGTCGGCATCCGACGACTGCATCATCTGGACGCGCTTGTAGTGGTTGTAGACCGCCACCGACAGCGTCCGCTTGCCCTCCTCCTGGCCGACGACGTACTCGTCGAGCACGGAGTAGATCTCGCGCGGCTTGGGGAGGTTGTCGATCTCGAACGTCGGCGGAGCGGTGAGCTCCTCGTCGATGATCTCGTTGCAGAGATCGATGCACTCGTCGCAGATGTAGACGCCGGGTCCGGCGATCAGCTTCTTGACCTGCCGCTGGCTCTTCCCGCAGAAGGAGCACAGAAGCTGTTCGTTTGAGTCGGTCGGGCGCGCCATCGATTAGTGCTCCGTGATCACCCTGTCAATGATGCCGTACTTCACCGCTTCCTCGGACGACATGAAGTAGTCGCGCTCGGTGTCGCTGCGGACCTTCTCGTAGTCCTGCTTGGTGTGCTTGGCGATGATGTGGTCCAGGCGCTGACGGATGTCGATGATCTCGCGGGCGTGGATCTCGATGTCGGTTGCCTGACCCTGGAAGCCGGATGACACCTGGTGGATCAGGATCTTCGCGTTCGGGAGCGCCATCCGCTTGCCTTCCGCGCCGCCCGACAGCAGCAGCGCGCCCATCGACATCGCGATTCCGACGCAGATCGTCTGCACGTCGGGCTTGATGAACTGCATCGTGTCGTAGATCGCCAGGCCCGCGTACACGCTCCCCCCCGGGGAGTTGACGTACAGCGAGATGTCCTTGTCGGGATCCTCGGACTCCAGATGCAGGAGCTGGGCGACGATCAGGTTCGCGATCTGATCGTCGACCGGGGTCCCCAGGAAGATGATGCGCTCGTTGAGCAGCCGCGAGTAGATGTCAAACGCGCGCTCACCGCGCGACGTCTGCTCGACGACCATGGGGACCAGGGGGCTCATTTTCCTCGCTTTGCTTCCGCTTCGAAGTCGGGGTTCCTGCCGGCGCAGCCTAGCAACCGGCCTCCAGCGGCCACCCCGGATGTTCGGGCGCTACGCCGCGCTCTTGAGTGTCGCCCTGGACACCTCGGACATGGACGATTGATCTAGCGGGCCGCGCCCACTAGCCCTTGTCGGGGGTCCAGAGCTTCTCGCGCGCCTTGGCCCGCTCGGGGTCGATCGGCGTCGCGTGTTCGGCGATCAGCTCGATCGCCGCACGCTGAGCGAGGTCTTCGCGCAGCTCGTCGAGCCGGCCCGGCCTTGTCGAGCCGCGCCATCAGCTTCTCGGGCGACGTGTTCTCGCGCGCCGCGGTCGCCTGCAGCGCGTCGAGCAGGTCGCCGTCGGACGGCTCGATCGACTCGGCCTCGATGACCGCCGCGAGCACCGCCTCGCGCCGCAGCGCCTGTTCGGCGTCCGGCCGCGCCTCGGCCAGGAGCTCGTCCTCGGTCCGGCCCGAGATCTGCAGGTAGGTCTCCTTGGTGATCCCGCGGTGCGACATCGAATGCAGCATCCGCTCCCACAGCTCCTGGGCGCGCGCCTCGACGAGCGACGGGCGGGACGGTGATCGTCGCACCGGCCACGACGGCGTCGAGCGCCGCCTCGCGGAACTCGGCCTCGACGCGGCGCTCGTCGTCCTCGCGCAGCTTGGCGGCGATGTCCTCGCGCAGCTCGTCGAGCGTGTCGAAGCCGGCCGCGTCGGACGCGAAATCGTCGTCGAGCTCTGGGAGCTTCTTGTGCTGAACCTGCTTGACGGTGACCGCGAACGCCGCGTCGCGGCCGGCCAGCTGCTCGGCGCCGTAGTCCTGCGGGGAACGACACGCGAACCTCGCGCTCGTCGCCCGCCACGGCGCCCTCGAGCTGGTCCTCGAAGCCCGGGATCAGCTGGCCCGACCCGAGCTGGACCGGTTGATCGCGGCCCTCGCCACCGGCGAACGGCTCGTCGTCGCCATCGTCGACAACCAACCGGCCGACGTAGTCGATGACCACGAAGTCGCCGCTCGTGGCCGCGTCGTCGGTCGGCTCGAGCGACGCCGAGCGCTCGCGCAGCGCCTCGAGCTCGGCGTTGACGGCCTCGTCGGCGGCCTCCGGCTCGCGGCGCGGCACGTCGACGCCCTTGTAGTCGCCGAGCTGCGCCGGCGGACGCACGCCGATCTCGATCGAGAACGTCAGCGGCTGGCCCTCGGGCGGCAGGTCGGTCGGGATGTCGAGGTCCGGGTCGCCGACCGGGTGGATCGCCGCGTCGTCGATCGCGGCGAGGTACCACTGGGCGATCGCCGAGCGCACCGCCTCGTCGAGCACCGCCTCGCGCCCGACGCGCTGGATGACGACCGGCGGCGGGATGTGGCCCTTGCGAAAGCCGGCCATCTTCATCCCGCGGCCGAGCTTGCGGGCAGTGTCGGCGATCCGCCGCTCGAGCTCCTCGACGCCGACCTCGGCGTCGACCCGCACGCGCGAGTCGCCGAGCTCTGTCACCTTCGTCGTCACCGCGCTCATCAGACGGCGGACGATAGCGTCACATCATGGCCGCCCACCGCATGCCCGCCCCGCGGCGCTTCGCCGCGTGGCTCGTCACGGGCCCGCTCGGGCACCTCTACGGCACGGTCGCCGACATCGCATCGGCGCTGGCGCGCCACTGGTGGGCACGGACCCGGGGGAGGTAGCCCGGCCCACCAGAGGACGCGATTCGTCTAACGGAGACTCAGCACTCCGCGACGATGTGGAACGGCTTGGCCGCCACGTCGGTCGGCGTACCGCCGCCGACGTCGCCCCCGTCACGCGTACGCACGAACACGGTCTTGCCGTCGGGCTGGACCGCCGCGCCGACCGCGCCGGCGTTGTTGATCGTCGACTCCGTCGCCGTGATCGCGCACTTGGACACGTCCTGGCTGAACACGACCGTGTAGTTGCCCGCCACCGAGCTCGACGTGTTGCCCGCGGCCGAGCTGGCGACGCCCTTGCCCGTGGTCAAGCGTCCCGTCCGCGGCGACCTGCGCGAACGGCGTCAGGGCGCGGGCGGTCGTGACCGCCGCCGCCTGGATGTCGCTGGCGTTCAGGCTGTCGACACGGTCGGCGTTCAGGCCCGTGGCGACGCCGGTCGCGTTCGTGGTGAACGGCTTGGCGTTGTCGCCGCCGGCCGCCGTGATCGTGCCGCCGAGCGTGCCGCCCGTCTCGAACTGGAACGCCTCACCGAGCGTCAGGTTCGAGCTGCGCAGGCATGGGACGCCGCCGACCGGGGCGCGGCAGCCGTAGATCGCGCCGCCGCCGGTGCCCTTGTTGGACTGGCGCGTGCCGTAGCTCGAGTTGTTGGCGATGATCTGCGTCTCGGCGTTGAACGCCAGCGACGGGTTGGAACTGGGGTTACGTGCTCCGCCCTTCAACGGATTGCCCTCGCCGGTCGCAAGCGCGAACGGCGTAATGACGAGCGCCGTGATGATGACGCTGGCCAGGGCGTACATGGCCTTCTGCATGAGTGCCTCCTGGGGATCGAGAGAACCACCTTCTCCGCTTCCCCAGAACGCCAAACCCCCGCGAAGTTGCGGTCGGGGGGTCCGCCGGAGAACACCGTAAAGCTGTGCTAACCCAGGACCTCGTCAGACAACACGTCGTCGCGGCTGTAGTGACCGACCGCGTCGAACCAGCGCTTGGCGTGCAATCCCTGGCGCAGGTCGCAGTCGGCGATGAGGATCCCCTCCTCGCCCTTCAGCGGGCCGGCGATCACGCCGCCCCACTGCGGCTCGACGATGCAGGCGCCGCCGTCGCCGAAGCACTCCTTGCCCTCCGGGAGCGCCACCGGGAAGTCGTCGGGAAACGCCGAGGCCGGGATGTACTGCGGAACCGAAACGACAAAGCAGCCCGACTCGATCGCGATGTGGCGCACCGAAGCCAGCCAGCCGTCGCTGTCGTCGGCCGTCGGCGCGACCCAGATCTGCGGTCCCTGGCGGTAGACCGCGGTCCGCGCGAGCGGCATCCGGTTCTCCCAGCAGATCAGCCCGCCGACCCGGCCGACGCCGTCGATCTCGACGACGTCGAGGTCGTCGCCGGCGCCGAACCCGTGGAAGATCCGTTCCTGCATCGTCGGCATCAGCTTGCGGTGGTGGGCCAGGACGCCGTCGGGGCCCAGCGTGAGCATCGCGTTGTAGAGCGTTCCCGGGCGCTCGTCCTCGCGCTCGTTGATACCGATCACGAGATGGAGATCGTGCTCGGCGCAGGCGTCGACGAGTTGCGCGACGAGCGGCCCGTCGACGTCGGCCGACTGCTCCCACATCCGCTCCCACAGTTCGTCCCAACCGCCGAACGACGGCGCCGACTTCGCCCACGCGTTGGATGGGTAGATCGACACGAAGACCTCCGGCAGGACCGCGAGCTTCACCCCCTGCGCCGCGGCCTCGCCGAGCAGCGCGCACGCCTTGTCGACGGTCGCCTGCGCGTCGAGGATCACCGGCGTCGCCTGGATCGCCGCGACGCGCACTGTCGGGAAGCTGACCATCGCCCGAGCCTACATCCAGCGCGGCCCGTCGCGCAGCCGCGGTAGCCTCATGTCCGTGGGCCTCTCCAACCCGACGCACATCCTCCTGATCGCGCTCGTGATCGTGCTGCTGTTCGGGGCCAAGCGGCTGCCGGAGATCGGCCGCCAGCTCGGCAGGGGCATCCGCGAGGTCAAGGAGCACACCGGGCTCGACGAGATCACGTCGACGCCCAAGGAGCTGCGCGCTGCGATCACCGATCCGGTGACCAAGGCATCCGCGCCGGCCGAAACGGCCGCCGCCGTCGAGCGGGATCCCGCAGCCAGCTAGATTTGCGCGCATGCTGTCGCGTACCACCGCGCTGCGGCGCGAGTTGGTGCGCGCCCTACCCGATCGACCGTTCGCCATTGCGCTGTGGGATGGCACGTCGGTGCCGGCCACGATCGACGACGCGCCGACGTTCACGATCGGCTCGCCGCGCGCGCTGGCCCACGTCCTGCGCAGCCCCGGCGAGCTGGGTATCGGCCGCGCCTACGTATCCGGGCTGATCGAGGTCGACAAGCTCGACGAGGCGATCACGGTCGTCACTGACTGGGAGCCGCCGCCGATCTCGCTCGCCGACCGCGCGCGCCTCGGGTTGGCGCTCGTGCGTGCGTGTGGGCTCGTCGCGCCGCCGCCGGTGCCGAAGATCGAGAAGCGCCAGACGGGCACGCTGCACAGCCTCGCCCGCGACCGCTCGGCGGTGGGCTACCACTACAACGCCGGCAACCAGTTCTTCGCGATGTTCCTCGACGAGTCGATGACCTACAGCTGCGCGGTCTGGGACCGGGGTGCGACGACGCTAGAGGAGGCCCAGCAGACCAAGCTCGAGCTGATCGCGACCAAGCTCGCCCTGCAGGAGGGTGAGCGGCTGCTCGACGTCGGCTGCGGGTGGGGCAGCATGGCGATCCATGCTGCGGACCATCACGGCGTGAGCGTCGTCGGGATCACGCTCGCCGTCGAGCAGGCGGAGCTGGCCCGCAAGCGCGTCGCCGACGCGGGCCTGTCGGACCGCGTCGAGATCCGCATCGCCGACTACCGCGAGCTGCTCGGCGAGCAGTTCGACGCGATCAGCTCGATCGGGATGGTCGAACATGTCGGCGCCAACCAGATCGACGTCTACGCCCAACAGATGCACGACCTGCTCGTCCCTGGCGGGCGGCTGCTCAATCACGGCATCGCCCAGCTCGAGCACGGCGACGACAACTTCGCCGGGCCGTTCTCGGAGCGCTACGTGTTCCCTGACGGCGACCCGCTGCACCTCTCGCGGATCCAGCTCGCAATGGAGCGTGCCCACCTTCACACGACCCACATCGAGGGCTTCTTCGACGACTACGCCAAGACGCTGGCCGAGTGGACGGCGCGCTTCGACGCCCGCTACGACGAAGCCGTCCGGCTGGTCGGGTCAGAGCGCGCGCGGGTGTGGCGCGTCTACCTGCGCGCAGCGCGCCACGGCTTCGAGACCGGCTTCGAGGGCGTCTACCAGGTGCTCGGGCGGCGGCCCGGCTAGGCGGCTTTGGCGGCCGGCGCGGCGCGCGCGGCGATCCGCTCAGGCTCGATCCGCACGACGTCCCACGCCAGCCCGAGCTTCTCCATGACCGTGATCACTCCGGCCGACAGGTCGAGCTGGTGAGGCGAGAAGCCGTGACGGGCCGAGGTCGGGAACGCGTGGTGGTTGTTGTGCCACGACTCTCCGAACGTGAACGCGGCCAGCCAGCGCACGTTGCGCGACTCGTCACCGGTGTCGAAGGGTTGCTTGCCGAAGAAGTGGCACAGCGAGTTGATGCAGAACGTGACCTGGTGCAGGACGAAGATCCGGACCGCCCCGCCCCACAGCAGGCCCTCGAGCGCGCCCGATAGCGTCCCCGTCAGCAGGTAGCCGAGCGCCATCGGAATCGCCAGGCCGACCGTGACCCACAGCAGGAACGTGCGGTCGATGAAGCGCACGACCGGGTCCTTGAGCAGGTCGGCGCTGTAGCGCTCCTCGTCGGCCGGCTCGGTCGAGAACATCACCCAGCCGACGTGGGCGTAGAACAGTCCCGTGAACGCGCCCTTGACGCCGTCGCCGTGGTCGACGTGCGGGCTGTGCGGGTCGCCGTGCTGGTCGGAGAACGTGTGGTGGCGGCGGTGGTAGGCGACCCACTCGATGACCGGGCCCTCGACCGCCATCGACCCGAGTGCACCCCACACGAAGCGCGTGATCGGGCCGGTCTTGAACGAGCGGTGGGTGAACAGCCGATGGAAACCGACCGTGATCCCGAACCCGAGCGGGATGAACATCACGACGAAGATCACGAGCGACTGCCAGTGCAGGCTGCGGTTCCACGCCAGTACCCCGGCGTAGATCACGAGCAGCAGCGGAAGCACCGTGACAACGATGTTCGCGAGGCGATCGACGTTCGTCCCTGGTGTCGTCCCGCCGGAGCTGTGGTTGGGTGATATCTCGGCGGCCACGAGGCCGGGCAACCGTATCGCTCGGGTGCGCCGGATGCGTCGTTGGCGTCATAGTGCCCGCCAATGCTGGAGCTGTTGATCGTGGTCGGATCCCTCGGCCTGGCCGATTCGCTCAACCCGTCGACGATCGTCCCCGGGTTCTTCCTTGCCACGCAGCCCCATGCGCGCACCCACCTGATCGGGTTCACGATCGGCGTGTTCGGCGTGTCGACGCTCGGTGGCCTGATCCTCGTCGTCGGACCGGGTCAGCTGCTGCTCGATCTCGTGCCCAGGCCGGGACACGGGACGCGAGCGATCCTCGAGCTGGTCGGCGGCGCCGTCGCACTGGTTGGCGCCTGGCTTCTGTGGCGGATCCGCGGGCGCGGCTTCGGCTCGGAGCCCGACCCGGCCAAGAAGGCCAGTGGCCGCTCGTCGTTGTTCCTCGGCGCCGGGATCATGGCGTTGGAGCTCCCGACCGCGATCCCGTACTTCGCCGCGATCGCGCTGATCATCGGATCGGGCCGCAGCCTGGCCGCGCAACTCACCGTGCTCGGGGTCTACAACGTGCTGTTCGTGGCGCCGCTGCTGGCCGTGCTCGCCGCCCACCTGGTCGCCCCGCAGCGGACCGAGCGCGCGCTGATGCCGGTCGGCATGTGGCTGCGCCGCCACGCCATCCTGCTGCTCGCGATCTTCGTCGCTGTCGTCGGCGTCGTGCTGATCGGCCTGGGGATCAGGGGCCTGGCGACCTCCTAGCCTTCGCTCGGGGCCAGGAGCTTCATCCCGGTCGGCGGGAAGCCGTGCTCGCCGTTGCGGTTCATCTTATGGCGCTCGATGTTGATCTGCGTCATCACGCGCGGGATGCGGACGGCGAACGGATCGCGCCAGTCGTCCCACGGTCCGGGCGGCATCGAGTCGGCGTCGTCGGCCTCACGGATCGCGTCGACGAAGGCGGCGACCGCCTCGACGTTCTCGGTTGTGCCGATCTCGCCGTGGCCGGGGATGAACGTCGGGCCGAGCTCACGGACCTTGGTCAGGCTTGACGCCCACGCGTCGAAGTCGCCCTGGAAACCGACCGGGACGGTGCCGAAGAAGCACATGTCCCCGGCGATGCAGACGCCGGCGTCGGGCACCGACAGCACGAGATCGGAGGGGCTGTGGCCGCTGCACTCGATCGCCTTCAGGCGCGGCGTGATGTCGAGGTCCTCGAGCACGGTGACGTCATCGGGGTTCGTAACGGCCGCGATCTCCTCGGCGAGGTCGGGCTGCAACGCCTGGAGCGGGCCGCTGAACGGCGGGGCGGCGAGCGCCTCGGCCGTCTTGGCGGTGGCGAGCGTCGTCTCGGGGCCGATCGCGCCGACGCCGCCCACGTGATCGAGGTGCGAATGGGTGAGCACGAGCCGGCGCACCGGGTAGCCCAGGCCGGTGACAGCGTGGGCCAGCGCTTCGTGGTGGCGGGCGATGCCGGTCGAGTCGATGACGGTCAGGCCGTCGTCGTCGAGGACAACCGCCGCGTTGCTCGCGACGCGATCGGTGAACGGGTGGATCCAGGCCCAGACACCGTCTCCGACCGGGGTGAGGGTGGGGCTCGTGCCGTTGGTGCTCATGACGTGATCGTTCCAGGTCCGGCACACTGGCGGCCCAGTGAGCGACAACGCTGCCCCCACCCCACCCACAGGCTTCGTTCAGGCCGAGATCCGCAGCCCGTTCTTCCGGGTCATGGGTCCCCTGTTCGTGCGCCGGACCGACGACAGCTTCGAGATGGCGATGGTCATCGAGGAGCGACACCTCAACCGCCGCGGCCAGGCCCACGGCGGGCTGCTGGCGGCGTTCGCCGACATCGCACTCGTGCGCTCGGTGTCGATGACGCGGGACCCGCCCCTGAACATCGCGACCGCGAGCCTGACGGTCGACTACAGCGGCGGCGTCGACGAGGGCGAAACCGTGATCGCGACGACCGACGTCCAGCGCATCGGCCGCCGCGTGTCGTTCGCCAACTGCTACCTGCACGTCGGCGACCGACGCGTCGTGCACGCCAGCGCGGTCCTGGCGTCGGTCGACCGGCGCGCCGACTCCGAGGACGACTGAGAACCTAGCGCCGCCGGACCGGCGCACGTCGCGTCACTCCTGACGCGCCTGCCACGCCAGCCCGAACTGGCGCAGCATCGCGGGGTAGACGATGTGGTGGCGAAACGGTGCGATCGCCGCCATATAGACGTTTCCCAGCCGTCCGCGGGGCTTCACGTAGACGCCGAGCTCGCCGTGGAAGTGGTTGTCGCCATCGGGCACCCAGGCGACGTGCATGACGCCGTGAACCGTACGGTTGGCGATCTCCGCCGCCCACTCGTCATCGGTGCGGTACAGCGCGTGGAACGACCGCGACGACGGCTGCGGCTCGGCCGGGCGCTCGCGGGCCCTGGCCGGCAACCGCGTGGCGAGCGAGATCGTCGCGTCGCGCGCGTCGTCGTCCCAGCCCACCACGCGTCCGATCGCGCGACGCAGTCCGAACAGGGCGCGCACGGCGAATGACGGCGAGCCCGTGTTCTCGGTCCCCGCGACGATCGCCAGCAGGTCTGAGAACTCGTCGCGCGTGCCGTGCGCCGGGAGCTCCCAGCGGTCCTCGAGACGGAAATCGGGCGCGATCTCGTCGATCAGCCAGCGGCGGTCGCGGGTGTTGGGCAGTCTCACCACGTGTCGAGGTGCGGGCGCTTCTTGTGTGCGCGCCGGCGCCACGCGGGACGGGTCGGCTCGTCGTCGTCGGCAAACAGGGTCGCGATCCAGCGCCGCGAGTCGACCGGGTCGATGACATCGTCGATCTCGCCGTGGGCCGCCATGTTGATGCCGGCGCCGCGCTCGTAGGCGGCGGCGACAAGCTCGTCGTAGAGCCGCTCGCGGTCCGGGCCCTCGGCCACCGCCTCGAGCTCGCGGCGATGCCCGAGGCGCACCGCGCCCTCGAGGCCCATCCCGCCGAACTCCGAGGTCGGCCAGCCGACCGTGAAGTTCGTCGCCTTGAAGCCGCCGCCCGCCATCGCCATCGCGCCGAGGCCGTAGCCCTTGCGCAGCACGATCGCTCCCGTCGGCACGGTGACGTTGGCGCCGGCCACGAACATCCGCGCGAAGTGGCGCACGGTCGCCGTCGTCTCCGACGCGGGGCCGACCATGAACCCGGGCGTGTCGACGAGGAACACGATCGGCACGTCGAACGCGTCGCACTGGGCGACGAAGCGCGCCGCCTTGTCGGCGCCGTCGGCGTCGATCGCGCCACCGAGGTGAACCGGGTCATTGGCGATCACCCCGAGCGCGCGGCCGTTCACGCGCGCCAGCGCCGTCACCATGCCGTGGCCGAAGCCGCGGCGCAGCTCGAGCACCGAGCCGGCGTCGAACAGGCCGTCGATCACCGGGCGCACGTCGTAGGCACGCTTGCGGGTTTCGGGGATCAGGTGGCGCAGCGCGCGCTGATCGGGCACCTCGAAGTCGTCGACCGCGCCCTCGAAGTACGACAGGTAGCGCTTGGCGGCAGCGACACCCTCGGCCTCGTCGGCGACGCGGAGGTCGACGACGCCGTTGTCCCACTGCACGTCGATCGGGCCGACGTCCTGCGGGGCGACGACGCCGAGCCCGCCGCCCTCGATCATCGCCGGGCCGCCCATCCCGATCGAGGAGTTCTCGGTCGCGATGATCACGTCGCAGCAGCCGAGCAGCGCCGCGTTGCCCGCGAAGCAGTAGCCGGCCGTCAGCCCGACCAGCGGCACGAGCCCGCTGAGCTTGGCGAACAGCTCGAACGCGAACACGTCGAGCCCCGCGACGTTCGGCGAGTCGACGTCGCCCGGGCGCCCTCCCCCGCCCTCGGCCAGCAGCACGACCGGCAGCCGGCGACGCCGCGCCAGGTCGAACAGCCGGTCCTTCTTGAGGTGGTTGCGAAAGCCCTGCGTTCCCGCGAGGACCATGTAGTCGTAGGACAGGACCACGCTCGGGTGGCCGTCGATATCGCCGACGCCGCCGACGAGGCCGTCGGCCGGCGTACGCGTGATCAGCTCCTCGCGCGTGCGACGCCGCTCCTGGGCGGCGAAGATCAGCGGCTGGTACTCGACGAACGTGCCTTCGTCGACGAGGTCGGCCAGGTTCTCGCGCGCCGTGCGCCCGCCCTGCTCGTGGCGCCGCGCGACGGCGTCGGGCCGCGCCGCGTCGAGACCCACCTCATGGCGCTCGCGGACCGCGGCCAGGTCGGCACGGTCGGCCTCGAGGTCGACGGCCCCGATCTCGCGCGCCGCCGCGACCTGCTCGTCGCCGGCGTCGAGCACCGCGAGCACCTGGCCCTCGGCGACCGTCTCGCCGATCGTCACCTCGATGCTGCGCACGATGCCGTCGCGGTCGGCGACGATCTCGTGCTCCATCTTCATCGCCTCGAGTACGACCAGCGCGACGCCCGCCCGGACCGGCTCGTCGGGCCCGTGGGCGATCGCGATCACGGTGCCCGCGAACGGAGCGGTGACGACGGCGTCGGGCACGCGTTGTCGCCGTGCCTCTACGGCGCGACGTGCGTCGCGGCCGGCTCTGGATCGACGAACTGCGGCGGCTCCTTGGTCATGCCCGCCACGACGGCCGCCATCTGGTTGGGCGCGCCGATCAGTGCTGTCTGGAGTTCCGCCTCGAGCACCAGGCCGTCGGCCGGGTCGGCGTCGTTCCACGACGTGTCGTAGAGCTTCTTGGCGCTGCGCACGGCGTCGGGCGAGCGGCCCGCGATCTCGGCCGCCAGCTGTGGGCGGCGGCCAGCGGATCGTCGGCGACGCGGGTCACGATTCCCAGCGCGGCCGCCTCCTCGCCGGACACGACCCGGCCGGTGTAGGTCAGCTCCTTGGCGACGTCGAGGCGCACGAGCCGCGGCAGCGTCGAGGTGATGCCCATGTCGGGGACGAGCCCCCACTTGACCTCCATCACCGACAGGCGCGCGTCAGGCGCCGCGATCCGGACGTCGGCGCCGAGCGCGATCTGCAGGCCGCCGCCGAAGCACGCGCCGTGGATCGCGGCGATCACGGGGACCGGCAGGTCGATCCACTCGACGCACGGCCGCTGGGCGCGGTTGGCGCGATGCCCGCCGTCGCGCTCGATCAGACCGTCGCCCGACAGCGGCTCGCCGGCCAGCGCGGTGATGTCGAGCCCCGAGCAGAAGCTGGGGCCCTCGCCGTGGAGGACGACGGCGCGGACCCCCGGCGTGTCTCCGACCTCCTGCGCGGCAGCGACGATGCCCTCGAACATCGCGCGGTCGAGCGCGTTGTGCTTGTCACCGCGCGCCAGCGTGACGGTGGCGACGTGGTCGGTGACTTCGATCCGGACCCGTTCTTCGCTCATGGTCCGGACTCTACGGGGGTGCCCCCGTCCGGGGCACCCCCGGTGCGCCTGGGGCTACGACCGCCGCGCGCGGTGGGCGCGAGCGTGGTGCAGCTTGCTCTTGGACGTCGTCGCGCTCGCGGTCGACGAGTTCGAGGTCGACGACGAGCTCGAGGACGAGGACTGCGAGCCGGAGTCCGACGAGGTCGTGCTCGGCGTGGTCGTCGGCGTGGTCGTCGGCGTGGTCGTCTGAGCGGCGTCGTTGGCGCCGTCGGGCTGCGGGCCGCCGCCGGTGCACGCCACGGCGGTGCCGGCACCGCCGAGGGCAAGCGCGCTGATGGCCAATCCGGTGGCAACCGGGTGGGTGAGTCGCATTGCTGTCTCCGTTCGTTGGGGAGGGGACGTCAGCTCAACGGCGCGGGCCAATCGTTGTGAGGACTCATCTGTGAGGAATCCATATGAGCCCCGGACGGCCCGCGCGCCTGCGGTGCGGGCGGGCCGTTTGTGTCGGGCGGGGGGTTCGGGGACGACTGGTCCTGCGCGGTGCCGGTACCCGTGCCATCGCCGGTCGGCGGCGCGTCATGGGTCGGCGCGGCGTGCGACGAAGCGCTGCGGGACGGCTCGCTCGTCTCGATCGGGACGTTCGTCGGGGTCGGGGCGCTCGTGTGGACGGGCGCGCTCGTGTCGTCGTCCGGCGCCGCGGCGTGATGAGCCGTGTGGCGCTGCGTGGGCGGGTCAGCGTGCGGCGACCGGTGGGGCGTCGCCGCCGTCGAGGTCGCCGCCGTCGAGATCGCAACGCCAGACGTGCCGCTGCCGCTGCGCAGCGCCGTGGCATCGGCCGACGCGCTGACGGCCACACGATGGCTGTGGGCGACGGGAGTGTGGTGAACCGAAGCCACTTCACGGACCGGCGCGCTCGCAATGGCAGTGGTCACGACGCCCGGTGCCGACGTGGTCTGGATCGCGGGCGTCGCAGGCGCCGCGTGCGAGCGCGCGCGGTGGCGAACGGCCGGGACCTGTGCGCGGGCGTTGGCGGCGCCGGCGCTCGAGCTCGGTGTGGGTCGGGGGGTGCAGGCTCCCGACGCCCGCCCCCGCGCCCACGGTCACCGCCGCGGCGACCGCCAGCGCCTTGGTCACCGGTGCGCCGAGGCCGTCGGAGACACCCGCCCCGGCCGGCGTGAGCATCCCCCGCAGCGCCGCGAGCAGCTCCCAGACCGGCACCGGGATGAATGCGGCCGCGCGCGCCCCGCGGCCCGGCCGCGCCGCCTGGGCACGGCATGACTCGCACGAGCGCAGATGCGCGCGCACGGCGAGCGTGCGCATCGCGCGGCGATCTCCCGGCCGCCAGCGTGAGCAGGATCGACGCACAGCCGGCATCGCGGCCGTGGGCGAACGCGGCGAGGTTGCCGCGCGCGGTCGAAACGCTGCGCCGCGCGGCGAGCGGCGTCGTCTGCAGGACGTCGGCGATCTCCTCGTAGCTGAAGCCGTTGAGCTGGCGCAGCAGCAGCGCCGTGCGCTGGCCGTCGGTCAGCTGGTCGAGGTCGTCGATCAGGGCCCGCAGCTCCGCGCGCTGCAGCGCGTGCTGGGCCGGGCCCGGCGCCGGGTGGGCAACGGTCCGCTCGAGCTCCGCCGCCGGGCGCGCGCGGCGCGTGCGCAGCACGGAGATCGCCTCGTTGTAGGCGATCCGGAACAGCCACGGCCGAAACGGGACACCGTCCCGCCGACGCGGTAGACCGGCCAGCGCCTTGAGCGCCGTGCTCTGCACGACGTCCTGGGCGTCGTGATCGTGGCGCACGATCGCGCGCGAGCATCGCAACAGCTGCGTGCGGTAGCGCCCGAACAGGACGTCGAACGCCGGGCCGTCGCCGTCGGCGGCGAGCCGGGCCAGAGGCTCGTCGCGCAACAGGTGCCGGGGGAGCGGGCTCATCGTTGACCCGGCGACTGTGGTCGCGCCGCGTGAGGGCGGCGTAAGACCCGGCTAAGCGGTTGCTACGCAGCGATCACAACGAGACCCGGGTCCTCGATCGCGTCGACCACGCGGTCGCGTCCCGTGCGCTTGGCCCGATACATCGCGCGGTCGGCCGCCTCGATCAGCGCCTGGCCGTCCTTCGGTGCGCGGGCGGCGGCGACACCGCCGCTGACGGTCAGCGTCAGCGACCGGTCGATGCCAAGCGCCCGGCGCTGGGCGAGCGCGTCGCCTTCGCGCAGCGCACGCCGGACGCGCTCGGCGAACAGGTGCGCGGACGTCAGGTCCTGGCTCGGAAGCACGACGATGAACTCCTCGCCGCCGGTGCGAGCGACGATGTCGGCGCCGCGCACGCGTTCGGTCAGCGCCGTGCCCAGCCACGTCAGGACGCGATCGCCGACCTCATGGCCATGGCGATCGTTGATCGCCTTGAAGTGGTCGAGGTCGAACACGACGACGGCCAGGCAGCTGTCCTCGCGGGCGGCGCGCTCGAGCTCCGCGGCCAGACGCTCGTCGAGGCCGCGCCGGTTGAGCAACCCGGTCAGCGGGTCGATCCGCGCCTCCTCGGTCAGCGCGTCGAGCATCCGCTCGTTGCGCACCGCGAGCATCCGCACGACCGCCGTGACGATCATCATCGTCACGACGACGTCGAGCCACGAGTCGGCGTTGCCCTGGCCGGCCGGCATCGCCAGCAGCGCGATCGCCTGCACGACCGCGATCCACGCGACCATGAACACGTTGGCCCGGTTGCCGAAGAAGTACGCGGTCCACAGGGTCGGCCAGACGTAGAGGATCGCGCCACTGCCGTACCCGCGGGTGGTGGCCAGCGCGGCGGCGACCATCGCCGCCCCGAGCGGTGCGAGGAAGAAGATCGCGCGGCGCGGCAGCTTCGGCCCGATCGTCAACGTGAACGCGCACACGACCACGGCGCCCACGACCGGCGTCATGCTGATCGTCTGGCCGCCTGGGAGCAGGCCCTCGATCACGCCGAGGAGCGTCGCGAAGGCGAAGTTTGCCGCGGCGACCCAGCACAGAACCCGCTTGTTCGTGCGAACGCCCATTTCGCACGCCTGATCGGCGGTGGGTCGCTCGACATGAACTTCGCAGCTACGCGCCCAAACGGGGCACGCCGAAGATCAGTTCAAGCAGCGGGCGCAGGTGCACGAGCTCGGTGTTGACGCCGACGACGGCGTCGTTGTAGAGGAACGCTTCGACGAGCCGCGTCGTCGCGTAGGCGAGCGTGTCGACGTCGACCGGCGGCTCGTAGCCCGACCGGACCTCGGCGTCGATCGTCCGCTTGACCATTGCGACGACCTCCGGCTGCACCGGGCCGGCGCTCGCGGTCACGATCCGCAGTGCGCCCTCGCGCTCGGACTCCAGGAACCAGCGCAGCCCCGACGCGGCCGCGAGCACGTCCGCGACCGCCGCGAACGTGTCGGCCAGCGCGGCGGCGCCGCGGCGGTCGGTGCCGGCCCGAGCCTCCGCGATGACGGGCACGAACGCCTTGACCATCGCGGCCCCGACGAGCCCGTCGCGCGATCCGAACCAGCGGTAGATCGTCGCGCGGCTGACGCCGGTCTCGGCGGCCAGCGCCTGCACGTCGATCCGGCGGCTGCGCAGGAAGTGGGCCATCGCCGCGTTGACGACAGCGTCGCGCGTCGAGGCCGGCGGACGTCCGCGCGGTCGAGCGCCTACGGCCATCCGGCCCACTCTAGTCCGGTGAATCTGGTTAGGGTTGCGTTGTCCGCACTTTCCGGGTTTGAGGAGAAGGGGGAAACCATGCGTTGTCCGCATTGCGCTGCTCGTTGCCGCCGTGCTCGGCCATCGCCGCGCCGACATCGGCGCAGGCGCATCACTTCCGCTCGTTCTCCGGTCCGCCGCTCCAGACACCCCCGGCGCAGCTCGCGAGCGCGCTCTAGTGTCCGCAGTCGCTGCGCCACCTGAAGCACAACCCCGTGCTGCTCGTGCCCGGCACCGGCCTGACCGGTTCCGACACGTACAGTTGGAACTACGCGATAACGCTCCCGCAGGCGGGCTACGCGTACTGCATCGTCACGCTGCCGTCGTTCACGCTCGGTGACATCCCGACCGCGACCGAGTACGTCGTGTTCGCGATCCGCGCGATGGCGCTCGCATCCGGGCGTCAGGTCGACGTGATCGGCTTCAGCCAGGGCGGCCTGGAGAACCGCTGGGCGCTGCGCTTCTGGCACGACACGCGTTTCCTCGTCGACGACTACGTCTCGATCTCGACGCCGCAGCACGGGCACGACGACGACCGACCCGCTGTGTGCGCCACCGTCGCCGGGCTGCAACCCGGCGATCTGGCAGCAGGCGATCGGATCGAACTTCCTCACCGCGCTGAACAGGCGCCACGAGATCTTCCCCGGCCCGTCGTACACCGCGCTGTTCACGCGCAAGGACGACGTCGTTCAGCCGCAGACCGACCCCCACCCGAGCTCGGCGCTGGCGCCGCGGTTCTTCGTCGCCTCGAGCACGATCCCGGTCCAATCGGTCTGTCCGGACGCCGACCAGAGCGCGATCTCGGCGCACATCGCGTCGCTCGCTGACGCGACGTTCAACGCGCTCGTGATGGATGCGCTGTCGCATCCGGGCCCGGCGAAGGCCAACCGGATTGGGCACAGCGTGTGCGGGCTGAGCGTCGCCCCGGGTCTCGACCCTGCGACCGTCAACACGAACGTCGGTATCGCGCTCACGACCGCGTTCACGAACATTTTCGCCACGCCGACGGTGCCCGCCGAGCCGGCGCTACCGGCCTACGCCACCCACTGACCACTCGCGGTCGCGCGTCAGCTGTGACGGGCCGGCTCACCAGCCGGTCCGTCATAGCGCGCGACGGTGAACCCGACCAGGATCGGGACGTGCAGCGCGTAGATCACCAGTGACCCGACGAGCACCAGCAGTGGGCCGGTCGGGATGTGGTTGACCGTGAACGAGTAGCCGATCAGCCCCGCCGTGATCGCGTAGGCGAGCAGCGACCACTTGAACACGAAGAAGAACTTCGGCCACGCGAAGTCCTTGACGCGGCTCAACGCGATCATGTTGCCGGCCAGCAGCGCCGCCGACGCGACGAGCAGCACGACCGCCGGGCCGAGCGACACGTGCGTCGCGATGTGGCTGGACAGGTAGATCCCGCCGGCGACGATCAGGGCCAGCGACACCATCCCGATCTCGGTGACCGGCGGCAGCTTGCGCTCGTCGCTCATAGCTTCGTCGCCACCTGCGTCATCGTGATCAGGGTCGCGATCTGCATCAGCCCGAGGATCCCGGCGCAGTACACGAAGCGCTTCATCAGCCGCTCGATGACTTCGGGATTGGGCCGAGGCTTCTTGAGCTCGAACAGGACCGCGACGTTGGCCGGCTCAAGCAGCCCCAGCGCGATAATCGACATCACGCCGACGATGATGTAGCTGGCGACGATCCAGTCGTGGCCCGGGCCGCCCGGGAACACGGTCCCGGTCAGGTGGCCGAGCTGCCAGCCCGCGGCCAGCGTCATCGTCACGACGACCGGCATGATCAGCAGCATCTTCGGCATCATCCGGGTGCTGAACTCGACCCGGGCGGGCGGTGACATCTTGCCCAGGATCGGCCCGATCGCCAGCCCGAAGAACAGGTCGATGACCGTCCACGCGGCGCCACCCGCGACGTGCATGAACTCCAGCGGCCAGAACGTGTTCGACGCGATCGCCGCGACGAGCAGCGCGAACGCGATCGCGACCAAGATCAGCCCCTTGCGGGGGACGATCTCGAAGTCGGGAATCGCCATTGCGCCCGGCGGCGGACCGGCCTGCGCGGCCTGGGCGGCGGGGCTCGGAGGGATTGCGACGTCGGCCATAGCGCGATCGTACCCTGAGACTCCGATGGCGGTGAGAAACTCGCGCTCGATCGCGGGACCGGTCAGTCGACCGGAGCGCCGTTGGCCGTCAGCGCGACCTCGATGTTTCCGCGCGTGGCGTTGGAGTATGGGCAGACCTCGTGAGCGGTCGCGACGAGCTGCTTGGCCTGGTCGGGGTCCTCGATCGACGGCAGCGTCACGTCGAGCGACACCGACAGATAGAAGCCGCCCTGGCCGTTGGGCAGCAGGTTGACCTTCGAGTCGATCGACGCGTCGCCCGCGTCGAGCTCCATCCGCCGCCCGACCGCGCCCAGCGCACCTTCGAAGCACGCGGCGTAGCCGATCGCGAACAGCTGCTCGGGGTTCGTCGCACCGCCCTCGCCGCCGAGCTCGACCGGCATCTTGAGGTCGACCTCGAGGACACCGTCGGAAGTCTTGCCATGCCCGGCCGCCCGGCCGCCCGTCACTGTCGCCTCTGCCGTGTAGAGCACCTTCGCCATTGCTACCCGACTCCCGTTCGCTTCTTGGATGGATCGAACGAGATCCTAGATGGTGGCGTCGTGCACTACTTGGCGAGCGTGACGCTGACCTTCGTGTTGCGCGCGTAGGTCTTGCCGGCTCGGCGCTGCTGGAGGACGATCCGCCCGTGGTGGCTGCGCATGTGGCGGCGGTGCACGCTCCCCAACCGGCAGTGGGCCTTGGTCAGCGCCTTGCGCGCCTGCGTCAGCGTCTTGCCGGTCAACCGCGGAACCTTGCAGACGATCTTCGCCGTCTTCTTCTGGAGCGGGCTCTTGGTCGTGGCGGGCGGCGGCTGGTCGGAGGACTGGCCGACCGGGGCAGCGGCGGTCGAGAACGTCTGGTCGGCGCCGTAGACGGTCGTCTGGCCCTGGATCGCCACGATCCGCGCGTGGTAGCTGTGAGCCGGCTGGAGGCCGGTCACGATCGTCGAAGCGTCGATCGGCGAGACGCCCGACCCGACGACGACCTGCGTCGTCTGCGTGCCGTAGGTCGCGGTCGGGCCGTAGTCGAAGCGGTAGCTCGACGTGCCACCCATCGGGTTGACGGCCCCGTGTAGGACGATGCTCGTCGCCGCGATCTGGTCGGGCGCGAGCCAGGTGACGGTCGGCAGGGCGGCGGAGATCACGATCGCGCCTGAGGCGCTGGCGCTGGCGCCCTTGCCGTCGCCGACCGTGACCGACCAGCTGTACGTGCCGGGCAGGAGGTAGGTGTGGCTCGGCGCCGCCGTCGCGCCACCGGTGCCGTCGCCGAACGTCCATGCGTAGCTCACCGACCCGCCGTCGCTGGCCCCGACGGCCGCGAATGCGACCGACTGGCCCAGGCGGCCCGAAGCGGGGACGTTGGCGGCCACGGTCGGGGCCTGGTGCTCGATCGCGCCGAGGTCGCGCTTGCCGGAGACGATGCGCGTATGGCCGAGCAGGTCGGTCGCCGACTCGCCGGGGGCGAGCGCGGTCGCATCCGCATCGACGAGCGTCGAGCTCGTGCTGAGGTGGAAGTCGTTTGCACCCGGGTTGACGAACAGCGCCGGGTGAGCCGCGATATCGAACACGGCATCGGTATGGACGTAGGTCGTGGCCCCGTTCAGCGTCGCGGGCGTGTTGGGTGACGGGAGCGCCGTGTCGTGGAGGTCGATGTTCGCCGGGCTCGCGCCGCCTTCGAGCTTGACGCCCTGGACGTAGCCGCTCGCGATCGAGTCGTACACGCTGATCGTCGCGGGGCCGAGGTCGCTGTGCGCCCACAGCGGGCTCGCGGCGGTCGCGTCGGCGACGGCCGTGATCTGGCGCGCGGTGATCGCCGCCGTGTGGGCGACGACGCCACCCGAGGTGCTGCGCAGCGCGGTCGCCCCGGTCGCGGTCTTGATCAGCGAGTCGTCGAGCGCCAGCGTCGTGTTGTTGGCGGTCGCCTGGACCAGCACGCCGGCGCCCGCTGTGGTGTTCGAGGTGAGCGTCAGTCGCTGTGCGGTGACGGCGCCCGGCCCGAGGTCGAGCAACGCGGGGATGCCGGTCAGCTTGGAGTCGATCACGGTCGAGGCCTGCGCCGTCGACAACGACACTGCGGCCGACGTGCCGCCGGCGGTCACCGTGCTGTTCTTGATCGTCACCGAGCCGCTGGCGCTGGCGCCGACACCGGTCCCGGCGGTCATATCGACGGTCAGGCTGTCGAGCGTCAGCGCGCACTGCGCTTCGCCGGTGACGCCTTCGGTCGTCGAACCGTTTGAGGCGCGGACCACGAGGCGATGCAGGGTCAGCGCGCCGCCCTGGCAGTCGATCACCGGGTGTGGGTCGCCGGCCGAGTGGGTCAGGACCGTCGGGTCGGCGCTGTCGGCGACGCCGATGACCTCGGTCGTGTGGCCGACGTGGGTCGGCGCCGGGTACTGCAGGTTGTTCTCCGCCCACGAGCCGGGGCCAAGCTCGACGAGTGACGACGGCTGCGAGTCGTTGGACGCGTCGGTCAGCGCGCTCTGCGCGGTGCCCTCGATCTGACATCCGGGATCGGCGTAGCCGACGCAGTACGTCGTCGCCCCCGCAGGGGCAGTTATCGCCAGGACGGCCGCTAGCACGAGCGCCGAGGCCAAGGGGATACGTCCACAGGCCATGCTGCCCGGGTCAATCGGTCCGCGCGCTGCCCTCTTGAAGCGGTGTTCTAGACGCGCATCAGCCCAGTTTCCGGCGCGCCAGCGTGGATGTGGCCGCGATGCCGATCAGCGCGAACCCGCCAAGGGCCAGCAACGGGTGGCCGATCGAGCCGCCGTCGAGCGCCCCACGGTAGGCGCGCAGTGCCCAATACCCCGGCGAGATCGGGCCCGCCGCACGCAGCCAGCCGACGAGCAGGTGGCTGGGCACGAGCGCGCCGGCGAGGATCGTCGTCGCCAGCGCGAGCAGATCGCCGGCCGCGCTGAGCTGAGCGGGGCTGCGGGCGAGTGTCGCCGCGGCGGTGCCGAGCGTCAGGATGCACCCGCTCCACGCGACGACGACGAGCGCCAGCGACACCCAGCCGAGCCGGGGCGCGAGGCCGTAGACGGCGGCCGCGAACGCGAACAGGATCGCCTGCTGGACGACGACCGCGCAGAACAGCGGCAGCGCCTTGGCGGCCAGGATCTCGCCGAACGGCGCCGGGGACGAGCGCAGGCGCTCCCACGTGTGCCACGTGCGCTCGTCCAGCAGCAGCGCGCCAACCGTCTTGAGCGCGAACAGCGCGAACATGACCGCCATCGCCGACGCGGCCAGCGCCGCGCCGCCGAGCCGACCCGCGCCGCCGAGCGCGCCGAGCATCGGCTTGAGCACGACGATCAGCAGCAGTGGCATCAGCGTGTAGCCGATCAGCGGTCCCGGATCGCGCGCGATCAGCACGGACTCGTGGCGGACCTGGGCGACGAACCTCGACGATCTATGCGGCAACGGCGCTCACCAGCTCGCGGTAGACCTGGTCGAGCGACGCGTCCGGACATGGGAGCGCCGCGCGCAGTTCGGCGCGCTCGCCGCGGGCGATGACGCGGCCGCGGTCGGCGATCGCCAGTGTCGCGCCCAGCTCATCGAGCTCGGGCAGGTAGTGCGTCGTGTAGACGATCGCCGCGCCGTCGTCGGCCGCCGCCCGCACGGCGCACAGCAGCGCCTCGCGGGTCAGCGGGTCGGCGCCAACCGTCGGCTCATCGAGCAGCAGCACGGGCGGGCGGTGGATCATCGCGGTCGCCGCCTGCACGCGGCGCCGCTGACCGCCCGAAAGCACGCCGACCCGGCGGTCGAGCGCGTCGTCCAGGCACAACTCGGCGGCGATCCGCTCGGTCGCGGCGCGCGCCGCACGGCGGCGCATCCCGTACAGGCCGGCGAACAGCATCAGGTTCTCGCGGGCGGTCGCGGTCGGGTACAGCGCCAGCTCCTGCGGCGCGATGCCGAGCCGGGCGCGGGCCGCCCGCGGCTGTGCGGCCACATCGATCCCCGCGATGGTCACGCGGCCGGCGTCGACCGCGATCACGCCGGCGACCGCCCGGGCGAATGTCGTCTTGCCGGCGCCGTTGTGGCCGACCAGTCCCGCGATCTCGCCGGGCGTCACACGGAGCTCGAAACCGCACAGTGCGACCGTCGCGCCGAACCGCTTGTGAAGGGCATGCGCTTCGATCATGACCAATGTATATCACGTAAGCATAGGACATACACTCACGCCTGTCATACTCCGTGCGCGATGGCCCGTCCCGCCCAGATCGATCGCGCCGCCGTGCTCCGGACCAGCCTGCAGATCGCGGACGAGGAAGGCCTTCAGGCCGTCACGATGGGCGCCGTAGCCAAGCGACTGGGCGTCACGCCGATGGCGCTCTACCGCCATGTGGCCAACAAGGCCGACCTCCTCGACGGCCTCGTCGAGAGCCTCCTGACCGAGTTCGCGCTGCCCGACCCGGCGCTGCCCGCGGACGACCGACTGGGTGCGCTGGGCGACGCGATCCGCGCGACCGCCCGCCGCCACCCCGACGTCTTCGCGCTGCTGCTGCGGCTGCCGGCGTCGACGCCCGCCGCGCTCCACGTACGTGACGCGATCTACGCGGCGCTGCGCGACGCCGGCGTCCCCGAGGACGAGGTCGCGCCGACCGAGCGCCTGCTGAGCACCATGGTGCTGGGGTTCGCGGTCAGCGAGGCGGGCGGGCGTTTCGCCGGCAACCGGCGGGACGTCATCGACGCCGACTTCGCCGCGCTCGCCGACCTCGTCCGCACCCTCATCGCGCAACGTGCCGGCGATCCGCAGGCGCGTAGGATTGGCGGTCCATGATCCGCGTACGCCACATCCTCGTGGTCTGCGAGGACTCGCCGGACGGCGATCAGGCGCTGTTCGCCGCCGCCGGCCTCGCCCAGCAGATGGGCGCCCACCTGACCGTCGCCGCGGTGGCCGACGGCAAGCGATCCGACGACGCCGCCCGCCTGCGCCGCGCGGGCGTTCTGCTCACCGACCAGCCCGACCTCCAGCTCGTCACGATCTATGGCGAGCGCACGACGGCGCTGATCGAGACCGCCACGGCGTACGACTGCGACCTGATCGTCGTGCCGGCGCCCGGTCCGCCGGTTGCACGTGCTGCCACGGCGCGACGGCACGCGCGCGCTGCGCCGCAAGGCGCAGGTCCCCGTGCTGCAGACGCCGTCGGCCGCGTCCAACAGCCTCGCGCGCCGGCTGCATGTCCGAGCCGCCTGCGCAGTCGTCCTAGATGTAGGGTAGTCCGACGATGATCACACGCGAGCTCATCATCGATCCCGAAGTGTTCGCCGCGCAGTCAGGCTGGGCGGCCAAGCCCCAGGGCATGTGCCGCGGCGAGGTCTGCGTCCCCGCTCCGGGGCGCTGCGGCGACGACGGGCGCTCGACCTCGAGGCCGCCGCGGCGCACCTGGGCATGGCGCTCGTGCACGACGAGCACCACGGGCTGTGGGCGCTCGGGCCGGCCGCCGGCGGGCGCGCGCTGAGCACCGCGGTCGCCGCCGACCCGCTGCTCACCGATCGTGACGGCGCCCCGTTTCGACTGTCGTCGCTGCACGGGCGCAAGGTCGTGCTCGTCTCGTGGGCGAGCTGGTGCGGCTGCCGCGACCACCTCGCCGCCTGGCAGCGGCTGCACGAAGCGCTCGAGCCCGGCGGTCTGACCGTGGTCACCGTCGCGCTGGACATCGACCCCGCGATGGCGGTCCCGTTCATCGACGCCGCGCCCCGACCCACCCGTCGCTGATCGATACCACCCATGTCACCGACGCCGCGTTCGGCTTCGTCAACGTGCCGATGGCCGTCTGGATCGACGAGCCGGGCGTGCTCGTGCGCCCGGCCGAGATGGCCGCGGTCGAGCCCGCGCGGGGTCGCGACCGGCCGATCTCCGACGCGGCTGCCCGACGACATCCGCGAGGTCATCGCCGAGGCGCGCAAGATCCCCGACAACGCGGGCGCCTACCGCGCCGCCGTGAGGACTGGGTCGACCACGGCGCGCAGTCGCGCTTCGCGCTGCGCCCGACGAGGTCGTTGCACGCGGCGCGCCGCGCCCGCCCGACAGGCCCGCGCGGCGGCCTGCTTCGAGCTCGGGCAGCACCTGTGGCGCACCGACGGCGAGGCGGCGGCGATGCCGTGGTGGAAGCAGGCCCACGCGCTGTTCCCCGAGAACTGGACCTACAAGCGCCAGGCATGGACGATCGCCACGACGCCGCCCGGGGCGCCCGCGCCGGACCTGATCCAGCGCAGCGACGAGTACGGCACCAGCTGGCTGAACGATGTCCGCCGGATCGGCGGCGGCGAGCGCTACTACCCCCCGGCTGCGCCGGATCTCGTCAGTCAGTCTTGACCAGCGTCCCGTCGGCGATCTGCGCGCGCAGGACCTTCTTGTCGAACTTGCCGACCGACGTCTTGGGCACCTCGCCGATGAACTCGACGCGGTCGGGCAGCCACCACTTCGCGACCCTGTCGGTCAGGAACTCGCGCAGTCCGTCGGAGTCCAGCGTGCTGCCCTCGCGCCGCACGACGCACGCGCACGGGCGCTCGCTCCAGCGCTCGTCGGGGATCGCGACGACCGCCGCCTCGACCACGTCGGGGTGGCCCATGATCTCGTTCTCGAGTTCGACCGAGCTGATCCACTCGCCGCCCGACTTGACCAGGTCCTTGGTGCGGTCGACGAGCTTGATCCACGCCGCCATCGGACACCTCGGCAACGTCACCGGTGCGCAGCCAGCCGTCGTCGGTGAACTTCTCGGCCGCCGTGTCGTCGTTGTAGTACGTCCGCGCGATCGTCGGCCCGCGAACCTGGAGCTCGCCGCCCGACTCCTCGTCGATCCGGAACTCGACCAGCGGCACGGTGCGGCCCGGCCAGCGCCTGGAGCTCGAAGCCCTCGTCGCTGCCCTGCGGCACCCCGGCGGGCAGCCGGCTGACCGAGGCCAGCGGGCTCGTCTCGGTCATCCCCCAGCCCTGGATGATCGGGATCCCGAAGCGCTCGTGATACGCGCGGATCAGGCTCTCGGGGACGGCCGAGCCGCCGACCAGCAGGCGGTTCAGCGAGGACAGGTCGGGCTCGGGGTCCGAGGCCGAGGATGCCCTGCCAGATCGTCGGCACGCCGCTGGACGTCGTCACGCGCTCGGCGGTGATCCGCTCGGCCAGCGCGGCGGGCGTCATGCGGCGGGCCGGGCAGGACGATCCGGGCGCCGGCCATCGCCGCGGCGTAGGGCTGCCCCCACGCGTTGGCGTGGAACATCGGGACGATCGGCATCAGCGTGTCGTGCTCGGTCAGGCCGATCGCGTCGGCCTGGTTGACGAGCAGCGAGTGCAGGACCGTCGAGCGGTGCGAGTAGACGACGCCCTTCGGGCGGCCGGTCGTGCCGCGACGTGTAACACATGGCCGCCGCCGAGTTCTCGTCGATGTCGGGGAACTGGAAGTCGGGATCGCCCGAGGCGATCAGCTCCTCGTAGTCCAGCGCGCCCTCGCGCGTGGCGTCGCAGTCGGGCATCAGGATCTCGTGCTCGACGCCGTCGAAGCGCGGCATCTGGCGCGGCCAGCGAGGCGTCGAGGAAGATCACGCGGTCCTCGGCGTGGCCGACGATGTAGCGGATGTCCTCCTCGAACAGGCGGATGTTCAGCGTGTGCAGGACCGCGCCCATCGACGGCACGGCGAGGTAGAGCTCCAGATGGCGGCGCGAGTTCCAGCCGAAGCTCGCGACGCGGTCGCCCGGGCCGATGCCGAGATCGACCAGCGCGCTGGCCAGGCGCCGCGCGCGGTCCACGACCTCGCCGTAGGTCGAGCGCTCGACGCCGTCGGCGGTCGACGCTGACGACCTCGACGTTGCCGAACTGCTGCTCGGCGCGGTGGGCGATCGTGCGCACCTGCAGCGGGGTCTCCATCATCAGCCCGCCCATGGGCGTGGCCGGCGCTTGCGTGGTCATGCGGCCTCTCCTGTCCGGAATCCGCGACAAGCCTACGCGGGATCCGGCGCTGCGTCAGCCCAGTGCGGACTCGATCGCCTGCGCGATCTGCGGGTCCTCGGGCTTGATCTTGGTCGACCAGCGGGCGAGAGCGTCCCGTCGGCGCCGACCAGGTACTTCGTGAAATTCCAGGCCGGCGGGCCCGAGTCGGGCTGGCGTGCGAGGTCGGCCCACAGCGGGTGCGGCTCCGCGCGCACCGAGACCTTCTCGGTCATCGTGAACGTGACGCCGTAGTTGCGCTGGCAGAACGCGCCGATCTCCGACGGCGTCGTCGAGCTCCTGGTCGTTGAAGTCGCCCGACGGCGTCCCGACGATCTGCAGGCCGCGCTCGTGGTAGCGTCGTAGAGCCTCTGGAGGCCCTCGAACTGCGGCGTGAAGCCGCACTTGCTCGCCGTGTTGACGAACAGCGTCGGGTTGCCGCGCAGCGTCTGCAGGTCAAGCGTCCCGCCCTCGAGCAGGCCGATCTGATGCGCGTACAGGTCGGTCGGCTCGTCGAGCTGCTCCGGCCCGCGCGACATGTACATCTTGGCGGTGGAGAGGAGTCCCATGCCCGGCACCCTAGACGGCAGCGTCCGAACCCCGAGGTCGTCTACTGCAAAACCTTCTCGTAGCCGACCTATCTGTGATAGGATTGGCACATGGATCTCGGTCTGCTGCTCGCCCAGGCCAGCCACGGCCTCAACGTTGAGATGACGGCTCGGCTTCACGAGCTCGGCATCACGCCGCGCGCGTTCTGCGTGCTGCGAACGGCGCTCGAAGGCGACAAGAGCCAGGGCGAGATCGCGGCCGCATGCGACCTCGACAAGACGACGATGGTCGTCACATCGACCAGCTCGAGCGCGACGGCTGGGCGCGCCGCGTCGCGTCCCCAGGCGACCGCCGCACGCGGCTGATCGAGGTCACGCCGGCCGGGCGCAAGATCGTCGCCCGCGCCGCCAAGGTCGTCGACGCCGTGCACGCCGACGTGCTCGCCGACCTGCCGGCCGACCAGCGCGAGGCGTTCGTCGGTGCGCTTCAGGCGCTCGTCTGCGGGCGCCTGTCGGACCCGATGGAGTGCGACCGGGCGCCGCGGCGGCGCGCCGCCGCATAGATCGTTTCGGACTAGATCGTTCCGAAATAGATCGATCTGCTACGGTCTGAGACATGACTCAGACCGCTGCTGCCCCCGCCCCGGCCGCCGTCACCGCGTCGCGCTGGGCCAAGCTCATCGTCCTGTGCGCCGGGATGCTGATGATCATCCTCGACCAGACGATCACCACCGTCGCGCTGCCCTCGATCCAGAGCGACCTGCACTTCTCGCAGTCGAGCCTCGCGTGGGTCGTCAACTCCTACCTGATCGCGTTCGGCGGCCTGCTGCTGCTCGCCGGCCGGCTCGGCGACCTGCTCGGCCGCCGCAACATGTTCATCGGCGGGCTCGCCGTGTTCGTCGCATCGTCGCTGCTCTGCGGGCTCGCCAACAGCGAGGCGATGCTGATCGGTGCCCGCTTCGCCCAGGGCGTCGGCGGCGCGATGACGTCGGCCGTGATCCTCGGGATGATCGTCGGGCTGTTCCCGCAGCCGGGCGAGCAGGCGCGCGCGATCGGCGTCTACAGCTTCGTCTCGGCGGCCGGCGCGTCGCTCGGGCTGCTGGCCGGTGGCGTGCTGACCGAGACGCTGAGCTGGCACTGGATCTTCTTCGTCAACCTCCCGATCGGGCTCGTCACCGGCGTCGTCGCGCTGCGGCTGCTCGACCATGAGCCGGGCCTCGGGCTCGGCCACGACGCCGACGCCTCGGGCGCGGCGCTGATCACGAGCGCGCTGATGCTCGGCGTCTACACGATCCTTCAGTCGGCCGACCACGGCTGGGGCACGCCACGGACGCTGGCCCTGTCGGCGGCGACGATCGCGCTGCTCGCCGCGTTCGGCTGGCGCGAGCAGCGCGCCCGCAACCCGCTGCTGCCGCTCGCCGTCCTGCGCCACCGCAACGTGACCGGCGCCAACGCGATCCAGATCCTGCTGATCGCGGGGATCTTCGGACAGTTCTTCCTCGGTGCGCTGTACCTGCAGAAGGTGCGCCACTTCACGGCGATCGAGGTCGGGCTCGCGTTCCTGCCGATCGCGATCGGGATCGGGCTGCTGTCGGTGACCGTCGCGCCGCGGCTGATCGTGCGCAGCGGGCCGCGAGCGGTGATGGCCGGCGGCCTGGCGCTGCTCGTCGGCGGGCTCGTCCTGCTGGCGCGGGTGCCGGTGGAGAGCCACTACTTCGTCGACTTCCTGCCCGCGATGATCGCGATCGGGGTCGGCGGCGGGCTCGCGTTCCCGTCCGTCGTGACGGTCGCGATGTCGAGCGCGACGCCCGAGGATGCCGGGCTCGTGTCGGGGATCGTCAACACGAGCCAGCAGGTCGGCGGCGCGCTCGGGCTCGCGGTGCTCGCCGCGGCTGTCGACGTCGCGGACCGCGGAGCTGCACGCCGCGGGGCACTCGCCCGGCGCCGGCGCTGACCGGTGGCGCGCACCTCGCGTTCATCGTCGCGACCGGGATGCTGCTCGGCGCGCTGGCGATCGCGCTCGTGGTGTTGCGGCCCAACGCGGCACCGGTCGCGATCGCGCGGCCGGCGCGACTCGAGCGCCACGAGCCCGACTACGCGCTCGAGGACGCGGCCTAGCCGGAGATGCGCGTGCGCAGTTGTGCGAGCTCGCCCGCGGTCAGGCCGTGGGCGAGCAGCCACTGCGCCGCGCTGCCGTGCTGCGCGTCGACGATCTCGAAGACCCGCTCGAGCGTCCCGACGCGCGGGGCGTGGGCCTGGGCGTCGTGGCCCTCGAGCTCGGCGCGGTAGGTCTCGGAGCTCACCAGCCGGGCCATGATCGCCTCGATGCGCTGCGCGCTGGCCAGGTAGTCGTCGACGATCCGCTCCTGCTCGACGCCCGCGGCGGCGAGCGTCATCGCGACGATCATGCCGGTGCGGTCCTTGCCCGCCGCGCAGTGGACGAGCACCGCGCCGTCGGTCGCCGCGATCGTGCGCGCGGCACCGACGAACGAGTCCGGCCGCCGGCGCAGGTAGCTGAGGTACGCGCGGATGATCGGCTCCTCCTCGGCATGGAAGTCGTCGCCGAGCTCCGAGCCCCAGCGCTGCGCCGCATCGTCGAGTCGAGGTCGGTGTTGCCGCCGGAGTCGGGATACAGCGAGCGATGCTCGATCTGCACCTCAGGCGCCCGCGTCATCGGCCCCGGGCCCTCGGATGCGGCCTCGCGATCGGTGCGCGTGTCGATCACGACGCGCAGCGCCGTGGTCGTCGATCAGGCGCCGCAGGTCAGCGGCGGTCAGAGGCCTGGAGGTTGTCGGAGCGCAGCAGCACGCCCGGCACCACGGCCCGCGCGTTGACCGCGCCTTGAAGGTCGATCCAGTTCGTCGTCTCGGCGATGCTCACCCCGACATCGTGCCGCACGCGTGCGTTGCGGGGCGTGAACAAAAGTGAACGAACGGGGTCAGATGGTCGTCGTTGTCGCGACCCGAGAGGCGGTCGGCGACGCGCGCGACGAAGCTCGTCTCGGCGCCGCCGCGGTCCTCGCGGTGGTCGGCGGCCCGATACAGCGAGTAGACGAGGTGCGCGCCGATGTAGCGCAGCGGCTCGGGCTCCCAGCGCCGCGCATCGCGCCCGACCCACGGCAGCCGCGTGAGCTCGGTGTCGTGCCCGAGAACAAGATCGCGCAGCGTGCGGCCGGCGAGGTTTGAGGTCGCAACGCCGTTGCCGACGTAGCCGCCGGCCGTGCCGATGCCGGTCGCTGGATCGAGGCGGACCGTCGGCGACCAGTCGCGCGGGACCCCGAGCACTCCGCACCACGCGTGGTCGATCACCGCGTCGTGCGCCGCTGGGAACACACGGTGCAGGACATCGACGAGCTGGCGCACCGTCTTTTCCTGCGTCTGCCCGTTGACGTCGGTCCGCGAGCCGTAGCGGTAGGGCACGCCGCGTCCGCCGAGCGCGATCCGTCCGTCGGCCGTGCGCTGGGCGTAGATGTACGCGTGGGCCTGATCGCCCAGCAGCTCGGCCCCGTCCCAGCCGATCACACCCCACGCGTCGTCCGGCAGCGGCTCGGTGACGACCATCGCGCTGTTGAGCGGTAGCCACGTGCGCTTCTGGCCGCGCAGCGAGGCGGTGAAGCCCTCGAGGCACGCCAGGACGTGGCGAGCCGTGACCGTCCCGCGATCGCTGACCGCGGATCCCGGGCGGATCTCCGAAACGGCCGTGCCTTCACAGATCGTCACGCCCGCACGCTCGACCGCCGCCGCAAGCCCCTGAACGAGCTTGGCCGGCTGCACCCGTGCGCAGTGCGGGCTCCAGGTGCCGCTCAGCGCCCCATCGACCCGTAGCCGTGCCGCCACCCCAGCCGCGTCGAGCTCGACGACATCGTCCGGTGTGTGGTCCCACTCGCGCTCGGCGGCAACGACGTCGGCCAGCCGCGCGTGCTGGGCCGGGTTGCGAGCGACGCGCATGACCCCGTGCTTGACGATGTCGGCATCGATGCCCTCGCGCTGGCAGACGCCGATCACTTCGTCGATCGTCTGGCGCATCGCGCGCTGGAGCCCGAGCACGGCGTCGCGGCCGTGGGCAACCGCGAGCTGCTCGCGCGACGCCGCGAAGCCCGACGACAGCCAGCCGCCGTTGCGCCCCGACGCGCCGAACCCGGCGAACTCGCGCTCAAGCACGACGATCTCGAGATCGGGCTGCGCGCGCTTGAGTTCGTACGCGGTCCACAGTCCCGTGAAGCCGCCGCCCACGATGCACACGTCGGCCTCGCGATCGCCCTGAAGCGGCGGGCGACGACGGGGCGCCGGGATCGCGGCGTACCAGAACGACGGGCCGCCGTTACGCACCGCGCAGGTGTATCACGGGGCGAATGTGAACGTTCGGAGACCCGGCGCACACAGCGTGTAACGCACAGGGCGCGGCGCTGACGGTCGAAGGGTCCGTAGTCCTAACCACAGGAGTCCCTACATGCGTGTCCTCACACGTCTGATCGCCAGCACCGCGCTGGCGCTGACCATATCTGCCGTGGCGATCTCATCGGCGTTCGCATCGCCGTACTCGCCGGTGGTCGGTCATCTGTACGTCAACGGCAACACCGCACCCGTCAACACGATCGACGGCTTTGCCCGCCACGCTGACGGCTCGCTGACCGCGCTGCCCGGCTCGCCGTTCGTGGCCGCGGGCGCCGGGACGGGAGCCAGCCTCGCGTCGCAGGGGGCGTTGCAGATCGACGGCCGGCGGCCACAAGCTGCTCGCGGTCGACGCCGGCAGCAACGAGATCTCGGTGCTGCGCATCCGCCACGACGGATCGCTCGCGCAGATCGGCCATCCAATCGCCTCGGGCGGCCTGAAGCCGGTCAGCATCGCCGTCCACAACCACCTCGTCTACGTGGCCAACGCCGGCCCCGGCGGCGAGAGCTACACCGGCTTCGTGCTCGCCGGCGGGCACCTGTTCCCGATTCCAGGCTCGACCGTCGCGCTGCCCGACGGCTCGCAGGCCGGAGACATCCTGTTCAACTCGACCGGGACGACGGTCGCCGCCACGCGGATCGGCACCTCGCTGATCGACAGCTTCCGCGTGCAGCCCGACGGCCGCCTGGCCGCCGCGCCGGGATCGCCGATCTCTGATGGGCGACTGGGCCCGTTCGGCAGTGAGTTCCGCCCGACCAACCCGACCCAGCTGTTCGTGTCCAACGCCCACGACGGCGCCAACCTCGGCAGCGTCTCGGCGTTCTCGGTCGATGGCCAGGCGTCGCTGTCCCAGATCGGCGGCTCGCCGTTCGCCGACCTGCAGACGGCGCCGTGCTGGGTCGAGATCAGCCACGATGGCCGCTTCCTGTTCGCGGTCAACACCGCGGTCTCGTCGATCTCGCGTTACGCGATCGCGCCGAACGGCACGCTGACCCTGCTGGGCAGCACGATCGAGCGCAACCCGACCGGCCTCGCGCCGATCGACGCGCGCCTGGATCCGACCGGCCGCACGCTGTCGGTCGTCGACGGCGGTACCAACCAGATCAGCACGTTCGCCGTCAATGGCGGCAACCTGACCGAGCTGCCCTCGTCCCCGAGCCCACTGCCCGCGGGCAAGGCCTCGGGCATCGTCGTCAACTAGACACCGCCTCGTCGTCGGCCGCCGACACGTCGTCGGCGGCCGGCGCGTCGCGGCGAGCAACCTCCGTGCGTACGAGCGGCGCGACCTGTGTCCCGAACAGCTCGATCGAGCGCATCACGTCGGCGTGAGCGACCGCGCCGACGCTCATCTGCGCGATGTAGCGCTGATGCTCGAACAGCTCGTGTTCGAACAGCAGCTTCTCGGCCACCTGCTCGGGCGTGCCGGCGGCCACCGCGCCGCGCGGCGAGCGCAGCGCCAGGTACTCGGCCCGGCCGGACGGCGGCCAGCCGCGCTCGCGGCCGATGCGGTTCATCATCGCCAGGTACGGCTCGGCGAATGCCGCGTCGGCGTCGTCGCTCGTCGCGGCGACGAAGCAGTGCGTGTTGATCGCGATCTGCTGCTGGGCGGGGTCGTGGCCCGCCCGCTCGTAGGCCTGGCGGTAGAGATCGACGAGCGGCACGAAGCGCTCGGGTTGGCCACCGATGATCGCGACGGTCAGCGGCAGGCCGAGAACCCCGGCCCGGATCACCGACTGCGGCGACCCGCCGACGGCGACCCACACCGGCAGCGGGTCCTGCACCGGGCGCGGCCACACGACGGCGTTCTGGAGCGACGGGCGCAGGCGTCCCTCCCACGTCACCTCCTCCGAGGAACGGATCGCCAGCAGCAGGTCGAGCTTCTCTGCGTACAGCTCGTCGTAGTCGTCGAGCTCGTAGCCGAACAGGCCGAACGACTCGATGAACGACCCGCGCCCGGCCATGATCTCGGCGCGCCCGCCCGACAGCAGGTCGACCTGGGCGAACTCCTCGAACACCCGCACCGGGTCGTCGGAGCTCAGCACGGTGACCGCGCTCGACAGGCGGATGTTCTGCGTCGTGACGGCGAGCGCGGCAAGCACGACGGCGGGCGATGAGACGAGGAAGTCCCGGCGGTGGTGCTCGCCGACCGCGAACACATCGAGGCCCAGCTCGTCGGCGAGCCGAGCCTCCTCGAGCAGGTCGGTCATCCGTTGCTGCGGGCTGACGCCGGACGCCAGATCGGCGAACGTCGACAGGCCGAGCTGCATCGACTACTCCGCCTGGCGGCCGAGCAGCGCGACGAAGCGCTCGATCCGCCGGCGGTCGTCGTCCGACAGCGTGCTGCCGACATCGACCAGGAGCGTCATCGGGCCGCGGTCGTGGGCCCACTTGCGCACCTCGTCGCCGAACGTCGGCGCGAGCCAGACGAGCGGCAGCGAGCCGGCGTGCTGCTGGACGGTCGCGTCGCGCTGCGCGTCGGACGGCTCGCTGCGCATGACCGGAATCGCCGCCACGCCGAGGGCGTCGGCGACCGCGTCGATGCCCGCGAGCCCGCTTGAGTCGGGCTGCAGCGCGACGTCCCCGTCGACGAGCATCTCGGCGGCCCACCCCGCGGGGGCGCCGTCGAGCGCCGACGGGACACAGACGAGGCGAAACAGCGGGGCGGCCACGGCGCAGACGGTAGATGATCGGGCGCCGATTCAGCCGCTGATCGCGGTCGGGTCGGCCGGCACGTCGACCGCGTAGCGGCGCAGGATCTCCAGCGGCACGATCTCCAGCGCGCGCTCGTGCGTCGACGCCAGCACCACGAACGCCGCCGCTTCGTCCTCATGGGCGCGCAGCCAGTTGCCCGCGGTCACGCACCAGCGGTCGCCCGGAACGAGGCCGGGGAAATGGTGGGCCGGCATCGGCGTGACGAGGTCGTTGCCGATCGACTGCTGGTGCTCCAGGAATTCCTGCGTGACGACCGCGCAGATCGTGTGGCTGCCGAGATCCTCGAGGCCCGTGTTGCAGCAACCGTCGCGGTAGAACCCGGTCAGCGGGTCGGTTCCGCACTCCTGCAGCGGCTCCCCGAAGACGTTGCGCGCGCTCATCTGTCGCGAGCTTGACACACCCAGCGCCGCGAGGGTGATTTTCGGCTTTGAGGTGCGCTTCTACCGTCGTCTCCAGTTCGGAAAAGCCACACCAAATCTGGAGGAAGCATGCACACCAATCCGCTCATCGCAGTCTCCCGCAGGACCATCACCGCAGCGCTCTCGCTACTCGCGTTCGCCGCTGCGTTCCTCGCTTTGGCCAACCCGGCCGGCGCGCTGCCGGTCGGCAACGGCAACGGCAACAATGACCCGCCGCCGCCGCCCAACCAGGCTCCGGTAGCGCTGTTCACGATCTCGCCCAACCCGGCGATCGTGAGCTCGTTTCCGGTGGTCAAGGCCCAGGTCCAGGCCCACCTGATCCCCGGGCCGGGCGTCAACCCGATCGTCAACGTGCTGCAGTCCGGCGATGTCGTGACGTTCAACGGCTCGGCGTCGCACGACGACCACAAGATCGTCAACTACGAGTGGGACCTCGACGGCAACGGCTCGTTCGAGACCCACGGCATCACGGCCAAGATCGAGAAGAAGCGCTTCTACTCGACCGGTACGTTCACGATCCGCCTGCGCGTCACCGACGCCCAGGGCCTGTCGCGCGTCGTCACGCACCCCGTGACGATCCGCAAGGCGCCGCACGCGGCGATCTCCGCCAACGTGGCGGTCCCGCTGGTCGGCCAGCAGGTCACCTACAGCGCCGCCGGCTCGACCGGCGACCCGGCCATCGCCAGCTACCAGTGGGACCTCGACGGCAACGGCACGTTCGAGACGAACACGGGCACGACGCCGACCGCCTCGACGAGCTACCAGTCGGCCGGTGACCGCACCGTCCGTGTCAAGGTCACCGACCCGTTCGGCGCGAGCGACACTGCGTCGCTGAAGGAGACCGTCAACCAGGCCCCGATCGCCGCGTTCACCGACGCTCCTAGCCCGGCGTTCGTCGGCGAGACGGTCAAGTTCGACGGCTCGAGCTCGAGCGACGACGACGCGATCGCCCGCTACGAGTGGGACCTCGACGGCAACGGCACGTTCGAGACCGACAGCAAGGCCGTCCCGACGGCGACCATGACGTACACGACGCCGGGCACGATCACGGTCCGCCTGCGCGTCACTGACAGCCAGGGCGTCCAGAACACGGTCGCCCACGCGCTGGTCGTCAACCCGGCCCCGCCCGTCCAGACGGACACGACGGCGCCGAAGGTGACGATCACCCCCCGGTCGGCGAAGCTCAGCAAGAAGGGCATCGTGACCCTGCGGGTCAGCTGCCCGCAGACCGAGCGCTCGTGCGCCGGCCGTCTGTCGCTGACGCGCTCGCTGCGCAACGCCCACACGAGCAAGGTCGGCAACGGCACGTTCCGCATCGGCGGCGGCCAGACGGCACTGGTGCGCATGCACCTGTCGGCGTCCAACCGCAAGCTCGTCAAGCGGCTGCACACGCTGACCACGAAGGCCACCGCCATCGCCACCGACGCCGCGGGCAACACCGCGACGGTCAAGGCGACGGTGAAGATCAAGCGCTAGGCGACACGCCGCGCGCATCAGCAACCCGCGGGGCCGGCCACCGACTGGTGCCGGCCCCGCGATCCGCTTCCACGTCGCACAGGAGAGAACCCGCAATGCCCCGCACGATCCCGGCGCTGGCCCTCGCGCTCGTCGCCGCTGCCGCGCTGTCCCCCGCCGCCCTCGCCGCGCCCGTCTCGACCGGCGGCACCGGCGACGACGGCCCGCACATCCCGCCGCCCGTCGCGAGCTTCACGGTTTCCCCCAACCCGGCGCTCGTCAATACGCTGCCGGTCGCGACGACGTCGACCACGATCTCGCGGGCGATGATCGCCCCCGGCTCGGCGATCAGCCTCTACGGCAATGGCGACAACGTCGCGTTCAACGCGGCGGCCTCGCACGGCACCGGCGGCATCGTCTCCTACCAGTGGGACCTCGACGGCAACGGCTCGTTCGAGACCACCGGCGCCGCCGTCCAGCACAAGCGCTTCTACCGGACCGGCACGTTCATCGTTCGCCTGCGCGTCACCGACGGCGAGGGCGACTCGAGCGTCACCCAGCGCTCGGTGATCGTCCACCGGGGCCCGCACGCCGAGATCCACGCGCCGCGCACGACGTGGCCGCTCAACACGCAGCTCAAGCTGTCGCCCGGCGGCTCGACCGGCGACCCCGAGATCGCGCGTTTCGCGTGGGACTTCAACGGCGATGGGACGCCGGAGATCGTGACGTCGAACAGTGGCGTCGTGCCGGTCACGTACTCGACGCCGGGCCCGCACACGATCACGCTGACCGTGACCGACACGTACGGCGCCAAGGCGAGCGGGACGCTGACGGTCAACATCGTCCGCCGCCCCGCGGCCGCGCTGACCGTGACGCCGAGCACCGCGACCGTCGGCCAGACGGTGACGCTCGACGCGTCGCAGTCGGCGAGCCTCGACAGCCCGATCACCGACTACCAGTGGGATCTCGACGGCGACGGGAACTACGACGTCGACACCGGCAACGTGCCGACCCTGACCCACACGTACACGTCGCCGATTCGCACAGACGTGAGCGTGCTCGTGGTCGACGCCGACGGGTTCGGCGGCGGCGCGTCGCGCCAGCTGACCGTCAACCCGATCCCGGTCAACCTGAAGGCGACGGCGAAGCCGAAGAAGGCGAAGGTGGCTCATCGGCCGCGTCACCGCCGTCCGCCGGGGCATCACCGTCGTTTGCACCGGTAGCGAACGTCCACGCCTCGATGTGGGCGCTGCGGCCGCGGACCTCGAGTTCGCCGACCCGTCGCAGGCCCGACGCGCCGTCGCGCAGCAGCGCGCGGCGCGTCGCGCCGGCGATCAGGATCGGGGCGCCGACGTCCTTGGTCATCGCCTGAAGGCGGGCGGCGGTGTTCGTCGTGTCGCCGACCGCGGCGTACTCCAACCGCCGCGACGAGCCGACGTTGCCCGACATCACCGGGCCGCTGCAGATCCCGATCCCGACCTTGAACGGCTCCGCCACCTCGGTCTCGGCGACCCACACGTTGAAGCGCGCCAGGCGCTCGCCGAGCATGTCGTGGGCGGCAGCGAGCGCACGGTCGGCGTGGTCGTCCTGGTGTAGCGGCGCGCCGAACACGGCCATGATCCCGTCGCCCATGTAGGCGACCACGGTGCCGCCGTGGTCGAGGATCGCGTCGCTCATCTCGGTCAGGTAGCGGTTGAGCAGTTCGATCACCCGCTCGGCCGGGAGCTGCTCGGCGGTCGTCGTGAAGCCGCGCAGGTCGCAGAACAGAACCGTCGACTCCAGGCGCGTGCCGCCGAGGCGCAGGTCGTCGTCGACCTGGGCCGCGACCTCGTCGACGACCTGTGGCGGGACGAAGCGGGCGAACGCGGCGTGCAGGCGGCGCCGCGTCTCGACGTCGGTGGCGTAGGCGACGGCGAGCGTCCCGAGGAAGCCGACGAACAGCGCGAGCGGCCGGGGCGGCGACCGGCAGGATCGTGCCGCTGTCGAAGCGAGCTGCGCGGCGACGGCGTAGGCGATGAGGGAAGCGAGCCGGGACCCAGAGCCAGCGCAGGCCGGTGAGGCGCAGCGCGCTCGCGGGGACGATCAGGCCGGCGAGGACGATCAGCAGGACGCTGAGCCAGCCTGCGGAGCTGCGCAGCGGGATGCCGCGCAACAACGTCTCGATCGCGTTGACGTGGATCTCGGGCCCGGGCATGCTGCCGGAGCCGAACCCGACGCGGTGAACGTCTTGGAGGAGGGGATCGGTCGCGCCGATCACCACAATCTTGTTGGCGAACCGCCGACGCCGGGACCTTCCCCGCAGGACGTTGACGAACGGCGTCACGCGGGACCGTTCCCGGCGGGACCGGCGAAGTCGATCCACGCACCATCTCCTGAGAACCCAGAACGGTCGATCGGCCGCCCGGCCCGGCGCACGACCGCGACCGCGCCCGACGGCAGGCCGAACTTCTGGTACTCGACCTGGCGGGCAACGCCGCCGCGCGTCGGCAAGAAGCTCGAGGCGATCGTCGCCCGCAGGGCCCGCACCTGCCGTACGTTCGCGCCTTCGCGCGGGGCGGTCGTGACGAGCACGACATTGCCGGCCTCGTAGATCGCCTCGCCGAGCGCATCGTCGTCGGCGACGTCGGTCGGCGCCGCGGTGTCGAGGTCGAACAGGATCGCGCGCGCACCGGCGCGGCGGATGCGGTCGATGACGCGCGCGTCGAGCCGCCGCGGGAACGGCGGGTTCGGTAGCCCAGCATGCAGAGTCGTGGCGTCGATACCGACGAGCACGACATCCTTCGGGGCCTCACGCGTCCCCCGCACGGAGAATCGCGCGTCGATCGAGGCCAGTCTCGGGCCGGCGTGTCACGTGCGTCGCGTACGCGAGCAGCGCCAGCCCCGCCGCGCTGCACGCCCGGCGACGACCAGCCACATGGCCCTGCGTCGCTGACGCCGTGTACGCACGCGGACCAGCGTAATCGGGGCGGCCAGACTGTCGCGAGCGTGACACAAGATGTGTCAGCGTCGTATTCGACGGCAGCCTCATTCGCATCTACCGTGCACGTCGAGGGTTTCATCCCATGAAGCGCATGCTGCGACACCGCCCCGTTCTCGCCACCGCCGCCATCGCGGCGGCGCTGCTGGCGATCGCCGACCTGCCCGGCCTCACCCAGGTGCCGGCGCCGACGGGCGACGGCACGATCACGACGCTCGCCGGCACGACGCCCGGCTTCGCCGGCGACGGCGGCCCGGCCGACAAGCGCGCTGATCGATACGCCCGACGACGTCGCGTTCCTCGCCGCCAACAACTTCCTGATCGCCGACACCGAACAACAACCGCATCCGCCAGCGTCACCCCGAACGGCGTCATCAACGACCGTCGCCGGCGGCCAGATCGCCCGGCTTCTCGGGCGACGGCGGCCCGGCCAGCCAGGCGCCAGCTCGACCATCCCGAAGGGCGTCGCCGCGTTTCCCGGCGGCGGCTACCTGATCGCCGACACCGACAACAACCGCATCCGCAGGGTCGCCGCCGACGGGATCATCACCACCGTCGCCGGGCTCGACCGCCGGGTTCGGCGGCGACGGCGGCCCGGCGACGCAGGCCAAGCTCAACCACCCCAGCGACACGGCGGTGCATGGCCGACGGCTGGCTTCCTGATCGCCGACACGGCCAACAACCGCATCCGCCAGGTCGCGCCGAACGGCACGATCACGACGATCGCCGGCGGCGGCGCAGGGCTTCGGCGGCGACGGCGGCCCGGCGACCGCGGCGCAGCTCAACGAGCCGCGCGACGTCGCGGTCGGCTCCGACGGCGCGATCCTGATCGCCGACACGGCCAACAACCGCATCCGCAAGGTCGCGCTCCGACGGCACGATCGCGACGGTCGCCGGCGGTGCGACCCCGGGCCTGGCGGGCGACGGCGACCCGCGCGACGACCGCGCAGCTCGACCAGCCGTTCAGCGTCGCGCCGCTGGCCAACGGCGGCTTCGCGTTCGCCGACACCGACAACGACCGCGTCCGCCGCGTCACGCCGCTCGGCGCGATCTTCACGGTCGTCGGCACGAGCGCGGGCAAGGCCGGCGACGGCGGCCTGGCCAAGGCGGCCAAGCTCGACCAGCCGGCCGCGGTGACGACCGACCCCAACGGCGGCCTGCTGATCGCCGACACCGGCAACTCCAACATCCGCCGCTCGTCGGACATCGGCGCGATCCCGCCGGCCGTGCCCAACCACTCGGTCGACGTCACCCCGGTCCAGGCGGGCACGACCGTCCTGCCGGCCGGCCAGCAGGCGTTCCAGCCGCTGCTCGAGAAGGACCTCGTGCCGATCGGCTCTCAGGTCGACGCCACCAACGGCGTGATTGCCATCACGTCGGCCAAGGATGCGAACGGGACCCAGCAGACGGCGCAGCTCTTTCAGGGCGCGTTCACGGTCACCCAGGTCAACGCCGACCAGGGGCTCACGACCCAGTTCCGGCTGCCGTCGATCACCGACTGCACGACGACCCCGAGCAGGAAGCGACGCGCAGCCGTCGCCCGCGCGGCAGTGGTCGCGCACGTCGCGACGGCCAAGAAGCACACGACGTCCAAGCACACGACGAAGAAGAGCAAGCACAAGACCAGAGAAGGCCAAGCCGAAGCCCAAGCCCAAGCCGAAGCCCAAGCCGACGCCGACGTCGCATTCCAAGACGCATACCGTCCACGGACTCGGCGTCAGCGACAACGGCGGCAACCTGCGCACGGCCACGGGCGGCGTCTCGGCCTCGGCGCTGGGCACGAAGTGGTTCACAACGCTCACGTGCGCCGGCACGACGATCACCGTCACCCAGGGTGCCGTCGCGGTCCGCGACTCGGCCCGCAACAGGACCGTGGTCCTGCGCGCCGGTCAGTCGCTGCTGTTCAAGTCGCCGGTCAAGTTTGCCGGGGCCTAGCGTCCGCGGCGCGTCAGCGTCTCGACGTCGAGCACGGTCGTGCGGCCGCGGCCGAGCTTGACCGTCCCGCGGGCCTCCTCGTCGCGGAGCACGCGGTTGACGGTCGCGCGCGAGGTGCCGGCGAGGCCGGCGAGGTCCTCCTGGGTCAGCGGAACCATCACCTCGCCCCCATCCTCATCGCCGTAGATCTCGGCGACCTCGAGCAGGCGCCGCAGGACGCGCTTCTCGGCCGACACGTACAGCGCCTCGACGAGGTGGCGCGACAGCCGCCGCATCTGCCCCGACAGAATCGCGACGATCACGTTGCTCGTTCCGGGGTTGCGCTCGCGCAGGCGCTCGAAGTCGATCCGGTGCACGCTGCGGGTCTCTGACGCCTCGAGCGCGGCGACCGTCGCGCTGCGGCGCTCCTCGTCGTCGCCGAGCAGTGCCAGCTCGCCGAACATCTGCCCCGGCCCGAGCACGGCGAGGATCGCGGTGTCGCCGAGCGGCGTCGCAACCCGCACCGCGAACCGGCCCTTGTCGATCAGATGCAGCGTGTCCGCGGGGTCGTGCTCGTGGAAGACGACCTCACCGCGCGCGAACTTCCGCCGCCGCGCGATGCTCAGCAGCTGCTGAACGTCGTCCTCCGGAACCCCGTCGAGCAAGGCCCACTTCATGGACCGTCAACATACCCCCGGAGCCGGTCAGGGATGAATCCCGCGTAGCAGGCCAGCCTCGGCGACGCGCGTCACCGCCGCCGCCAGCGCCGCCGTGCGCCAGTCGACGCCGAGCTCCTCGGCGTCGTCGACGACCCGCCCGTAGCGCCGCGCGCAGCTGGCGGCGCAGCCGCTCCTGGATCTCGACGAAGTCCCACGTGTAGCGCTGGTGGTCCTGGACCCACTCGAAGTAGCTGACGGTGACGCCGCCGGCGTTGGCGAGCACGTCGGGCACGACGAGGATGTCCGCGCGCCGCGAGGATCTCCTCGGCCTCGGGCGTCGTCGGGCCGTTGGCGGCCTCGACGATCACCCGCGCCTGGATCCGCGGCGCGTTGTCGGCCGTGATCTGGCTCTCGAGCGCGGCCGGGATCAGCATGTCGCACGGCAGCTCGAGCATCTCGGCGCGGCCGATCGGCTCGCCGTGCGGGCAGCCGTCGAGCACGCCGTGCTGCGCGATCCAGTCCTGGATCGTCGGGGATGTCGAGGCCGTCGTCGGCGCGCAGCCCGCCCGAGTGCATCGGACACCGCCACGACCGTCGCGCCGATCGCGTGCAGCTCGCTGGCCGCCGTCGCGCCGACGTTGCCGAAGCCCTGGACGACGACGCGCTGCTCGCGCAGCGGGTGCTCGAGGCGCTCGGCGGTCGCCTCGGCGATGTAGACGACGCCGAGCCCGGTCGCGACGCGGCGCACGTCGGTGCCGCCGAGCACCGGCGGTTTGCCGGTGACGATCTGCGGCACCGCATGGCCCATCGCCTGCGAGTACGTGTCGTAGATCCAGGCCATCTCGCGCTCGCCCGTGCCCATGTCGGGCGCCGGGATGTCGCGGTCGGCGCCGATGATCGGCATCAGCTCGAACGTGAAGCGCCGCGTGATGCCGCTCGACCTCGTGCGCCGACAGCGCGCGCGGGTCGCAGCGCACGCCGCCCTTGGCGCCGCCGTAGGGCAGCCCGAGCAGCGCGCACTTCCAGGTCATCCACATCGCCAGCGCCGCGCACTCGCCCTGGGACACGCCGGCCGCGTAGCGCAGGCCGCCCTTGGTCGGTCCCATCGTCAGCGTGTGCTGGACCCGGTAGCCGGTGAAGTTGACGACCTGACCGTCGTCCATCCGCACCGGGAAGTTCACGGTCAGCGTGCGGCGCGGCTCGCTCAGCCGCACACGCATCTCGGCGTCGAGCTTGAGGACGTCTGCGGCGCGCTCGAACTGATTCGTCGCCGTGCGGTAGAGCTGCGAGTCCCACTCGTTGCCCGCGGGGATCAGCTCGTGGTCGGTCGCTTCCAGCTCGTCCTGGATGGCCATGCGGCGCCATCCTCTCACGCGGCAGGCCAACGCGCCGAGGGCCGCGTAGGCCCTCGGCGCGTGGTTGGTCACTAGCCGAACTTCAGCGTCTTGTTCTGGCTCGCCGTCCGCGTCGCGCCGCGCTCGTCGTGCGACGCGATCGTCACCGCGACCTTGAGCTTCTTGCTCTTCTTCAGCGACTTGATCGCCGATGCCGTCAGCCCGATCGTCTCGGACTCGGTCTCAGCCGGCCGCAGGACGAACGAGCCGGCGCCGACGACGCTCTTGCCGGCCTTGAGCGTGACGCGTGTCTGGCAGTAGCCGACCGTGCCGACCGGGCACGTCGCGGTCAGCTTGACGGCCTTCTTCGCCTTGGTCGAGATCACGGTCGCGACGTTGGGGCCGACGACCGGAGCCCCCGGGCCGGCCGGAACGCCGGGCACGATCCCGAGGTCGACCGACTCGCACAGCGACGACGATCCATCGATCAGGTCGAGGCCGTCGCCGACCACGGAGTCGAGGCCGTCGCCGCACACGTCGACGTCGGCTGACCCGTCGCGCGACATCAGCACGTCGTCGCCCGCCTCGCCGTTGAGGAGATTGACGCCGGCGTTGCCGACGAGCACGTCGTTGCCGTCGCTTCCGATGACGTTCTCGACGTCGGTGCCGACGTTCTGGCCCGTCCCCGGCGTCCCGTCGTTCGCAACGCCGTCGAGGCTCACCGAAACGCCGGTGTTGGAGTCCCAGTACTCGACGGTGTCGACACCGGGCCCGCCCGAGAACGTGTCGGCGCCGGTCTCAGACTCGAAGACATCGCGTCCGTCACCGCCCGAGAACTGGTCGGTGCCCTCGAAGTCGAACAGCTGGTCGTCACCGGCGCCGCCGTCGAGCGTGTCGTTGCCGCGGTCGCCCTCGATCTCGTCGTTGCCGTTGCCGCCGGCGCCGGTGTCGTTCCCGCCGCCGAGACGAATGTTGTCGTTGCCGTCGCCGCCGTTGACGACGTCATTGCCGTCGCCCGTGCTGATCTCGTTGTCGGCGGAGCTGCCGATCACGACGTCGTCGCCGTTCCCGGTCTCGATGTTCTCGATATCGGGCAGGACGTTGTCGGTGCCAGTGATGCTCGTGTCGTTGGCGACGCCGTCGAGGCTGATCGAGACGCCGCCCTCGTTGCCAGCGTCGTACTCGTCCTGACCGGGACCGCCGGCGATCGTGTCGTTGCCCGCGTCCTCCTGGATCTGGTCGTCGCCCTCGCCACCGTCGATCTGGTCGTTGCCCTGGCCGCCGTCAAGCCGGTCGTCGCCGGGGCCGCCGGTGACGACGTCCGCGTCGTCCGGAGTGTTGCTGAAGAACCGGCTTCCGGAGACGGTGTCGTTACCCGCGCCGCCGTCGACGCGATCGCGACCCGCGCCGCCTTCGACGTCGTCGACGCCAGCGCCACCGATCAGCGTGTCGTTGCCGGCGCCGCCGTTCAGGCGGTCGTCGCCGTCACCGCCATCGACGAACGCCGCGACCGTGTTGGGGAACTGGAGGAACACGCCATCGTCGCGATCGAGCATCGCCGCGTTGAAGGTCGTGACGCCGGCGGCGGGGCAGTCGACGGCGTTCTGGCCCGCGACGGCCGTGCAGCCGGTGCCGGCGGCCAGCGCGATCGGGGTGCCGTCGGCCTGGCTACCGTTCTCGGTGAAGCGGTAGTTGGTCGCGTTGGGCTGTTCGCCAAGACTGCTCGAGTCGCCCGGCGCGGCCTGGAGCGTGATCACCGCGCCGGTCTCGGAGACGGTCTCGGCACCGGCCAGCGCGGGCGTGAGGACAAAAAGGGCTGTGCCGGCAACTGCGGCAAGCAATGAACGCATGAAAACTCCTGGGGCTTTGATTGGGGCCATCGGGGCCTAGACGCAGACCGCGGCCACTTGCTTCCCGACTGATACAAACGCCGTTCGTGCGCCCGACGACTGCCCAGCCCTCGATGCGTCGCCTGGCGTTTCACCTCGTCGCGCTGTTCGTCGTCGACACGGTCGCGCTGCTCGTGCTGTCGGAGCTGCTCGACGACTTCGTGCTCGACAGCTTCGGCGCGGCGCTGCTGACGGCGCTGCTGGCCGGCGTCTTCAACAACCTCGTGTGGCCGCCGATCGCGCGCTACACCGTGCGCATCAGCGTCGTGACGCTCGGCCTGTTCTCACTGCTGTGCAACGCCGGGCTGCTGCTGCTCGCGGTCGGGATCGTCCCGGGCGCACACCTCAACGGCATCGGCGCGGCGATCATCGTCGTCGTCTGCGTGACCGTGGTGTCGACGATCGTCTCGTCGGTCCTGATGTTCGACGAGGACGAGATCTGGTACCGCAGCGTCGTGCAGCCCAAGCGCCGGCGCAAGCGCGCCGAGGCGCAGACCGACGTCCCGGGCGTCGTGTTCCTCGAGATCGACGGGCTCGCCCACGACGTGCTGCGCGCCGCACTGTCGGCCGGCAACGCGCCGACGCTTGCGCGCTGGATCGATGACGGCAGCCACCGCCTCGAGCGCTGGGAGACCGACTGGTCCTCGCAGACCGGCGCCTGCCAGGCCGGGTTGCTGCACGGCAACAACGACGACATGCCGGCCTTCCGCTGGTGGGAGAAGGACCGCGACGCCGCGATCGTCACCAACCATCCGCGCGACGCGGCCGAGCTCGAGCGCCGCCACTCCGACGGCCGCGGGCTGCTGCACGCCGACGGCGCGAGCCGCGCGAACATCCTGTCCGGTGACGCTCCGCATTCGATGATGACGATGAGCACCGTGCTCGAGCGCCGTGGCAGCCTCGGCCGCGACTACGCGACCTACTTCGCCCAGCCCTACGCGATCGTGCACACCTCGATCTCGATCGTCGCCGAGGTCCTGCGCGAGCGCCGTGCCGCGCTGCGCCAGCGCCGCCTCGACGTGCGGCCGCGGATCAAGCGCAGCTTCGGCTACGCGCTCGTGCGCGCGTACGCGACCGTCGTCCAGCTCGACCTCCAGGTCGCGGCCGTCGTCGGCGACATGCTCGAGGGCCGCCCGGTGATCTACACGACGTTCCTGGCCTACGACGAGGTCGCCCATCACTCCGGCATCCAGCGGCCCGACACGCTCGAGGTCCTGCGCCGCGTCGACAACGCGATCTCGCGGATCGAGCGCGCATCGGGCGACGCCCCGCGCCCGTACCGCCTCATCGTCCTGTCCGACCATGGCCAGTCCCAGGGCACCACGTTCCTCGACCGCTTCGGCGAGTCGCTCGAGGACCTGGTCGTCGGCAAGACCCAGGCGCGGCTCGCCGCGAGCTCGGGCGCCGGCCAGGACGATGCGCTGTCCTACATGAGCGCCGGGCTGACCGAGGTCGCCGCCAAGGACAACACGGTCGGGCGCACGGTGCGGATCGCGACGCGCGGCCAGCAGGTCGAGGGCGCCGTGACGCTCGGCGTGGACACGCGCCACGAGATCGACGCCGCCCACGAGGGGACGGCGCCCGAGCTGTCGGTGATGGCGTCGGGCTGCCTGGGTCTGATCAGCTTCCCGCGCGAGCCCGGCCGCGTCACGCGCGAGCGCATCGACGAGCTGTACCCCCGGCTGATCGGGGCGCTGTGCGATCACCCCGGCATCGGCTTTGTGCTCGTGCGCTCACAGGCCGACGGCGCGGTCGTGCTCGGCCGCGACGGGGTGCACTATCTGGACTCGGGCCGCGTCGAGGGCACCGATCCGCTGGCGCCGTTCGGCGCCAACGCCGCGCACCACGTGCGCCGCGCCGACGGGTTCGCGCATTGCCCTGACCTGATGGTCAACAGCACCTACTGGGACGCGGCCGACGAGGTCGCGGCGTTCGAGGAGCTCGTCGGCTCGCACGGCGGGATGGGCGGCACCCAGAGCTTCCCGTTCGTGCTGCGTTGTTCGGATCTCGGCTGGCCCGACGACGAGCCGATCGGCGCCGAGGCGGTGCACCGCGTGTTTCGCACGTGGCTGACCGGGCTCGGCCACACCGGCTACGACGACGGGGCCGACGGCTCCGGGGCCCCGAGCTCGAGCGACGATCCCGGCTCCAGCACCACGACCGAAACCGACGGCGCGGTCGCCGCGACCTGAGCCGCGAACGCGCGCGCCGGGTCGCCGCGTTGGGCCGGCGCGACGCCGCGGCCGGCGACGGCCAGCGTGCCCCAGTGGATCGGGATCGCCACCCGCGGGGCGAGCAGCGCGGCGGCCCGGGCGGCGCGACCGGGGTCGAGATGGCCGGGGCCGAGCTTGCGTCCCCACCCGGCGACCGGAAGCAGCGCGACGTCGAGGCCGTCGGCGAGGTCGGCCATCGTGTCGAACAGGTCGGTGTCGCCGGCGAAGTAGACGCGGCGCGTGCCGCGCACGTCGAAGCCGATCGCCGGCGCCGGAGCGCCGATCGGCAGCCGCCGGCCGTCGTGGTCGGCCGGCGTTGCGGTGACGCGCAGCGCGCCGACGGCCGCCGTCTCGCCGACCGCCAGCTCGGTCACGGCGCGCCGGCCCGCGCGCCGCAGCCGCCGCGCAGACCCGGCCGGCGCGAGCACCGGCACGCCGGAGTCGATGCGCCTCAGCGACGGCAGGTCGAGGTGGTCCATGTGCAGGTGCGAGAGCAGGACGGCGTCGAGGTCGTCGGCGACGCCGGGCACCGGCGGCGCGCCGTGGCGGCGCAGGTGCGCGACGCGCGAGCGCAGCACCGGGTCGGTCAGCAACCGCGCGCCGTCGAGCTCGATCAGGACGGTCGCATGACCGACGTAGGTAATGCGGTCTGCTGCCGCCATCCGCCGAGCGTAGAGGCACGGCCAAATGTCAGGGTCGGCACCGGATGGCGGCAATGCGGACAGTCGGTTAGGTTCGTGTCAATGACACGACGCCTCCTCATCACCGCCGTGATTGCTGTGCTCGCCGCGCTCGCCATTGCGAGCTGCGGGGGTTCGAGCTCGCCCGCGGTCTCCACCACTGACGCCAAGGCCGCCATCGACAAGGCCGCCGAAGTCAAGACGTCGGCCATGACACTCCCGAGCGGGTCCGAGAAGGGGGGTCTGGTGGCCGCCTACAACAACGCCGCCACGGCGACCAACGACAAGCAGCTCGTGACGGTGCTCGTCCTCAAGGACAGCGACACCCTCGACAAGCTCAAGGACACGCTGAACAACTTCGACACCGGCGGTAAGGCGAAGATCCTCACCCATGAGAACGTGGCCGTCGTCTACGCCCAGGCCGGCAACGACCACCTGGCCGCGGTCAAGAAGGCGCTGAACGGGCTATGAGAACGCGTCAACTCGGAACGGTCGGTCCCATGGTCTCGGCGATCGGGCTCGGCTGCATGCCGATGTCCGGCAGCTACGGCGACGCCGACGACGCCGACGGCATCGCGACAATCCACCGCGCCCTGGAGCTCGGCATCACGCTGCTCGACACGGCCGACGTTTACGGCGTCGGACACAACGAGGAACTCGTCGGCCGCGCGCTCGCCGGGCGCCGCGACGAGGTCGTGCTGGCCACGAAGTTCGGCAACGTGCGTGACGCGTCGAGCGGGCGCTTCATCCGCATCGACGGCCGCCCCGAGTACGTGCGCGAAGCGTGCGAGGCGAGCCTGAAGCGGCTGGGCGTCGAGACGATCGACCTCTACCAGCAGCACCGCGTCGACCCGGACACGCCGATCGAGGAGACGGTCGGTGCGATGAAGGAGCTGATCGACGAGGGGAAGATCCGCTACATCGGGTTGTCGGAGGCCCAGGCGCCCGACCTGCGCCGCGCGGCGGCGGTGCACCCGATCTCGTCGCTGCAGAGCGAGTACTCGCTGCTCGAGCGCGGCGTCGAGGACGAGATCCTCGCCACGTGCGAGGAGCTGGGGATCGGCTTCTTGGCGTTCGCGCCGCTCGTGCGCGGGCTGCTGGCCGGCTCCCTGACCCCCGACCGCGAGCTCGACGACGGTGACTTCCGGCGCGGACCGCGGTTCCCGCGCGTGAGCCCCGAGCACCTCGGCGCCAACGCGCCGTTGGCGTCGGTCGTGGCGGACATCGCCGCGGCGCACGACGCCACGTCCGCCCAGGTCGCGCTGGCGTGGCTGCTCGGCCGCGGCGAGATGGTCGTCCCGATCCCGGGAACGAAGCGCACCGGGTACGTCGAGGACAACGCCGGCGCGCCCGAGGTGGCGCTGACCGACGACGATCTCAAGCGCCTGGACGGCCTGGCCGGCGAGGTGAGCGGCGACCGCTACGGCTCGGCCGCGGCGACCCCGACGTGGGTGTCACCGGCTTTGAAGTAGCGCCGTGCTGAATGACCGTTCGCCAAAGCAAGGAACCCGACAAGCAGTTGGCGCAGCGGATAGCGCAGGACGGCTGCATCCTGCCCCGTGGACGGTCGAGCCGACGACGCTACGCCGAGCTCGACGCGGCGACCGCGACGCTCGAGCGCGTGGTCAAGGAGTCAGACCTGCCGACACGGTCGGACGCACGGCGAGTCGACGAGTTCCTTGTATCGGCATACGAGCGCCGGTGGGCGCAAACCCGATAGCAGGCCCACTAGAGCCCCGCGCGCACCGAGCGCAGCGTCCAATACAGCGTCGCGGCGGGCACGCGCGGGTTGTAGAGCGGGCTCGCGCCGTCGCGCAACAGTTCGTGGATTTGCGCGACGCACGCCGGGTCGGGCCGCGGGCTGGTCTCCAGCGCTCCGGCGACATCGAGCAGTTCGCTTCGCACCTCTGGCACGCGCTCCTCAAGCATCGGGACCCCCGCCCGGCGGCGAACCGGCGTCGACCCCACGCCCGCGACATCGCGCAACTCGCGGGCCAGCTCGCGGCGCGTACCGGGCGCGACGAGCTGGCGGCGCAGACGGGCGACGTCGGGCAGGCCGGCCGCGTCACGCCGTGTCGCAAGCGTCCACAGCTCGGCGCGGAACGCCGCATGGCACATGGCGGCGAGCGCCGTTCCGGCCGCGAGCACGCACACGAGCGCAAAGCCGACCTCCGCATGATCGACAACCGCCCGCGCGATCAGCGCCGCCGCCACGGCCGCCAGCAGAACGCCGGCGCGGCGGCGATCCTTGAGCACGTCGAGATGTCGCGCGTCCGGGGTCACCTAGGACCTCGTTCCCACGCACCCGGCACGGGGAAACGGCGGTCAACCATTGGTCTGACCATACGCTCCTGAGATGAGTGCCGCCACCGAGGATCGAAACCGGCGCATGTTGCGCGCGCGCGACGCCATGGATCGCGCGTTCGCCCAGCCGCTCGACGTGCCGGTGCTCGCCGCCGTCGCCCACGTCTCGCCGTCCCACTTCGCGCGCCAGTTCCGCGCCACGTTTGGCGAGACGCCACACCGATACCTCCAACGCCGCCGCGTCGAACGCGCGATGGAGCTGCTGCGCGCGACCGACCGGCCCGTCACCGAGGTCTGCCTCGACGTCGGGTTTCACAGCCTCGGCACGTTCAGCCGCACGTTCCGCGCGGTCGTCGGCGAATCCCCGACCACCTACCGGGCGCGGTTCACCGGCCCCGCGGGCGAGGCGCTCCGCATGCCCGCGTGCTGGGCGATGGCCTGGACGCGGCCCGCGGGCTGACACAAGCAGGCTCACAGAGCAGATTCGGAGAAGCGACAGCGGCCCGCCGGCTCTAGCGTGGCGGCCATGCTCTCGCGGATCACCCACACATTCATCAACGTCCTCGACCAGGACGACGCGCTCGACTTCTACGTCGGCAAGCTCGGGATGGTCGTCCACACCGACGCCGATGTCGGCACGATGCGCTTCTTGACCGTCGACTTCCCCGGCCAGGACCTCGAGCTGGTGCTGATCGAGCCCGGCCCCCCCGATGTACGACGACCAGACGGCCGACGCGGGCGCATGAGCTCGTGACCAAGGGCGCCGACCACGGCGGCATGATCTCGAAGCCAACGACTGCCGCGCGACGTATGAGGCCTGAAGGCCAGGCGTCGAGTTCGCCCGGCCCGGCCGAACGCGAGTACGGACCGACTGCGGGCTTCGCGACCCATTCGGCGACGCGCTGCGATTCGCGCAGCCGCCCTCCGCGTCAGTGCTCGCCCACCCGATGTCCGATTCCTGACTCCAGTCGCGCCGGGTTTCTGCCGATCGCCTAAGTGTTCCGCCCGCCGCCGCCTGCGCGCCGCTCGGACATCTTCACCATGCCGCTGAACCTGGACATCTTCGACGAGCCTCGCGACGAGCATCTCGGTGCCGCCGCGATCGAGGGGGAGCTGGAGGCGCTGGTCGAGGAGTACCCCGAGGCTCGGGTCGACGCGGTGCGCGGGACATCGTCAGCGTGCCGGTTCCGAGTCGGTCAAGCTCAAGCGCGACGACGTCGTCACGACGCAGTCAGCGTACACGTTCGTCGAGCACGAGGGCAGCCACATCGTCGCGTGGGTGCCGGCCAAGGAGACCGGGTCTCGCGAGCAGCTTCCGCATGGCCAAGATGCCCGATCCGACGGGGATGATGTACATGTCGACCTGCGCGGAACCACGGCGAGATGCTAACGGTCAGCGTCATCGACGACGCCGACGCCGCGGGCCGATCGACGATCGAGAGCAAGATCGCCGAGCTGCTCGAGTACACCCCACGGTTCGCAACGATCACGAAGGACGCCAACGCCGTCGTCACCGGCGTCGATGACGCGGTCACCGTGCTGCTCGGCTCGGAGGCCCAAGAGCTCATCGGCCGCCGTTCGATCGAGCTCATGCACCCCGATGACCACCCGGCGGCGGGTGACGACTGGCTGCAGATGCTCCAGCGAGCCCGGCCCCGCGCGGCGCGTACGGCAGCGCCACCAGCGCGAGGAAGGGCACTGGATCTGGTTCGACGGTCATCAACCACGACCGGGGGGGGATCGCGAGCACGGCGACGTGGTGGGCGAGATCGCCGACGTCGCCGACGAGATCGCGCGCTCGAGGAGCTGCACAAGCGCGAGCGACTGCTCGACCAGATCGCCGACGCGATACCGGTCGGTCTGTTCCAGTTCGACTCGGACCTCAACGTCGTCTACGCCAATGACCGCCTCTACGAGATCCTCGCGCCGCTCGCACGACGACGGCATCGACATCGAGATGCGCAGCGTCTAGCAGGACGAGGGTGCACTGCTGCGCGTCGCGATCGCCGACGCGCTCACCAGCGGCAACCCCGCCAACTTCGAGGTCGCGTCGACATGCCCAACGGCGAGTAGAGCTGCGTCCTGCTGAGCGTTCGCCCGCTGACCGATGATGACGACGACATCGAGAACAGCCACACAATCCTGTGTCCACCGACGTCACCGACAGCTCGCGCATGCGCCAGGAGCTCGTGCGCCGCACCACGTTCGACGAACTGACCGGCTGCCACGACCGCGCGTCGATCATGCTCGGCTCGAGGCAGCATCGGCGGCGGCCGCCGCCACGACGAGCGCGCCATCATCTACCTCGACGTCGACCACTTCAAGACGATCAACGACGAGCAGACCACGCGGCAGGAGACGAACTGCTGCGGGTCGTCGCCGGGCGCCTGCGCGGAACGGTCCATGGGCACGACTCGTCGGCCAGCTGGGCGCGATCAGTTCGTCGTCCTGTCTCCCGAGGCGGCGGACCCGAGCAGGGCGATGACGCTCGCCGACCGCCTCGCCGTCACGGTCCGCACAAAGCCGGTCACGCTGCCCGGGCCGCGAGATCGCCGTCAGGTCAGCGTCGGAGTCGCCTGGTCGCCGGCGACGGGCTCCGCGCCGATGCGATCGTCGCGCGCGCCGACCAGGCGATGTACGGGTCCAAGCGCGGCGCTGCGGCCTGCCGAAGCTAGCGTTCGCTGGCTCACCGCTACTCGCGGGCGTCGCCGACGATCCCGCTCGGCCTCGTCGGGCCAGCCTTCGAGTGCATCGATCAGGTCGCGGCCGAGCACGGCATCACGTTCGTCGGCCCGCCCGGGACGACGCCGGCGCACCTGGCGGCAGCGGTCGCGGCGTCGGTGTAGCTACGGACTAGGCTGCGCTCGATGTTCGAGGGAGTCTCCGAGCACGAACTCGACGTCGAGCGCGAGCACGTCTACGCGCGCGTGGGCGGCAGCGGGCCGCCGCTGCTGCTGCTGCACGGATACCCGGAGAGCGCATCTGATGTGGCACGCCGTCGCGCCGGCGCTCGCGCGAGCGATTCACGGTGGTCGCCGCCGACCTGCCCGGCTACGGCGACTCGTTCCGGCCGCCGGTCACCGAGGATCACGCGGGGCACGCCAAGCGGGCGCTGGCGCGCGGATCTGGTCGCGGCGATGGCGGCGCTCGGCCACGAGCGTTCGCGGTCGCCGGCCACGATCGCGGCGGCGCGCGTCGGCTACCGGATGGCGCTCGACCACCCGGACGTCGTGACGCGCCTCGCGGTGATCGACATCGTCCCGACCGGCGAGGTGTGGGCGCGCGCGGACGCGACGATGGCGCTCGGGTACTGGCACTGGGCGTTCCTCGCCCAGCCCGCCCCGCTGCCGGAGCGGCTGATCGGCGGCGACCCCGACGCGTTCTGGCTCGCGGCCGAGCGGATCGGCCTCAAGCCGGGCGACCCCGCTACCCGGACGAGGTCTTGCGGCGTACCGCGCCCAGTTCGACGACCCGGCGACGATCACCGCGATGTGCGAGGACTATCGCGCCGGCGCGAGCGTCGACCGCGAGCACGACGAGGCCGATCGCGGCCGGCGCACGATCGCCTGCCCGGCGCTCGCTGTGGGGCGGCGCGGGCGCGCTCCCGCTGTTCTACGCCGACCCGCTCGAGCCGTGGCGCGCCCTGGCGCCCGACGTCACCGGCCGCGCGGTCGAGGGCGCGTCGCACTTCGTCGTCGAGGACGCGCCGAACGCGGTCGCGGCCGAGCTGACGACGTTCTTCAGTAGGGCCCAGTAGCGCCGAACGTCCCGGACTGCGCGCTCTCCGGTAGGTCGGGACGTTCGCGCTTCAGCGCGCGCCCGGGCGGGTGACGCTCCCGGCCGCGAACGCTACGGCGTGGCGCGCCGCCTCGACCAGATCGGCGCCCTCGACCAGTGCAGCGGCCAAGGCCCCGCAGAAGGCGTCGCCGGCGCCAGTGGTGTCGACCGCCTCGACAGCCGGCGCCGGGACGTGCTCGGCGCGGCCCTCCGCGACGACCAGCGCGCCCTCGGCGCCGAGCGTGACGACGACGGCTCCCACGCCAGCCGACACGGCCGCAAGCTGCGCCGGATCGCCGTCGCGGCCGGCCAGCTGCCGCCAGCTCGCGGCGGTTGGGAACCAGCACGTCGACCCGCGCCGAGCAGGTCGGCACGGGCGCCCGCGCCGGAGCGGGGTTGAGGACGACGGTGCCACCGGCCGCGTGGGCGGCGGCAGCGACCGCGCCGCGCGGGAACCTCGTGTGAGCGAGCGGGCACGCGCGGCGGCGGCGAGGAACCTCGGTCACCGCGGCGACGTCATCGGTGCCGACGCGGCCGTTGGCAGCCGGGCTGACGATGATCGTGTTCTCCCCGGCCGGAGTCGACGGCGATCAGCGCGACGCCGGTCTCGGCGCGTCCTGATCGACGGTCAGCCAGGTGAGCACGTCGACGCCCGCCACCACGGAGGCCGTCCCGCATGCCGCGCGCCCGCTGTCGTCATCACCCACTCGGCCGACGAGGCGCCACCGACCAGCCCACCGCGCGGCCGCCACGGCCTGGTTGGCGCCCTTGCCGCCGTGGAGCTCCGTGCGGTCGCCCCCCAGCACCGTCTCACCCGGCGCCGGATGGTGCCCGACGGCGACGACGATGTCGAGGTTGACCGACCCGACGACGCAGATCTCGGGATTGCTCACGCGGCCAGCGCGGCGATCGCCGCGATCATCCGCGCCCAGAAGCGCTCGACGTCGATGCTCGATCGCGACCCGGGCGTTGGGCGGCTGGCCCAGGAGGTCGTGCAGGTCGACGACCGTCGCGCCCGGGTCAAGCCGCCCTGCGTCTCCAGCGGCCACGAGGTGTCGACGGTCCCGATCGTCGGGTCGATGGCGATCGCCATCGCGATCGGGTCGTGCAGAGGCCCTCGCATCACGAGACTCTCGCGGTACGTGCCGTGCAGAAGAACTGCAGACACTCCCCCCACTTGCGCCCGGCAGTCTGCCCCCGCTGCCGATGCGGTCAATCACCTCGCGGCGTCACGAGCGCCTGGTGGGACACGTGCAGTCCCACCATCGTGACCCGCACGCCCGAGCCGAGGACGATGTCGCGCGCCTCGGGGTCGACCCAGGCGTTGAACTCGGCGTACGGCGTGCGGTTGCCCCGCTCGGGCGCTGCCGCCCATCCAGACGATCTCGCTAATCTGCTGTGGAGGTCGGGCGCCGTCGAGGAGCAGCTCGCGATGTTCGTCATCGGGCCGGTGGGGACGAGAGTCACGGGCTCGGAGGCGAAGGTCAGGACGTCGGCCATGAGTTCGATCCGCGCTGCGGGGGTCGAGCTGGAACGCCGGGTCCGGCAGGTCGGGGCCATCGAGCCCGCTCTCGCCGTGGACATCGGCCGGCGTTTCGAGCGCGCCGTGCAGCGGGGCGCCGCGTCCGCCGCGACCGGGACGTCATGACTCCGGCGAGCGTGCAGACGCGACCTCGCGTTGTTGCGTCACGGGGTCGAGGTAGCCGTTGCCGCCGACGGTGGTGATCCCCCGCAGGTCGACGAGTGGGGTCGCCGGCCGCGAGCCAGATCGCGAACACGTCGTCGTGGTCGGGGTCGCAGTCGAGGATGATCGGGACGGTCATGGGCGCAGTCTCTACCGCGACAGCCGTTCGAGTGCCAGGACGAACGACTCGTGCGGCCGCCCGGTGACCTCGTGCAGGGCGATCTCGCACGTGCGTTCGGGCGCCGGCGGTCCACTTGGGCGCCCGATCCGGTGCAGATCGGGGGCGAGCAGCGCCACGTCAGGCCACCGACATGCCCGGCTCGCAGTCGACCTGGACGACCCGCGGCCCGTCGGCGGCCAGCGCGTCAGCGAGTGCGGCGTCGAGCGCGTCG
>CAWJXY010000009.1:0-94560 GCA_963846975.1 uncultured Actinomycetes bacterium
GCGAGCATCTGGTAGCTGCCGACGGCCAGCAGCAGCTCGACGATCTGGCGCGGCGGCAGGACGGCGCTGACGGCATCAAACGACGCGTCGTCGGGCCGCGGCGTCGCGATCAGCTGGTCGGTGAACGCGAGCACGGCACGCGCGTCGGCGCCGAGCTCGTCGGCGTCCAGATCATCGCGGTCGATCGCCGCGACCTGCTCCGCGGTCGCGCCAACCTCCGTGGCGATCAGCTCGTGCTGGATCCACTCATAGCGCGCCTGCGTGCGCTTGGCGGTCAGCAGGATCGCCAGCTCGCGCAGCACCGGGTCGAGCTCCATTTCGGTCAGGATCGCCCGGCCGAAGCGCAGATAGGGCACGAACGCCGAGTCGGCGAGCGCGAGCATGCGAAAGATGTTCATCGGCGGCAGGTTCTCCAGGGCACGCTGGACGCGCTCGGAGGATTGCTCAGGGTCGACGTACGGAATCCGGGCCATGGGCGTGAGCCTAGTCAAATTGGAGGAGCGGTTGTCGACCTCGAACGCGGATGGTGGTAGTCAGCAGCCCCCCGGTTTGACCGGTGGCAGCCGAACGATCACGCCCGACGCGTTGTTGGTCTCGTTGGACTCCCACAGCTCGTTGAGCGGGTCGGCGACCAGCCACAGGCCGAAGCAGCCGTGGAGGTGCGTGACGTCGATGTACTGCTCGTAGTAGCCCGATGGGTAGATGTCCGACCATCCGATCGAGGTGCCGAGCGTGACGCGCGTCGTGCCCAGGCTCCGGTTGCAGCCCGGATGCACCGGCCACAGCGGCGACAACGGGCCGGGATGGGTGCGGCTCAGGTCGCGCAGGCAGTAGATGAGCTTTTCGCCCGTGCGGACCAGGTGCATGTCGGGGCCGAGCGTCCACAGCTCGAACCGGGCCGCGTTGGCGAACTTCCAGTAACCGCCCTGGCCGGGAATGAACTTGAAGACGACCCGTCCGCCGGGGATGCGGCGGCGGTAGACCGGCATCCCGACGCGGTGGATGACCTGGTAGGCGCGCATCGAGTACTTCGTGGCCCGGCGCGCCATGATGTCGAGCGACCCGCGGCCATTGACGTCGAGCGAGCTTGTGGCGTGCAGAAGCGCGCGCCCGCCGCGCGTGCGCTGCAGATATACGTTGCGCGGCGGCGCCATGCGGATGTCGGGGCATAGCAGGTGCGCCGCGCGGATCGGCGCACAGCGTCGGCGTGGGTGCAACGCCGCCGAGCAGCGCCAAGGCCACGGCGGCGGCGCGGGGAGCATGGCGGGCGGCTAGCCCTCGGGCCCGCGCGGGAAGACCTCACCGCGCGGGCAGCGGCCGTCGAGCTTGCCCATCAGCCCGCCCCGACGCCGCGCTCCATGCGCGGGCGCGACTCGTCGACCTCGACCCACGGCTGCGCCGAGCGGCCCCACACCTCGATCTGCGGCTGCAAGCCACGACGTGTCGTTCAGCGTTCCGCCCTTGAGGATGAAGACACCCGGCAGGCCCCCGTTCTCGGTGTAGATCGGCGAGCCGCACTCGCCGCAGAAGCGGCGCTGCACTTCGGTCCCGTGATCTTCGCCGACCGTCGTGAACGACTTCAGGCTGTCCGCGCCGCTGATCTCGATCTGGTCAGCGGGAACGCCGACCACGATCGAGTGCGCGGCGCCGGTCTGGCGCTGGCAGTCGTTGCAGTGGCAGATCGCGACGAACGCCGGGTCGGCGTCCGAGGCGTAGGAGACGGTGCCGCAGAGGCAGTGACCATCGAGCTTGCCCATGTTCACTCGCCTCCCGAGAACGCTGCGTTGACGACGGCCTGGGCGGTCTCACCGTACGGCGGCATGAACGCTTCGATCAGGTCGCCCTCGCCGCGCACGAACACCGCGCGCAGGTTGGAGAACTCGCGGAACCCCTCGACGCCGTGGTGGCGGCCGGTGCCGCTCTGGCCGATGCCGCCGAACGGCAGCGACGGCAGCGCGCCGTGGACGGCCGCGGCGTTGACGCACGCGCCGCCCGACGTCGTGCGCTCCAGCACGTGGTCGGCGACCGACTCGTCCTTGGCGAACACGTACAGGCCGAGCGGCCGCTCGCCGGCGTTGACGTAGGCGATCGCCTCGTCGACGTCGTCGTAGGGCACGATCGGCAGGATCGGGCCGAAGATCTCGTCGCGCATGATCTGAAGGTCGGGCGACGGGTCGATGACGAGCGACATCGGCAGCTGCCGCGTCCCGGATCGCCGTCGGCCGCCGCTTGCCAGCGGCCGGATCTCGGCTCCGGCGGCGCGCGCCTCTTCGAGCAGGCGCTCGATCCGCTCCTGGTGGCGCTCGCTGATGATCCCGGTGCAGTCGTCCGACGAGCAGTACTCGGGCATCGCGTCGGCGAACCGCTGCTCGGCGAGGCTCGCGAACTCCTCCACCTGATCGCGCGGGACGAGGCAGTAGTCGACGCTGATGCACATCTGCCCGTTCTTGAGCGACTTCGTGCCCAGCACCTGCTTGACCGACTCGGCGTCGACGCTGTCGGCGGTCAGGATCGCCGGGCACTTGCCGCCGAGCTCGAGCGTCACCGGCACGAGCTGCTCGGCCGCCGCCTTGGCGATCTCGCGGCCGATGTTCGGGCTGCCGGTGTAGAGCAGGTGATCCCAGCGCACGCGCGAGAACGCCTGCGCCAGCGCGAGCTCACCGACGACGACGTCGACGCGATCGCGATCGAACGTCGCGCGGATCATGTCCTGCAGCAGCTGCGCGCAGGCGGGCGCGAACTCCGACGGCTTGATGACGACCCGATTGCCCGCGGCCAGCATCTCGACCAGCGGCCCGACCGACAGATCGAACGGGAAGTTCCAGGGCACGATGTTGCCGATCACGCCCTTGGGCTGGGGCTGCACGTAGGCGCGGCCCGAGCCGTAGAACGCCGGGTCGGCGTGACGCGGCTCGGGCGCCATCCACTGCGGCGAGGTTCTCGGCGACGTAGCCGGCGCGCCCGGCGACGCCGAGGATCTCGATCATGTCGCTGGCGACCGTCGGGTGGACGGCGAAGTCGGAGCTCATCGCCTCCTGGATCTGCTCGCGGTGGCCGATCAGCATCCCGGCCAGCGCGCCGAGCAGCTCAAGGCGCTGCTCGAGCGTCGGGAACGGGTCGGCGAGGAACGCCGCCCGCTGGCGGTCGACGATCTCGTGCAGCTCGGCGATCGCCGCGGAGTCGTCGGCGGTCGATGCGGTGCGGTTCTCGGTCAGCGCCATTGCCGTCTCCTCTTGATCAACGCGGTGACCCGCCAGCCTAGCCCCTACCGCCGTGTGAGCACCACCACGGGAATCTCGCGCTCGGTCTTGGCCTGGTACTCGTCGTACGGCGGCCAGACCTCGGTCATCTTCGACCACAGCCGCGCGCGCTCGTCGCCCTCGGCGACCGTCGCAGTGACCGGGACCTGCTCAGGCCCGAGATCGATCTCGGCCTCGCCGTCGGCTGCCTGGATGTTCTTGAACCACGACGGGTGATCGGGTGCGCCGCCCTTGGAGGCGACGATCACCCAGTTGTCGCCGTCCTCGCGCATGATCAGCGGGGTCGTGCGGGCCTGCCCGGAGGCGCTGCCCGTGGTCGTCAACAGCAGGATCGGCGCGCCGCGCCACTGCGATCCGCGCTCGCCCTTGGTCTCGCGGAACACGCGCACGTGCTCGGCGCCGAACAGGTTGTCGTCTTCGTTGGAGGCCATGCCTCCGAGTCTACGAAGCGCCGAACCCCGGCAGGTTGCGCGCGGCGAACGTGTGCAGCGCGGCGAACCGGTCGCCGTCGGCTTCCGGCACGATCAGCCGCTGCGGCGCGCCGGGGCCGTCGGGCGTCGCGACGCGCCACAGGATCGCCGGTCCGCCGTTGGCGCTGACCCACGTGGCGACGACGACACCGGGCACGGCGCCGCAGCCGCCGCACACCCACTCGGCGACCGCGAGCGCGCCGACAACCGCCGGTTGCGGCGGCATCGTCATCTCGGCGTCCTCGCGCAGGATCGCGACGAGCGCGTCGATGTCGGTGCGCTCGAACGCGTCGACGTAGCGCGCCAGCAGCGCGCGCTCCACCATGGGCCCGGGGGCGACGCGCTGCGCCGGCAGCGCGCCATCGATCGTGGCCCGTGCTCGCTGGAGCGCGCTGTTGGCGGCTGCGACCGTCGTGTCGAGCAGGGCGGCCGTCTCGGCGCCGGTCCAGCCGAGCACGTCGCGCAGGATCAGGACCGCGCGCTGGCGGCCGGGCAGGCGCTGGATCGCGGTCAGGAACGCGAGCTCGATCCCCTCGCGCCGGGCGTAGCGCGCAGCCGGGTCGACGGCCGAGCCGTCGTCGGGTAGCCACGCGTCGGGGTACGGGTCGACGGTCGGCTCGGGCCGGCGCGGGCGGCGTTCGAGCTCGTCGAGACACGCGTTCGTGGCGATCCGGTACAGCCACGTCTGGACGCCCGAACGGCGCTCGAAGCGCTCGAGCGACCGCCACGCCCGCAGCAGCGTCTCCTGCGTGAGGTCCTCGGCGTCGTGCAGCGAACCGAGCATCCGGTAGCAGTGCAGCTGCAGCGCGCGCTCGATAGGGGCCGACGAGCTCGCGGAACGCGCGTTCGTCTCCGGCCTGCGCGGCCGCGATCAGGCCGCGCTGGTTCAGCGGTTCGCTCGTGATCGTCGTCACAGGGGTGGAGACCGGCGCCGCCGCGGAAACTCATCGATGACTTGGCGCGGGCGCGCGCGTCTGGAACGGGCATGACTGCCAGCAACAGCACCGCGCAGCGCTGGGTTCTCGGCCTCGGCGCGCTCGCCTCGATCATGGTCTCGCTCGACACGCTCGTCGTCACGACGGCGCTGACGAGCATCCGGCTCGACCTCCACGCGAGCACCGAGACGCTCGAGTGGACGGTCAACGCCTACACCCTGAGCCTCGCCGTGACGCTCGGCACCGCGGCCGCGCTCGGTGACCGCTTCGGCCGCCGGGCACTGCTGGCCTTCGGCATCGGGCTGTTCACGCTGTCATCGATGGGCTGCGCGGTCGCGCCCACCGTCGGCTGGTTGATCGCCGCGCGCGCGGTGCAGGGCATCGGCGCGGCGTTCACGTTCTCGCTGACCGTCGCGCTGGTCGGTGCGACCTTCCCCGCTGAGCGCCGCGGCGCGGCGCTCGGAATCCTCCAGGGCCTCACCGGCCTCGCGACGGCCGGCGGGCCGGTCATCGGCGGCGCGATCGCGCAGGGCCTCGACTGGCGGTTCGTGTTCTGGGTCAACGTCCCGCTCGGCGTTGTCGCGGTGCCGCTCGTACTGACCCGGATCCCCGAGAGCCGTGGCGGCGCGGGGCGCCTCGACCCGCTCGGCGTCGGGCTCGTGACGGCGGGGCTCGTCGCGGTCGTGTGGGCGCTCGTACGCGGCAACGACGCGGGCTGGGGCAGCGCCGAGATCGTCGGCTCGTTCGCGGCCGGCGCCGTGCTGTTGTGGGCGTTCGTGGCGTGGGAGCGCCGGGCGCCGGCGCCGATGCTGCCGTTGCGGCTCTATCGATCGCGGTCGTTCGCCGCCGGGAACGTGGCGAGCTTCGCCCTGTTCGGGTCGTTGTTCGCAGCCGTGTACTTCGTCGCGCAGTTTCTTCAGTCGGGGCTCGGATACTCGCCGCTACAGGCCGGCGTGCGAATGCTGCCATGGACGCTGACGCTGCTGATCGTCGCGCCGCTGTCGGGCCGCCTCGTCGATCGCCACGGGGCGCGGGCGTACGTGGTCGCCGGGCTCGGCGCACAGGCGGTCGGGATGCTGTGGCTGGTGCTCGTCGCCGACCCCGGCGTCGCGTACGTGCAACTCGTCCCCGGGATGGTGCTCGCAGGCGCCGGGCTGTCGATGGCGATGCCGGCGGCGCAGGCGGCCGTCCTTCAGACGATCGCCCCGACCGACATGGGCGCGGCGGCCGGGACGACCAGCACCGTGCGCCAGAGTCGGCGCCGTGTTCGGGATCGCGGTCGCGGTCGCCGTGTTCTCGACGGCCGGCGGCTACGAGTCGGCGGCGGCGTTCACCGACGGCTTCGCCGGCGCGATCGCGGTCTCGGCCGCGCTCGGCCTCGTCGGCGCCGCGGCGGGCGTGCTGCTGCCGCGGGCGCGGCTTGAGGTTTCTAGGGTCTACGCAAGTGCTTGACTCGCACGCCGTTGCGTGAGTCCTCGATCAGCGTCGCGATCCGCCGTTCGCGCGTCTCCTCGCGCTTGGCACTCATCACCCAGTGGATCGCGGTACGTCGGTACCACGGAGCCTGGGCGTCGAAGAATGCCGCCGCCTCGGCGTCGGCGCGCAGCCGCTCGGCGTACTGCAGCGACAGCTCGTGCCGGGACTGCTCGTAGGAGTAGATGCGCGATTTGCGCTCGGTCCGAGCCTCGAACGCGGCGAGCCCGGCGGGCTGCATCTCGCCGGCGTCGATCAGCTCCTGGGCGAGCTTGATGTTGACCGCGCTCCACGTGCTGCCGCGCCGACGCGGGGTGAAGCGGATCTGGTGGCGCTGGTCGTCGATGCTGCGGCGCACGCCGTCGATCCACCCGAAGCACAGCGCCTCGCGCACGGACTGCTGCCAGGTGATGCTCGGCCGTCCGGTCTTGCGCTTGTGGAAACCGACGATCAGCCCATCGCGGTCGGCGTGGTGCTCGGCCAGCCACGCGCGGAACTCCTCGGGCGTCTCGAAGAACACGGGCTCGGCCACGCCCGCAGCAATAGCAGGCCGTGTCAGTGGCCGCGTGCGGTCACGTCGCCCCGTCGTCCGGCGGCGCTTTGACCCGCGCGCGGAAGACGTGGAATGACCAGCCCTGATACAGCAGGACGACCGGCAGGAAGATCACCGTCACGACGGTCATGACGGTCAGTGCGTAGGAGCCCGACGCGGCATTGCTGACCGTGAGGTTGTAGGCCGAATTCGTGCTCGAGACCATCACGTTGGGATAGAGGTCGATGAAGATCGAGCCGATCACCGACGCGATCGCGAGCGCCGACGCGGTGAATGCCCAGCCGCCGTGGTCGGGTGAGCGCGCGAGCCGGGCGGCGAACACGACGGCGATGAACGCGAGCGCCTCGACCGGTGTCGGCACGTCCTGACTTCCGACCGTGATCCGCGTCCAGATGACGAACCCGAGCACGAGCGCGATCGCCACCCAGCCCAGCGGCCGGCTCGCGGCGACCGCGCGGTCGCGGATGTCGTCGGTCGTCTTGAGCGCCAGGAAGATGGAGCCGTGCAGCAGGCACAGGCCGACCAGTGTGATCCCGACCCAGATGCCGTAGGGCTGCAGCAGGTCGAAGAAGTTGCCGGTGAACTCGCCCGACTTGTCGATCGGCAGGCCGGCCAGCAGGTCGCCGAGGCCGATACCGAGCAGCAGCGGGATCGCCGCGCTGGCGATCACCGTGCACCACGTGAAGATCTGGCGGCGCCTGGGATCCTCGGTCTTGTGGCGCCATTCGAACGCCACGCCGCGCGCCATCAGCGCGGCGAGCAGCAGTAGCAGCGCGAGGTAGAGCGCCGAGAACCACGTCGCATACCAGTCGGGGAACGCGGCGAACGTCCCCGCGCCGGCCACGATCAGCCAGACCTCGTTGCCGTCCCAGAACGGGCCGATCGTGTTCAGCGCGACGCGCTTGCCGGTCTCGCGTGCGCCCAATGATCGTGTGCAGCATCCCGACCCCGAAATCGAAGCCCTCGAGCACGAAGAACCCGACCCACAGGACCGCGATGATGATGAACCAGAGAATGTCCATGTCAGTAGGTCAGCGCCGGAGCGGCGTCCGGGTCGGTCGGGGTGTCGTCGGGGTCCAGAGCCCTGCGGGAGTAGCGCAGCATCAGGATCAGGTCGGCCGCGCCGAGCGCGATGTAGATCAAGACGAAGACGATCAGGCTGATCCAGATGTCGGTGGAGGTGACGGACGGCGAGTTGGCGTCGGCCGTCTTCATCAGCCCCTGCACGATCCATGGCTGGCGGCCGTTCTCGGTCAGCATCCAGCCGGCCGTGTTCATGAGAAACGGCGTCACCACCGCCCATGTGGCAACCCACAAGAAGCGCTTGGAGGTGGCCAATCGGCCCTTGTGAACGAGCCACCCGCCCCACAGCGCCAGCAGCGCGACCAGCGATGCGATGTAGGCCATCACCCGCATCGACCAGTACTGGATGAACACGTTGGGGATGTAGTCGCCAGGCCCGTACTGCTTGACGTACTGCTTCTGCAGCTCGTTGAGCCCGACGACCTGGCCGTTCCACGAGTTCGTCGCCAGGATCGACAGCAGGTGCGGGATCGCGATCACCTTCGTCGGCGTCTCGTCCCGCTTGCCGCCGCCGACCTGGAAGGCCGAGAACGAGCACGGCTGACACGTGTTCCACTGCGCCTCGGCGGCCGCGATCTTCATCGGCTGGTACTTGGTCTGCACGACCCCCAACTCCGAGCCGACGAACATCGCCAGCAAGATCGCGGGCAACAACACCATCACCGAGATCGACGCGGTGCGCGTGAACGTCTGCACCTCGCGCTGCTTGCGGATCTGCCACGCCGACACCGCGAGCATCACCAGCGCCCCCGTGATCAGCGACGCGAGCAGCACATGGACGTAGCCCCACGTGAACGTCGGGTTCGTGAACAGCGCGCCGATGTCGTTCAGTACCGGCTTGCCGTTGACCATCTGGTAGCCGACCGGATGTTGCATCCACGAGTTCGCCGCCAGGATGAACATCGCCGACAGCATCGATCCGATCGCCACCAGCCAGATGCACGCGAGATGGACCTTCTTGGGCAGCCGATCCCAACCGAATACCCACAGCCCGAGGAACGTCGACTCCAAGAAGAACGCGGCCAGCCCTTCCATCGCCAGCGGCCCGCCGAACACATCGCCGACGAACCGCGAGTACGCCGACCAGTTCATCCCGAACTCGAACTCCTGCACGAGCCCGGTGACGACGCCGATCGCGACGTTGATCAAAAGCAACGTCCCGAAGAACCGCGTCACGCGCCGGAACTCGGGCTTCTCGTTGCGGTAGTAGGCGGTGTGCAGCACGGCGACGAGGAACGCAAGGCCGATCGTCACCGGCACGAACAAGAAGTGATAGATGCTCGTCGTCGCGAACTGCAGACGTGCCAGGTCGTTGGTCATAGCGTCATGACCTCATCGATGCCGTCGAGCCCTTCCAGGCGGTGGGTGATGATCAGCGCCGACCGGCCATCCGTAGCGTGCAGCACATCGGCGAGGATCGCGTCGGCGGTCGGCGGATCGAGGTGCTCGCCGGGCTCGTCGAGGATCAGGACCGGGAAGTCACGCAGGAGCGCGCGGGCGATGACCAGTCGCCGCCGCTGGCCGCCAGACAGGTGTGAGCCGCCGGGTCCGGTCTCGGTCCGAAGGCCGGCCGGCAGCGAGGCGATCCAGTCGTCAAGACGAACCTTTCGCAGCGCGGCGTCGATCTCGGCCGCGGTCGCGTCGCGCCTGGCGAGGCGCAGGTTCTCCTCGATCGTCGTGTCGAAGACGTGGGCGTCCTGGGCGACGAGGCCGACCGCGCGGCGCACGTCGTCGGAGGACAGGCGGTCGATCTCGGTGCCGTCGAGCGCGACCGTGCCGTCGTGGTCCAGGAAGCGGACCAGCACGCTGGCGAGCGTCGTCTTGCCCGAGCCACTGGGACCGACGAGCGCGACGCGGTAGCCGGGTGCCATGTCGAGGTCGACGCCGCGCAGCGCGGCGTGCGCGGCGCCCGGGTACCGCGCGCCGACACCGCGGCCGGCGATTGCGTGCGGCGGCGCGGGCAGCGCGAGCGCGAGCGCGGGCTCGGTGACCGGCGCCGGAGCGTGGGTGACCTCGTGCACGCGCGCGGCGGCGCGGCGGACGCGCGCGAGGGTCTGGGTCGCGGCCGGCAGGCCGGCAACGAGCTCGAACGCGACCAGCGGGATGAGTGCGAGCCCGGCGAGCAGGACGCCGTTGAGCGTGCCGTCGTGGACAGCGGCGACGCCAACCGCCAGCGCCCCCCACATCGCCAGCCCGCAGCACAGCGTCGTCAGCGCCTGGCCGGCGCCGGCGGTGCGCGCGCCGGCCTGGGCGATCCGGGTCAGCTCGCGGTCTGCGTGCTGCACGCGCTGCAGCTGTGCACCGGCGGCGCCGTTGACGAGCAGCTCGTCGGCGCCATCGACGAGGTCGACGACGGCCGCGGTCAAGTCGCCGCGGGCCGCGGCCTGGCGCGCCTGCGAGCGGGTGGCGAGCGCCCCGGTCAGCCACGGCACGATCACGGCGGCGACGAGCAGGGCGGCGAGCAGGATCGCGCCGGCCGCGGGCAGCATCAGCCAGACCGTCACGACGGTCGCCGCACCGACGAGCGCCGCGATCGCGAACGGCGGGACGACACGCAGCAGCAGGTCCTGGAGCGATTCGACGTCGTGGACGAGCCGCGCCAGCAGGTCGCCGCTGCGGTAGGCCGGGACGCCGAGCGGGGCGAGGCGCTCGAGGTGCTCGTACACGCCGACCCGCAGGTCGGCGAGCACGCGGAAGGCGGCGTCGTGGCCGACCAGTCGCTCGGCGTAGCGCAGCAGCGCACGCGACAGGGCGAACAACTGCACCGCGACCACGCCGAGCGCGATCGCCGACTCGGGCGGGCGCTGCGACGCGCGCGAGATCAGCCACGCCGACGTGGCGATCAGCCCGATCGCGGCCGCCGCCGATCCAGCGCCGAGCAGCGTCGCCCACGCCAGGCGCCCGGCCGCCGGGCGCGCGAGCGCGAGCGTGTCACGCAGGGGAGCGCGCGGCTCGGCGCTCACGCTGCCACCTCCACCCCGCGGTCGATCCAGACGACGCGGTCGGCGAGTGCCAGCAGCGCCGGGCGGTGGGCCGCGAGGATCACCGTCCGCCCAGCGGCGAGCCGCCGGACGGCGTCGAGAACCACCCGCTCGGTGTCGCCGTCCAGATTCGCGGTCGGCTCGTCGAGCAGCAGCAACGGTGCGTCGCGCACGAACGCGCGAGCTAGCGCGACGCGCTGGCGCTCGCCGGCCGATAGCCCCGCGCCGCGCTCGCCGAGCACGGTGGCGGCGCCGTCGGGCAGCCGCCGCAGCACCGGCCCCAGCCCCGCCGCCTCGAGCGCCGCGGAAACGTCCTCGTCGCCGGCGTCGCGGCGCCCCACGCGCACGTTGTCGGCGATCGACGCCGCGAACAGGTGCGGGTGCTGCGCAACCCACGCCAGTCGCGCCCGCCACGCATCCGGATCGAGCTCGGCGAGGCTGGCGTCGCCGATCCGCACCGTCCCGTGCGCCGGTTCCACCAACCCCAGCAGCACCCGCAGCAGCGTCGACTTGCCGCAGCCGCTGCGCCCGGCGATCGCGACGATCTCCCCCGCGCCGACGCTCAGCGACACGTCGTCAAGCGCCGGCACGCTGCGGCCCGGATAGGCGACGGTCAGCCCCTCGACGCTAAGCCCGCACCGCGCCGGGTCGGGCACCGCCGACCGAGTACCGCGGGCCACCGGCCGGGGTGCGTCGAGCACCGCCGCGACCTGCTCGAACGCGGCCACGCCGTCGGCGCTGGCGTGGTAGTTCGCCCCCAGCGCTCGCAACGGGAGGTAGGCCTCGGGGGCGAGCACGAGCGCGAACAGCCCCGCGCGCAGGTCGAGCTGTCCGCCCATCAGCCGCAGCCCGATCGCCACCGCGACGAGCGCAACAGAGACCGTCGCCACGAGTTCGAGGATCAGCGACGACAGGAACGCGAGCCGCAGCGACCGCAGCGCCGCGACGCGGTAGCGGTCGGTGACCTGGGCGATCGCCTGCGCCTGGGCCTTGGCGCGCCCGAACGCCTTGAGGGTCGGCAGTCCGGCGACGACGTCGAGGAAGTGGCCCGACAGTCGCTGCAGCGCACGCAGCTGATGCTCGGAGCGATCGCGCGTCGCCGCGCCGACGAGCGCCATGAAGACCGGGATCAGCGGCAGCGTCACCGCGATGATCACGGCCGAGATCCAGTCCTGGGTGACGATGGCGACGAGCACGACGACCGGCACGATCACCGCCAGCAGCAGGTTCGGCAGGTACTGCGAGAAGTACGCATCGAGTGCGTCGACACCGCGGCTGGCCAGCACCGCGAGCTCACCGCTGCTCCCCGTGACCGCGCGCCCATCGCGCGCCACGCGCGCCACCAGCGCGGTGCGCAGCTGGGACTTGGCGCGCGCCGAGCTGCGCGCCGCCGCGACCTCGGTCCCCCACCCGATGAGCGCCCGCCCGACGACGACCGCCAGCAGCGCCGCGAGCGCACCGGACACCGCCGCCACGCCCGCGCCGTGCTGCATCGCCCGCGTCACCACATCGGCGATCAGCCACGCCTGGGCGACGACGAGCAACGCTGTCGCGGCGCCGAGAGCGACCGACACAGTGAGGAATACACGTGTCGCGCGCGCGTAGCCAAGCAGCCGCGGATCGAGGGCCCTCACGCCCCACCCAGGTCGAGATCACCGTCGATGACCTGCGACTGCGGGTTGTTGAAGCGCGCGCTGAGCCAGTCGATCAGGATCTTGACGCGGTGCCCGGGCCCGCCGCCCGAGAGGTAGAACAGGTGGACGCCGAGGTACATGAAGAACGCTGGCCTCCCCGACACGCTGCGCCCGCGGACCTCGCAGACCGCCTTGCCGCGCCCGACGACCGCCAGCGCGCCCTTGTCGAAGTACTTGAACGGGCCCGCGGCGCCCGGCTTGCCGTCCCTGATGCCGTCGGCGACGTGGCGCGCCTGCTGGATCGCGACCGTCGCCAGGCCGGGCAGCGGCCGGTCGCCGGGCCCCGGCGCGCTGGCGACGTCGCCGATCACCGAGATCTCCGGATGGCCGTCGATCGCCAGATCGGGCCCGACCGGAATCCGGCCGCCGCGGTCCTGCGTCGCACCGGTCGCGGCGGCGAGCGTCGCCGCGAACTCGGCCGCCTGGACGCCCGCACCCCAGATCACCGTTCGCGTCGGAATCCGCTGCGACGCGCCGTCGAGCTCGAACGTCACGCCGTCGCCGTCGATCTCCGTGACCCGGGCCCCCTGGCGCACGTCGACGCCGAGATCGGCGAGGTACTTCGACACCTTGCCTGACAGCCGCTCGCTGAACGCGGCGACCGGCCGCGGGCCGGCGTCGAGCAGGATCACGCGCGCCTGGCGCGGGTCGTTGCGGCGGTACTGGCGGTGCAGGTCGTGGCGGCGCAGGATCGCCAGCGACCCGGCGACCTCGACGCCGGTCGGGCCTCCGCCGACGATCACGAACGTCATGTACGGCGCGCGCTCGTCGTCGCCGTCTAGGCGCTCGGCCTGCTCGAAGCAGCTGTAGATGCGGTTGCGCAGGCGCACGGCGTCGTCGAGTGACTTCAGGCCGTATGTGACGTCGCCCCACTCGTCGCGGCCGAAGTACGACGTCCGCGCCCCGCAGGCAACGATCAGGCTGTCGTAGGGCAGGCGCCGGCCGTCGTCGAGCGTGACCTCGCGGGTCCCGGCGTCGACAGCGGTGGCTTCGGCCATCAGCACGGTCGCGTTGGCGGTGCGCTTGAGCGCCGCCCGGATCGGCGACGCGCACTCGGCCGCGCCGACCCCGCCGAGCGCGCACTGGTAGATCAGCGGCTGGAACAGATGGTGGTGCATGCGGTCGATCAGCACCGTCTCGACGTCGGCGCCGCCGAGCCGGCGTGCCGCCGTCAGGCCGCCGAAGCCGCCGCCGAGGATCACGACCCGGCGGCTCACACGACGCCGATCTCCGCGAGTCGCTCGCCGAGGATGATCCGCGCCGCCGCCTCGATCAGGGCGAGGTGCGAGAACGCCTGCGGGAAGTTGCCGAGGAACCGCGCCGTCGTCGTGTCGAACTCCTCGGCGTATAGGCCGAGCGGCGACGCGACTCGCAGCAGCCGCTCCATCAGGTCGCGGGCCTGCTGCTCGGAGCCGACGATCGCCAGCGCCGACACGAGCCAGAATGAGCAGATCAGGAAGCTCCCCTCCTTGCCGTGGAGGCCGTCGTCGGTCTCCTCGGTGCGGTAGCGCAGCACGAAGCCGTCCTCGGTGAGGTCGTCGGCGATCGCCAGCACAGTTGCCTTGAGGCGTTCGTCCTCGCCGGGCAGGAAGCCGAAGATCGCCGCCAGCAGATTCGACGCGTCGAGCGAATCTGTCTCGTAGTGCTGGCGCAGGACGCCGGCGTCGGTGAGGCCGTGGCTGAGGATGTCGTCGCGGATCTCGAGCGCGGTCGCCGCCCACGCCTGCTCGAGCTGGGAGTCGCCGGCCAGGGCGGCGATCTTCGCCGCGCGGTCGAGCGCGACCCAGCACATGAGCTTCGACGACACGTAGTGACGCGGCGCGCCGCGCGCCTCCCAGATCCCCTGGTCGGGCTGCTGCCAGACCTCGGTCGCGCAGCGCGCCTGGGCCTGAACGAGCGGCCACAGGCGCCGCGGCAGGCGTTGGCTGCGCTGGGTGTGCAGCCAGATCGAGTCCAGCGCCGCGCCGTAGACGTCGTTCTGACGCTGGTCGAACGCGCCGTTGCCGATCCGCACCGGCTGGGCGCCCGCGTAGCCCGACAGGTCGTCGCGCGTGGACTCGGTCAGGTCGCGGCGGCCGTCGATCCCGTACATGATCTGCAGCGCGCCGTCGCCGTTGGGCTCGAGGTCGGCGACGAACTGCATGAACTCGTCGGCCTCCCAGTCGAGGTCGAGATAGTGCAGCGCCTGAAGCGTGAACGTCGCGTCGCGCAGCCACGTGTAGCGGTAGTCCCAGTTGCGCTCGCCGCCCGGCGTCTCGGGCAGCGACGTCGTCAGCGCCGCGACCGTCGCGCCGGTCGGCATGTAGGTCAGGCCCTTGATCGTCAGCGCCGAGCGCTGGATCGGGTCGCGCCAGCGGTGGTCGGGGATCCGCGCGCGGCCGAGCCAGTTGCGCCAGAAGCGCGTCGTCGCCTGGAGGCTCACGTTGGCCTCGTCGACGGTCTGCGGCGCGGCGAGCTCCGACGCCCACGACAGCGCACAGAAGATCTGCTCGCCCTCCTTCATGACGTGGCGCGCGCGCACCCAGTCGCCCTCGATCCCGACCGCCATGCTCGTGCGCAGCCGCAGCGCTTGGTCGGCGCCCTCGACGTCGGCGCAGTGCCCGTCGTCGGCGATCGTCCACGTCCCCGGCGTGCGGCCGTAGTCGAACACCGGCTCGCAGATCAGCTCCATCTCGACCTCGCCGTCGAGGCACAGCGCGACGCGCACGAGCACGTGCTCGGCGTCGTCGTCGGTCGGCGGGCGGGTGTGCGGGGTCACGGTGTCCACGCCGCGGCGGGGGCCGATCGTCAGCGCATCGCGGACCAGCACCCAGCCCTGCGGCGTCTTCCACGTCGTGGCCAGCGTGTTCGTCCCCGGCTCGTAGATCCGCGACGTCGGGACGTTGATCCCGAACGGCCCGAGCCGGAACGACCCGGCCTGACGGTCGAGCAGCATGCCGAACACGCTCGGCGCGTCGAAGCGCGGCACGCACAGCCAGTCGATCGACCCGTCGGGCGCGACGAGTGCGCCGGTGTGACAGTCCGACAGGAACGCGTAGTCGGCGATCGGCGGAAACGGCGACGGCGCGGCGGCGCTCTGGCCCTGGTCGCTCACGACTGGACCCACGGACCGTGCCAGCCGCCGTAGTTCGCGACGAGGTCCTCGGCCTCGGACGGCCCCCAGCTCCCCGGCGCGTAGCGGTGGACCGGTGGCGGATGCTCGAGCAGCGGCGCCATCACGCGCCAGCACTCCTCGACCGAGTCCTCGCGTGTGAACCGCGAGCTGTCGCCGTTCATCGCGTCGACGAGCAGCACCTCGTACGGGGTCGGCGCCTCGCCGCCCTGCTCGGCGAACTCCATGTCGAGCGTGACCGGCTGCGGGCCGCCCTCGTCGGCGCGGTGGGCGTCGAGCACGATTCGGGTGCCGGTGCCCGGATCGAGCTTGACGACGAAGTGGTTGGGCTCGGGGCGCCGGTGGCCGTGCTCCATGAACCCGAGCCGCGGTGGGTGGCGGAAGACGACGCGCAGCTCGGTCTGGGTGACCGGCAACGACTTGCCGGCGCGGATGAACCACGGCACGCCCGACCAGCGCCAGTTGTCGATCTCCAGGCGCAGCGCGGTGTAGGTCTCGGTCGTCGAGCCGGGCTCGACCCCGTCGACGTCGAGGTAACCGTCGTACTGGCCGCGCACGTAGCGCTCGGGGTCGGCGTCGCGCATCGAGCGAAAGACCGCGTACTTGGCGTCCTTGAGCGTCGTCGCGTCGTCGCCGGCGGGGGCCTCCATCGCCGCGACCGCGATGACCTGCATCAGGTGGTTGACGACGACATCGCGCAACGCGCCGACCGGGTCATAGAAGTGGCCGCGATCGGCGATGCCGAACTTCTCGGCCATCGTGATCTGCACGCAGCGGATGTGGCTGCGGTTCCACAACGGCTCGACCATCGTGTTGGCGAATCGCAGGTAGAGCAGCTCGTCGACCCCCATCTTCCCGAGGAAATGGTCGATCCGGTACAGCTGCGACTCGTCGAGGTGCGGTGCCGATCTCGGCGTTGAGCGCGCGGGCGGACGCAAGGTCGTGCCCGAACGGCTTCTCGACGACGACACGCCCGTCGCGCACGAGATCGGCGCCGGCGAGCTTCGTGATCACCGCGCCGAACAGCGACGGCGGGATCTCGAGGTAGTAGACCGGCGTGCGGGCGGCGCCGATCGCCTCGCCGACCTTGGCGTAGACCCCGTCGTCGTCGAAGTCGCCGCCGATGTAGGACAGGCGCTCGGCGAAGCGGTCGAAGACCTCGTCGTCGACCGTCTTCTCCCTGGCCTCGATCGACTCGCGCGCTCGCTTGCGCAGGTCATCGACCGTCCAGTCGCTGTGGGCGACGCCGACGATCGGGCAGTCCAGCAGCTTGCGTTGCTCGAGCCGGTACAGCGAGTGGAACGTCATCACCTTGGCGAGGTCGCCGGTGATGCCGAAGATGACGAGTACGTCGGCGGGCGCCGCGGTCATGGCGGGGTTGTGTCATGCCGCCGGGCGCCGCGCATCACCCGCGGAGGATGAACCGCGCCACGCGGCGCTCGCTACCGTGAAGGGATGTCCAACAACGGCTCGCCCAGACGTCACCGCGTCGTCGTCGTCGGCGGCGGCTTCGGCGGCATTCGCGCCGTCCAGGGGCTGCGCGGCGCCGACGTCGAAATCACGCTCGTCGATCGCCGCAACTTCCACCTGTTCCAGCCGCTGACCTACCAGGTCGCGACCGGGGCGCTGTCGCCGGGCGAGGTCGCCTACCCCCTGCGCGCCCTGTTTCGCCGCTTCCCCAACGTGCGCGTGCTGATGGCCGAGGTGACCGACCTCGACCTCGACGCGCGAACCGTGGCGCTGGCGCCGGTCGCCAACACGCGAGCGCCCGAGTCGCTGCCCTACGACACGCTGGTCGTCGCCGCCGGGTCGAAGTACTCGTATTTCGGCCGCGACGAGTTCAGCGCGATCGCCCACGAGGTCAAGTCGCTGGAGAGCGCGCTGACCGTACGGGCGCAGATCCTCGGCGCGTTCGAGAACGCCGAGCTCGAGCTCGACGGCGAAGCGCGCCGCGCCGACCTGACGTTCGTCGTCGTCGGCGGCGGGCCGACCGGCGTCGAGATGGCCGGCCAGATCGCCGAGATGGCACGCAGCACGCTGCCGCGCGACTTCCGCTCGATCGAGCCCCAGGGAGCGCGGATCCTGCTCGTCGAGGCGGCCGACCGCGTGCTGACCGCGTTCAGCCCGTCGCTGTCGGAGAAGGCACGCCGGTCGCTGGCGCGCCTCGGCGTCGAGCCGATGCTCAACCGGATGGTCGTCGACCTCGACGACGAGTCGGTGACGGTGCAGGACGCCGACGGAGAGCGCGAGACGATCCCGACGCGGACGGTGATCTGGGCCGCGGGCGTGCACGCCTCGGCGCTCGCGCAGCGGCTCGGCGAGCTGACCGGCGCCGACGTCGACCGCGCTGGGCGCCTGGCCGTCGAGGCCGACCTCACGTTGCCCGGCCACCCCGAGGTGCTCGCGCTCGGCGATATGGTCCGCGTGCGCCAGCCGGACGGCAGCATCCGCACGCTGCCCGGCGTGGCGCCGGTGGCGATCCAGCAGGGCCGCCACGCCGCGCGCGTGGTCCGCGCCCGTCTGGCCGGCGAGCCCGCCGAGCCGTTCACGTACACCGACAAGGGCAACCTGGCGACGATCGGCCGCGGCCGCGCGGTCGCGGAGCTCCCGGGCCTGCGGCTCAGCGGACTGCCGGCCTGGATGGTGTGGCTGCTCGTCCACCTCTGGTACCTGATCGGCTTCCAGAACCGGCTGCTCGTCCTGATCCGCTGGGTCATCAGCTTCGTCACGCGCGGGCGCGGCGCGCGGCTGATCACGGCCGGCGCCCGCGACTTCACCCGCACGGGGTGACGGCCGGGCGTCCGAGCGCGGACTAGAGTCCGCGCGATGGCCGCCGTCCCCGCGCCGCCCACGGACGACTCGACCGGGCCCAAGCAGGGCGGTCTCGTCCTTGCGGCGCTGATCCTCGTCGCCGCGGTCGCGAACCTCAACCTGTCGGTCGCCAACGTCGCGCTGCCCGACATCGGCGACGCGTTCGACGCCAGCCAGACCGCCCTCGACCTCGTCGCGGTCGGCTACTCGCTCGGGCTCGCCGGCGTCGGTGCTGTACCTCGGCGCGGTCGGCGACCGCTACGGGCGCAAGCGGATGCTGCTGCTCGGGACCGGCCTCGCCGTGCCCGCGAGCCTGCTGGCGGCGTTCGCACCGACGATCGGCATCCTGTTCGCCGCGCGGCTGCTCGGCGGCGCTGTGCGCCGGGCATGGCCTACCCGACGACGCTCGCGCTGATCACGGCGCTGTGGGTGCCCGGTCCGGGCCGCACCCGGTCGATCGCTCTGTGGTCGGGTCTCGGCGGCGCGATCGCGGCGCTCGGGCCGCTGCTGGCAGGGCGCGCTGCTGACCGGCTTTGACTGGAGCTCGGTGTTCCTCATCACGCTGCCGCTGGCCGCCGTCGCGCTGTACATGGCGTGGCGCTATGTCCCGGCACACGTCAACGAGACGACCGAGCCGGTCGACAACCTCGGCGGGATCCTGTCGGTGGTCCTCGTCGCGGCCCTGATCCTGTCGATCAACTTCGCGCCGGTGCCAAGCAAGGACGCCCTGGCAATCGGCCTCGCGATCCTCGCCCTGGCGGCGGCTGGCGCGTTCATCTTGCGCCAGCGCCGCGCCGCAAACCCGCTGTACGACCTCCACATCGCCGGGCGGCGGATGTTCTGGGTCGCGGCGTGCGCCGGGATCATCGTGTTCGGGTCGCTGATGGGCGCGATGTTCGTCGGCCAGCAGTTCCTGCAGAACGTGCTCGGCTACTCGACGTTCCACGCGGGGCTGGCGATCATCCCGGCCGCCGTCGGCATGGTCGTCGTCGCGCCACGCTCGGCGAAGATCGTCGAGAGCCACGGCGCGCGCTTCACGCTGCTGCTCGGCTACGTCTTCATCTTGCTCGGTTTCGTGGCGATGCTCGTGCTGTGGAAGGAGGACATCGCCGTACTGGAAGGTCGGTCTCGGCTACCTGCTCATCGGGATCGGCGTCGGGTTCGCCGGCACGCCCGCGTCACGGTCGCTGACCGGGTCGGTGCCGGTGTCACGCGCCGGGATGGCGTCGGGCACCGCCGACCTTCAGCGCGACCTCGGCGGGGCGATCCTGCAGTCGATCTTCGGCGCGCTGCTGACGGCCGGATACGCGAAGGCGGCCAGCGCCGCCATCGCCGCGTCGGGGGCGCACGCCACGACCAACGTGCAGGAAGAGCTCGAGAAGTCGTTCTCCAGCGCCTCGGCTGTGGCCAAGCAGTACCCGCACTATTCCGACCAGATCATCGCCGGCGCCAAGACCGCGTTCCTGCAGGGCGACAACTGGGCCTACGCGGCCGGGATCATCGCCGTCGTGCTCGGCGGCGTGCTCGTGTTCTTCCGCTTCCCCCGCCATGAGGAGGAGAACCGGCTGCTCGAGGCCTACCACCAGCAAGACACCTGAATTGCGGCGCGAGCCCGGCGGGCGTCATTGCCCTACTTTCGTGCCTGTGTCCGGCTCCAGTTCCGCGCCCAATCTGCCGATGTGGACCGGGATGAGCCGTCGCGTCGCGCTGGTCAGTTTTCTGGTATCTGTTCTGGCCGCGGTCCCCGCCGCGGCAGCTCCCTCCCCGCCCCCATTTTCGACCGCGGCACTCGAGCGTCTCGACGACCAGGGCGTGCATGACATCGTGGTGCGCCGCGAGCCCGGCCTGACCGCGGCGCAGCGCGGCGACCTGCGCTCGGATGCCGGCGTCACCCACGTCGACACGATGCGCACCCCCGACAGCGAGGTGGTCCACGCGCCGGACGGTCAGCTCGCCGACGCGATCGCCCAGCTCAACGCGGACCCCGGCGTCGTGTACGCCGAACCGAATCTCCCGGTCCACGCGACGACCAACGACCCAGATTGGGCCATTCAGTGGGGGTTGCAGAACACCGGCCAACTGGTCCCCCGAGTCGGCGGCGTCGTTGGAATCCCGGGCGACGACATCGACGCGCCCGGTGCGTGGGAGACAACGAGTGGCGAGGGCGAGACCGTAGCCGTCGTCGACACCGGCGTCGAGCTCAACCAGGCCGACCTCCAGGGCGCGGTCGCGACCAACCTGGGCGAGACCGGCACCGACAGTCAGGGCAACGACCGTGCGACCAACGGCCTCGACGACGACCACGACGGTTACGTCGACGACTGGCGCGGCTGGGACTTCGTCGACCACGACAACACACCACAGGACCTCAACGGCCACGGAACCCACGTCACGGGGATCATCGCCGCGCGCCGCGACAACAACCTCGGCATCGCCGGCGTCGCGCCGCTGGCCCAGGTGCTGCCGGTGCGGGTGCTCGATGCCTCAGGTTCCGGTACGACCGCGAACGTGGCCAACGCGCTCGACTACGCGGGCGACCTCGGGATCAAGATCGTCAACGTGAGCCTCGGGTCGACCGGCTTCTCGAAGGCCGAACAGGACGCGGTCTCCTCGCACCCCAACACGCTGTACGTCGTGGCGGCCGGCAACGGCGGCAGCGACAGCATCGGCGATGACGATGACGCTTCGGGCTTCTGGCCGTGCGTGCTGCCGCTGGCCAACATCGTGTGCGTCGGCGCAACCGACTCGTCCGACAAACCGGCGACGTTCTCCAACTTCGGCCGTACGAGCGTCGACCTGTTCGCGCCCGGCGTGAGCATCGCGTCGGCGTGGATCAACGACGCCACCTCCGGCGACAGCCAGTACGTGTACGCCAGCGGCACGTCGATGGCGACGCCGATGGTCAGCGCGACCGTCGCGCTGATGCACGCCGCCAACCCGGCGCTTGGCTCGCTTGACTTGCGCTCGCGGCTCCTTTCGAGCGTCGACAAGCGGTCGGCGCTGACCGGCAAGGCGGCCAGCGGCGGGCGGCTCGACGCGGCGAACGCGGTCGCCGGCGCAGTGACCGATCTCGACACCGACAGCGACGGCTTCATCGACAGCTCCGACAACTGCCCGCTGGACCCGAACGGCTCGCAGGCCGACGCCGACCGCGACGGCATCGGCGACGCGTGCGACCCCGACCGCGACGGTGACGGCTTCGACAACAGCGCCGACGCGTTCCCCGACAACCCGGCCGAACACGCCGACACCGACGGCGACGGAGTCGGCGACAACGCCGACAACTGCCCCGGCGTGGCAAATCCGGAGCAGTCCGACGCCGACCGCGATGGCATCGGCGACGCATGCGACGCGACCCCCGGCGGCGCGGTGACGACCGAGCACGGCACGACCTCGGGTGGGCTCGGGGCGAGTGGCTCGCGTCCCGACGGCACTCCGGTGCCCGGCGGCGGCGATGGCTCGACGGGGACGCCCGGCGACGCAACCGCGGGAACCGGCGCCGGGACATCGAGTGGCGCGCCCGCGACGCAGACGCCCGCGACGATTGCCGTCAGCGCGATCGGCGTCGCCGCGCCTTCCGCACCTTTGGGACTGCGCCTGTCGCGCGTTCGTCTCAGCGCCCCGACCCTCAGCGCCGGCCACCCCCGCACGTTGTGGTTCACGTTGTCGCGCGCCGCGCGCGTCACGGTCACGTTCTCCCGCACCGTCCACGGCCGCTCGCACGCCGCGCTCGTCCTGAAGATGAACGCCCCGGCCGGCACGAGCCACATCACGCTGCGCACGATCATCGAACACCACCGACTGGCGCGCGGCTCCTATCGCGTCGCGGTGCAGGCGACCAGCGGCTCCCAGCGCGCGTCGGCGCAGCTGCGGCTGACCGTTCACTGACCGCGTTCGCGTCGGTCCCGACGCGCCCGCTAGCGTTGGCGCCATGCACGAGGTGCTGCCCGGCGTCTTTCACTGGACCGCGATCCACCCCGAGATCAGCATCGCGGTGTCGTCGTACTGGCTAGATGACTCGGGGGTGCTGCTCGACCCGCTGCTGCCGGCCGAGGGGATCGACTGGTTCGCGCAGCGCGGCACGCCGCCGTCGGCGATCGTCCTCTCGAACCGCCTGCACTACCGCCACAGCGCGGCGCTGGTCGACGCGTTCGGCGTGCCGGTGCTCGTGCCGCGGGTCGGCCTGCACCAGTTCGTCGACCGCGGCCCGGTGACTGCATACGACCCGGGCGACACGCTCCCCGGGGGGCTCGTCGTGCACGAGGTCGGCGCGATCTGCCCGGACGAGATGGCGCTGCACCGCGCCGACGGGCGGATCCTCGTGATCGCCGATGGGGTCATGCGGGGGTCCGACGGGCCGCTCGGCTTCGCCCCCGACGCGCTGCTCGACGATCCCGAAGAGACGAAGCGCCGACTGCTGGCCGCCTACGCGGGCCTCCTGTCGGACTTGGAGTTCGACCACCTGCTGCTCGCCCACGGCGGGCCGGTGATTGGCGACGGCCGCGCTCAGCTCTCCGAGCTGGTCGCGGTCGGCGGGCGCACGGCGTTCGAGATGTGACTGCGCGCCGGCGTTCGTCAGATCAGTTGAGCATCGTGTGGCCGCGGCCCTCGTGGTCGAAGCCGAGCAGGTCGCCCTGGGGGTTCTTCGGGCCGCCGTGGTGGTAGGCCCGGACCTCGCAGATCAGACCGTCGCGGAAGGCGAGGAACTCGGCGCCGCGGTCGAGCCGGCGCTCGCCGGACTTCGGGTCGGTCCACGCCAGGGTCCACTCGATCGCCACCTCGTCATCGCCTTCCACCGCGTGTTCGAGGTTCCACACCCCGTGCAGCGCATCCACGCCGAGCTTCGCGTTGTCGCCGATCGCCTCGGAGCCCTCGTGTGGACCCAGCCGCGTGTAGTAGTGCACGGCGTCGGGTGTGAAGTGCGAGGCGACGAGTTGCGCATCGCCGGTGTTGAGCGCCCGGTAGTACGACGCGACGTGATCGAGCAGCGCACCCATGGTGCGGGCGACATTAGCCGCTAGGCTCGCCGCCCATGAAACGCTACGCGCTGTGGGGCCAGGCCGTCCTGGCGACGCTGATCTTCGTCGCAATCTTCGTCCAGGTGTACCTGATCGCGTCCTACATATTCGGCGCCGATTCGCTCGAAGCGCACAAGTCGGTCGGCGGCATCACGCACGGCCTCGAGATCCTCGCGGGGCTGGTCGGGATCGGCGCGTGGTGGGGCAACTGGCGGATGGTCGGGGTGTCGGTTCTGCTGCCGGTCATCGGGACGATCCAGGTCGCGTTCGCCGACGGCCACCGCTACGTCGGCGGTCTGCACGGGCTGTTCGCACTGTTCGTCCTCGGGATCGCCGGCTTCCTCGGCCACCGTGCCGCCATGGGCGCCCGGACCACGGCAACGCCCGCCGCCACGTAGGGGCGGCCCAAAGCCGTCGCGTTCGACGGACCGCCGCGTTGTTAGGGGTCGAGTCAGCCGTTCGTGACAAGCGCTACGGGAAACCTTAGGGGTTCGTCACGTAGCCCGAGCGGATGACAGCACGTAAGGCCCGCGGACGACGAAAGATCGGTCGATTTGCCGATGTTCTGGCGCCGGCTCAGGCGTAGTTTCGATCTCGTCAACCAGCCCACCGAGATCGACCGGAGACAACGCCATGACCAGCCCGACATCACAACGCCCCATCGGCTCCATCGCGACGCTCGCCCTCGTGGCGATGACGGTCTGCTTCGCGTTCAGCGCCCCGTCGTCGTCGACCGCGTCGGCGTCCGCCGGCCACGCGACGCACGTCGCCGCGGTCGCTAGCGTCACCCAGCCGTGACGGTGATCGAGACGACCGATGCTCTGCGCGACCTCGGCGACGGCCTTCAGAGCGCGATCGCCGACGGCGACGCGGGTGCGCCGTACGACCGCCACGCGCGCCTATATGACCGGCTGATCGGCAACCGGCTCTACAACCGCGCGCTGTGGGGCACGAGCGTGGCCGACTACGCCGCGTTCGCCGCCGAAGCGGTCGCTGCGTCAGACGGCCCGCTGCTCGACGCCGGCTGCGGCACGGCGGTCTTCACCGCCGACGTGTACGCGGGCACCGAGCGCGAGGTCGTTCTCGTCGACCGCTCGGTCGGCATGCTGCGCAGCGCAGCTCAGCGCCTGGCGCCCGGAACACGGGTCCGCTTCGTTCAGGCCGACCTGCTCGAACTGCCCTTCGCACCCCACCGCTTCGCCACCGTCGCCTGCCACGGCGTGCTGCACGTGCTCGACGACCCATGGGCCGCGCTGCGGGCGCTCTGCGATCAGGTCGCGCCCGGCGGCGCGCTCTATGCCTCGATGCTCGTCACCGACCGCGGAGGGATCAGCGGGCCGTACATGCACGCGCTCCACCGCCGCGGCGAGATCGCGAGCATGCGCTCGGCCGACGAGCTGGCGGCCGCGGCGCGCGAGCTGTTCGGCGACGCGGCGAACGTCACGCGCACGGGCGCGATGGCGTGGCTGCGCGCGAGCGCTTAGGTTCTCAGCGGCCGGACACGTGCCCGTCGCCCACGTCGTGGGCCGGCTCGCCACACTGCGGGCAGCACGGCTGTGGAACGTCGTCGAGCGCGCCCGCGAGGATCGGCAGAAGGTCCGGCAGCGCATCGAGCGGCACCGCCATCGCCGTCTTGGACGTGCCCGGCGTGATGACGTAGGCCTCCTCGCCCGGGTCGGTGCGGGGCGCGGTGTCGATGTGGATCACGTGGAAGAACACGGGTCCTCCTCAAGCATCCGGTCGAGATCAGGGATGTCGAAGTCCGAGCCGCAGTGCTCGCAGCGCGGCCGGCCTCGCGGCGCGTCGTGCCCGGCCCCGCGGATCATGCGGATGAGGTCAGTGACCGCCGACAGCGGCGCCCCGACGCGCATGACCCGCGACCCGTCCGGCCGGTAGACCGCGACCAGCGCCATCTCGGTCTGCGCCTCGGGCGCCTCGTCGGCTCGCAGATGCGTCACGCCAAACCACATGCGTGGATCTACGCACGTCCGCATCGCACGACCGCCCACCGCGCGTGAGTTGGCACACGCATGGCACGGAGTTGTTGCGGTTCGCCGCCGCCGCGACGCGGTTACCAGCTGCGCTCGACGCCCGCGACGAGCGCGACGATCGCATCGTGCAACGGCGTCGGGATGCCGGCGGCGCGGCCAAACCGCGCGATCCCGCCGTTGAGGGCATCGATCTCGGTCCGGCGATGGGCGAGCACATCCTGGAGCGTGCTCGGCCGATGGCTGGCGCCGGTGACACCCGACTCGTCGATCATCGCCTCGACGTCGGCGGTCACCGTGACGCCGCTCGCCGCCGCGACCGCGAGGCCCTCCTCGAGCAGCGCCGACGCGAGCCCCCGCGTTTGCCCAAACCCACACAACTCGCCCTGTGTCATCCCGGTCAGCGCCGCGATCGCGTTCGTCGAGGCGTTGAACAGCACCTTCGCCCACTGCGCCCCGCGAGCGTCGGGCAGGCCCTCGGTCGGCATCCCGGCGTCTGACAGGCGCGCCGCGAGTCCCGTCACCTCCTCCATCGAGGCGGGACGGGGCTCGAACGGGCCGATCCAGGTCGAGCCGGCGGCATCCATCTCGACGACACCAGGGGCCACGACATGACCGGCGGCGATCGTCGCGCCACGGATCACGCGTGGGACGCACGCGGCGATCTCCTCCTCGTTGCCGAGCCCGTTCTGGACACTGCACACCGCCGCGTCGCCCAGCGCACCGGCGGTCGCGTGGATCGCCTCGGCGGTGAACGTCGACTTCGTCGCCACGATCCCGTAGGCGCAGGGCGGGATCGCGGCGGCGTCGGTCGTCGCGTGGACCGGCACCGAAAGCTCCGCCGCGCCAGTGACTCGAAGTCCGTCGCGCTCGATCGCCTCGACGTGCTCGTCCGACGTGTCGTACGCCCACACCTCGAGCTCGCCGGACGCCGCCAGATGAGCCGCGAACAGCGCGCCGATCGCCCCGCAGCCGACGACGAGGACGCGCTCGGCGCCGCTCACGTCGCGAGCGCCGCGGCGGCGATCGCGGCGCACACACCGGGCTCCGCGCCGCCGACCCCCAGGCCGCCGACGACGCCTGAGTCGCGCTCCAACGGCAGCCCGCCGTCGACGCCCACCACCGTGTACGGCAGCGTCGCCGCGACCTGCTCGAACAGCGCGCCCGGAAAACGATGGGCGAGCTCGCCGCTCGACACGTGGAACGTCGCCGCCGCCGCCGCCGTTGCCTCGGCGACGACCACGCCGGCGCTCGGCGCGCCGTCGAGGGCGTCGATCTGGATCGGGTCGCCGCCGCGGTCGACGACCGCCGCCGCGACGCTCACGCCGCGTTCGCGCGCGGCGTCCAGCGCGCGGTCGACGATCGCCATCGCCCACTCGAGCTCCTGCTGCCCGGTCGCGGGCGGCGCGTCCGCCATCCCGGTTCCTGAACCGGCGTCGGCCGGCCACTCCCCGAACGCGTTGATCCAGCGCGCGTAGTCGTCGCCGTGCTGACCGGCGTACGGGATGCCCAGCGCGTAGTGGACAAGCAGGTCCTCGGCGTTGGCCGGCTGGCCGTCGGCGATCAGCTGGTGGGGCTCGACGCCCGGATAGTCGACGAACGGGCCGATCCCGGCACCCGAGGCGGCGATGCCGGCGACGACGTTGTCGTCGTCGCGGATCGGCATGCCACCGGCGCCCGGGAACACGGCCTGGGGCGAGATCACGCTGAAGCCGGCCGCCATCGCCGGGGCGATCATGCCGAGCCGCCCGAGGTGGACGACGCTCGGGATCTGCTGGGTGGCGGCGATCCACGCCTTCGACCGCGCCCGGGCGAAGCCGCCCGCGCCGCCGTGGTCCATCCGCGAGCCGGAGATCAGCGCGCCGTTCACACCGACGACGACGATCGCGCCGCGGGCGCTCAGCTCCTCGGCCTTATCGATCCCGCGCGCGATCAGGGCACGCGCGTCGGCCAGCGGCAGATCGGATGTGTGCACGGTTCAGCCTCCCGGTTGAGTGGATGGGGGCACGCGGCTCGGCCGCCGCACGCGCCACGCGGCCTCGATCCGCCGGCCGAGCTTCACCAACGGCGGCGGGGGTGTCGCGGTGACGCCTTCGGGCTGCTTGATCGCGGTCAGGGTCAGAAGGATGCCTGCCACGAGCACTGCGTACTTGCCGATGTTGAACTTCTCGTCGAGGAACGCGACGAACAGGCCGTTGGCCGACATCATGATGCCCGCGAACACCGCACCGCTGATCCGCGCGATCCCGGCCACGAACGTGATCGCCACGAGGTTCAGCGACACGAACACGCCGAACGTCGGGCCCGACACGGTCTGGGTCTGGTAGGCGAACAGCACGCCGCCGATCCCGGCGATCCACGACGACAGCGCGAACGCAGCCAGCTTCGTCCGCGCGACGTTGATGCCGGCCGCCGCGGCCGCGCGCTCGTTGGAGCGGATCGCGATCATCGAGCGCCCGGTCGCCGAGCGACGCAGCCGCGCGACCATCACGCCGACTAGGCACACAATCGCCAGGACGAGCACGCCGAAGATCACGCGCGGATACGCGTCGCCCTTCGAGATCCCGATGTTCCAGCCCAGCAGCGTCGGGTTGGGCACCTTGCGCCCCTCCAACCCACCGGTGAAGCTCTCGAGGTTGAACACCAAGGCGTCGATCGTCACTGCGGCGGCCAACGTGACAACGGCCAGATTCACGCCGCGCAATCGCAACGCCGGCAGCCCGACGACGATCCCCAACGGCACCGCCGCGAGCGACGCCACGAATGGCGCCAGCGGGAACCCGAGCCCCCAGGACGAGGTCAGATGCGTCAGCACGAACCCGCTGACTCCAGCAAACGCGATCTGCGCCAGCGACACCTGGCCGATGTAGCCGGTTAGCACGATCAGCGACAGCGACAGGCACGTAAACACGAACGACGAGATCAGCGCGTTGCGCAGGTTCCCCTGCAGCGCGAACAGCGCGATCGTGCCGACGACGAAGCACGCGAGCGCCGTCATGTACGGAGCGCGCGGAAGCCCGAGCGCCGGCAGGTGCTGCCTGACCGACTCGCCGCGCGCGCCGACTCGCGGCGTGATGATCACGAGCACCACCATGATCACGATGAACGGCAGCGCGTCGCCCAGGCCGCGCTGCGGAAGCCATGTCCAGTCGGTGATCAGCTTGCCGGTCACCGACTGCCCCATGCCGAGCAGAAGGCCGGCGATCGCCGCGATGAAGAACGAGTTGAAGCGCGCCAGCAGCGCGACGCCGAGCGCCGGGACGATGAGCAGCGTGTAGGACGACGGGTCGACCGTGACGATCGGCGCGATGAGGATGCCGGCGAGGCCCGCGAGTACCGTCGCGATGATCCAGTTGCGCTCCGCGATCGAGTCGGCAGACAGGCCCATGACCGCCGCGCCCTTCTCGTTCTCGGCGGCCGCGCGGGTGGCCAGGCCGAAGCGCGTGAAGTGGTAGACGGCGGCGAGGATCGCCGCAAGAAGCAGGACGATCCCGGCGAACCACGCACGATCGACCGGGAACGTCACGCCGCCGATGTCGAGCGAGCCGGACGGCAGAATGTTCGGCGGCGACTGCGAGTACGTGCCGAAGTTGAGCACCCCGACCGACTGGAAGTAGAGCATCGTGCCGACCGACGCGCACACGCGCGCGAGCGGGGTCGCGTAGCGCAGCGGGCGGTATACGAGCACGTACAGCACCCACCCGAGCAGTCCCGCGTAGACGAGCGAGATCGCCATCGACGGGGCCGTCGCCGATCGTCGAATCGCGACAGGTGGAAGCTGTGGGGCAGGATCGGCCAGGGAAGCTGGAACGTCGCCGCCGGTGCGCAGCGACACGTAGACGTAGGCGATGAACATCGCCACCGCCGCGTGGCCGAAGTCGACGACCCCGGCGCTGCGGTACTTGAGCACCAGCCCGAGGGCGAGGATGCCGACGACCGCCCCGCTACCGAGGCCGAGAAGGAGGAACAGGACGTAGGTGGACACGAGGGGAGGGCGTCGCCCGTGGGGGCCGCCTCATGCGGCGCCCCCGAACCCATGGCCAGAGCTACGGCTTGTAGAACCGCGCGCCGTTGTACCAGCGGCTGTCGGTCGGGACCAGCTTGGTGCCCGACACCTTGTTCATCTGCTGCCACTTGTCACACGACGCGGACTGCGCCGGAACCTGCTTCCCATCGCACACACATGTCGTGCGCGAGGAAGTTGGAGTGGGTCTTGCCGTTCTTGAACGCCGCCAGCAGACCGGCCGACGTCAGCTTGCTGTCGGGCAGGCCCTTGGCGACGTTGGAGACGTTGATGATCTCCGACAGCCCGGCCACGGCCAGCGAGTCCAGCGGCGTGTTCTTCGGCCGCGTACTTGCCGAAGATCGCCAGCGCCTGACGCGCCTGCGGGCGACCCGAGCCGAGGTTGAAGTACGGGCTGGCGACGATCATGCCCTGGGCAGCCCCGCCCGCGGCCGCGAGCACCGGCGGCGCCGAGCACGGGTCGATGCCGAGCAGGTGGCCCTTGTAGCCGACCGCCTTCAGCGCCTTGAGCACCGGTGCGCACGCGTTCGGCAGCCTCGACGTAGATCGCGTCGGGGTTGCCCGCTAGTGGCCTCGGCGGCCGCGGACGACACGTCGCTCGCCGTCACCGGGACCTCGACGATCTTCGCCTTGATGCCGACGTTCTTGGCGACGTTGGCGATGATCGACGCGCTGTAGTTGCCCTGCGTGTTGTCGGTCGCGAGGATCGACATCGTCTTGGCGTGCAGCTGCTGCGCGGCGTACAGGGTCGCCGCGGCGTTGTCGGACACCGACACGGACAGGAACATGACGCCGTTCTTGGCGTTGCTCTCGACCGGCGTGAACGGGACGCCGCCGATGACCGACAGCTTCTTGCGGCCGAACACGGATACGAGCCGCCGCCACCAGTGTCGGTCGCGCCGAGCATCGCGGTGACGTGCTTGCCGACGAGCTGGTTGGCACAGCGCGCCGACGTCGCCGGCGTGCCGTCCGTCGCACACGTGACGAGCTTGATCGGGTGGCCGTTGAGGCCGCCGAGGTACGCGTTGACGTACTTGATCCCGGCCTGGGCTCCGGCGCGGAACTCGGGGAACGTGACCGGCCCTTGCTCCAGGTTGATCATCCCGAAAGTGATCGGGCTCTTGGTGGCCTTGTTGGGCTTGCCGAGCGGGTCGGCGCCCGACGCGGAACCGCCCACGCTGGCGACGACCATGGCGGCGACGAGCGCGACTACGCCGATCGCCACCTTGAAACGGGACTTACGCGATTGCACGAGTCTCCTCCTTGATTGGATAGTTCATCCGATGACCACTTGGTCACCGAGGTAGCTGGACCGCAGCAGTTCGGGCTGTTCGCGCAGTTCCTGCGCCGAGCCCTCGAGCACGATCCGGCCATGGTTCAAGACGTATGCGCGGTCGGCCACGCGCAGGGCGAGGCCGACGTGCTGCTCGACGAACAGCACGCCCGCGCCGAGCTCGTCGGCGACGCGCCGCAGGATCGGCAGCAGCCGCGCGACGATCACCGGCGCCAGCCCGAGGCTCATCTCGTCGACGAGCAGCAGCCTGGGCCGGCTGACCAGCGCCCGCCCCACGGCGAGCATCTGCTGCTCGCCGCCCGACAGCACGCCGGCCTTGCGGCCGAGGCACTTCTCGAGCTCGGGGAGCATGTCGAGCAGCTCGCGATCGGCGAGGCTGTTCTTCTTCGTCTGCGCGAGACGCAGGTGCTCACGGACGGTGAGCCGGAAGAACAGCGCGCGGCCCTCGGGGACCAGCGAGACGCCGTCGCGCGCGAGCTTGTAGGCCGGGCGGCGCGTGACGTCGGCGCCGTCGAGCGCGATCGTGCCGTCGATCGCCTCGATCAGACCGGCGATCGTCTCGAGGCTCGTGGTCTTGCCGGCGCCGTTGGGCCCGAGCAGTGCGACGACCTCGCCGGGGGCGACGGTCAGGTCGAGGTCGCGCACGACCGGCAGGCCGTCATAGCCGGCGTCGAGGCTCGAGACGCTGAGGCGAGCCGTCGCGTCAGGCATGCGCCTCCTCCTCCTCGGTCCCGAGGTACGCGGTGATGACGGCCTCGTCGGCACGGATCTGAGCCGGCGTGCCGTGAGCGATGAGTTTGCCGAAGTCCAGGACGTAGATGTCGTCGCAGATCCCGAGCACGAGCCCCATGTCGTGGTCGACGAGCAGCACCGAGACGCCGTCGTTCGGCAGCGCGCGCAGGTGGCGGCCGAGTTCGAGCGTCTCGTCGGTGTCGAGCCCGGCGGCCGGCTCGTCCATCAGCACGAGCCGCGGCGCGCCGCGCCAATGCGCGGGCGACACCGACGAGCTTGCGCCGGCCGTGCGATAGCTCGGTCGGGAAGCGGCGCGCGTCGTCGGCCAGGCCGCAGATCCCGAGCGCCCAGTCGATCGCCTCGCGGTCGGGCGGGCGAGCGGGCAGGAACAGGTCGCGTAGGACGCCACCGATCGTCACCGTCTGGGCGGCGACCATCAGGTTTTCCTCGACCGTCAGGTCGTCGAACAGCTCGACCGACTGGAACGTGCGCGCGAGCCCGAGACCCGGGCGCTTGAACGCTGTGACCTTCGTGATGTCGCGCCCATCGAGCGTGACCGAGCCGCTCGCCGGCGCGTGATAGCCGGTCAGGGCGTCGATCGCCGAGGTCTTGCCGGCGCCGTTGGGGCCGATCAGCCCGACGACCTGTCCTTCGGCGACGTTGAGGTCGAGCGCGTCGACCGCGACAACGCCGCCGTACGTGACGCGCAGGCCGCGGACCGTCAGTAGCTCACTCGTCACGACAACGTCCTCCTCCTTCGGCGGGCGCACATCGTGCATCACATGGCCCTCTCGGGCGCCGCTTGCTCCACGATCGGGTTCTCGATCGCGCCGATGCCGTCAATCTCGACGCGGACCGTGTCGCCACCCTTGAGCCACGATTTCGTCGGCGACCCGACGCCGCCGGGCGTTCCGGTGGCGATCACGTCGCCCGGCTCGAGCGTGCAAACGCTCGACAGCAGCTCGACGATCGCGTAGCAGTCGAAGATCAGATTCGAGGTGTTGGACTCCTGGCGAACCTCACCGTTCACGAAAGTACGCAGGTCGAGCGCGTGCGGGTCGATCTCGTCGGCGGTGACGATCCACGGCCCGATCGGCCCGTGGGTGTCGAACGACTTGCCCAGCACCCACTGCGATGTGCGGTGCTGGTAGTCGCGGACGCTGACGTCGTTGATGACGGTGTAGCCCGCGATGACGTCCGGTGCCTCGTCGCGGGAGATGTCGCGACAACGGCGGCCGATCACGAGCCCGAGTTCACCCTCGTAGTCGACCTGGTCTGACGCACGCGGGCGTTCGACGGCGTCGAACGGGCCGACCACGCAGCTCGGCATCTTGGCGAACACGGTCGGGAACTCCGGTGTGTCGGCGCCGGTCTCCGCGACATGGTCGGCGTAGTTGAGGCCGATGGCGAGGAACTTGCCTGGCCGAACCGGCGCGGTCAGATGGACGTCGGCGAGCGCGCGGCGTGGTCCGCCGTTGGAGACCGCGGCCCGGACCCGGTCGAGCAGCTCATCGCCGCCGGCCAGGATCTCCGCGACGTCGGCGGGCAGCGACGGATCAACCTCGGACAGCACCGCCACCTCGTCACCGCTGACGACGGCCGCCTGCGGGCCGTCGTTGAGCACCACACACGCAAGACGCATTGGGCCACCCTATAGGGTTCTGCGCGATTGTGCATCAAACTTTGTGCGCGTGAAGTCGGCCGATCAAGGGTCCGTCGAGCCGACGGATATAGTGCACGAAGTCCAATCTGGCCAAGACTGATCTGGGATGAGATGACCGCGACGAACGACTCTCCGCTGCGCAAGAGGATCGCCGACGAGCTCGCTGAGCGACTCCGGGCGGAGATCTCCGGCGGGGTCCGGGCGCCGGGCAGCCGGGTCCGCCAGGCCGAGGTTGCTGCCCAGTACAACGTCAGCACGACGCCGGTTCGCGAAGCGTTCGCGATGCTCGAGCGCGAGGGCCTGCTGATCGGCTCGCCCCACCGCGGGATGGTCGTCTTCCACCCCACCATCGATGACCTCCAGGAGCTGTACGAGATGCGGATCCCGCTCGAGGCGGTGGCGACCGAGAAGGCGGTCGAGAACATGACGCCCGAGCTGCTGACCGAGCTCGAGCTGATCCTCGACCTGATGGACCGCGCGGCTGACGACCGGGCCGCCTACGGCGAGCTCAACCGCCGCTTTCACTCCACGCTCTACAGCGCCGCCGGCCGGCCCCGGCTCGAACGCCTGATCGACGATCTGCGCGACGCGTCGGCCGCGTACATGCGGATGTACCGGACGCTCGCGCCGAGCGCACGCGACACGCAGCCCGACCACGAGGCGATCGTCAGCGCGTGCCGCGACCGAGCGCCGAAGCGGGCCGCCAAGGCGATGACCGTCCACCTCTCGCACACCGTCAAGAACATCTCCGAGCGGATGTCGGACGCCGCGCCCGCCGAGGGCGCCGGCGTCCCCGTTTCGCACTGACGCGCCGAGCGGTCAGCCGATGACGGCCCGCACCGTGTCGCGGTGCTCGCGCATCGTTTCGATGCCGTCGAAGCCGCGCTGTCGACCGAAACCGCAGTACATCGCGACGCCGAAGTCGTCGAGGTACTTTGACGCCGTCGCGTGGCGACGCCGCAGCCCCGGGATGCCATCGATCGGCAGCACGATCCCGAGGAACACGCGGGCCGCCCCCGGCCGCAGGTCGGCGAGCGGCGCGAAGAAGCGCTCGTCCTCACTGCGCAGGTAGCGCGGTCCGGCCATGTGGATCCAGTCGACGATCCGCCCGGACTGCTCGACGGCGTGGTTGGCCATGCGGACGAGCACCCCGAGGTCGCGGGTCTCGTACATCGGCCACTCCGGGAACGTCCCGTAGCAGAGGTGATAGCCGACCAGCACGTCCTCGGGGATCAGCGGCGTCAGGCGTGAGGCGGGGCCGGCGAACCGCTCCCAGGCATCGCCGGCCGTCCACGCCAACACGCCCTCGATGTCCTGGGTCTCGTACGCGCAGTCCCACTGGATCGCGAGGTCGGCGGCCGGAATCTCGTCCAGCAGGCGCTCGAGTTCGCGCGCGACGAGGTCCTCGAATGCGCCCTCGGCGACCGGGTAGTCGCGGGCGAAGTCGGCCTTGAACGCGTTGAGCGCGCTCGACGGGAACGGCAGGCCGATCTGGAAGCGCAGATCGGCCGGGATCACGCCCTGCTCACGCAGGTCGCGGAACTCCCGGTAGGACGCGATCGCGTCGTCGATCCGCGGCCACGACTCCCAGTGCAGGTCGGCGCCGTCGCGGATCGCGAAGATCGGGGTCTCGTAGGCGTGGCGTGGAATGCCGGTCGGCGATGCCGTCTCCTCGACGACGACGACGTCGGCGTTGGGACGGCACAGCCGCTCACGCTCGTAGCCGACCCACGCCTGGCGCGGCCCGGTCTCGCCGTCGGGCAGCGGCGAACACGAGGTCGCCGAAGTACTCCACGCCACGGCGGAACGCCTCGTCGGTCGAGTCGACCGGGAGGCTTCCGACGAGCAGCAGCTCACTGTCGACACGTCGGGTCGCGGCCATCGTCGAACTGTATTCTGCCCGCCAAGATGTATACGACTTTCGGCCGATGAAGGTGCTCGGCGTGTCCGCCGGAGCGGCGGACGGCAGCGCGGAGATCCTGCTCAAGGCGGCGCTGATGGCGGCCGAGGAGCTCGGGCACGAGGTGGCGCTGCTGCGCCTCGACGACCTGGCGATCCCGACCGGCCCGTTCGAGACCGACGAGCCCGATGACTGTCCGTGGTTCCTCGATCAGGTGCTGGCCGCCGACGGCGTTATCTACAGCTCGCCGATCTACTCGCGCTCGATCGCGGGCAAGCTGCGGCTGCTGACCGACCGCGTCTTCGGCCCGCACACCGATAGTGGGTTCGTCGAGTTCCTGCTCGGACTGCGCGAGCGCGGCGAGCCCAACCCGCTGCCGTTCGAGCCCGACGAACGCGTGCTGCGCGGACGCGTGGCGGCGTTCATCGCCGTCGGCGGTTCGCTGACCGACCAGTGGAAGACGCTCGCGCTGCCGCTGATGCAGACGCTGACCCTGTCGATGCGCGAAGGCGTGGTCGATCAGGTCGTCTTCCAGGGCGCGGGGACGCCGAAGTCGATCGTGCTCGACCCGCAGGCGCTGGAGCGGGCTCGAGCGCTCGGGCGCAACGTCGCCGCCCAGCTCGGGCGCGGCTTCGACGACGCCGAGTACGTCGGCGAGCCGGGGATCTGCCCGTACTGCCACCTGAACGTGATCGCCGTCCGTGGCGACGTCGTCGAATGCGCGAGCTGCGGTGCCGAGGGGCGTTTCGAGGTTGTCGACGGCGGTGTGACGGTCGCGTTCTCGCCCGACGGGTTGGAGGCGTCGGTCGTGACGATGACCGAGAAGCGTGCCCATGTCCGCGAGGTGTTCGAGACGGCGGTCGCGCATGCGGGGCGGGCGGATGAGATCGCTGCTGGTGCGGCGCCGTTTGAGGCGTGGGACCGGCGGGTGGGGCCGCCCGCAGGCCCCACGACGGGCTGAAACAGCATCACCGAGGGAACGGTGACTGATGCGCCGGCTTGGGCGCGGTGAGCGATTGCTTCATCGAAGGCTGGGTTGCGGCCGCATATGGGCCTCAACCCAGCCTTCGACGCACCCCGGGCCCTCGAGGGGTGAGTTAGCCGCAACCGTTGCGGTCAATTCGCCCTTCGATAAAGACCGGCGCCCGGGAGAGCCCCGGCGCGTCCCGGCCAACCACCCGCCTAAGTGATGCAGTTCCCCGCTAGGCGAACACCTCCACCTCGCCGACCGCCCACGGCGCCTTTCCGTGGACGAAGCGCCCCCACGCCGGCACCATCGCCTGCGAGACGCGCGCGGCATCCGGGGTGTCACCGGCGACGCGCGCTCCGACCTCGGTTGCATAGCTGCCGAACACCAGCGACACGTCGATCGTGTGGACCGCCCCCAGCCGCGGGTCGGGCGCTCGGTGCTCGACGCGGTACGGAAAGACGGCCCCGCCCGCCGCAACGCGCGCGGCCACCCATTCGGTGACCGGGCCGACGAACAGCTGCTGCGTCGCCGCCGCGCACAGGATCGCGCCGTTGTCGGTCTCCCCCGCCTCGCGCCGCGCCGCGATCAGCGAGTCGGCCGCGTCGTCGCCACCGACGTCCGGGAGGTGGGCGACCATCGCGCGCAGCGTGTCGTCGTCGGGCTCGAGGTTGCGGCCGGCCGCGCGGAACAGGAACGTCGCCTCGTCGGCCGTCGTGCCGATCAGGACCGGGATCTCAACGCGCGCATCCGGTGCGTGGCGCGGGTCGACCGGGATCGTCGCGGGATCGACGACTGGCATTGCGCCGCCGCGGGTGCCGCGGAACGCGGGCGTCATGAGCAGCTCCTCGTGCGCGGCGACGATCGTGTCGGCGGGGGCGCCGCGCAGCACTGCGAGACCAATCAGCCCGGCGCCGCCGCCCAGGTGCGCGTTCAGCGCAGCCGCCCAGTCGTGCCCGCGCTGCGTCGGGACGACGAGCTCACCGACCGGCGGTGACTGGGCGATCGCGCGCTGCAGCAGGCCCTCAGCGAGCGGCGATGTGAGCAGGTGAAGGACGCTTCCCGCGCCGGCCGACTGGCCGTAGACGGTCACCGCCGAGGGATCGCCGCCGAACGCCGCGGCGTTGTCGCGCACCCAGGCGAGCGCAGCGGCCATGTCCTGCAGGCCCCAGTTGGCGACCGGCCCGCCGGGTGTGGCCACGAGCGCCGGGTGGTTCAGCCAGCCGAGCGACCCAAGGCGGTAGTTGATCGTCACGACGACCGCGTCGATCTCCGCCGCCAGCCGCGCACCGTGGAACAGCGGCGACCCCGAGAACCCCAGCGCCCAGCCGCCGCCGTGGATCCACACGAGCACCGGGCGCGCGTCGCCGTCGCCGGCCGTCGGCGTCCAGACGTTGAGCGACAGGCAGTCCTCGCCGGTCGGCGGCGTCGGACCGTGGAACCACAAGCCGATCGGGCGGTCGGGTTGCGGCGCGGCGAGCCCGAACGCAACGGCATCGCGGACGCCGGTCCATGGCTCGGGCGCGCACGGCGGCGCGAAACGTCGCTCGCCGACCGGCGCCGCGGCGTACGGGATTCCGAGGAACGCCCACGTGTCGCCGTCGCGGTGGCCGCGGACGTCGCCCGCGGTCGTGGCGACGACCGGCGCGTCGGGCATCAGACGAACCTGACGTCGGCGTCGAAGACGGTCTCGCGCAGCGCGCCGACGTCCGGATCGGCGGCGTCGGCGTTGGGCAGGTGATTGTCGGTCGGCTCGCCCGCGGCGATCAGGACCGCCTCGAGGCCGCCCGGCGCGCTCGACGCGAGCACCTTCGTGTAGTGCGCAGCACCCGTGTAACCGTGCTCGGTGCCCGACGGGATGCTCGCTGCGTCGCCGCGGGCGAGCACCCACGTCTCCCCCGCGAGCGTCAGCTCGAGCTGGCCGTCGAGCACCAGCATCACCTCGTGTGTGCGCTCGTGGACGTGGGTCGGCAGGCCCGCACCCTTGAACAGCTCGAGCGTCACCATCGAGGCGCTGCCGGCCGACTCGGCGGCGCCACAGACCACGGTCTGGAGCTGACCACCGAGCGCGTGGCGCGTGCCCTCCCCCGCGCGCAGGAAGTACGGCTCGCACGCGCCGGGCAGCGCGTCGTCCGGTTCCGTCGTCGGCTGCGCCCACGCGTGCTCGGGCACGTACGTCATGTTGAACTTCTCCTGCGCCTCGAAGAACTTGTCGAGCGGCAGGACCGGCTGGAAGTCGACCGGGTAGCCCGGGCCGACGTACGGGATCCCGCAGAAGTCGAAGAACCGATCCCACCCGCCGGGCGTGATCGGGCCGGTGAAGCCCGAGTAGTGGCCATGGAGCTGGTAGGCGTGCGGGACGGTCGGCGGCACGCTGGCGAAGTCGCCCGGGTTCAGGATCCGGCTCTGCTCGCCGGCCCACACCTGCACCTGGCCGCGGTGGCAGAAGAAGAAGTCGTGCTCGGCGGCGTGAAAGTGAAACGGGATCGGCCCGCCCTTCGGCCCGTCGAGCACCGTGTACGACAGCGCGCCGCGCGACTCCTCGGCGCCGACAAGCACCCGGCCGACCTGGTCGATGAGCAGGTGCGCGCGGCCGTCGCCCGACCGCAGCACATACGGGCGCGGCTCGCCGGGCAGCTCGGTGAGCGGGGAGCGTTCGGACAGGGTCATCGCGGGGCCTTTCGGTTCGGGGTGGCACCGTCGGGGAGGTGGTAGGAGCAGAACAGGCCGTCGGGGTCGCGGCGGGCGCGCACGTCGGCCAGGCGCGCGAAGTTCTCATCGGACATGAAGCGGTCCGGCCGGCGGCGCAGGTCCGTATCGCCGAGGTAGACGCCTTCGGAGACGGTCTCCCAGCGCTGCATCTGGTCGTCGACCCAGCCGAGCATCTCGGCGTCGCGGCTGTCGTCGTCCCAGATCGTGTACATCGCGCAGTACACGTTGCCCTCGAGCGAGAACGCCATGTCGGGCAGCTGCGAGCGCCGTGGCGCCCAGCCGTACCAGATGGCGAACGAGTCGCGGGTCGGCAGCCGCGCTGAACGTCGGTGCCAGGACCGGCGTCAGCTGCGCCGCGGGGGCGTCGGTCCACATGCAGTCGGCGAGGTAGCGGTGGCCACGGGGGCTCATCAGGTCCTGCATCGCGTACTCCTCGGCGAGCGTGGTCGGCGCATGGGGTTCGTGCAGCAGCGCGCGGTGCAGAACAGGGCACGTGGTCAGCGGCTCGAGCAGCGCGGCCGCCTCGTCGGGGTCGTCGGCCATCACCGTCGTGTGGATGATCAGCAGCGGCTCGTCGGCCGACACGCCCTCGAAGTCCTCGGCCTGGTGGGGCGCAAACGTCGCCGCCATGACCGGCTCGACGAGCGGATCGAGCGTCGGCAGCACCTCGTGCGCCCATGCCAGCACGTCGTCGAGCGCCGCCATCGGGTAGATCTGGTTGGACTGGGTCATGGCCCGCGGCGCCGGGTGGGTCTGCAGGTGGAAGCGCGTGACCACGCCGAAGAAGCCGGGCCCGGCGCCGCGCGCCGCCCACAGCAGGTCGGTGTTCTCGTTCGCGCTGGCGTGAACGAGCTCGCCGTCCGCGGTCACGACGTCGATCGCGCGAACGGACTCGCAGGCCCAGCCGAGCGTGCGGCAGTTCCATCCCTGGCCGCCCTGGAGGAGGAAGCCGCCAAGGCCGACGCTCGGGCAGTGGCCGCCGGGGAACATCCGCCCGCGGGCGGACAGCGCCGGCGCGAGCTCCTCACCGCCGCGCACCGACGGCGCGACGGCGACGATCTCCGCGTCGTCGTCCATCGGCGCGATCTCGCGCATCCGGCACAGATCGATCAGCAGCACGTCGTCGCGCAGCGCCCACGCGGCCCACGAGTGTCCGCCGCCGCGCACGGTGACCTTCAGACCGCGTTGGCGGGCGAGCGTGACCGCCGCGACGATCTCCTCGTCGCTCGTCGGGCGCGCGATTCCGGCGGGTTGGCGATCGGGCCGCCACCCGTTGAACACCGTCCCGACGCGCGCCTCTTCGTATCCGGCGTCGCCTCGCCAGGCGACCGTGTCCTCGAACATCCAGCTCCTCGTTGCGGCCGACGGGGCAACTGTATACGTTTCATCAATATGTGCGCAGCTGTGATTTCGTTCCAGCATGTCGGGCTTTCGGTGCCCGATCTCGACCGCGCGCAGCGCTTCTACGAACAGGGCCTCGGCATGACCGAGCGCTTCCGCTTCGAGGTCGCCGGACCGGGCATCCGCGGCGTGGTCCTGGCCACCGACGGCGGCGCCTGCATCGAGCTGCTCGAGCGGCCCGGCTCGACGCGGCCGGCGACGTTCGCCGATCCGCCCGAGGCGATCCTCAGCCAGGGCTACGGCCACTGGGCGCTCGGCGTCGACGACCTCGAGGCGGCATGTGAGCGGCTGGTCGCGGCGGGGGCCTCGATTGTCTGGGCGCCGCGCGACGCCCCGCAACCCGGGGCGCGGATGGCTTACGTGCGCGATCCGGACGGCAACCTGATCGAACTGATCCGGCCGGCGGCGTGATGGCGGGCGTGTGCGGCAGCTCGGAACAGCATGATGCTGTTTCAAAACGCCACAGTTCCTACGGACCCACCGGCGCCTCCCGCAGCGGCTCCGACCCGTCCCACCCCTCCGCCGACGACCGCATCAGCTCGTAGAACGCCTGGATCTCGACACAGTCCTGCAAAATCTCGATGTGGTGGCCGAGCGTCGCGCGGGCGTCGTGCCACACCGCGCGGACCGGGCCGGCGCGGCCCTCGTGGAACGCGGGCGCCCCGGCGGCCGCCAACGCTGAGCTCTCGGCGTCGACGTCGGTCACGACCCAGGCGATGTGCCCGACGCGGCCCGGCGGGCCGCCGAGCGCGTCGGCCAAGCCGGCCGGGTGCGCGTCGTGGACAACCGTCAGCTCGAGCTTCAGCGGGCCCCACTGGCCGAACGCCGACGAGTGGTCATACGCGGCCGGCTCGCCCTGAAACGTGACCGAGTCAAACGGCAGGTGGTCAATCAGAAAGAACGGGCCAGCGCCGAGCGCCGACACCGCCCAGTCGACGGCGGCCGGGATGTCGTCGACCACGTAGCCGACGTGGTGGACCGGCGGCCGGTTCACGGCTTGACCCCCACGACGTAGCGAAACACGTTGCGGATCACGATCGCGCCGCGGGCGTCCTGGAACGGCTGGAGCGCCGTCCCCAGCACCGCGCGCACCCGCTCCTCGCCGACCGCCCACACCGAACGCGCCCCGCCGGCCGACGCCAGCAGCGCCCGGATCGCCGTCTCGGCGTCGGCGTACTGCCAGCTCAGCGGCAGCTCCTGCGACTCGACCACCGACAGCCCCGCATCGGCCAGCGCGCGCTCCAGTCCATCGGCCGTCGACAGCGCGTACGGCGTGTAGCCGCCGCCGTCCGGTTCGTCGACGAGCGCCTTCATCGCGAGGTGCAGCGCTGTGCCCTCGTTGCGCTCGGGCTCGGCGAACGCGGCCGCGCCAACTCGCCCGCGGCCGACCACCACCCGCGTCGCCTCGCCGATCGCGACGGCAGGATCGACGGCGAACTGGAAGCCGTTGACGCACGTGGCGACGTCGAACGACCCGTCGTCCCACGGCAACTCGTCCATCGCCCCAACGCGAAAGTCGCCGTCCGGGACGCGCTCGCGCGCGATCTCGAGCAGCTCCGGCGTCGCGTCGATCCCCGACACCACCGCGCCCCGTGCCGCCGCCATCGCGGCGGCAAACCCCGAGCCGCACGCGACGTCGAGCAGCCGCGCGCGCTCACCGACCGCACAAGCGTCGAGCAGCGCGGCGAACAGCGGCTCGTTGACCGGCTCGGCGATGTCCGCCCAGTCGCGCGGCGCCGCGCTCCACAGCGCGCGCTGCTGGGCCAGGGCGTCGCTCATCGCCGGCGCTTGCGCGCCGCGTCGGGCATGCCCGCGTGGAGGTCGTCGAGCACACCGCGCAGCAGCGCCGGGTCGTGGTCGGGCTCGACGAACTCGATGACCTCGAACGCGGTCCGGGCGAAGTGCTGGGCCAGCAGCGGCGCGGCGATGTCAACGTCGCCGCCCTTGACGGCCGCCAGGATCGCGCGGTGGTCGGTGCCCCACGCGCCGGGGCCGTGGCGGATGTGCAAACGCCGTGAGCGCTCCGCGTGGTCGAACAGCTGAGCCAAAAGCGTCGCGAAGCGCACGCCGGCCATCCCGGTGAGCTGGGCGTGGAACGCGGCGTGCGGGCTGACCCACCCGTCGTAGTCGCGATCCTCGGCGTAGTGGTCCATCTCGGCCAGGAAGCCCTGGAGCCGTGCGATGTGCTCGGAGCGCAGCTGTGGCATCGAGATCCGCAGCGCCTGCACCTCGACCGTCACCCGCAGCGCGTACAGCTCCTCGATGTCGGCCGCCGTCACCGGTGCCACGCGCACACGCCGGTTGGGCTCGGCCTCGATCAGCCCCTCGCCCTGGAGCAGCCGCAGCGCCTCGCGCAGCGGCGTGCGCGACACCCCGAGCTGCTCGGCGAGCGCCACCTGCGACATCGTCTGCCCCGGCGCGAGCTCGGCGTTCAGGATCGCCTCACGAAGGCGCGAGTAGACCTGGCTGGAGTTCTGCCGAGCGCCGGCCTCAGCGTCCGGAGCGGAGGGCGTCTGTGCCATAGGCGGCCAGCCTACCTGCGGCCGGGAAGATGTTGCCGACACGTCAACTTGCACACAGTTATGCGCATTGTATTCTCCTGCCTACCATGAAGCTCGTCACCTTCAACGATGGCCAGGTCGGCCGGATGACCGACTCCACGATCGAGGTTCTCGACGTCCCGACGATGCGCGAGTACTTCGAGCGTGGCAGCGATGTCAAGCCGACCGGCGAGACGGTCGAACTCGTCGACGCGCGGCTGCGCGCGCCGATCGTGCCCAAGAAGTTCTTCCACACCGCGGGCAACTTCCGCGAGCACGACGATGAGTCAAAGAACGTCAACTGGTCGCACCCTGTGTTGCCATGGATCGTGTTCTTCCAGAACGTCGACGCGATCATCGGCCCCAACGACGCGATCGTCTATCCCCACCAGCTGACCAACGAGATGGACTACGAGCTCGAGCTCGCGGTCGTGATCGGCAAGCCCGGCAAGTTCTTCTCACCCGAGGAAGCCGAGGACTACATCGCCGGGTATGTCGTGTTCAACGACATCACGGCGCGCGACATCCAGCGCGAGGAGATGAAGTCGGGCGTGTTCTGCCTGTCGAAGTCGATCGACACGTTCTGCCCGCTCGGCCCGTGGATCGTCACGCCCGACGAGGTCGGCGACCCGCACGAGCTGTCGATGGAGCTGCGGGTCAACGGCGAGGTCCGCCAGTCCTCCAACATGTCGAACATGTCGGTGACCGTGCCGGAGATCCTGTCCCACTACTCGGCGATGGGCTACTCGGCGGGCGACGTCGTGTCGACCGGGACGGTGTCGGGCGTCGCCGGGTTCTCCGACGACCCGGCGTCGCTGTACCTGCGGCCGGGCGACGTCGTCGAGGCCGAGATCGAGCGCGTCGGCGTGCTGCGCAACCCGATCGTCGCGTGGGACGAGGCGCACTCGGGCGACGGGCTCGCCGCGGCCTCGGCGTAGCCGGATGGCTGACGCGTTCATCGTCGACTGGGACGACCGCGACTTCACCGAGGTGCGGCCCGGGATTCTCGGCTCGACGGTCGAGACACCGCAGCTGACGGTGACGCTGTACCGCTATGGCGCGGGCTCGTCGTGGGAGGAGCACTCCCACCCTGAGGATCAGATCACGACCGTGCTGTCGGGCGAGATCTCGTTCACGGTCGCCGGCCGGCCGGTCACGCTGACCGAGGGCCAGACGGCATGCCTGCCCGGCGGCGTCCCCCATTCCGCGGTCGTCGGGCGCGAGCCCGTGACGACGATCAACGTGTACACCCTGCGCGGGTCCCGTGGCTGACTGGCTGGCACTCGAAGGACGGCGGGTCCTGATCGCGGGTGCTGGAACACTCGGCGCCGCACTCGCGGCCGGGTTCGCATCTGTCGGCGCGCGTGTCGCCGCGACAGACGTGTCGGCCGACAACCTCGCGGCGCTGGCCGGCGACGTGACCGGCCCGCACATCGAGGCCGACCTCACCGACCCGGCGACCTGCCGCCGCGTCGTCGCCGAGGCGACCGACGCGCTCGGCGGCCTCGACGTGTTCGTCCACTGCATCGGGATCAACAAGCGCGTGCCGGTCCAGGACTACGACGACGCCGACTGGGACGCGCTGATCGCGGTCAACCTGACGAGCGCGTTTCACACCGCGCGCGCCGCGCTTGGGCCGATGCGCGAGCAGGGCGACGGCCGCGTGATCCTGTTCTCGTCGGTCGGCGGGCCTGATGGGCCACCGTGACCACGGCCCGTATGCCGCGACGAAGGGTGCGATCAACCAGCTGATGAAGGTCATGGCCCACGAGAACGCCGAGCACGGCATCACCGTCAACGCCGTCGCCCCTGGCTACATGGACACCGAGCTCACCCGCGCCTACCTGGGGGCGAACCCGGGCCGCCGCGAGGCGCTCGAAGCGCTGATCCCCGCCAAGCGCTTCGGGCGACCGGCGGAGGTCGCCGACCCGGTGCTGTTCCTGGCCTCGCCCCGGGCCAGCTTCATCACGGGGCAGATCCTGTACATCGACGGCGGCCGCACGGTCGTCTGAGGAGGACGCGATGTCCCGCCGATTCGACGGCAAGAACGTGATGGTCACCGGCGCCGGCACCGGGTTCGGATCGCGCCTGGCCAGGCAGGCCGCGAGCGAGGGGGCCAAGACGGTCGTCGTCCACTACCGCTCATCCGACGCCGGTGCGAAGGCGACGGCCGCAGCGGTCAAGGAGCTCGGTAGCGAGGCACTGCTGATCCAGGGCGACATCTCGGTCTTCGCCGACGTCGAGCGGATGGTCGACGAGGTCTACGGCGCGCTCGGGTCGCTCGACGTGCTGGTCAACAACGTCGGCGACATGGCGGTCGAGCAGCAGTCGTGGCGCGAGGTGACCGAGGAGTTGATCGACCGCGTACTGGCCGTCGACATCAAGGGCACGATGCTGATGGTCCACCACTTCGGCAGCCGGATGCTCGAGGCCCAGCGTGGCGCGATCGTCAACATCGGCTCGACGGTGATCGTCCGCGGCAGCCCGCGCGCACCGCAGTACGCGGCCGGCAAGTACGGGATCCTCGGGATCACGAAGTCCTACGCCAAGGCGTTCGGCCCGTACGTGCGCGTCAACACGTTCGCGCCCGGGTTCATGGAGACCGAGGCGCTGCTGGCGCGCCAGGACTGGTCGAGCGGGCGCGGTGAGAAGGTCGCCTCCGAGACGCCGGCCGGCCGGATCCCCAAGCCGGAGGAGCTCGCCGCCGCGGCGCTCTACCTGGCGACCGACGAGGCCCACCACATCACGGGCTCGTACATGATCTGCGACGGCGGCTACTCGATGCTCGGGGCGTGACGGTCAGCGCTCGGCGGCGAGCCCGCGGGCGACGCGATCGACCGTGTGCGTCAGGTGGCGGGCCATCGCCTTCGCGGCGCGTGCGGGCGACCGCGCCTTGCACGCGACGAGGATCGCCAGGTGGTCCATCTGCGTGTCGCGCGCGTCGGGCGCGAGGTTCTGGTGGATCCGCAGGTACGCACCCGACGCGTCGCGCATGTCGGCGATCGTCCGCTCCAGGCGTGGGCGGTCGGCGGCGTGGTAGATCCGGCCGTGAAACTCGCGATTGAGCAGCATGTAGCGGTCGCGGTCGCCGGTCGCCTCCTCCATCCGCGCGAGCAGGACGTCAAGCGCCGAGAGGTCCTCAGCGGTCAGGTTCGGCACCGCCTTCTCGGTCGCCAGCGCCTCGAGCGGGATCCGGATGTCGTAGAGCTCGCGCAGGTCCTCGATCGTCGGGCGGAACACGACGCGCCCGCGATGCGGCGACCCGACGAGCAGGCCCTCGCGCTCCAGCACGGCGAGCGCCGCCCGGACCGGCGTCGTGCTGACGCCGTACCGAGCCGCCACTTCCGCCTGGCGCACCGGGCTGCCGGGCGCCAGCGCTCCGCTCGTGATCTCGGACCGCAGCTCGTCGACCAGGGCGACCGCGATCGTCGTCGAGATTGGAGGGTCGGTCCGGTACGCCATAGGCAGATTGTCGTTTATACATCATGCCCGATGCACCCGCCGACTTTCGTAGACCACGGAGTGACCTCAGCCGGTCGCCCCCGCGTGGCGGCGGCGCTGGCGCACGACGACCACGGACGCCCCGGCGACGCCGAACAGGGCGAGTGTCCCGGCGGCGCCGATGCCGGCGTCGTCCCACTGGAAGCCCGGCGAGCTCGACGCCACGGGCAGGGCCGGTGCAGGCGGTGCCGGCGGCGGGGTCGGGTTGAGATCGAACTTCGCCGAGGCGGCTGCGGGGAAGGTGACGGCGGCGAGCGCGGCGAGGGTGACGGCGTGGGTCTTGGCGTTGGAGATCATGGTCGTCGACGCTAGGCCGACACGGCCGCGGGCGCATCGGTCATCCTCCCTATCTTTCGGCACCCTGCCCCTATCTTGCGCGTGGGCGCTTGCCAGCGGTGCGGGCGCCTTGAAGAATCGGCGGGGTGATCGGCACGTCGACGACCGCGTCGCCCCAACTGCTCGAGCGCATCACGCAGATCGAGGAGCTCGGCCGCGCCCTCGAGGCCGTCGCCACGACGCGCAACGGCCGCCTCGTGTTCGTCCGCGGCGAGGCCGGCGTCGGCAAGACGGCGCTCGTGCACCGGTTCTGCGACGAGCAGCCCGCAACGCGCGTCCTGTGGGGCGCGTGCGACGCGCTGTTCACCCCGCGGCCGCTCGGCCCGTTCGTCGATATCGCCCAGCAGACGGGCGGCGAGGTCGAGGAGGTCGTCGAGGGCAGCAACCGCCCGCACGAGGTCGTCGCCGCCCTGGGGCGCGAGGTCGCGGGCGCGTACGCCGACCGTCGTCGTGTTCGAGGACCTCCACTGGGCCGACGAGGCGACGCTCGACGCGCTGCGGTTGCTCGGCCGCCGCGCCGACCGCTTCCCGGCGCTCGTGATCGCCACCTACCGCGACGACGAGCTGGGCGACCGCCACCCGCTGCGGACGGTGCTCGGCGAGCTGGCGACGGCGCGCGGCGTCCAGAGCCTCGACCTCGAGCGACTGTCGGCCCGCGCCGTCACCGAGCTCGCGGCACCGTACGGCGTCGACGCGAGCGCGCTGTTCGCCCGTACAGCCGGCAACCCGTTCTTCGTCTCCGAGGTCCTCGAGGCGGGAACGGCCGAGATCCCGCCGACCGTCCGCGATGCGGTGCTGGCACGTGCCGAGCGCATCAGCACCAGCGGCCGCGCGCTGCTCGAGGCGCTGACCGTCTCGTCACCGCCCGCCGGGCTGGGCGTGCTGGAGGCGATCGCGGGGGACGCGATCGCCTACCTCGACGAGTGCATCGGCGCCGGGATCGTGGTCCCGGCCGGCGGCACGGTCGCGTTCCGCCACGAGCTGGCGCGGCTCGTGATCGACGAGGCGATGCTTCCGACACGGCGCGTCGCGCTGCACGCCCGGGCGCTCGCGGCGCTCGACGACGCGTCCGATCCGCGCGGCTCGCCCACCACGCCGAGGCGGCCGACGACGCACTGTCGGTACTGCGCTTCGCGCCCGAGGCGGCCCGGCGCGCCGCGGCGGTCGGCGCACACCGCGAGAGCGTCGCCCAGTACGCGCGGGCCCTGCGCTTCGCCGACGCGTTGGGGCCGGCCGAGCGGGCCGAGCTGCTCGAGCGCCGCGCGTACGAGTGCGTGCTGACCGAGCAGGCCGGCGAGGCGGTGTCGGAGCTGCACCGCGCGATCGAGCTGCGCCAGCGGGTCGGCGACGTTCGCGCGCAGGCGGCCGACCTGTATCTGCTCTCCAACGCGCTGTGGTGCCCGGGGTGGGCGACCGAGGCCTCCGACGCCGCGCGGATGGCGGTCGAGGTGCTCGACGGCGTGACGCCCGGCCGCGAGCTGGCGATGGCGTACGCGCGCTTCGCCCAGATCTGCATGGACGCCGAGGACATCGACGGCGCGGTCGCCTGGGGCGACCGCGCGATCGACCTCGCCGCGCGGCTCGGTGAGGACGAGATCCACATCCACGCGCTGAACAGCGTCGGGGCGGCGCGCTTCATGGCCGGTGACGCCGAGGGCCGCGAGAAGCTCGAGCGCAGCCTCGCGCAGGCGATCGAGGAAGGCCTCGAGGAGCACGTCGCCCGCGGCACGCGTGCACTTCGTCGCGATCGCGTTGCGCCACCGGGACTACGACCTCGCGTTCGAGCAACTCGAGCCGGCGCTGCGCTACACGACCGAGCGCGGGCTGGAGATCTGGCGGTCCTACCTGCTGGCGTACCGCGCCGCGCTCGAGCTCGACCTCGGGCGCTGGGACGACGCGGTGCAGACGGCCGCGCACGTCGTGCGCGAGCCGCGGCGCTCGCGACTGCCGCGGATGATCGCGCTGACGACGATCGCCCGCGTGCGCGCGCGGCGGGGCGACGGCGACGGGACCGGCGCTGCTCGACGAGGCCGCGGCGCTGCTGGCGCGCAGCTTCGAGCTCCAGGCCGCGTTGCCCGTGGCCGTCGCGCAGGCCGAGGCCGCGTGGCTGGAGCGGCGACGCCGACGGCGTCGATGCGGCGACGTCCGAAGCGCTCGCGCTCGCCCGGCGCAAGCGTTCGCGCTGGGCGGTCGCCGAGCTCGCCGCATGGCGCCGGCGCGCGGGCCTGCAGAGCCCAACGGTTGCGGTGGAGGAGATGGCGGGGCCCGCTGCGCCCGCGGCGGCCGGCGACTGGCCGGCCGCCGCGGCGCGCTGGCGGGATCTCGGCTGCGACTACGAGGCGGCGCTGGCGCTCGCCGCAGACCGCGATGACGCGGCCGCGCGCGGCGCGCTGGACGAGCTGCTCGAGCTCGGCGCTCAGCCCGCCGCGGCGATCGTCGCCCGGCGCCTGCGCGAGCGCGGCGCACGCGGCCTGCCCGCGGCCCGCGCGCCCGCACGCGCTCCAACCCGGCCGGCCTGACGGCCCGCGAGCTCGACGTCCTCGCGCTGTCGCGCAGGGCCTGCGCAACGCCGAGATCGCCGAGCGTCTCGTCATCTCCGAGAAGACCGCCGGCCACCACGTCTCGGCGATCCTGCGCAAGCTCGACGTCCGCACGCGCGCGGAGGCCGGGCGCGAAGGCCGCCGAGCTCGGGCTGGCGGGCAGCGCGAAACAGCGCACTGAGGAAGAGGGCTGAAGCGCCGATGGCGAGGTGAGTGGCACGCTACCTGCGCTGATTCCGGCGGGTAACGTGCCACCCGACCTCGCACGCCGGAGGGGAGCGCCCCGGCGCCCCGGGCCCAGTCGGTCAGCCCCGCCGCCCCAGCACCGCCAGCACCTCCGTGCACCACCGAATCGTCAGGCGCTCGTACATGCGCCCCGCCTTCAGCGTCAGGTAGGGGCCGACGCGCTCAGCGCCGAGCAGGAACGCGTCCTCGTCGCGGCCGTCGAGCATCGTGTCGTGCATGCGGTCGTACCGCGCGAGCTTGGCCCGCGCGTGCTCCAGCCGCGCCGACACCGCCTCAGCGACCGCGGCCTCGTCACCCACGTCGACGGCCGCGAGCTTGACGAGCAGGTCGTCGCGCAGTGCGGTCGGGCGCGCCGGCCGCGCGGTGAACGCGAGCAGCTCCTCGCGGCCCGCGGCGGTCAGCGTGAACACGCGCTTGTTCGGCCGCCGCGGCTGCTCGACCACGCGGCCCGCCACGAGCCCGTCGCGCTCCAGGCGCTCGAGCTCTCGGTACAGCTGTTGGGGCGTCGCTGACCAGTAGTTGGCGACCGACACGTCGAAGCGTTTGGACGAGCTCGTAGCCCGAGCCCTCGCCGTCGAGCAGCGCCGTCAGGACCGCATGTCCTAGACTCATACACACCTATTCAACTTGTTGACTATGTGGAGGTCAAGGCATGCATCCGTTCGCCGCCGCTCTGGAGGCCAGTGACATCGACGCCGCCGTCGCCCAGCTGTCCGACGACGTCGTCTTCCGCAGCCCGATCGTCTTCAAGCCCTACCACGGCCGCGAGGCCGCGGCGATGATCCTGCACGCCGTCTCCAACGTGTTCGAGGACTTCCGCTACGAGCGCGAGATCGGCGCCCCGGACGCCAGCGACCACGCGTTCGTGTTCGCCGCGCGGGCCGGCGACCGCGAGATCCACGGCTGCGACTTCATCCACGTCGGCGCCGACGGCCTGATCGACGACCTCACGGTCATGGTCCGTCCGTTGAGCGGCGCGCACGCCCTCGCCGACGCGATGCGCGCCCAGCTTGAAGCCGCTGAGCAGTCGGCTTGACTTTATTTCAGACATCTGAGATACATCCGTGCGGGGTCGATGCTGGCCCCGCGGCGAAGGAGAAGACCTCGTGTCTGCAGCACCTGTCCGCCCCTCCCGGGCGGTCGATTCGGCGTACCGCGAACGCGCCCGGCGCGTGATCCCCAACGGGATGTACGGGCACCTGAGCACGAGCCGGCTCGGCCCCGACTACCCGCAGTTCCTGGCCCGCGGCGAGGGCGCGCGCGTGTGGGACGTCGACGGGCGCGAGTTCATCGACTTCATGTGCACGTTCGGCCCGATCCTGCTCGGGCACGCCCACCCGGAGGTCGACGCGGTCGCCGCCGAGACGTCGGCCCGCGGCGACGTCCTCAACTGCCCGGGGCCGGAGATGGTCGAGCTGGCCGAGATGCTCGTCGACCAGATGCCGCACGCCGACTGGGCGATGTTCGCCAAGAACGGGACCGACGCGACGTCGCTCGCCGTCGTCACCGCCCGCGCGCACGACCGGCCACCGCAAGGTGCTGATGGCGCGCGGCTCCTACCACGGGATCGGCGGCTGGGCGCTCCCCGACGAAGCCGTCGGGACGATCCCCGAGGACCACGCCAACACCGTCCGCTTCGAGTACAACGACCTCGACTCGGTCGAGGCGGCGGTCGCAGCAGGCGGGCGAGGACGACATCGCCGCGATCGTCTGCACGCCGCACCGCCACGACGTCTTCGTCGACCAGGAGCCGGTCGACCCCGAGTTCGCGCGCGGCGTGCGCGACATCTGCGACCGCGTCGGCGCGGCGCTGATCATCGACGACGTCCGCGTCGGCCTGCGCGTCGACCTGCGCGGCAGCTGGGAGGCGATCGGCGTGCGGCCCGACCTCAGCGCCTGGAGCAAGTCGCTGGCCAACGGCTATCCGCTCGCCGCGCTGATGGGCGCCGAGCCCTACCGCGACGTCGCCGGCCGCATCACCGCGACCGGCTCGTTCTGGTACGCCGCCGCGCCGATGGCCGCCGCGCTGACGACGATCCGGATCCTCAAGGAGACCGACGGCATCGAGCTCATGCGCGCCGCCGGCGAGCGCTTCCAGGAGGGGCTGCGCGCCCAGGCCGCGGCCCACGGCTTCGACGTCTCCGTCACCGGCCCGCCGCCGCTGCCGCTGCTCCTGTTCGCAGACGACCCGGAGTTCGCGCGCGGTGCTGCGCGTGGGCCAACGCGTGCGCGCGCAACGGCGTCTACCTGCACCCCGTCCACAACTGGTTCCTCGTCAACCGCCCACGACGAGGCGACGATCGACGAGGCGCTGACCCGCACCGACCAGGCGTTCGCCGACCTGCGCGCACGAACTCGGAGCCGACTGAGGCGATGACCGCGTTCGACGACGACGCTCGCGCCGCGCTCGTCGAGGGCGCGCGCGCGATCGGCGAGAGCGGCATGGTCCCCGGCTCGGCCGGCAACCTCAGCATCCGCAGCGGCGACCGCGTGCTGATCACGCCGCGCGGGGCCAAGCTGCAGGCGATCGACCCCGCCGACCTCGTCGACGTCGCGCTGCCGACGGCGCGGTCGCCCCCGACCACGCGACCGCCTCGGCGCCGTCGTCGGAGTCGGCGCTGCACCGCTCGATCTACCAGACCTGCGACGCCACCGCGATCGTCCACACCCACTCGCACTTCGGCACCGTGCTCGGCACGATCGTCGACGAGCTGCCGGCGATCCACTACGTCATCGCCCAGTTCGGCGGGCCGGTGCGCGTGGCCCGCTACGAGACGTTCGGCACCGAGGAGCTGGCGGCGGCGGTGTGCGAGGCGCTGGGCGGCGACCGCAGCGCCGCGCTGATGGCCAACCACGGCGCCGTCGTCACCGGCTCGAGCATCGAGCAGGCGGTCGACAAGGCGGTCAACCTCGAGTGGCTGGCCTCGGTCTACTACCACGCGATCGTCGCCGGGACGCCGCAGATCCTCAGCGAGGCCGACCTCGACGCGGTCCGCGAGCGCGCCCGCGCGCTGCGCCCCCGACCGCAGGCCGCGCGCGCATGATCACCGAGACCACGATCGCCGCGCTGCACGCCTCGCGCCCGCGGGTCGCGTGCGTCGGCACCTACATCGTCGACGTCCTCGGGCGCCCGGTCGTCGGAGCTGCCGCGCGGCCAGCAGAGCCGGATCCTCGACGAGATCCGCATCACACCGGCCGGCACCGCCGGCGGGACGGTCGTCGACCTGGCCCGCCTCGGCGCGCGCGTCGTCGCCATCGGCGCGATCGGCCGCGACCTGATCGGCGACTTCCTCGTCCGCGCGCTCGAGGGCGAGGGCGTCGACGCGTCGCACGCTCGTCGCGCAAGGACGGCGTGCAGACGTCGGCCACGATCCTGCCGATCCACCCCGACGGCAGCCGCCCGGCGTGGCACGTGCCGGGCGCCAACAGCACGTTCGACGCTCGACGACGTCGCCGTGGGACGTGATCGAGCGGCTGCGACGCCGTGCACCTCGGCGGCCTGACCGCGCTGCCCGGCATCGACGGCGAGCCGCGCCGGCGAGATCCTGCGCCACGCCCGCGAGCACGGGCGCGCTGACGACGGCCGACTTCCTCGGCGTCCGCGGCGACGACGCCGCGACCTGCTCGCGCCGCTGCCTGCCCCACGTCGACATCTTCATGCCCAACGAGGGCGAGGCGCTCGCGGTCGCCGGCGACGCCGACTCGCATCGGCCGCCGCGCGCGGCTGCGCGACCTCGGCGCCGCGCTGCGTGATCGTCAAGTGCGGCGCCGACGGCTGCCTGATCGTCGACGACGACGGCGAGCGCGACGCTGCCCGCCCACGACGCGCCGGTCGTCGACACGACCGGCTGCGGCGACGCGTTCTGCGCCGGCGTGATCGTCGCCCGCTGCGCCGGCTGGGAGATCGACGACGCCGCGCGCGCTGGGCTGCGCGACCGGCGCGCTGAACATGCGCGGCCTCGGCTCCGACGCCGGCGCGCGCGACGTCGACGAGGCGCTCGCGTTCCTGCACCGAGACGCCGTACCGCGACCGGCGCCGACAGGTCGGCCGGCTGATGCCCAAGGACGTCGACCACGACGAGCGCCGCGAGGAGCTGCTGGAGGCGGTCTGGCGCGTGATCGCCCGCGACGGGCTCGAGCGCGCGACGATCCGCGCGCATCGCCACGCGAGACGGGCTGGTCGACCGGCGTGCTGGCGCACTACTTCGCCGACAAGGACGACATCCTCGGCTCGGCGCTGCGCTCGCCTACGAGCGCATCGCGGCGCGCTGGGACGAGAAGCTCGACGGGCCTGCACCGGCGATCGCGGCGCTGCGCGAGCTGGTGCTCGACAACCTGCCGCTCGACGACGAGCGCGAGCTCGAGACGAAGTTCCTCATGAACTACTGGAGCCGGCGCTGATCCGCGGCGGCGACGGCGTCCCGCGCACTCCGGCGCGCCGCGGCCCGGCCGCTGATCGATCGCCTCACGGCGCTCGCGCGCGACGGCCAGGAGGCCGGCGAGATCGACGCGCGACGAGCCGCCGGAGGACATCGCCGAGCGCCTGCTGGGGCTGATCGACGGGTTCAGCCTGCATGCGCTGCTCGACCCGCAGCGGCTGACCCGCGAGCGCCAGGTCGCACTCGTCGAGCAGGAGTTCAACCGTCTGAGGATTCCTCAGCGGACCAGCGCCGCAGCGGGCGACGGCGCGACCACCACCAGGAGGAGAAGCACCATGCATAAGACCGCGGCGTCCCTCGCCGTAGGGACTCCTGCAGCGTCCTGCTACTGGCCGCGTGCGGCGGCGGCGGCGGGAGCTCCAAGAAGGCGTCGCTGAACGGCTCGGCCGGCGCGTCCAAGAGCGCCGGCGTGCCAGGGCACGCCGGTTCGCGGCGGCAACCTCGTCTACGAGCGCCAGGCGGAGACGCGAGACGCTGGACCCGCTGACGATCATCAACGGCAACGGCGACATCTTCGCCTACAACCTGATCTACATCGGGCCTCGTGCGCTCCGACCCCAACGGCGGCACGACGACCTCGAGCCGTCGCTCGCCCAGCGGTGGAAGGTCTCGCCCGACGGCAAGACGTACACGTTCCACACTGCGCCCGAACCTGAAGTTCTCCAACGGCCAGCCGGTCACGGCCGAGGACGTCGCCTGGAGCCTCAACCGCTTCGGCGATCCGAAGGTCAACGCGGCGATGAGCTCGGTCGCCGGCGGCTACGGCTCGGCCAAGGTGATCGACCCCACGACCGTCGAGGTCAAGCTCAAGCAGCCGGTCGCGGCGTTCCTCTACAACATCTCGCATCTGGCCGGCCTTCATCCTGCCCAAGAAGCTGGTCGAGAAGCAGGGCGCGGCGTTCTACAAGCACCCGGTCGGCACCGGGCCGTTCATGGTCAAGGAGTTCGTCAAGCGGCTCGCACATCACGTTCGAGCGCAACCCGCTACTACTGGGAGAAGGGCAAGCCCTACCTGAACTCGGTCCGTTCAACTTCGCGACCGACTCCAACAGCCGGATCCTCGCGCTGCGCAGCGGCGCCGCGCAGATCATGGACGGCATGCCGTTCTCGCAGATCGCTCGCTCCAGGCCGACAAGAACCTGCGCGTGCAGTCGGCCAAGGTCCCGCTGTTCATGGGCCTGTGGCTCAACCACAAGCAAGCCGGGCTTCCGGACCTCAACGTGCGCCGGGCGATGCAGTACGCGCTCAACCGCAAGCAGATGAACCAGGCGATCTTCCGCGGGCTGGGCACAGATCCCCAACAGCGTGCTGCATGGGCTTCGAAATACGACGCCGCCCGACAGCACCGTCAAGCCGTACCCGTACGACGTGGCGAAGGCCAAGGAGCTGATGGCGGCGTCGAAGTACCCCAAGGGGTTCTCGACGACGCTGCCAGTACCCGTCGGGCTACGACTACTACACGCAGCTCGGCGCTGCTGCTGCAGCAGGAGCTGGGCGCGATCGGCATCAAGGTCAAGCTGCCAGGAGACCGACCCGGCGACCGGTGACGGCCAACTTCCTGGCCAGCGAAGTACGACATGACGTTCCCGTTCGCGTCGTTCACCAGCGACATGACCGGTGCCCGACGAGTACGCCGACTTCCTCGGCCGACCCGGACAACGGCACTCAACGGGTTCTTCTCGAACTGGAAGGACCCGGCGATCCAGAAGGAGGTCCAGACGTTCGTCACGACCCACCGAGACGCCGAGCGCGTCAAGCAGTGGCCGAAGATCCAGAAGGCGCTCAATGAGCAGACGCCGGTCGATCAACGTCATGAACCTGCCGTTCATCAACGCCCACTCGGCGCAACGACGTGCGGCACCGAAGATCGACGCGCTCGGGCTCGGACCACCTGGAGGACACGTGGATCGCCGGGCAGCAGTGCGACGGCGACGGACCGACGACCGGCTAGCTCGAGGAGCGACTCGTGACGAGCAGGCGCAGCCCCGATGGTGAGCTACCTCGTCCACCGGCTGGCGCTCGGCCTCGTGGTGCTGTTCGGCCTGCTCGTCGCGACGTTCTTCATCGATCCACCTCGTGCCCGGGCGACCCGGTGCAGATCGTGCTCGGCGTCGCGCGCGACGCCGAGCGCGATCGCGCAGGTCCGCCACGAGCTCGGACCTCGACCGCCCGCTGCTGACGCAGTTCTGGCTCTACGTGTCGCACATCGTGCACGGGCAACTTCGGCACGTCGTTCACACTCGACGCGCCGGTCGGCGAGGTGCGTCGGCAGCGCGTCGCGCCGAGCGCGCGCTGATCACCTACGCGATGCTGGTCGCGCTCGTGATCGGCGTCCCGCTGGCGATCTCGCGGCGCGTGCGCCCAACGGCGTCGTCGACAACGCGATCCGGCTCGGGACGACGTTCGTCGTTCGCGATGCCGGCCTTCTGGCTCGGCCTGATGCTGGCGCTGATGTTCGGCCTCGAGCTCGGAATGGTTCCCGGTGTCGGGCTACGAGACCGGGCATCGGCGGCATCGCTCAAGACGCTGACCCTGCCCGCGCTCACGCTCGGCCTGCGCGCTGGCGACGGTCGTCGTGCGCACGCTGCGCTCGAGCCTGCTCGAGGTGCTGCAGAGCGAGTACATCGAGGCCGCGCGCTCGCGCGGGCTGCAGCGAGCGGCGCGTGGTCGGCAAGCACGCGCTGCGCAACTCGATGATGACCACGCTCACGATCCTCGTCGGTCAACATCGGCTTCCTGATCGGCGGCACGGTCGTGGTCGAACAGGTCTTCCAGATCCCCGGGCTCGGGACGCTGCTGCTCGAGGCGGTCGAGAAGCGCGACTACCAGCTCGTCCAGGCGCTCGCGCTGCTCGCCGGCGCGGCAGTCGTGCTGGCGAGCCTCGCCGCCGACGTCATCCAGGCGTGACTCGACCCGCGCGTGAGGCTGGCGCAGCGATGAGCAGCGTCGACGTCCTCGGCCCGTCCTCGGCCGCCGAGCCGCCGTCGAGCCGGTCGTCGAGCGCACCGGCGCCGGCGCTTGCGGCCGTCCGGCGGCTGCCGCTGCAGGCCAAGATCGGCGCCGGGATCGTCGGCGTGCTCGTGCTCGCCGCGCTGCTCGCGCCGCTGATCGCGCCGTACGGCCCGAACGAGCTCGACTTCATCAACATCCTCAGCGCGCCGTCGCTCAGCACCTGTTCGGCACCGACGACGCCGGGCGCGACGTCTTCAGCCGCACGCTCTACGCGCTGCGCGCTCGACCTCGTGATCGTCGCCGCCGTCACGTACATCCCGCTGCCGATCGGCGTCCTCGTCGGCGCGACTCGCCGGCGTACTTCGGCGGCTGGGTCGACGCGGTCGATCGCGCGCGTCGCGCGACGTGATGATCGCGTTCCCGTTCATCGTCCTGGTCGATCGCGGTGATCGCGATCGTCGGGCCGGGCGTCAAGGGCGTGCTGATCGGCGTGCCGCTCGTCGCCTGGGCGCTGTACGCGCGGCTGGCGCGCGCGGAGATGCTCGTGCATGCGCGAGCAGCCGTTCATGCTCGCGACGACGGCGCTCGGCTACTCCCACCGGCGGGCGATCCTGCGCCACGCGGTGCCGAACCTGATGCGCGCGGCGCTCATCTACTCGACGCTCGACATGGTCGTCAACCTGCTGCTGCTGGCGAGCCTCGCCTACCTCGGCCTCGGCGCGCAGCCGCCGACCGCCGAGCTCGGGTCGATCATCGCCGACGGCCAGAACTACGCTGCTGACGGCGTGGTGGGTCGCGACGCTGCCCGGGCCTCGTCGTCGTCGCTGTTCGGCGTCGGCGCCGGGCATGCTCGGCGACGGCCTGTCCGACGGCGAGCTGCACGGAGGCCGCAGTGAGCGGTCACTGCCGCCGAGCCGCTGCTGCGCGATCGACGGGCTGCGCGTCGAGTTCGGCACCGCCGAAGGCGCCGCTGGTCGCCGTCCACGACGCCGGCCTGGCAGCTCGCGCCCGGCGAGATCGTCGGCCTGATCGGCGAGTCCGGCTCGGGCAAGAGCCTGACCTGCCGGTCGGTGATGCGGCTGGTCCCCCGCCCCGGCCGCATCACCGCCGGCGAGATCGCGTTCGACGGGCGCGACGTGCGCGCGATGAGCGACAAGCGAGCTGCGCGACTTCCGCGCCCACGACGCGGGATGATCTACCAGGACCCGTTCAGCTCGCTGAACCCGGTGTTCCGGGTCGGCGACCAGATCGCCGAGACGCTGTCCGCGAACCTCGGGCTCTCGAAGAGCGAGGCGCGAACGCGCGGCGATCGAGCTGCTCGACGAGGTCGGCATCCCGGATCCCGAGCGCCGCTGCGCTGTCCTACCCGCACGAGCTCAGCGGCGGCATGCGCCAGCGGGTGATGATCGCGCTCGCGACGGCGTCCGAGCCGCGCGTGCTGCTGGCCGACGAGCCGACGACGGCGCTCGACGTGACGACCCAGGCGCAGATCCTGGCTGCTGCTGACGTCGCTGCGCGAGAAGCGCGGGCATGGCGGTGCTGCTCGTGTCCCACGACTTCGGCGTGATCGCCCAGGTCTGCGACCGCGTCGCGGTGATGTACGGCGGCCACGTCGTCGAGACCGGCACGCTCGAGCAGCATCTACACCGACGCGCAGCACCCGTACACGCGCGCGCTGCTGGAGTCGGTGCCGCGGCTGGAGTCGGCCGGCCACGCCGGCGCGGCGGCCGGGCATCGCGGGCGTGCCGCCCGAGCTGACCGACGTGCTGCCCGGCTGCGTGTTCGAGCCGCGCTGCTCGCTACGCCCAGCCGCGTGCGAGTCGATCTCGATGGCGCTGCAGCCGGTCTGCGGCCGGCCACGAAACGGCGTGCCCGGTGCGCCCGTTCGCACGCCCGGGCGGGGCTGGTGCTCGACCCAGTCTGCCGAGGCCTCGTGATGAGCGAGCCTGCGGAGACGATCCAAGACGAGCCGCGTGCTGCTGGCCGTCGACGGGCTGGTCAAGGAGTTCGGCCTGCGCCAGACGGTCGCCGAGCGCGTGGCCCGCGCTGAAGCCTGAGCCGCACCGCGCGGTCGACGACGTGTCGTTCGAGCTGCGCCGCGGCGAGATCCTCGGCCTCGCCGGCGGCTCGGGCAGCGGCAAGACGACGCTCGCGCGCTGCATCATCCGGCTGATCGAGCCCGACGCCGGCACCGATCGCGCTCGACGGCATCGACGTCCGCGCGGCGCAAGGGCGACGAGCTGCGCGAGCTGCGCCGGCGGATGCAGATGGTCTTCCAGGACCCCTACGCGTCGCTGAACCCGCGAATGACCGTCGGCGACGGCGCTGCACGAGGCCGGGCGCGTCCACCAGCGCCCGGGCAGCGAGAACGCCGACGCGTTCGTCCGCGAGGCGCTCGAGCGCGTCCACCTGAGCGCGAGCACTCGCCGAGCGTCGCCCGCGCGAGCTGTCGGGCGGCCAGCGCCAGCGCGTCGCGGTCGCCCGCGCGCTCGCCGTCGGCCCCGAGGTGCTGATCGCCGACGAGGCGGTCAGCGCGCTCGACGTCTCGGTGCAGGCGCAGCTGCTGAACCTGTTCCTCGACCTGCGCGACGAGCTCGGGCGTGGCGATCCTGTTCGTCGCCCACCAGCTCGCGGTGCTCGCCGAGGTCGCCGACCGGGTCGCGGTGATGAACCGCGGGCCGGATCGTCGAGGTCGGCGAGACGGCGAGCGTGTTCGGCAATCCGCAGGACGAGTACACGACAGGCGCTGCTCGCGCGCCCATCCGCACGTCCGGCTGACGGCGCGGCACGGCGCCGTGAGCGGCGCCGTACATCGAGACGGTCGACGGGCCGGTCGACCCGGAGGCGATCGGCTGGACCCTGACCCACGAGCACGTGTTCCTGGAGATGTGGGCCGACGACGGCCAGGGCTTCATCGGCCAGACGCGCGACGAGGACGTGCTCGCCGCCGAGCTGGCGGCGTTCGCGCGACGCCGGCGGCGCGTGCCTCGTCGACCAGACGCCGGGCGGCGCGGGCCGCGACCCGCTCGGCCTGCGTGCGGCTGTCGGCGCGCACCGGCGTCGAAGATCGTCACCGGCTGCGGCTGGTACACCGAGCCCTACTACCCGCCGGGCGACGACCTCGCCCGGCGCAGCACCGCCGACGAATCGCGCGCGGCCTGATCGCCGAGATCACCGACGGCTTCGGACGGCGACCGGCGTGCGGCCGGGGATCATCGGCGAGATCGGCGCCAGCCAGGGCTGGATCTCGCCGCTCGAGGAGCGCGTGCACCGCGCCGCCGCGCGCGCCCAGATCGCGACCGGCCTGCCGCTGGCCACCCACACGCTCTACCACTCGACCGGCACGGCGCAGATGGCGCCTGTTCGACGAGGAGGGGGTCGACCCGGCGCGCGTCTGCATCGGCCACTGCGACACGTTCCCGTCGCTCGACTACTGCCTCAGGTGGCCCGCTGGGGCGGCTACGTGTCGATCGACAACGTCGGCCACCAGGCCGGCGACCACGAGCAGCGCGTGCGCGATGTCGTCATCGGCCTGATCGAGGCCGGGTATGACCGAGCACGTGCTGCTCTCCCAGGACGTCGGCCAGGTGTCGGAGCTGCGCAGTCGCGCGGCGGCCGCGGCTACACGTACCTGAGCGAGTTCTTCCTGCCCGCGCTGCGCGAGGCCGGCGTCTCAGACGAGGCGATCGAGACGATGACCGTTGCCAACCCGCGGCGCTGGCTGACGATCACGCCGCCGGCGAGCTGAGGTCGACGACCGTATGCTCGGCCGCCGAGACCCGTGCCGCGTCGATCACGCGCAGGCCGGCGAGGCTGTCGGCCGGGTCGACCGGCGCCGGCGCGCCGTCACGCACCCAGGCGACGACGCCGGCGTAGAAGTCCTGCCACGCACCGTCGCGCATCGGCACGTCGCGCACGCCGTCGATGTCGGCGAGCTGGGCCGGGCCCGCGGCGCCGTAGCCGTCGTCGCCCGGTCGCAGGCCGGCGATGAGCTGGTCCCACTGGGGGTCGTGGCCGTGGGTGGCGATCGCCGCCCTGCGGCCGGTGAGACGCATCCTTGGCGTGTTCAGCGGCGCGGTCGAGCTCATCCACAGGTGCGAGCGCAGGCCAGCTTCGTGCTCGAGGGCGACGAAGCAGTCGTCCTCGACGATCCCGCCCGGGCGGCGGACATCGATCTCGGCATAGACGCGGCGCACCGGGCCGCCGATCAGCAGCGCCTGGTCGACGAGGTGGGCCGAGAAGTCGAGCAGGATCCCGGGCCCGAGCGTCGGGTTGGCCTGTTCGCGCCAGCGCTCGGTGCGCACGACGGGGACGAACCGGTCATAGCGGCTCTCGAACCGGATCAGCTCGCCGAGCTCGCCCGAGGCGAGCGCGTCGCGGACGGTCAGGAAGTCTCCGTCCCAGCGGCGGTTCTGGTAGACGGTCAGCGGCCCGCCGCGGGCCACGAGGTCCTGCGCAGCGGCGGCGTCGATGGCCAGCGGCTTGTCGACGACGACCGCCGTCCCGCGGTCGAGCGCCGCGTTGGCGAGCGGCACGTGAGCGTCGTTGGTCGTCGCGACGACGAGCACGTCGATCCCGTCCCACAGCTCGTCGACCGACGCAACGACCTCGGCGCCCGGGTGGGCCGCGCGCGCCTTGGCCTGGCGCTCGGGGTCGCTTGTCGAGATGCGCGCGATGCGCAGCCCCGGTGTGGCGGCGATCACCGGGCCGTGGAAGACCTGGCCGGCGAGGCCGAACCCGGCGAGGCCGACCCGCAGCTCGTCGCTCATGGCGCCCAGCTTACGAGGTGGCGCGATGGCTCCTGAGACGTGGACGAACTGGGCCGGCGACCAGCACTGCGCGCCGGTGCGGATCGCGCGGCCCGCGCAGCGAGGACGAGCTCTGCGAGGTCGTCGCGCAGGCGGCCGAGCAGCGGCTGCGCGTGCGCGCAGCCGGCTCGGCGCACTCGTTCACCGACATCGCGTGCACCGATGGGCGTGCTGGTCGCAGACCAGCGCCATGCAGCGCGTGATCGACGCCGATCCGCGGAGTCCGGCCTCGTGACGCGTGCAGGGCGGGATCACGCTGCACCAGCTCGGGCCGCTGCTGGCGCCGCGGCGCCTGGCGCTCGAGAACCAGGGCGACATCGACACGCAGACGCTCGCCGGCGCGCTGGCGACGGCGACTCACGGCACCGGCGTGCGGTTCGGCAACCTGTCGACGCGCGTCGCCGCGATGCGGCTCGTGACCGCGTCGGGCGACGTCGTCGAGGTCGACCGCGAGTCCGACCCCGACGCGCTGCTGGCGGCGCGCGTGTCGCTCGGCGCGCTGGGGATCGCGTCGGAGGTCGACGCTCGAGTGCGTGCCGCTCTACACGCTGACCGCGCATCGACAAGCCGCTGCCGCTCGACGACGTCGCTCGACCGCCTCGACGAGCACGTCGACCGCAACGACCACTTCGAGTTCTTCCTGTGGCCCTACACGCGCACCGCGATGACGCGCTCGACGATCCGCAGCGACGCCCCGCCCGACCCGACCCCGGCGTGGAAGCGCGCGTTCCAGGAGCGGTTCGTCGAGAACACCGTCCTGAGCATGATCTGCCGGACCGGGCGGCGGTTCGAGGGCCAGGTCCCGCGCCTGAACCGCGCTGATGGCGCGCGCCTTGGGTGAGTCCCGCGTTCAGGACCACGCCTACCGGGTCTACGCGACGGGATCCGCAACGTGCGGTTCACCGAGATGGAGTACGCGATCCCGCGCGCGCACGCGCGCGAGGCGCTCGAGCGCGTGCATGGACGCTCGTCGAGCGACCGCCGGCTGCCGATCCTGTTCCCGTTCGAGGTGCGCTTCGCGGCCGGCGACGACGCGTTGCTGTCGACGGCCCACGAGCGCGAGACCTGCTACATCGCCTGCCACCAGTTCACCGGGATGGAGTTCGAGAGCGTTCTTCCGCGGCGTCGAGGAGATCATGAGCGACTACGACGGCCGCCCCCACTGGGGCAAGCGCCACTACCAGCAGCGCGGCCGACCTGCGCGAGCTGCTACCCGGACTGGGACCGCTTCCAGGCCGTCCGCGCGCGCCTGGACCCGGGCGGCGTGTTCACCAACGACTACACGCGTCGCGTGCTCGGCCCGGTCGCCGGATCCGCCGTCGGAGCGCCGTCATGACGCTCGCGCCGGCCGATCGACTGCGCCGCTACAACAAGGCGTTCGCCGACATCGACGCGCCGTTTGCGTTCGTCGACCTCGAGGCGATGTGGGCCAACTCGGACAACATGCTGGGCCAGATCGCGGGCAAGCCGATCCGTGTGGCGTCGAAGTCGGTGCGCTGCCGGGCGCTCCTGCGCGTCGATCCTCGACCGCGACGACGGCTATCGCGGGATGCTGACGTTCACGCTGCCCGAGGCGCTGTGGCTGGCGTCTGAGGGCTTCAGCAACCTCGTCGTCGCCTACCCGACCGCCGACCGCGGCGCGCTGCGCGCACTCGCCGCCGCTGACCGCGCAGGACCCCGACGGCGCGCCGGTGGTGATGGTCGACTCGGTCGAGCAGCTCGACCTGATCGACGCGGCGGTCGGGAGGCTGTCGGCACCGCTGCGGGTGTGCCTGGACTTCGACGCGTCGCTGTGGCTCGGCGGCGGGCGGGTGAAGATCGGGCCCAAGCGCACACCCGTCCACGAGCCGCGCGACGCGCGCCGGCTGGCGCAGGCGATCGACGGCGCGGCCAACCGTGCGGCTGGTCGGGATGATGTGTTACGAGGGCCACATCGCCGGGCCTGGGCGACGATCGCCGGCGAGCCGTACAAGCAGCGTCGCGATCGCCCGGATGCAGACGCAAGTCCTACGCCGAGCTGCGCGAGCGCCGCGCCGAGGCGGTGGCCGCGATCGGCGCAGGTCGCGCGAGCTTGAGTTCGTCAACGCCGGCGGGACCGGCGACCTCGAGCTCGTCGCGACCGAGCCGGCGATGACCGAGGCGACGGCCGGCTCGGGCTTCTACGCCCCGACGCTGTTCGACAACTACTCGGCGTTCACGCTTGAGCCGGCGGCGATGTTCGCCCAGCCGGTCGTCCGGCGGCCCGGGCGCGGGATCGTCACCGCGCTCGGCGGCGGCTACCTCGCGTCGGGCCCCGGCGGCAAGGACCGCGTGCCGACGCCGTACCTCCCCGAGGGCCTCGACGCTCGACGCGGCCGAGGGCGCCGGGCGAGGTCCAGACGCCGCTGATCGGCAAGCGCCGCCGACCGCCTGCGCGTCGGCGACAAGGTCTACTTCCGCCACACCAAGGCCGGCGAGCTGTGCGAGCGCTTCGACCGCCTGTACCTCGTCGACGGCGACGCGATCGTCGACGAGGTCCCGACGTACCGCGGCGAGGGCCGGACGTTCCTCTAGCGACGAGCGCGGCGGCTCATGAGACGTTGACCCCATCTTCTGGAAGCAGGCCGTGCTGCACCGCGAACAGCCCGGCGGCGGCGCGGCTCGACGCGCCGATCTTCGCGTAGATGTGCTCGACGTGGTTGGAGACCGTCTTCGGCGAGATGACGAGCCGGGCGGCGATCGCCTTGTTGGAAAGCCCGCGGGCGAGCAACTGGAGGACCTCGACCTCACGTGCGGTCAGTCCGGCCGGACCCTCGCGGCGGCGTGCGACGCGGTGGCCCGCCGCGCCGAGCACGGCCTCGACCGCGTCGCCCTCCAGACGCCCGGACCGGACCTCAGCCCGCAGCTGCGCCGCCGCCGCGTCGGCCGCCAACGCCTCGCGGTGCGGGCGCGGCTCGCGCATCGCCTGATAGGCGTCGGCGGCGGCCAACACGCGCGCCGGGGGCGAGATCGCCGCGCCTGACAGGCCGCGCGGGTAGCCCGACCCGTCGAGACGCTCGCGGTGCTGAAGCGCGATCGCGGCCAGCGGCGCGAGCGGCTCGGACTGCGTGAGCATGCGCTCGGTCAGGTACGGCTGAAAGCGCACCCGCTCCCACTCGCCGGCTCCGAGCGGCCCGCGCTTGTCCCAGATCGCGTTCGAGACGCCGAGGCGGCCGAAGTCGTGCACGAGCCCGGAGCGTCGCAGCGTACGGACCTCGTCGTCGGCCATCCCGAGTTGGCGCCCGGCGACCGCGGCGAGCTCCGCGACGGCGATCGAGTGGCCGAGGAAGTAGGGGGACTTGAGATCGATGAACGTCGCAATCGCCGCGAGCGCCGCGTCGAAGCGTTCGCCCGACAGGACGACGGCGAGCGCGGGCTCGGCCGCGACCACCGCCTGCCAGGTGTCGACCTCGTCAAGGCCCGACAGCAGCAGGTCGCCGTCGGCGCACACGAGATCGGCCAGCGTCGGGTCGAACTGCTTGCCCGCGCGATCGCGGGCGAGAGCCTTCGCGGCGTCGACGCCTCCCACGCGGTGTGCGACCTCGACGTACTCGGCCAGCTGCGCGACGCGGCTCGCCAGCGGTACCTCCTCACCCGCGATCTGGTTCGGCCAGCCGTGCCCGTCCCATTGCTCGTAGGCGCCGCACGAGCGCGTCGAGCACCGTCTGCGGCAGCTCAAGCTGCTCGCCGAGCGCCCGCGCGAGCTGGACGTGAGTCTCCATCATCCGATCCATGTCGTGACGGCCGGAGATCGCGAACTCCAGGCCGATACGGAAGCGATGCAGCGGCGGGTTGCCCGAGCCGATCATCCGCATCGTCGCCGCCGTCCCGCGCACGCTGGGGAGGTTGTACTCGTACTTCGTCTGCTTGAGCGCGAAGTCGTCGCCGAACCATTTGGCCTGTTCGTGGGCGTCGGTGTGGCAGCCCACGTTTACGAGCAACGCGGTGTAGTAGACGCACGCCCGCTGCTCCTCGTCGAGGCCCGCTTGTTCGGCGAGGCGCAGCGCGATCAGGCACTGGCGCAGCACGTGCTCCATCGGCTGGCCGAACCCGAGATCGATCCCGAGCGAAAGCGCGGCGACGAGCTCCGCCAGGCGGACGTGCGCGCGATCGGCAGCGGCCACCAGGCGAGCCTACTCGCGCGTGCTCGATCGGCGCGGGATACTGCTCGACATGCCCGCTCGAACGATCGCTGGCGCTCATCGCAATCGCGGTCGTGTGCGCCGGCGGCGTACTGGCACTTGACCAGGGCTCCACCGGCCACGCGGCCGGCGGAACGATCTCGCTGCCGCAGTCGCTGCCGGGGTTCAAGGACATCGTCGCGGCGACCGCTGACAACGCCAAGGGCAAGAAGTCGATCGTTGAGAGCACCCATCGCAACCAGCTGGTGGTCAACAGCCACACGGTTGCCGAATACCGGAAGGCCTATCACGGCGCCGCGGTCGCCTATCGCGCGTACGCGAATGCCGATCTGAACGCGTTCCCGTGGATGATCGCGATCCGCACGAACGCCCCCGGCATCACGATCGGACCCTACGAGGACCCCAAGTACCTCGGGCTCGCGATCGCGCCGCGGTTCGTCCAGCGCTTCGGTGACGTGCAGTGCGCGATCCAGACCGGGCTCACGACCGTGGCGGGCCACAAGCCCGACCTGTCCGAGGAGGTTCCCTTCCTCTGCCAGCGTACGGCCAACGGCGTGACCGTCATGACCGGGGGCGGCGGGTTCGAGGGGCCGGCGGGCGTCAAGCGCCTGGTCGCCCTGACCGACGCGGCGGGGCGGGCGGTCGGCGACTGAGTGCCCGTTCGCACGGTGCCGAAGTGGTCCGTGTGCTGAGAATGTGGATGTGCGTGTCGCGATAGTCGGTTCCGGGCCTGCGGGCTTCTACGCGGCCGGTCAGCTGCTGGGCAGCGACGCGGCGGAGTTCTCCGTCGACGTCTTCGACCGGCTGATCACCCCGTGGGGGCTCGTCCGCGCGGGCGTCGCGCCGGACCATCCGAAGATCAAGTCGGTCTCGCGCGTGTATGAGAAGACGGCGCGCCACGAGCGGTTTCGGTTTCACGGAAACGTCGAGATCGGCACCGACATCACGCACGAGGAGCTCGCGGCGGCCTACGACGCGGTGCTCTACTCGGTCGGCTCACCGACCGACCGCCGGCTCGGAATCCCCGGCGAGGACCTCCCCGGCTCGCACGCCGCGACGGAGTTCGTCGCCTGGTACAACGGCCACCCCGACTACGCGGCGTACGAGTTCGACCTGTCGGCGACGCGGGCGGTCGTGGTCGGCAACGGCAACGTCGCGCTCGACGTCGCGCGGATGCTCGTGCTGACGCCCGAGGAGCTGCGCGTCACCGACACCGCCGATCACGCGATCGAGGCGCTGGCGGCCAGCAACATCCAGGAGGTCGTCGTCCTCGGCCGCCGCGGCCCCGCGCAGGCCGCCTACACGAACCCCGAGCTGCTTGAGCTCGCCGACGTGCACGCCGACATCCTCGTCGACCTCGAGGACACTCAGCTTGACCCGCACAGCGTCGCGTTTCTGAACTCCGACCTCGCCGACCTGACCTCGCGGCGCAACGTCGAGATCGTCACCGACTACGCCAACGCCACGCCGGCCGGCAAGCCCAAGCGGATCGTGCTGCGCTTCCTGACGTCGCCGGTCGAGATCGTCGGAGCTCGACCGCGTCACCGGCGTCCGCGTCGTGCGCAACGAGCTGACCGAGGACCTCCGGGCGCGGCCGACCGGCGACGAGGAGCTGATCGAGGCGGGGCTCGTGTTCCGCTCGATCGGCTATCGCGGCACGCCGATTCCGGGCGTCCCGTTCGACGAGCGCGCCGGGACGATCCACAACGAGGACGGTCGCGTGACCGACCCGCAGACCGGCGAACCCGTGCCCGGCGTGTACGTCGCGGGCTGGATCAAGCGCGGGCCATCGGGCGTCATCGGCACGAACAAGAAGTGCGCCAAGGACACCACCGAGCTGCTGATCGAGGACGCCGTCGCCGGGCGCCTGCCCACCCCGACCACCGACCCGGACGAGCTGCTCGACGCGACCCAGGCCCGCGGCATCGAGATCGTCGACTACGAGGGCTGGGAGCGCCTCGACGCCCATGAGCGCGCGCTCGGCGAAGCCCAGGGCCGCCCGCGCGTCAAGGTCGTCGACCGCGAGCACCAGCTCGCGCTGGCGCGCGGCGACCGCTGAGCGCCGGCAGCGCCGGCGCCACGGTCTCGGTCGCCGCGCACTGCTCGATCAGCGCGGCGTGCATCCGCCCGACGACCTCGCGCGCGAACCGTGTCCGCCCCACTCCCGTGCGCTTGTCGACGAGGTTCAGCGCCTCGTCGGGGTCCTGCTCGAGGTCGTAGAGCTCGTACTCGGGCGCGACGCGCCCGCTCGGGTCGAGGTAGATCGCGTACTTGAACCGCGCGTCGCGCACGCAGCGGATTCGGTTGGGCTGGCCGGGCGCGTCCTGGAACGCGGTGCCGGCCTGGTGGTCGTCGTAGGTGAACAGCACCGTGTCGCGCACGCTCTCGCGCTCGCCGCTCAGGATCGGACCGAGGTCCTGACCGTGCAGCTCGCCGTCGGCCAGCGGCCGGCCGCTGAGCCCGACGAGCGTCGGCACGATGTCGACGAGCGAGACGAGCGCGTCGCTCTCGCGCGGCTCGTCGAACAGCGCCGGGCTCGACACGACGAACGGGATGCGGATCGACTCCTCGTAGGCGTTGAACATCTTCTGGCGCAGCCCGCCGTGCGAGAGGCCGAGCTCGCCATGGTCCGAGGTGCGCAGCACGACGGTCCGAGCGCGCAGCGACTGCGGGTCGTCGGCGTCGCCGAGCAGCGCCAGCAGCCGGCCGATCTTGCGATCCACGACGCGGTGCAGGTGGGCGTAGAAGGCCACGTAGCGCTTGCGATCGGCCCGCGACAGCGCCCCGAGATACGACGTCTGGCCGATCTTCATCATCGCCTGGATCGTCGGCTTGTCGCGCAGGTCCTCGTCGATCGTCGGAGGCAGCGGCACGTCGAGGTCGGCGAACTCGCCGTCCGTGTAGCCGCCCGCGACGTAGGACCGCGGCAGCCCGAGGACGTCGTGCGGGTTGACGAGCGAGACGACGAGGCAGAACGGCTCGGGCAGGTCGGCCCTACCGAGCCAGCTTCCGACCTCGCGCATGTAGTCCTCGTCCCAGCCCTCGCCGGACCGGCCCGCGTTGCCGCCACCGAATGACTCGCACTTCGCGTTGCCGCCGGCGTCGGCGGCGTCCCAGTCGGCGAACCCGAAGTCGCGCTCAAGGCGATCCGTGTCGGCGGCCGTCCACGCGACGCCGTTCAGCGGTTTGGTCAGATGCCACTTGCCCTTGAGCGCGACCGTGTAGCCGCGCTCACGCAGCAGCGTCGCGAGGGTCGGGATCCCGGGCGGCAGCTCAGGCTCGTTGCCGGCGCGCGGCCCGCGCCGCAGCAGACCGCGCGCGAACGCCTTGGCCACCCGCGCCCGTGGCACCTCGCCGCGGGCGGCCAGCGTCCCGACGGTGCGCAGGACATCGGGCAGCGTGCTCGGGTCGGGCAGCAGGTCGTTGTCGGTCAGCGTGAGCGTCACGCCGTGGCACGACGGGTAGACGCCGGTCAGCATGCTCGCGCGGCTCGGCGAGCACATCGAGCTCGCGCAGAACGCGCGCGTGAACGTCATGCCGGTGCGCCGCAGCTCGGCGTCGTTGGGCATCAGCGCGTCGTGCCAGGCCGGATCGTCGGGCCAGTGCTGCGGCGCGCGCTGCTGGTCGGTGATCAGCAACAGCAGGTTCGGGGGCCGCTGCGCGGGACTCACGAGCGCTCCAGGCCGGCCGCAAGGAGTTTGCGCTCGACGTCCTCGATCCGGTCCTGGCCCCAGAACAGCTCATCGCTGAACCGCAGGACCGGCACGCCCCAGTGGCCGAGGTCGCCGAGCGCAGTTGTGTTGGCGTCGACGCGCTCGCGCAGCGTCGGATCGCCGAGGGCGGCGCAGCACTGGGCCCAGTCAAGGCCGGCGCGCTCGCAGACGGTTCGTAGCCCAGGGTCGGCGGCGACGTCGATCGCCTCCGACCAGATGCCGCGGCTGCACTCGAGCACGAACGCCCGCTCGCGACCGACGTCGACCGCGTGCTCGCCGACGAGCAGGCAGCGCCACGCGCCTTCGCCGATCGGGTCGTAGATGCGCCCGAAGGGCATGCCCAGGCGCTTGGCCTCGCGCGCGACGTCGCGGATCGTGTGCAGTCGCTTGGCGCGCGGGACGGCCTCGCCGCGCATCGCCATCGGCAGCACGCCGCGGTAGATGACGTCGACCGAGAAGCGGTCGGCGAGCGCGAACGCGCGCGGCGCCGCGAGATACGAGTACGGGCTGCGGAACGAGAAGAAGAAGTCGAGGCGTTCGGTGCTCATGGCGACGCCGTCCAGCCCAGGTCGTCGAGGCGCTCGCCGATCTGCGCGAGCCGGTCGTGGGCGAAGAACAGCTGACCGTGGACCCACGCGGCGGGCGTGTCGTAGCCGCCGCGGCGGCGCATGCGCTTCTCGTTGGCCCTGACGGCGGGCGCGTAGGGTGAATCGTTGTCGGGCGCGGTGCCGACGACGTCGCGCCACAGCGTCTCGAAGCGATCGCGCCCGACCGGCTCGTCATCGGTCAGCCATAGCGTCTGCATCGCCTGCGCGCAGAAGCGGCGCGCCGCCAAACCGGGCGGTGCAGCCGCGACCCAGCGGGCGAGAAACGCGGTTTCCTCGGGGCCCAGCGGCGCGCTTCGCGCGAGCGCGATGTCGCGGCGTGCGAACAGCCGGCGCGCGTCGACAAGGGCGTAGTCGCGCTTACGAGCGACGGCAGGGTCGTCGCGGATGCCGCGCTCGATCACCGGGAGCGTCACGAGGTTGACACGGCGGTCGCGCAGTCGCTCGTCGAGGTCGAGCACGGCGACCGCGCTGCACGGATCGTCGAACGCGAAGTAGAGCTCGACGCGCCCGTTGCGGTTCAGTCGCCGGCGGGCCGCCGCGGCGGCCCGGGCCGGCGCGTCGAATTGCGACTGCGCGATGATCAGGCGCGGCAGGACCCGTTTGACGACTGCGCTCACAGCGCCTTCACCGTGGCGAGCAGATCGCCGCGGGCGTCGAGAGCGCGCACCGTCAGCCCCGTCGTCGCCGAACCGGCCGGAAGGTCGATGCGCGTCTCGAAGCCGGCCCGCTTCTGGGTGGCGACGACCGCGCCGGAGGACGAGACGGCCTGCCACCGAGCCACGTCGCTCGCCCCGTTCCAGCTCGCGTAGACCGCGAACGCCTCGGGCCCCGTGGCGCGAACGGCAGCGACCGGCGGCGTCCGCGGGCGCCCGTGCCACGCGAACCGGTAGACGCGATAGCTGCCGTCGTCCTGCGGCAGCGACGCGTCGAACAGCACACGCCCGTCGGCCGCGAACTGTGAGAAGAACGGCGTCGAGCCGAAGCCGACGAACACGTTGCCGCCGGACAGCGACTGCACGCTGCCCTCGCTCTGGGCCGAGGTGTCATTCGCGCGGTGAAACGAGGCCGCGACCGTGGCGGTCCGGCGAGGCAGGTTGAGCTTCAGGATCAGGGCGCGCGAGTACGGCGCCTTCTGCGGCGGGCCGGCCTCGTCGTCGAACAGGCTGACGCGGTGGCCGGGCAGCATCTGCGCGTCGTGCTGGAAGTTGAACTGCGCGCCGCCTCCCATGCGGAAGCTGCTCGCCTTGCCGCCGAGCGTCCACGCGATAGCCCCGGTCGCGCGGTCGATGTCATAGATCGCCGACGTGTCGCGAGCCGAGATCAGGACGTGGCCGTCGGCCAGGGCCTGAGCCGAGTTGATGTGGTACGCGTCGTAGTAGGCGCTGTTGGCGGGGGTCGCGAGCGAGTCGGCCAGCGGAATGTGGCCGTAGGCGTGCCATTCCCATGTCACGAGCCCCGTCGCCACGTCGACCTCCTGGACGATGGCGTCCAGAAGTGGCGAGGTCGCCCCCGGCGCTGTCCCGGGCAGATGGACGACGATCGGCGTGTAGATCGTGAACAGCGCCGACCGCTGTGGCGTGAGCGTGAACTCGTGGAGGTCCATCTTGTAGCCGTTGCCGGCCTGGACGGTGCGGATCGTGCGGTAGTGCGAGTCGGCGATCACGCCCTCCCCGAGCCCGAACGCGGCGGCGGTGACCGGCCCCTGCCACCACGTCAGGACGCGCTGGCGCCCGAAATGCTGGACGCGCAGGTTCGCGGCGACGTCGGGGCGTGCGAGTTGGCGGAACCACACGACGTTGCCGCCCGAGTCGAGGATCAGCGGGCCGCCGGGCCCGACCGGCGAGATCGTGATCGTGTTCGTCGCGCCCGGGTGCACGATCGGCGACGGCAGCGGGGTCAGGAAGATCGCGCCCGCGGCGTTCGGCGCGGCCTTGAGGATCGCGATCTTGGGCGGGCTCAGGGCGGGCTCGGTGACGAACTGCTGGAGCTTGTCCGGTTGGGTCGCCGGCAGGTTCAGGACCGGCGGCGTCAACCCCGGCGTGGCGACGGTGAACGTCGTGCGCCGCGGCGCGCGCCCCCGGATGCGAACGATCGCGCGGACCTGCTCGCCGGACGTGAGCGGGCGGTCGAGGACGAAGCTCGCACCGGGCGAGCCCGCGTACGCGGACAGGCGTCCCGGATGGGGACCGCTTGTGGCGCCGGTGACCGACACGGACTCGATCCGTGCGCGGGCGACGCCGAGCACGCTGATCTGGGTCTGCGGCGACGCGTCCGGGGTCCCGGCGGCGGGCGAGATCGTCAGTCGCGCGGCGCCGGCGGGCGCCGCCGACAACGCGACAGCGAGGGCACATCCGAGCGCGAGCGGTAGCGACGGGCGGGTGAAACTGAGAGACACGATCTCCTCGCAGGCGGCGGGCGACCTAACTGGCGCTCATTACAACAACTGTTGGAACGCGCGTCAACTAGAATCGGCGGCGATGAGCTCGACGCCCGACACGTCGGTTTCCGTCCCCCGCGGCCGGCGGCTGTCGCCCGACGCGCGCCGCGAGCACATCCTCGAGGCGGCGCGCCAGGTGTTCTCACAGCGCCCCTACGCGGGCGTCTCGACGCGCGACATCGCCGAGGCGGCCGGCGTCGCACGGTCGCTCGTGCACCACTACTTCGGTGGGATCGCCGAGGTCTTCATGGCCGTCGTCGCACAAGGCGGTACGTCGCTGGACGACGTGCGGTCGGCCGGCGTGCAGACCCCGTTCGAGGAGCGCATCGCCCACAACGTCGCGGCCGCGCTCGACGTCGTGGCCGACAACCGCGAAACGTGGCTCGCGGCCGCGGGCCACGGCCCCGACGGGCCGGACGCGCGGATCGGCGCGCTGATCGCCGCGGTCCGCGAGCAGTTCGTCTCGCGCACGCTGGAGCTCAACGCGGACGTCATCGACGACACGCCGACGGCACGCTTTGCGCTGCGGTGCTTCAACGCGTTCACGTCCGAGGCGACGCGCGCGTGGCTGCTCGGTGACGCGACGCGCGAACAGACCGAGGCGCTGTTGATCGCCGCGTTCCGGGAGCTCGTGACGCGGACGATCCCGGCGCTCGACGGCTGACCTACGGCACCCAGTTTTCCTTCAGCGGCGTGACCTGAAGCTCGTGCGTCGCGGCACGGGCGCCCTGCTGCGCGAGGAACAGGACGGCGTCGGCGATCTCATGCGGGTCGGCGAGCGCAGCGGGCTCGACTCCCTCGCGGGTCGTCCCGTCGATCGGCTGGATGCCGGCGTCGACGATCAGGAGCGCGACGTGGATCCCCTGCTCGCGCAGCTCCAGCGCTGCGGCCTGCGTGATCGCGCGCACGCCGAACGCGCCGGCGGCCCACAGCCCACGCCCGGCCATCGCGCGCCGCGACGATCCGCCCGTGACCTGGACCAGCGTTGCCGGGCGGCCCTGCTGCACGGCGAAGGCGCCGGCGGCCGCCAGGAACGTGAACGCCGCGCGGGCCGGGGCGGCCGCCCACGAGTCAAAGGCCTCGGCGTCGGCCTGGGCGATCGGGCCGCCGCCGAACGGCCCCGAGCGGCTGCCGCCGTAGGCCGACGCGGCGTTGACGATGAGGTCGACGCCGCCGTGCGCCTCGGCAGCCGCGCGTAGGGACGCGGTCACGCTCGACGGGTCGGTGATGTCGCCCTCCATCGCCAGCGCGCCCGCGGCGGCGGCCGTGTCGAGCGTCTGCTGCGAGCGGGCGACGGCGGCGACCGACCACTGCTCGGCGATGAGCGTCTCGACGACGGCCCGACCGAGGTTGCGGGCGCCGAAGATGACCGCACTGCGTGGGGGTTGGCTCATGAGCGCGACGATAGCGACAGGCGCTCTCCTCCCCCGCGAGCTTCTACCGTTGGGCTCGATGCATCAGGTCACGTACGAGTCGCTGGGCGGTGACCTTCATCGCCACGGCGCGGTCACGCACTCACATCCGCATCGCGGCGAGCACGCGCACAACGACGCGCCCCACGACCACGGCCACACACACGGGCTCGTCGACGACTCGATCAAGCGTTCGCGCGAGGGGCTGCGCGCGGTGTTCGTGTCGTTCGGGGTTCTCGGGCTCGCGGCGCTCGTTCAGACGCTCGTGTTCGTCGCCTCGGGAAGCGTCGCGCTGCTCGCCGACCTCATCCACAACTTCGGCGACGCCCTCACGGCCGTGCCGCTGGCCATCGCGTTTGTCCTGCGCTCAGACCGCGCGGAGCGCTTCGCGGGGCTGTTCGTCGTCGCCGCGATCTTCATCAGCGCCTGCGTCGCCGGGGTCGAGGCGGTCGACCGTCTGATCCATCCCGCCTCCCCATCGCACCTGTGGGCGCTCGCCGCGGCGGGGCTGATCGGCTACGTCGGCAACGAGATCGCGGCACTCGTGCGGACTCGCACGGGGCGCCGGATCGACAGCCCCGCGCTCATCGCGGACGGCAACCACGCTCGCGCCGACGCCTACGTCAGCCTCGCCGTGATCGCATCGGCGGCCGTCGTCGCGCTCGGTGCGCCGATCGCCGACGCGCTCATCGGTCTCGGCATCACGCTGGTGATCTTGCGTATCACGTGGCAGTCGTGGCAGACCGTCCGCGGCCACCACCACGAGCACTAGGACCCGCCCGGCGACCCGCAAGAATCCGGCCGGTGAGCGACCTCCAGATCGTCATCGCCGCGTTGTTCGTGGCCGCCGCGGGGCTGAACGCGCTCGCCAACTGGCTCGAGGTGCCGTATCCGATCCCGCTCGTGATCGGCGGCCTCGCGCTCGGTCTGGTGCCGGGAATCCCGAACATCCAGCTCGACCCCGAGCTCGTGCTGCTCGTGTTCCTCCCGCCGCTGCTCTACGCCTCGGCGTTCTTCGCGGACCTGCGGTCCCTGCGCTCGGACGCGCGCGTGATCTCGCTGTCGGCGATCGGGCTCGTCCTCGCGACGGCGGGCGCAGTCGCCGTGATCGGGCACGAGGTGATCGGGTTGCCGTGGGCGATGTCGTTCGCGCTCGGCGCGATCGTCTCGCCGACCGACCCGGCGGCGGCCACCGCGATCATGCGCAGGGTCGGCGCCCCGCGGCGGATGGTGAACATCCTCGAGGGCGAGAGCATGTTCAACGACGCGACGGCGCTCGTCGCCTACAAGGTCGCCGTCGCGGCCGCGATCGGCGAGAGCGTCTCGGCCGGGCACACGATCCTCGCGTTCTTCGGCGACGTGACCGGCGGGATCGCGATCGGCCTGGCCGTCGGCTGGGTGATCGGCGAGATCCGCAAGCGCGTCAACGACATCAACACAGAGCTGACGATCTCGTTGTTCAGCGCCTACGGGGCGTTCATCCCGGCCGACCAGCTCGGCGTGTCGGGCGTCCTCGCGGTTGTTGCCTGCGGCGCATACCTCGGTTTCCGCGCGCCCGAGATCGCATCGCCGGAGAGCCGGATGCTGGCCTACGGGATGTGGTCGGTGATCACGTTCCTGTTGAACGCCACGCTGTTCATCCTGATCGGCCTCCAGTTGCCGGTCATCGTCGACGGGCTCAGCGGCCTGCCGGCCGGTGAGGTGCTCGGGTACGCCGCGGCCGTGTGCCTGACCGTGATCGCGGTCCGATTCGCGTGGAACTTCACCATCACGGTTCTGATCCGGGCGATCGATCGCCGGCCGTCGCAGGTCGCGCGGCGGGGAACCTGGCAGGCGCGCGTCATCGGGAGCTGGGCCGGGATGCGCGGCGCGGTCTCCCTGGCGGCGGCGCTCGCCCTCCCGCTCGAGACCAACAGCGGCGCGCCACTGCCGGGACGCGAGCTGATCCAGTTCATCACGTTCGCGCTGATCCTCGTGACTGTCGTCGTCCAGGGGCTCACCCTGCCGTGGCTGATCCGCCGCCTCGGGGTCCTCGAGGACGGCAGCGAAGAGGAGCACGAGGAGCTTCACGCGCGGCTGGTGATCGCTCGGGCGGCGCTCGATCGCGTCGACGAGCTCGAGGGCGAGGACTGGACCCGGGAAGCGACCGTCGAGCGCCTGCGCAACCTGTACACGTTTCGCCAGCGACGGTTCAAGATCCGCGCCGGAAAGATCGAGGACGAGGACGGCCTCGAAGAGGGCTCACTGGCCTACCAGCGGCTCATGCACGAGATCTACGCCGCACAGCGCGACGCGCTGGTCGCGCTGCGTAACCGCCGCGCGATCTCCAGCGACGTCATGCGCCGCGTGGAGCGCGAGCTCGACCTCGAGGAATCCCGGCTCGAGATCTGACGTGCTCGATTGTCAGCCGCGCTTGTTGGCCTTGGCCTCGTTCAGGGCCACGGCAGCGCCGATCAGCGCCTTCAGGGCATCCTCGTCGATCGCTTCGCCCTCTCGGAAGTCGATCGCGCGCCGCGTGTTGCCCTCGAGGCTGGAGTTGAACAGGCCCGAAGGGTCGTCCAGGGCGGCGCCCTTGTGGAATGTCATCTTCACGACGCTCTTGTACGTCTCGCCGGTGCAGATGATCCCGTCGTGCTCCCACACCGGGACCCCTCGCCACTTCCACTCCTCGACCACGTCGGGATCGACTTCGTGGACCAGGCCGCGCAACCGGCGGAGCAGCTCGCCCCGCCAGTCGCCCAGCTCCTTGATCCTCGCGTCAATCAGCTCAGACGGAGACTCGCTCATGCCCTCGGAGGGTATCCGAGTCCCGATCCGGCGCCCGGACCATCTCGTAGGTGAGGAACACGAGGCCGTCGCCGATCGTCGTGCTGTCGACGAGCCGCATCGGCTTGCGGTCGCTCGTCTCGCCGAACAGACGCTTGCCGGCGCCTAGCACGACCGGGAACACGATCAGCCGCAGCTCGTCGACGAGGTCGTGCTCGAGCAGCGCGTGGTCGAGGTCGTAGCTGGCGTAGACGACGATCTCCCCGTCGAGGTCCTGCTTGAGCCTTGAGACCTCGTCGACGACGTCGCCCTTCAGGACCGTCGCGTTGCTCCACGCCCCCTGGTCGACGGTCGACGACACGACGTACTTCGGCAGGCCGTTCAACCGATCCGCCCACGCGCCGTCCCGGTCCAGCCAGCGCGACGCGAACCACTCGTCGCTGCGCCGGCCCAACAGGAGAGCGTCAGTGCGATCCGCCTCCGCGACGAAGACGGCACGCCACGCGGCGAGATCCTCGCCCGCGAACTCGTTGAGCCAGCCGCCCAGCGCGAAGCCCTCCACGCCGTCCGGGTCCTGCGCCACGCCGTCGAGCGAAACGTTGGTACTGATCACGATCTTTGCCATCTCGGCTTCTCCTTTGCATCGGGCTGTTGTGTGCTGCGGGAGATGAGGCGTCAGCTCCGACGAGAATTCAGCGGCGAATTTCGCCCTCGGTCGGTGCGCAGCGGCGAGCCGCTCGGCATTCCGATGCCGAGCGGGGCCCGCGTGAACCCCGACACGGTTGGGCGTACTCGACCGGACGTACCTTGCCGACGCCGTGCCCTAGCTGCAAAACTCGCCCGGTGCGCCGATATCCGGTCCTTGCATCCGCGCTCGCCGCGGCGACGTTTGCTTGCGCCGCCGGCGCTCACGCCGCGACGCCCCTCGTCGCTCAGTGGCCGCTGGACTCGAGCCATGTGGCCGGCCCCTCGGACCTCACCGACGACGTGTCCGGCAACGGGCTGGCGCTGTCCGCGCCCGCCGGCACGATGCAGTTCGGCAGCACCGCCGGGCGCTTCGGGCCCTACCTGTCGGGCGCGAACACGACGACGCTGAAGGTCGACTCGCCGCTGCTCGCCCCGCCGCAGGTCACGCTGCTGGCGTGGATCAAGCAGTCGGGCTTTCCCGGCACTCTGAAGTACATCGCCGGCCGCGGCGACGACGGGTTCCCGACCTGCCTCGGCTCGTCCTACGCGCTGTACACGGGCTACCCCGCCAAGCCGGGCCTGCACTTCTACGTGCGCACGCCGACCACGTCGGCGCTGAGCGACGTCCCCGACAACGCCGCCGTGTTCGACGGGCAGTGGCATCTCGTCGCCGGCACGTTCGACGGCTCCAACGCGCGGCTGTACGTCGATGGCACGCCGATCGGCAACCCGCAGCCGGCGCCCGACGGGATCAACTACGCGCTCGGTGGAGGCACGAGCTTCTACGTCGACGGCTACCCCGTCGCCGCCTGCGGCATCGGCGACTGGCCGGGCCTGATCGACGAGGTGCGGGTGTACAGCCGCGCGCTCACGCAGACCGAACTCGCGCGCCTGGCGGCCGCCCCGGGCCCGGCTGCCCCCGATCTGGTGCCCGACGAGACGCCTGCTCCGCCGCCTCCTCCTCCGCAGCCTCCGCCTCCGCCGCCTGCGCCCGGCCCCCACGATCACACGCTGCTGGGGAAGGTCACCTACGAGCCGGCGTTCGCCGTCGGCGACGACCGCAACTCGGTGCTCAGCCCGTTCGTGCTGCGCCCCGGGCCGCGCGGGTTGACCGTGACCCTCGCGGACGCAGCAGGCGCGGCGGTCGCGACACGCGCGCTGACCGGGTCGCCCCTCGGCGCTTCGCTGTACGCGCCGATCCTGTACCGCTTCGATGGCTTGGGCGCGTGCTCCGGCTGCGCCCTGATCCTCAGTGACTCGGGGGGCGTCCAGGACCGGGTGGCGGTCGACTTCGACGGCGAGGCGGGGCAGACCGACGCCGACCTCGTCTACGGGCGCGCCCGGACGGGCGGCTCCGTCAGCGGTGGCGTGCTGGCCCCGAGCGCGGTACGCGCGGCCACGCTCAAGGTCGTCGTGCGCGGCAGCGATGGCGGCGTGCTGGCCGATACGGGCAAGTTGCGTGGCTGCTCGAGCACCGCAAGCGGCGACGGCGTTGGCTGCCGGATCGCCGCCCGCTACGGCTACCGGCTCACCGGACTGCCGTTGGCCGTCGTGCCGGTCGTCGCCGAGCTCGACCAGCAGACGACCAAGGGGCGGTTCGTGGCCGTCGACACCGCGGAGTTCACGCTCGACGCGTCGGGCGCCACCACCGTGCCGGACCTGACGGCGCTCGCCGACCCGCCGCCGGACGGCAGCGGGCGCGTCCTGCACGGACAGCTGAACGTCGTCGCGCCGTTCGCCCCGGGCGCGCGCACGCGCTCGCAACTCGATGCGCCGGACCGGCTGTTGCGCGACGCTCGCGTCGAGTTGCACGCGGCGAACGGGACGCTCGTCAAACGGGTGACGCAGGGCTTCCGCGAAGGCACCGCCTCGGGCTTCACGACGTACACGATGTCCGGGCTGGACCCGTGCTCGGGCTGCACGATGCAGCTGCGCAGCGGTGGCGACCTCGTCGACAGCGTGCCGGTGACCGTGCCGGCGCGCAAGCCGAGCGTCACCACGGCCGACCTCGATTTCCGCGACGGCAAGCCCGCATTCATCGACGGCGTCGTCCAAACGAGCACCCGCTCAATTCCCGACCTCGCCGTCGTGGCCCTGGACCCGTCGACGGGCGCGGTGCTGGCGAGCACGCCGCGGGCAACGGAGAAGACCGGGACTTCGGGTGCACGCCCGACCGCCAATACGAAAGCTGCCCTACCGGCTCGGCGGCGCCCCGGCCGGGCGCACCGTGCTGCTCGCCCTGCGTTCGCGGTCGACGACGCTCGACAGCCGCCTCGTCGAGCTGTCGCCAGAGGGACAGACGACCCAGGCGCCGATGTTGACGGTGCCGAGCGCCGGATCGGGGCGCGTCCTCCAGGGCACCGTGTACCCGGCAGGGCCGTTCGGGCCGGGTCTGGCACCGGCCGGCGTGGCCAGGTCCAGGTTCACCGTCGTCCTGCGCGCCGATGACGGCACCGAGCTCGCGCGGGCCAAGATCGGAGTCGACAAGGAGAGCAGCTCGACCAGCGCCGGCTACGCGCTGAGCGGGCTGGCGCCCTGCGACGAGTGCACCGTCGAGCTGCTCAACGGGACGACCCTCGAGGACCGCGCCGCGGTCACGATCCCGCCCGTGACGGCCGCCGTGACGGTCGCCGATCTCGGCGCCGGAGCGATCTCCGGGGGCGCCTACGTCCAGGGGGCCCTCGTCCCGCGCCAGGGTGAGAGGGTCACCGGCGTCACCGTGCAGGTCCGAGCCGCCGACGGCAAGGTGCTCGCCGACTCGGCGCGGATTGCCGGCGACGTCGCTCGGTCCCCGGCGGCCGCCCACCCGCTGTACCGCGTCGGCGGCGTCCCGCGCGATGCCGGCACCGTCACCGTCGTCGTGCTGGCCGGCAAAGCGAAGCTCGCCTCGGCGCGCGTGACGATCCCGGTCGGCGCCGGCGACGCCCATGTGCCCGACCTCCAGATCGACGTGCCGAAGGCCGGCCGCGCCCGCTGACACGACCTCGGGGCCGTGTTGCCGGCCGGATCGCGGTCAGATGAGTGCGCGCGAGTCGCTAGCGTGCGCGGGCACGATGCCGACCTCCCCCCTTCCGTTCAGCGGCGCGCACTGGGTCGACCACGTCGCGCGCCACGCGTTCTCCATTCCCGACGACGTCGCGATCCGCTTCGAGGGCTCCTCGATCACGTGGGCGGGCCTCGAGGATCGCGTGCTGCGGCTCGCGGCGGCATTCGCCGCCCACGGGGTCGGCGAGGGCGACCGCGTCGCGATCCTCACGACCAACCGGCCCGAGTTCGTCGAGACGGTCATCGCCGCCAACGCGCTGCGCGCGATCGCGGTGCCGCTGAACTTCCGCCTCGCGCCGGCGGAGGTCGCCTACGTGCTCGGCGACAGCGGTGCGACGCTGATCGTCACCGACGCGACGCTCGAGCCGCTGGCCCGGGCGGCGATTGCGCAGGCCGACGATCCGCCGCCAGTGATCGTCGCCGGCCCGGGCTACGAGGAGCTGATCGCGGCCCACGACCCGGCGACGCCGTCCGCCGCGATCGAGGAGCGCGACGTGGCGCTGATCATGTACACGTCGGGCACCACCGGGCGGCCGAAGGGCGCGATGCTCACGCATCTGAACCTGCTGCTGCAGGCGATCACGGCGATCCGCACGACGGCCGCGCTCGGGCGCCGACGCGGTCGCGCTGTGCAACGTGCCGCTGTTCCACATCGCCGGGATCGGCGGGATGGTTCCGTCGCTGCTGCTCGGCGCGCGCGACGGTGATCATGCCGACCGCGCCGTTCGACGCCGAGACCACGCTCGACGTGATCGAGACCGAGGGCGTGACCGGGGTGTTTCTCGTCCCGGCCCAGTGGCAGGTCATGTGCGCCCACCCCGACGCCACGCGCCGCACGCAGTCGCTGCGCACGATCACGTGGGGCGCGGCGCCGGCGTCGGTCAGCCTGCTCGAGGACATGTCGCGCGTGTTCCCGCACGCGAACATCCTGTCGGCGTTCGGCCAGACCGAGATGTCGCCGGTCACGTCCGTGCTCGAGGGCGACGACGCGATTCGCAAGATGGGCTCGGTCGGCCTGCGCGTGCCGCTGATCGCCGCGCGCGTCGTCGACGACGAGATGAACGACGTGCAGCCGGGCGAGGTCGGCGAGATCGTCTACCGCGGGCCGACGCTGATGGCGGGCTACTGGAACAACCCCGAGGCGACGGCCGAGGCGCTTGAAGGCGGCTGGTTTCACTCCGGCGACCTCGTGCGCCAGGACGAGGACGGGTTCCTCTACGTCGTCGACCGCAAGAAGGACATGATCATCTCGGGCGGCGAGAACATCTACTGCGCCGAGGTCGAGAACGTGCTCGCCGGCCACCCGGCGGTCGCCGACGTCGCGGTCATCGGGGCGCGCCACGAGCGCTGGGGCGAGACGCCGGTCGCGGTCGTCGTCGCCGCCGACCCCGGCCAGCCACCGACGCTCGAGGACCTGTCGGAGTTCACCCGCGACCGTCTGGCGTCCTACAAGAAGCCGACCGTCGCTCGTCGTCGTCGACGAGCTGCCGCGCAACGCGGCCGGCAAGGTGCTCAAGCACGAGCTGCGCGACCGCTACGGCGCGGCCCCGGTCTGACCGGTACGTACACTCGGCGCATGGACATCTCGTGTGCGTTCGCCACTTCACCTGACACGCCGCGACAGATAGCGATCGCGGAAGAGCTGGGGTACCGACGTGCGTGGTGCTACGACTCGCCGGCGCTGTATCCGGATGTCTGGATGACGCTGGCCCTCGCGTCGCAGCAGACATCGCGTATCGGACTTGGTCCGGCCGTACTGGTGCCGTCGCTGCGCCATCCGATGGTCAACGCGGCGGCCATAGCGCACGCTCGCCGCGCTCGCACCGGGCCGCGTGAGCGTGGCGATCGGTGCGGGCTTCACCGGCCGCTACACGCTCGGCCAGCGAGGGATGCGGTGGTCGGACGTCGCGGAATACGTCCGCGTGCTGCGGGCGCTGCTGCGCGGCGAGGAGGCCTCGTGGGATGGCGCGGTGATCAAGATGATCCACCCGGCGGGGTTCGTGGCCGATCGGCCGGTCGCCGATGTCCCGATCCTGATCGGCGCGGACGGTCCGAAGGGGTACGCCGTCGCGCGGGAGCTGGGCGACGGCGTGATCGGCGCCGGCAGCCCACCGGCGGGCGACGGACTGCCGCAGTGGCGGGCGATGCTCGCGTTCGGCACGGTCCTCGACGACGGGGAGCAGCCCGCGGACGAGCGCGTCATGGACGCCGCCGGCCACAGCTTCGCGGTCCTCTTTCATGCGCTCTACGAACGCGGAGGCGCCGACGCGGTTGACGCCATCCCCGGTGGGCAGTCGTGGCGCGAGGCCGTCGAGACAGTGCCCGAGGACAGCCGGCACCTGGCGATCCACGAAGACCACCTCGTCACGGTGACCGAGCGGGACCGGCCGGCCGTGCTCGAAGGCGCCGATGTCCTGGCACGATGACGTTGACCGGATCGCCCGCCCATCTTCGCGACCGGCTCGGCGAACTCGAGGCGGCCGGCGTGACCGAGATCGCCTATCAGCCGGCGGGCCGGGACATTCCGGGCGAGCTCGAGCGGTTCATCGGCGCCGTCGGCTAGCGAGCCCTATCAGCTGACATTCCAACCTGGGAACGCAAGCTCGTTGTCCGTCCGTGCGTCTGGAGGGACATGGGGGGCAAGTTCCGGACGGTGGGCCTGGGGACCGCAGCGGCGGCGCTCATCGCGCTGACTGTTGCCGATGCGGCCACGGCGACGACGATCGCGGTGAACACGACGGCCGATGCCGTGGTGGCCACCGACGGCAAGTGCTCGCTGCGCGAGGCGGTCACCGCGGCGTCCACGAAGCTGCCGTCGGGCCCCGGCGCGGGTGAGTGCGCCGCCGGCACCGGCACACTGGCCGACGTCGTCAGCCTCGGGCCGGGCCATTTCGTGCTCACTGGGGCCGCGTCCGACAACAACAATGCGTCGGGCGACATCGACGTCCGCAGCCCGCTCACGATCCAGGGCGCGGGCGCGGGCCGCGACGACGATCGACGGCGGCGGCATCGACCGGGTGATCGACGTCCCGGCACCGAACGTCGTGACGCTGTCGTCGCTGACGATCACCGGCGGACGAGCGGGAAATGGCCCCGACGGCCCGCCGGACCTGCTACCCGGGGCCCGGGACGCGACCGGCAGCCCAGGCATCGCCGGTGAGTCGGGCGGCGGCATACGCCTGCTCGGCGCCGGAATGCTGACAGTGCGCGACACGGTCATCTCGGGCAACAGGTCTGGCGACGGCGGCGACGGCGGCAACGCCGTTGCCAACGACGGCGGCGTCGGCCCGAATGCGGGGTTCGCCGCAACCGGCGGCGCCGGCGCGCGTGGTGGTGACGGCGGCGGGATCGACGCCGAGACCGGGACGGTCGTCGTCTCCAACAGCACGATCGCCGCCAACATGACGGGCAACGGCGGAGACGGCGGCCTCGGCGCCGGAGGCGCGGGCGGCGTCGGCTCGGGGACCGGGGTCGGCGGCGTTGGCGACTTCGGGACCGGCGGCGCCGGCGGCAACGCGGGCTTCGGCGCGGGGATCCTCGCGGCTGACCTGACGATGACCGCCAGCACGGTCTCCGACAACACGGTCGGCCATGGCGGCAGCGGCGGCATCGGTCTCGGGGGATCGGGCGGACCAGCCCCCAGCACGGGCTCCTCGGGCGCGATCGGCATGGGCGGCGCCGGCGGCGCGGCTGGCGGAGGCGCGGCGATCGACGCTGGCCACGCAACGATCGACGCCACAACGATCTCCGCCAACGTCGCCGGGCTGGGCGGCACGGGCGGACACGGCGTCGGCGGCGACGGCGGGGCTGCCAGCGCCGGCCCGGGCGCTCCCAGCGGCGGCGGTCAGGGCGGCCTCGGCGGCGCCGGCGCCCGCGGCGTGCTGTACGCGACCGCGAGCCTGACCCTGCGCAACTCGACGGTCACGGCCAACGGCACGGCCGGCCCCGGGCCGGGGGGCGCCGGCGACGGCGGCACCGGCGGCGCCAGCGGTGTCGGCCAGGGCGCTGGCGCGTCGTTCGGCCAGGGCGGCGACCCAGGTACCGCCGGCGGGGGCGCGATCGACGCACAGGCGATCACGGGGACGCTGATCCACGACACGATCGTCGGCAACGCTGCATCGCCAGGCGCTGCCGGCGCGGCGGGCCACGGTGGCCATGGCGGAGCCGGCAGTCCGCCCGGCCCCAACGGGACCGACTCGCCATCCCTCCCTGGGAAGCCCGGCGCGGCCGGCGGCATCATGTTCGCGTCCCCGACCGGCGGCCCGACGACCTCAGCGACCGTCATCCAGAACACGATCGTCGCCGCCAACTCCGGCAACAACTGCTTCGGAACGCCCGTCGACGGCGGCCACAACATCACGTTCCCCGGCGCGACATGCCCCGGCAAGGTGGCCGACCCGCTGCTGCGACCGCTGGCCGACAACGGCGGCCCGACCAAGACGATCGCACCGCTCGCTGCGAGTCCCGCGGTCGACGCGGTCCCGAACTCCGGCGCCGGCTGTCTGGCGACCGACCAGCGCGGCGTCCAGCGACCGCAGGGTCCCGCGTGCGACAGCGGCGCGTTCGAGCTCGCCGTGCCCGTGGTCGTCGCCGCCGCCCCCGGGCGGCTCGATGCCCCTCCGCGCCCCGCCGGTCGGCGGCACGGGCGCGCCGAGCCCGGGAGCGGCGGTCGTCGACCACACGCCGCCGACGCTGACCCGCGCCTCGCTGTCGCCGACCACGTTCGCCGTCGACCCCAAGGGCGCTACCGCAAAGTCGGTGGCGGCGCGGACGGCCCGGCTCGGGACGACGATCCGCTACACGCTGTCGGAGCCGGCGCGCGTCGTCGCGACGGTCGAGCGCGCGTCGCACGGGCGGCTCGTCGGACGGACGTGCAAGCGGTCGACGAACGCCAACCGCCACCGGCGCGCGTGCACGCGCTACACGCGCGTTGGCCGCTTCGCGATCCAGTCGCAGACGGGCCCGACGTCGACGCACTTCCGCGGGCGAATCGGGCGCACGCGCCTGTCCCGCGGCACCTACCGCCTGACGCTCGTCGCCACCGATGCGGCGGGCAACGCGTCGGGCGCAAAGCACCTGAACTTCCGCGTCGTCGCGGCGAAGTAGTGCGCGCCGTCGAGCGGCGCGCATTCCTTCGAGGCAGACACCGTTATGTAGGAGTAGGCTGGCCTCGCGAGGTCGTCGACCGTCCGTGGAAATGAGGTAGTGCCCATGTCCAGTTCTCGCTCCCGGCTTGTGGCTCTGATCGCTGTCGTGGCGTTGCTCGCGGCCGGGATCGTCGTCACCGCGACGGCCGCTCCAGGCCCGTCGACCGATGTGAAGACCGCCCAGTACGGCGGCCCGCCGGCCAAGATCCCGACCAAGGGTCCATGCAAGGGGATCGGCGGCGAGGCACTGCAGGGGTGCAAGGCCAACGCCAAGATCCAGTACGCCAAGGCGAAGGCCAAGTGCATGAAGAAGCCGAAGAGCAAGCGCGCTGCGTGCCTGAAGGCCGCGAAGAAGAAGTGGGTCGGCTGATCGACCGGTGACCGGGGCGTCCCGGGCCTCGCAGCTCGGGCTCGCGGCGGCGCTGACGGCGGCCGTCGCCGTGACGACGGCATGGCGTGGCGGCTACACCGACGCCGGTCGCGGGCTCGTCGTCGTGTTGGCGGCGCTCGCGCTCGGGATCGCGGTCTGGCAGCGACCGGACGCGGTGGCGCGTGCGTGGCGCGCCGGGCCGGTGATCGTGCTCGCGGCGCTGGCCGTGGTCGGGGCGATCAGCGTCGCGTGGACGGTCGGACCTCGCGGTGAGGCGCTGCGCTGGGCGCTCGTCCTCATCGCGCTCGCCGGGCTCGCTGCGGCCGCCGCCGCGCTTGCGGACGCTGAGACGGTCGCCTGGATCCTGCTCCTGCTCGCAGTCGCCGTCGCAATCATCGGGATGGCCGGCACGGTCGCGTCGGCGGGGCGCATCAGCCTCGACATCTGCGGTACTCGGCGCCCGGCCGGCCCGTTCGAGTACCCGCCCGCGCTGGCGCTGGCCTGCGTTTCCGCTCTGCCGTGCGCCGTCGTCGGCGGCGCGCGCGCGGGCGCGCGCTGGCGCCGGCTGGGGTGCGCCGCGGCCGGCTGGTTGCTGGTCTTCACGGTGCTGGTCTCGGGCAGTCGACTCGAGGTGGCGCTGGCCGGCGCAGCGCTCGCGGCGACCGCGGCGCTGGCGCCGAACGAGCGACGGCCCGACCGCCGCGGTGGCGACGCTCGTCGCGATCGCCGGCGGCGCCAGCGCGCTGATCGTCGGCGGCGAGCTCGGCAACGACCCAACGTGGGTGGTTCTGGCGGCGGTCGTCGCGGGCCTCGCGGTCGTGCTCGTGCTGCCGGTCGTCGTCGGCGCGCGGGCGCCGCGGCTGGTGGACGGCGGCGGTCTGTCTGCTCGGCGCGGTCGCGATCGTCAGCGCATCGGCCGCCGAGAGGGTCGGCGGCTGTGGGTACGCCGACCTCACGCACGGGCGCACCGGCATCTGGAAGGCCGCGGTGCGCACGGCACGCGAGCGTCCGGTGGTCGGCTTCGGGCTCGAGAGCTTCGCCGTCGCGAGCCGCCAGCAGCAGTTGCGCGAGCGGCCGATCCCGGTCCGCTACGCCCACAACCTGCCACTCGAGGCATGGGTCGAGCTCGGCGTCGTCGGCCTTGATCTGATCCTCGCGCTGTTCGCAACCGTGGTACGCACAACGCTGCGCGCCCGCCGCGGGATCGGCGTCCTGCTGGGTCCGGCAGCGATCGCGTTCCTGGTCGCCAACCTGCTGGACTGGCAGTGGCACCTGGCCGGATCGGCGGCGGCGTTCGCGATCGCCGTCGGCGGGCTCATCGCCTCGGCTGGCGGCGGCGATCAGGTGGCGGCGGTGTGCGGAACCGGAACGCCCGATTCCCACGGCAAAACCTTGCCGAACTGGACAAGCTCGCCGTAGAGGGCGGGATCGAAGGTCGCCGAGAGCGCGAGCTCGACCGGCCACGCCGCGGCCTGCGCCGGGGACTGGGCCTCGCTCATGTCGTCGAACCACGGGCGCGAGGCCTCGGTGTCGATCAGGCCCGGGCACAGCGCCATGACGAGGCGGTTCTGCGCCAGATCGGCGGCGCGGCGCCCGCCGGCGATCGCACGAACGGCCGCGACCTGCGCGACCTTGCTGGGGATGTTCAGCCACGTGCCGAATCCGTCGTCCTCGGCGCGTCCGTCGCGTACGGCCTGGCGCCACTCGTCGACGAGCGCGTCGATCGCGTCGAGGTCCTGCCTCGCCGCTGCGGCGAAGCGGTCGGTGATGCGGCCGTCGAGCTTGTCGAGCGTGCCCAGCGCGCTGGCCACCACGATCAGCCGGCCGCCGGGGCGCAGGCGCGGGGCGAACGCCCGCAGCATGGCGGTCGTCGCGACGTTGCTGGTCTCAGCGATCGCGTCGATCAGGTCGGCGGGATCGTCGTCGGGGGTCATGCGTGCGGTGGCGTTGGAGAACACGATGTCGACCTCGCCGAGCTCGTCGGCGAGGGAGTCGATCGCGCCGCCGTCGCGGACGTCGAGCACCCGGCCCTCGACGTGAGCGATCGCTGGGCCGTCCGCGACCTCGGCCGCCGCGGCGCGGACGCGCTCGGGGTCGCGGCCGGTGAGCAGGACCCGGTCGTGCGGCTCCATGCCGCCGGCCAGCCCTTCGACGAGCGCCCGGCCGAGCCCCTGGTTGGCGCCGGTGACAAGTGCGGTGCGTGAAGCAGTCATGCCTTCAAGCTAGGTCGCTGCGAGCCATGCGTCAAACGACAGTTGTGCACATCTATCATGCGATATCGACATGCCGCAGGACTTTTCCCCGACCGGCTTGCGAGTGCTCCGCGAGGTCGCGCAGCTGGGCTCGTTCACGGCTGCGGCAGGCTCGCTCGGCTACACCCAGTCGGCCGTCTCGCGACAGGTCGCGGCGCTCGAGACCGTGGCCGGCCGCCGGCTCTTCGACCGCGGCCGCGCGGGCGTCGACCTGACGCCGGCGGGAGCTCGGCTGCTGGTGCGCGCGGTCCGGATCCTCGATGAGCTCGATGCCGCGGCACGCGAGGCGGCCGGCAAGCCGACCGCCACCGCGCCGGTGCGGCTCGGTGCGTTCGCGACGGCCGCCGCGGGGCTCGTCCCCAAGGCGCTGGCGTCGCTCCCGCGCGAGTTCGAGGTCGTCCTGCGCGAGGGGACGACGCCGGCGCTGACGCGGGCCTTGCGCGCGGGGACGCTCGACCTTGCGGTCCTCGCCCTCGTGCCGCCGTTCCGGCCCCTGGACTCCGAGGCGCCGCCGCTGGCGCTGACAACGCTGTCCGAGCGCGACCTGGTCGTGGCCGTGCCGGCCGGCCACCCGCTGGCCCGCGCCCAGGCCGTCGAGGTGGAGCAGCTCGAAGGTCAGGTGTGGGTCGCGAGCCGATCCGACGCGGGCGATTCCCTCCTCGGGGTCTGGCCTGGGCTCCGCGAGCGCCCGAATGTCCGCTACGTCGTGCGGGATTGGCTCGCCAAGCTCCAGATCGTCGCCGCTGGGCTCGCCATCACAACGCTCGCTCCGGTCGCCATCGACGTCCTGCCCCGAGGCATCAACGTCGTCGGCGTCCGCGGCGAGCCTCAGGAGACGCGGCGCCTCGTGCTCGCCCGCCTCCCCGGATCACCCAACGACGCCATCACTCGGGTCGCAGACGCCCTGGTCGCCGCCTCCCGCGGGTGAGCCGCGCGCGCCCGCATGGCACAGTTGTGTGGTGACAGATCACGACTACGACATCCAGCTCGACGACAAATTCGGCAGCCTCACGTTGATCGATCTCCCCGCACAGATCGCGGCCCACGACCCGTGGCACAACGAAACGATCGCGACCGTCAACGACGCGGTCGTCCGGCTCGGCGTGATCGAGGGTGACTTCCACTGGCACAAGCACGATCAGGAAGACGAGTTCTTCCTGGTCCTCGAAGGCCAGCTCCTGATCGACCTCGAAGACCGCGAGACCGTCGCGCTCGACCCCCACCAGGGCTTCACCGTCCCCCGCGGCGTGATGCACCGCACACGCGCCCCCACGCGCACGGCGATCCTCATGGTCGAAGCCGCCGGCGTCGTGCCCACCGGCGACTGAGACGCGGCGAGCCGGTAGCGGACGTCGGGCGAATGGTGCCTGGCACCCTGGGGACACCCGTGTGCATGATCACGCCGACCGCTGCGCGGTCTACAGCACGAAGTGCTTGATGAGCTTGACCTTCACCGGCGCGACGCGGACCTTGGCGACCTTGCCGGCCACCGCCAGCGGCCCGATCGCCTGGACGGACACCGTCGCGCCCAGTCGCGCGAGTGCCTCGGACACGACGAGGCGATGCGCCTTGCCGCTGACCGATCGGGTGAGCTTCACGTGGCGCCGCAGCGTCACGGTCACGACGTAGCGCTTGGCGTTGGTCGCCGGGCGCCACGTGACGGTCAGCTTGCTCGCCTTGAGCTTCGCCTTGAGGCCGCGCACCGCGCCGATCCTGGGCGGCGGGGGCGCGACGTAGCTGCCGACGACCATGCGCTGGTAAGGAATGCCGTTGCGCGAGATGACCGCGACGAGATTGCGCTTGCCGGCCGGTCCGAGAGCGGGTGTGAAGGACACGAGGCGACTGGTGCGCGCGATCGTCGCCGTCGCCGAGGCCGCCTTGGCGGTCGCGACCGTGGTGAGCGGCTGATTGAGGGTCTTGCCCTGCTCGCTGATCGTCACGGTCGACCCGGCCGCGACCGACGACTTCACCGACAGCGACCGCTTCGTGCCCTTCGTGGCGACCGTGGCCGTGATCTGCGGCGTCGCCAGTGCGTTGGCGTGACTGATCTCGGTGATCGGCGCGGAGCCCGGCTTGGCGGTGATCGTGTAGCGACCCTTCTTCGGCTTGCGGATCAGCACGATCGTCGTGTTGCGGAAGTCGATGTTCGCGTCGTGGTACACGTTGCCGTCGACGTGGAGGATCCCCTGGGGGGCCTTCTTCAGCAGCGGCGTGGGCTGCTCGGGATCCTGCGTTGCGAGGTTGACGGGCTTCGGAGCGGGCGGCCCCGCCGACAGCCCCTGGACCGGGGCTCCGGTGTCGTCGAGGACGAGCTTGCCGCTCGGGTCGCGCACCTGAACCGTCGGCGCGCGGTCCGCCCCGCGGACGGCGACCATGGCGTACGGCGCGGTGCCCGGGAAGCTGACGGTCCCGCTCTGGACGTCGCGCGGGACCGCGAGCCCCTGCATCGGCGAGTCGCCGATACTCGGCCGGCTCAGTGCGCTGCGCAGGCCGGTCACGCCGAGATCGTGCTGCAGGGCCCCCATGTCGCAGCCCGGGACGTGCGGGTTGATGTCGCCGGTGTCCCAGTTGATGTCGCCCCCGATGGAGACCTCGAACGCCTCGAAGCACGCCCCGAGGCCGTGGTTGGAGATGAGCAGTGTCTCCGTCGGACCGGGACATCCCGCTATCGGAAGGCAGATGATGTCCTGCACGACACCGCCGGTACCACCGATCGCCCATTCGGTGCTCGTCCCGCTGCGGAAGTACCCGAAGACGTCGCCGGAGATCTCCAGGTGGTGGGGCGGGATGATCGCCAGGCCGATGTGTCCCTCGGCCTGCACGGTCAGCGGGTCGCTGCGGTACTCGACGTAGGCCTGCGCGACCTGGAACTGCGTCGGTCCGAGGAAGACGGTGCCGCTCACGCGGATCACGATCCCGCGCAGACGCCGGCCGGAGCCCTCCCGCGTCGAGTTGTGGTCGGTCAGGGCGAACGTCTCACCCCCCTTCGAGTTCGGGCAGAAGGGGATCTTCGTGCCGTCCGGGACCAGAACCCCTCCGGCGCCCGCGCTGAGGAAGCCGGCGCACCCGGTGACCTGGAACTGATCCGCCGTCGGGTAGTCCTGGATCGACAGGCAGCCGAACAGGTCCAGCGGGCTGTGGCTCGTCGCCGGGACGATCTCGAGGCTGGGACTGGCGAGCGCGGTGACCGGCGGGAACGGCGGGTTGGGGATCGGGATCTTCAGGCCGGTCAGCGCGGCGCCCGCCTTGGCGAGCCCCCCGTCCTCGTAGAACCCGAGCCCGCCCTCTACGGGGCACGCCGAGTTGACGGTGTCGGGGCTCATGTCGACCTTGATCTTGAATACGTCGAGGCTGCCCGTTGCCTGCCACGGCACCGGCTGCCCGATGTGGTGCGAGAGCTTCCGCCGTCGAACGAGAGGACGTCCGGCACCAGCTCGACCGCCGGGATGTCGATGTCGAAGTTGTCGAGCAGCCCGCGGGTGACCGCCCGGCCGGTGCCCTGGGACTCCAGCACGATCGATTCGTCGGACTCCGCGCCGCCGGGGCCAAGCGGCTGCGGCAGGTGCACGTTGAGCTCCAGCGTGCCGCCCTTGCCCTCGCGCAGTATCGGGTGGGCGTAGTTGACGTGGAAGGCCGCGCCGGGCCCCTGCAGGCCTGATCCGAGCGACGCCGGCGGATCGTTGAACAGCCCGAGGTCGTGCGTTCCGCCTGGGCCGGCCGTCGGGATCACGATCCCGGGCGTGCCGTTGACCTTCGTCGGCATCGGGCCGAGCGCAATCTGCCGGCCGCCGTGGAACTGCCGAGCAGGTGGGCAGGGCCGATGATCTCGCCCTGATCGGGGACGACCTGCAGCAGCCAGTCGTCGGGGACCACCACGAGCACGCCTTCCGCCTCGTCGATCGGGTCCGGTCGGGGTGGCCGGTGTTCGGGTTGTACGCGTAGCCGTTGCGGCGCGTGTTGACGTAGATCGCCCCCGACGACGTGTAGACGCCGGGGATGTCGGAGCCGACGAACGTGTGCGCCCCGCTCGTCATCCACATGCCGCGCATCCTGATCCGGTCGTAATGCGCCAGGACCCGGAGCTTGAGCGTCGCGTCCTTCGTCACGAAACGGCTGTCGCCGCTCTTGGTCGCGTCGAGCGGCTTGGTCGTGCACGACGACTTCCAGGTGTCGAGCTGGTGCGCGAGATCCTTCGGATAGGTGGTCGACAACCGGACGGTGAACGTCCCGCCCTTGGTGTATGGGTGATAGGGCGCATAGCTCGGGAGATACGCCTCGGGCCCGGTCTTGGGCGACCCGTCGCCGAAGTCCCATCTGTTGATCGAGAACCACGTGTGGCGCGTCGTCTGCAGCTGCGCGGTGAGCGGGGTGACGTTGAATCGCCTCGTCTCGTACGTCGTGCGCGGCTTGACGCCAAGGCAGCTACTGGGGATCGTCTGCCAGCCGGCATCGCCGCCCGGCGGGTAGGCTTCAGGTCCGCCGCAAACTGGGCGGCGGCCTCGAGCTTCTGCCACAGCTCGCAGATCTGCCCGTAGTCGTTGATCACGGTCGGCTCGACTTCGGCCTGACGCGTCTTCGCCCGCCCGAAGTTCAGGTTCAGCGATGGCGAAGCGAACTGCAGATTGGTGAGTGGGCTGACGTTGAGGACCGAGCCGGGAATGCGCGTCGTGAACGCCGTGCTGGTGTTGAGTCGCACCTCCTCGCCACCGATCGGAACGACCTTCGTGGGCGGGGCGACGATGATCATCTTGTGGACGGGGTTGATGTCCTCGTCGATCACCTTGCCGACGTCGTCGACGGCGAGATCGCCCGCGGTGGCGTCCGTGGAGCTCACGCACGAGCCCTGCTCGACCGTCGTCGAGGCCGTCGTGATCACCGGGGTGTAGTCCGTCTTCTTCCCGACCGCGATCGGGAAGTCGACCGACTGCTGGTAACCGTTGAGGTCGTCGATGCCGAGGTGCATCTTGAACGTGCCCGTGTCGTCGAAGACGTGCGTGAAGCTGCCCGTGGACGAGGCGTCCCGACCGGTCACCAGGAGGCCGCTTGCGAGCTTCGCCGGCTTGCTCCCGTCGCCGTAGGACAGCGTCGTGAGCGAATCACGCAGCGGCGTCAGGCGTGCGGTGGACTTCGGGCCGTCGACGAGCTGGCCGACGGTGAACCTGACCGTCTGGCCCGGCTTGGGGTTCGTCGGCGTGTAGGTCAGGCCGAAGACCGGCGGCTGCGTGACGTGCACCGTCCGGCGGACGACGTCGGTCCGGCCGGCGGCGTCGGTGACCTGCAGCGACACCTTCACGTCGCCGGGCGACGTGAACGTCGCCTGGTAGCTGCGCGCGGTCTTGAGGTCGGTCGCGAACTGGCCGCTGCCGTCGAGGTCGAGCCGGTAGGTCAGGTTGCCGGCCGGGGCCGAGCCCTCGGCCGAAAGCGTGGTCGGCGTACCGACCGCGACCTCCGACGGCGCGCTGAGATAGGCCTGCGGCGGCCCGGTCAGCGCGCTCGGCGGCGGCGGGGCGTTCGCCAGCGTCGTGAACGTGTGATCGTCGCCGACGACCTGGCCGCCGACGCTGCTCGCGACGACCCGGAAGTGGTACGTCGTGTTCGGGGCGAGATCCTGGACCAGGCGGCTGATCGGGTGATCGACGACGTCGGCGCCCGCGGAGAGCTCGCCACCGGCCGGCGCGAGGCTGCCGTAGGCGGTCGTCGTTCCGTACTCGAAGTGCGCATCGGTGTCCGAGCCCGCCGGGTTGACCGACGCGTTGAGCGTCGCCGATGTACCCGAGACACCGGTCGCTTCGAGCGTCGCCGCGCGCGGCGGCGGATGGTTGATGAACACGCTGAGGTAGTTCAGCTCGCCGGCCGGTGAGCGCAGGCTCGAGACCGCGACGTCGGGCCGCGAGTCGGAGGCATTGAACTGGCCGGTCGCGATCCCGAACGGCAATGTGCCCGCACCGGTCGACGTGTCGGGCCCGCGGGTGAACGTCGTGCCGGTGTTGTCGAGCTCGTTGAACGCGGCCGAGCCCGCGGCGGCGACGACGAGGTCCTGGCGGCCGGTGCCGCGCAGGTCGGCCGCCGCGATCCCGACCGGGTTGGTGCCGACCGCAAACGGCGAGCCGGCCTCGGGCGCGAAGCTGCCGCTGGGCTGATGGTCGAGCACGGTGACGGTGCTGTCGGTGTAGTTGGCGACCGCGAGGTCGGGGCGCGTGTCGCCATCGAGCGGGGCGATGACGACGAACTGCGGCGTCGCGCCGACGGCGTACGGCGATCCCGACGCGGCGGTGAACGCGCCGCCCGGCTGGTTGAGGAAGACGGACACGGTGCCGGAGCCCGAGTTCGTGATCGCGAGATCCGGGCCGTTGGCGCCGTCGAGGTCGCCGGCTGCCACGTAGCGGGGGTTCGTGCCGCCGGCGCCGAAGCTCGTGCCCGCGACGAACCCGCTGTTGTCGGGCTTGCGCAGCAGGATCTGGACCGTGTTGTTGTTGAAGCCGGCGACGGCGATGTCGGGGAGGCCGTCGCGGTTGAAGTCGCCTCCGGCG
>CAWJXY010000010.1:0-179890 GCA_963846975.1 uncultured Actinomycetes bacterium
CCTACTCTCCCGGGCCCGTGAAGGCCAAGTACCATCGGCGCTGAGGGGCTTAACTGCTCTGTTCGGAATGGGAAGAGGTGTTTCCCCCTCGCCAAAGCCACCGCAAATTGTGAGAGACCGGCCCAACTGGGCGGTCCTTCAAAACTACACAGCGCCACTTCGGGTACCACATACCCCGTTCGGGGCACGAAAAAAATCCGTCAAGCCCTCGACCCATTAGTACCGGTCTCCTTCGCACATTACTGCGCTTCCAGATCCGGCCTATCAACCTGGTGGTCTTCCAGGGGTCTTACTCCCTCTAGGGGATGGGAGAGCTCATCTCGAGGCCGGCTTCCCGCTTAGATGCTTTCAGCGGTTATCCGATCCGCACGTAGCTAACCTGCGGTGCCCTTGGCAGGACAACAGATACACCAGAGGTGCGTTCATCCCGGTCCTCTCGTACTAGGGACAAATCCTCTCAACTCTCCAACGCCCACGGCAGATAGGGACCGAACTGTCTCACGACGTTCTGAACCCAGCTCGCGTACCGCTTTAATGGGCGAACAGCCCAACCCTTGGGACCTACTTCAGCCCCAGGATGCGACGAGCCGACATCGAGGTGCCAAACCGGGCCGTCGATGTGGACTCTTGGGCCCGATAAGCCTGTTATCCCCGGCGTACCTTTTATCCGTTGAGCGACGGCACTTCCACTTGCTACCGCCGGATCACTATGACCAGCTTTCGCTCCTGCTCGACATGTCTGTCTCGCAGTCAAGCTCCCTTACTGCCATTACACTCTACGCACGATTTCCAACCGTACTGAGGGAACCTTTGTGCGCCTCCGTTACATTTTGGGAGGCGACCGCCCCAGTCAAACTACCCGCCTGGCACTGTTCCCCACCCGGATCACGGTATGAGGTTAGGAGTCCAATACATCAAGGGTGGTATCTCAAGGTTGGCTCCACGCCGGCCGCAGCCGGTGCTTCAAAGCCTCCCACCTATCCTGAGCGAAATGCATCGAACCGCAATACCAAGTTATAGTAAAGGTGCACGGGGTCTTTCCGTCTAGCCGCGGGTACTCGGCATCTTCACCGAGACTGCAATTTCACCGAGCCCCTCGTTGAGACAGCGCCCAACTCGTTACGCCATTCGTGCAGGTCGGAACTTACCCGACAAGGAATTTCGCTACCTTAGGACCGTTATAGTTACGGCCGCCGTTTACCGGGGCTTAGCTTCGATGCTTCGGGTCAAGCCCTAACATCTCCACGTAACCTTCCGGCACCGGGCAGGCGTCAGCCCCTATACGTCGTCTTACGACTTAGCAGAGACCTGTGTTTTTGGTAAACAGTCGGTTGGGCCTATTCACTGCGGCCCCCTCGGGCTCCGGCCGTATGGCCTTCACCTTAGCGGGGCGCCCCTTCTCCCGAAGTTACGGGGCAATTTTGCCGAGTTCCTTAACGAGGGTTATCTCGATCACCTTAGTATTCTCTACTTGCCCACCTGTGTCGGTTTTGGTACGGGCACGCGCTTCCTCCCTAGAGGCTTTTCTCGGAGGTATGGCGTCAGAGACTCGCCGGCTTATACGCCAGCTGGCATCGCGCCTCAGGTTATGCGGCCCCGCATTTAACTAGGGCCACCCCTACACGCTTACCCCAGGGCAACCATCGCCTGGGCTCTCCTAGCCTTCCTCGTCCCCCCATCGGTCAAACGGATGCGACGTGGTACAGGAATATCAACCTGTTGGCCATCGACTACGCCTTTCGGCCTCGCCTTAGGTCCCGACTAACCCTGAGCAGACGAACTTTACTCAGGAATCCTTGGGCAATCGGTGGAGGGGATTCTCACCCCTCTTTCGTTACTCATGCCGGCATTCTCACTTCCCAGGCCTCCACGGCTGGCTCACGCCGCCGCTTCGCGGGCCTGGGAACGCTCTCCTACCGCGCGATCGGTCCGAAGACCTCACGCACCCGCAGCTTCGGTGACTAGCTTGAGCCCCGTTACATTATCCGCGCCCGAACACTTGACCAGTGAGCTGTTACGCACTCTTTCAAGGGTGGCTGCCTCTAAGCCAACCTCCTGGTTGTCTATGCACTCGGACATCGTTTGCCACTTAGCTAGCACTTAGGGACCTTAGCTGGCGGTCTGGGCTGTTTCCCTTTTGACGCTGAAGTTTATCCCCCAGCAACTGACTCCCGGAGTACACGTAATGGTCTTCGGAGTTTGCCTGAAGTCGGTAACCTGGTAGGGCCCCTAGTCCAAACAGTGCTCTACGGCCACAACGCAATTTATCCGAGGCTATACCTAAATATATTTCGGAGAGAACCAGATATCACTGAGCTTGATTAGCCTTTCACTCCGACCCACAGGTCATCCGCCCAGTTTTCAACCTAGGTCGGTTCGGCCCTCCACGAGGTCTTACCCTCGCTTCAGCCTGCCCATGGGTAGCTCGCTCAGTTTCGGGTCTACCGCCAGCGACTAAGACGCCCTATTAGGACTCGCTTTCGCTATGGCTCCGCTCATCGCTTAACCTTGCCGCTGACGAGTAACTCGCCGGCTCGTTATGCAAAAAGCACGCGGTCACATTCCGAAGAATGCTCCCACCGCTTGTAGGCACGCGGTTTCAGGTACTATTTCACTCCCCTTCCGGGGTACTTTTCACCTTTCCCTCACGGTACTAGTCCGCTATCGGTCATCTAGGAGTACTTAGCCTTGGAGGGTGGTCCCCCCAGGTTCAGTCCGCGTTTCACGGGTGCGGACCTACTCAGGAACGCCTGACGGCAGGCTGTGCAGTTTCGTCTACGGGACGGTTGCCCTCTGTGGTGCGCGGTTCCACGCGCTTCGACTACCACACAACTTTGTAACTGCCGCCGAGCTGGTCACAGCTCGGAACAGACGCCCTACAACCCCCGGTACGCAACGCGTGACCGCTTACACGCACCGGGTTTGGGCTGATCCCCTTTCGCTCGCCACTACTCAGGGAGTCTCGGTTGATTTACTTTCCTCGGGGTACTGAGATGTTTCACTTCCCCCGCTTGTCCGCTCCTGGCCTATGTGTTCAGCCAGGGCTGACGCCGCATTACCAGCGCCGGGTTGCCCCATTCGGGAATCCACGGGTCAAAGGCTGTTAAACGCCTCACCGTGGCTTTTCGCAGTCGTCCACGCCCTTCTTCGACTCTAGATGCCAAGGCATCCACCATGTGCCCTTACTATCTTGACGGTGATCTAAAAACCACTCAAATGTGGTTCGGTGATACCCGCGTGATCGTCTCGTCGACGATCACGTGTTACAGCCGCGCAAAGAGTCAGAGCGCGGCTGTGTGGCTACTGTGTAGTTTTCAAGGGCCGCCGAGATGGGCCGGATCGCCGGCATACCGCGGCACGGGGGCCGCGGGGCGGGCGACGGTCTCTCAAAACTCAACAGCATGCCCTCGGGCCAGGATAGGCCCGAGTCAGGTCGGTCGACGTTCTAGCCGCTCGGTCCGTGGCCGGCCGGTCGATCCCGACGCGCTCGAGCTCGCACGAGGCGAGAACGATGGGCGGCGGGCGCCGGAGGCGCGGTACCGAGCGTGCCCCAATCAAGGGGCTCCCTAGAAAGGAGGTGATCCAGCCGCACCTTCCGGTACGGCTACCTTGTTACGACTTCACCCCAGTCACGGGTCCCACCTTCGACGGCTCCCTCCCATAAGGGTTAGGCCACCGGCTTCGGGTGTTACCCACTCCCGTGGTGTGACGGGCGGTGTGTACAAGGCCCGGGAACGTATTCACCGCGGCAATGCTGATCCGCGATTACTAGCAACTCCACCTTCATGTAGGCGGGTTTCAGCCTACAATCCGAACCGAGACGCGCTTTAAGGGATTCGCTCCACCTCGCGGTATCGCAGCCCTCTGTACGCGCCAATGTAGCACGTGTGTAGCCCTGGACATAAGGGGCATGATGACTTGACGTCATCCCCACCTTCCTCCGGTTTGTCACCGGCAGTCTCGCATGAGTCCCCAACTAAATGCTGGCAACATACGACGGGGGTTGCGCTCGTTGCGGGACTTAACCCAACATCTCACGACACGAGCTGACGACAGCCATGCACCACCTGTGAATCTGCCCCGAAGGGAAGCCGTGTTTCCACGGCGGTCAGAAACATGTCAAGCCCAGGTAAGGTTCTTCGCGTTGCGTCGAATTAAACCACATGCTCCGCTGCTTGTGCGGGCCCCCGTCAATTCCTTTGAGTTTTAGCCTTGCGGCCGTACTCCCCAGGCGGGGCACTTAATGCGTTAGCTTCGGCACGGAGGGAGTCGACACCCCCCACACCTAGTGCCCATCGTTTACGGCGTGGACTACCAGGGTATCTAATCCTGTTTGCTCCCCACGCTTTCGCGTCTCAGCGTCAGTCACGTCCCAGAGTGCTGCCTTCGCCATTGGTGTTCCTCCTGATATCTGCGCATTTCACCGCTACACCAGGAATTCCACACTCCTCTTCCGGACTCGAGCTCGACAGTATCCACCCGCCTCCCGAGGTTGAGCCTCGGGCTTTCAGAGCGGACTTACCGAGCCGCCTACACGCGCTTTACGCCCAATAATTCCGGACAACGCTTGCCCCCTACGTATTACCGCGGCTGCTGGCACGTAGTTAGCCGGGGCTTCTTCTGGAGGTACCGTCAGTCCAACCGGCTATTTACCGGCAAACCTTCGTCCCTCCTGAAAGCGGTTTACAACCCGAAGGCCGTCTTCCCGCACGCGGCGTTGCTGCGTCACACTTTCGTGCATTGCGCAAGATTCCCCACTGCTGCCTCCCGTAGGAGTCTGGGCCGTGTCTCAGTCCCAGTGTGGCTGATCGTCCTCTCAGACCAGCTACCCATCGTTGCCTTGGTAGGCCATTACCCCACCAACAAGCTAATGGGCCGCGGGCCCATCCCGATGCGGAGGCCGAAGCTTCCTTTCCAACGGAGCCTTATGACTCCGCAGCACATTTGGTATTAGCCCGAGTTTCCTCGGGTTGTCCCAATCATCGGGGTAGGTTCACCCACGTGTTACTCACCCGTTCGCGGCTCTGCCCCAGGGCAAGCCCTGGTTCGTCGCTCCACTTGCATGTGTTAAGCACGCCGCCAGCGTTCGTCCTGAGCCAGGATCAAACTCTCCGTGAAGAACTGCGGTACTGCGATATCACGTAGAGCCTGCCATGGATCATGTGGCCGGCTCGAGGCCGGCCCGGACCCCCACGTACACTCGCGGCGATCCGATCATGACGGGTTCAATCTTGGCTGCCGGCCGACTCAGAGAGCCAACCGGACAGTCGAACCTGGACACCTCTCGACCGATGTGAGGTCGAGGGTGCGCATGCTGTTGAGTTTTCAAAGACCGCCGCGCCCAGTCGGGAAGGGGATTCCTTCGCAGAGAGGCGCGCTCAGGCGTACGTCCGCCCGAGAACGGACAGGGAAGATAGCACCGAAGTCGCTACGGTGCCACCCGCACCCGGCGGAAGCTGCGCTTGCCGAGCTGGACAACCTTGCCATCGAGCACGGACGGCTCGACGTCGAGCGGCTCGGCGGGCAGCGGCTCGCCGTCGACGCGGACCCCGCCCTGCCCGAGGATCCGCCGCGCATCGGAGCGCGAGACGCCGAACAGCTCGGCCAGCACCGCGGGCAGGTGCAGCGGCCCGTTGGCCGCCAGCACCGCCTCCTCGATGTCGTCGGGCACCCCGTGATCGACGAACACGCCGGTCGAAGCGCTGCGCGGCCGCGGCGGCGCCCCTCGCCGTCGCCGTGGAAGCGATCGACGATCGCCGCGGCCAGCGCGCGCTTGGCGTCGCGCGGGCCGGCGCCGTCCGGGCCGCTCGATTCCCAGCAGCTCGAACCACGATGGCCATCGCCGCGTCGGGCAGCGACATCGTCCGCCCGAAGATCTCGTCGGCGTGGGTCGGTCACGCCAATCTGGTTGCCCAGCGACTTGCTCATCTTCGCCTCGCCGTCGATCCCGGGCAGGATCGGCATCGTCAGGACCGACTGCTCGGGCACTTGCCGTAGGCGCGCTGGATGTCGCGCGCGAGCAGCAGGTTGAACGTCTGGTCCGTCCCGCCGAGCTCGATGTCGGATTCGCACGGCGACCGAGTCGAAGCCCTGCATCAGCGGGTACAGCAGCTCGAGCACCGAGATCGGCCGGTGCTCGGCGTAGCGGGTCGCGAAGTCCTCGCGCTCGAGCAGCTGCGCGACGGTCGTCGTCCGCGCCAGGCCGAACAACTGCTCCATCGACATGTCGAGCCACTCGGAGTTGAAGCGGACCTCGAGCAGCTCGGGATCGTCGAGCAGGACCCGGCGCGCCTGCTCGCTGGTAGGTGCGCGCGTTGGCGTCGATCTCGTCGCCCGACAGGGCCGGCCGCGTGTCCGAGCGGCCGCTGGGGTCGCCGACGCGCGCCGTGTAGTCGCCGACGATCAGCACGACTCGGTGGCCGAGATCCTGGAATTCGCGCAGCTTCTGGAGCACCACCGTGTGGCCGAGATGGATATCGGGCGCCGTCGGGTCGATCCCGAGCTTGACCCGCAGCGGCCGCCCGTCCTTCTCGGCCGCGGCCAGCTTGGCGTGCAGAGCGCCCGTCGGGCAGCGCGGCGTGGGCGTTTCGGGCCAGCCACGCGGCGGCCTCTGAAGCGGATCGAGCCATCCGGGCCAATGCTAGAGTCACCGGCTCCGCATGTCGCGCTGCGTCGAGCTGCGCGCGACTTCGATGCCCGGTCGCACCCGAGGGCATTCCCCGTATGAGCGACGCTGACATCACGCCGCTGCCGAGCAACGCGTCGCGCTCGCCGCCGGGCCAAGAAGGCCGGCAAGCCGCGCCTGCGCAAGCTGCGGCTGATCGCGGTCTTCATCCCGCTCGCGTTCATCGCGCTGATCTCGACCGTGTTCGGGATGATGATGGCGGTCGGCCCCGAGGTGGAGATGTTCTCGGCCGCCAACCAGGCGCGCCACGCCCAGAACTCGGTCCTCTACGACGACAAGGGCAAGCTCATCGGGATCATGACCACCGGCGACCGGATCCTGCTGGCAGTACGACCAGATCTCGCCGTGCGCATCGACGCCGTCACCGGGATCGAGGACAAGCGCTTCTTCACCAACTCGGGCGTCGACCTGCGCGGCATCGGCCGCGCGTTCATCGCAGACGTGATCGAGGGCAAGCCGAGCCAGGGCGGTTCGACGATCACCCAGCAGCTGGTCAAGAACGATCTCGCCGCCCAGGACAACCGGACGGTGTTCGAGAAGCTGCGCGAGGCGGCGCTGGCGTGGCACCTGACGCGCCGGTGGACCAAGGATGAGATCCTCACCGACTACCTCAACACGATCTACTTCGGCAACGGCGCCTACGGCATCGAGGCAGCGGCGCGGACGTACTTCGGCGCCGACGCGCGCTACGCACAACTGCGGCGCGACCCCGGCCCACCCGTGCGCGAAGCTGCTGACGCCCGCCGACTCCGCGCTGCTGGCCGGCGATCATCGCGTCGCCGACCGAGTATCGACCCGGTCAACAACGCCGCGGCCGGCGAAGCTGCCGGCGCAACCTCGTGCTGCGCAACATGCTCCAGCAGGGCAACCTCAGCCGCGCGCAGTACGACGACGCGATCGCCGAGCCGCTGTGGTCGGGCCGGCTCGACCCGCCACAGCTCGCCGACAAGGCGCCGTACTTCGCCGACTGGGTCCGCGACAGGCTGATCAAGCGCTTCGGCCCGTCGGTCGTCGAGTCGGGGCTGCGCGTCGACACGACGCTCGACCTCGAGCTCCAGACGCTCGCCGAGAACGCGGTCAACCGGTACCTCGCCAACCCCAAGGGGCCGACCGCGGCGCTGGTGGCGATCGACAACGCGACCGGCGAGGTCCGCGCGATGGTCGGCGGGCCGGACTACGAGAAGTCGCAGTTCAACCTCGCCACCCAGGGCCAGCGCCAGCCCGGGTCGTCGTTCAAGCCATTCGTGCTCGCCCAGGCGCTACGCGAGGGCGTCAGCCCCGATTCGGTGTGGCCGTCGAAGAAGCGCTCGTTCGTCGTGCCCAACTCGGGCGGCAAGGAGCTCTTCAAGCCGGAGAACTTCGAGGGGAAGTACGTCGGCGAGCGCACGCTGACCAACGCACTCGAGTTCTCCGACAACTCGGTGTTCGCTGCGCTCGGGATCCAGTCCGGCGTCAAGCGCATCGCGCGACTGGCCAGGCGGATGGGGATCCGCACGCCGGTCTCCCACAACTTCGCGATGACGCTCGGGGGCCTCACCCAAGGCGTCACGCCGCTCGATATGGCCCACGCTTACGAGACGTTCGCCCACGACGGCCAACGCGTCGATGGCACGCTCCTGGGACCGAAGTACAAGGGCCCGGTCGGGATCACCAAGGTCACGCGAATGCGCGGTCACAAGGTCATCGCGCGCAACCACACGCACCTGATCCGTGTCCTGTCGCCCGCGGTGGCGAAGGAGGAGACGGCGATGCTGCGCCAGGTGGTGCTCGTCGGGACGGCCAAGAACGCGGACTTCGGCGGCTTCGCGGCCGGCAAGACGGGAACGACCGAGCACTTCGGCGACGCGTGGTTCGTCGGCTTCACCGACAAGCTGACCGTGGCGGTCTGGGTCGGCTACCCCAACAGCGGCAAGTCGATGCAGTACGACTACAACGGCGGGCCGGTCGAGGGCGGCACGTACCCGTCGCTGATCTGGCGCGACTTCGCCGGCCCGGCGACCGGGATCCTCGAGCAGCGCGCGGCCGATCGCCGGGCCAAGGTCAACGCCGACCGCGCGAAGAAGGGCCTGCCGCCGATCGTCGACACGACCGACACCAACAGCTCGCTGCCCCCGGTCGACGGGTCGTCGATCTCCGGCGCCACGACGGGCGGCGACACAACGGCGACCGCCGCACCCGCCGACACGACCCAGCAGCCGACCACGACGCCCGGCGGCCAGGCGCCCGGCGCCCAGGCGCCGGCCAACCAGAACCCGGCGCCGGACGCGACGCCGACGCCGACGCCCACCCCATCGGGCACGCCGAACAGCTCGGACGGCAGCTCGGGCGGCGTCTCGGCGCCTTAGTCGCCGAGCGGTCGGCCGCCGTGGCCCGGTGGTCAAGAGTCGTCTGAGAGTTGCCGATAGCGCGGGTATGGCAGGCGAACTCGCGCCTGACGCCGTAGGAGCCTTGCGGCCTGAATCGTTTGCGCCGCCCAGCTACGCGGGGTCGGCCGTCCCTACCGTCAAATCGACCGAGACAAGGGAGGCCGAGACCCGGCAGGCCGAGGCCGTGTTGGACATCAAGCCGCGCCGGTCGCTGCCACTGCCCGAGCTCCCGTGGCGCGGCCTGTTGATCTCCGCGGTGCTGATCGCCGTTGGCGGTGGCGTCTACTACGCATACCTCCGACCACCGTCCCAGGCGACGGAGGTGCGCGCCATGATCAAGAAGTACCTCGCCGCGCTGTTGAGCGGCGACGGCCCGCACGCCTGCGCCCTGCTCACGCCGCATGCGCGCTATGAACTCGTGATCGCGAGACCACAGGGGCCTCGGCGGGACTGCGTCGTCGATGATCGCATCGGCGGCGCACAGCTCCAGGCGCTTATCGCAACCGTCCCTCAGGGTCCGACGCGAAGCTGCGGCGATGGTCGCCAACACGGTCGACGCGGCCACGTCACGATCGATCCCCAACACACGCATGCCGTCTCCCGCCCCTTCGGGCGGATGATCGGGCTGACGCGCGTCGACGGCCGCTGGCTGATCAGCGCGGCCGTTGAGCCCGTCAAGCGCAAGCCGTCCCACGTCACCGGCGTCAAGCGAGCGTTCGCGATCCGCGCCGACACGATCTGCCGCGCCGCCGACCCCCAAGGGACTGGATGCCGACCTCAAGGTGGACGGTGCCGCGGCGCGCGCCGGCAACCCGCCGCCTCGCCTGGCAGTCGATCTTCAGCGCGCGCTCGCGAGCGAGGTCGCCGGGATGACCCGGTTGCGTCAGCTTCATGCCCCGTCGATGGAGTCGGCGCAGTTCGCGTCGTATGTGCAGTCCAACGACGCACAGGCGGCGACGATGCAGCGCGCCATCGCGCTCGCCCAGACCGGCGACCCGAAGGTCATCGACGAGGTCGGTCTGGTTGGCGTGCTGGCCAGCGAGAGCGCGAAGACCGCGGCGGCGATGGGCTTCCGGGCTTGTGGCTAGGGGCGCGACGTCGTGCCGAACGTCGTGACGGCCGGCCGCGGGCGCGACACGTGCCGGTTCCCGGCGACGCTGTAGCGCCACGGCAGGTCGGGCGCCTTCGTGATCCCGATGCGGGCGCTCGCGACGACGCGCGGCGCGGGCGCGGCGCGCGGTTCGATCGCGATCGGGCCGCTGACGAGGTCGGTGGCGTGAAGCTCGAGACCGATGCCGAGCGCCTCGGTCAGCTTGCCGGGCCCGTTGCACAGCTCGCCGTCGGCGACCGGGCCACGGCGCAGGCGCATGAGCTCGATTCCGTCGACCGGCTCAAGCGCGCGGATCAGCACCGCCGCGCCCTCCCCCTCACGGTTGGTGACCGCGTTGAGCAGGGCGTGGATCCCGTACGAGCGATAGATGTAGGCGATCCCGGGCGGCCCGAACAGGACCTCGTTGTGCGCCGTCGGGCCGATGTAGGCATGGCAGGCGGGCTCGGACTCGTGGTAGGCCTCGGTCTCGACAATGATCCCGGCCGTGTCGCCGTGGCGCACCGTGCAGCCGAGCAGGTCGCGGGCCACGCGGCGCACGGGTCGAGCGAAGAACGCGCGATCCAGGCGCGCCGGAGCGTGCCTAGCCATCCAGCGCGGCGCGCGCGAGTGCGAGCTGCTCGTCGACGCGAACCAGTGACGTGCCGCCCTCGCTGACCTTCGACTCGAGCCACGACTGCTGTGTCAGCACGTCGGCGACCTCGCCGTCCAGGTGCTCGGAGGCGGCGCGCAGCTCCTCGGGAGTCAGCTCGCCCAGCGAGCGGCCGCTGTCAACGGCGGTCCGCACCAGCCCCGCGACGATTCCGTGCGACTCGCGGAACGGGACGCCGCGGCGCACGAGCAGGTCGGCGATGTCGGTCGCCGCGATCAGGTCGTCGGCCGCCGCCGCGGCCATCGCCTCGCGGTGAAACGTCGCCGTGGCGAGCATCCCGCGCGCCGCGACGAGGCACGCGTCGAGCGTGTCGGCCGCGTCGAACAGGTGCTCCTTGTCCTCCTGGAGGTCCTTGTTGTAGGTCAGCGGCAACGCATGGATCACCCCGTGCAGCGCCGCGAGATGCCCGACGACCCGCGGCGCCTTGGCGCGCAGCAGCTCGGCGGCGTCGGGGTTCTTCTTCTGGGGCATGATCGAGGAGCCGCTGGACCAGCCGTCGCTCAGGGTCAGGAAGCCGAACTCCTGGCTGGCCCACAGCACGATCTCGGCGCCGAGCCGGCTGAGGTGCGTCGCGCACGTGGCGGCCGCCGAGAGGTGGTCCAGGACGAAGTCGCGGTTGGACACAGCGTCGATCGAGTTCGCGACGACGCCGTCGAACCCCAACTCGCCGCGACCGCGCGGCGGTCGGTGTCGAAGGTCGTGCCGGCAAGCGCGCCGGCGCCGAGCGGCAGCGCCGCGGTCTGGGCGACCGACGAACCGCAAGCGATCGCGGTCGCGCAGCAGCATCCACACGTAGGCCAGCAGGTGGTGGCTGAGGTAGACCGGCTGGGCGCGCTGGAGGTGGGTGTAGCCGGGCAGCGCCCAGTCGCGGTGGGCGGCCGCGACGTCGAGCAGCGTGCCTGAGAGCGCCTCGATGCGCTCGATGTGCCCCGTCGCCCGCAGGCGGAACTCGAGCACGAGGTCGGTCACCGCCTGGTCGTTGCGCGAGCGCGCGGTGTGCAGCTTGCCGCCGACCGGTCCCGCGATCTCGGTCAGCCGCCGCTCGACGGCCATGTGGATGTCCTCGTCGCCCTCGTCGAACGAGAACGTGCCGCCCGCGAGCTCCGCCTCGCACCGCGTCGAGCCCCGCCAGGATCTGGTCGCAATCGTCGGCGGAGATGATCCCCTGCGCCGCGAGCATCCGCGCATGGGCGCGCGACTGCGCGACGTCGTGCGGCCACAGCCGCCGGTCGAACCCAAGCGACGTGTTGATCGCCTCGAAGTCGGGGTCCTGGGGTTCGGAGAAGCGCGACATGCGACGGTGCGGACCCTATCCCCGCAGCACCGCGGTCAGGGCCTCGGCGACCTCCGCGACCTCGCCCTCGGTCATCTGCGGGAAGAACGGCAGCGCGATCGACCGCGCCGCGACGTCCTCGCAGACCGGGAACTCGCCCTCGCGGTGGCCGAACGCCTCGCGGTAGTAGGACATCAGGTGGATCGCGGGCAGGTACGGCTTGGACTGCACGCCGCGCTCGTCGAGCGCCCGCACCGTTGCGTCGCGATCGACCCCATGCGGAAGCTGGACGACGAACACGAACCAGCCGCGCACATTGCCGCCGGTGTCCGGGCACGGGAGCGTGAGGTCGTCGAGCCCCGCCAGCACCTCGCGGTAGCTGGCGGCGACCCGCGCCCGGCCGGCCAGCAGATCGTCGAGGCGTTCGAGCTGCGCGATGCCCAGCGCGCACGCGATGTCCGACAGGCGGTAGTTGAAGCCGAGGCGGTCGTGGTCGAGCCAGCCCATGTCGGGCGCGCGGCCCTGGTTTCGCTCGGAGTCGATCCGCTCCTTGACGTCAGCGGAGCCGGTCGTGACGATCCCGCCCTCGCCCGTCGTGATCTGCTTGTTGGCGTAGAACGCGAATACCGCGCCGTGCCCGCGTGCGCCGACCGCGACCCCGTCTGCGTGAACCGCGCCGAGCGCCTCGCAGGCGTCCTCGACGATCGGGAGGTCGAGCGCCTCGAACGCCGGCAGATCGGCGGGGTAGCCGAAGATGTGGACCGGCAGCAGCGCCGTCGTGCGGTCGGTCACCGCCGCCGCGGCGGCCGCCGGGTCGAGGTTCAGCGTCACCGGGTCGATGTCGGCGAACACCGGCCGCGCACGCTCGAAGACGATCGCGTTGGCGCTGGCCACGAACGAGAACGGCGAGGTGACGACCTCGTCGCCGTCGCTGACCCCGGCCGCCCGCAGCGCCAGATGCAGGCCGGCCGTGCCGCTCGACACAGCGCTTGCGTGCGCGGCGCCGATCCGCGCGGCGAACGCCTGCTCGAACGCGGCCAGCCGCGGCCCCAGCGACAGCTGGCCCGAGCGCAGCACCTCGAGCACGAGTTGTTCCTCGCGCTCGCCCAGGACCGGGCGCGCGAGCGGGATCACGCGCCGCCGCCGGCCGGCCGCCGGCCCGGCTGCTCGGAGAAGGCGAGCGAGTCGACGAGGGCGTCCCACGACGCGGCGATGATGTTCTCCCCGACTCCGATCGCACCCCACGTGTCGCGGTGATCGGAGGCGTCGAGCAGGACGCGCGTCACGGCACCGGTGCCCTTCGTCTCATCGAGGATCCGGACCTTGAAGTTGACGAGCTCGATGTCGTTGAGGTGCGGGTGGAACTCGCCGATCGCCGAGCGCAGCGCCTGGTCGAGCGCGTGCACGGGACCGTTGCCCTCGGCGATCCGGACGATCCGCTCGCGCTGCGGGCCGACGCGGATCTTGATCGTCGCTTCCGTGCGGACCTCGCCGGCCGCGTGCTGTTCGACGATCACGCGCCACGACTCGAGCTCGAACAGCGGTTCGAAGACGCCCGCCTCCCTGCGCATCAGCAGCTCGAACGAGGCGTCGGCCGCCTCGAAGTGGTAGCCCTCGTGCTCGAGCTCCTTGACGCGCGCGAGCACCTTCGCGACCGCGTCGTCGTCGAGCTCGAGGCCGGCCTCGGCGGCCTTCTCGATCACGGTGCCCTTGCCCGACAGCTCGGAGATCAGCAGCTCGGTCTGGTTGCCGACGAGCTGCGGGTCGACGTGCTCGAACGTCGACGCGTCGGCGCGGATGCCGGCGACGTGCATCCCGCCCTTGTGGGCGAATGCCGACTTGCCGACGTACGGCTGGCGCGCGTCGGGCGAGCGGTTGAGCAGCTCGTCGACGAAGTGCGCGGTCTCGGTGAGGCGCGCGAGCTGCGCGTCGGTCAGGACGTCGTGGCCGAGCTTGAGCTGGAGGTTGGCGATGATCGTGATCAGGTTCGCGTTGCCGGTCCGCTCCCCCACCCCGTTCGTCGTCGCCTGGACCTGGGTCGCGCCCGCCGCGACGCCGGCGAGCGCGTTGGCGACGCCGAGCCCGGCGTCGTTGTGGGGGTGGATGCCGATCCGGACCCGGCCTCCGATGTCGGCCGCCACCGCGTGCGTCGCTTCGGCGATCTGCTCGGGCAGCGACGAGCCGTTGGTGTCGCACAGGCAGACGGTCGTCGCGCCGGCGTCGGCTGCCGCCCGTGCGCACGCGAGTGCGTAGCCCGGATCGTCGCGGTAGCCGTCGAAGAAGTGCTCGGCGTCGTAGATCGCCTCCTTGTTGGCTCCGACGAGGAACGCGATCGAGTCGGCGATCATCTCGAGGTTCTCCTCGCGCGAGACCTTGGTCACCTTGTCGAGGTGCAGGGCCCACGTCTTTCCGACCAGCGTGCAGACGGGGGCGAAGCTGTCGACGAGCACCCGCAGGCCCTCGTCCTCGTCGGCGGCCACACCCTTGCGCCGCGTCATGCCGAACGCTGCGATCCGCGCCGTCTCGAACTGCTCGTGCTCGAGCAGGCCGAACAGCTCGAGCTCCTTGGGGTTGGAGGCCGGGAAGCCGGCCTCGATCAGGTGGATGCCGAGCTCGTCGAGCTTGTGCGCGACACGGACCTTCTCCTCGGCCGAGAGGGTGAGCCCCTCGCCCTGGAGGCCATCGCGAAGCGTGGCGTCATAGAGCTGGATGGTCATTGCGGGTGAGGTGTCCTTTCGGGTTGACGGGCGGGCGAACGTGGGCAGCGGCACGCGGCGCGTCTAGCGCGCGTGCCGCCCCCGAATTCGCCGACCCGTCCCCGTCATGACGCCACGTTGGAGGCCACGGGGACCGGATCCAGCCACTCCCGATAGCGCTCGGTGCGCCCGTGCAGGGCGTCGTCGAACGCCTTCTGCAGCGTCAGCGTGATCTCGCCGGGCTCGCCGCTGCCGATCGTGTGGTCGTCGATCTCGCGCACCGGCACGAGCTCGGCGGCCGTACCACTGAGGAACACCTCGTCGGCCAGCACGAGTTCGGCACGCGCGATGTCGCGTTCGACGACGCTGAAGCCGAGGTCGCGCGCGATCTGGATGATCGACTTGCGGTTGATGCCGTCGAGGATCCCGGCGGTCTGCGGCGGCGTGTAGACGACGCCGTCGCGGACGACGTAGATGTTCTCGCCCGAGCCCTCGCAGACGTGGCCGTGGTCGTCGAGCAGGATCGCCTCTTCGTAGCCGGCCTTGTGGCTTTCGATCTTGGCCAGGATCGAGTTGAGGTACTGGCCCGACGCCTTGGCGTGCGGGATCAGCGAGTCCGCGCTGATGCGCCGCCAGCTTGAGACCTTGGCGCGGACGCCTTTGGCCTTGCCCTCCTCGCCGAGGTACGCGCCCCATGGCCAGACGGCGATCGTCACGTCGACCGGCGCGTCGAGTGGGAACAGGCCCATCGTGCCGTAGCCGCGGAAGACGATCGGGCGGATGTAGCACTCGCGGAAGTTGTTGCGGGCGATCGTCTCGAGCGTCGCCTGGCGGATCTGCTCGCGCGAGTACGGGATCGGCATGTAGTACAGCTCGGCCGAGCGGAACAGGCGCTCGACATGGTCGCTGTTGCGGAACACCGCCGGCCCGATCTCCGTGTCGTAGCAGCGGACGCCCTCGAAGACGCCCGTGCCGTAGTGCAGGCCGTGCGTGAGTACGTGAACCTTCGCGTCCTCCCACGGGATGAGTTCTCCGTTCATCCAGATGAGTTCCGCGGTGTCCAACGTACCTGCTCCTTTTAGAGGTGTTCGAGAACCGCCTCGGTCGCCTGTGCCGTCGTGGCGTCACCGCCGAGGTCGCGGGTGCGAAGACCCCGCTTCGAGGGCCCGGTCCACTGCGGATTCTACGGCTGCTGCTTCCTCGGCGAAAGAAAACCCGTGGCGCAGCATCATCGCCACCGACAGGAACATCGCCAGCGGGTTGGCGATCCCCTGGCCGGCGATGTCGGGCGCCGAACCGTGAACCGGCTCGAACAGGCCGGGGCTGCCGGGCTCGCCGAGCGACGCCGACGGCAGCATCCCGATCGAGCCGGTGATCATCGCCGCCTCGTCGCTGAGGATGTCGCCGAACATGTTCTCGGTCACGATCACGTCGAAGTGGCGCGGCGAGGAGACGAGCTGCATCGCGGCGTTGTCGACGAGCACGTGCTCGAGCTGCACGTTGGGGAACTCGCGCGCGTGCAGCTCGGTGACGACCTCGCGCCACAGGCGCGACGTCTCGAGCACGTTGGCCTTGTCGACGCTCGTCACGCGGCTGGTGGCGGCGGCGAACGCGACGCGGGCGATCCGCTCGATCTCGGCACGCGTGTAGACGCACGCGTCGCTGGCGCTGTCGGCGTCGCGAGTCTTGGCGCCGAAGTAGATCCCGCCGGTCAGCTCGCGCACCACGAGCAGGTTCGTGCCGTCGATGATCTCGCGCTTGAGCGGGCTTGCGTCGTACAGCGCCGGTAGCGGGCGGACGGGGCGCAGGTTGGCGAACAGCCCCATGCCCTTGCGCAGACCGAGCAGGCCCTGCTCGGGACGTGGCTTGTCGGGGTCGGTCGTGTCCCACTTCGGGCCGCCGACGGCCGCGAGCAGGACCGCGTCGGCGTTGCGGCACGCTTCGAGGACCTCGTCGGTCAGCGCCGTGCCGTGGGCGTCGATCGACGCGCCGCCGAAGACGTGCTCGACGTGGTCGACCTCGGGCCGCACCGCGCGCAGGACCTCGAGCGCCGGGGCCATGACCTCGGGCCCGATCCCGTCGCCGGGCAGCGTGACAATCGTTGACATGGCCCGGAGCGTAAGGGGTCAGACCCCTTGCCGCGCGCGACGCAGGAAATCTCAGTCGTCGTGGCTCAAGGGGTCTGACCCCTTGTGGTCGTGACCGGCCCGTTGCGCTGGCGGTCGTGCTCGTAGGTGTCGATCGCGTCGGACTGGGCGAGCGTCAGCGCGATGTCGTCGAGGCCGTTGAGCAGGCGGTGCTTGATCTCAGGGTCGATGTCGAAGCTCGCACTGCCTCCGGGCCAGCGCACCTGCTGCTCGGCGAGGTCCACCTGGGCCTCTCCGGCCTCGGCGATCTGGGCGACGACGTCCTCGGGAAGCTGGACCGGCAGCAGCCCGATCTTCGTGCAGTTCGAGAAGAAGATGTCGCCGAAGCTCGGCGCGACGATCGCCTTGAAGCCGTAGTCCTCGAGCGCCCACGGCGCGTGCTCGCGGCTCGATCCGCAGCCGAAGTTGCGCCCGGTCACGAGCACCTGATTGACCGGTAGGTCCCAGCCCGGCTCCTTGGCCCAGTCGTAGAACAGGAACTCACCGAAGCCTGTGCGCTCGATGCGCTTGAGGAACTGCTTGGGGATGATCTGGTCGGTGTCGACGTCGTCGCGCATGAGCGTCGACACAGGACCGGTGATGGTCTCGAACGGCTGCATGTTCATGCCCACTCTCTGATGTCGACGAAGTGCCCCTCGATCGCCGCCGCGGCGGCCATCTGCGGGGACACGAGGTGCGTGCGGCCGCCGGCGCCCTGGCGACCCTCGAAGTTGCGGTTCGAGGTCGAGGCGCAGCGCTCCTGCGGCTTGAGGATGTCGGGGTTCATGCCCAGGCACATCGAGCAGCCGGCGCCGCGCCAGTCGAAGCCCGCCTCGGTGAACACCTTGTCGAGGCCCTCGCGCTCGGCCTGGGCCTTCACTTGGACGGAGCCCGGGACGACCATCGCGTAGACGTCGGAGCTGACCTTGCGGCCCTTGATGACGTCGGCGGCGGCTCGCAGGTCGCCGATCCGCGAGTTCGTGCACGAGCCGATGAACACGCGGTCGAGCTTGATCTCCGCGATCGGCGTCCCGGCATCGAGCCCCATGTAGTGCAGAGCGCGCTCGTCACCGTCGGACTGGGGCTCGGGGACCGCCTCGGCGACACCGACGACCTGGGCCGGGTTCGTGCCCCAGCTCACCATCGGGCTGACCGTCGCGCAATCGACGACGACCGTCTTGTCGAACTGCGCGCCGTCGTCGGTCTTGAGGTCTGCCCACGCTGGGTCGACGTCGGCGCCGTGCTCGGAGACCCACGCGGACGTCGTCGCGTCGGGAGCGATCATGCCCGCGCGGCCACCACCCTCGATCGTCATGTTGCAGACCGTCATCCGGCCCTCCATCGACAGCGCCTCGATCGCCGGTCCGGCGAACTCGACGACGTGGCCGACCGCGCCGTCGACGCCCATCTGGCCGATCGTCGCCAGGATCAGATCCTTGGCCGTGACGCCGAGTCCGGCGTGGCCGTTGTAGGCGATCAGCATCGACTTCGGCTTGTTCTGGACGAGGCACTGCGTGGCGAGGACGTGCTCGACCTCGCTCGTGCCGATGCCGAACGCGAGCGCGCCGAACGCGCCGTGGGTCGCGGTGTGGCTGTCGCCGCAGACGATCGTCATTCCCGGCTGGGTGAGCCCGAGCTCGGGCCCGATGACGTGGACGATTCCCTGGTGCTCGGAGCCCAGCGAGTAGACCGGGATGCCGAACTCCTCGCAGTTGCGCTCGAGCGTCTGGACCTGGACCCGGCTCAGCTCGTCCTTGATCCGAGCGGCGATCGGCGTGCCGTCGGTCGGGACGTTGTGGTCGGCGGTCGCGACGGTGCGGTCGGGCCGGCGCACGGGGCGCCCGGCCAACCGCAGGCCGTCGAACGCCTGTGGGCTCGTGACCTCGTGGACGAGGTGCAGATCGATGTAGAGCAGACCGGGCGCGACCTCGTGGGCCTCCCAGATCTTGTCGAACAGCGTCTTGGGCATGGTGGGTCTCCGGGTTAGCTGCGGCGGAGCCCGGCGCTGACGACGGCCAGAAACGCCGCCTCGCCGGGTCCGTGGTTCTCGAAGTGGTGGGTCAGGTCGGCGTCGAACGTGACGCAATCGCCGGTCTGGAGCTCATGGCGCTCGCCGTCGATCAGTAGCGCGACCGGGCCGTTCTGCACAAGCGCGATCTCGCGGCTGCCCGGCTCGTGCATCGGCGGGTCGCCGGGGCCGCCGGTCGACGCGCCGGGCGCCAGCACATGGCGCGACAGCTCGGCGCGCTGGCCGGGCAACGGCGCCGTCAGCACCTCGAAGCGGTGGCCCGAGCGCGTGCTGCCGCCGCGCCGCCGCTCGTCGGCGCGCACGATCGTGACGGTGCTCGACTCGTCCAGACGCAGCAGCTGGCTGAGGCTGAGGTCGAGCCCGGATGCGATCCGCGACGCAACCGCGAGCGTCGGGCTCGTCTCGCCGCGCTCGACCTGACTGAGCATCGGCGCGCTCACGCCGCTGCGGTCGGCGAGATCGCGCAGCGAGAACGACATCGCCTCGCGCAGCGCGCGCACCCGCGGCCCGATGTGAATGGCGGCCTCGACGGTGGACATTACGCGTGTACGTTATCACGTACAGGGCGTCGTGCGTCTCCGCCGCGCGAAGCTCCGTGACCGCGAGTACTACCGGTCGCTCTAAGCTCCCCGGAGTGCGCGATCCCGACATCATCGTGCTCGCCGCCGGCGGCGTTTTGGGCGAGGCGTGGATGAACGGCGTGCTGGGCGGGCTCCGCGACGGAGGCGTCGATGTCGAGTCCGCGCATGCGTACGTCGGGACGTCGGCGGGCTCGATCGTGGCGGCGCGGATGGTCGCCGGGCGTGGGCCGCGCCACCCGCCGACCGGGACGGCCGGCGGCGACGACATGTTCGACGAGGACGTGTTCGCCGAGGACTCGGCCGCTCGCCGCGCGACCGTGACGGCGGTCAGCGCGATGGGCACGATCGCCCAACCGCTGGCCGGCGCGCTGCTGTCGACGACCGCGCGCGCGGGCGCGCTGGCCCGCGCCGCGGTCCTCGGGCGCCTGCCGCGCAGCGGCACGTCGCTCGACGAGGTCCGCGCACGCATCGAGCGCTGGGACGTGACGTTCGACGGGCGCCTGCTCATCTGCGCCGTCGACCGCCGCAGCGGCAGGCGCGTGGTATTCGGCGGACCCGGCGCGCCGCGAACGACGGTCGCCGAGGCCGTCCAGGCGTCGTGCTCGATCCCGGCGATCTTCGACCCGGTGCGGATCGGCGACCGCGACTACGTCGACGGCGGGGCGTGGTCGCTGACGAACCTCGATGTCGCCCCGGCGCGTAGCGGCGACCACGTCCTGTGCCTGAGCGTCGCCGCCAACGCGCGGCGCTCGCTCGCTTCGCCGATCGGCGCGATGTTCCGCGGATTCGACGCCGCGACCGGGATCGAGGCGGCGTCGATCCGCAGCCGCGGCGCGACCGTCCAGCGCGTCGGGCCCGATCGCGCGGTCGCGCGGTCGCTCGGTCCGAGCCTGATGGACCCGCGCCCGCGCGACGAGGTCCACGCCGGCGGGCACCGCCAGGGCCTCGCGCTCGCCGCCCGCTGACGCAGCGAACGTCCCGAATCGGTGCCTATACGCAGTAGAACGCGACCGTACGCTGTGTTCAGCGGGCGACGACGGCCACGAGGTGGTGGCGAAACCAGCGCGCATCGCCATCCTTGCGCCACGGCTCGAGCCCGGTCGCTGGGCCGCCGGCGTCGAGCTCGGCGTCGAGCGCCGCGTTGATCGTCACCGCGCTCGCTTCGTCGATGTGGGCACGCGCCAGCCAGCCGTCGACCGGGTAGGTCTGGTCGTGGGTCACCGTCGCCACGACCTCGCGGCCCGTTGCTCGCGCCCAGTGGCCAGTTCGTCGGCCGTCGGCACGCTCACGTGCGATGGGTCACGCAGGGTCTCGAGTTCGTCGCGCAACGCGTCGACCGTCCCATCGCCGCAGCCGACCATGTCGACGAGCACGAGCTGCCCGCCCGGGCGCACGCAGCGGGCCATCTCCCCCACCGCCGCTTGCGGCTCGAGGAGGTGGTGCAGGGCGTAGCGGCAGATAACGACGTCGAAGCTGCGGTCGGTGAACGGCAACGCGGTCGCGTCGCCCTGGACGAACAGCACGTTGGAGGCGCCCTCGCCGGCCGCGGACTCGGCGCCGGCGTCGAGCATCGCCCGCGTCGCGTCGAGCACGACCGCGGTATGCACACGCGACGAGAGCGCGCGCGCAAGCTGCCCGGTGCCGCCGGCGACATCGAGGACGAGGTCCGTCATCGTCAGCTCGATCGCCTCCAGCAGCCAATCGGTATCGCGGAACACGTGATTGACGGCACGGTCCTCGAACTGCGAGGCCTGCAAGGTAAAGGCGGTCTCGATCCGCTCGGTGTGCTCGGCCATCACGCCACCATCCCGATCGTCGCGGGGCTCATGATCTCGTACGTCGCACGGTCGGCGGCCATGCTGCGGCGGTGGATCGCGCCACTGTGCACGAATGCGTTGCGCCCGACGACCGCCTTGTTGGCGGCGATCGTGATCCCGCTCAGCTCGGCCACGCGGTGCGACACGTGGGCGATGTGCGTGGTGTCGATCGCCGTCTGCAGGCCGAAGTCAGCGCCACGGGTGTGGAGCAACATCACGACCTCCTCGAGCGCCGCGTTGCCCGCCCGCTCACCGAGGCCGTTGACCGAGCACTGCACCTGGCGCGCACCGGCCCGGACGCCCGCGAACGTGTTGGCGACCGCCAGCCCGAGGTCGTCGTGGCAGTGGACGGAGACGACAACGTCACGGAGCCCCGGCGCCAGCTCGTACAGCGAGCCCACGAGGCCCGCGAATTCATCGGGCGTCGCGTAGCCGACCGTGTCGGTCACGTTGATCGTCGTCGCTCCCTCCGCCAGCGCGACGCGGATCACCTCGGCAGTGAACGCCACGTCGGCGCGGGTCGCGTCGGCGACCGTGAACTCGACGTCGTCGCACAGCGAGCGTGCCTGGGCGATCGAGGACCGCACCATCTCCAGAACGCCGGCGCGGGTGCTGCGTAGCTCGTGCTCGATGTGGAGGTCCGACGTCGCGCAGAACACGTGCAGGCGCGGCCGCCGCGCGTCGCGCAACGCCGCCCACGCGCACTCGATGTCGGTCGCGTCAGCGCGGGCGATCGCAGCAACGACGGGGCCGTCGGTTTCGCGCGCGATCGCCGCGACGTCGGCGAACTGAGCATCGGATGCGCGCGGGAAGCCCGACTCGATCACGTCCACGCCCATCTCCTCCAACGCCCGCGCGATCTCGAGCTTCGCCGCCGTGTCGAACGCCACGCCCGGCGCCTGCGCGCCGTCGCGCAGCGTCGTGTCGAAGACCAGCACTCGGTCAGCCATGTCGAGCCTCTCTACGGCCCGGCCAGGGCCGGCTCGGTGGACGTCGCGTCGCCGGCCGCGGCCTTCACGACGGCGTTCGATACCGCGCGCAGGTAGGCGGTTCCGGCGGCCTCGATGATGTCGGTCGCCACCCCCTGGCCGGCCGCGCTGACGCCCTCGTACTCGACGATCACGCTCGCCTCGCCCAGCGCGTCCTGGCCGCCGGTGACGGCGTCGATGCGGAACTCCCGCAGACGCACGTCGACCCCGGTCGCGGCGTTGAGCGCATGAAACAGCGCGTCGACCGGTCCGTCGCCGGTGAACGAGCCCTCGCTGATCGAGCCGTCGGGCATTTTGACCGCGGCGACCGCGTGCGGCGGGCGGCGGCTGGTCGCGTCGATCTCGAACCACTCCAGCGAGTAGGTCGGGATCGCGGAGCGCAGCTCGTCGGTGACCAGTGCCTCGAGGTCCATCGCCGTGACCTGCTTCTTCTTGTCCGCCAGCTCCTTGAAGCGCTTGAACGCCGTGTTGAGCGTCTGGCCGTCGACGGTGTAGCCGAGCTGCGCCAGCGCATCCTTGAGCGCGTGGCGGCCGGAGTGCTTGCCGAGCACGAGGCTGTTGGACTCCAGGCCGACGCTCGTCGCGTCCATGATCTCGTAGGTCTCGCGCGCCTTGAGGATGCCGTCCTGGTGGATGCCCGACTCGTGGGCGAACGCGTTACGGCCGATGATCGCCTTGTTGGGCTGCACCGTGTAGCCGGTCAGCCGCGACACGAGCCGCGACGTGCGGGCGATCTCCGTCGTGACGGCGCCGGTCGTCAGGCCGACGTCGGCCTGACGGGTGTGCAGCAGCATCACCAGCTCCTCGAGCGCCGCGTTGCCCGCGCGCTCGCCGAGCCCGTTGATCGCGCACTCGATCTGGCGCGCGCCGGCCAGCACGCCGGCGAACGAGTTGGCGACCGCCAGTCCCAGATCGTCGTGGCAGTGCACCGACAGGACGACGTTGTGCAGGTCGGGGACCATCTCGTACAGCGACGTCAGGAACGCCGCGTACTCGTTGGGCATCGCGTAGCCGACGGTGTCGGGGATGTTGATCGTCGTCGCGCCCTCGTCGAGCGCGATCTGCAGCACCTCGGCGGTGAACTGAGCGTCGGCGCGGGTGGCGTCCATCGGCGAGAACTCGATGTCGTCGCAGTAGCCCTTGGCCTGGGCGACGCACGCCCGCGTCGAGGCCCTTGACGTCCTCGCGGGTCGACATCAGCTGGTGCTCGATGTGGATGTCCGACGTCGAGATGAAGACGTGAATCCGCGGGCGCTCGGCGTCGCGGATCGCGTCCCACGCGCGCTCGACGTCGGTCGGGTTGGCCCGGGCCAGCCCGCAGATGACGGGCTCGCGGACCTGGCGCGCGATCGCCTCGACGGCCTCGAAGTCGCCCGGCGAGGCGATCGGGAAGCCGGCCTCGATGATGTCGACGCCCAGCCGCGCGAGCTGGTGGGCGATCTCCAGCTTCTCGGTCGTGTTCAGCGAGATGCCCGGGCGACTGCTCGCCGTCGCGCAGGGTCGTGTCGAAGATCAGGACCCGGTTGGGGTCGTCTACGTGCATGTCGTGCTCCTTTCGGTTCGAGATTCGGGCTGTCCTTCGGTTCGCGGCTTCAGGCGGCCGCCACGCGCAGTTGCTCCCCCTAGCGGGGGAGGAGAAGGAACAGTCCGAGAAGCTCGAGGCGCTGCGACATGCGGATCGCAATGTAGCAGCGCCCCGGCCGGGGCGTCCAGCCCCGCCTAGCTCGGAACGACGACGACCGGCCGATCGGCAGCTGAATCAGCTTGTGGGGCGTCGATCCGACGAGCGCGCCCTTCAGCGGGCTCTCGCCGCGCGTGCCGACGACGATCAGCCGCGCGTCGCGCTCGTCGGCGAGCCGGACGAGCGCCGCGGCCGGCTTCTCCTGCACGACCACGGTCTCGATCTCCACGCCCTTGGCCGCCGCCTGCGATTTGGCGTGGCCCAGGACCTCGTCGGCGCGCTCCTGCACGGACTTGGCGTAATCCTCGACCTCGCCGCCCATGCGGTTGATCTCGTAGGCGAAGACGACGACGAGCTCGTCGCTCAGCGCGATGGCGGCATCGGCAGCCGTGTCGAGCGCGGCGCGCGCGCAGTCCGATCCGTCGTATCCGACGATGATCTGTCCCATCACGCACCGAGCCCGTCGACGGCTGGGCCGGACTCGAGCAACTCGGGATCGGCGGTCTCGAGTTTGGTCTTGAAGAACTCCGGCCGCATCACGTTCCAGACGATCATCAGGATCACCCCGAGAATGAGTGCCCCGATCCCGACCACGGCCGCCAGGCCGACGCCGAACACGGTGCTGTACTCGTTGTCGATCGCACAAGTCGTGGACCGACTTGTAGAACAGCCCGAAGAGGATGATGCCGCCAAGCACCGGCAGGACGCCGATGAAGAAGAAGTTCTTCGCCGACTTGAACAGCTCGTGGCGGAAGTAGATCGCGCAGGCGAACCCGGTGATGCCGTAGTAGAAGGCGATCATCAGTCCGAGTGCGGCGATCGACGCGGCGAGCACATTGTCGGGGCTGATCAGCGTCAGGCCGACGTACCACACGATCGACAGCGCGCCCATCGTGAGTGTGGAAACGGACGGCGACAGGTATCGCGAGTGGATGCGCCCGAAGACCGAAGGGATCGCTTTGACGCGCGCCATCGACAGTGACGTCCGTGCCGTCGGGCAGGATCGTCGTCTGGGTGGAGGCCGAGGCGGAGCTGAGCACGGCCATAATCAGGATCTTGGCGAGAACGTAGAGCCGAAGACGCTGGCGCCGAGCGGCGCGAACACGTCGTCCGCATGCTTGCTGAGCAGATCCGGTCCGGCGTATGCGACCGCCGCGGTCGAGACGACCACATAAATCAGCACGAGCACGATCGTGCTCGCGATCGCGGCCCGTCCCGGCGCCGTCCCGGAGTCCTCGGTCTCCTCATTGACCGTGACCCCGCTGTCCCAACCCCAATAGATGAACACCGCCAACAGGACCCCGTCGACAAGGGCAGTCGTGGAGCTGACGTCGAACGGGTTGAACCACGAGAGCTGCGGATGCACTGAGCCCGGGAGCGCTGTCCCCGCGTACACCTTGACCAGGGCGACGACCGCGAAGATCGTGAGCGTGATGATCTCCGGGCCGAGAAGCCATTGCTGCGTGCGGGCTGAGAGCTCGACGCCGATGTAACAGATCGCCGTCATCACGATGATCCACGCGACGCCCACGAACGTCACCCAGAACGTCGACGGGTCGGCGTTGCCGAACAGCTGGAAGCTGTACAGACCAGCGATCTGCGCCAGGTTCGCCATGACGATGATGTCGGCGGCGATGATCCCCCAGCCGCCCATCCACCCCAGGTGCGGACCCATCGCCTTCGTGACCCACGAGAACGTCGTGCCGCAGTCCGGGACGGCACGGTTCATGTAGTAGTACGACGCCGCGATGAACAGCATCGGGATGAAGGCGACGAGCATGATCGCCGGCGCCTGGAACCCGACGACGGCGGTGACGAATCCGAGCGTCGCCGCGAGGCTGTAGCCCGGCGCCGTCGAGGCGACGCCGATGACGAGGCTCGACAGGGCAGAGATCGCGTTCTTCTTCAGGCCCCCCTCGCCGATTTCGACAGTTGGCGGGGGCGCGGAAATCGAGGCGGATTCCATGCCACAGCACCCTAGGACGCGCTCGTGACGGATAGCAAGGGCCTTTGTCCAAGCTGGCGTATGCCATCCAGCTGGCTGGGCCATGTCGACATCGCCCCGCGCGCCAGCAGACGTTTTTCCTGGTCGTGATGCGTAATTCACCCGCCGCCGGCTCCGTCTAGGAGACATGCGAACGATCATCACCCTCATCGCCAGCCTGGCGCTCATGGCGCCGGCGGCCTCCCAGGCGGCGGTTCATGCCGCCCCGGGCGCCAAGGGCGCCCATGCCACCTACATCGTCACGGCGCTCGTGCCGTCGTCGACCGTCCCCGCCGGCTTCGGCGGCCCGCAGACCACGTTCGAGGCGACGCTGACGCCGCCCAGGACCCACGGCTGTGGCCCGAGCGCACGTTCAACACGACCGAGGACGACAGCGAGCTGGCCCCCGACGTGCGGATGCACTTCGCTTTGCGCGCGCCCCACAAGGGCTGGTGCAGCGGCCGCTACCGCGTCGTCGTGCGTGAGCACACGAGCGTGCCGGCCTCGCCCGACGCGTGCGCATCGAGCGCCGACAACCCGTGCGCGAGCAACCACGGGACCGAGACGACCGTCCTTCTGCGCACCTCCTTCCGCGTGCCCTAACCGCTTCTCAGGTGTCGTTCGCACGGCCGCGGGCCCGCCACTGAGGCGGGCCCGTTGTCGTTGGTGGTCAGGACGTGGTCGCGGGCGTACCGTTCCGACGAACGTGCACCCGACCTGCCCGACCTCGTTGTCGGTCAGGAGATACATGCTGATCGTGGCGACGTTGTGCCCCTCCGCGTACGTTGCGTCGATCGCGGCGTGAAAGAGGTTGCCGGAGGCCGCCGCGACGGTCTGGGTGTCCGTGGCGCGGCGAGCAGCACCGCGACGACCACGCTCAGGAGAAGCGCAGATCTGGACATGCGGTGAACTTGGCAGATCGCCGGTTGTCTGTGGGCTAGGAACTAGACGATCGCAGCCGCGGGTGGATGGGCGACGGGGCGTGGTAACACTTCGCGTAGTGCCCTCGCTCCCCACAGGCCGGCCGTCGGCCGACGCGACGGACGACTTCCTGCGCGCCCGCCGCCGCTCAGGCGCTGGCCCGGCTGCGGGCGCGCGTGGCGCGGACCCCGGGCGACGTCGACGCGATCCTGCCGTTCGACGAGGTGGTCGCCGCGCTCGGGCGCACCGGCGAGGTCGACCTCGGCCGGCGCGTCGTCGCGCTCGACCGCATCCTCGGCACGGTCGACCGGCCCGGCGGGTTCGATCGCGAGTTCCGCCCGACGACCTCGCGCGTCCGCACGCGCTGGGAGCGCATCGCCGAGCAGATGCGCGCCGGCGGCCGCTGCCGCCGGTCGATCTGTACCTCGTCGGCGAGGTGTACTTCGTGCGCGACGGCCACCACCGCGTCTCGGTCGCCCGCGCGCTCGGGCACCCCGACATCGACGCGCGCGTGGTCGAGGTCCGCACCCGGGTCGGAGCGACGCGCACGTTGCGCGTCTCCGACCTCCCGCTCAAGGACCACGAGCGGCTGTTCACCGAGCGCGTGCCGCTCCCGCCGGCGATGGCGCGCGCGGGTGCGCCTGAGCGACGCCTGGCAGTACGCGGCGCTGGCCGAGGGCGTCGAGGCATGGGGCTTTCGCGCGGCCCAGGAGGACGGCCGCGCCCGCGACCGCGAGGAGGCCGCGCGCGAGTGGTTCGAGCACGAGTTCGCGCCGGTCGTCGAGCTGCTGCGCGACGCCGGGATGCTCGGCGACGGGACCGAGGCCGACGCGTACATCCGGGTCGCCAACCAGCGCTACCGGCTACTGCGCACGCACACGTGGAGCGACGAAGTCCTCCAGGCGCTGCGCCGCGAGCGACGGAGAGCCTGATCGGATCGCATCCGCCTCAGGCGGGCCCGTCGTCGTCCGGCGCCTCGTCGCTGCCGCCGCCGGCTCGGCGGGCTCGGCGCGCCGGGGCGCCATCCGTCTCGGCGCGCGCGAGGTTGTGGCCCTCCTGGGCGTCGAACAGGTGCAGCTCGTCGGGGCGCAGCCCGAGCGTCGCCTTCTCGCCCAGGCGCACCTGGCTGTCGGGGTTGAGCCGGGCGACGGCGCGGCTGCCCTCGACCCGCCCGCGCGTCCGCGGCGCCCGAGTCGGCCTCGAGCTCGGCCAGCTGCGCGGACTCCGGCCCCTCGCCCTCGTAGGAGAAGTGGACGTAGATCTCGCTGCCGACCGACTCGAGCACCTCGATCTCGGCCTCGAACGTGACGCCGCTCGCGCGTGCTCGTCGACCGCCGGCGTCGTAGAAGTGCTCGGGCCGCAGACCCGCGATCAGCGTGCCGCGCGCCGGCGCCGCGGACCGCGTCGGCGCAGGTCGTCGGCGAGCGGGACGTCGGCGAACGGCAGCGAGACCGTGTCGCCCTCGGCCTGGGCGTCGAAGAAGTTCATCGCCGGCGAGCCGATGAAGCCGGCGACGAACAGGTTCACCGGGCGCTCGTAGAGCTCCTTGGGCGTGTCGACCTGCTGGAGCTCGCCCGCGCGCAGCACGGCGACGCGGTCGCCGAGCGTCAGCGCCTCGGTCTGGTCGTGGGTCACGTAGACCGTCGTCGTGTCCAGCCGCTGCTGGATGCGCGACACCTCGGCGCGCATCTGCACGCGCAGCTTGGCGTCGAGGTTCGACAGCGGCTCGTCCATCAGGAACGCCTTCGGGTCGCGCACGATCGCGCGGCCCATCGCGACGCGCTGGCGCTGGCCGCCCGACAGGTTGCGCCGGCTTGCGGTCGAGGTGCTGCGTCGAGGTCGAGCATCGCGCGCGGCCTCGTCGACCTTCTCGGTCGATCTCCTCCTTCGGGCGCCTTCGGCGAGCTTCAGCGCGAAGCCCATGTTCTCGCGCACGGTCATGTGCGGGTACAGCGCGTAGTTCTGGAACACCATCGCGATGTCGCGGTCCTTGGGCGCGCGGTCGTTGACGACCTCGCCGTCGATGTCGCAGCTCGCCGTCGGAGATGTCCTCGAGGCCGGCGATCATCCGCAGCGCGGTCGACTTCCCGCAGCCCGACGGGCCGACGAGGATCGAGGAACTCGCCGTCGGCGATGTCGAGGTTCAGGTGCTTGACCGCCTCGAAGCCGTCGTCGTAGCGCTTGGTGACGTCGGCGAGCGTGATCTGTGCCATGTGCGATCTCCTTTCAGCCCTTCACGGCGCCGGCGGTCAGCCCCGCCACGATGCGCCGCTGGAAGAACAGGACCATGATGATGATGGGGATGGTGACGACGATCGCCGCGGCGGCGATCGAGCCGGTCGGCGACTGGAACTGCGACGCGCCCGGGGAACTGCGAACAGCGCCGCCGGGACGGTCTGCGCCGCCGTTCGTCGACGGTCAGCGACACGGCGAAGACGAAGTCGTTCCAGGCGAAGATGAAGACGAGGATCGCGGTGGTGAAGACGCCCGGCGCGGCGAGCGGCGCGATCACCTTGCGTGAACGCCTGGAACGGCGTGGCGCCGTCGACCTGGGCCGCCTGCTCGAGCTCCCACGGGATCTCGCGGAAGAACGCCGCCAGCATGTAGATCGCCAGCGGCAGGGTGAACGTCATGTACGGGATGATCAGCCCGAGCCACGTGTCGTAGAGGCCCGAGCGTCGCGCCACATGTTGAACAGCGGGCCGACGATCGCGATCGGCGGGAAGATCGTGATCACCAGCGCCGCCGTCAGGATCAGCGCGCTTGCCCGGGAAGTCCAGGCGCGCGATCGCGTAGGCGGCCATCGAGGCGAGCATCACCGCGATCACCGTCGCGATCAGCGCGATGCCGATCGAGTTGCGCAGCGCGTCGGTGAAGACGACTGGTGGAAGACGCCCTTGTCGCCGAAGTAGTTGTCGGTCGAGAAGTGCTACGGGATCAGCCGTCCGCCGTCGGTGCCGATGTCCTCCGGGCGCTTGAGCGACAGCATCAGCAGCCAGAACACGGGGAACAGCGCGCACACGAGGACGACGAGGTCGGCGTCGACCAGCCGGCGATCCGGCGCCCGCGATGACCGCCCGCGACCGCCATCAGCTCCCCCCTCGCTGCTGGTCGAGGTTGAGCCCGAAGCGCCTTGATGAACACGACCGCGATCAGGATCACGATCAGGAAGATGAGGACCGAGACCGCCGAGCCGAGGCCGAGGTTCAGCCGGTTGAGCAGCTGGTTGTAGCCGAGGATCGAGACCGTCTGCAGGCGCGGGTTGTTGCCGTTGGAGATGACGGAGACGGAGTCGAAGATCCGGAACGCGTCGAGCGTGCGGAACAGCAGCGCGACGAGGATCGCCGGCTTCATGAGCGGGACGGTGATCTTCCAGAAGCGCTGCCACGCGCTGGCGCCGTCGACCTTCGCCGCCTCGTAGCAGCTCCTCGGGGACGAGCGTCAGGCCGGCGAGCAGCAGCAGCGCCATGAACGGCGTCGTCTTCCAGACCTCGGTCAGGATCGTCACCACGAAGTTCGTGACCGGGTGCGTGGGGTCGAGCGGGTCGTAGTCCAGCCCCAGCGCGGCGGGCACGAAGCCGCCCTCGGCGCCCGACCACGCGAAGCGCCAGGCGAACGCGGCGACGACGGTCACGATGCCGTACGGGATCGAGCGCGGCGGTGCGGACGAGCCCGCGGCCGAAGATCGCCCGGTGCATGACGAGCGCCAGCATCATCCCGAGCACGAGCTCGATCGCGCACCGAGCACGACGGTGATGATCACGGTGTGCAGCACGTCGCTCCACCAACAGGTCGACGACAGGACCGTGACGTAGTTGTGCAGCCCGACCCACTCGCGCTGGCCGGGGAAGCGCAGGTCGGCGCTGAGCAGCGACAGGTAGATCGCGTAGCCGATCGGATACGCCGTCACCGCGAGCATCACGAACACGGCCGGCGCGCAGAGCCAGAACGCCAGCCGGCGCTCGGCGCGCCGACGCGGCGCTCATCGGGGGTTTCGCAGCCGCGCCCGGGCGCCGGTCTGCGGGATCGCGGTGTCGGCGGTCGCTCACAGCAGCCCCTTCGAGTTCAGGGCGTCCTTGAGCTTCTGGCGCAGGCGCTGGACGAAGCCGTCGAGCTCGATGTCCGTCGGCGGCGAGACCGACTTGGCGATCGGCCAGCGAGACGTCGGCGTAGGCCGGCGTCTGCGGGCGCACCGCGCCGGTGTTGAGCTGCGGCGCGGATCAGCCGGCCGAACGGGTACTGCTTGAGGAAGCCCGGGTTGTCGTAGAGCGCTGGCCAGCGTCGGTGGCAGCCCGCCCTTGAGCGCCGCCTCGCGCTGGTTGGCCTGGTTGCGCAGGCACGCCGCGGCGCCGGAACGGCCTCGGCGGGGTGCTTGCGCGTAGGAGCCGACGCCCCAGTTGATGCCGCCGATCGGCGCGCGCGGCCGGCTTGCCGGCCACGACGGCCGGGTACGGCGCCCAGCCGATGTTCTTGAAGAGCGTCGGATCGTCGGCCTTGCGCCGACGGATAGATGAACGGGTAGTTGACCTGGAACAGCGCCTTGCCCTGCTCGAACGCCAGCCGCGCCCTGGTCCTCCTTGGCGCTCGACAGCGACGGGTCGGCGGCCGGCGAGTTGGCGAGGTCGTACATGACCTCTGCCGCAACCCGGCCCGGCGCGCTCGAGCGTCGACCTCGGTTGCCGACGAGATCGTGCCGCCGGCCGACGCGATGAGCGAGTTGAACCACACCATCAGGCCCTCGTACTCGGCGCCCTGGATCTCGATCGTGGCGTCTTGCAGCTTGGTCGCCTCGACGATCAGCTGGTGCCACGTGCGCGGCACGGTCTTGACCCGGCCTTGCGTACCACAGCAGCTGGGTGTTGGAGTTGGCCGGCGCGGCGTACATGCGGCCCTTGTAGATCGCGGTCTTCAGCGGGCCGGCGAGCGTTCCCCGCGCTGATCTGCGCGGCCAGCCGCTTCGGGAACGGCTTGATCCAGCCGGCCTCGGCGAACTCGGCGGTCCACACGACGTCCATCCCCATCAGGTCGATCGTCGAGTCCTTGGCCGCGAGGCGCGCACGAGCGACTGGCGCTGCTGGTCGGCGTCGTTGGACAGCGCGTTGAGCTTGATCGTGTAGCCCGCGGCGTCGAGCAGCGCTTGGCCGCGTCGGCGAACGACCCGGACGGCTCGTTGAAGACCCACAGGTTGAGCGTCGCCCGGCCGCCCGACGAGCTCCCCCCACCGCATGAGGCGAGCGTTGCCAGACCCAGGGCGAGCGTCGCTCGCAGACCCATGCGGAGCATCTCGGCAACTCCGTTACCCGCCCCCCATGGGCCGTGAAACCGGTGTTACGCAGAAATCCCGCACGAGCACCCCGTGACCGGGCTCAAGCATGCCCGGCGCGGGCGCTCCCGGCGCCCCGGCGACCGGCATGGGTGGCACGGATCAGCTCGCCGCCGATCGGAGACTCCCGGGCCACGTCGCCGGTGTTGAGCGCCACCGCATGGTCGCCGCGCCGGTAGGCGAGGACGTCGTCGGCCGCCGGCAGCAGCTCGACGGCTCCGCGCAGGCGGCGGCGGGCGGCGATCAGGTCGCGGTACAGGGCGAGCGTCGAGTCGGGTGCGGCCGCCTGGGCGTCGGCCGGGCCGTCGGGCCCCGTGAGCACGCCGAGCCATGGATCCCCGGTGGTGAAGCCACCGTGGGCGCGAGCCGTCCCACGCCATCGGGTGGCGGTAGGGATCGCGGCCGAACGGGTCGATCGGGCGGCGCGCCGCCCGGGCCGTCGGCGAGACCGAGCTCGTCGCCCTGGTAGACGAACACGGGCCCGGGCAGCGTCATGCAGCAGCAGCGCCGCCGCGCGGGCGTTGGCCGCGCCGACCCGGTCGGGCAGGCGCCGGAAGTCGTGGTTGGACAGCACCCAGGCGCAGCGCGGCGGCGCGGCGCCCAGGACCTCGCGCAGGCGACCGGCCGTCCCACGGCGCGTGCAGCAGCTCGAAGCAGAACGCGGCGTCGAGGTGCTCGAGGTAGGCGGGCCAGCCGCGACGACGGGACGTAGGCCTCGCCGACCAGGAACGCGCCGGGCACCGCGTCGCGCATCGCGGCCAGCGCGACGCCGATGTCGGGCGCGTCGCGCGAGTGGCGCTGGTCGCAGCCGCGCGGCGTCGGCGCCCTCGGGCAGCGGCGGCGGGCCGGTCGCGGGCGGGTCGTCGCGCAGCTGCGGGTCCTTCATCACGCGGTCGATCGCGTCGATGCGGAAGCCGTCGGCGCCGCGCGCGACCCAGCCGGCCATGATCTCGCCGATCGCCGCCGGGACCTCGGGGTTGCGCCAGTCGAGGTCGGGCTGGTGGTCGATAGAACGAGTGCAGGTACCAGCCGCGCCCGCCGGGGTCGCGGCGACCACGCGGGACCGCCGAACGCGGCGATCCAGTTGTTGGCCGGCCCGTCGACCGGCGACCAGACGTAGCGCTGTGGATGCTCGGCGAACCACGGGTGCTCGATCGAGGTGTGGTTGGGCACGAGGTCGAGCAGCACCCGCAGGCCGCGCTCGTGCGCGGCGGCGATCAGCGCGTCGAGCTCGGCGTCGGTCCCGAAGCGCGGGTCGACCCTGGTGTAGTCGGCGACGTCGTAGCCGCCGTCGGCCATCGGCGAGACGAAGATCGGCGACAGCCACAGCGCGTCGGCGCCCAGGCGCGGCGATGTGATCGAGGCGCCGCGCGACGCCGGCCAGGTCGCCCTCGCCGTCGCCGTCGGAGTCCTGGAACGAGCGGGCGTAGACCTGGTAGACGACGGCGTCGTCCCACCAGGCCACGCGATCAGTCCAGCGAGACCGAGCGCCCCCCGACAAAGCCGTCGGACGCAACGATCTCATCGACGAGGTCCTGCGGAACCGGCGCGTCGGTGGTGACGACCATGACCGCCGTCCCCTGGCGTCCCTCGGCCGGCTGATAGCCGACAGCGGCTGAGAGATGTTGACGCCGCGCGCCCCGAAGGCGGTGCCGACGCGGCCGATCATGCCGGGCACGTCGTCGTAGCGGAACAGCGTCAGATGCTCGTCGAGCTGCAGGTTGAAGCGCTGGCCCCACGCCTCGAGCAGGTGCGGCGCGCTGTCGCGGCCGAGCATCGTGCCGACGACGAGCTCGTCGCGGTCGCCGGCTACGACGCGTCACGCGCACGAGGTCGGTGAAGTCGCGCGCCGCGACGTTCGTGGTCTCGACGAGCTCGATCCCGCGCTCGGCGGCCAGCGACGGCGCGTTGACCGCGTTGACGTCCTCCTCGGTGTGGCCGCTCAGCACGCCGAGCAGGACGGCGGTCGGCCAGCGGCCGGGTGTCGCGCTCGGCGATGCGGCCCGAGGAACTCGACCTCGACGCGGTCGATCGACGACGACTCGGCGAGCGCCGCGGCCAGGCGGCCGAGGCGCCGGCACAGCGGCAGGAACGGCCCGAGCACCTCGAGGTCCTCGGCGGCGACCGCGGGCACGTTGACGGCCGACGTCACGGCGCCGCCGGTCAGCGCCGCGACGACCTGCTCGGCGGCCTGGAAGCCGGCGCGGTCGGTCGCCTCGGCGGTCGACGCGCCGAGGTGCGGCGTGACGATCACGTTCGGGCGGCCGAACAGCGGGCTGCTCGGTCATCGGCTCGGAGCGGAAGACGTCGAGCGCCGCGCCGCCGACCTTGCCGGAGTCCAGCGCGGCCTCGAGCGCCTGCTCGTCGATCAGCGGCCCGCGGGCGACGTTCAGCACGCGGACGCCGTCGCTGCATCTTCGCGAACGCCTCGGCGTCGAGCCAGTTCTCGGTCTCGGGCGTCTTGGGCAGGTGGATCGTGATGAAGTCGGCCTGCGGCGTAGACGTCGTCGGAGCGTCTCGGCCTTCTCGACGCCGAGCTGCGCGTAGCGCTCGGCCGACGACGTACGGGTCGAACGCGAGGACGCGCATGCCGAAGCCCTGCGCGCGCTGCGGCGACGAGCTGGCCGATGCGCCCGAAGCCGATGATCGCCGAGCGTCTTGTCCATCAGCTCGACGCCCGAGAACTTCGAGCGCTCCCACTTGCCCGCCGGTCAGCGACGCGTGGGCCTGCGGGACGTTGCGGGCCAGCGCCAGCAGCAGCGCCATCGTGTGCTCGGCGGCGGTGACGACGTTGGACTCCGGCGCGTTGGCGACGACGATGCCGCGCTTGGTCGCCGCGGGGACGTCGACGTTGTCGACGCCGACGCCGGCGCGGCCGATCGCCTGCAGGTTGGTCGCCTTGGCGAGCAGGTCGGCGTCGAGCTTCGTCGCCGAGCGGATGAGATGCCCGTCGTAGTCGCCGATCCGCGCCGCGAGGTCAAAGCCGTCCTGGTCGAACGCGGTGTCGACGTCGAAGTGCTCGCGCAGCAGCTCGATGCCCGACGCGCCGATCTTCTCGGCGACCAGGACCCGCGTCACGCGATGCGCTCCACGACGCAGTCGATGCACGCGGTCAGCGCGCGGACGTCGTCGGGCTCGATCGCCGGGAACATCGCGATCCGCAGCTGGTTGCGCCCGAGCTTGCGGTAGGGCTCGGTGTCGACGATGCCGTTGGCGCGCAGCGTCGCCGCGACCTGCGGCGGCGTCGACGTCGTCGTCGAAGTCGATCGTGCCGACGACGAGCGAGCGCTTGCGCCGGGTCGGCGACGAACGGCGTCGCGAAGTCGCGCGTCTCGGCCCAGCCGTAGAGGTGGTCGGAGGACTCCGTCGTGCGCGCAACGCACCAGTCGAGGCCGCCGTTGCCGAGCATCCAGTCGCAGCTGGTCGGCGAGCAGGATCAGCGTCGCCAGCGCCGGCGTGTTGTAGGTCTGGTCCTTGCGCGAGTTGTCCAGCGCGGTGGCCAGCGACAGGAACTCGGGGATCCAGCGCGTCGTCGTCGGCGGCGAGCTCCTCGATGCGCGCGATCGCCGCCGGGCTGCAGCAGCGCCAGCCACAGCCCGCCGTCGGAGGCGAAGCACTTCTGCGGCGCGAAGTAGTAGACGTCGGCCTGCGGCGGCGTCGAGCGGCAGGCCGCCGGCGCCCGAGGTCGCGTCGATCAGGACGAGCGCGTCGCCGGCGTCGGCCGGGCGCGACGACCGGCACCATCGACGCCGGTCGAGGTCTCGTTGTGGGCCCAGGCGATCGACGTCGGCCGCCGGCGTCGCCGCGCGGCGCGGGCGCGTCGCCCGGCTCGGCCTCGACGACGATCGGGTCGCCGAGGAGCGGCGCCGTCCGGGTGACCGTCGCGAACTTCGACGAGAACTCGCCGAACGCCAGGTGCAGCGAGCGCTCGCGGATCAGCCCGGCGGCGGCGGCGTCCCAGAACGCGGTCGTGCCGCCGTTGCCGAGCAGCGACCTCGTAGCCGTCGGGCAGCGCGAACAGCTCGCCGAGCCCCGCGCGCACCGCGCCGACGAGCGCCTTGACGGGCTTCTGGCGGTGCGACGTGCCCATCAGGTCGGCGGCCTGCGGCGAGCTGCGCGAGCTGCTCGGGGCGGACCTTCGACGGGCCGCAGCCGAAGCGGCCGTCGGCGGGCTCAGTCGGCGGGATGCGACGGTGCGCTCATCGCTCAGGGTCCCGGGAGTGGGTCGAGTGCCCAGGCGTGCGGCGCGGTCGCCGCTCCCGGTGGTGCTCCACCTGAACGCCAGTCGCGACGGCTCGAGGAGTCGGACGTCGGGGCTAGAACTCGGTCTGATCCAGTCCATGTGCGAGCGCAGCTCCTTGCCCGTGGACTCGACCTGCGGTGGCGGCCTGCTCGGCGCGCATGCGCTGGAAGTTCTCCTGGCCGGCGCGGTTCTCGGCGATCCACTCGCGGGCGAAGTCGCCGGACTGGATCTCGTCGAGGATCTTCTTCATCTCCGCGCGCGTCTCGTCGTTGATGACGCGCGGGCCGCGCGTGTAGTCGCCGTACTCGGCCGTGTTGGAGATCGAGTAGCGCATGCCGGCCAGGCCCTTCTCGTACATCAGGTCGACGATCAGCTTGAGCTCGTGCAGGCACTCGAAGTAGGCCATCTGCGGGTCGTAGCCGGCCTCGACGAGCGTCTCGAAGCCGGCCTGGACGAGCGCGGAGGCGCCGCCGCAGAGCACGGCCTGCTCGCCGAACAGGTCGGTCTCGGTCTCGTCCTTGAACGTCGTCTCGATGACGCCGCCGCGGGTGCAGCCGATGCCCTTGGCGTAGGCGAGCGCGAGCGCCTTGGCGTTGCCGGTCGCGTCCTGCTGGATCGCGATCAGGCCGGGGACGCCGGAGCCCTCGAGGTACTGGCGGCGCACGAGGTGGCCGGGGCCCTTCGGGCGCGACGAGCGCGACGTCGACGCCGGCGCGGCGGCTCGACCTCGCCGTAGTGGATCGAGAAGCCGTGGCCGAACAGCAGCAGGTTGCCCTCGGCGATGCCGTCGCGCGACGCTCGCCCTCGTAGACCTCGCGGTGCAGCTCGTCGGGCACGAGCATCATCACGATGTCGCCGCGCGACGCGGCCTCGGCGACGTCGACAGACCTCGAGCCCGGCGTCCTCGGCCTGCTGCGACCGACGACGAGTCCGCGCGCAGGCCGACGACGACGTCGACGCCGGAGTCCTTGAGGTTCTGCGCGTGGGCGTGGCCCTGGGAGCCGAAGCCGATGATCGCGACGGTCTTGCCGTCGAGGAGGGTGAGGTCCGCGTCGTCGTCGTAGAACATGGGCGCCGGAGTCTACGCAGAGGCTGCGGCAACCAGCGTGCGCGACGGAAACTCGATGCTTCCGTCGTCCTTTTGGAACGCCTTGACCTTCTCGTCGAGCGCATCGCGAAATCGCGTGTGGTCAGCCGGCGACAGGTTCGCGAGCGCCGCTCGCGCGGTCGGCGAGAGATCGGACTGGACGTCGAAGTAGTCGTCGGGCGAGTCGAACGCGAACGTGAAGTCGACGGCCGACACCTCGATGTCGGCGAAGCCGGCCGTCTCGAGGAGCTCCTGGAGGCGCCCCGGCACGGCGAACGAGAACGGCCCGGGCGCGCCGGGATCGGGCGGATCCGACAGGCCCATCTCGACGAACGTCCGCCCCATCGACGACAGGCGCCGGGTTGGCGCCCGGCTCGTCCCACGCGGCGAGCGCGATGCGGCCGCCCGGCCGCAGGACGCGGCGGGTCTCGCGCAGCGCGGCCTCGGGGTCGGCCAGCAGCATGTAGCCCCAGCGGCAGACGACGGCGTCGACCGACGCCGCCTCGAGGTCGATCCACTCGGCCTCGATCGACCTTGAACTCGGCGTTGCCGATCCCGAGCTCGGCCGCGCGGCGCCTGGCGACCTCGACCATCTCGGGCGAGCCGTCGCTGGAGATCAGCGTGCCCATCGGCCCGATCTGCTTGGCGGCGAGGAAGCCGGTGTCCCCCGGCCCGGCGGCGAGTTCGAGCACGGTTGCGCCGTCCTCGAGCTCGAGGTGATCGATCAGCCAGCGCGAGACCGGCTCGGTCTGGGTCTGGAAGCGCTCACGTCGCCGCTCCCAGCCCTGGGCGGCGTCCTCCCACGCCTCGCGGGAGCCGGCGCGGTACTCCTCGGCGTCGACCATAGGCCGACGACTCTACGGCACGAAGTGCAGCGTGAACGTGTCGAGCTGTGGATGTCGAGCTCGCGCATGCCCACGATCCGCGAGTCGCTGTTGGCCGTGTCCTCGCACCAGTCGAATGCGATGTGCGGAACGATCTCGTTGTACGGCCGGGCCCAGACCGCCGCGGCGTGGGCGAAGAAGTACCATACCGGTTGACGTCGGAGACATCGCCGCCGAACACGGTCTTGGCTGACCCGGATCGATCTGCCACCAGCCCGCCTTCTCCCAGTGCCGCCGTCCTCGCGGTTGGGGCGGTACCACTCGATCATCGCCAGAGCGTCGAGGGGTAGTTGTTGGTGAAGCGCAGCGACATCTACGCGGACTCCTTGCGGACGGCGGGCCCGCGGCGACGACTCGCCGAGTCCCGCTCCTCGGCAGCGACGCCGCTGCCGGATGCTCGCTTGTGTCGTCGGCGTGGCGCGCAGCGACGGTCCGCAGCTCCGAGACCCGCGCCGCGTCCGAGCAGCTCGCGGTCGGCGTCGGTTGTCGGATCAGCGTCGCCGAGCCATGCCCGACGAGCGCGACGATCGATCGGATCCGGCGACGGGGCATCGCGCTCAGCGCTGCGCGTTCGGCGACGGTCGTTCGGCGCAGACGGGACAAAAGTGCCGCATGAATCGCCACGCCGGCGAGCAGCGCGATCAGCAGGATCGGCCGGGTGGCGCAATCGGCACACCGCCGCCTTGAGGTCGGTCGTGATCGGCACGACGTAGCCGTGCCCGTCAGCCATCAGGTTCGCGGTCAGGTGGAAGAAGCCGTCGTCGTCGAGGAACGACGGCGCCGGCGCGACGGCCATCGCGTAGACGATCCGGATCGCGAACGCGAGCGCGCACAGCAGCGCGAGGTCGCGGGGGAAGCGGGTGGCGGACCGCACCGGGCGCGATGCTAGTCAGGTGAGCTCGCGCCGCAGCGGCTTGCCCGACGGCGTTCGCGGCAGCGCGTCGGCGAACTCGATCGCCTTTGGGACCTGGTGCGGCGCGAGGCGCGGCGCGCAGTACTCGCGCAGCGCCGCCGCGTCGGGCGTCGTGCCGTCGGCGAGCACGATCGTCGCGATGACCGCCTCGCCCCAGCGCTCGTCGGGGCGGCCGTGGACGAGCACGTCGGCGACCGCGGGGTGCTCCATCAGCACCGCCTCGACGGCGGTCGGGGCGACGTTCTCGCCGCCGGTGACGATCGTGTCGGCGAGCCGCCCGACGACGGTCAGGCGCCCGTCGGCGTCGAGCGATCCCTGGTCGCCGGTGCGCAGGATCGGGCCCGCCGCCGGCGCGACGGTCGGAGAGCTGACGAGGATCTCGCCGTCGTCGGCGATCGCGACGCGCGTGCAGAACAGCGGCGGCCCGGCGTCGGGCTGGGTGTCGCCGGGCGCGGCGGTCGTGACCTGCGAGCAGGCCTCGGTCAGGCCGTAGGTCTGGGCGACCGGGACGCCGGCGTCGGCCGCGGCGGCGAGCAGGTCGGGCGGGCACGGCGCGCCGCCGAGCAACGCGCAGCGCAGCGCCGGCGGGTCGCGCAGGCCGGCGTCGAGCAGGCGGCGCAGCGTCGTCGGGACGACCGAGACGAGCGTCGTCCGGTCCTCGATCTCGCGCAGCGCGCGCTCGGTGTCCCACGACTCGTGGACGATCGCGGCGGTCGCGTAGATCGCGCTGCGCACGAGGATCGACAGGCCGCCGACGTGGACGAGCGGCAGCGTGCACAGCCAGCGGTCGTGGTCGGCGCTTCCGAGTGCGGCGGCGGAGCCGAGCGCGCTCCACAGCCAGTTGCCGTACGTCAGCTCGACCGGCGCGGGATCGGCGGTCGTGCCCGACGTGTGGACGACGATCGCGGGCGCGTCGAGGTCGTGGACGACGCCGCCCTCGATCGGCGCGCCGGTCGTCGGCAGCGGCTCGTCGACGACGATCTGGGCGTCGCCGGTCGGCGGGTCGGGCGCGCGCAGGTCGACCGGGACGGCCGGCGCGCCGAGCAGCAGGCACGCGTGCAGGGCCACCGCGAAGTCCTCCCCGGCCGGCAGCGCGATCGCCACCCGCTCGCCCGGCGCCGCGCCACGGTCGCGCAGCGCGCCGGCCGCCCGCGCCGCGCGGTCGTGCAGCTCCGCGTAGGTCAGCGCCCCGAGCGCCGGGGCTCCGGGCGCGGGTGCGGGCGGCGCGCGCGAGCCACGCTTCGACGTGCATGCACGGCAAAGTAGCCTGCGGGCCATGTCGGTCACCTGGATCCCCGCGGGCGAGTTCGAGGACATCCGCTACGAAACCGATGAGCGGCCGGACGGCCAGATCGGGATCGCCAAGATCACGATCGACCGCCCCGAGGTCCGCAACGCGTTCCGGCCGCAGACGATCATCGAGCTGTCGCAGGCGTTCGAGCTCGCGCGCGAGGACGCCGGCGTCGGCGTGATCGTCCTCACCGGCGAGGGCCCGCTGGCGTTCTGCTCGGGCGGCGACCAGCGCGTGCGCGGCGACACCGGCTACCTGACCGAGCCGGGCACCGAGGGCGCGGTCGGCCGCTTCCACGTCACCGACCTGCACGTCCAGATCCGTCGGCTGCCCAAGCCGGTCGTGGCGATGGTCGCGGGCTACGCGATCGGCGGCGGCCACGTCCTGCACCTTGTCTGCGACCTGACGATCGCCGCCGACAACGCGCGCTTCGGCCAGACCGGCCCGCGGGTCGGCTCGTTCGACGGGGGCTTCGGCGCCGGGCTGCTGGCCAACGTCGTCGGGCCCGAAGAAGGCGAAGGAGATCTGGTTTCTGTGCCGCCAGTACGACGCCCAGCAGGCGCTCGACATGGGGCTCGTCAACACCGTCGTCCCGCTCGACACGCTCGAGGACGAGACGGTGCAGTGGTGTCGCGAGATGCTCGCGCTGTCGCCGTTCGCGCTGCGACTGCTCAAGGCGAGCTTCCACGCCGCCGAGGACGGGCTGTCGGGCATCCAGCAGCTCGCCCACGACGCCAACCTCCTGTTCTACGCCTCCGACGAGGCGCGCGAGGGCCGCGAGGCCTACAAGGACAAGCAGGCGCCCGACTTCTCGCGCTTCCCGCGGCGCCCCTGATGTTGCGCATCTGGCTGATGGCGGCGCGCGTGCGCACGCTGCCCGCGGCCGTCGCGCCGGTGCTCGTCGGGACGTCGCTGGCCGGGACCGAGGGCCGCTTCCGGCCGCTGGCGTTCGTCGCCGCGCTGCTCGGCGCGATCTTCATCCAGGTCGGGACCAACCTCTCCAACGACTACTCCGACGCGCGCCGCGGCGCCGACACCGAGGACCGCCTCGGGCCGGTGCGGGTGACGGCCGGCGGGCTCGTCCCGCCGCGCCAGGTGCTGATCGCGACGTACCTGAGCTTCGGCGCCGCCGTGCTGTGCGGCGATCTACCTGATCGTGGTCGCCGGGCCGCTGCTGCTGCTGATCGGCGCCGCGTCGATCCTCGCCGGCGTGCTCTACACCGGCGGCCCGCGGCCGTACGGCTACGCCGGGCTCGGCGAGGTGTTCGTGTTCCTGTTCTTCGGCGTCGTCGCCGTGACCGGCTCGTACTTCGTCCAACAGGAGAAGATCACGTGCGCTCGCGCTGGCGCTGAGCGGTGCCGGTCGGCCTGCTGGCGGCGGCGATCCTCGTCGTCAACAACGTGCGCGACATCGACACCGATCGCCGCGCGGGCAAGAACACGCTTGCCGTCCGGCTCGGGCGGGAGCGCACGCGGACGATGTACGCGGCGATGCTCGTCGTGGCGTTCGGGTGCGTCGTCGGCCTGGCGGCGTGGCAGTCGCCGTGGTGGCTGCTGCCGCTGCTCGTCGATCCCGCTGGCGCGTGCGGCTCGTGAGCGCACCGTCCGCACCAGGACCGACGGACCCGCCCTCAACGGCGCGCTGGCCGGCACCGGCGCGCTCCAGCTCGCGTTCTGCGTCCTGCTGAGCGCCGGGATCCTGATCGAGTCCATGATGCGCGCCGAGATCCACGAGGTGGTGCTGACGGCGACCGAGCCGCTGCGGGCCGCGTGGGGAACGCTGCGCGAGCGCCACCTGTTCGTGCTCGAGATCGAAGGCTCGCGACGGGATCGTCGGCTACGGCGAGGCCGCGCCGCTGGAGCACTACGACGGCGTCGGGCGTGAGCGAGGTGCGCGCCGCGCTCGAGGCGCACGTCGGCGTCCTGCGCGAGCGCGCGCCACCCGGCCGGCGGCATGGCGCTGCTCGAGGCGTGCCGCCGCGCCGCCGACCTGCCCCATGCGCTGGCCGCCGTCGACATGGCGCTGTGGGATCGGGCCGGCAAGCGCGAGGGGCTGCCGCTGTGCCGGCTGATGGCCTCCGACCCGCTGGACTCGGTGCCGGTCAACGCGTCGATCGGGGCGCTGGACCGAGCGGGCGCCGCCGCCGCCGCGGCCGACGCGCGCGGCGGAGGGCTACGCGTGCGTGAAGGTCAAGGTCGGGATCGGCGACGACGCCGGGCGGGTCGCGGCGGTGCGCGCGGCGGCGGGGCCGGAGATGGCGATCCGGCTCGACGCCAACGGCGCGTGGAACGTCGAGGAGGCGGTGCGGGCGATCGAGGCGCTCGCGCCGCCGGGACTCGAACTCGTCGAGGAGCCGGTCCACGGCGTCGTCAGCGCTGCGCGAGGTCCGCGAGCGCGTCGCGGCGCGGATCGCGATCGACGAGTCGGTCGGCGAGGACGGCGCCCTGGCCGGCGGCGCGGCCGACGCGGTCTGCCTGAAGCTCGGCCGCGCGGGCGGCGTGTCGACGCTGCTGTCGCAGGCGACGCTCGTGCGTACGCTCGGCGCCGACGTCTACGTGGCCTCGGCCTACGACGGCCCGCTCGGCGTCGCGGCGGCGCTGCACTGCGCCGCGGCGCTGCGGGTCGAGCTGCCGTGCGGGCTGGCGACGCTGCGCCACTTCGACGTCGAGGACCCGCTGCCGCCGCGTCGACGGCGAGATGATCGTGCCCCAGGGGCCGGGGCTCGGGGTCGCGCCCTACCTCGGCTGACCGTCGGCGATTGCGTGCGCCGTCGCGCGCGGCGCGTCGCGCGGGATGCCGTGACCGACGCCGGGGACGACGACCAGCCGCGCGTCGGGCAGGCCGTCGACGAGCCGCTCGCCCGAAGGCGGCGAAGCGCGCGTCGTTCTCCCCCACCACGACCGTCGCCGGCATCGTCAGCTCGCCCAGGCGGTCCCACAGCTCGGCGCCATCCAGCCGGCGCTCAGGCCCCGCATCGCCGCGGCGAGCGCGGTCGGGTGGTTGTCGAGGATGTTCGGCGCGCCAGAACGCCTCCGACTCGCGGCGGCGTGTCGGCGAACAGCGGCTGGGCGCTCCAGCGGTCGGCGAACTCCTCGATCGAGTGGGTCTCCATGAACCGCGCGAGCTGCTCGTCGGCGGCGGCGCGCTGCGCGCGCGTCGCGGCGTCGCCGATCCCCGCGGTCGTCGCGATGAGGACGAGACGGTCGAAGCGCTGCGGCGCCGCGAGCGCCGCGTGGAGCGCGATCCGGCCGCCCATCGAGTAGCCGCACAGGGTCGCCGTGTCGCCGACGAGGCCGACGACGTCCTCGGCGCAGCTCTCGAAGTTGATCGGACGGCGCGTGTGTGCCGATCCGTGCCCGCGGATGTCAGGCGCCAGCGCCCGATAGCGTTCGCCGTCGAGCCGGTCGATCACCGGATCCCACATCCGCCCGGTCCCGGCGAAGCCGTGCAGCAGGATCAGGGTCTCGGGCATCGGCCGGCATCTTCGCCGATGGACACCCACATCCTCCTCAAGGCCTTCGTCGACGAGCTGGTGCGCAACGACGTCTGCGCCGCGGTCACGTCGCCGGGGTCGCGCAACGCGCCGCTCGTCCTCGCGCTCGCGCGCGACGACCGGCTGCCGTGCCACTCGGTGATCGACGAGCGCAGCGCCGGGTTCTTCGCCCTCGGGCTGGCGAAGGCGACCGGCCGCCCGGCCGTCGTGGCGTGCACGTCGGGCAGCGCGGCGGCCAACTACGCGCCGGCGGTCAACGAGGCCGACCAGGCCGGCGTGCCGCTGATCGTGCTGACCGCCGATCGACCGCCGGAGCTGCGCGACGTCGGCGCCGGGCAGACGATCGACCAGATCAAGCTCTACGGGTCGGCGGTGCGCTGGTTCGTCGAGTTCGGGACCCATGCGCACTCGCCGGAGCGCGAGCGCTGGGTGCGGACGCTGGCGTGCCGGGTCGTGCACGGCGGCGACGGCCGGCCCGCGCTACGGGCCGGTGCACGTGAACGTCGCGCTGCGCGAGCCGCTGGTGCCGGGCGGAGCGGTGCCCGAGCCGGTCGGGGGCCGGGCGGGCGACGGGCCGTGGCTGCTCGCGGCGCCGGCCGGCCGCGCCGGTCGCGTGGAGCGCGCCGGCGGCGCGCGGCGTGGTCGTGTGCGGGCGCGTCGAGCACGGCTGGAGTCACGTCGCCGACGCCGTCGCCGCGTTCGCGGGCGCGGCCGGCTGGCCGGTGCTCGCCGACCCGCTGTCGGGCGCGCGGCGCGGCGCGCACGCGATCGCCCACTACGACGCGCTGCTGCGCGTGCGCGTCGTTCGCGGAAGCGATGCGCCCCGAGGCCGTGCTTCGGGTCGGCGACCTGCCGACGTCCAAGCCGCTGCGCGGCTGGCTGGCCGGGCTGGACGACGTGCCGCAGGTCGCGATGCACCCGACCGGCGTCTGGCACGACCCCGACGGCGTGATCGAGGAGCTGCTCGAGGCCGACCCCGTCTCGACGCTGCGCGCGGCCGGGCACCGCGAGCCCGAGCCGGCGTGGGCGGCCGCCTGGCGCGCGGCCGACGACGCGGCCGCGGGCGCGATCGACGCCTCGCTGGGCTCCGAGCTCGAGCGACGCGGTCGTCGCGCGCGAACTCGGCCGGCTGGGCGCCGATCGCGTCGTCTTCATCGCCGCCTCGATGCCGATCCGCGACGCCGAGACGTTCTGGCCGGCGTCCGACGAGCCGCCGCGGGCGCTCGCCCACCGGGGCGCGAACGGGATCGACGGAACCGTGTCGGCGGCGCTCGGCGTGGCCGCGGCCGGGTCGCCGGGTCGTGTGCCACCTCGGCGACGTGGCGCTGGCCCACGACGTCGGCGCGCTCGTGTCGGTGCGGCGGCTGGGGCTCGAGCCGACGTTCGTGGTCGTCGACAACGGCGGCGGCGCGGTCTTCGACTTCCTGCCGATCGCCGGGGAGGCGCGACGTCTACGAGGAGCACATCGCGACGCCGCCGGGCATCGACGTGCCCGCGGTCGCGGAGGCGTTCGGGCTGGCGTACAGCGCGCCGTCCGATCTCGAGTCGTTGCGGTCCGCGCTTGACGCCGACGGGGCGCGGATCGTTCACGTTCGGACCGACCGCGCGGAGAACGTGGCCCTGCATCGCAGCGTCTGGGATGCGGTCGCGGCCGCTGTCCGACCTCGCGGCTAGGGTTTTTCCGATGGCGATTCAGGACACGTTGCTCGACGTCCCGGCCGGCTGAGGCCGAGGCTTCCGCTCCCGCGCGCCGCGCGCCAGACGTCGAAGGCGATCGGCGCCGGCGACATCGTCGAGGTCGACAAGCGCGGGCCGGCGCTTCCACGCGCTCGTCGTGTCCCTGGAACAGGGCGCGACCGGGCGCTTCGAGCTCGAGGTCCGCCCGCTGGACGGGCGCACGACATACCGTCAGGCGACGGTGCGCGAAGTCGTGAACGTGTGGCGCAAGGCGCGCTGACGGCGCGCGCCGTTCTCCCGCCATCGAAGGCTGGCTCGCGACGCATATCGACGTCAACCCAGCTTTCTCGACCCTGCCGGGGAGCGTCGAGGGGCGAATCCAGGCTCATATGCAGCCTCGATTCGCCCTTCGATGGAAAGGCCACCTACCCCGCCAGCACCGGCAACATCGCCTGCAGTTTCATCTCGGTCTCCGCCAACTCCGCCGCCGGGTCGGAATCCCGTACGACGCCGACGCCCGCGTAGCAGCGGGCGACCGAGCCGACCATCAGGGCGCACCGCAGCGCGACGCAGAACTCGCCGTCCTCGCTCGTATCCGTCCAGCCGACCGGCGCGGCGTACCAGCCGCGGTCGAGGCCTTCGAGCGCCGGGATCAGGGGACCGGCGACCTCGAGCGGCTCGCCGCCGACCGCCGGCGTCGGATGCAGCGCGCCGGCCAGCTCGACCGCCGACACCGGCGCCGCGAGCTGCGCGCGGATCGGCGTCCCCAGATGCTGGATGTTCGCCACGCGGACGACGACCGGCTCGGACGCCGCGGTCACCCAGACGGAGTGCGGGGCCAGCGAGCGCTCGATGCGCCGGCTCACGATCGCCTGCTCCTCGCGGTCCTTGGCCGAACGCATGAGCTGCTCGCCGAGGTGGTCGTCGACCGCCGGATCGGCGCTGCGGCGGGTCGAGCCGGCGAGCGCCAGCGTCCCGGCCCGCAGCCCGTCACGGCGGACCAGCAGTTCGGGCGTCGCGCCCAGGAATGCCGACCCACCACGCCCGACGCAGTAGGTGAAGCACGACGGGAACGCCTCGCGCAGTACGCCGACGACCGCCGCCGGGTCATACACCGTCGGCGCATGGACCTGGACCTCGCGTGCGAGCACGATCTTCTGAAATTCGCCGTCCGCGATCCGCGACACCGCGCGCGCGACGGCCTCCTCGAAGTGCTCGGGCGGAGCGGCGCTCACAACCTCGTAGCGCCCGGCGGGCGCCGGATCGAGCAACGGCAGCGTCCCGTCGCGCAGCCCGCCGCAGCGCGCGACGACGCGTGCCAGCACGTCGGTCGTGACGTCGTCGGGTGCGACCAGCGCCGCGACCGTCATCCGGACCTCGTCGCCGCGGCGCGCGAAGGCAACCTCCGGCACGTGCAGCGACGCGGGCGCGAAGCCGGCCCAGTGCGGCGCCGTGCCGCCGCCATCGGCAAACGCGAAGCCGCCGACCGCCGCCAGCCCGTCCTCGGGCTCGCAGACGGCGGCCCCGGCCAGCTCACGCCAGCGCCGCGCAACGGCCGCGAACCGATCGGGGCCGCGGGATTCGACGGCGACCAGCGACCCGAGCGCCGCGCGCGCCGCACGCTCGCGCTCCGGCTGTTCGAGACAGAACCACGGCTCGTTGTCGAGCCGTGACGCGCACGCCACGGCGGTCGGGTCGCACGACCCCGCCACCGAGACCCCGAGCGCAGTGAGCACGGGCCGGCCCGATCGGCGTGCGCGGCGCGTCGCGCGATCGATGCGCCGCTCCAGCGCGTCGGCCTGCGCTGGGGTCAGAGCGTACGGCGCGGGGCGCTGCGTGACCGCGTCCATGCCTGCAGGGTACGAAAACGGGCGGCGACGCAGGTGAGACCAGGCTGACACTGACAGTCGCCGCTCCATCGGCAAGGATTTCGCCCATGAAGAAGCTCAAGCCCAGCACCATCATCGGCCTGGCGATGGTCATCGGCGGTGGACTGCTGATGGCCGTGGGCCTCAACGCCCTGCTCGCGACCGGCACGTGCGCGTCGGGAGGCCCCTACGTCTCGGCCCACCCGTGCCCGCCCGGGACCGGCGCCCACATCCTCGAGCTGATCGGCGGGGTTTTCCTGGCCGTCATCGGCATCATCATCTCCGGCCAGTTCGCGCTCGCGTTCGGCGGCTTCTTCACCGGTGTCGGCGCGTACTCGCTGATCCACGTCCTGACCGGCGACCACCTTCCCTCCGACAGCAAGCTCGGCGGCTTCATCGTCGGGATCACGTTCCTGGTCATCGGCGTGCCGTCGCTGCTGATCGGGCTCGGCGGCCTGTTCAACAAGTCCGACTCGCGCACGCCGATCGACCTGAGCGCACTGACCGCAGGCGCCCAGCTGCAGACGGCCGGCGCCGGTGGCTTCGGCCCGGGCTCGTACGCCCCGGTCGCACCGACGATCATCCGCCCACCCGCCGGGACGCCGGCCAAGGCCGACCCGCTCGAGAAGCTCAAGGAGCTGGCCGACCTCAAGGACCGCGGCGTCCTCACCGAGGCGGAGTTCCAGACCGAGAAGGCGCAGGCTCCTGCGGTCCTAGTCGCGATGTGATGGACTGCCCCGCGTGACCGAGGCGTGGGCAGGCCATCTCCCGGCGGGCGTCGATCCGTCGACGCTCGACCTCACCGAGCGGGTCAGCCTGCCCGCGGTGTGGGCGGCCAACTGGCGCGCCGCGCCGCAGCGCGAGGTGATCCACGACCCCGACGAAGGGTGGATCACCGGCGAGGAGCTGCTCCAGCGCAGCGAGACCGTCGCCGGCCGGCTCGCGGCGGCCGGGCTCGCGGCCGGAGACCGGGTGCTGCTGTCGGGCGGCGCGTCGATCGACTTCGTCGTCGCCCACGCGGCTGCGATGCGCTCGGGGCTCGTCGTCGTTCCGGTCAACAGCGCCTACACCCGCCGCGAGCTGGGCGTCATCACCGCCGACGCCAGGCCGCGCGCGGCGATCTTCGAGTCGCCCGAGATGCGCGACTGGGCGAGCGAGCTCGACCCGAAGGTGGTTGTCACCGACATCGGCGTCGGCCTGCCCGACGGGCCCGCGCCGGCGCTCGAAGCGATGGCGTCGTCGGACCCCGCGCTGCTGCCCTACACCTCCGGCACGACCGGCACCCCGAAGGGCGCGCTGCTCAGACACGGAAACCTCGTCGCGAGCGCTGAGGCGACCCGCCTCGCATGGCGGCGCGGCCCCGACGATCGGCTGATCCTGTGCCTGCCGCTGTTCCACGTCCACGGGCTCGGCGTCGGTCTGCACGGCGTGCTGCTGAGTGGCGGCTCGGTGATCCTCCAGCGCTCGTTCGATCCCGAACAGGTGCTGAGCGCCGCGGCCGACGACGCGACGATGTTCTTCGGCGTGCCGACGATGTACTCACGGCTCGCACGCGCCCCAGGCGCCCAGCGTCTCGGCAGCATTGCGGCTGTGCGCGTGCGGCTCGGCACCGCTGAGCGCCGACCTGCACGCCGAGATCGCCGCCCACTGCGACCAGACGGTGCTCGAGCGCTACGGGATGACCGAGACGATGATGCTCACCTCCAACCCATATGAGGGCGAGCGCCGGGCGGGAACGGTCGGCTTCCCGCTGCCGGGCGTCGACCTGCGTCTGCACGAGCAGACCGGCGAGATCCTCGTCCGCGGCCCAGCGGTGTTCGACGGCTACTTCGAGCGCCCCGACGCCACCGCCGAGGCGTTCGAGCCCGACGGCTTCTTCCACACCGGTGACATCGGCACCCTGTCCGACGACGGCTACCTGACGATCGTCGGGCGCGCCAAGGAGCTGATCATCACGGGCGGCTACAACGTCTATCCGCGCGAGGTCGAGGACGTCCTGCGCGCCCACCCTTCGGTCACCGACGTCGCGATCGTCGGCACGCCGTCGGACGAGTGGGGCGAGACGGTGACGGCGTACGTGGAGGCCTCAGGCGACGATTTCGACCCGGACGCACTCGTCGCCTGGGCGGACGACCAGCTCGTCGCCTACAAGCGCCCGCGCGTGGTGCACCGCGTCGACGCCCTGCCGCGCAATCGGCTCGGGAAGGTGCTGCGGCATGAGCTGCAGCCGCCGACGGCGGGCTGAAACTGCATCACCGAGGGGGTGACGGGCCGGGCGCCCGCAGCGCGCCCGCTTCGGCGAACGTCCATTTCTGGTGTGCCTATACGGGGTAGAAATGGACGTTCGGCGAGCCGCCCACAGCCTTCCGGCCCTTCCCTCGGTGATGCTGTTTTACGTCTCGCCCTTACCGCGGGTGATCGCGATTTCGCCGGTCCGCATCATCTCGATCAGCCCGAAGGGCCGCACCATGCGCTCGAACGCCTCGATCTTGTCGGTCGTCCCGGTGACCTCGACGATCACCGAGCGCTTGGTCACGTCGACGACCTTGCCGCGGAAGATCTCGCAGACCTGCATGATCTCCGCGCGCGCCGTGCCGTCGGCCGTGACCTTGAACAGCGCCAGCTCGCGCGACACCGTGTCGCGCGGCTCGAGGTCGCGGATCTTCAGGACGTTGACCAGCTTGTGCAGCTGCTTGGTCACCTGATCGATCGGATGCAGCGCGCCGTCGACGGTCAGCGTCACCCGTGACGTGTGCTCGTCGTCGGTCGGGCCGACGGTCAGCGTGTCGATGTTGAACCCGCGCCGCGCGAACAGACCGGCGATCCGGGTCAGGACGCCGGGCTTGTTCTCGACGAGGATCGACAGGACGTGCTTGCGCCCGGTGCGCAGGCGGCCGGCCGCCTCGAGGTCCTCGAGCGACAGCAGTTCCTTGGTTCCTGGCTCACCCATGACTCAGCCCACCATGTCGCGGGCCGGCATTCCGGGCGCGATCATCGGATAGACGTTCTCTTCGCGGGTCACGCGGACGTCGACCATGACCGGGCCCGGGGTCGCGATCGCCGCGCGCAGATCCTCCACGAGCGTCGTCTTGTCCTCGAGCCGCAGACCGGTCGCCCCGTGCGCGTCGGCGAGCTTGACGAAGTCCGGGAACTGACCCATGTCGACCTGGCTGTAGCGCTTGTCCCAGAACAGCTCCTGCCATTGGCGGACCATGCCCAGGTAGCCGTTGTTGGCGATGACGATCTTGATGTCGATGCCCTCCTGGGCACAGGTCGACAGCTCCTGCATGTTCATCTGGACCGAGCCGTCGCCGGCCAGGCAGACCACCGTCTCGTCGGGGCAGCCGACCTTCGCGCCCATCGCCGCCGGCAGGCCGAAGCCCATCGTCCCGAGGCCGCCGGACTGCAGCCACCGCCGCGGGCGATCGAAGTGGTAGTACTGCGCCGCCCACATCTGGTGCTGGCCGATGTCGGTCGAGACGATCGCGTCGCCGCCGGTCGCCTCGTAGAGCGCCTCGACGAGCCGCTGGGGCTTGATCTCGGTTCCCGTCGCTGTCGTCGTAGCGCAACGGGTGCTTCTCCTGCCACCCGCGGATCCGCGTCCACCACTCATCCAGACGCGACGGCTCGGCCCCAGCGCGCGGTACTCGACGATCAGCTTGCCGAGGACGTTCTTCGCGTCACCGACGATCGGGATGTGGGCCGGGACGTTCTTGGAGATCTCGGCCGGATCGATGTCGATATGGATGAACTTCGCCCGCGGCGCGAACTCGCTGAGCTTGCCGGTGATCCGATCGTCGAAGCGAGCGCCGATCGCGCAGATCAGGTCCGCCTCGTCCATCGCATAGTTCGCGGTCCGCGTCCCGTGCATGCCCAGCATGCCCAGCCACTGCGCATGCGGAGCCGGGAACGCCCCCAGCCCCATCAGCGTGCAGGTCACGGGGAAGTTGTCCGAGGTGGCGAACTCGGTCAGCTCCTTGGCCGCGTTCGCGTTGATCACGCCGCCACCGACGTAGAGCACCGGTCGCCGCGCCGCGGCGAGCGCCTTCGCGGCCTGGCGGATCTGCTTCGTGTTGCCCTCGGTCGTCGGCTGATACCCGGGCAGCCGGATGTCCGTGACCGGCTCGTACGGGATGTCGGCCCGCGACAGGTCGGTCGGGATGTCGACGATCACCGGGCCCGGACGACCGGTCCGCGCGAGGTGGAACGCCTCGTGGATCGCGCGCGGCAGCTCCAGCGGGTGCTGGATCATGAACGAGTGCTTGGACACCGGCATCGTGATCCCGATCACGTCGGTCTCCTGGAAGCCGTCGGTCCCCAGCAGGTCGGTGCGGACCTGGCCGGTGATGAACACCGTCGGGACCGAATCCATCATCGCGTCGACGATCGGCGTGACGACGTTCGTCGCCCCGGGGCCGGATGTGGCGAAGCACACGCCGACCTTTCCCGTCGCCTTGGCGTAGCCGGCCGCGGCGTGGCCGCCGCCGGCCTCGTGACGCACGAGCACGTGGCGGATGTGCGCGTCGTAGAGGGCGTCGTACGTCGGGAGGTTGGCACCGCCGGGCAGGCCGAATACGACGTCCACACCCTCCGCCTTCAGGCATTCGATGACCGCATCAACAGCACGCATGTGCAACCTCCTCTCAACTGGTGACTCGGGGATGACAGAACGGCCGCTTCGCGCGGCCGCGGAGAGCGATCGTAGCGCCGCTCAGCCGGTGGGGCGAGCGGTGAGGTGTTCTTCGGGGTACTCGAGCTCCATCCCGCACCGCATGCACATCGCGGCATAAACCTTGCACGGGCGTCCGCAGCGCGGGCAGGCGCGCTCGGGCTCGTCGAACTCGTTGCGGTACAGCAGCGCCGCGATCAGCCCGATCATCGGCACGCGCGGTGCCGATCAGGAACCAGATGACGAACGAGCTCCCCTTGCTGCGCGCGACAAGGCCGCTCGCGAGCCCGAACAGCAGCGCGATCGGGACGTAGGAGAGGAGGAACACGACGCCCTCAGAAGAGGACGCTTATCGCCCAGATGAGGCCGACCACGGCCACGAGGATCAGGACGAAGCCACCGATCGCCGTCAGGAAGCCGAGAATGACATGGAACAGCACGTACGCCGCGACGAGCAGGACGACGCCGGCGATGATCTTCGTGGTCCAGGGCGTGCCCGACTTCTCTTCGGTCTCCATGAGCCGATTCTACTCCCGCCGCGCGGCGGGACGGCGGGGTTACGCGCGCTTGGCGCGCGAGGCGCGCGAGTTGGCGCTGAGCGCGACACGGGCGAGGCGGTAGCGGCGGATCTTCGCCGCGCGGCCGCCGGGTCGGGCCGGTGTATCGCGGATCAGCAGGACGCGGTTCACGGAAGCAGCATGGGGCATGGCGAACATGATGGGGCACGGACGCCGATTTCCCATTGGCCCGATGTCCAAATGTCCGTGCCCCGACCACGCCAGCCGGTCCGCATTGGTCGGACCAAAAAGCCCTGCTCAAGCGCAAATTGCGCTAGTTCGACAGGATCTCGCGGACCATGGCGGTGACCTGTTTGCCGTCGGCGCGGCCCTTGGTCTCGCGCATGACGTGGCCGATGACGACGCCGATCGGCTTCATGTCGCCGTCGCGCAGGCGGGCGGTGATCGCGGGGTCGGCGTCGAGCGCGGCCTGGACGGCCGCGCGCAGCTCGTCGCCCGCGCCGACCGCGCCGAGGTTCTCGGCCTCGACGATCGCGCGCGGGGTTGCCGCCGTCGGCGACCAGCCGATCGAGGACCTGGCGCGCCGCGCCCTGGTTGACCTCGCCCGCCCCGACCATCGCCACCAGCTCGCCGAGCGCGGCCGGCGTCACCTTGCTCGCGGCCGGGTCGTCCTCGCCCACCCGCGCCACCAACTCGTTGATCGTCCAGTTGGCGATCGCGACCGGGTCGGTGCCGTCGGGCGCCGCCGCGACCGTCGCCTCGTAGTAGTCGCCGAGGTCGGTGCGGAACGCGAGCGTGCGCGCCGCGTCGCCGGCCAGCGCGTACTCGCTCTCGAGTCGCACCGCGCGCTGGGCGGGTAGCTCGGGCAGCTCGACGCGCATGCGCTCGATCAGCTCGGGCGAGACGTCGACGGGGATCAGGTCGGGCTCGGGGAAGTAGCGGTAGTCGTGGGCCTCCTCCTTGGAGCGCAGCGACGTGATCGAGCCGGTCTGCGGGTCGAAGTGCAGCGTCTCCTGCTCGACCTTGTCGCCGGCCGCGGACGATCGCCGTCCTGGCGCGCGATCTCGGCGTTGATCCCGCGCTCGACGAAGCGGAACGAGTTCATGTTCTTGAGCTCGGTCTTCGTCCCCAGCTCGTCGCTGCCGGCCGGGCGGATCGAGATGTTGGCGTCGACGCGCAGCGAGCCCTCCTCCATGTTCACGTCGGACACGCCGAGACGCCGCACGGTCGCGCGCAGCAGCGTCAGCCACTCGCGCGCCTGCGCGGCCGAGTGCAGGTCGGGCTCGGTGACGATCTCGGCCAGCGGCGTGCCGCCGCGGTTGAAGTCGACGACGCTGACCTGCGAGCCGTGAAGGCGCCCGCTCGAGCCGGCGTGGACGAGCTTCGCCGCGTCCTCCTCGAGGTGCACGCGGTGGATGCGCACGTCGCCGAGGCTGCCCTCCGCGGCACAGCGGTTCGTCGTACTGGCTGATCTGGTAGCCCTTGGGCAGGTCGGGATAGAAGTAGTTCTTGCGGTGAAAGACCGACCGCGGGGCGAGCTCGCAGCCGAGCGCCAGCCCGAGCGCGATGCCGAACTCGATCGCGCGCTCGTTGGCGACCGGCAGCGTGCCCGGCAGGCCGAGGCAGACCGGGCACGTGCGCGTGTTCGGCGGCTCGCCGAACGACAGCCCGCAGCCGCAGAACATCTTCGTGTTCGTCTGCAGCTGGACGTGGATCTCCAGGCCGATGACCGCCTCGTAGTCGGCTCATGTGACCGCCTTGGTCGAGTCGAAGCCGATCGCCTGCTCGAGCGCGTGGGCCGCGTCGAGGATCCGGTTCTCGCTGAACGCCGGGCCGGCGAGCTGGAAGCCGACCGGCAGCCCGTCCGACAGCCCGCACGGGATCGAGATCGCCGGCAGTCCGGCGAGCGAGATCGGGACGGTGAAGTAGTCGTTGAGGTACATCGCCAGCGGGTCGGCCGTCTTGGCGCCGAGCTCGAACGCGACGCCGGGGCTGGTCGGGGTGATCACGAGGTCGACCGTTTCGAACGCCGTGCGGAAGTCGTCGGCGATCTTCGTGCGGACCTTCTGGGCGCGGCCGTAGTAGGCGTCGTAGTAGCCCGACGACAGCGCGTAGGTGCCGATCAGGATGCGGCGCTTGACCTCGGGGCCGAAGCCGTCGTGGCGGGTGGCGGTGTACATCCCGATCAGGTCGTCGGCGTCGCTGCGCAGCCCGTAGCGCACGCCGTCGAAGCGCGCGAGGTTCGACGACGCCTCCGCCGGCGCGAGCACGTAGTAGGCGCTGAGGCCGTAGTCGGCGTGCGGCAGCGTGACCTTCTCGATCGTCGCGCCGAGGCTGAAGGCCAGCTCGACGGTCGCCTCGAAGCGCTCCATGACCCCGGCTTCGACGCCCTCGCCGGTCAGCTCGATCGGGACGCCGAGGCGCACCCCCTCGAGCGTCTGCGGCGCTCGGGCGCACGATCCGCTCGGGATGGCCGACCGACGTCGCGTCACACGGGTCGGCGCCGACCATCTCGCTCAGCAGCAGCGCCGCGTCGGTCACGTCGCGGGTCAGCGGGCCGGCCTGATCGAGCGACGAGGCGAACGCGATCATCCCGTAGCGCGAGACAGGTCCCGTACGTCGGCTTGAGCCCGACGATCCCGCACAGCGCGGCGGGCTGGCGGATCGAGCCGCCGGTGTCGGTCCCCAGCGCCCACGGCACGAGCCCGGCGGCGACGGCCGCGGCGCTGCCGCCGCTCGACCCGCCCGGGACGCGCGCGCGGTCCCACGGGTTGAGCACCGGCCCGAACGCGCAGTTCTCGGTCGACGAGCCCATCGCGAACTCGTCCTGGTTGGTCTTGCCGAGCAGCGGCGCGCCGGCGGCGGCCAGCTTCTCGACGACCGTCGCGGTGTACGGCGGCCGGTAGCCCTCGAGGATCTTCGAGCCCGACTGGCTCGGGACTCCCTCGGTGCAGAACAGATCCTTGACGCCGAGCGGAACGCCGCCCAGCGGCCCGGCGACCGGTTCGTCGGGCGGCCCGTCGGCGACCCACGTGTAGGCGTTGAGGTCGTCGGCCGCGCTGCGGGCGCGGTAGGCCTCGAACAGCTCGGACGGATCGAGGTCGCCCGCAGGCGACGCGGTCCGCGGCCTCGGCGGCCGACAGCGCGATCAGCTCGTCCACGCTCACCCCGCCTGCGGGCTCGGGACCTGGAAGCCGTCGTCGGCGACGTCGGGCGCGCTGGCGAGCGCGACGTCGCGATCCAGCGACGGGCGAACGACGTCGGGCCGCAACGCACCCGACACGTCGACGACGTGGGTCGTCGGCTCCACGCCGTCGAGGTCGAGCTGGTCGATCTTCTCGATATGCGCGAGCACGCCCGACAGCTCGGTGACCATCTTGGCCACCTCGTCGTCGGTCAGCTCGAGGCGCGCGAGGCGTGCGACGTGGAGGACCTGCTGCGAATCGATCATGCGGCGGCCGATGATAGGCACCGGCCGCCGCTGGAGGTCGTACGAGCTGGTCTAGCTGCCCTGGGGCGGCGGCCCGCCCGGCTGACCGGGCTGCTGGGGCACCTGCGGGATCGGCGGCGGGCCCTGCGCGGGCGGCGCGCCTGGATCGGCGGTGGGCCCTGCGGGGGCGGACCGGCCGCGGGGGCGGCGCCGGCGGCCGGGGGCGGAGCGGCGGCCGGCGGCGGAGCGGCGGCCGGCGGCAGCGGAGGCGGGGCGGCGCCGGCGGAGGCGGAGCGGCAGCCGGAGGCGGAGCGGCAGCCGGAGGCGGAGCGGCAGCCGGAGGCGGAGCGGCCTGCCGGAGGCGGCGCGGCCGGCGCGGCGGCGGCGCGGCCTGCGGCGGGCGGCTCGGCCGGCTGCGCCGTAGCGCCGCCGCCGCCACCGGCCCCGAGGCCCTTGGCCTGCTCCATCAGTGGGCCGAATGCGCCCTCGGCCATCGCGACGCGAACCCACGCGGCGGCGAGGACGATCGCGAGGAGCAACCCGATCCAGGCGCCGATGTCGGCGCTGATGTCGGCTTCGCTCGGGCCCGGCGTGCTGATGATCACGTTCCAGACGACGAGGATCGCCACGAACACCGACCAGCCGGCCGCGATCGCGTTGAGCGGCAGCGGCGACCCGGTCCTCCTGGTTGGACGCACGCAGGTAGAGCGTGCCCAGCGTCAGGATCAGGGCGATGATGATCCAGATCTGAAGCGTGCGAGAAGACGTCCCATCCGGAGCCGCTGACGCTCGGGATCGCGATGGTCATGCCGCCGATGCTGCGGCTGCCACCGCCCGCGCCGAACCAGTCGAGAAACAGGCTGATGAACAGCAAGATCGAGGCGACGCCCGCGACCTTCTCTTCCGTGCCCAAGCGATTGATGTCCATGTGTCTCCCCCGAGATCGGGATTCGTGTGCGCGGCGAGCCTACACCTCACCTCGGCGGCGCAGGGCGTGGCGGCGGTGGCGTGTAGTCGCTCGTTGCGGCATCCGTGCGCTCGTCGCCCATCGAGCGCCAGCAGGCGACGGTCAGGGCGGCGGCAACGGCCACCACCACCCAGCGCCCGTAGCAGCCCTCGCTGACCCCGATCGCCTCGATCAGCGTCGCCGACGGTGGCGATCGCGGCCGCCACGACCGCCCCGGTGACGACGACGATCTGGAGCGCCGACCGGGCGCCCGGCCGCGATCGTCAACGCACGCGCCGGCGCCGCCCGCGATCGCCAGCACGACGAGCACGGCGGCCAGCCACCCGACCGACGACCAGCCGCTCGCACGGTCGGTACCTTCGAACGGCAGGAACATCGCCACCGCGAGCGCGACCGACAACAGGCCGGCGGCCCAGTCGGCCGGCCGCAGACGCGCCATCTCAGGCCGGGGGTCGCCACGGCGGCGCGGGCGGCCTGAAGCGTGTTGAGCAGCAGGCAGGCGACCGTCATCGGGCCGACGCCGCCGGGCACGGGCGTGATCGCCGCCGCGACCTGCGCCGCCTCGTCGTAGGCGACGTCGCCGAACAGGCCGTCATCGGTGCGGTTCTGGCCGACGTCGATCACGATCGCCCCCGGCTTGATCCAGTCGCCGCGAACCATCTCGGCGCGGCCGACGGCGACGACCAGCACGTCGGCGCGCCGGCACACGGCCGGGAGATCGCGGGTCCGCGAGTGGCAGATCGTGACCGTCGCGTTGGCGCCGAGCAGGAGCTGGGCCATCGGCTTGCCGAACAGGTTCGAGCGCCCGACGACGACGCACTCGGCCCCCTCGACCTGCGCCCCCGCCTCCTCGAGCAGCAGCATCACGCCGGTCGGCGTGCACGACACAAGCCCCGGAAGGCCGAGGGCGAGCCGTCCGGCGCTGGCGATCGTCAGGCCATCGACATCCTTGTCGGCGGCGACGAGGTTCGTCATCTCGACGTCGGAGAGGTGGTCGGGCAGCGGACATTGGACGAGCACGCCGTTGACCGTCTCGTCGGCGTTGAGCTGCTCGATCAGATCGCGCAACCTGGCTTCGCTGGTGTCAGCGGACAGCTCGTGGTTGAACCCCGCGATGCCGACCTCGCGGCACGCGCGCTGCTTGCTGGCGACGTACAGCGCCGACGCCGGGTCGTCGCCGACCAGCACCGTGGCGAGCCCCGGCGGGCGACCGTGCTCGGCGACGAACTGCTCCACGTCGCGCGCAACCTGCTCGCGCACGCGGGCCGCCACTGCCTTGCCGTCGATGATCTGGGCGGTCACGGGGGCGTACGTTAGCTTCGTGGTCAGCGCGACTGGGGTTTGGGCAGGTGAACGACGACCTGGCTGTGGATCACGGTCTTGTCGCCGTTGCAGCTCGTCGGACCCGTGGACTGGCACAGGTACACGGTGTAGGTGCCCGGCGTGATCTTGATCCGTGTGATCAGCGACCCGTCCGAGCCGTAGCAGGCGAACGTCTTGGGGACCTTGCCGGTCAGCTTGATCCGCCCTTTCGCCGCGCGCGTCGGGCCCGCCATCCTGGTCGCGCAGATCGCGCCGCGCGCCGGGTGCTGGTCGGTCAGCGACATCGTGTAGGCCCCCGGGTCGACGAGCGACGCCGAGACGGTGAGCGTGCCCCCGACCGTCGCCTGGGTCAGTCCGCCGCTGAGTTGCTGTGCTCCGGCCAGCGCGCTACCGGCCCACGCGCAGGCGAGGACAACCACTCCGGCATACAACAGCGACCGCATGCAGGCAAATTTACTGGCTAACTTCGCTTCGAGATCGGGGCGTACCCCGCCATGAGTTTGCGCTCGGACCCATCGGAGGCAAACCGCACGACCACGATCCCGCCCGGTTCGAGACCGGTGACCACGCCGTCGCCGAACGCCGCGTGGACGACGTCGTCGCCCATCCGCAGGTCGACGGACGGGGCATCGGAGCGCGTCTGCGACCACGACTGGGGCCGCGGGCGGATCTGGACGCCGCTGCTCGCCGTCGCCGCCGTCGCGCCGCCCTCGACGAGATCGGGTGGAACCTCGGACAGGAATCGGCTCGGCAGACCCATCGTCTGCGCGCCGAACACCGCGCGGCGGCGTGCGTAGGTCATGGTCAGATTGCGCATCGCCCGCGTGATGCCGACGTAACACAGGCGCCGCTCCTCCTCGAGCGAGCCCTCGTCGATCGAGCGCGAGTGCGGGAACACGCCCTCCTCGCAGCCAATGATGAACACGATCGGGTACTCGAGTCCCTTGGCGTTGTGGAGCGTCATCAGCGTGATCAGGCCGTCGTCGTCGCGGCGCGCGTCGGCGTCGGCGACCAGCGCGACCTGGGCCAGGAACGCCTCGAGCGGGCGCAGCGCGTCGTCGCGCGCCGCCGCGGCGGCGTCGAACTCGCGCGCGACCTCGATCAGCTCGTGGAGGTTCTCGATGCGCCCCTGGGCCTCGATCGTCCGCTCCGCCTCCAACCACTCGAAGTAGCCGGTCTCGTGCAGGACGGCCTCGAGCAGATCGCCGACTGGGACGTCCTCGTCGGCGCGGTCGCGCAGCGACGCCATCGTCGCCATGAAGCGCGCAAGCGCCCGCACGGCCGCGGTCCCCAGCCCCGGCACCAGCTCGGGGCGGCTCGCCGCGTCCCAGACCGTGATCCCGATCGTCTCGGCGTGCGACAGGACCCGCGACAGCGACGTCTGGCCGATTCCGCGCCGCGGCGCGTTGGCGATCCGCGTGAACGCGATGACGTCCTGCGGGTTGGCGAGCGCCTGGATGTAGCCGATCGCGTCCTTGACCTCGCTGCGCTCGTAGAACTTGGTCCCGCCGATGACCTGGTAGGCGATCTCGCGACGCACGAGCGTGTCCTCCAGGACCCGCGACTGCGAGTTCATCCGGTAGAAGACCGCGATCTCCGAGCGCGACACGCCCTCGTCGACCATCCGCTCGATCTCGCCGACCACGTAGCGGGCCTCGGCGTGCTCGTCGTCGAGCTCGCGGATGACGATCTGGTCACCCTCCCCCACCTCGGTCCACAGCGATTTGCCCATCCGCCCGCGGTTGTGCTTCACAACGGCGTTGGCGGCCGACAGGATCGTCTGCGTCGAGCGGTAGTTCTGCTCGAGGCGCACGACCTTGGCGGTCGGATAGTCATCGGAGAAGTCGAGGATGTTGCGGATGTCGGCCTGGCGGAAGCCGTAGATCGACTGATCGTCGTCGCCGACCACCGACAGGTTGTCCTCGTCGCCCGACAGCTGGCGCAGCAGCTCGTACTGCGCGTGGTTGGTGTCCTGGTACTCGTCGACGAGGATGTGACGGAACGCGGTCGCGTAGCGCGCCTTGACCTCGGGGAACATCCGCAGGACGTTGACGACGTTGAACAGCAGGTCGTCGAAGTCCATCGCGTTCATGCGGTGCAGGTCGCGCTCGTAGAGCTGGTAGGCGTCGGCGACGATCGTCTCGAAGTGGTCGCCGACCAGCTGGCGGTACTCCTCCGCCGAGCGCAGCCAGTTCTTGGCCGCCGAGATCTGGTGCTGGACGGCCGACGGCGTGTAGCGCTTGGTGTCGAGCCCCAGCTGCTCGAGGCAGCGCTTGACGAGCCGCCGCGAGTCGGCCTGGTCGTAGATCGTGAACGTGCGCGTGTAGCCGAGGCGCGGCGCCTCGGCGCGCAGCATCCGCGCGCACGCGGCGTGGAACGTCATCAGCCACATCGAGCGCGTGTCGCGACCGAGCAGCAGCTCGACGCGCTCACGCATCTCCTGCGCGGCGCGGTTGGTGAACGTGATCGACAGGATCTCGCCCGGCCGCGCTCGCTCGGTGCCGATCAGCCATGCGATTCGATGAGTGAGGACGCGCGTCTTGCCGGAGCCTGCGCCGGCGAGGACGAGCAGTGGCCCACCAGGCCATGTCACCGCCTCGCGCTGGGGCGCGTTGAGCGCCTGCAGCAGTTCGTCGAGTTGGTCCTGGGCGGCTGGGTGGGGCACCGCCACCCAGCATACGGTCAGCCCTTGACGACCCGGAACGGCAACCGCACGACGCCCGAGCGGTTACCGGCCGCGTCGACCGCCTGAAGCGAGAGCCGGTAGGCGGCCGCAGGCAGGCGACGGCCACCGAGGCGGGCCGAGAACAGGCTCTTGTTGTTCCCCGCCCGGCCGACGATCGACGCGATCGGCTTGAGCGCCTTGAACGTCACGCGATGACGGACGGTCTTCGGGCGTTCGACGGTGACATAGATCTTGGCGGCCTCGGACAGGCGATAGCCGAGCGTCGCGCCGCCGACCGACGCGATCGTCGCTCCGCCGCGCGCCGCGCGGAAGTGGTAGCTGCTGAGCGTGACCCCGGTCAGTACGGGCTTCGTGTGGTCGGGCCCGGCGGGCGCGGCGGGGACGGGCGGTAGCGGTGGCGCCGGAGCCGTCGGTGCGACCGGCGTCGTCGGGGTGGTCGGGGTTGTCGGCGAGGCCGGCGGGGGCGCCGACGGGTTGAGGTGCTTCTGGATGAACGTCTGGAAGGCCGGAACCCACATGTAGGCCGATGGGTGGGTCAGCGCGCACGGCGGATCCTGGATGACGATCCAGCTTGCGACGCCCCACAGCACGGGCCGGTTGCTCGCGGGGTCAAGCACGACGATCGGGCCGCCGCTGTCGCCGTGGCAGAGCCCCGCGACGTTCGGGTTGCCGGCGCAGATCATCGTCGCCGGGTCGAAGCCCGGCAGCAGCGACTGGCAGCTGCTCAGCGCCTGGAGCGGTAGCCACGCCTGCTGAAGGATTGGGGTATCGAGCGTCGAGCCGACGTCGGTCCGGCCCCAGCCCGCCGCGTTGGCGACGTTGTTGGGGCTGTTGTAGGTCACGCCCTTCTGGGCCAGGGCGATCGGCGGTTGCGTGGTCGGCGTGCTGAGGTGGACGAGCGCAACGTCGTTGTGCGGGACCTGGTTGACGAAGTAGTCGGGGTCCGGGATCAGCTCCGAGGCCTGGATGTGCTTGGCCGCCGGGTCGTTGTAGTTCGCGGAGCCGAGCACGACGGTCATCACCGGCTCGGTGCCCATCGTTGGGAACTCTGGGTTGACCAGGACGCAGTGCGCGGCGGTCAGCACCCAGTTCGCGGCGATCACGGAGCCCGTGCACGAGAAGTCGGGGTCGGGCACGCCGTCGTCGTCGAGGTCGCGCTGGCCGAGCAGCCACACGGTGCTCGGCCAATCGGTCGTCGTCGCGGTGCCGCCGCCGACGATCCGCGGGGTGGCCGACGCGTGCGCGGCCACGGGCGCGGCCAGCGCGACGGCCACGCCCGCGAGCAGGATGAAGCGCCGCAGGGTCACGCCCGTAGGATCGGCAGCGGGTAACCGCGTTTTAGCGGCGTCGGGGCAGCGGTTGTTGCAGCTGCCGGCGCCAAAGTTGCGGCAGATCTGCAGGTTCGCGGTGCAAACCGCTCCGATGACGACAACTTGCGCCCGCTGCGCCGCACCGCCCTCGATTCTGCCCAAGCGCCATGGAGGGACTGCGCACTGGTCACCCACTTCGCACGGCTGCGATCGCAGTCGCCGCGCTCGGCTTCGTCGCCGCGGCGGCCCCGACCGCGTCGGCCCAGCCCCCTGGCTGCGGCGCCGCGGCGAACGCGCGCGCCGTCCCGACCCCGGCGAGCGATCGGGCGATCCTGTGCCTCGTCAACCAGCAGCGGGCGATTCACCACATCGGCCCGCTGCGGATCAACCCGCGCCTGGCCGGTGGCGCGCGGAGCTACAGCCGCCAGATGATCGCCAGGCGCTACTTCTCGCACGTCGGGCCCGGCAACCAGTCACTCCAGCGGCGCGTGCTGTCAACCGGCTACCTGCGCGGCGCGCGCGGCTACGCGCTCGGCGAGGCGCTGGCGTGGGCCGGCGGCGCCCAGGCGACCCCGGCCGCGCTCGTGACGATGTTGATGAACGACCCGCCGCACCGGGCGATCCTGCTCGCCCCGTCGTACCGCGACGTCGGCGTCGGCGTCGGTGCGGGCGTGCCGGCGGCGGGCATCGACGGCGCGACGCTGACGCTCGACTTCGGCTCCGTCTCCCACTGAGCCGCTGCGGCGATCTAGGCTCCCGGGCATGGCCCTGGCCGACGACGTCCGTGCGGCGTGCGCGCAGATCGCCGCCGAGGCACGGCACGTGCGCATCGACGTCGGCGCGATGGGGGTGCTGCCTGATGCATCGTCGGACCTTGACCCCGAGCGCCACTACCTCGATGGCGACCCGGCCGATGTCGCCGCCTACCTGCTGACACTGAACGCGGTCAACTTCGGCTCGGGCTGGTTCCCACTGCTGCGCAAGCGGCGTCCCGACCCGGCAGGGCCGACCGTTTCCGGCTACTTCACCGTCGCCTGGGCCTTGACCGACCGCTTCCGCGCCGAAGGGCCATGGTCCAACGCGCAGCTGCGGGCGATGACGGCGACCGAGATCGCCGCGGTCCTCGGCCAGTCGCCCGACCTCGAGCTGATGGCGCTGTTTGCGCAGGCGCTGCGGTCACTCGGCTCGTGGCTCGGCGGGCGCGGCGCGCTCGACGTGATCGAGCAGGCCGGCGGCAGCGCCCAGCGCCTGGCGGCGGCGCTGGCCGGCGGGATGGCGATGTTCGCCGACACCGGCTTCTACAAGCGCGCCCAGATCGTGCCGCACGACTTCGCGCTGGCCGGCGTCGCAACGTTCGACGACATCGACGAGCTGACGATCTTCGCCGACAACCTCGTCCCTCACGTGCTGCGCTGCGCCGGCGTGCTCGTCTACGACGACGACCTGGCAGCGCACATCGACTCCGAGCGCCTGCTGCCGATGGACCGCCGCGAGCGCGAGATCCGGGCCTGCGCGCTGCACGCGTGTGAGCAGATCGCCGCCCGCGACAACATCCCGGCACGGATTCTCGACGAACGCCTGTGGAACCACGGCCAGTCGCCGGCGATCAAAGCGCGGCCGCGGCATCGGTGCCGGACCGTCTACTACTGATCGCGCATGCTCAACCGCCGGCCGGGTTCGGACCGGTCGGCGGGTGCACGGACGGCTCGTCGTCGTGCGCGGCGCCATTGCCCGACGACGGTTCGGGCAGCGGCGTGCCGGTCTGCTCGGCGAGCGCGCGCTCGAGCGCTCCGATGCGACTCGCAAGGCCCTTGATCGCGTCGGAGACCGGGTCGGGCAGGTGGACCCAGTCGGTGTCGGGGCCCTCGGGCCGGCGGCCGTCGACGCGCACCGGGTGGCCGGGGTTGCCGACGACGGTCGAGTTCGGCGGCACGTCGTGGATGACGACCGAGTTGGCGCCGATCTTGGCGCCATGGCCGATCGTGATCGGCCCCAAGAGCTTTGCGCCCGAGCCGATCGTCACGTTGCTCTCGACGGTCGGGTGACGCTTGCCGGTCGCAAAGCCGGTGCCGCCGAGCGTGACGCCCTGGTAGATCGTCACGTCGTCGCCGACGTCGGCCGTCTCGCCGATCACGACGCCCGACCCGTGGTCGATGAACAGGCGCGCACCGATCCTGGCCGCCGGGTGGATCTCGATGCCGGTGACCGAGCGGGTGATCAGCGCCAGCACGCGCGGCAGCAGCGGGACGCCGGCGTGGTGGAGCGCGTGGGCGACACGATGGGCGAGCAGCGCGTGCACTCCCGGCCACGTGGCGAGGATCTCCGCAGCCCGCACGCCTGCCGCCGCGGGATCGCGCTCGCGGGCGGCGACGACGTCGTCACGGATCTCGCGCAGCACGCGCGAAGGGTTGGGCACGCGGGCCATCGCCACCGGGATGCTACGGGGCGAAGAACGGCGTCGAGACGTAGCGCTCACCGGAGTCGGGAATGATCGTCACGATCCGCTTGCCCGCGAACTGCGGCCGCGCCCCGATCTGGGTCGCCGCCCACAGCGCGGCGCCACCCGAGATGCCGCACAGAAGGCCCTCGCGCGCGGAGGCCAGACGCGCTGTCTGGACGGCGTCGTCGTCGGACACGGCGATCACCTCGTCGAGGATCTCGCGGTTGAGCACCGCGGGGACGAAGCCCGCGCCGAGGCCCTGGATGCGGTGTATGCCGGGCCGCCGGCCGCTCAGGACCGCCGAGCCCGCGGGTTCGACGGCGGCGATGTGCGCGTGTGGGTTGCGGGCCTTGAGGACCTCGCCGACGCCGGTGATCGTGCCGCCGGTTCCGACACCGGCGACGAGCACGTCGACGGATCCATCGAGCGCGTCGAGGATCTCCGGGGCGGTCGTCGTGCGATGGATCTCGGGGTTGGCGGGGTTGGAGAACTGGTCGGGCAGGAAGACGTCGTCACGGTCGGCGAGCTTCTGCGCGGCCTGGACCGCCTCGTCCATCCCACCGGTCGACTCGGTGACCATCACGCGGGCTCCATAGAGGCGCAGCAGACCCTCGCGCTCGCGGCTCATGCCCTGCGGGAGCGTGAGGACGAGCTCGTACCCCCTGGCCGCGCAGACGAACGCGAGCGCGATCCCGGTGTTGCCGCTCGTGGCCTCGACGATCGTCGTCCGGCCGGGCTCGATCCGGCCGTCGGCCTCGGCCGCCGCGATCATCGAGACACCGATCCGGTCCTTGACGCTACCGCCCGGGTTGAGCGCCTCGAGCTTGGCGTAGAGCTCGGCGCCGAGGTCCGGTGCCAGGCGCGTCAGGCGCACCATCGGGGTGTTCCCGACGAGAGCCGAGATGTTGATCGGGATTGCGCCCATTGTGCGCTCACGTTATCGGCCCCGCGACCGATGAAGGGGGTTAGCCGCCGTCTCCCTGCCGCCAGGAGCCCTCACGCCCACGATCGTCATCGCCCTGCTGTGTTCGGTTCCGCTCGTCCTCGTGATCTGGGACGAGCTGCGCGGCGGCAGCGCCTCTGGCGACGACGGCTAGCCCGAACTGCGGGCCGGCGGGCGCAGCCGCCAGACGCGCCCGGCGAGCTCGTCGATCGTCCAGCCGGTGAGGCTGGCCAGGAACGGGTCGAGGTCCGGGCGGCCGGGATCGGCAAGCCACACCTCGGCCGAGAGTGCGCCCAGCAGCGCGCGCAGGGGCGCGGCGTTGCGGCGCTCGTAGAGAACGTCGGCCGCGAGGACGAGGTCGAACGGACCGTCGGCGACGAGCTCCCCGGAGTCGCGCCAGTCCGCCGTGCGACAACGCACCGCGAGGCCGTTGCGCGCCGCGTTGGCCGCCGCCGCCTCGACCGCCTCGGGCGCCCAGTCGGTCGCCAGCACGTCGGCGCCGCCGCGCGCGGCGACGATCGCCGGCAGCCCGAGCCCACAGCCGAGCTCGAGTACGCGCCGCCCGCGCAGCTCGGCGGCCGCCACGACGTCGGCCAGGCGCCGGGCGCTCGGCCACAGCTCGGCCCAGTAGGGCAGGAACTCGTCGCGGCGCTCGAACTCATCGACGTCGATCAGCGCCTCGGCGTCCCGCGGCCGCGCAATCTGGACCCCGGCCACGGTCTCGACCAACTCGTCGGGCATCGCGCTCAGTGAAGCAACGTCTTCAGCGCCACGACGGCGAGCCCCAGCGCGACGCTCGAGCCGGCAAACAGCGCGAACCGCCAGCCGCGCATGCCGGTCCTCCACGCCGCCACGGCGCCGGTCAGCGCGAGCTCGCCGAGACACGCGTAGAGCGCGACCGTGATCGCGGTCTGGGTGTTCAGGACGCCGCCCACCGACAGCGTCATCACGAGCGACGGCACGATCGCGACTTCGACGAGCGGCCACTCGTGGGCGACCACATCACGGATCTCGGGCCGCGACAGTCGCCGCTTGCGCTCCATCGTCGCCTCCGTGATCGCCGCATAGACGTGCGCCAGCCAGAAGATGACCGCGGTTGCCACAAGGCTCTCGAGCACCTCGGAGCCGTCTGGGTCGTGCTCTTCCGACCACACCGCGAGCACCGACATCACGACGATCAGGCCGTACGTGGCGCGCGCGACGCTCGGCCCGCGCCACGCCCCGATCAGGCGGCCGCGGCGCGGCTTGGCGGTCGGTTCGGCGGCCACGCTGCCACGCTACCGACCCGATCGAACTCGGGGCAGGCGGCCCAATGTTCAGGGCGACCTACCGATTGTCAGAAACCCCGGGCGATCCTACGGTCGCGGCTATGACCAACCGCCTCCGTTTCGCCGCCCTGGCGTGCCTCGCGATCGCGATCAGCGTCGCGGTCAGCTCGGCCGGTGCCGCCGCGGGCCGTAGCTGCGGCCTCACGCCTCGCATCGACGGCGTCCGCTACGACGTCCGCGAAATCCGCGGCGCGCTGCCGTGCGCGGCCGTCAGGCGTGTCGTGACAACGTTCCTGCGCGACGGCACCGTCTCATCGAAGTGGCTCTGTACGCGCGGCCACGGATCGTCGCCCTTCGCCGCCTCGTGTGCAGCCGGCAAGAAGGTCCTGATCCGGGTGTATGCCCCGAACTAGAACAGCCCTCCTCCTGCTCCTCACGCCCGCTCTGGTGGCCGGCGCGGGATGCGGTGGTGGCGGCGGCGCCAAGAGCACCGTCACGGCCGTCACGGCGGCCACCCCGACCGCGACGACGACCGCGGCCTCGGCGAGGTTCGACCGCCAGATCGCGGACGCGGGCGTGTTGCGCCGCCGCGACGTCCCGGCCGGGTGGAAGACAGCGCGCCAGCCCGCGGCCGACCCGCTGTCGTCCTGCCCCGCGGTACAGCGAGCCCGCACGACGCTCTCGGCCCGCGCGAAGTCGCCCGAGTTCGGCGACCCACAGGAGCGTGAGTTCGCCCAGAGCGCGATCTACATCTATCGGGACGCCGACACCGCGCACCGCGCGCTGGGCCGGGCTCTCTTCCCCGACGACCCGCGCATGCCTCGCCCGGCTGCGTCGCCAAGGGACTCAAGCATGGGCTGGCCGCCAGCGGCTCTCCGTTTGCCGTCGGCGCGCCGACCAGCGTTTCCGTGCGGACCGCACCGCTCGGCGACGAGCGCGCGGCCGGGCGAATCACGATCCCCCTCACATCCAAGGGCGCGACGGTCGACGCGACCGTCGACGTGATCTTCGTCCACTCCGGACGCGGCATCGTCACCGACACCTTCATCGGCGTCGGGCCCCTGTTCGACGGCGGGCTCGAGTACACGTTGCACAAGCTGGTCGTCGACCGGATGAACGCCGGCCTGGCTCGCTAGATCTGGCACATCCGCGACAGCGTGACTCAGAGCCAAATCGAGGCCACTTGAGGCTAAGACGCTCCGGTCGGGTCCGGTTGAGTCCGTCTATCTCGGGACACGACTGGCCGCGACTGGCTGGCACGCGACCAGCGGCGAGCCCAGCCTCCGATCGGGCGATACCGGCTCCCCGGGTCGCTTCGCATGTAGCGGTTAGGGTTTCGTCGTGGAGTCGGCCGGGTCTATTCCGGTGGTAAGCGACTGTGCGCTGTTCGTGTGCGCGGAGGCCGGCCGGCTGCAGGCGATGTGCGACGCTCAAGTGACGGTGACTGATGATGATCGCCTCGCAGCGGCGTTAGGTCGTGACCAACCTGTGCAGCATCCAGCTGGAAGCCGTGGATGACGAGTTGATGTCTGATCTTAGGGTGCCGCGCGAGCTCCCTCGGCCGCCGTCCTCCTCGCGACTGGTGGTCGCAAGGCTTTACTCACCGGCCCGAACCGCTGCAAAGGGTTCTCACCGCGTTACGGTGAGAACGTCGCGGCGGGCCGGGACGGTCTTGCCTTAACGCTTGACCGTTACCCGCAGGAAGGTCGCTGGGATCGACGTCGCGTCGTCACTCGTATTCTGCTCGTCGAATAGCTCGTCGAGCTCGACCTCGAGTTCCGCGTCGCGGCCGTCGGATGCTGCCGCCTCGAACGCGTTCATCGTCGGCCCGTAGTAACTCCTGAACGCCGCCACGAGCTCCGACGGCTCCCCCGGGTACTCAAACGAATAGGTGTCCCTCTCGAACGAGATCTGCCCCTGCGGAACGCCGGCGGCCGTGAACCGCTCGATCACGTTGCTTTCCACGCCCCAGGTCATGGGGCTTACGAAGCCCTCAGGAGGAGGCGGCGAGTACGAGGCGCTGATCCTCAGAATCTGGGCCACGAGGGTCGGGTCGTTCGGGATCCAGTTGCCCATCACGATCCGACCGCCGGGCTTGGTCACCCGGACCATCTCCTTGGCGACATCGAATGGCTTGGGAGCGAACATCGCGCCGAAGATGCTGACCACGAGGTCGAAGCGCTCGTCACCAAGCTCATGCAGATCCGAAGCGTCGCCCTCTTGGAATACGCAGTTGGCCAAACCGAGGTCACGGGCGCGAGCGTTCCCCGCAGCGACAAGGTTGCCGGCGATGTCAACGCCCAGAACGTCGGCCCCGAGCTGTGCGGCTGGAATCGCTGTTGTCCCGTCTCCGCAGCCCAGATCCAGCACCTGCAATCCCTCGGTGACACCTAAGTCTGCGACGAGTGCCTCTCCGCTTCTGCGCATGCTGTCTGCGATGCGCGTGAAGTCGCCCTTCTCCCACAACGCCTTGTTCGCATTCATCAGCCTTCTCCGTTCGTGGCCGCGCGCCGGCAACGCTGCCTCGGAATTGGTCGGTACGGGATCCTCGCCGCCCCAGCTCGCACGTGGTAGAGCCCCTGACCCGCAAACCTATCCGAGTGAGTGACGCACCGACAAGGCAATCGCCAGGTTCAGCTCGGTAGCGTGCCAGGGGCTCGCCGAGGCTCATTCTGCCGGTCCAGGGAGCCACACGCGCTCGGCCTGAGCCTCGCGCTCGATGGCGGCCACGCACCCGACTCGGTGCAGCACATCGCCCTCGGTGATCGCCACGTCGTGCCCGGGGATCCAGGCGAGCGGCGGCAGCGGCATCGACCGACCGTAGCGGTCCCGCGCGACTGGCCCAAATCCTGGCCCGCACCCCACCGCACCGGGCCGTTCTTGGCTTTGTTAAGCCACGGACGGCCGTGCCAGCCTAGATCTGGTACATCGACACGTTCGCGCGCGAGGTCTCGCGCTCGACGAGGTCGGCGATCGTGGTGCGGCCCAGAACCTCGCGCGCGGCCGCCGCGGCGTCGGCGAAGACGCCCTCGGCGTCGCGCCCCAGCGGGCCGTCGAGCAGCTCGACGACCTCCAGCACCGTGATCGTCGACGGGTCGCGGCCGAACGAGTAGCCGCCCTTCACGCCGCGGTGCGAACGCAGCACGCCGGCCCGCCGCAGCACGGCGAACAACTGCTCGAGGAACTGGACGGGAATGTTGCGCCGCCGTGCCAATTCCCCGATCGGCACTGGCGCCGCATCCCCGTGGTGCCCCAGCTCAACCAGCGCGTCGACCGCGTACGGGGACTTTGTGGTGATCGACAGCATCGGCAGAACCTACCGGCGTGCTGGGGCGCGGGCCCTGGTTTGACGAATTATTCGGCAGATGGGGGCCCGAGGGCGGCGGTGATCGCGGCGATGACGCGTTCGGGCGTGCCGGCGATCTCGGCGTCGGTGAAGCGCAGGACGATGTAGCCGGCGGCGCGGAGCTTGGCGGTCTTCTCGGCGTCCCTGCGTTGGCGCCAGCGCGTGGAGTGATAGCGGGCGCCGTCGACCTCCACGATCACCCCGGCCTGCGGCCAGTAGAAATCGACCTCCAGCAGGTCGTCCCCGGCCCACACATGATGGTTGACCCGAGGCTGCGGCAATCCAGCCGACGCCACCAGGCGAAGCAGCGCCCGTTCGAGCCCCGACCGGATGAATGGGTGCTCTTCCCTCAATGCCCAGTCAAGGCGACGCGCCCCGAGATGGTTGGGGCAGCGCGCCAGCACCGCCCACACCTCGCGGGCATCGAACTGCGTTTGCACGTGGGCCTCGTGCAGCATCCGACCGACGTCGACCCCTAACGATGGTGCCGAGCAGTCCAGCAGCGTCCGGGCCACGGTCGTGATCGGGATCCCATCGACCACCGTCGTGTCCAGGTCATTGAGGAACAGGGGGCGATGCAAACGAATGCCCGGCTTCGGCTTGATCGTCCGCGGCGCGGTGACATCGATCCGGTGCTCCCCGCCACCGAGGAACCGGTACTTACGCCCGCCCGACCGATGGCTCAAACGCGCCCGGGGACCGCACGCCAGCACGGCCCCAAGGAACCGGCCATCCAACGGAACATCAGGCCGCCCCACCGCATACACAAGCTTGTGTAGGCGATGCAGGCGCCCGGTTTGGAGCCGGTAGGCCAAGTCCGAAGCGGTCAGGCCGAGCTCCAGCAGACGATCGCGGTGGATGACGCCATGCCGCGAGGCCTCGAGGACCCGTTCATCCACCCACGGGCCCTCAACTGACGAATAATTCGACAAACGAGGGCCCACGCCCCCAGCCTGGCACCACCCACGTCACACAGGACGCGCGAACCGCAACAAAAGGCGCGCGCGGCGCCGGGCCTACAGCCAGCCGCGCTCGGTGGCCAACAGCACGGCCTGGGCGCGGTCGACCGCGCCGAGCTTGCCGTAGATGTTGTGGAGGTGCGTGCGCACCGTGCTCGTCGAAAGGCTCAGCTCGAGGGCGATCTGCTTGTAGACCTTGCCCTCGGCCAGGCGGCGCAGGACCTCGACCTCGCGCGTGCTCAATGGGCACGGGTCGACCTGGCGCGTGCGGCCAGAGACCGGGTACGGGAGGTCGTACATGACGGTCCGCAGTTCGCTCGGCCCGATGCCGACGATCCGCGCGGTCTTCAAAAGCTCGGTCGGGTTGATCGCCGCGCCCTGGGAGTAGTGGGCGAGCATGTCGGCCAGGCGCACGAACGCGGCCTCGCCGGAGACGTCATCGGCGTGGTGGCGCTCGATGACGCTCGCCACCGCCTTTGGCAGGCCCCAGCGGCGAGCGAGGACGCCACCGACCAATGCGTGGTCGACGCCGAGCTCGCGGCGCTCGCGGTGGATGCGCTCCTCGGGCGTGCGCGCCGGTCCATGGACCTGCTGCGGGTAGCCGGGGTAGGCGTGCATCAGGACGAGCTTGCCGATGTCGTGCAGCAGCGCGGTGACCATCATCCGGTCGCGCTGCTCGTAGTCGACCTCGACGGCGAGGCGGTCGGCGGCGCGCTGGGTGGCGACGCCGTGCAGGCGGAAACGCTCGGGCGCGGCGTCCCACACCGACGAGCGCTCGAAGAAGTCAAAGGTGCGGGCGCGGGTGGCCAGGGCCTGGACCGCCTCGGGCGAGAGCAGCTCGACCGACTTGACGACCGACTCGACGCGACCGCGGGTCTTGCCCTCGACCTGGTTGGCGAGGCGCAGGACGGAGATCACGAGCGCGACGTCGGACTCAACGGCCGCGACGACCTCGCTCGGCGAGATGCGCTCCTGCTTGACGACCCGCAGCAGACGGTTGCGCGACTCGGCCAGGGCAGGGAATGCCTCCAACGCCTCGAACGCCGCGGTCAGACGCCGGCCGTGGCCCTCGTTGTGCTGTCGCTGAACGGGCCGGGAATCTGGCATCGGCTCAGCAGGAGTTGGCGAACTCATCGCGCTCATCACTCGGGGTAATCGGCACCTTTGGACGGATGGTTGAGCCGCCTTGGGAAATCAATTGCTCACGCTGTCAGCGCAGCATCGATGCGCCGGAGACTCTCATCGCGTCCGAGGACGACCAATGACTCGAAGATCCCGGGCGATTGGGCGGTCCCCGCGAGCGCGACCCTGACCGGCTGGTAGACGTCGCGGGGCTTGGCATGGCGGGCGTCGACGACCGCCTTCAGGCTGTGCTCGACCGTCTCGAGCTCGAACGGGTCGGTCGCGGCGAGCGCCTCGCGCGCCTCGGCCAGCGCGCCCCGACCGTCGGCGTCCAACCAGCGCTCGTGTGCTGCCGGGTCGTCGACCGGCCCGTCGAACAGGAAGCCCGACAGCGGCCAGAAGTCGGCCAGCGTCTGGATCTTCTCGCTGGAGATCGCGACCGCCGCGTCGAGCCCCTGGCGCCCCGTGAACTGCTCGAGCGCCGCGACGAGCTCTGTCTGCGGCATGTCACGGACGTAGCGGCCGTTGAGCCAGCGCAGCTTCTGCTCATCGAAGCGCGCCGGGTTGCGCGACACGCGCTCGATCGTGAACTGCGCCACCAGCTCCGGCGTCGACAGGATCGTCTGGTCGTCAGCGGCGCCCCAGCCGAGCAAAGCGAGGTAGTTGCGCACTGCCGCCGGCAGGTACCCGGCCGCGCGCAACTCCTGCACGGAGGCCGCTCCGTGGCGCTTGGACAGTTTCTTTCCGTCGGGGCCGTGCAGCAGCGGCAGGTGGGCGTACAGCGGCTCGTGCACGCCGAGTGCCTCGAGCACCAACAGCTGCTTGGGCGTGTTGGAGATGTGGTCCTCACCGCGGACGACGTGCGTGATCTGGGCGTCGACGTCGTCGACCGCGACCGCGAAGTTGTAGAGGACGCTCGAGTCCGCGCGGGCGATCACCGGGTCGTCGAGGTGAGCGTGGGCGAACTCGATGTCGCCGCGGATCAGGTCGTGGACGACCGTCTGGCCCTCGTCGGGCACGCGCAGGCGCACCGCGCCCTCGGCCGCGGGCTCGCCGCGGAACCCGCGCTCGGCGCCATGACGGTCCTTGTAGGCGCGCACGTCGTCGGCGGTCGCCGGCGTGCGGTATGCGTGGCCGTCGTCGAGCAGCCGCTGGAGCACCTCCTGGTGGCGCTCGGTGCGCGAGATCTGCGAGATCGGCCCCTCGTCCCAGTCGAGTTCCAGCCACTCCAGCGCGTCGATGATCTGCGCGACGTTCTCGGGCGTCGAGCGCTCGCGGTCGGTGTCCTCGATCCGTAGGACCAGCGTCCCGCCTGTGTGGCGGGCCATCAGCCAGTTGTAAAGAGCGGTGCGAGCACCGCCGATGTGCAGCGCCCCGGTGGGGCTGGGGGCAAACCTCACGCGTATGTCCGGGCCGCCCCCTGCGGACGCGCTCGTCATTGCGGCTAGCTTATTGGCCCGAGATGCTGATCGGTGCCCACGTATCGCCCGCCGGCGGCCCCGCCAAGGCCGTGGGCCGTGGCGAGCAGCTCGGCGCGCGGTCGATCCAGATCTTCAACCAGAGCCCCCGTATGTGGCGCGCGCGCGACTACACCGACGACGAGGCCACAGCGTTCCGCGAGGCCATGGCGGCCTCCAAGCTCGTCGACGCGCTCGTCATCCACGCGATCTACCTGATCAACTGCGCGGCCCCCGACAAGGAGATCCGCGACAAGTCGCGCGCGTCGCTGACGACGTCGCTGCGGGCCGGCGCGGCACTCGGAGCCCGCGGCGTGATCGTCCACGCCGGCAGCACGCTCGGCGGCGCACTGGACCCGGCGATCAAACGCGCCGGCAAGGTCATCGGCCAGGCGCTGGGCGACAGCGAACACTGCCCGCTGCACCTCGAGAACACGGCCGGCACCGGTGGCACGCTCGGGCGCTCGTTCGACGAGCTGGCGGCGCTGATCGAGGCCGGCCGCGGCGACGAGCGCCTCGGCGTCTGCCTGGACTCCTGCCACCTGCTGGCCAGCGGCTACGACGTCCGCACGGTCGACACGCTCGGCGCGGTGCTGGACGAGTGCGACGCCGAGCTCGGGCCCGGCCGGCTGGGCTCGCTGCATCTCAACGACTCACAGACCCCGCTGGGCTCCAACCGCGACCGCCACGCAAACATCGGCGACGGCGAGATCGGCGCCGACGGCTGCGCGACGTTCCTGTCCGAGCCGCGGTTCGAGGGCCTTCCATGCGTGCTCGAGACTCCGGGCGAGAATCGCAGCGGCCCGCGCAAGGAGGACCTCGCACTGTGCTTGAGGCTGCGCAAGCGCGGCCTCAAGCGCCGCGCGGCGTAGCAACGAACAACGCGGCCCTCCGCCCCCGGTCCAGCGGTAGAGCGAAGGGCCGCGTGGCTGACCGTATCCGGCCACGACAGCGCGGTCAACGCGTCTTGAACGTCCCCGCCCCCTCGGCGCCTAGCGCCGCTTGGCCTTCTTGACCTTCAGCGCCTGGACCTTCCAGGTGCGGACCTTCTTGGTGACCTTGGCCTTCTGCTTCTTGTTCTTGGGCTTGGGGCCGGTCTGGCTGAGCGTGACCTTGAGCGTGATCTTCTGGCCCTGGGTCAGTGCCTTGTACTGCCCAGCCGTCAGCTTCAGGGTCATCTTCGCGGGCTTGGGGATCTTGAGCGTGCTCTTGACCGTCGTGCCCTTCATGGCCTTGGCGGTGTGGGGCGTGCCGCCGCCGCTGAGCACCTGGTTGATCGAGATCGTGCAGTTGCAGAAGTAGACGAGGAAGACGGTCGAGCGGCCGCTGACCTTGAGCGTGCTGCCGACGCCCTTGACGACGAACGCAGGCACGCTGGAGCCGAAGCCGACGTTCACCTGGGCGACGGGCTTCTTGAGGATCTCCTGGGCGATCTCGGCCAGCGTCTTGACGTGCTTGCGAGGTCCGGCTTCGGCGGCTTCGGCGTCGTCGGCGTCGTCGTGGTGGTCGTCGTCGGCGCCGGCGGGGGCGGCGGGATCAGGTTCGTCTGCGTCGTCGGCGGCGCGGTGCCGCCGGTGACGTTCAGCGTGATCGTCATCTGCGCGCTGGTCAGCTTCGACGGGTCGCTGTCGGTGCCGCGGTACGTGAACGTGTCCTGGCCACCGAACCCGGCGGCCGGCGTGTACGTGACCTGGCCGTTCTTGACCGGGGTCAGCGTGCCGTGGGTCGGCAGGCGCACGATCGTCGGCGTCACCGTGTCACCATCGGGGTCGGTGCACGTCAGCGTGACCGTCTTGCTGGTGCCGGTCGCGAACGTGAAGCTGGCGGCCGTGCACGTCGGTGCGTTGTCGGCCGCGACGACGACGTTGACGACGAGCGTCGGCGCGCTCTGACCACCGCGGCCGTCGTCGGCGTGGACCGAGAACTGGTCGGCGCCGGCGAAGCCGCTGGTCGGCGTGAAGACGAGCTTGCCGTTGACCGTCGACAGCGTGCCGTGGCGCCGGATCGACGTCGGAGACGTAGCTCAGCGTGTCGTTGTCGGGGTCGGTGCACGGCGAGAAGCTCAGCGCCTTGTTGTGCAGCACGGGGACCGGCGAGGGCGTCGGGGTGGTGCAGACCGGGAGCTGGTCGACGTGGATCGTCGCGGTCATCGTGCCCGACGGATCACCCGAGGAGTCGAAGACGTGGTAGGTGAACGTGTCGTCGCCACCCGCGAAGCCCGTGGCGGGCTTGTAGGTCACGGTGCCGTTCGGCCCGACCGGCGAGAGGAGCCGTGCACGGTGGCGGAGTCGACGACCGCGGTCATCGTGTCGCCGGTGTCCGGATCCGAGCAGTGCGGCGAGCAGATTGAAGGTCGAGACCGCCGTGTGGTCGGCGAGCAGCGAAAGGTTGGCGCACACCGGCGGGTTGTTGGGCGGAAGAACGGTCACCGCGACCGCGAGCGTGCGTGGACTTGATGCCGTCCGACACGTGCAGCGTGAACGCGTCGGGGCCCGTGTAGGACGAGCTGGGCACGTACAGGAACACGCCGTTGGCGTCCGGGCCGGTCACCGTGCCGTGCTGGGGCATGCCGCCGGTGCCGAGGGTCGCGGCCAGCGCGTCGCCCTCGGCGTCGGAGCAGTCGGGGACGAAGATCACGCCGGCCGTCGCGTTGTTGTGGACCTTCATCGTGCCGGGTTGGCAGTTCGGGGCGCCCTCGTTGGCGTCGGAGACGATCTGGAGGTCGACGCCGAGCGTGGTCGGGGTGCCGCCCGTGAAGGCGTCGTCCGGCGTGACGGTGACGGTGTCGGGGCCCTCGTAGTTGCCCGCCGGCGGGTGGTACACCGCGGTCCAGATCGACGGGTTCGCGCTCTGGACGGGGTTGTCGAGCGTGCCGCCGTTGGTGCCGGACGTCTTCGTGAAGTTCGTGATCGGGTCGGACTGCGCGTCGGTGCACTGGAACTTCAGCGTCAGCGGCTTGCCCTGGTGCACGAACGCCCGCGGCGTCTGGTTGAGGCTCGTGCAGACGGGCTTGGAGTTGAAGTTGTCGACGAACTGGAACTGCTGGGTCACGAGGTCGCTCGGACCGGCGAAGTTGGTCGCCTTGTACGTGAACGAGTCGGTGACGTTCGACACGTACGGGGGGCCGACCGGCGTGAGCGTCCAGTGGCCCTTGAAGTCGTCGGACGTGATCGTCGCGATCGTCGAGAGCGGCTGCTTGAAGACCTGGAACGTCATCAGCGACATCGGGGTGCCGACATCGTCCGTGCACTGCGCGGTAACGGTGATCGGCGTGCCGGTGCGCTGGACGATCGTCGACGGCTGGGTGCACGTCGGCGCCTCTTCGTTGGCGACGTTGACGATCGTCGTGCCCGAGTTGGCCGACTTCGCGCCCAGGGCGTCGGTCATCGTGTAGTGGATGATGTCCTGGCCCAGGTAGTCGTGGTTGGGCACGTAGTTGATGAGGCCCCCGCTGGCCGGTGACGACGCGCCGTGGTCGGGCGGCAGCGGGCTGTACGTCGGGCTCCCCTGGCCGAAGTCCGGGTCGTAGCAGTGGCCGGCGAGCAGCTTCGGCTTGTTCTTGGCGACCGGGTAGACGCGCGGGTCGTCGAGGCAGATCGGCGCCTGGTTGGCGGTCGTGATCCGCATCGTGATCGCGACCGGGGATCGAGGCCGCCTTGGACGGGTCGTGGGCGACCAGCGTGAGCTGATCGTCGCCGGTCGCGCCCGGCGTTCGGGGTGTAGGTGAAGCTGCCGACGTCGATCTGGCTCAAGTCGAGCGTGCCCTTGGTGCCACCGCTGACGGTATAGGTCAGCGAGTCGGCGTCGGCGTCGGTGCAGAAGGCGAACGGGATCAGCAGCGTCACCTGGCGCGTGGCCGGGTTCGGCGCAACCGACTGCATGATCGGCGTGCAGACCGGCGCCGTGTTCGCAAACGCGGTGCTCGCGCCGCCGAAGAAGGCCGCGGCGGTGACGACGAGCGGAAGGATTCGGAGGAGGGGACGGGACAGCATCGTCTCCCCGGCTATTCGTCAGGCCCGGAGGCCTCCGCAGGGGCCCTGGACGGATGGCCTATAAGCCCTGCTAGTTGGCGCTAACGGCCGGTCCGGCCGTCGAGCTGCGCGCGATGAGGCGGTCGAGCTCCGTGTGCAGCCCCTCGATGCGCTCGACGCGGAAATCCTCGCCGAACCGCAGGTAGCGCTCTCCGCTCGACGTCTCGATCCGCAGCACGACTTCGCATTCGCCGCGGTGGTTCTCGATGTAGTGCTTGAGATCGTTGATGATCGACATCGCGTGGTCGACCGCGATTATGGGAACCATGACCGGCTCCGGCTCGCGCGTCGCCGCCTCACGCGCCGCCGTCACTTCGGCCGCGGTGGGCCGAAACGGCGATACCTCCTGCGCCACGAGCGACGTCCGCCCCGCCTCCTTGTGATCGACGCGGCCGCGCACGAGCACGACCTCGTCGACGCCCAGCGCGCCCTCGTATTCCGCCAGCGCCTTGCCGAACACGAGGATCTCGATCGACCCCTCGAGGTCGTCGAGCGTCGCGAACATCATCGGGTCGCCCTTCTTGGTGCGGATCTTCTTGGCCTGGGTGATGATCCCGCCGGCCGTGACCCATTCGCCGTCGCGGACGCCGTCGAGCGCCGCCAGTGGCGCGTCGACCGCGGCGCGCAGCGCCTCGCGCACCTCCTTGAGCGGGTGCGCCGAGATGAACAGGCCGATCGCCTCCTTCTCGACCGCCAGCAACTCGCTGCGGTCGAACTCCTCGATCGGGATCGGCTCGTGGCTGATCGTGAACGCCGCCGCTGCCGTTGGTGGGTCCCCGCCGACGCCATCCCCACCCACCTCGAGGTCGAAGATCGAGCCCTGGCCGATCTGCGCGTCGAGCTGGGCCTTCTGGCCGGCCGTCTGGGCGCGCTCGAGGACCGCGAGCATCCCCTTGCGCGACGCGCCGGTCGAACCCAACGCGCCGCACTTGACGAGCGCCTCGATCGCCTTCTTGTTGACGGCGCGCGGATCGACGCGCGCGCAGAAGTCCCACAGCGACTGGAACGGGCCGCCCGTGTCGCGCGCCGCCTTGATCGCCTCGACCGCCGCGTAGCCGACGCCCTTGACCGCGTCGAGCCCGAAGCGGATGTTGCCGTCGACGACGATGAACTCGTGGTCTGACAGGTTCACGTCGGGCGGCAGGATCTCGATCCCCATCTCCTCGCAGCGGGCGACGAAGAACGGGACCTTGTCCTTGGTCGACATCACCGACGAGATCAGCGCCGCCATGTACTCGGCGGTGTAGTTGGCGCGCAGCCAGGCGGTGCGGTAGGCGATCAGGCCGTAACACGCGGCATGACTCTTGTTGAACGAGTAGTCGGCCGAGCGCTCGTTCGTGTTCCACAGCCACTCGATCACGGCCTGGCTGGTGCCCGAGGCCAGGCAGCCCTCGACGAACTCGGGACGAGCTTGGCCATCGCCTCGCGGTTCTTCTTGCCGATCGCCTTGCGCAGGTCGTCGGCCTTGGCGCCGCTGAACCCCGCCAGGTCCTTGGCGATCTGCATCGCCTGCTCCTGGTAGAGGATCACGCCCTTGGTCGAGGCGAGGATGTGCTCGAGGCGCGGGTCCGGGTAGCTGATCGTGTCCGGCTGGTGCTTGCCGCGGGCGTAGGTCGGGATCTGGTCCATCGCGCCGGGCCGGTACAGCGCGTTGAGCGCGACGAGGTCGTCGAACTCGTCGGGGCGGACCTTCTTGAGCGCCTCGCGCATGCCTTCGGACTCGAACTGGAACACGCCGATCGAGTCGCCGCGGGCGAGCATCTCGTAGGTCTTGGCATCGTCGAGCGGCAGCGTCGTCATGTCGGGCCGGCTGCCGGTCGAGCGCTCGATGATGTCCAGCGCGTCCTCGATCACGTCGAGGTTGCGCAGCCCGAGGAAGTCCATCTTCAGCAGGCCGAGCTGCTCGACCGGCTTCATCGAGAACTGGGTCACCGTGCGGTAGACCTTGTCGCCGTTTTCGTCGGTCGTGTTCGGCGTCGGCGAGCTGGAGCGGGACGATGTCGGTCAGCGGCCGGTCGGCGATCACGACCGCGGCCGCGTGGATCGACGCGTTGCGGACGATCCCCTCCAGGCCCTTGCGCCGTGTCGATGATCTCGCGCGCCACCGGATCGGCGTCGTAGGCCTGGCGGAGCTCCTGGCCGTCCTTGAGGCAGTCCTCGAAGCTCGGCGCGCGGCCCATGATCGGGTCGGGGATCAGCTTCGCCAGCCGGTCGCCGGCGCCGTAGTCGTGGCCCGAGCACGCGGGCCGCGTCACGCGTGGCCGCGCGCGGGAACATCTTGCCGAAGGTGACGATCTGCGCGACCGACTCGCGGCCGTACTTCTCGGTCACGTAGCGCATCACGCGCTCGCGGCCGCGGACCGAGAAGTCGATGTCGATATCGGGCATCGACACGCGCTCGGGGTTGAGGAAGCGCTCGAACAGCAGGTCGTAGCGCAGCGGGTCGACGTCGGTGATGTTCAGGCAGTAGGCGACGATCGAGCCGGCCGCGCTGCCACGCCCCGGGCCGACCGCGACGCCGTTGTCCTTGGCGTAGCGGACGAAGTCCCAGACGATCAGGAAGTACGCGTCGAAGCCCATCCGGTTGATGACCTCGAGCTCCATCTCCATGCGCTCGATCGCCTCGGCGCCCGGCGGGTCGCCGTAGCGACGGCCCAGGCCCTCGAGCACGCGCGCTCGCAGGTAGTCGACCTCGTCGGAGCCGTCGGGCGTCGGGTAGCGCGGGATCAGCTGCTTGCCGAGCTCGATCTCGACGTTGCAGCGGTCGGCGATCTCGACCGTCGTCTCGATCGCGTCGGGCCACGGCGCAAACGACTGCGCCATCTCGTCGTTGGAGCGCAGGTAGAACTCGTTGGTCTCGAAGCGCATCCGCTTCTCGTCGCGCAGCATCGCCTTGGTCTGCACGCACAGCAGCGCGTCGTGGAAGCGGTAGTCCTCGCGGCGCAGGTAATGGACGTCGCCGGTCGCGACGAGCGGCCGGCCGACCTCGCGGGCGATGCGGACGATGCCCTCGTTGGCCTTGTCCTGGTCGGCGATGCCGTTGCGCTGGATCTCGAAGTAGACGTTGTCGGCGCCGAGCGCGCCCATCAACTCGTCGATGTGGGCGCGGGCCTCGTCGGGCTGGTCGGTGACGAGGCGCGAACAGAAACGCGAGGCCAGGCAGCCGGTGAGCGCGATGATCCCGCTGCCGTGCTCGCGAGCTGATCGAGGTCGAGCGTCGGCTTGCCACGCTGAAGGCCCTCGAGGAACCCGCGCGAGCTGAGAGCGGACGAGGTTGCGGTAGCCCTCGTCGGTGGAGGCGAGCAGCGTCAGGTGGTTGCGCTCGATGCGACGGCCGGGCTGGGGTTCCGCGGCGTGGTCGTCGACGAGGTAGATCTCGCAGCCGACGATCGGCTTGATCCCGTGCGCCCGCGCCGCCGTGAACAGCTCGATCGCGCCGTTCATGACGCCGTGGTCGGTCAGCCCGATCGCCGGCTGTCCGAACTCCGCGGCGCGCTTGACGAGCGCGTCGATTTGGCACGCGCCATCGAGCAGCGAGTACTCGGAGTGGACATGGAGATGCGCGCAGGTCGGCGAGGACACGGGGGAGCGATCCTGCCACGCCGACCCGACAGACGAGCCGGTCTTCCCCGCTCTTAGCGAGGTCAGTCGACGGCGGCGAGATCGGCCTGGAGCTCGGCGAGCTTGAAGCCCTCGGGCGACACGCCGTCCTCACCCAACAGATCCGCCGACAGCAGCGCGTAGGCCTCGTCGCAGTACGTCGTGAAGAACTCGAGCGTCATCGGCTGGACCTTGGCCCACGTCACGCAGTCGAGCATCCCGCTGCGCTTGGCGACCAGCGGGACGTAGTGGCCGCCCTCGATCTTCGCGCCCGCCACGACGTCCCACGGCTCGCCGTTGTGGAACTGCTGCATCGCCGTCTCGGCGAAGTTGATCCCGATGCCGACGGCGCCGAACAGGTACAGCGCGGCGTACAGGTGGTCGAGGTTGCCGGGCTGGAGCGCGACGTACGCGCCGATCGTGTGGCGCTGGCCGTGGGCGTCGACGACGCCGGTCTGGCGCCGGTAGTTCAGCGCGTCGCGGACGTTCGTGCCCTGGTCGGAGTTCGGGTCGCTGGGCGTGTAGCCGGTGACGGCGCCATAGTCGTCCAGGACGCCGTGGGTCGAGAACGTCGCCTCGCCGTCGCCGACCGCCGTCCACAGCATCGTTTCGTGGGCCGCGCCGGCGAACACGCAGTCGCCCGCGCCCTCGAAGTTCGGCCCCATCTCGGGGTCCGGCCCGTTGCCGAGCATGCCCCACTCCGGCACCGCCTGTTCGTGACCGAACGCGTCAGGGACCTGCGGGAGGACCGTCCCCAGATCGACGTAGTTGGCGAACAGCAGATCGCGGTCGTCTGCCGTCGCCGGCAGCTTTCCCAGTTTGAGTTGCGGCATGTCGGCGCCCCCCGGCTCGAATTTCGGCGGCAGTCTAGAGGGCCTGAATAGCGGCCATCAAGTCCATCATTGCCCGCGCGCTGGCACCATCCCCGCTCACGCGGATCCCGAGCGACGACGCTCCCCCAAGCAGGCCGACGATGTCCGTCGGAGAACCTTTGAGGGTCGCCTGGACGGCCGGGCCGTCATCCGCAAGCGGGCCGGCCCCGGCACGCAGCCCGTCGCGGTCGGCGATCACGTGCCAGACGTCGGCGCGGGTATGCAGCTCGACCGCGAGCGGCTCGTCGCGGGGCTGCCTGGCCGCCGGCGCCGCGGTGAGCAACGCGAGTGCCTGGCCGGGATCGAGCAGCAGCGCGGCCTCGGCGAGGCCGACCGGTTGGCGGCCCGCGCGCAGCAGCTTGCGCAGCCGGCGGCGCTTGCCGGTCACCTTGGCCCCGGGGCCGAGCTTGGCCTTGCCCCCGCCGACGAGCACCGCGAGATCCTGCGGCCCGCCGGCCACGTGGAACGCAGCGCTGCCGTCGTACGAGCGCCGCGCGTCGCGGGCGATGTCGGCGATGCCGTGGTGGATCGAGACGCGCCACATGCCCGACCACGGGATCGTCAGCTCGTAGAGCAGCGTCTGGTTCGTGCGGCCCTGGAGCGCGAGCAGCGCCACGAGGATCTCGGTCGCGGCCTGGTCGTCGGCCTCGCCGAGCGCCGCGAGCGCGGGCGTGAGCCACGGCCCGATCGGCTGGCCCGGGCCGGCGCGGACGGAGAACGGGCGCCACCGGTCGTCGTCGGCCTCGACGGGCGGCTCGGCCTGCGGTTCGGCGTCATCGTCGTGTGGCGCCGCCGCCGAACGAAGCCGTTCCGCCGCGGCCGAGAGGTTGGCGATGACCGTCTCGGACGGCACCGGGTCCGCAGCCGGGTCCTCGTCCGGTTCCGCCGCCGGCTCCGGCTCTTCCTGTTTGGCCAGCTCGGCCTCCAAGCGCGCGCGGTCGGCCTCATGGCGGTCGCGCTCGGTGTCGAGCTGCGCCTGGACGCGGTCGGTCTCCAACTCGTAGCTGGACCGCACCCCAGCGGCCAGCGCAACCACGTCGGCGACCATCCCCGCCAGCCGCTGGATCTCGTCGTAGACCGCGGCCTGGTCGCCGAGCTGGACGCGGATGACGGCGTCGCGCACCGACGCGGCGCGCTCGCGCTCGGAGTGCAGCTGGGCGCGCAGCGAGGCGACCGTCACCGTTGCCTCGTTGAGCTCGCGCGTCGCGCGGACGAGCTGCTCGTCGCGCTCGTCGAGCTGCTCGCGGGTCAGGGTCAGGCGCTCCTGGACCTCGGCCCGCAGCAGCTGGGCCTGCTCGAGGCGTTCGCGCATCCGAGCCGCCGCGGCCATCACGTCGTGCAGCGCCTGCTGGGCGATCGTCTGGCGCGCTGCGTCGGTCTCATGGCGCTCGCGCAGCGCCTCGAGCTCGTCGCGCAGCGCCTGCATCTGCTCGGCGAACTCGGTCTGGAGCGCGTCGCGGCGGTCGAGCTCGGCCCGCATCTCGTCGGCGCCGTGGGCCGCCGCCTCGGCCTTCGCGCGCGCCGCCTCGTGGCGCTCGATCAGGCCGAGCGCGTGGTCGGCGTCGCGCCGGCGCTGGGAGAGTTCGCGCTCGAATTCCTCGGCGCGTTGGTGGGCCTCGCGCAGCTGGGCCCGGAGGTCCTCGTGGGCGCCGGTGGCGTCGCGGCGCGCCTGGGCGAGTTCGTCCTGGGTCTCGATCCGCAGCTGGCGCTCGGAGTGCTCGCGCTGGTGGGCGTAGCGCAGGTCGCGGTTGAGGCCGTCGATCTCGCCGGCCATCTGGTCGCGGCGATCGCGCGCCATCTCGAGCTCGCCCGACAGCGCGTCGGCGCGGCCCTGGAGGCGGTCGATCTCGCGGCGCGCCTCGCGAAGCTGGTCCTGGAGCTGCTCCTCGGCGATCTCCGCGCGCTTGGCGCGTCGCTGGGCCAGGATCGCGGGATCGGAATCGGGAGGGGACACCAGGGTTCAGGGTATGAGCGGGTTGGAACGCCCGTCAAGCGCTGCGGGCAGCGCTGCGTAGGGATTCGCCGCGGCGCGGCGATCTCTTGCCCCGGCTATACCGGGTCGCTGTGGTTCGAGCGCCGCCGCGTCGCGACGGTCGCCGCCGCCACCCCGGCCGCCACCAGCGCGCCGGCGATCGCGACCCGGCGCTGGCGCCGACGCCCGCCTGTGTCCTTGTCTTGTCGCGCGCGCACGGTGTCCTCGCGGCGCACGGCGCGCGTCGCCGCCTTCCACACGACGAAGCCGAGGAGCCGATAGGCCGTGTCTTTGCCCCTGCCCTTGCCCTTGCCCCTCGAAGCCATGCCCGAACGTTACCCCTCGCGCGAGGCGCGCAACCGGTGGGCCATGCGCGACTGCAGCGACCACAGTTCGATGAAGCCGGGCGACGCCTGCTGGCTGAACAGACCGCCCGAGACCTCGAACGTCGCCAGCGCCGCGTCGTAGACCGCGTTGGGCGACGAGCGCGTGACCACACGCGCGTGGCCCTTGTAGAGCTTGATCCCGATCGTCCCCGTCACGTGCTCGTTGACCGACTCCATGTAGGCGTCGAGGTCGCCGCGCAGCGGCTCCCACCACAGCCCGGCGTACACGAGGTACGCCCACTGGCGGTCGAGCTGGGGCTTGAACTGGTTCTGGTGGATCGTGCCGACGAGCTTCTCGAGCTCCGCGTGGGCGGGCAGCAGGATCGCGGCCGCCGGGACCTCGTAGATGTCGCGGACCTTCAGGCCGACGATCCGGTCCTCGATGTGATCGACGATCCCGACCCCGTGGCGCGCACCGATCTCGGCGACGCGCTCGATCAGCTCGACGAGGCCCAGCCGCTCGCCGTCCAGCGCCACCGGCAGCCCGCGCTCGAACTCGATCTCGACGACCTGCGCCTCGTCCGGCGCCTCCTCGGGGCGCGTGACGAGATCGAAGACGTCGTCCTGCGGCGCCTGGTCGAGGTGCTCGATCCACTTGCCCTCCGACGAGCGGCCCCACAGGTTGTCGTCGATCGAGTACGGCGTCGTCTCGGTGCCGCCTTTGACGGGGATCCCGTGCTCGCGTGCGTAGGCGATCTCCTCCTCGCGGCCCATCTGCCACGAGCGCACCGGCGCGATCACCTTCAGCTCCGGCGCCAGCGTCGTCACGGTCGCCTCGATCCGCACCTGGTCGTTGCCCTTGCCGGTGCAGCCGTGGGCGATCGTGTCGCAGCCGTGCTTGCGCGCGTACTCGACGGCGAGCTTGGCGATCAGCGGTCGGCCGAGCGCCGTGAACAGCGGGTAGCCGAGGCCGTAGATCGCGTTGGCCTTGATCGCCGGCGCCACGTAGTGCTCGGCGAACTCGTCGCGCGCGTCGACGACCTCGGCCGCGATCGCACCGAGCTTGAGCGCCTTGCCCTGGACGACGTCGTAGTCCTCGCCCGGCTGGCCGAGGTTGACAGTGAGCGCCACGACCTCGGCCTGGTACTCCTGCTGGATCCAGTGGAGCATCACGCTCGTGTCGAGGCCGCCCGAGTACAGCAGCAGGACGCGGCTGACCTCGTCGGGCGTGGCGAGGTAGGAGGCGAAGCCTTCGGTGGAGCTGTGGATCGGCGTCGGGTCGGTCATTTGCGGGCCGCAAGGGTACGGCCGATGCGCTCCAGCGCGTCGTCCGCCTGCGACGCGGTCGATGATCAGCGGCGGCAGCAGCCGCACCGTCTGTGGCCCCGTTGCGTTGACGACCAGCCGCTCCTTGACGAGCAGGTCGAGCACGACGTCGGGCGCGTCGCCGCCGTCGAGGTCAAAGCCGATCATCAGGCCGCGACCGCGGACCTCGACCACGCCCGGCAGCTCGGCGATCGCGCCGCGCAGATGGTCGCCGAGATCGCGCACCCGCTCGAGCACGACCTCGTCGGTCAGGATGTCGAGCGCCGCGAGCGCGGCCGCGCAGACGACCGGCCCGCCGGCGAACGTCGAGCCGTGGTCGCCGGGGACGAGCACGTTGCGCAGCCGCTCGCCGGTCACCAGCGCGCCGATCGGCAGCCCGCCGCCGAGCGCCTTGGCCGTCGTCAGCGCGTCGGGGATCACCCCCGACCACTCATAGCCCCAGCGCGTGCCGGTGCGCCCGAGCCCGCTCTGGATCTCGTCGAAGATCAGCGACGCGCCGTGGCGGTCGCACGCCTCGCGCGCCGCCTCGAGCACCTCGTCGGATATCACGTGGACGCCGGTCTCGCCCTGGATCGGCTCGATGATCAGCGCCGCTGTGTTGTCGTCGACCTGCTCGCCGATCGCGGCGGTCGTCGGCTCGATCGCCCGGAAGCCCGGCACGAGCGGCGCGAACGGGGCCTGCTTGGACTCCTGCGGCGTCGCGCTCAGCGCCGCATATGTCCGGCCGTGGAAGGCGCGGTGCAGCGTGATGATGTCGCCCCCCTGCTTGGCCTTACGCGCGACCTTGATCGCCGCCTCGATCGCCTCGGCGCCCGAGTTGGTGAAGAACACGCCACCGCCGAGCGACAGGGCGGCCAGGCGGTCGGCCAGCCGCGCCATCGGGTCCGTGTAGTAGAGGTTGCCGACGTGGATCAGCCGCGCCGCCTGTTGGGCGATCGCATCCACGATGCGTGGGTGACAGTGGCCGACCGACGACACGCTGATCCCGGCCAGGAAGTCGAGGTACTCGTTGCCGTCGACGTCCCACAGCCGCGCACCCTCGCCGCGTGTGAACTCGGTGGCGAAGCGGGCGTAGGTGTTCAGCAGGTGCTGGCCGTGCATGCGCAGGTGTTGGGGGTGGGTGGCGGGATCTGTCATCGCGCCGCCCTGATCTTCGTGCCGATGCCGGCGTCGGTGAACAGTTCCAGCAGCAGCGAATGGGCGATCCGCCCGTCGACGATGTGGGCGAACGTGACGCCGCCATGGATCGCGTCCAAGCACGCCCGGAGCTTGGGCCGCATGCCGCCGTCGATCGACGAGAGCGCCGCCTCGACCTCATCGGCGTAGGCCTCGGACACGACCGACGCCGGGTCGGCCGGGTCGCGCAGCCAGCCCTCGACGTCGGTCAGGAACATGACCTTGTACGCGCCGAGCGCCCGCGCCACCGCGCCGGCCGCGGTGTCGGCGTTGATGTTGTGGGCGACGCCGTCCCGGTCAGCGCCGACCGACGCGATGACCGGGATGTAGTCCTGTGCGATGTGGTTGAGCAGGCCGGTGTCGACGCGCTCGATGCGCCCGACGAAACCGACGTCCTGCCCGTCGGGGCCTGTGTCGGTCACGGTGCGAAACAGCGCGCCGTCGTCGCCGCTCAGCCCGACCGCGGGCTGCCCGTAGCGGTTGATGCGCACGACGATGTCCTTGTTGACCTTGCCGATCAGGACCATCCGCGCAACCTCGACCGTCTCCGCGTCGGAGACCCGCACGCCGCCCACGAACTCGACGTTCATGTCGAGCCGCTCCATGAATGCGGTGATCTCGGGCCCGCCGCCGTGCACGACGACGGGGTTGAGCCCGACGTACTTCAGCAGCACGACGTCGCGGGCGAAGTCCTCGCGCAGCTCGGGATCGTTCATCGCCGCGCCGCCGTACTTGATGACGATCGTGCGACCGTGGAACTCCCGGATGTAGGGCAGCGCCTCGAGCAGCGTGCCGACGTCGCGCGGGCTGGCGCTCATGTCGTGTACTCCGCATTGATCGTGACGTACTCATGCCCGAGATCGGCGAACAGCACCTCGGTCTCGTAGCCCGAACCGGGCAGGCCGATGACGAACTCGACCTCGTCGCGCGCCATCCGCGCCTCGAGGTCGCCGCGGTCGAAGCTGACCTCGGTCCCGGCAACGCACACCTGGACGCCCTCGATCGCGATGTCGAGCGCCAGCGGGTGCACGTCGAGCAGCGCGCCGCCGATCGCCTGCGCGATCCGGCCCCAGTTGGGGTCGCCGCCGTGCAGCGCGGTCTTGACCAGCGGCGAGTTGGCAACGGCGTACGCGGCGCGGTGCACGGCGTCCTCGCCGCCGCCGTACACGACGACGCGCCCGATCCGCTTGGAGCCCTCACCGTCGGCGACGATCAGGATCGCCAGCTGGCGTAGCAGCGCATCGAGCGCCTCGCCGAACGCCCGCTCGTCCTCGGTCTCGGGCTCGACCGTGACGCCGCTTTCGCCGCTGCACATGAGGATCGCGGTGTCGTTGGTCGACAGCTGCCCGTCGACCGAGATGCGGTTGAACGAGCGCTTGACGCACACGCCGAGCAGCAGGTCGGCCGTCTCGGGCGACATCGCGGCATCGGTCTGGACGAAGCACAGCATCGTGGCGTAGTTGGGCTGCATCATCCCGGCGCCCTTGGCCTGGGCGCACAGGCGCACGGTCCCGCCGCTCAGATCGACGTCGAGCGACGTCTGCTTGCGCCCGTTGTCGGTCGTCATGATCGCCGTCGCGAACTCGGCGTCGCCGTCGGCGCGCAGCTGCTCGCTGCACCTGTGCAGGCCCCGGACGATGTCATCCCCTGGCAGCTGAACCCCGATGACGCCGGTCGACGCGACCGCGACCTGATCCTCCTGCACGCGACCGGCGAGCGCCGCCGCGCCCTGCATCCGCGCCGCCTCGTCGAGGCCGCGCTGGCCGGTCGCCGCATTTGCGTTGCCGGAGTTGGCGACGACCACGCGCAGCGCGTCGAGCCGCGTGTGCTCCTTGGTGATCACGACCGGCGCGGCGAGCACACCGGAGCGCGTGAACCGCGCGGCGCTCGTGCACGCCTCGGCGTCGCACACCAGCAGCCCGAGGTCCAGCGCCCCCGACGGCTTGATGGCGCACGCGACGCCGGCCGCCCTGAAGCCGGTCGGCAGGCCGGCCCCCGGCGCCTCGCGGACGTGCTTGGGCATCTGCACCCATCGCGAACTGAAGAACGCGGTCACAGGCGCAACCCCTCGGTCTCGTCGTAGCCGAACATCAGGTTCAGGCTCTGCATCGCCTGTGACGACGAGCCCTTCCAGAGGTTGTCGATCGCCGAGAAGACGATCACGTCGGTCGACGTGCCTGACTGATGGACGTGGATGCGGCAGAAGTTCGTGTCGCGCACCGCGCGCATCCCCGGCGGCTCGTCGACGAGCTCGATGAACGGCTCCTCTTCGTAGGCCTGCTCGATCAGCCGCGACGCGTTCAGCGGCTCGGTCAGCGTCACGTAGCACGTCAGCAGCTCGCCCTGGTCGACCGGGACGAGGTGCGGGACGAACGTCACGCTGAGGTCCTGCGCGCCCGCTGCGGCGAGCTCCTGGTCGATCTCCGGCGTGTGGCGGTGAGTGCCGACGCCGTACGGCGTGACGTTCTCGTCGGCGGACACGAAGTGCGTGCGGGCGCTCGGTGCACGCCCGGCGCCCGAGATGCCGGTCTTGGCGTCGATCACGACCTTGCCCAGGTATGAGCCCAGCGGCGCGAGCGCGAGCACAGCGGCGGTCGGAAAGCAGCCGGGGCTGGCGACGAGCGTCGAGCCGGAGATCTCCTCGCGGTAGCGCTCCGGCAGTCCGTAGACGGCCTGCGCGATCAGCTCGGGGGCCGGGTGCGGGACGTAGTGGTGCTCGTAGACGGCGAGGTCGCGCAGGCGGAAGTCGGCGCTCAGGTCGACGACCTTCATCCCCCGCTCGTGCAGCACAGCGACGACCGGCGCCGACGCGCCGTGGGGCAGCGCGACGATCGCCGCGTCGGCCTCGATCGTCGTCTCGTCGAGCGCGTCGAGGGTCAGCGGCACGCGATGGTGCGGGTAGAGCTCGTCGAGCCGGATGCCTGCGTCGCTGCGGCTCGTGACCGAGCTCAGGGTGAAGTACGGGTGGCGCTGGACGAGCGCCGCCGCGAGTGCGCCGGTGTAGCCGCTGGCGCCGATGACCGCGACGTCAGGCACGGCGCGCCACCCCCAGCTCGCCGACGCGCGCGAGGATCTTCTCGATCAGCCCGTCGACCTCCTCGTCGTCGAGCGTCCGGTCGGCGGCGCGGAACTGGAGGTGCAGGGCGATCGACGTGCGCCCCTCCCCCGCCTGTTCGCCCGCGTAGACGTCGAAGATCTCGATCTCCTCGAGCAGCGCGCCGCCGGCCGCGCTCGATCGCTGCGACCACGTCGCCGGCCAACGTGCTGGACGACAGCGACAGCGACAGGTCGCGCTTGACGGCCGGGAACGCGGGCAGGTCGCGGAAGCGTCGTGACCTCGGGTGCCGCCGCGGCGACCTTGGCGAGGTCGATCGCGAACGCGGCCGCGGGCTGTTCGATGTCCCATGCGCGCGCGACGAGCGGATGGACGACCCCGACGAAGCCGACGCGCTCGCCGCCGGCGATGACCGCCGCCGCAGCGCCCGGGTGCAGGAACGGCCACGTCGCCGCCTCGACGCTCCACGGCACGCGCAGCGCGTCGAGCACCGTCGCCAGCAGGCCCTTGACGTCGAAGAAGCCCGCGCCCTCACGCGCCGTCAACAGCGCCGCGAGCGCGTGGTGCTCGTCGGCGAGGACCGGCTGGCCGGAGCCGTCCGCTCCCCTCGCGTTGCGGTACACGCCGGCCGACTCGAACAACGCCAGGTCGCGCTGGTCGCGCGCGATGTTGTGGGCGGCCGCGTCGAGCAGCGAGCCGAGGATCGACGGGCGCATGATCGACTGCGCCGCGCTCATCGGGTTCTCGAGCACCACGACGTCGCGCATCGGGCTGTCGGCGGGCAGGCGCAGGCGGTCGAGCACCGCCGGCTCGGTGAAGCTCCAGCCGGCGATCTCGTGCAGGCCGCAGCCGACGAGCACGTCCTCGGCCGTGCGGCGCACGCGCTGGGCGTGGGTGAGCCGGGCCGCGGTGACGGCGCGGCGCGGCGGCAACGTCGTCGGCAGCTCGTCGACGCCGTCCAGCCGCGCGACCTCTTCGATCACGTCGGCCTCGCGCGTGACGTCGCCGCGCCGCCAGTAGGGGACGGTGACGTCGAGGCCGTCGTCGCGCGCGGTCGGTGTCGAAGCCCAGGGCGGTCAGGTACGAGCGCTGGCGCTCGGAGGCGATCGGGACGCCGAGCAGCGCCTCGACGCGGCGCTCGCGCAGCCGGATGACCGCAGCCGCCGGACCACCGCCGCCGACGTCGATCGTGCCCGGGACCGCCGTCGCGCCGCACAGGTCGACCATCAGCTTGGCGGCGACCGCCTGGGCATCGAGGCACTGCTCGGGTGCCAGGCCCTTCTCGAAGCGCCCGCTTGCCTCGCTGCGCAGGCCCAGCCGGGTCGAGGTGCGGTTGATCGTCGGGCCGTCCCACGTCGCGACCTCCATCAGGACGCGGGTCGTGTCGTCGGAGACCTCGGAGCGCGCGCCGCCCATGACACCGGCGATCGACGTCGGTCCCTGGGCGTCGTCGATGACGATGTCGTTCGGGGTGAGCGTGCGCGTCTGGCCGTCGAGCGTCTCGACCTGCTCGGCGTCGTTGGCGCGGCGGATGACGAGCGTCTGACCCTCGACGCGATCGAGGTCGAACGCGTGCAGCGGCTGGCCGGTCAGCAGCATCACGTAGTTGGTGATGTCGACGACGTTGGAGATCGGGCGCTGACCGGCCGCCATAAGCCGGCCCTTGAGCCAGCGCGGCGACGGGCCGATCGTGACGTTCGTCGAACACGCGCGCGGTGAAGCGCGGGCACAGATCCGGGCACCGGACGTCGATCGTGACGCCGTCGATGTCGTCGCCCGCCGGGTGCGGGTCCTGCGCCCACGGCGGGGGCGTCAGCGTGCTCGCGGTCGCCGCGTGGACCTCGCGCGCGACGCCGTAGATGCCGAGGCAGTCGGGCCGGTTGGGCGTGATCTCGAGCTCGAGCACGTCGTCGGCGATCGGGATCGCGTCGGCCAGCGGCGAGCCGATCTCGAGCGTGTCGTCGAGGACCATCGTCCCGGCATGGTCGGTTCCGATGCCGACCTCGTCCTCGGCCAGGATCATCCCGTCGGACACCACCCCGCGCAGCTTCGCAGCCTTGAGCCTGGTCCCGTCGGGCATGACCGAGCCGGGCCGGGCGACGCCGACCGTCTGGCCCGCGGCGACGTTCGGCGCGCCGCAGACGATCTGCTTGGGCTCGCCGTCGCCGACGTCAACCGTGCAGACCTTGAGCCGGTCGGCGTCGGGATGCTGCTCGGCGGTCAGGACCCGGCCGACGACGAAGTTCTCGAGCGCGGAGACGCCGTGCGTGGTGACCCGCTCGACCTCGGTCCCGGTCATGGCCAGGCGCACCGCGAGCTCCCGCGCATCGAGGTCGGTCGGTGCGTACTCGCGCAGCCAGCTCAGCGGCACCTTCATCCGAACTGCTCCAGGAACCGAAGGTCGTTGTCGTAAAAGAGGCGCAGGTCGGGGACGCCGTGCTTGAGCATTGCGACCCGCTCGATGCCGAGCCCGAACGCGAAGCCCTGCACCTTGTCGGGGTCATAGTCGCCCCCGACGGCGGCGAACACGTTCGGGTCGACCATCCCGGCACCGAGGACCTCGAGCCAGTTCGAGCCCCGGCACAGGTTGCAGCGGCGGCCGTCCTTGAGTACGCCGTCCGTGCATTGGAAGCAGCTCACGTCGACCTCGACGCTCGGCTCGGTGAACGGGAAGAAGTGGGGCCGCATGCGTATACCCCGCTCGGGACCGAACACCGCGCGAGCGAACGCGAGCAGCGTGCCGTGCAGGTCGGCGAGCGTGACGTCCTCGTCGACGCACAGGCCCTCGATCTGGTGGAACTGGGGCGTGTGGGTGGCGTCGGAATCGCGGCGGTAGACGCGCCCCGGGATGATCACCGCGACCGGCGGCGGGGTCGTCTCCATGACCCGCGGCTGCATCGGCGACGTGTGCGTGCGCAGGACGACCTGGTCGTCGCGGCCCTGCACGTAGAACGTGTCGGTCTTGGCCGTCGACGGGTGCGTGTCGAGCGTGTTGAGCTTCGTGAAGTTGTAGCTGAACGCCTCGACCTCGAAGCCCTCGACGACGTCGAAGCCCAGCCCGATGAAGACGTCCTCGATCTCGCGGCGCGTCGCGCTGAGCAGGTGCAGCCGGCCGACGCCCCCGTGGGGCACGGTACCCGGCAGCGTGACATCGACGCGGTCGGCGACCAGCGCGGCATCGAGCTCCGCCGCCTCGAGCTCCTGCGCGCGGCCGTCGATCAGCGCCTCGAGCGCCTGGCGGGCCTGGTTTGCCTCCCGGCCGACGACGCCGCGCTCCTCGGGCGCCAATTCGGCGACGCCGCGCAGCAGGTTGGGGAGCTCGGCCTTGCGCCCGAGCCACTGGACCCGCTGCTCCTCGAGCTCGGCCACGCTGTCGGCGGCGCCGATCGCCTGCTCGGCCTCCGCGCGCAACGCCGCGATGCGATCGACCGTGCTCATTGCGCCGGGACCCTAGTCCACTCGTAGAGCGCGACCGTTGCCGCCATCGCCGCGTTCAGCGACTCGGAGGCGATCGGAATGTGCGCGACGCGGTCGCAGGCGGCGACGACGGCCGCGTCGAGGCCCTCGCGCTCGGCGCCGACGACCAGCGTCCCGGCCGCCGGCCCGGCCAGCGCGGCCCCTTCGCGCGCGACGAGCGCGACCGTCTCCCCCGGCAGCTCGTCGATCGACCGTGCCCGGGCGACCGGCACCGCGAACACCGCCCCCATCGACGCCCGCACCGCCTTGACACCGAACGGGTCGGCGGTGTCGGGGCCGATGACGACGCTGGCGGCGCCGAAGGCCAGCGCGCTGCGCAGCACGGTCCCGACGTTGCCCGGGTCGCGTACGCCCCACAGCGCGACGCACAGCGGGCCGGCCGGCGCCGCGAAGCGCTCCTCGTAGACTGCGAGCACGCGGGTGCCGGAGCCCAGCGACGACACCTGGTCCAGCAGCGCCGGTTCGACGTCGACGCCCGCGCGCAGCTCGAGCACCGGCTCCCAGCCCTCCGCGCGGGCGGCGGCGACGAGATCCTCGCCCTCGGCGATGAACCGCGCGTCGCGCCGGCGGGCGATTCGGCGGATCTCCTTGAGCTGTGTGTTGTGGGCGGAAGTGATCATCGCAACGAAAACGGGCGCCTGATGAGGCGCCCGCGAGGAGTGTTTTCGATATCGGTCGGTGCCTTGCTAGGCAGCAGCGGCCGATATCGCCTCGCGGGCGACCTCGGCAAATCGGCGGAACGTCTCGGCGTCGCGGACGGCGATGTCGGCCAGGATCTTGCGATCGAGCTCGACGCCGGCCAGCTTGAGGCCGTGCATGAACTGGCCATAGGACAACCCGTTCAGCCGCGCTGCGGCGTTGATCCGGGTGATCCACAGCCGGCGGAAGTCCCGCTTGCGGTTGCGGCGATCGCGGTACGCATAGGAGTCGGCCTTCATGACCGCTTCCTTGGCCCGCTTGTAGTTCGAATTCGCCTGCCCGCGGAAGCCCTTCGCGCGCTCGAGCGTCGCGCGGCGCTTCTTCTTGGCGTTGACGGAGCGCTTGACCCGGGTCATCCGGTCTTGCCTCCGAGCAGCTTCTTGACCCGCTTGGAGTCGTGGGGAGAGATGTCGACCGGGACGGCGAGAGCGCGCTTGTACTTCGGTGACTTCTTCTCGAGGATGTGACTCGAGAATGCCTTACGGCCGGTGACCTTTCCGGTCCCGGTCACCTTGAAGCGCTTCTTGGCGCCCGAATGGGTCTTCACCTTGGGCATGGCGAGGCGGGGATTATGGCAGACGCTCGTGGCGCCCGGCGCTCGTTGCTAGGTCGCTTCGACGACCGGCTCGTCGGCCGGGGCGGGCGCGTCGCCGTTGGCGACCGGTTCGGCGGGCGGTTCGATGACGGGCTCGGCGGGAGATTCGGCGACGGGCTCTGCCGCCGGTTCGGTCGCGGGCTCGGCGGGCGCCGCGGCGGCCTCTGAGGGCGCGGCGGACTCCTCGGCGGCGCGGTCGGCCGCGTCGGCCTGGGCGTCGGCCTCGATCTGGTCCTCGCGCGCCTGGGCCGTCGCCGCAGCGGCGGCACGATCGGCCTCCAGCGTGCCGGCCAGGACAGCCTTCGAAGGCCCGAGCAGCATCGTCATGTTGCGGCCGTCCTGCAGCGGGCGCTGCTCGACGGTCGCCAGTTCGGTCAGCTCCTCGGCGAGGCGGTCGAGGATCATCACGCCGCGCTCGGGGTGGGCCACCTCACGGCCGCGGAACATGATCGTGATCTTGACCTTGTCCTTGTGGCGAAGGAAGCGCTCGACGTGGCCCTTCTTGGTGTCGTAGTCGTGCTGGGCGATCTTGGGCCGGAACTTGATCTCGCGGATCGTGATCTGCTGCTGGTGCTTGCGGGCGGCCTTCTGCTTCTGGGCCTGCTCGTACTTGTACTTGGAGTAGTCAAGAACGCGGCAGACCGGCGGCCGAGCATCCGGGGCGACCTCGACGAGATCGAGATCGCGCTCCTGCGCGTAGCGCAGGGCTTCGTTTGTCGGCGTGACGCCAACCTGCTGCCCGGACTCGTCGATCAGACGAACCTCGGGCACACGGATGCGCTCATTGATCCGTGTCGTGTCCCGCTCCGGCGGACGCCGGTCGAACCTGCGCGGAACTGGCACTAGCTAATGGGGCGGCGCGTCAAGCGGTACGCGGCTTGATGTTCGGATCAGTCAACGCGACACATGATACCCGGCGGGCGCTGCATCCACCAGAGGCAACCCGACGAACGGTCAGCGAGCGCCGTCAGGCGTCTGCGCGTCGAGCCGCGCGACCACCTCATCGATCGTCGCCGAGCCGAGGTCGCCCTCCGTGTGGCGACGCAGCGAGACCGCCCCCGACTCGGCCTCCCGGTCGCCGATCACGAGCATGTACGGGATCTTCTGCGTCTCGGCCTCGCGGATCTTGCGCCCGACCGACTCGGTCCGGTCGTCGATCTCGACCCGGACGCCGCGGGCCCTCAGTGCCTGGACCGCCGCCTGCGCCGCGTCGACGTGGCGATCGGCGATCGGCAGCGCAATCGCCTGGACGGGCGTCAGCCACACGGGCAGCTCGCCGGCCGTGTGCTCGATCAGCAGCCCGATGAAGCGCTCGAAGCTGCCGAACATCGCGCGATGGATCATCACCGTCGGGTGCTCGGCGTTGTCGGCCCCGGTGTGGACGCAGCCGAAGCGCTCCGGCATCAGGTAGTCGAGCTGGACCGTGCCGAGCTGCCACGAGCGTCCGAGCGAGTCGGTCACGTGGAGATCGATCTTCGGCGCGTAGAACGCCCCGTCGCCCTCGTTGACCGTGTACTCGAGCCCTGCGGCGGCCAACGCGTCGGCGAGCATCCCCTCGGTCTTGTCCCAGAAGCTGTCGTCGCCGATGCGGTTCTCGGGCCGCGTCGACAGCTCGACGTGGGCGTCGAGATCGAACAGGCCGTAGACGTCGAACGCGAACCGCAGCGCTCGCTCGACCTCGTCGGCGACCTGGTCCTCGCGACAGAAGATGTGCCCGTCGTCCTGGATGAAGTGGCGCACGCGCAGCAGGCCGTGCAGCGTCCCCGACGGCTCACGACGGTGCAGGAGGCCGGGCTCGGCGCAGCGGTAGGGCAGGTCGCGGTAGCTCCACTTCTGCAGCGCGTACAGGTGGCAGTGCCCGGGGCAGTTCATCGGCTTGATGCCGAACTCGCGGCCCTCGTACTCGCTGAGGAAGATGTGCTCGCGGTACTTGGGGAAGTGGCCCGATGTCTCCCACAGGTGCGACTCGTAGATCAGCGGCGTCTTGACCTCGACGTAGCCGCGCTGCTGCTGCATGCGGCGGTTGAGCGCCACGAGCTCGTTGAACAGGACCGTCCCCCTCGGCAGCCAGAACGCCACCCCGGGCGAAACCTCCGAGAACGTGAACAGCCCGAGCTGCGGCCCGAGCTTGCGGTGGTCGCGGGCACGGGCCTGCTCGAGGCGCTCGAGATGCTCGTCGAGCTCCTTCTGCGACAGGAACGCGGTCCCGTAGATACGCGTCAGCTGCTGGCGATCGGAGTCGCCGCGCCAGTAGGCGCCGGCGACCGACTGCAGCTTGAAGACCTTGATCCGCTTGGTCGACGGAGCATGCGGGCCGCGGCACAGGTCGGTGAACGGGCCGTTGGTGTACAGGCCGACGTGCGTGATCCCGTCGTCGCGGACCAGGTCCTCGATCAGCTCGACCTTGTAGTCCTGGCCCTCGGATGCAAACCGCGCCAGCGCCTCCTGCACGGTGACATCGGCGCGCGACGAACGGCTCGTCGGCAGCGACGTGCTTGGCCATCTCGGCCTCGATGGCCGGGAAGTCGGCATCCGAGATCGAGACGCCGTCGGGAAACTCGAAGTCGTAGTAGAAGCCGTCGTCGATCGCCGGGCCGATCGAGATCTTGACGCCCGGGTAGAGCTCCATCACCGCCGCGGCGAGCACGTGCGCGGCGTCATGGCGGATCAGCGCGAGCGCCTCGGGACTGCGCTCGGTCACGATCTCCAGCGGCTCGCCGGCGATCAGCGGCCGCGACAGGTCGCGCACCTCTCCGCCCTGCTTGACGGCCAGCGCGGCCTTGGCCAGGCCGGGCCCGATCGCCGCGGCGGCGTCGGCGCCGGTGGCGTCGTCGGGGAGCTCGAGTGCGTTGCCGTCAGGGAGCGTGACCTGCACGGGCCGGAGGTTACTTCGCGCGGTCAATATCCTCGGGCCTCATGGATGCCGCTGAGCTGCGCGCCGCATTTCCCGTCCTGCGCGAGCGCGCATACCTCAACGCCGGGACGTTCGGGCCCCTCCCCTCCGCTTCCGCCGACGCGACACGCGAGGTCGCGGACGTGGCGATGAACCGCGGCCGCACGATCGACTACTTCACCGTCGCGCGCGAAGCGCTGGCCCGCCTGCGCGCGGCCTACGCGACGGTCATGGGCTCGACGCCCGAGGACATCGCGATCACGACCTCGACCTCGGAGGGGGTGGCCCGCGTCACGGCCGGCCTCGACCTGCGGGCCGGCGACGAGGTGCTGACGTCGACGACCGAGCACCCGGGGCTGAACGGCCCGCTGACGGCGGTGCGCCGGCGTGGGATCGAGGTCCGTGCCGTGCCGCTGGGCGAGATCGCCGACGCGGTGTCGCCCAGGACGAAGCTGGTCGCCTGCTCGCACGTCGACTGGACATGCGGCGCTGTTGCCCCGACGGCCGCGCTGCGCGAGCTCGACATTCCTGTCCTGTTCGATGGGGCACAGGGGGCCGGCGCGGTCAAGCTCGACGCCGCGGAGCTCGGCTGCGCGTTCTACGCCGCCTCCGGCCAGAAGTGGATGTGCGGACCGGCCGCGACCGGCTTTCTGTACGTCGCCCCGCAGTGGCGTGAGCAGCTCACCTCGTTCGCCCCGGGCTACCTCAACCTCGAGGACCCTGCGGCCGGGCTCGACGCGGTACCGAAGACCGACGCCGGCGCCTACGACACGTTCACGCTGAGTGCCGAAGCGCTGCTGGCCGCGCTCGCGGCGCACGACGTGCTGGCGTCGTTCGGCTGGGACAGCCTCTACGAGCGCGCGAGCACGCTCGCCGCGCTGCTCGCCGCCCGCCTCGACGAGGCGGGCTACACGGTCGCGCCGCGCGGCGCGACGACCCTGGTCAGCTGGGAGATGGGCGACAACAACGACGAGGTCCCGCCGCGGCTGGCCGAGCAGGGGGTTGTCGTCCGCCACCTGCCCGGCACGCCATACGTGCGAGCGTCGGTCGGGGCCTGGAACGACGAATCAGACCTCGACCGACTGCTCGACGCGCTGTAGCTCAGTCGTCGAACACGAACGTCTCGCGCGTGTGGATGTTGTCGACGTTGTGGAGCTTGAGCACTCCGCCGGCCCCGGCGTACGTCTTGGTACCGCCGGTGACGCGGACCTGGTTGTTGCGGGCCCCCGACGCGACGCGTCCGGCAACGGAGATCGTCCCGTTGCTGAACGTGTAGACCCCGCGGCAGTTGTAGATCGAGCGCCTCACCTGGTTGCAGACGATCCGGTCGGTCCCGACGTTCTTGCGGCCGAGTTTCAGCGACTCGAGGAACGTCACGGTCTTGCCCTTCTGCGTCTGTGACGTCGTCGTGGCGTTCAGGACGACGATGTCGGCTGCCGCCGAGGCGACGGCCGGGAGTGCCATCAGTCCGCAGAGGACGACGACGATTGCGATGCGATGCACGATTTCTCCTGAAGGATCTGGGTGGCGGGCAGTATCGACGCTAGGAGGCGAAGACGAACGTTTCCTGCGTGCGCTTCGACTTGCCGATGTCGTGCAGCTTCAGCGCGCCGGTCGCGCCGGCGTACGCGCCGGTCCCGCCCGTGATGCGGATCTGGTTGTTCACGCGCGCCTGGTTGTAGCGGCCCGCGGCGGTGATCGTCCCATTGGACAGCGTGAACTTGGCGCGGCAGTTGTAGATGTTGCCCGACACGCCGTTGCACGTGACCTTGTCGGTCCCGACGGCCTGGCGGCCCAGGCGCAGCGTCTCGGTGAACGTCACCGAGTTGCCGCTCTGGTGCAGCGACGTCTGGGTCCCGACGACGGTGACGGTGTTGGCGTCGGCGGCACCCGCGACGGCGGGCAGGGCCATGAGGCCCGTGAGGGCGAGAACGGCGGCGATGCGAGGCACTATTTCTCCTGAAGTTGGTGTGACGGCCCGACCATTATCGGCAGATGGGGCGCCCGACGCGAGCCATCCGCGGACCACAGCGGCGGGAGGGTCGCGCCACGCGACGCCGAAACAGAGCGCTGTCGTGGTTCACCACCTCGCATTCCTCTGGCCGTGGGGCGACACGAACTCCAACCGCTGGACGACGCTGCTCGGCGGCTGGCCGCAGACGTTGGAGGGGATCGGCGCGCTCGCGGCCGCCTACGCGCTGCTGCGCAAGCACAACTGCCACGTCAAGGGCTGCTTGCGGATCGGCCGCCACCCGGTCGATGGCACGAACTTCATCACCTGCCACCACCATCACCCGCGCCAGTCCGCCCCGAGCCATCATGAGGTCCTCCAGGCCCACGAGCACCGCATGTCGCACGTCCACGAGCTCGAGGAGCGGATGCACTTCCATGACGACCAGCCAGAGCCGCAATGACCTGTTTGCGGACCGTTCGGAAGGACTAACGCAGCATTCACGTTCTCGTCGGCTGATGGTCGAGGAACTCCAGCTGTCGCGAGGCTCGGCACACCGGAAACGTGGCCGACCATCCGTCCGCCGATCATCCGTCCGGATTGCCTCAAAGCGTGTCTGCCCGGCCGACGCAACGGCCACAGGCGCCGTGCGTCGGTGCCCGGAAGAACGACTAGGAGAGCCCCCTATGCCCCAATTGCTCCTTGGCCGCACCGCCGCGACAACGGCCGCGCTCAGCCTCTGCATCGGAGCCGTCGCGTACGCGTGCCCGAAGAATCACGCCGCACACGCCGGACCCGCCGGTCTGCAACACGGCGAGCCAGCACTTCGCTGGGCGGCACCCTTGACGCCCAGGACCCGCCGGTCCGCCAGCCGTCCAACCGCTACCGCCACCAGCTGCACCAGAAGCCCGGCCACGGGCGCGGGCTGCCGGGGGCGGCGTCGCACTCGCCCTCGCTGTCGATCTGCGGCCCGGGCACACCCCCGCCGACGGACGACGGTACCCCGCCGCCGACCGACAACGGCACGCCCCCGCCGACGGACAACGGCACCCCGCCGCCGACCGACAACGGCACCCCGCCCCCGACCGACCGGGACCCCGCCCGCGAGCGGCAGCGGCAGCACCTGATCGCCTGATGCACGATGCCGTCCGGCCGGGTCGACTCCCGGCCGGACGATTCGTGCCCTCATGAAAACCCGCGATTAGCAGGCCAACTCTGAGCGGGACGCGCGTCGTCGGCGCGTATCCGACGATGTCGTGAAAGGACCCTCTCGTCGGTCGGCCCGCGACAGGCGGCAGTGTAGCGTCAGCTCGAGCGATGGTCGGTCGATGGCTTGTCTGCGGGACGGCGGCGGCGCTGTTGGCCGTCGGCGCCGCAACGCTCGTCGTGACGACCGGACCACGGGCCGCGACGGCCCAGGCGCCGGTCCCCGCCGCCGCTTGGGCGGCCGTCGCGCAGCCCCGAGCCGACTCGTGCGCGTCGATCGGTGAGGCCGCGAAATTCGCGTTCTTCGTCAACGGCGTGTTCAACGCGATCGAGCCATCGGGCACCTCGATCGCCGGGCGGGTCGGGGCGGCCGGCAGCGTCACGATGAGCAGCATCTCCGTCAGCCCCACGTCGGGCGAACCGTCGCCGGCGGTCATCACGGGCGGCGACTTCGTGGCCTCCAACGGATCGCTCAACGGCGGTGTGCGGTACCGCAACGCGATCCACCTGCCGACTTCACGGTCAACGGCGCGCAGGAGCACCAGCCGCCGGGCTTTGACTTCGACGACGAATTCGCCAACCTCAGGCTGCTGAGCGCGTCGCTGGGCGCTCTCGGTGTCTACCCCGACCCGAAGGTCACGGTGAACCCCGGCTCCAGAGGCGCTCGAGCTGACCGGTGCGGCGAACGGCCTCAACGTGTTCACCGTCGACGCCGCGCAGCTGGCAACGGCGCCGGGGATCGTCATCACGCTCACCGGGTCCGAGCGCCACGGCGTTGATCAACGTCAGGACCGCCACGCAGGTCACGATCGCCCCGCAGTACATGAACATCTCGGGCCTCAACGACGGGCACATCCTGTGGAACCTGCCGCTGGCGACCGGCTTCGCGGTCAATCATGGCGTGACATGGCACGGCTCGATCCTGGCGCCGAACGCCGACGTGACCGGCAACAGCCACCCCCAGCTCTACGGGCAGATCATGGCCGCGACGATGTCGCTCACCGACTGGGTCGTCTACGGCCGCAATGCGTTCGTCGGCTGCGTCCCGCCGCCGGCCCGACACGTCGCTGACGATGGAGTCCCTGTGCAACACCGTCAACAGCAATCTCGATGTGCGGATGCGCAACACCGGCACCAAAACGCGCACCGTGAGCTGGACCGACACCGTCGGTGGCAGACTTCGGCACGTTCGACATCCCGCCGGGCAGCGACCACTTCTTCATCGTCCACGGCGGCGGCGCGTCGAGCGTCATCCGCGCGACGTCAGGGACGACGACCGTCGTGGTTCGCGGGACCGCTCACGTGTGCAGCGGGAAGATCACGGTCCACAAGACCGTCGAGGGCGGCGCGCCGGCCGGCGTCAAGTGGACGATCAGCGTCGACGGCGGCGCGGCGAGCGGCCTCCGGAGGCTGACGCTCGGCGCGGGCGAGTCGGAAACGGTGACCGTGCCCGGGGGGTATCAGCCGGGCACCGTGGCCATCGACCATGTGGTCGGCGGGAATCCCGTACGCGATCAGCGAGGACGACCCGCAGGGCGCGACCGAGGTGACAATCAGCAACCCGCTGATCCAGATCATCGACGCCCAGAACGAGGTCTCGGTCGTCAAGAACACGTTCCCGGCGATCGAACCGCCGCCGACGACCACGACGACGGTCCCGCCGACGGAGCCGCCGACGACCACGACGGTGCCGCCAACCACCACGACGGTCCCGCCGACCACGACCACCGTCCCGCCGACCACGACGACGCTGCCCCCGACCACGACCACCGTCCCGCCGACCACCACCACCGTCCCGCCGACCACCACGACGACCGAGCCCACCAACCCGGTCGAGCCGCCCGAGCCGCCGTCACCGATCGAGCCTCCGGTCCAGCCGGACATCCCCCCGGGCGCGCCGCAGCCGCCGTCGGGGCCTGACCTCATCGGTCAGGGCGAGGTCGGCGGGGAGTCGACGACCGCGACCGACCTGGCGATCGCCAACGCGATCACGCCGCGGCGGGTGCCGGTCGGCAGCACGCTGACGGTCGTCGTGCGGATCCGCAATCGCGGGAGCAACCCGGCCGTCAACGTGACAGGGCGCGAGATTCCGCAGTTCCGCCCGGCCGCGGCGAAGCTCGTGGCGCGCGTTGCGCCCGTGACCACGACACAGGGCTCGTGCACGACGCGGCGCCCGGTGAAGTGCCGGTTCGGCACGCTGGCGCCTGGGAAGACGATCACGCTACGGGCGCAGATCCAGGTGCGGGTCGCCGCGAACCTGCACAGCGTGGTCCAGGTGTCGTCGGACACGCCGGAGACGAACACCGCCAACAACATCGCTGTCGCGAGCTTCACGACATTCCTCGACCCAGCGCTGAAGGCCCACGTCAGCGCACCGCCGTTCGGCCGCGTCGGCAAGCGCTTCGCCTACCGGGTGAGCGTCACCGGCAGCACCCCGTCAGGCGCCTCATCGGTGCGGCTGTGCGCGCCGCCGCCCAGCGGGGTCACCGGCGTCGTCGCGCGCGGCACGTTCCGCTCCCACGGCCGGCTGTGCCGCAAGTACCTGCGCCTGCCCAAGGGCCGAACGGTCTCGTTCCTCGTGTCCGCGCGCCCGTTCCGCAGCGGCCCCGTGCACCCGTCGACGGCGGCCACCGCCGTCGACCTCGCCGGAACCGCCCGCGCCTCGGCTACGGTGCTCGTCGTGCGGCCGTTCACCGGATGCGGGAGCTCGGCGCTGATCAAGCGCTGCTGAGCAACGCAAAAGGCCCGCAATTGCGGGCCTTTCAAGTGGGCGATACTGGGCTCGAACCAGTGACCTCCGCCTTGTCGAGGCGGCGCTCTCCCAGCTGAGCTAATCGCCCTGGGAATCGATGGAAGGCTAGCGCACGGTCGGCTCCATCGTGACGGTGAGCTTGCCACGCCAACCGCGACCCGGCACCCACGCGAACCAGCGCCGAACGGAACGGCTGACGCAAGTCCTTGCCAGCGCAAGCATTCCTTGCTATCCTTGCGCTAGCAAGCATTTCTCCGCCAAACCGAAAGGCCCCAAATGTCCGCCACCGACCCAGACTCCAGTCCCCGACCGGAACGTGGACCGCCGACCCGGCTCACACGACCGTCGGCTTCTCCGTCAAGCACCTCGGCATCTCGAACGTGCACGGCACGTTCGATGAGTTCGAGGGCACGCTCTCGTCGACTCCGACGATCTCTCGACCGCCAGGATCACGGGTTCGATCAAGACCGCGTCGGTCAACACCGACGAGCCGCCCGCGACGAGCACCTGCGCTCGGCCGACTTCTTCGACGCCGAGCAGTACCCCGAGCTACGTTCGAGTCGACCAAGATCGAGGCCGACGACGACGAGCTCACGATCCCGGCAACCTGACCATCCACGGCGTCACGAACCCGATCACGCTGCGGGGCGAGATCACCGGGCTCGAGAGCGACCCGTGGGGCAACGAGCGCGTCGGTCTGGAGATCGCCGGCAGCCTCAGCCGCGGCGACTACGGCATGAAGTTCAACCAGGCGCTCGGCAGCGGCAACGTCCTCGTCGGCGACAAGGTCAAGCTGCGGCTCGACATCTCGGCCATCCGCGGCGAGAAGGCGTAGGCTGGACGCAGATGTCGACCGCCGACGCACAGACCGACCCTCGGCCGTCCTCCCCGCCGCCACGCGGCTGGGGGCGGTGGAGCTGACCGTCACCGATCTCGATCGGGCGGTGGCGTTCTACCAGGACGTGATCGGGCTGCGCCCGCATCGTCTGGAGCCGCCGGTCGCGGCGCTCGGCGTCGGCGGCGAGGACGTGCTCGTGCTGGTGGAGAACCCGGGTGCGCGGCCGGCCGGCCGCCACGCCGGGCTCTACCACGTCGCGATCCTCTCCCCACGCGCGCTCGAGTTGGCGCGCGCTGCGCTGCGCGATCGCCACGACGCGCACGCCGATCCAGGGCGCCTCGGATCACGGGACGCACGAGGCGATCTACCTCGCTGACCCCAGCGGCAACGGCCTCGAGCTGGCAGCCGACCGGCCGCGCGAACAGTGGCCCCCGTTCGACCATTTCGCCCACGGCCCGCAGCCGCTGGACACCGACGCGCTGTTCGCGCTCGTCGACGGCGAGCAGCCGCGGCGCTCGGCAGCGGAAGGCGTGACGATCGGCCACGTCCACCTGCACGTCTCCGACGTCGACGAGGCGCTGCGCGTTCTACCGCGACGTGATCGGCTTCGAGACCCAGGTGACGATGCCGACAGCCGCGTTCGTCTCGGCCGGCGGCTACCACCACCACGTCGGATTCAACGTCTGGCGCGGCCAGCACGTGCCGCCGGTCGACCCCGGGTCGGTCGGGATGCGGTCGTTCGAGGTCGTTGTCCCCGACGCCCCGGCGCTCGACGCGGTCGCGGCCCGGGTCGCGGCCGCCGGGCTCGAACACACCCGCGATGGCGACGGCGTGGTCGGCGTCAGCGACCCGTCGGGCAACGTGCTTCGCGTACGCCGATAGCCCGCGCCTGCGCCGGGTATCTTCTGGCCATGCGTATCGCTGTCGTCGGGGGCACGGGTCAGGTCGGGCGCGAGACGGTCTCGGCCTTGGCGCGCGACGGGCACGAGGCGGTCGTGGTCGCCCGGTCGACGGGAGTCGATCTGATGTCGGGTGACGGCCTCGACGAAGCACTGAGCGGCGTCGACGCTGTGATCGATGTCATCAGCACATCGTCGCTGGATCGCGACGGGACGCCGGCGTTCTTCGCCACGTCGACAGCAAATCTGCTCGCGGCCGAGGAGCGCGCCGGCGTCGGCCACCACGTCGTGCTGTCGATCGTCGGCATCGACCGCGCAGACGGCAACCCACATTGGGCCGGCAAACGCCGCCAGGAGGAGGTCGCGCTGGCCGGGACGATCCCGGTGACGATCCTCCGCGCGACGCAGTTCCACAATTTCGCGGCGATGACGGCTGGCCGGTCGCGGCGCAACGGCCGCGCGATCGTGGCGCCGCTGGTCGTCCAACCCGTCGCGATCGCCGAGGTCGCCGACGCGCTGGCGCAGATCGCCACCGCCGCGCCGGCGCCCGGCACGCGGGAGATCGCCGGCCCGCAGGTCGAGGACCTCGTCGACATGGCGCGGCGCACGCTCGCCGCACGCGGCGAGAGCGTGACGATCTCCCCGAGCTGGCGCGGCACGAGCACCGAGATGGCCGGCGACACCCTGCTCCCGGGGCCTGACGCGCAGATCGGCACCGTCAGCTTCGACGACTGGGTCGCCGCCGAGGGCACAAACCAGCAGGGCCCGGCCGTGTACCGGGCCGTCGCCCCAAACCCGATCGACCCGGGCGTCACGATCGGCCACGTGCACCTGCGCACGGCCGATATCGCCCGCATCCGCAGCTTCTACGTCGACCTGCTCGGCTTCAACGTCGTGATGGAGGCGCGCGACGTCCCCGGCTGGGGCACCACGGGCGACATCCTGTTCGTGTCGGCCGGCGGTTATCACCACCACATCGGCTTCAACACATGGAAGTCTGCCGGCGGCCCGCCGCAGCCGGACGGCGTGACCGGGCTGCACCACATCGCGCTGCGCTACCCGACGCGCGCCGCCCTCGCCGACGCGCTGCGCCGCCTGCGCTCGGTCGACTGGCCGATCCGCCAGGCCACCGACCACGGCACCCACGAGGCGATCTACATCTCCGACCCCGACGGCAACGACGTCGAGCTGATGTGGGATCGGCCGTTTGACCAGTGGCCGCTCGACGACGACGGCCACCTCGAGGGCGCTATGGACGCGCAGCTGGACCTCGACGCACTGGCCGAGCTGCGGTAACTACGCGGGCGCGTCGGGCGCGAGCGCCTCGGTGCACTGCTCGGCGGCTCCGGGGGCGAAGCGGCCGAAGACAGCGGCGAGCGTCGCGATCTCGTCGGGCTCGAGCCGCTCGAAGAAGCGCACGCGGACGCCCTCGAAGTGCGTGGCCTGGGCCTCACGGACGAGCACGAGGCCCTGCTCGGTGAGGACAGCGTTGACCGCGCGGCCATCGGACTCGCAGGCGTGGCGGGCGACGAGCTCGCGCGCCTCCATCGTGTCGACGATCCGCGAGACGCGGCTGAGGCTGAGGCCGGTCTGCTCGGCGAGGATCGACAGGCGCAGGCGGCGGTTCTCGGCGGCCGCGAGGCGACCCAGCAGCTCGAGCGCGCTGAGGCCGAGGCCGTGCTTGGACTCGAGCTCGGCGTCGAGCTCGCGGGTCAGGTTGCGCTGGGTCTGGATCAGGCCGATCCACGCGTCGGCGTGGGTTTCCGACCAGCGGCTGATCCCATCGTCACCGACGACATAGGCACACGACTCAGCGGATGGGATCTGCGTTTTCGCCATTTTGTTGCTCTAGCAACTATATCGAAGGCGCGGACCGGAATCGAACCGGTGTTCACGGCTTTGCAGGCCGTTGCCTCACCACTCGGCCACCGCGCCAGGTGTCCACAGAGTAGAGCTACCTACGAGGCCACCGGTGAACGTGAAGTTCGGCGGCGTGACCTTCTTGCCCTGCTCGATCGTGATCACCGCGTGCGGCGTGAGCTTGATGTTGCGCGGATCGCCCTTGTAGAGCTTCTTGCCGACGTAGAACCGCAGCGGGCCGCTGAGGTTCGTGGCCTGGGTGCGCGACAGCGGCTGGCCCCAGACGCTGAAGAACTGGCCGAGCGTGAACGCGCGCTTGGCGGGGGCCTCGATATGGATGACGCCGCTCGTGTCGTGCGTGTGCAGGAAGTAGAAGCACTCCGGCGAGCCGGTCGCCCCGCCCGGGATGCCGATCAGCGCCGGAACGAACTCCTGCTTGCCGTTGAGCAGCAGCGTCAGGTGCGCGTGCACGTGGTAGTTGAGCTGCTCGGTGCGGTTGCACTCGACGCCGTTGATCGTCTGGCCGGCGCCGCCCGACGCCGTGGTCTGCGTCTCGGTCGTCTTCCCGTTGTCGGACGACGACCCGCCGCAGCCGACCGCCGCGAGCGCGGCGACAAGGATGAGGAGCAGGCTGGTGACGAGGGCGCGCCGCGGAAGTCGGGACATGGTCAGGCAGGCTAGATCATGCGCCGGATTGCGTGCGCAGGGTCGCCTTGGCGGCGGCGATCGCGAGCGCCTTGGCCCGCGCCGCGTCGTCGGGGGCGACGCGGATCGTGAGATCAGAGACGTTGTCGGTGGCCAGCAGCGTCGCGGTGGCGGGGACCCAGTCGGCGCCCATCCCGATGCCGTTGAGAAGTTGAGGGGCCAGGCGCGGCGTTGTCGACCAGACCGCGTTCTGGTCGGTCTCGACGACCGCGCGCTCGAAGCGCTTGAGCGGCTGCGGGTTGCGGTCGTCGATGACCGTGACGGTCGCACCGTTGGGAAGGTGATACGCGCAGCCGGTGATCCCGTACTCGGGCGCGCGCGGTGTCGTCTTCCCGGCGCCGAGGGCGCGCGCGACAACGGTCCGGCAGCCCTTCGCCGCCTGCTTTTTCGGCGCGCCACTCCCACAGCCGGCTACCGCCGCGCACACGACGACCGTCACCATCGTCCTGCCCTTCACGACCTCCACGGTAGCGCTCCCAGCGCCCCGCGCGGTTGCTAGGCTCTCCCTCCAGCGCGGCTGTAGCTCAGTTGGCTAGAGCGTCTGCTTGCCATGCAGAAGGTCGAGGGTTCGAGTCCCTTCAGCCGCTTTCAGAGAGAGCCCCGCCAATCGTGGGGTTCTTTCGTTTCCGGGGTCGGTCTGGTCGCGCGAAATGTGGCGAGCGGACCAACCGAGCGGACCGCATCGCGCGCGCTACGCCCGGCTCAGGGCGTCGGGGCGATGGCGATCGGCGATCGCGCGCGCCAGGATCGCCTCGAGATCCGCCGCGAGCTGGGGCCACGCGTAGTGCTCGACGGCGGCCGACTCGGCCAGCACGGCGCGGCGCCGGCGGTCGGCCGGGCGGTTGACGGCGTCGACGAGCGCGTCGACGAGTTCGTCGCGCGCGTCGACCGTGAACAGCCAGCCGGTCTCCCCGTCGTCGATGATCCGCGCCGGGCCGGGCGACGCTGCTGCCACCGACGGCACGCGGCAGGCCATCGCCTCGACGATCACCTGGCCGAAGCTCTCGCGGGCCGACGGGAGGACGAGCACGTCGGCGGCGGCGAGCATCTCGGGCAGCTCGCCGTGGTCATGCCAGCCCGCGAGGAACACGTTGTCGAGGCCCAGCCGATCGATCGCGTCGGCCGGATGCTCGCCCTCCCACTCGCCCGGATGGCCGCCGACGATGACCAGCGACGTCGGCGTGGCAAGTCGCGGCGCGGCCTGCGCGAACGCCTCGATCAACATGCTCAGGCGCTTGACCTCGGTGAAGCGACCGATATACACGAGCACGCTGCCCCGGGCCAGCGTCGCCAGGTCCGTCGCCGCGTAGCGCACACTGCCTGGTGACGCCGCCCGGCCGCCAGCCACTGCGGCTCGTCGACCAGCCGCCGTTGCCAGACCGCTTCGCGATCGACGGTCAGCGGGCGGAAGCGCAGCGGATCGAAGCCGTTGGCCAGTGTCGAATAGCGGTCCGCATCGCCCCCGAGCAGCGCAACCGCCCGCTCGAGGTTGCCCGGCGCGACGATGATCTGCTCGCTACGCGCGGCCCAAACCCGCAGACGCGCCTGCCACTGCGCCGCGTACGGCCAGGCCCGCGGGCCGCGCTGCTCGATCGCCTCGAGCATCAGCAGCTCGGTGCCGTGGAGATGGGTGACGAGCGGAGCGTCCGGCGCGACGCGCGCCGCCGCGGCGTGCAGCGGCGTCAGGTGATGCAGATGCAGGACGTCGGCCCGCTGCGCCCCGACGGTACTCAGCGCCCGCGACCACGCGCGCACCTGGCGCTCGTAGTCGGCGTCCGACAGCGCGGCGAACACGCGGTCCGGCGCATCCGGGCGGTCCTCGAACGAGCCGTGCATCGGCGCGGTGGCGCCCGGTCCCTCGTAGGCCATCGGGTCGGCGGCGCGCAGCGCCGGCGTGAAGTCGACCGCGTGGATGTCGGCGCCCGCGTAAAAGCTCGTCGCGCTCGCCAGGTCGCCGAGATCAGTGCGCGACCCGGCGACGAGCTGGACGGCGTGGCCGCGGTCGCTCAGGCAGGCGGCCAGCGACCGCGAGACGAACGACGAGCCACCGCGAGGGGAGAAGATCGTGGCGGAGACGATCTTCATGTGAACATAGTGTGACGACTCGCCCGCTCCGCGGCGCCCGAGTGCGCGGTCTTTGCTGAGATGCGCGGGTAGCATGGTCGGCGCCGCAGCGCAGCGTTGCGCGGCGGCGTGGCGGACAACCGAGTCGGAGGGAGTTCGATGGCGACTAGCGCGATGGACCGAGGATCACGGCGCCGTGTGTTCGCGGCGGCGCTCACGGCGACCGTGGTCGTGGCCGGGTGCGTAGCGACGACCACGGTCGCAGCGACGACGCCGACAACGACGACGCCGTCGGAACCGACGACCATCACGGACACGAGGACGGTCACGACGCCGTCCGAGCAGCAGACCACGACGACGACCGTCACGCATGCCACCCCTCCGCCGGCCGTGACCCCACCAGCGGTAACCCAGACGGCCACGGTCACCACTCCCGCGACGACGAACTCCGACGCGGCCAAGAAGGGCGCCGCTGCAGCCGCCCTCGCCGCAAGCTCGCAGGACAGCGACAGTGACAGTCTGCCGACCTGGGCCTGGGTCCTCATCGCCGCGGCCGTGGTGGCGCTTGTCGCGGGCGGCATCGTCTGGTATCGCCGGCGTCACGCCGCCGCCGCCATGATCGCCCACTGCCGCCGGCCGACTCCAGCGCAGCGGAGCCCGGAGATCCTGCCGCGCCACCGGAGGATCCGCCGGCCCCGCCCTCCGCAGACCGCTAACCGGGCCAGTCCGGCGGACTGAGCGCGCGCCGAATCGCGCGCATCTACTCGGCCACAGCCGCCGCGGAGACCTGAGCGCGTTCGCGCGCGCACCCGGCGAAGGACCAGAACCACCCCGACGATCGCGATCGTCGAGATCGCGCCGGCGATGACCACCGAGGCCAACGGGAATCCCGACAACGCCGTCGCGATCAGGTACGCGAGGGAGCACGTGACGACCGACCACAGCGCCCCGCCGATCGCCGACCACCCGAGGAAGCGCTGGTAGGGGAACGCCGATAGACCCATCATCGCGTTGACGACGAAACGTAGGCCGGGCACGTAGCGCCCGGCGACGATCGAATACCAACGCGAACACCCCGACGTAGGCCCAGCCGGCGGAGGCCTCGGAGAGCGAGAACGCGTGCGATCCGCCCAACACGTTCAGGCTTGGCTACGCGGCGCGCCGCCTGGACCAGGCGCCTGTCAGGGTGTGGATAACCGATCCAAGGAGAAGTCATGGGACTGCTGCGACGGGATGAGCCGAGCGGGACACGGTTGCTGATGCGCGAGAAGCTGCTGTCGGTTGGTGACGACTCGTGGGTCCAGGACGAGTCGGGCAACAACATTTACAAGGTCAATGGCAAGAAGCTGCGCATCCAGGACACGTTCGTCCTCGAGGACCCCTCGGGCAACGAGGTGCTCCACATCCAGGCGCGCGACCTACGCATGCGCGGCGTGATGAAGATCGAGCGCAACGGCGACACGGTCGCGACGGTGACCAAGAAGGTCGTCGGGATCCGCGACCGCTTCTCGATCGACCTCGAGCAGGGCGACGACCTCGACGCCAAGGGCAACGTCGTCGACCACGAGTACGAGGTCACCCGTGACGGCGACACCGTCGCGACGATCTCCAAGAAGTGGGTCCGCGTACGGGAGAGCTACGGCATCGAGATCGGCGAAGGCCAGGACATCCCGCTGATGGTCGCGGTCGCGGTCGCAATCGAATCGCTGACGCGCTGACGCCGCGACCGCCGGCGTTCAGCGGTGGCCGGCGACCGTGTGCGGAACGTAAGGCGCCTCGAGCGCCGCGACCTCGTCGTTGCTGAGCGTCAGCTCGGTCGCGGCGATCGCGTCGTCGAGGTGGTCGGGCTTCGTGGCGCCGACGATCGGCGATGTGACGGCGGGGCTGGGAGAGCAGCCACGCCAGCGCGACCTGCGCGCGCGACACGCCGCGCTGGTCGGCGATCTGCGCGACCGCCTCGATGACGGCCCGGTCCTCGTCGCGGTAGAGCGTCTTGCCGAACTCGTCGGTCTGCGAGCGGGCGGTGCGCCGCGTCCCAGTCGCGGGTCAGCCGGCCGCGGGCCAGCGGGCTCCACGGGATCACGCCGATGCCCTCGGTCCGCGACAGAGCGGCAGCATCTCGCGCTCCTCCTCGCGGTAGAGCAGGTTGTAGTGGTTCTGCATCGAGACGAAGCGCGTCCAGCCGTGCAGGTCGGCCAGGTAGAGCGCCTTGGCGAACTGCCAGGCGTACATCGACGACGCGCCGATGTAGCGGCCTTGCCGGCCTTCACGACGTCGTGCAGCGCCTCGAGCGTCTCCTCGATCGGCGTGTCGTAATCCCAGCGGTGGATCTGGTAGAGGTCGACGTAGTCGATGCCGAGGCGCCGCAGGCTGGCGTCGATCTCGGTCATGATCGCCTTGCGCGACAGGCCCGCGCCGTTGGGCCCCGGCCGCATCCGGCCGTGACACCTTGGTCGCGAGCACGACCTCGTCGCGCCCGACGCAGGTCCTTGAGCGCGCGGCCGACGATCTCCTCGCTCGTGCCGTCGGAGTAGACGTTGGCGGTATCGAAGAAGTTGATGCCGGCTCGAGCGCCTGGCGGATGAACGGCCGGCTCGCTCTTCGTCCAGCGACCAGGGATGGCGCCCCGCTCCGGCACGCCGAAGCTCATGCAGCCCAGGCAGATCGCGGAGACCTTGAGGCCGGTACGGCCGAGCTTGACGTGGCGCATGGGCGGCAATGTAGTGGAGCGGCCTCGGCGTCAGCCGCTCCCCCGCCGTCGCCGGCCTGCGTGCTGATGTTGCGTTGGCATCGTGTTTCGCAGTTCCAATCGAAAGCGGGTTCGTGATGCGAGTCGTCCGTCCGGTACGTCTCGTCGCGCTTTCGATCAGCCTGCTCCTCAGCGCCACTGCCGCGGCCGCAGGGCCAGGCGGCTGGGATCACCTCGGCACCGGCGCGACGCCGAGCCTGTCGGCGCTCAACGACAAGGTCGACTCGCTGCTCAACGTGTCGCCCACGGCGCTGTACGCGGGCGGGACGTTCACCAGCGCCGGCGGCGACCCCGCGGCCAGGATGATCGCCCGCTGGGATGGCGCTGGGTGGCATCCGATCGGCCCGACGGCGATCTCCACCGCCGCCGGCGCCGGCGTCGAGGCGATCGCCTACGACAGCGTCACCGGCCGGGTCTTCGTGGGCGGCAACTTCGTCGACGCGGGCGGAACCGCCGCCGCGGACTTCGTCGCCTACTGGAACGGCTTCGCCTGGCAGTCGCCGTGCAACTTCAGCCCCGAGGGCAACGTCACGTCGCTACAGATCATCGGCCGCGCGCTCTACGTCGGCGGGGCGTTCTCGCCGCCCGCCGGCCTGCCCAACGGCCAGTCGCTACTGGCCTGCGACATCGATACCGGGACCACCACGGCGACGGTCACGGCGCCGATCAAGATGAACGGCTCGATCTACGCGCTCACCGCCGACTCGGCGGGGAATCTGTACACCGCGGGCACGTTCATCAACATGGACGGAACCCTGAACGCCAACTACGTCGCCCGCTACGACGGAGCGGCGTGGCACGCGATGGTCCCCGGTGCGGTGACCGGCATCACCCGCAGCATCGCGTCGGACGGCACGAACGTCTACATCGGCAGCGACGGCGAGAACATCGGGTCGGACCCCAAGGCCGACCACATCGCCAAGTGGAACGGCTCGGCGTGGAGCGCGGTCGGCGCGAACGCCGCCAACAGCGACGGCTGGTTTCCGATGACGGCCTCGATCAACTCGATCGCCGTCTCGGACGCCAATGTCTTCGTCGCCGGCTCGTTCCAGAACGCCGACGGCCAGGCCACCGCCGACGAGGTCGCCCAGTTCACCGGCGGCAGCTGGGCGCCGATCGGCTCCAACGGCGCGGGCAACGGCCCGCTCGCGGGCAGCGCGGCCAACGCGATCACCCTGTTCGGCAGCCGCGTCATCGCGGGTGGCAACTTCACCTCCGCGGGCGGCGACCCGCTCGCGGGCTACATCGCCAGCAACCGCGTATTCAACCTCCCGCCCAACGCCCCGATCACCGTCGCCGACGGGTTCCACGGCGCGAACACGGCCCTGGCCTACTCGCTGGCCGCCGACCCCGACGGCACGATCGCCTCCTACCGCTGGAACTGGGGCGACGGCTCGCCGGACACGTTCGATCTGTTCGCCTCGCACCGGTACGCCGCGCCGGGCAAGTACACGATCACACTGACCGTGACCGACAACGATGGCGCGACGGCGTCGTCTATGGCCTCGGTCACCGTGCGCACGGGCCCGACCGCGTCGTTCACGTTCAGCCCGACGGCGCCGGTCGTCGGCCAGAACGTCACGTTCACCAGCCACTCGACCGACCCTGACGGGACGATCGTCAACAACGGCTGGCTCTACACGCCGCAGGTGCTGGCCCCGAACGAGCTGCCGTTCTTCAACCCCACCACCGGCCCGACCGAGGTCCACGCGTTCTCCAAGCCTGGGGCCTTCGACGTCCGCCTCACGGTTACCGAATGCTCGGGGTGCGGCGTCAGCGTGTTCAGCAACCAGACGATCACCGTCGTCGCGGCCCCGCTCCCGACGATCACCAAGGCCGCGGTGTCCAACCGCACGTTCCGCGTCGGCACCGGCGCCACCGCGATCACGGCCAAGGCCCCGCGAGGCACGACGTTCAAGTTCACGCTCAAGGCCCCGGCCACGATGACGATCGCCATCGCCCACTCGACCCCCGGAGTCACGCGGGGCAAGAGCTGCGTGGCGGCGCCGAAGAAGCCCAACAAGCACGCCAAGACGTGCACGCGCGCGATCCGGGCCGGCACGCTGACGCGCAAGCACCAGCAGCCCGGCGCCGACACCGTCGCGTTCACCGGGCGCATCGGCAAGAAGGCCCTGACCCCGGGCGCCTACACGGCGACGTTGACGGCCCGCAACGCCAGGGGCAAGGCGAAGCCGAGCACCGTCAGGTTCACGATCGTCAAGTAGTCACGACGTCAGGTGTCGCGACCGGCAGCCTCACGGGCTCGTCGAGTCGAGCCGCTCGCGTGGGATGTCCCAGACCACCCGGCGTTCCCGCGGCCCGCGGATCAGCGCCGAGATCTGTTGGTTGATCGCGGCGCTCGCGGACACGAGCCAGAACAGCACCGGGTAGATCGGGGCGATCAGCATCGCGCGCGCGTCCCAGTGGTCGTAGTGGTAGCGCAGCGCGACGGCGACGGTGAGCTGGAGAATCGCCACGACCGCGATCGCTATGCCCCACGAGAGCCCGAACGCGAAGAACGCGAAGCTGTGACCGAACAGCACGTTCAGCACGGCCAGGACGAACGAGCAGAGCAGGCAGAGCGACCCAGATCAGCGATGCGAGCGACTCCAGACCCAGGAGCCACATGCGGTGATGGCGCCAGCGGCAGACCTCGCGGAGGTGGACATGGAGGACCTCCCCCTGTCCCCGCGCCCAGCGCTTGCGCTGCGCCCACAGCGCCGACAGCGACCCACGGGACCTGCATGCCGACGAGGGCGCGCGGCTCGTACGCCGTCTGCCAGCCGGCCATGAGCAGCCGCCACGTGAGGTCGATGTCCTCGGTGGCCATGCTCCCGGCATAGCCGCCGACGGCGATGACCCGATCGCGGCGCATCATGTTGAGCACTCCGGCGACCGACGCCGACCCGGCCGGTCAGCGACTGGGTGCGACGGATCAACCCGATGATCGCCGCGGCTTCGAGAACCTGCATCGCGCAGATGAAGCCGTCGCGGTTGGTGACATGCGGCCCGCCCGCAACGGCCGCCAGAATCGGCGAGGACTCGATCCGGGCCGCCAGATGACGGACCGCATACGGGTGCAGATGCGTATCGGCGTCGGTGACGACCACCAACTCGTGCGCGGCCTGCGCGAGGCCGGCGTTGAGCTGCTCGGCCTTGCCGCGGTTGACCGGGTCGCGCAGCACGCGGCACCGCGGATCGCCCGCGGCCGCCTCGATCGCCGCCGCCTCGGTGTCGTCGGTCGAGCCGTCGTCGAGCACCAGCACCTCGAGCCGCGGGTAGTCGGACCTCAACGCCGCCCGCACGCTGATGGCGATCACCGCCTCCTCGTTGAAGGCGGGGATCAATATCGTCACACCAGGCCAGCCGCCGTCGGGCTCCGCCGGCCGATCGCCGGGGTGCTCGTCCAGCAAGCGGAACATCAGTCCGCCGGCGATCCACAATGCCGCGCTGACCACCGGGTACAGCGCGACGAACGCGACGAGCAGCTTAAGCGCGGTCGACATACCGGCGCTCCTCGCGCTTTCGCCCGAGCCGCAGCACGCTCAGCACGGTGGCGGCGAAGACGAACGACAGAGCGGTGATCAGCAGCCCGAGCTCGATCAGGTCGGTGCGCGACAGCAGCCAGGCCACGACGACCAGCGACACCAGCCATAGGACGGGTCCAAGCACGATCGCCGCGACCATCTTCGGGCGTGACGCCCGGCGCAGCGGCCGAAACGGCTCGTCGAACGCAGGGGAATCCTGAGGGTTGGGCGAGCTCGTCTCGCGATCATCGCGCAGACCGCAGGTGCGGGCAACTCATGCGGGACGAGCGTTCGGGGATAGATTGACGCTTCCATGAAGGCATCGGCGGCCGCGCTTGTCGCCTTGATCTGCGGGTCGTGTCTCGGCCCGATCGCCTGCGGGGGCTCCTCAGATCGGGCCCCCGCGACGACCGAGCCCGCCGCGATCCGGACTCCGGTTCCCGCCCCCGACGTCACCCTGACGGCGGAGGAGCAAGCAGGTGTGGGCGAAGCTGCCGCCGGATCGGTCGGCGATCCCCGTCCTCCTCTACCACGGGATCGGGCCCGAGAGCGCGTTCTCGAACCCCAAGGACGCCCCGTACGGCGTCGGCACCGAGGACTTCGCCAAGCAGATGACGCTGATCCAGCATGCCGGGTACCAGACGATCGACCTGCAGACGTTCATCGACTTCGTCGGGGGCAAGGCGGTCGATCTTCCGCCCCGGCCGTTGCTGCTGACCTTCGACGACGGGCGCGCCGACTCCTGGACGGGCGCCGACGGCATCCTGCGCAAGCTGCACTTCAACGCGGTCATGTTCGTCGACGTCGGGCGCATCGTCGACCGGCAGGATCCCGACTACCTGACATGGCCAGAGCTCGCGACGATGCAGGACAGCGGCCGCTGGAATCTGCAGCTTCATTCCGGCAGAGGGCCACAACCAGATCCGCTACGGCCCCGCGGACCGACGACTACGGCCCGTACTACGCGTATGAGATGCGGGGCGAGACATTCGAGGGCTGGCAAGACCGGGCGCGCTCGGACATCGTCTGGGGCCAGGACACGCTCGCCGATCACATCGCCGTCCTACCGGCCGCTCGCCTTCGCGCCCCCATTCGGCAACTACGGCCAGGACGGCACCAACGACCCGCGAATCCCCGATGACCTCCTCGGCTGGCTCAAGCAACGCTACGCGGCGATCTTCACCCAGGACGTGTCGGCCCTGGCGCATGCCGGGAGCACTCAGCCGCTCGGCCGGATCCAGGTCACCCGCGCCACCACCGGCGGCGAGCCTGCACGACGATGCTGCTCTCCGGGGAGCAGGTACTGGCCGCGCCTCGGAGCCGCGGCTCGAGCACGCTAGTCGCCGCGCGCGGCCGCGATCGTCATGACGAGCATGTCAATGACCAGGCGCTCGAGGCGGTCGCGATCGTCGAGCCCCAGATCGCGCCATCGCTCGGCCGTCGTCTCGGTGAACGCGATACAGCCCGCCACGGCCGCGCGCACCGGCTTCGGGGGCCGCGACGTCCCGAGATGGTTGCGCGCGATCCCGGCGGCGATCTGCTCGCGGGCGGCGACCGCAACGGCGCGCACGGCGTCGTCGGCGTTTCGCATCGCGCGCGCGTAGAGCACGTAGGCGGGCTTCGGGCGAGGATCTGGTCGAGGTACGCGAGACGTTCGCCGGCATCTTCTCGTCGAGCGGTACGTCGGCGCTCACGTCCAGCAGCGCCACGAGCTCTGAGCAGGCCAGCGCACTGCCTCGACGTAGAGCTCGTGCTTGCCGCCCGGGAAGTAGTGGTGGATCAGGTTGCGCGTCACGCCGACCTCGTCGGCGATCGCCTGGAGCTCGACGCCCGCGTAGCCGAGCTCGGCGAACGCCCGAATCGCCGCCTGGACGAGCTGCGTGCGCGGAGCCCGGACGGTCCGGGGCGTCCGGGGGCGCGGCTGGCGGCCGACCGCTTGTCATCGACCCGAGGGTATAGCCGCTACGGTATTGACTTGAAGTAAACATCGCTTCGAGGAGGAGCGTCATCATGAAGAGAACTCCTGGTCGTCGCGGCCGTCGTGCGCCGCATCGCTGCTGTGCCCGCCGTGGCGCCGGCGGCGCCCGAACGCCGTCCTGCAAGACCCGGTGGCGGCGCCGACGGGCACGAGCCGCACCTGCAATCCGTACGCTGGCTCGGACTGGGCGATGCCCCACCGCAACGCCTACGAGCAGGACTCGACGCCCTACGCCGGGCCGATCGAGCCTCGAAGCTCAGCCGCAGCACGTGACCGCTGCCCACCGGCGCGCTGCCGTTCCTTCAGTTCTCCTGCCAGTACGCCGACGGCGACGCGCCGCCTGGTTCTCGATGGTCGGCAACCCGGACGCCGAGCGTGTCGGTAAGATCGACGCGACGACCGGGCCGGCTCATCGACCTCTACGAGCGCCCGCTGGCAGGCGCCGCGACACCGAGCGGCGCCTACAACGTCCTCGACCACGCCGGCCGGCTTCATCGTCGGCAAGGGCAACGACGGTGAGCGTCTACACGGACTGCGATGAGCGGCGAGCGTTCTTCAACGATGCCAAGAAGCTGCTGAGCTTCACAGCTCCCCCCTCCGCCCTCTGCGGCGCCGACGACAGCATCGTCGGGATCATCCTCACCTGGGACGGCCACGTCGCCTTCGCGACCCGAACGGCGTCGTCGGCGTCTTCCCCGATGATCCGGCGAAGATGGACGCGGAGCACGTGCGGGCCATGAACATGACGCCGCGCGATGAACTGCGACGATCCGAGCAAGCCGGGGCGAGGAGGTGTCGAACTCGATCGCCGCCGACGAGAACGGCGGCATCTACACCGTCACGAGCGCCGCGCAGTACAAGCATGTCTGGCGCGGCCGGCGCCTGCGGCAGGCATGGCGGGTGAAGCTCGCGAGCGACGGTCTCCAGGGCGGCATCCGCATCGGCCCGGGTAGCGGCTCTTCACCGACCCTCATGGGCACCGCGCAGCGATGACGACAAGCTGGTCGTCGGTGACCGATGGGCGCCAGGTCATGCACCTCGTCATGATGTGGCGGGACGAGATCCCCAAGGACTGGAAGCCGATCGCCGCCGGCGTGGACCCCCGCATCGTCTGCGACGTGCCCGTCGAATTTCGGCGATCCGACGATCACGAAGGCCCAATCGGAGCAGTCGGTCGCCGTCCGCGGATGGGCCGCCGTGGTCGTCAACAACTCGCTGAAGGACACATCGAGCGTTCGACGGCCTGCCCGGCAGCCTCCGCTACCAGGCGGCGACGCTCAACAGCGGCGACCCCGCGAACCAGCGCGCGGCGTCGAGCGCATCGATTGGAACCCGAAGACGCGCACCTGCAAGGCGTGAAATGGGTCAAGCCGAGGTCTCCATCCCCAACGCGATTCCGACCATCTCGAGCGGCGAGCAACATGTTCTACGCGATCGGTGCCCGCGACGGCATCTGGGGCCTCGAGGGCCTCGACATGAAGACGGGCGAGAGCCGGCTGCGCTGGAGACCGGCAGCGAACCCGACGCACAACTCGTTCTACGCCGACACCCAGATCGCACCGACGGCACGGTGTGGACAGGCACGTTCGGCGGCGTCGACATCCTGCGGCCCGCCCGGCCCGCACCGTCGCTGCCGCTGAGCTGAGGCGAACGCCGCCAGCGGAGCGCCCCGCCGCCGTGGCGGCGGGGCGCGCACGCGCACGCGTCCACGCCCGACCGCCGAGGTAGCATGGGGCGCGATGCGGGCGAGAGCGGACCGACGAGCAGGGCGCCGCCGGTTCGTGGCGGGCCTCGCAACGACCGTGGTCCTCGCCGGATGTGGCGGAGCCGCCGGCGGCGGCTCGACGCCGACCGGCCCCGTGGCGGATGCCACGGTGCCCGACACGATCGCCACGACCCAGCCCACGGTCTCGGTCCCGGAGAGGACCAAGACCGTCCCGGAGCGCACGACCCGTGCCCGGGATACGACGCCGCGCCGCATCCACCTCTGACACGAACAGCGAGCGGGCCGCTGCGCCCGCGTCGACGACGGGCGATACGCGGAAGGCCGCGGCGGACCAAGACGACGACGGCAACGGCGCCGCCTCCCGAACCGACGACGGTCACGAAGACAAGAACGGTCACGACGCCGCCGGTACCCCAGATCGAGACGACCACCGTCACGACCCCGGGCCAGACGACGGCCGTGACGCAGACGGCCACGGTTACGACGCAAGCGACGGTGACCACGCCGGCCACGACGACAACGCACTCGGGGGCCAAGGGCGCCGCTGCCGTCGCCGTCGCCGCCGACGAAGATGACAGCGCTGACTCCGATGTGCCGACATGGGCATGGGTGCTCATCGTCGCGGCGGTCGTCGCCCTCGGCGCGGGCGGCGTCGTCCTGTATCGCCGACACCAACGGGCGGCCGAGACGGCAGGCGACGGCTCACCGCCCGCCGCCGATCCGGGCGGCCCCGAGCCCACGGATGCCGACGCGCCGACACAGGACCCGCCTCCCCAACCTCCAGCGGACGGCTGACCGAGGCCTGCGCCGCGGCCGCGCCGGCGACGCGGCCGCTCGCGCAGGTACAGGCTCAGCCGATCATGTCGCGCGCCGCGGCGCCCGGCGGGACCATCGGCAGGCAGTCGCTGTCGGCGGCGACGGCGACGTCGAGCAGCGCCGGGCCGGGCTCGTCGAGGAGGCGCCGGACCGCGTCGTCGAGGTCATCGCGTGTCGTCGATCCGCTCGGCCGTCCAGCCGCACGAGCGCGCGAGCCGGGCCAGTCGGGCCACGGCCCGAGCTCGACCGCCTCGCGGCGCCCGTCCCAGAACAGGTCCTGCTGCTGGCGGACCATGCCCAGGTGTCCGTCGTTGATCAGCAGCACCTTGACCGGCAGGTCCTCGGCGACCGCGGTCACCAGCTCCTGCACGTTCATCAGCAGCGACCCGTCGCCGGACACGCAGACCACCGGCCGGTCGGGCGCCGCCGCGCGGGCGCCGATCGCCGCCGGCAACCCGAAGCCCATCGTGCCCAGGCCGCCCGAGGTGATCCACCGGCGCGGCGCGTCGAAGCGCAGTCGCTTGGCCGCCCACATCTGGTGGTTGCCGACATCGGTGGTGACGATCGCCTCGCCGCCGGTCGCCCGCTGCAGCGCGTCGAGCGCCTGCGCGACGCCGATCGCGCCGCCGCCGGGCTCGGCCGGTGGCGGTTCGGCCGCGCGCCACGCGTCGAGCACGCGCCACCATGGCGCCAGGCGCGAGGGGTCGGGCGCAGCGGGCGCAGCTGTGCGACCAGCGCCTGAAGCGACGCGCGAGCGTCGCCGATCAGCGCGATCTCGGGGGTGCGGATCTTCCCGATCTCGGCCGGGTCGATGTCGAGGTGAACGACCCGCGCGCCGGCCGCGAAGCGGTCGACCCGCCCGGTGACGCGGTCGTCGAAGCGCGCCCCGACGGCGAGCAGCAGGTCGCACTCGTCGACCGCCCAGTTGGCCGGGCGCATCCCGTGCATGCCGAGCATCCCCAGCCAGCGGCGATCCGACGCGGGGAACGCACCGAGTGCCATCAGCGTCGTCACGACCGGCGCGTTGGCGAGCCGCGCGAGCTCGGCCAGTACGGCCGCCGCGCCGGCATGGACGACGCCGCCACCGGCGTAGATCACCGGGCGCTGCGCCTCGGCGAGCGCGAGCGCTGCCGCGCGAACCGCCGCGGGATCGGCGAGCGCGGTGGGCGAGCCCGGGCAGCGGACGCGCTCGACGCTTCGCCGGGCGCGACCGGCGCCCGCGCGACGTCGGTCGGCACGTCGACGAGCACCGGCCCGGGCCGGCCGCTGCACGCGACCGTGAACGCCTCGTGGATCGCCGGCGCAACGTCGCGCGGGCGCTCGCACGCGATCGCGTGCTTGACGATCGGCGCGCGTCATGCTGATCACGTCGGTCTCCTGGAACGCGTCCGTGCCGCGCAGGTCCGAGCGGCACCTGGCGCCGTGATCGCGACGAGCGGCACCGAGTCCATCTGCGCGTCGGCGAGCGGCGTGACGAGGTTCGTCGCCCCGGGGCCCGAGTGACAAGCGCGACGCCGACGCGGCCGCTCGCGCGTGCGTAGCCCTCCGCAGCGTGGCCGGCCGCCGCCTCGTGGCGGACCAGGACGTGGCGCAGGCCGCTGCCGTGCAGAGCGTCATGGATCGGCAGGCTCGCGCCGCCGGGCAGGCCGAACAGCACGTCGACGCCCTCGGCGGCGAGGGCCCGGATCAGGGCGTCGGCGGCGCGCATGCGGCTGCTGGGGTTCGAGGATGTGCTGGGGAATTGATGACAACGACGAGCGACGGACTGCGCATGAGCGCCTCCTGGGGCCGGAACGGATGTTGAGAACAGAGCCGCTCAGATGAGCGGGGTAATCGACACCCGATGGGTGTCGACTACGAGCACGACGAGCGCGGCGTCAAGGACGCGGGAGCGGTCGGCGTGGATGTGCGCGATCGGCGACATCGCCGATCAGGATGGCAGACGGCGGGCGCGCGTTCAATGTGCGAGACGCGGCTTGGCTACGCTGCGCTGCTGTTCCCCCTCGCAGCGCCGGCTACGCAACGTCGGCGTTCTCAGCCGCCACGTTGCCCCGTTCCGGCGCCGCCGATCCATCGGAGGCCCAATGAGCAGCGCCCACGTCAGCACCGACACTGCGACCGGCAGTCCGCCGGTGAAGCCCGGAGAAATGCGGCTCGAGGTCGTCGTCGTGCCGGTCTCGGACGTCGATCGCTCCAAGCAGTTCTACGAGAGGCTCGGATGGCGGCTCGACGCCGATCTCGCGGTGCAGGACGGCTATCGCGTCGTGCAGCTCACGCCGCCGGGTTCGGGCTGTTCGATCATCTTCGGCGAGGGCGTCACGTCGATGGCGCCGGGCTCGCTTCAGGGGCTGCAGCTGTCGGTCTACGACATCGACGAGGCGCGCGCCGACCTGATCGCGCACGGGGTCGACGTCAGCGAGGCGTTCCACGACGCGACCGGGATCTTCCACCAGGCCGGGACCGAGGGGCGCGTGAGCGGCCCGGCGCCCGAGCATGCCGACTACGGCTCGTTCGCGGCGTTCAGCGATCCGGACGGCAACGGCTGGCTGCTCCAGGAGATCAAGACCCGGCTTCCCGGCCGCTGAGAGGAGCAGCTCGATGGCGACGACCTACGAGTCGGTCGAGGACCTCCGCGACGCCCTCAAGCGGGCGGCCGAGGCGCACGGCAAGCACGAGGAGCGGACCGGCGAGGCAGACGCGGACTGGCCGGACTGGTACGCGCTCTACATGGTGCGCGAGCGCGCGGGCGAGGAGCTTCCGACATGAGCAGCGACTACGACGTGATCGTGCTCGGCGGCGGGCTCGCCGGGCGAGCACTGCGCGGGCGCACTGGCCGAGGGCGGCCTGCGCGTCGCGGTCGTCGAGCGCGAGCTGGTCGGAGGCGAGTGCTCGTACTGGGCGTGCATCCCGTCCAAGACGCTGCTGCGGCCGGGCGAGGCCGTCCACAGCGCACGAGAGGCGGCCGCGAGCGCGGAGGTCGACGTCGAAGCGGCGCTCGCGTGGCGCGACTTCATGGTCTCCGACCACACCGATGCCGGGCGGCGCAGTGGCTGGCCGACAACGGCATCGACCTGCTGCGCGGCACCGGCCGGCTCGCCGGCCCGGGCGTCGTCGAGGTCGACGGCGTGCGCCACACGGCCGACCACGTCGTCCTGGCCAACGGCGCCGATCCGGTGATCCCGCCGGTCCCCGGCCTGCGCGAGCTCGACGGCGTCTGGACCAACCGCGAGGCGACGGCGATGACGGCCGTTCCGCGCCGCCTGCTGATCCTCGGCGGCGGACCGGTCGGGGTCGAGATGGCGCAGGCCGTCAGCCGGCTCGGCGGCGAGGCGGTCATCGTCGACATGGCCGACCACGTGCTCGGCCGCGAGCCGGCGCCGCTCGGCGAGGCGCTCGGCGAGGTGCTGCGCCGCGACGGCATCGAGCTCTCCTGTCGGCGAACGCGGCCGCCGCGCGACGCGACGGCGACGAGTACGTCCTCGAGCTCGACGACGGCCAGGAGCTGCGCGGCGACAAGCTGCTCGTCGCGACCGGCCGGCGTCCGCGGGTGCAGGGATCGGCCTGGAGACGGTCGGCGTCGAGCCCGACGCGCACGGGGTTCCGGTCGACGCGCACCTGCGCGCGGGCGGAGGGCTGTGGGCGATCGGCGACGTCAACGGCCTCTGGCCGCTGACCCACGTCGGCAAGTACCAGGGCGAAGTCGTCGCCGCCAACATCCTCGGCGAGCCGCGAAAGGCCAACTACGAGGCGGTTCCGCGGGTCGTCTACACCGACCCGCAGGCCGCGGCCGTCGGCGCCGCGGCCGGCCGCTTCAGCGCCACGGCCCCGCTGTCGGAGGTGGCGAAGACCGCCACCTACACGCGCGCGTACGCGGAGCAGCAACGGCTTCCTGACGCTGCTCAGCGACGGCGAGCGGCTGACCGGCGCCTACGCGCTCGGCCCCGAGGCCGGCGAGTGGCTGCAGCAGGCGACGCTGGCGATCCGCGCCGCAGGTCCCGCTCGACGTGCTGGCCGACACGATCCAGCCGTTCCCGACGTTCTCGGAGATCTACGTCGCCGCGCTGAAGGCGCTGCGCGGCGAGATCGCGGCGGCGCACAAGCCGGTCGGCGCGGGGCCGCCGATGGCCAACTGACGAGGAGAGACATGACCACCGAACGCCACACCGGCCACCAGCGCGAGCCGGCGATGCGCGGCCAGACCGTCGTCGTGCTCGGCGGCAGCTCCGGGATCGGGCTCGAGCGGCCGGCGCGCGCGTGCCGAGGGCGCCGACGTCGATCCTCACCGGCCGCAACCCCGAGCGGCTCAGGGCGCGACGAGCGAGCTCGGCGCACGCGAGCACCGCGGCCTTCGACGCCAGCGACACCGCCGCGCTCGATCGGTTCTTCGCCGACCTGGGCGAGCCGGTCGACCACGTGATGGTCACGGCCGGCGGGCCGCACTACGCACCGCTGGCCGAGATGGACCACGACCAGATGCGCGCGCGCGCTCAACGGAGCACCCGATGCTGGCGCTCGACGTCGCCCGCAACGCCGCCGGCCAAGGTGCGACCGGGCGGCACGCTCGTGTTCGTCGGCGGCACTGGCGGGCGACGCCCGGCCGTCGGCCTCGGCGATCGTCTCGGCGATCACCGCCGCGATGCCGGCCCTGACCGCCAGCCTGGCGCTCGAGCTCGCGCCGGTCCGCGTCAACCTCGATCGCCGCCGGCTTCGTCGACACGCCGCTGTCGGCGTCGCTGCTCGGCGACCAGCTCGAAGCGCGCCGCGACCAGCTGCGCGCGACGCTCCCGATCGGGCGGGTCGTCGGCCCGGACGACGTCGCCGCGCTCGCCGTGCACCTCATGACCAACACCGCGCTGACCGGCGCGACCTACGACATCGACGGCGGCCAGCAGCTCCTGTCCGCTAGTCAACACGAAGCCGACGGAGATCAACATGCGTTCCGACATCGTCCCCGGCGGCGTCTTCCCCGACTACGAGCTGCCCGATCACACGGAACGTCCCCGCAAGCTGAGCGAGATCCAGGGCGACGACCCGCTGATCCTGACGCTCGCGCGCGGCCACTACTGCCCAAGGAGCACCAGCAGCACCGCAGCTCGCCGCGTTCTATCCGAAGATCGCCGTCGCCTACACGCAGATCGCGACGATCGCCACCGACGAGCACCACACGATCCAGGAGTTCCGCCGGCGGTCGGCGCCCAGTGGCCGTTCCTCTCGGACCCGGAGCGGATCGTGCAGAAGGACCTCGACATCCAGGAGTACACCGACCCCGAGAACGACCCGATGATCCCGCACACGCTCGTGCTCAAGCCCGGGCTGGTGATCCACAGCATCTACAACGGCTACTGGTACTGGGGCCGCCCGTCGACCGTCGGAGCTGCGGCACGACCTGCGCGCCGTCACGCGCGAGATCCGGCCCGACTGGGACCTCGGCACGCCCGGGCCTGCGCGAGGCGTGGGACGCCGGCGACCACTCGCCCTTCCACGGCTGGGACAAGCGCGCCGTCGCGCTGCGGCGAGCGGCGGGTCGACGTCGTCGTAGATCCGCGCCGCGGCGAGCTTCCCGCTCGCACCCCGGACGTAGACGGCGACGCCGGCCTGCGGCGGCAGCTCGGTCGCGCCCCAGCGCACGACGTTGTACTCCAGCGCGCACGCGCGCCCGTCGTCGATCGACCCCGCAGTGCTCGAGCGGGATGCCGCCGCCGTTCGAGAACAGCCGCTCGTAGAACGCGCGCAGCCCGTCCCGCCCGCGGTGGACGTAGTCGCCGCCGGCCGGCTCGCGGGCGTAGCCGTCGGGCTCGAACGCCGCAAGGACGGCGTCGACGTCGCCTGCCGCAAGGGCGTGCTGGTAGTCCCGACGACGTCTGCGCCGCGCAGCTCCGGGTCGGGCTGGAGCAGCGGCGGGCGGATCGCGTGGCGGCCGGGCAGCGGCCAGCTGCTCGAAGTACACGCCGCAGCTCGTCGAGCCGCGCGTCGGGCCGGTGGTCGGCGACGATCGCGACCGGCAGCTCGACCCGCCCGGCCTCGCCATCGAGGTGGAGGACCACCTCCTCGAAGCCGCGCGCTCGGCGGACGACGCGGGCGACGTCCTCGACCGTGACGTTGCGCTCGCGCGAGCCACGCGCTCATCTCGGCGACGAACGCCTCGAACGCCCGCGCGCCCCTGATCCGCCCGCGTACCGGGTCGTGCAGCTCGGGCTCGCCGGCGAACGACTCGACCAGCGCATCGATCTCGCCCGCCATCAACCCGTCGAAGTACGGCACGATGCTCGCGACCTCGCGGCGCCGCTTGTCCTGCACGTCGCTGCAGCGAGCGGCGCGGAGAACAGCTCGGGGGCCCACGGCATGCCGTGAGCTTACGGGCACTTGTCGACCGCGTGGATCGCGGTCACGGCGTCGATCGGGACCGTGATCGTGCGGCCGCCGATGACCAGGCCGATGCCGGCGCCTGCCTCGTCGGAGCAGTTGGCCGCAGACCGTCGCCTGAGACGTGCTGAGCTCGACGAGTCCGCTCGACGCGCCGCCGCTGGAGACCGGCCACCACGACGACGTCGCGGCCAGAGCGGTAAGCGCCACGGCGACGAACGTCAGCGTCAGACCGCGGATCAGACGTCGCTTGGTGCCCGCGAGGTCTTCCGTGACATCGCCGCGGCGTCCACCGTAGCGGGAACGCGGCGCGGCCGACCAGAGATGCCGCCACGCAACGCCAGCCCGAGCGCCACGAGCGCGGCGATCCCGGCCAGGATCTGGATCCACCGCGGGATGCTCCTGCCGCCCCGCTGGAGCACGCCGCACAGCCCGATGAACCCGAGGACCGCGAGCTGAATCCCCTGCCAGCCGCGAGCCGACGCGCGCAGCTCGTCGAGGCGTCCCCGTTCCACACCCGCACCCGCCGGGCCGGGGTCGTCGGAGTCGTCGACCGCGTCGTCGGTCATCGGCACTCTCCGCGCGGACATCCCTCGCTCCCTGCTCGGACCCCTGCACACATAGGAGACGCCCGCGACCAGATCGCGATTCCCCTCGCCCTCGGCTTCGACGTCGCGCATGATCCGGGTGCGGAACACGGCCGGCACGCGGTCACACGCAGTCCCCCTTCCGGCGGTCGTTCCATCTCTCGACGAGTGCGATCGATCGGCGGTAGTTCGTCTGGCGACCGAGCGGCATCGACACGGCGCGCGGCGTGCGCCCGCACGGCCGGGCGAACGGCGTCGCGCGCCGGGTGTCGAAGCTCCAGCCGCGGGAGCCGAAGCTCGGCGTGCCGTGGACGGCGGTCAGGTACGCCCCGAGCCACTCAACAGGCGCTGGTTGCGCCGGCGGATCACACCGAAGTTCTCGACTCGGTAGCCGGTTAGGTAGTCGCGGTGCTTGGGATCGGCGAACCGAACGGCGTGCCGTACTCGGCACGGTCCTCAGGGGCGACCGGGCGCTGGACGTCGGGCCGGCCGAGGTCCAGCGACACGATCCGGTAGTCCCGGTGGACGTCGTCCCAAGTGATGACGACCGGGAGCATCCCGCCACCGAGCGGGCACGACCCCCCTGACAGGCGTAGGAAACACCGGCCACAATGTCGCGATTCCCGTCGGCGTCGACATCGCGCGTAGCCCGGGTACGGAACACTGCCTGCGGGCCGACCGGCTGGAAATGGAAGAGCGGCTGCAGCTAGCCGTCGTGGTGAGGTCGTAGATCGGACCTCGTCCGATTGCGGTCGCGCCGACGGACGATCGTAGAAGCGGAAGTAGTGCGACGGATCCGCCCCGGCCCCGCGCAGGTTGATCACGTAGTGCTCCACCTTGCGGCCCTTCGGCGCGAACTGCTGACGAATATCGTCGACCTGCGCGACCACGTCGCGCCGGTACGGCGTCGAGAAGCCGCCGGGACCCAGACAGCCGCAAACGCCGTAAGCGCGGCGGCCGCGCCCGCGAGCGGAGCACGAGCTCGGGGTCGCGCGCCCGCGCGGCACCGGGTCGACCTCGCGATGGTGACGCGCTCGTGCGCCGGCGCGGGTCGGACTCCCTCCCCGCGCCGCCAGCCCGGCGCCGATGCCGGCGCGCGAGTCGATACCCGGGGTAGGACCGCTCGGCCGGCCGCCCGTTCGCCGGACGGTCAGCGCCGACGGCAGCTCGAACGCGCGAGCCTGCGCGGCGACGGCGCGCGCCGTTTCGCCACGGTCGCCGCTGGCGCCAGCCGCGTCCAGTCGCTGTCGCGGACCGTCACTACGACCGTCGATTCGTGGGCCAGGTCCATCAGTCCGTCGAGGCTCAGCGAGTCCATCGTCCCGGCGAAGCGCTCGAGCCCGTCGAGCCACACGATCGTGTCGACGTTCGCCGAGGTCGATCGGCGGATCGAGCGCCAGGAGGTCGGCGAGCGCGCGCCGACCGCGCGGCGCGAGCACCCGCGCCCCGGGCCGCGCCGCAGAGACCGCCTCGAGCGCGGTGCGTGACTTGCCCGACCGCGCCGGGCCGTGGACGAGCGCGACGCAGCCCTCCTGCAGAGCGTCGCGCAGCGACTCGTCGATCGCCCGCGGGACATAAGGCCCGTCGCGCTCGTGTCGCGGCGCCGCGGGTAGACGCCAAGCCGCAGGCCGTCGACGTCGGGCAGCACCTCCGGGGGCCAGACGCCGAGGATCTCCCGCAACTGCGTGGCGCGCGCGGCGGCCGCGGTCCGGGCCGCGCGGCGGCTGGCGATCCGCTGGGCCCAGAGCCCGGCGAAAAACACCGCGGCGACGATCAGAACCAAGACGATCGGCCGCGGGTTGAACGCGCCGATCGCGCTCTGGAGAACGCCGAGCACGGCGACCGCGCCGACGCCCAGCGCCCCGGCGAAGCGCAGGTGGCTGCGCGTCGTGACGCGCGCGGGCGCGCGGTCTGATCCTCGACCGGGTCGGTCGCGATCACGCCCAGCCCGGGTGCGCCGGGCATGCCCGGCCCAGAGCCCCGCTCCCTGCCGCGCGAGCATCCGACCAGTGTGGCGGAGCGTGCCCGAGCGTTCAAGCGGCGGCGACCGGCGGGCCGCGCGGCTGCTCGGTCGGGATCAGCCGCGTGAAGAACAGGCCGATCAGCGCGACCAGCGCGAGAGGGCCGAGCGCGGCGCGTAGGCCGTCAAGGCGCGCCTCGGCATTGGCGTCGACGATCGCCTCGGACTGCCGCGGCGGCACGTGCGCCGCGTCGAGCGCCTCCTCGAGCTGCTTGTCGGAGAGAACGGGCGCCCGCCGTCGGCCTGCCGTTTGATCTGGTCCTTGGCGCGCGACGACAGGTCGGATTCCGGACACGTTGTCGACGAACGACGCGGTCAGCACGCTGATCAGCACCGCGCCGGCGAGCGCGGTGCCGATCGACGCGCCGAGGTTCGTCATCGTGTTCTGCACGCCGCCGACGTCCGGGCTCTGCTCGTCGGGGACCGCCGACACCGTCACGCTGCCGAGCTGCGACGCCAGCACCCCGATGCCGAGGCCGATCAGGAGCATCGGCAGCGTCACGACGTCGCGCCGGCGTCGGCGTCGATCGCCGCGGCGAGCACGACGTCCCGAGCGCGAGGCAGCAGCAGGCCGATGCGCGACCCGCCGCGGCGACGACGTCGGGCCACAGCCTTCGGGACGCCGACCGCCGCGATCAGCAGGGCGAACGACAGCGGCAGCAGCCGGACGCCGGTCTCGACCGCGGAGAGCCCGAGGACGACCGACAGGAACAGCGGGACGACGAAGAACAGGCCGGCCTGCACGAGGTACTGGAAGAAGAACAGCGGCAGGCCGCCGTCGAGCTGGCGGATGCGCAGCATCGACGGCGCGATCGAGCGGCTCGCGGCCGGCGTGCTCCAGACGTGCCTCCCAGCTGGAAGAACGCCGTACAGCACCAGGCGCTGAAAGCAGCAGCCAGATCACCGGCGAGAGGTTGAACCACACGGCGTCGCCCGTCGGCCGGATCCAGCCCCACTCGCCCGACTTCAGCACCCCGAACACGAGCGACGAGGCCGACGATCGACAGCACCGAGCCGACGAGGTCGAGGTGCGGGCGCGTCTCGGGCGGGGCGTCGGCGATCCGCGCGGGTCAGGCGAGGATCACGATGCACGATGATCACCTCGCCCGCGAACACATAGCGCCACGAGAAGTACGTCGTGACAAAGCCGCCGATCAGCGGGCCGACGGCGACCGCGATCGCCGCCGCCGCCGCGATCAGCCCGTACGCGCGCGGGGCGCTCCTTCTGGGCGAAGTTGCCGGCGACGAGCGCGACGATCGCGGGCATGATCAGCGCTGCGCCGATGCCCTCCAGGCACGACCAGCCGAACAGCAGCACGGTGAGGTTCGGGGCGATCGCGGTCGTGAACGAGCCGAAGCCGTAGATCACGCAGCCGATCGCGAACGCGCGGCGGCGGCCGATGATCGCGCCGATCTTGCCGCCGGTGATCATCAGCGAGCCATGACCAGCGTGTACATCGTGATCGCGGTCTGGATGCCGGTCACGGTCGTGCCGACGTCCTCGGCCACGTGGCGATCGACACGTTCATGACCGACGAGTCGAGCGCCATCAGGAACTGGCCCGAGGCCAGCGTGTACAGCACGATCCTGCTCCCCGAGGCGCGAACCGATCCGGAGCCGCGACAGCGGCGGCGTCGGCCATGTGGCGGCGATCCTACGGCGGTCTAGACGTACGCGCGATGCGCGCCTGGATCCTCGTCGGCGCCCTGACCGCGTGGTGGTCGCTCGGTACCAGCGTCTCCTCGGCACGCGTGCTCGTCGTGCACGCCCACGCCGACTTCAACGTCGAGGTCACGTCGGCGCGCAACATGACGTGCTCCGCGGCGGCGCCGACATCCGTGCCTACCGCGGCTCGATCAGGACTCGCTTCCGCACGCCGGCGGCTTTGCCTGCACGCGCGTCGCGGGCGAGCGACTCGAGGGCCGCTGGCGCTGCGTCAAGGGCGTCAAGGCCTACCGCTTCGCGTTCAGCGACTGATCGCTCAACGATCGCTCCCGAGCGCCGATAACGCGGGCATGAACCGCGATACGGACGGCTGCTGGGCGCCACGGTGCTCGTGCTCGCGATGTCGGCGCTCGGGCGCCGGCCTCGCGACCGCTGAAACGTCCCGACCCCGACGGCCCCCGCCCCGACGGTGCCGACCTACCCGACCACGAGCACCGGTCCTGCTCCTGCTCCGACGGCGCCCACGCCCACGACGCCCGCGGAGCCGCCGCCGTCGCTCGTCACGTTCACGCCCGACCCGGCCAACCACACCCGCCCCGACGCCACGATCCAGGTCAAGGCGCAGCGGACCTCCGGCTGGGCCAGCAGCACTACTTCTTCCAGGTTCAGAAGCTCGTGCATCAACGGGGCCACGCGGATCAACTTCACGGTCCTCAAGCTGCACCGCAGCATCTCGTGCACGACGCGCCTGGCGATGATCTCGGGCTACCTCTCGATGGGCACGCTGGTCAAGGTGACGGCGCAGCCGGTCCGCACGACGCACAGCGGGCACATCCTGCGCCGCGGTCCGTCGAAGTGGCAGCGGATGCAGCTACCGAACTACTAGAAGCGGACCTTCAAGACGCCGCGTACGCGCGCGCTCGCAGCGCCGCCGGCAACGGTCGCGAACACACACATCCAGAACATCGGCAGACCGGTCGCGATATGCAGCACGCGCCTGGACGGTGCGCCATGATGTGCGCATGGTGACCGTTTTCCGGCTCGGATTTCTCGCCGCGCTGTGCGCCGCAGCCGTGCTCGTCGCGCCGGCCGCCGCCTCGGGGCCGACGATCGTCGCGACCCCGAACCCGGTCCTTCACGGGCACACGGTGAGGATCCACGGTGTTGTGCCCGGCTGTCGCGGTAACCAGCTGACGCTGATCTCCAAGGCGTTCTCGCACGCGACCGACTTCGCGGGCCTGCCGGCGATCTACGCAACGATCGGCGCCCACTCGGCGTACTCGGTGACGGCGCGGATCCCGGCGAACAAGCGCGGTGGCTACGCGATCACCGGGCGCTGCGGCGGTGGGAACATCGGCGTCGTTCGCACGTTGCGCGTCGCTAGACACTCGGGCGCGCCGATCGTCGTCATCTAGCCTGCACGACGTGAGCGACATCGCGCTGATCCAGCTTCTCGACGAAGCGCCGCCGGGGTTGCTGGCGAACCGTGGGCGGCGCACCGCGGCCTGACGCTGCACGTCGTGCGCCCCGACCGCGGCGAGGCGCTGCCGGTCGACGCGCGCGCCGCGATCGTGCTCGGCTCCGACGACTCGGTCAACGACGGGTCGCTCGCGTACAACGCGCCGCTGATCGCATGGGCGGCCGAGGTCCTGCGTCGCCAGACGCCGACGCTCGGCATCTGCTTCGGCGCGCAGCTGATGGCCCGCGCGCTGGGTGCACAGGTCGTCCGCCTGCCCGCCCCCGAGATCGGCTGGGTGGCGGTGTCCGAGGAGACCGACGGCGTCGGTGCCGGTCCGTGGATGCAGTGGCACGAGGACGGGATCGTCGTCGACGGCGCACCGCTGCGGGTCGTGGCGTCCAACGAGTGCGGCGTCCAGGCGCTGCGGGCGGCGCCCGGCCAGCTCGGCGTCCAGTTTCACCCGGAGGTCACGCCGGCGATCGTCGCAGACTGGTGCCGCAGCGACCAGCGCGGCCAGCTCGCTACGGTGCCGACGACGGCTGAGGAGCTCGAGCGCCACTCGCGCCGCCACGCCGAAACGGCAGCCGCGGCCGCGTATGCGCTGTTCGACGGCTGGGCCCGCGAGGCCGCCCTGGTCTCAGGCTGACGCGACCGGTGCCGTGAGCAGCCGCTCGAGCAGCGTCTGCACCGCGCGTTCGCCGTTGGCGAGCGCGGCCGGGGTGTCGTCGGCGCGGGCGATCGACAGCGCCGCCTCGCCGACCGCGGCGAGGATCATGTGGGCCAGCAGGTCGCTCTCGCCCTCGTCGAGCCGCCCGTCGCGGGCGAGGCTGCGCAGCGCGGCCTTCGTCCCGCCGAGCGTGTACTGCTCGTCGAGCTCGCGCCACCGCGGCCAGCCGACGACCGCCGGCGCGTCGACCAGCACGATCCGCTGGATCGCCGGGTCGGCGGCGGCACGCAGCCACGTCAGGCAGCCGACCGCAAGCGCGTCTGCCGGGTCGGCCTGCGCAAGCGCCGCGTCGCGCACGACGGTCGCCAGCGTCGCCATCTCGCGGTCGAGCACCGCATCGAACAGCGCCTCCTTGGTGGCGAAGTGGTGATACAGGGCGCCGCGCGCGGCGCCGCTGGCCTCGAGGATCGCGCCGATCGACGTCGCCTCGTAGCCGTGGGTGCCGAACAGCTCACGCGCCGTCTCGACGAGCTGTTCGCGCGTCGCCCGGCCGCGTTCGATCCGTCCGTCGGTCATCGCGCGAACGATTCTAGACCGTCGGTCCGGTTGTTTGCTAGGGTGCCAGACCGTTGGTCGGTTTGTTTACGACGAGACCGGTAGCCCACCAGAGAGGAACCCCATGCACAGCGCTCGTATCGACGGACTCGACATCGCGTACCGGGAGCTCGGCGAAGGCCCCGCGGTGCTGCTGCTCCACGGGTGGCCGACCTCGTCCTACCTGTTCAAGGACTCGATGCCCGCGATCGCCCGCCACCACCGTGCGATCGCGCCGGACCTCCCCGGCTTCGGCGCGTCGTCCAAGCCCGACGTCCGCTACGACTTCCCGCTGTTCGAGGGCGTCATCGACGGCCTCCTCGACGACCTCGGCGTCGACGAGGTCGCCATCGTCGGGCACGACCTCGGCGGGCCGATCGGGGTGCACTGGGCGCTTCGCAACCCCGACCGGGTGACCGCGATCGCGCTGCTCAACACGCTGCTCTACCCCGAGTTCACGCCCGAGATCATCGAGTTCGTCGAGATGATGCTCGACCCGCAGAAGGCCTATGAGGCGACGTCGCCCGAGTCCTTGGCCGCGTTCATCCGCAGCGGTCTGAGCGAGGGCTTCGCGGCGGCCGACGAGGTGATCGCCGAGTTCCAGGCGCCGTATGCGTCCGACGCCGCTCGTAAGACGCTTGCCGCAGCGTCGATCGGCCTCAGCCTCGAGGGCTTCCGCGAGGTCGCCGCCGGCCTGCCGTCGATCACGGTGCCGGTGCGGGCGATCTACGGCGAGCAGGACCGGGTTCTGCCCGACGTGGCCGACACGATGCGCAAGGTCAAGCGCGACATCCCGCACGCCGAGATCTCGTCGCTGCCGTCGTGCGGACACTTCCTGACCGGCGAGGAGCCCCGGCTCGTCGGCGCGCTCTTGGGTGAGTTTTTCGACGCGGTGCCTGAGCGTCAGGCAGCCGAATCCAGCGCCTGATTGACCAGCGCGTCGGCATCGGCGTTCTGGGCGCGCGGGACCGAGCGGATCGTCCACGCGTCGAACTCACGCAACGCGGCGAGCGCCTGCTGGTGCAGCGGGCGCATCGCCGCGTGCTTGACCTTGTAGACGCCGGTCACCTGCTTGGCGACGAGCTCGGAGTCGTTGACGACCTCGACCTCGCGGGCGCCCAGCGCCTTGGCCCGCGCCAGCCCGAGCAGCAGGCCGCGGTACTCGGCCACGTTGTTGGTCTGATGGCCGAGCACCTCCCAGGCCTCGTCGAGCACCTCGCCTCCGTCGGCCGACGACACGACAGCGGCCGCCGCCGCCGGCCCCGGGTTGCCCCGGGCGCCACCGTCGACGTGGACGACGACCTTCACCTACGCCGCAGCGTCAGAGCCCAGCGGCGGGAACTCGCCGGGGATCCGCGGACGCCGGCGGTCACGCACCTCGCGGCGGTGGGTCACCGCCCGCTCGCTGCCGCCACTCCGCCGCTCTGCCGCGCGCCGGTCGATGATGACCTCCATGTGGGGGTCGTCGTCGTAGTAGTCGACGAGTCGGTCGTAGAGCTCGCCGGCCATCTCTTCTGGGACGACGCAGAACATCATGAGCGCACTCTAACGGGTCGGTTATGTCGCGGCCAGCATCAAGTGGCCGGCCTCGTCGGCCGCCGCGTTGGCGGTGATCTCCTCGGGCTCGAGGTCGGACAGCTGCGTGCCCTGGGCGACGACGCGCACGCCCGCCGCTTCGTTGCCGAGATCGACCTCGTAGCGGTACCAGCTCAGCTCCCAGCCGACGACGATCGTCAGCACGCTGCTCTCGGTCGCCGACGCGCGGACGTTGACGCTCGGCACGCCGAGCGAGCGGGCGATCCCGGCGATCCGCCGTGGGTGCTCGGAGCGGTTGAACAGCTCGAGCGCTCGAGCGCTCTTCAGGTCGGCGTTGGTCGGGACCGCGCGCACGTCGCGGGCCGAGTGCTCGGCCGGCGGCGTCGCGGCCGATGCGGGTGCAACGGGCGGCGCCGGCGGCGCCGCTGCGGCGCGCTCGACGCGGCGCGGCGTCGGTCTCCGGATGGAAGACCTCGGCGGCCGCGATCGGGAGCTCGTCGGCGACCGGTTGCGCGTCGGCGTCCGCGTCTTCGTCGCCGCGCCGCATGAGCAGGCGGTCGAGCAGACCGCGCGAGCGCCCGGCGCGACGGTGGCGCACGGTGACGTTGTCGAGTCCGTCGCGGATCCAGCCCTCGTGGGCCGCCCGCGCGGCGCACAGCTCGCACACGGTGCGCCGCTGACCGGCGTGCAGGAACACGTCGGCGTTCTCGCCGCTCAGCAGCGTGCGCCCGCAGACATCGCAGGAAACTCCCTGCGTTCCGGCGCGAATGACCTTCGTCGTCACGCCAACGAGCGTAGCAACGAGCGGTTCTAGGCCTTGACCGCCTCCGCTTCGGCCTTCGCGCCGTCGGCGATCTTCTGGGCCAGGTGGCTCGGAACCTCCTCGTAGCGCACGAACTCCATCGTGTAGTCGCCCTGACCGCCGGTGAGCGAGCGCAGATCGGGCGCGTAGGTGAGCATCTCGGCCATCGGCACCTCGGCCTTGATCTCGGTCATCGTGCCCGAGCCCTCCATGCCCTGCGGGCGCCCGCGGCGGCCGTTGAGGTCGCCGATCACGTCGCCGACCGTGTCCTCGGGGACGGTCAGCGTGACGAGCACGATCGGCTCCAGCAGCGCCGGCGATGCGTTGGCCATCGCCTCCTTCATGGCCTGCGATCCGGCGAGCTTGAACGCCATCTCCGAACTGTCGACGGTGTGGTAGCTGCCGTCGTACAGCGCGACGTGCACGTCCTTGACCGGGAAGCCGGCGATCGGCCCGTGGACCATCGCCTCCTCGACGCCCTTCCTGACCGCCGGGATGAAGCTGGTCGGGATCACGCCGCCCTTGATGTTGTTGACGAAGTCGAGCCCGCTCTGCGGCTGGGCCGGCGAGATCTCGATGTGGCAGTCGCCGAACTGGCCGCGGCCGCCGCTCTGCTTCTTGTGGCGCCCGTGGGCCTTGGCCGTGCCGCGGATCGTCTCCTGGTAGGGCACGCGCGGCGGATGCAGCTCGACGCTGACCCCGAAGCGCGACTTCAGGCGCTCGACGATGACCTCAACGTGCATCTGCGACAGGCCGGCGACGATCTGGTCACCGGTCTGCGCGTCGCGATGCAGGTCGATCGTCGGGTCCTCCTCCTGGAGGCGGCGCAGCGAGGCGAACACCTTCTCCTCGTCGCCCTTGACCGCGGCCTCGATCGCGAACGCCATGACCGGCGCCGGCAGCTTGATCGCCGGCATGTCGATCGGCTCGTCGCGCGCGGCCAGCCAGTCGCCGGCGACCGTCTCCTTGAGCTTGGCCACCGCGCCGATGTCGCCGGGGCCGAACGCGTCGGCGTGCTCGGAGTCCTTGCCGGCGAACGTCAGCAGCTGGCCGATGCGCTCCTTGCTGTGAGCGCGCGTGTTGAGCACGTGGCTGTCGTGGGACATCGTGCCCTGGTAGACGCGGAACAGGTTGATCCGCCCGGCGAACGCGTCGGCGCGCGTCTTGAACACGTAGGCGAACAGCTCCTTGCTCTCGTCGGGCTCGAGCGTGACGCTCTCGAGCTCGAGGCCGCCGTGCTTGACCGGCGACGGCAGGTCCTCGACGATCGCGTCGAGCAGCCGGTTCGTGCCGAGGTTCTTGGTCGCCGAGCCGCAGACGACGGGGAAGATGTGCCCGTGGTTGGTGCCCTCCTTGAGGGCGTCGACGATCTCGTCGTGGGAGATCTCCTCGCCCTCGAGGTAGCGCTCCATGAGCGCGTCGGAGACCTCAGCGACCTCGTCCATGAGCTTCTCGCGGTACTCGTCCGCGGTCTCCTGGAGGTCGTCGGGGATCGGGATCTCGGTGCACGAGCCGCGGGTCGACGACGGATACTCGTAGGCCTTCATGTCGACGAGGTCGATCACGCCGCGCAGGTCGTGCTCGGCGCCGATCGGAATCTCGGTGGCGACGACGTGCGGACCGAACGCGGCCTTGAGCGACTCCAGCGTGCGGAAGAAGTCGGCGCGCTCGCGGTCGAGCATGTTGACGAAGATCAGGCGGGCGATGTCGAGCTCCTGCGCGCGCGCCCACAGGCGGCTGGTGGAGACCTCGACGCCCATCACGGCGTTGACGGTGAAGATCGCCGACTCGCAGACACGCAGCGCGCCCAGAGCGTCGGCGACAAAGCTCGGCTCGCCCGGCGTGTCGAGCAGGTTGATCTTGCGCTCGTCCCATTCAAACGACGCCAGCGACGCCGAGATCGACATCTGGCGCGCCTTCTCGTCGTCCCCGGCGTCGGAGACCGTGGTCCCGTCGACGACCGTTCCCATGCGGTTGACCACGCCAGCCTCGTATAGCAGCGCCTCGTGCAGCGAGGTCTTCCCGCTTCCGCGGTGGCCGACGAGGGCCACATTGCGAATCCTGTCCGCCCTGTGCATGCCGTATCTCCTCTCCTCGGGAAAGGAGCACGATAACCGTTCGGCTCTGGGCTACTCCAGCACTTCGGCGGTCAGGCGCGAGCGCAGCCGCAGGACGGCCTTCGTGTGCAGCTGCGAGATGCGTGACTCGGTGACGCCGAGGACCTCGCCGATCTCGCGGAGCGTCAGGTTCTCGTAGTAGTAGAGCGCGACGACGAGCTTCTCGCGCTCGGGCAGGCGGGTGATCGCGTCGGCGACGCGGTCCTTGAGCTCGGTGGCGTCGACGACGGCGGCCGGGTCGAGCGCCCGGGGGTCCTGGAGCGTGTCGAGCAGCGAGACCTGGTCGCCGCTGGAGTCGCCGACCGTCCACAGCTCGTCGAGCGCGGCGACCGTCGAGTTGGAGATCTGCAGCAGCGACTCCTGGAACTCGTCGACCGTCATGTCGAGCTCGGCCGCCATCTCCTCGTCGTTGGGCGCGCGCTGAAGGCGGTGCTCGAGCTTGGAGTTGGCGCGTTCGATCTCACGGGCCCGCGCGCGGACCGAGCGCGGAACCCAGTCCAGCGACCGCAGCTCGTCGATGATCGCGCCCTTGATGCGGGTGATCGCGTACGTCTCGAAGCGGATCTCGCGCTCGGGCTCGAAACGCGCGATCGCGCTGATCAGCCCGACGAGGCCGTAGGAGATCAGGTCCGCTTCGTCGACGTGGGCGGGCAGGCCGGACGCCATCCGCCCGGCCACGTACTTGACGAGCGGGGAATAGGCGACCACGAGGCGTTCCCGGGCGGCTTGATCATCTGAGCCCTTGAACCTCTTCCACAGGTCCCGAAGCTCGATTGCTTTGACGTTCGTCTCCAAATTCGACCCTCAGGCGCGAGGGTGAGCGCGTGCGTATGCCTGCTTGAGTCGTCCGGACTCTACCCGAGTGTAAATCTGCGTCGTGGAGATCGTTGCGTGGCCCAACAACTCCTGGATCGCACGCAGATCGGCCCCGCCCTCCAACAGGTGGGTAGCAAACGAGTGGCGCAGCGCATGCGGATGCACGCCGGCCGGCAGCTCGGCGCGCCGCGCCCAGACGCGCACGCGGCGGCGCACGTCAGACGTCGACAGGCGACGACCGTTCTTGGACAGGAACAGCGCCGGCTCGCGCGGATCGGTGGCCAGGACCGGCCGCGCGCGCTCGAGATAGGCCGAAATCGACCGCAGCGCCGCCTCGCCCGTCGGGACGATCCGGGTCTTTGATCCCTTGCCCTGGACACGTACCTCCTCGGCGTCGAACTGGACCGCGCCGACGTCGAGGTCGACAAGCTCCTGGGCACGCAGGCCGCTGGCGTAGGCGAGCTCGAACAGCGCCCGATCGCGCAGGTCCATCGGGGCGGTGGCGGGGATACGGTCCAGCAGCGCGGCAACCTCGTCGGGGCGCAGGACGCGCGGCAGCGTGCGCGGGCGCTTGTGCGGCGCCATCAGGTCCGCGGGGCTCGATTCGATGCGGCCGTGCTCGCGCAGCGCGCGAAACAGCGCGCGCAGCGACGCGAGCTTGCGCGCGATCGTCGACGGGCCCATGCGGCGGTCCGACAGGACGCCCGCGTAGCGGCGCAGCGTGCGCGGGTCGATCGCCGCCGGCTCGAGGCCCTGCGCGGTGCACCAGACCGCGAACTGCTCGTTGTCGGTGCCGTAGGCCTGGCGCGTCTTGGCGGCGGCGCCGCGGCGGCGCAGGTCGTCGTCGAGCAGCGCGAGGGCGTCGCGCCACGGCGGCGCTCGTATGCTGCTGCTCCGTGGGCGTGTTCTTCATCGACACATCGAACGGTCAGGTGGCGACCGTGCACCAACTCGTCGAGGCCGGCGTCGCCGGCGACGACGGCGTGCCGCCGCGCCCGTGGCACCGGATCCAGGGCTCGGGCGACGCGACGACGCTGTGGCACGCCGTGTTGCGGCGCAAGGAGAAGGGAATCTTCATCGGCACGCTGGCTCTTCGACACGGTGACCACCATGCCCTGCTCCTCGAGCGCGGCTGGGAGGAAGTGCCGGTGCAGGAAATCCGCGACTACGCGATGTAGATCGGCGAGCCGACCGGCACCCGCGGGTACAGGTCGATGACGTCGGGGATCGTCATGCGGACGCATCCGTGCGAACCGGCGGTGCCGATCGAGCCGTACTCCGACGGGTCGATGCCGTGGATCCCGGCCCCGTCGATGATCCCCAGCCAGCGGGCCTTGATCGGGTCCTGCGGGCCCGGCGGGATGTACTGGCCCGGCGAGGCTGCCGGCCCACGGGCTGTTGGGGACCTGCCAGCCCGGGTTCACGGCCTTGTTCTGGATGTGGTAGAGCCCAGCCGGGGTCTCGAGCCCCTGCATGCCGACCGCGATCTTGTACGCCTTGACCTTCTTGAAGTCCTTGTAGACCGTCAGCGTGAAGTTCGAGCGGTTGACGATCAGCGCCGTCTTGAACTTCTTCGCTTCCGCCGCCGTCTTGACCTTCGGCTGATGGTGGAACGTGTAGGCCGAGATGCTCGTGTCGGCACTCGGACGCGTCAGCGCTGCGAGGACCAGCGTGTGCACGCGGTGGGTCTGGAGCTTGAGGCCGACCCGCGCGTCGACCTTCTCCAGCCCGGCGCCCGAGATCGATACCTTGGCGTTGCGAGACGGGCGGTTGATGCTCCGGCGGATGCGCTTGATCAGGCGGTCGACGGCCGCGGTGGGAGTACGTGATCTGCGGGACGATGTTGGCGTCGACCTTGCCGCCGGTCAGGTCGCGCACCGCGCGCTGAAACGGGTTGCCGGTGCGGCTGCGCTTGAGCGCCTCATCAACGCTCGCGACCACGTTGACCGCGACCTTCGCCTTCTCCGGGCTCAGCGTGTAGTGGTGGCTGCCGTGGTTGACGACGATGGTGCGCTGAAGCCGTGCCAGCAGCGTGCGCTTGAGCTTGGCCTCCGCCTGCACGCGGCTCATGCCCGCCGATGTCGACGCCCCCGACCGCCACGCCCTTGGCGATCTTGTTGGCCTGGGCGTTGTCGTAGACGAGCAAGCCGCCCCCAACGAGGGCGACCAGGACGACGACGACTGCAACAGGGATGAGATATCGAGCGCGCACGGCTGGGAAACGCTGCGCGATTTTACGGTACGGCCCCCCCAGGTGCGAGATCAGGCGTGGTATCAACTCACGCCCGCAACCCGCGTAGACCGTCGATCGCCGACAGCACGGCGGGCCGCGCCGCGTGGCGCTGCTCGTAGTCGCGCAGCGCTTGCAGGTCGCCCGGGTCGAGCGTCGGCAGCAGCGCCACGACCTCGTCGGCGCCCAGCGAGTCATAGCCAGGCCGCTGCGGCAGCGCGCGCGGGGCATCGCCCAGACCGCCCGCTCCCTCCCCCGCCTCGAGCGCGAGGATCGCCCGCTTGAGCTCGGCGAGCTGGCCGACCGTCGGGCGCATCGACGTCCCGTCGCCGCCGCCCGCCGCCCGAACGCTCGGACTCCAGCGCAGGAACTCCTCGACGTCGCGCTCATAGCGGTACGGCGCCTCGTGGCCGCGCATCAGCGCCGACACGCGCTGGTGCTCGCGCAGCTTGAGCACCGTCTCGCGCGTCGTGAAGCGGTAGCTGGTAGCCGGTCGCGCGCAGCCGCCGGTTGTCCATCGCGCGCCCGAAGCGCAGCAGTTGGAGCATCTCGGGCGGGATCTGGATGCCGACCCGGCGCAGCGCGGCGGCGGTCGGGCCGGTTCCCCACGGCGGCAGGATCGGCGCCAGCGGCTTGCCCAGCAGGCGCGCGATCTCCGACAGCACGAGCACCCCGTCGCCGGCCACGTTGAAGACACCCGGGAGGTCGTTGACGACGACGTGGTGCAGGGCGCCGACCATGTCGTCGCGGTGGATGAACTGGTAGCGCGGCTCGAAGCCGAGGATCGCCGGTACGAACGGCAACGCGAGCAGCGACATGTGCGACGTGTTCAGCGACGGGCCGAGGCCGTTGGCCATCCGCAGGATCGTCACCGTCGCGTCGCGGTGCTGGGTCGCGAACTCGGCGACCGACGCCTCGGCCTCGAGCACGTCGCGCTCGATCGCGGTGCGCGGCGGGTGTGGGCGGCGCATGTCCTCGGTGAAGAAGCCGGGGTCGTCCTGCTCGGAGCCGTAGTAGTGGCCGCTGGACTTGAACACGAACTTGCGCACGGATGAGTCCGGCCCCGAGCACGCCGCGAGCACGTTGAGCGTGCCGATGACGTTGTTCTCGTGGGCGAGGCGCGGGCTCGTGACGATCGAGTCGACGACCAGCCGCGTGTCGACGACGGTGTCGATCTGCGCGGCCTGCACGATCCGGCGGATCAGCGACTGCGAGTCGGAGACCTTGACGAACTCGGTCCGCGCGAGCTCGGTCTTGGGCGGGTTGCGGTCGACGCCGATGATGACGTCGATCTGCGGGTCGGCCTCGAGCTCCGCGGCCAGCCGGCCGGCCCAAGGGGTGCTGATCCCCGTGATCAGCACCCGCCGGGTCACGTGCCTGGGTGGGGTGGGGTCGTCATCATCCGAACCACACGCTGCGCCGCGCGCCGACCATCTGCTGGACCTCCTCCTGGATCAGCGCGCGGATGTCGTGGGCGACGCTCTGAACGAGCGCCTTGTCCTCCCACGGCGTATCGCCCATGTCGTCGGTGCGGACCGGGGGCAGAAAGCGGATCTTGAACTTGGCCGGCAGGTACATGAGCATCCCCAGCGGCCCGAAGATCGGAAACGTCGGCGTCAACGGGAAGTAGATGAGCCGGGTGATCCGCTGCAGCGGGCGGACGTGGGCGAAGATCGGCTGCGCCTCCTCGGCACCGATCAGCGCGATCGGGACGATCGGCACCTGGGCGCGCATCGCCGCCTCGACGAAGCCGCCGCGGCCGAAGCGCCGCAGCCGGTAGCGGTCGCGGTAGAGCTTCGACGTTGCCTTGGCCCCCTCGGGGAACACGAGCACGAGCTGGCGCTCGTCGTAGAGCAGCCGATGGACGTTGGCCGGGTGCGCGGGAACGGTCCCGATCTTCGGCATCAGCATGTTGAACAGCGGATAGCCCTTGAAGAAGTGCTCGATCGTCGTGTAGAGCGGCCGCGGGCGGTCGTGCTCCTCGGTGATCGCCTTCTGGATGCACGTGGCGTCCGGGCGGCAGCGCGCCCGAGTGGTTGGAGACGAGCAGCGCACCGCCGGTCGGCGGGCACGTTCTCGATCCCCTCGACCTCGCAGCGGAACCAGAGGTGGTAGTAGAAGTCGACCAGCGTGCGGTCGAAGATCAGCTCCGCGAACTCCGAGCGCCCCCAGTCGTTGATCGTGCGCTCGGGCTCGATTCCGGGCAGCAGATCGCGCAGGTCCTCGCGCCGCGCGGGCAGTGCGGCGGGCGCGTCGCCGAGCGCCAGCTCGTCCGTCACCGGCTCGGCGACCGCGGCCGCGCGCAGGGTCGTGCGCATGTCCTCGGCCATCGCGGTCAGTGTGGCAAATCGCGTCGCGGTGGCCTGGTATGGACCGTCGGTCGGCGGTCAGGCGACGCGGGGGCGGGCCAGGACCGGGGCGATGCGCTCGCTCAGCGTCGGCCAGTCGGGCGCGCTGATGACGTCCTCGGTCTCGCACACCTCCTGGTTCCAGGGGTGCTCGATCGTCGCCACGACGATTCCGTGATCCAGGGCGGCGAGCGATGTTCGTCGGGCTGTCGTCGACGAGCAGGTCGATGTCGAGCTCGAGACAGCGGCTGACCTTGTCGTAGCTGCAGTGCAGGTCGTCGAACGGCACGCCGATCGACGTCAACCACTGCGCCGTGGCCCGCTGGCAGCCCGGCGCCCGGTGGCTGGTCACGTGGATGAAGTGGCCGGCGCTCGTGCCACGCGCAAACGGTCTCGACCGCGCCCGGGTAGGGCTCGGAGGACAGGATGCGCTCGTCGCAGTGGGTTTCGGCGATCACGACCTGCGAGCTGGTCGGGGCGCAGCCGCGTGATCCCCCAGTCGAATTGCTCCTCGTAGGGCAGGTCGATGCCGAAGCGGCGCAGGGCCGCGTCGCTGAGGCGGTCCCAGTAGTGGTGCAGCGTCGAGTCGATGTCGATCGCGATTCGCATGCGGTGGACGTCTGACATCCTAATCGGAGATGAGCACCACGGCCCACATGAGCGCCGCGTCGGTGGAGCGGTGCTCGATGATTATGGCGGGCCGGGCGATCCGGAGTGGATGGACGTCGATTGGCGCGCGCATCAGCGTTGGTTGATGGTCCACGAGACGCCGATCGACGTCATGGATCTCGGCCCAGGGCGACGCCGATCGTGTTCGTCCACGGACACGCCGGATCGTGGACGAACTGGCTGGGGCAGCTCCCCGTCGCTGGCCCGTCGCATCGCGTCGTGGCGATGGATCTGCCCGGGGTTCGGGCGCTCGCCGCTGCCCAACCACGGGATCTCGATGAGCGAGTACGCACGCGACATCGATGCCTGATGGCAGCTCGGGCATCGTCGGCGATCGTCGTGGGCAACTCGATGGGCGGCTTCATCGCCGCCGAGCTGGCGATCCGCTTTCCGCACGCGGGTCTCGAGCCTCGTGCTGGTCAGCGCGGCCGGCCTGGCGACCAAGCGCTACGCCCAGATGCCCGCGCGATTGATGGCCAGGCCGGCTACGAGCGCGCGATCGAGGTGATCGCGCCGCTGACGCGGGTGTCGACGCAGCCGCGCATCGTGGCTCGTCAAGCGCCGGCGACGGCTGCGCGGCGCGACGCTGGGCCTCGTCGCCGCGCATCCGCCGAAGCTTCCGCCGGAGATCGCCTGGGAGCTCGATCCGGGGCGCCGGGCGCCGGCCGTCGCCGCGGCGAGCCGCGCGATCGCCGACTACGACTTCCGCCACCGGCTGCCCGAGATCGCGTGCCCGACGCTCGATCGTCTGGGGCGACAGCGATCTGACGGTGCCGGTGTCGGCCGCGCGACGAGTTCGTGCGGCTGATCCCGGACTCCGAGAAGGTCATCTTCGAGGACACCGGCCACATGCCGATGATCGAGCGTCCCGCACGCTTCAACGCGCTGCTCGAGGAATTCCTGGCCGGTGCGGTGCCCGGCGTGTAGCCGCGCACCGCCTGCGCCGGTGTTGGCCCGCTAACCGAGTTCCGCGATCGCGATCTCGCGCATCCGGAACTTCTGCACCTTGCCGGTGACGGTCATCGGAAACGCGTCGACAAACTTCCAGTGGCGCGGGATCTTGTAGCGCGCGAGCCGGCCGCGGCACGCCGCGATCAGTTCTTCGACGCGCAGCCGCGCCCCGTCGAGCGGCTTGACCCAGGCCATCGACCTCCTCGCCGAGGCGCTCGCTCGGGCACGCCGATCACCTGGGCGTCGGCTGATGCCCGGCAGCGTGTGCAGGAACTCCTCGATCTCGCGCGGGTAGATGTTCTCGCCGCCGCGGATGATCATGTCCTTGATCCGTCCGACGATGCTGACGTAACCGTCGTCGTCCATCACGGCGAGGTCGCCGGTGTGCATCCAGCCCGGTCGTCGATCGCGTTGGCGGTCGCCTCGTCGTCGCCCCAGTAGCCGAGCATCACGCTGTAGCCGCGCGTGCACTGCTCGCCCGGCGTCCCGCGCGCGACGAGCGCGCCGCGTCTCCGGGTCGACGATCTTGACCTCGACGTGCGGGTGCACACGGCCGACCGTCCCGACGCGCTTGTCGAGCGGGTCGTTGGGCGCGGTCTGAGTCGATGCGGGCGACGTCTCGGTCATCCCGCACACGATCGCCACCTCCTCCATGCCCATGCATTCGCGCACGCGCCGCATCACGTCCACGGGACACGGCGCGCCGCCCATGGCGCCGGTACGCAGCGTCGACAGGTCGTACTTGTCGAACTCGGGGTGGCCCAGCTCGGTGATGAACATCGTCGGCACGCCGTACAGCGACGTGCACTGCTCGAGCTCGATCGTCTCGAGCACGGCGCGGGCGTCGAACGCCTCGCCGGGAACGACGATGCAGGCCCCGTGCGCGACGCAGGCCAGGGTGCCGAGCACCATCCCGAAGCAGTGGTAGAACGGGACCGGCACGCAGACACGGTCGTGCTTGTCGTAGCCAAGACCTCGCCCGGCGAACCAGGCGTTGTTGAGGATGTTGTGGTGCGAGAGCGTCACGCCCTTGGGCGAGCCGGTCGTCCCCGACGTGAACTGGATGTTGATCGGGTCGTGGTGATCGAGGCTCGCCTCGCGCGCTGCGAGCTGGGCGCCAGGGACGGAGCCACCAGCCGCCAGCAGCCAGTGCCAGTGGCGATCGACCACGATCACCTCCCGCAACAGCGGCAGCTCGTCGCGGACCTCGTCGAGAATCGCCACGTAGTCGGCGTCGCGGAAGCCCTCGGCCATCAACAGCACGCAGGCCCCGGACTTCTGCAGTGCGTAGCGCAGCTCGTGGGACCGGTAGGCGGGGTTGATCGTCACCAGCACCGCGCCGATGCGGGCGGTCGCGAACTGGGTCACCACCCACTCGTAGCGGTTGGACGCCCAGATCGCGACGCGGTCGCCGTGTTCGACGCCGAGCGCGAGCAGCCCACGGGCTGCGTGGTCGATCTCGCGGTCCAGTTCGCTGTACGTGGCGACGTATTCCTGGTGGCGGACGACGAGCGCCTCGCGGTCGGGGTGCAGCGCCGCCGTCTTGCGCAGGCGCTCGCCGATCGTCTCGTTGAGCAGCGGGACGTCGGTCGGCCCCCGTGAGTAGGAGTGCTGGGGCATGAGGGTCATGTCAGAGAGCATCGGTGTGTTCCTTGTTCGCTTGGGACAGCGAGTGTCGGCCGAGGTTCGGGAGGCCGACATCAGGGACATCCCTGAACGACGGCACACGTGGCGGACAACCCCGCCCGACAGGGCGGATGACCGCCGCGAATGTGGCGGAAAACCGACGCCGCGCTCGGCGGCGTTTCTGCTACCGGCGGTTACAGCGTGACGGCGCCGCGGTCGGCGCTCGAGACCTGGCGGGCGTACTTGAGCAGCACGCCGGTGAGGTCCGGGTTGGGCGGCGAGACGTAGGCCGCGACGCGGCGCGCGATCTCGTCGTCGGGCACGTCGAGGTCGATGCGCCGCTGGTCGACGTCGATCGTGATCGTGTCGCCGTCCTGGACGGCCGCGATCGGGCCGCCGCGCGCTGCCTCGGGCGCGAGGTGGCCGGCCATGAAGCCGTGCGTGGCGCCCGAGAAGCGCCCGTCGGTGAGCAGCGCCACGTGTTCGCCGAGGCCCGAGCCGTTGAGCGCCGCGGTGACGCCGAGCATCTCGCGCATGCCGGGTCCGCCGGCCGGGCCCTCGTTGCGGATGACGACGATGTCGCCGGCCTCGATCTGCCCATGGGTGACCGCGTCCATCGCGTCCTCCTCGGACTCGAAGACGCGCGCCGGCCCCTCGGCGAAGCGGCGCTCGTGGCCGGCGAGCTTGACGACGCTGCCGTCCGGCGCGAGGTTGCCGCGCAGGATCGCGAGGCCGCCGGTCGCCTTGATCGGGTCGTCGAGGGGCCGGATGACGCGCTGGCCCTCGAGCTCCTTGGCCATCTCGCCGTGCTCGCCGACGGTGTGGCCGGTGACGGTCGGCGCGTCGGCGTGGATCAGCCCCGCCTCGACGAGCCGCTTGACGAGCACCGGGACGCCGCCCGCCGCAAACAGGTCGGTGGCGACGTACTGCCCGCCGGGCTTGAGGTCGCACAGCAGCGGGGTCGACTCGCGAGATCCGATCGAAGTCGTCGATGTTGAGCTCGATGTCGGCCTCGTTGGCGAGCGCCATCAGGTGCAGGACGCCGTTCGTCGAGCCGCCGCTGGCTGCGATCGCGGCGATCGCGTTCTCCAGCGAACGACGGGTGATGATGTCGCTCGGGCGCTGGCCGCGCCTGAGCACGTCCATGACCAGCTTGCCGGCCTCGAACGCCATCTCGCCCTTCGTCGCGTCCTGGGCCGGGACGAGGCTGTGGGTCATCGGGGAGATGCCGAGAACCTCGAACGCCATCGCCATCGTGTTGGCGGTGAACTGGCCGCCGCACGCGCCCGGTCCGGGATGGCCCTGGGTCTCGATCTCGGCCAGCTCCTCGTCGGTCAGGCTGCCGGCCGCGTGGGCGCCGACCGCCTCGAAGACGTCCTGGATCGTCACGTCGCGGCCCTGGAAGCGCCCGGGCGGGACCGAGCCGCCGTACAGCAGCACGCTGGGGACGTCGAGCCGCGCGAGCGCCATCACGGCGCCGGGGATCGTCTTGTCGCAGCCGACGAGCGCGATGACCGCGTCGAAGGCGTGGCCGCGGCCGACGAGCTCGATCGAGTCGGCGATCACCTCGCGGCTGACGAGCGACGTCTTCATGCCCGGCGTGCCCATCGTGATGCCGTCGGAGATCGCGATCGTGTTGATCTCCATCGGCGTGCCGCCCGCAGCGCGGACGCCGTCCTTGACCCGGGCGGCGAGCGCGCGCAGGTGGAAGTTGCACGGCATCGTCTCGATCCACGTCGAGGCGACGCCGATGATCGGCTTGGACATCTCCTCGTCGTCGAAGCCGATGCCCTTGAGGTACGTGCGGGCGGCGGCGCGGTTCGGGCCCTCGGTGAGGATCCGGGACTTGTGCTTGACGTCGAAGGTGGCCGGCGCTTCGGTGGTGCTCACGGGGCGGGAAGGCTACCGGCCGAGCGTCGCCGGTCGCGCTCGAGGCGCTCGCGCTCCCATTCGTGAAGCCGCCACAGGTCGCGGCGGACCTGGCGTGGGTCGATCTGGCGGCCGGGCAGGTGCATGTTCGCCGACGCGACGAGGCCGCGCTCGTCACCGGTCAGCGCCATCCACTTGGCCAGCACGTCGTCGGAGTCCGGCAGCCGCGCGCTGCCGTACGGGCGAGTCTCGTCGGGGAAGGTGACGCAGTACTCGTTGAGCAGCGTGCGCGTCTGGGGCAGGAACGCGACCAGCGGGCGGTGTGGGTAGATCAGGTACGCGTACGGCGCGCCGTCGCGGGTCGCCGGGCTGCCGCCCTGGGCCGGACCGGCCGCGCACGCGCCCCACACGCGGATGAACCCGAGGTCGCGGTACATCGACCACTCCTCGTCGTTGACGCACGAGTGCAACAACTGCCGGGCGCGCGGCCTCGGCACGGCGCTCACGGCCCGGGTCGAAGTCGGCCACCGGAATCCGCATGCGGCGGGCGCGATGACGCTCCCACTGCTCCTTGAGCTGCGGGGTACTGACCTCCCACAGGAGCGCGACGATCACGATGGCGGTGGCGCTGAGGGCGAGCAGCACGATGGCCTGCGTTCAGCGGCCCCCCGCGGCGCGGGGGAAGAAGATGACGCGCTCGGCTGAGCGCGGGAACCTCGTCGAAGGAGCTGACCATCTGTGCCTCACGGCGTCCGTTGTTGGTGGTCAGCGGGACGGCGGCCCACATGCCCTGGTCGAGCTGCGCGGCGAACTCCGCAATCAGCCGCTCCTCGTCCTCGCGCTGCTCGACGTCGCCCTCGGCGAGCAGGACCTCACCGTGTCCCGGCTTCATCCGCAGCAGCTTCACAGGACGCACCTCACCCGGCGATTATGGCACGGCGGGGGCGCTGGCCTGCTGTGCCCGGGCGCCAATCTTCAGCACGTCGACGGGTCCCGCTCCGGCCCCCAGGCCGCGCAGGCCGTCGCGCACCGCCTCGCCGGCGACGGCGCGCGCGACGCGCGCGGCGGCAAGTGGATCGTCGCCGAGCGCGAGACGCGCGGCGAGCGTCGCGGAGTGCGTGCAGCCCGAGCCGTGGGCGGCGCCGTCGGGATAGCGCGGGCCGTCGAGCTCGACGAGCTGCTCGCCGTCGAAGAACACGTCGGCGGCGCGCTCGCGGTGGCCGCCGGTGACGACGACCACCTCGGGCCCCAGCGCGTGGATCTTGCGGGCGAGCTGCTCGGCGTCGCCGTCGGGGTCCTGGGCCAGGACGCGCGCCTCCTCGAGGTTGGGCGTGACGACGGTGACGCGCGGAACCAGCAGGCGGCGCAGTGCCTCCTCGGCGTCGTGGTCGAGCAGGCGCCCGCCCGACTCCGCGATCATCACCGGGTCGAGCACCACCGGGGTGGTGCGGGTCTTCTCGTTGAGCGCATAGTTGACGGCCTCAACCGTCGGCCGGCTGCCGAGCATGCCGATCTTCGCGGCGGCGATCGTGAAGTCGTCGCCGACGGCGTTGATCTGGGCGATGATCATCGCTGGTTCAACCGGGGTGACGGCGACGACGCTGGTCGTGTTCTGGGCCGTGATCGCCGTGATCGCGGTCACGCCGTGGACACCCGCGGCCGCAAACGCCTTGAGGTCGGCCTGGATCCCGGCGCCGCCGCCGGAGTCCGAGCCGGCGATGGTGAGGCAGACGCGGACGGACACCTAGGTGTGCTTTGTGGCCATGGGTGTGGGCCTAGGGTTGCACAGGCTTGCGGTCTGGGTCCGGCACAGCATGCATCGAGGAAGGCGGTTTCGACCCACCTACAACACCGGCGCCCACCGCCCATCAGTCCGCCGGCGCACGAGGCCGCGCAGTTCGAGCTCCGCCAACCCACACAGGACCGCATCCAAAGCACACGCGTCGGAGGCCAGCCCATCAGCGGTCACCCCCGCGCCGGTCAACCGCGAAAGCAGCGTCCGCAGCTGCGGATCCAGCCCAGCCAACCGCGAATCCGGCGCCGGCGCCCCGTCAACCCCCAGCGCCAGCTCCACCGCATCCGTGGCGTCACGGATCACCACGGCGCCGTCGCGCAGCAGCGCGTTCACGCCCGCCGAGCGCCACGACAAGACCGGACCCGGCACGGCACCGACCTCGCGGCCCGCTTCGAGCGCCAGTTCGGCCGTGATCAGCGACCCCGAGCGCTCGGCCGCCTCGACGACCACGGTCGCGCCGGTCAGCGTCGCGATGATCCGGTTGCGGGCCGGGAACATCCAGCGTTGGGGGCTCGTCCCAGGCGGCAGCTCACTGACGATCAGCCCGAGTCCCCCGATGTCCTCGTACAGCCGCCGCTTGCGCGCCGGGTAGGGCACGTCGGCACCGCCCGCCAGCACCGCCACCGTCGCCCCGCGTGCCGCCAGGGCGCCCTCGTGGGCCGCGGAGTCGATGCCGAGCGCCATGCCCGACACCACGGCCACGCCGGCCACCGCCAGCCCGCGGCCGAGCCCGCGCGCGACCTCCGCCCCGTCCGACGAGCAGCGCCGCGTCCCGACGACCGCGATCGACGCAGCGCCGAGCAGCCGCAGGTCGCCGCGCGCGCCGAGGACCGTCGGCGGCGCCCGGTCGTCGAGCAGGGCAGACGGATACCGCGGGTCGTGGCGGCAGACGCCCACCAGTCCCGCCGCCGGGTAGGCGGCCCGCAGCGCGTCGGCTTCCAACCCGCGGACCCGCGCAACGATCTCCTCGCCCAGCTCGCCGCGCAGCGCACGCGCCAGCGCGAGGTCGCCGAGCGCCAACAGATCCGGCAACCGCCGCCGCTGGTGACGTGCGATCTCGATCGCACCCGCGAGCTCGCGCAGCAGCCACGTGCGCCGCAGGCACGCGTCGCACGGCAGCGCCGTCACGCGGCCCCGCGCTCGGCGTCGCCGACGTCCTGGCGCAGGCTCAGCGCCTTGAGCACGTCACCGGGCGAGACCGCGTCGCGCACCGCCAGGTCGGCGATCGTCCGCGCGACCCGCACGACACGGTCGCGCCCGCGCGCGCTCAGCCGCCCAAGGTCATATGCCTCTCCCAGCAGTCGTTCGGCCTTGGGCGTCAGCTGCGCGTGGCGTCGGACGAGCGCCGTGTCCATCTGCGCGTTGCAGCGCGCGGGCGTGCCGGCGAGCCGCGCGTGCTGGCGCTCGCGCGCGGCAACCACGCGTTCGCGTGCCCGCGCCGACGTGGTCGCCGGCGCCGCGCGCAACGCCGCGCCGGACGGCCGTGTCACCGTGACCAGCAGGTCGATGCGGTCGAGCAGCGGCCCGCTGAGCCGCCGGCGGTGGCGTGCGAGCTCGGACTCGGTGCAGCGGCAGCGCCGCGTCCCGCCGTGACCACACGGACACGGGTTCGTCGCCGCGACGAGCATCAGCTGGGTCGGGTAGATCGCGCTTCGCTGGGCGCGAACGATCACCACGCGCCCGTCCTCCAACGGCTGGCGCAGCGCCTCCAGCGACGACCGCGGGAACTCCGACAGCTCGTCGAGGAACAGGACGCCGTTGTGCGCCAGGCACGCCTCCCCCGGCCGCGGCGTCGCGCCGCCGCCGGCGATCCCGGACGGCGAGATCATGTGGTGCGGGGCCCTGAACGGCCGCGCCGCCACGAGCCCACCGCCCGCGTGCAGCCCGGCGACGCTGTGGATGCGCGTCACCTCGATCGCCTCGGCGCGCGTCATCGGCGGCAGGATCGACGGCAGCCGCCGCGCGAGCATCGTCTTCCCTGCGCCCGGCGGGCCGCTCATCAGGAGGTTGTGGCCGCCCGCCGCGGCGATCACCAGCGCCTCGAGCGCCTCGTGCTGGCCGCGTACGTCGGCGAGGTCCGGGCCGTCGACGCACCCCGCCGCCGCCGGCAGCGCCGCCCCCACACCGACGACGTCACTGCGCTCGCCGCTCAGCACCTCGGCGATCCCGGTCAGGTCGGCCGCGCCGCGGACCGCGATCCCCTCGACCAGCGACGCCTCCTCGACACGCTCGGGCGCCAGCAGCAATGCCCGCAGCCCCGCCCGCTCGGCGCCCTCCGCGACGGCCAGCGTCCCGGGGCACGGCCGCACCTCACCGGTCAGCGACAACTCGCCGAACACGGCCGTGTGCTCGAGCTCCTCGCTCGGGATCTGGCCGCTGGCGGCGAGGATTCCGCACGCGATCGGCAGGTCGAACGATGCCCCGACCTTGCGCACGTGGGCGGGCGCGAGGTTGACGACGATCCGTCGCCCCGGGAACTCGAAACCCGAGTTGACGATCGCGCAGCGCACCCGCTCGCGCGCCTCGCGGACCGCCTGGTCGCCGAGCCCGACGATCACGAAGTTCGGGAGCCCCCGCCGCACGTCGACCTCGACCGTCACCGCGCGCGCATCGATCCCGTGGAGGGCGAACGTGGTCAGCGCGGTCGGCATCGGCGACGACGCTAGGGACGATCGTGTTGCCGCGTCTGCGACGCAGCGCGACGAATCAGCGCAAGGTCTGTGAGTCTTGGGACATGCGTGCGAAGTCGGTGCTGCTGGCGATCGCCGCGGGGCTCGCGTTGGCCGACGCCTCGATCGTCACGCTGGCGCTGCCCGAGATCCTCACCGAGCTCAACACGACGATCGAGGGCGTCGCGGCGGTCATCGGCGTCTACACGATCGTGCTGTGCGTGACGCTGCTGCCGGCGTGGTGGCTCGCGCAGCGCGTCGGCTACCGCGCGGTCGGCGTCGGCGGCTTTCTCGTGTTCGCGCTCGCCTCGGTGCTGTGCTCGCGCGCGAACGCGTTGGACGTCCTGCTCGTCGGCCGCGGGATCCAGGCGATCGGCGGCGCCGGCGCGCTGGTCGCGGCGTTCGCGCTGCTGCACACCGGCGAGCGCCCGCAGCGCCAGCTGTGGCTGGCCGTGGTGCTCGTCAGCACCGCGATCGGGCCGGCGCTCGGCGGCGCGCTGACCCAGGCGTTCACGTGGCGGGCGATCTTCACGGCGCAGGTGCCGCTGGCGCTGATCGGGATGCTCGCGTGCCTGCTCGAGCCGCCCGTGCCGCGCGGAGCCGGCGACGCCGAAGCGAGAACGAGTCGCGCGCGGGCCGGCCGTCGCGCTGGCGTGCGTGTCGGCGGCGCTGACCGGCGTGCTGTTCCTGCTCATCCTGCTGCTCGTCGCCGGCTGGAACCTCGAGCCGCTCCAGGCCGCGCTGATCGTCACCGCGCTGCCGATCGGCGCCGTGGCCGGCGCGCAGATCAAGGGCGGCGGCCCGACGGTGCGGGCCGCGGCGGGCTGCCTGCTCGTCGGCGGCGGCGTCGCGGCGCTGGCGTGGCTGCCCGACGCCAACGGCTGGTGGACGGTCCCGCCACAGCTCCTGGCCGGCGTCGGCATGGGCCTGTCGCTGCCCGCGCTGGGCGGCGAGCTGCTGCCCGAGCACACGGCCCGCGACGCGGCGGTGCTGCTGACGATCCGCCACTTCGGGATCGCCATCGCGCTCGTCCTGATCGCGCCGATCGCCGCCCACGAGCTGACCAAGTCGCTCGACACGGTAAAGGTCCAGGGCGTCGCGCTGATCCTCGACGCCCGGCTGCCACCGCAGGACAAGCTCAAACTCGCGCCCAAGCTGCTCGACGCCGTCGACGAGCAGCAGCCGCGTAGCTCGCTCAAGCAGGCGGTCGCCAAGGAGCGAGCCTCGTTCTCGGGCGGGGATCTCGTCGCCTACGACCAGACGACGTCGCGCGCCGACGACATCCTGATCGCAGCGGCCGGGCACGCGTTCCTGCCCGCGGTCCTGATCGCCGGTGCGCTGGCGATCCTCGGTGCGCTGTTCCTCGTCCCCCGGCTGCACTGGACGACGGGGCTCGCGGCGGCCGCCGCCGCGGCGGTCATCACGCCGGCCGCGTACGCCTTCGCCCACCACCAGCTCGCGCCGCCCGTGCCCAAGATCCTCGACCCGTGCAAGCCGCGGCCCAAACCGCACACCGGCGGCATCTCGGGCTTCATCCAGGACCAGGCGCTGCACGCGCTCGACGAGCTCGCGTGCAAGAACGGCTCGTCGCGCGAGGAGCTGGTGCTGGCGCTCGCGTCCACCGAGGACGCCAAGGCCTACAAGAAGAAGTACGGCATCAACCCGCGCTCGACCAGCGGCCTGATCGAGCAGGGCCTGCAGCTCCTGGGCCTCGGTTGAGTTCGCGCCGCGGCTGCGCAGCGCGTGCAACAAGTCGCGCACGGCGCCCGTGCTCGGTGCCACAGCGCCATACGGTGGCGCGCCCATGTCCGCCGACCCGCGCCATCACCTCGGCCGTCGCGGCGAAGAGCTCGCCGTCCAGCACTTCGAGCGCCTCGGCTACGAGATCGTCGCCCGTAACCACCGCACGCGCTGGGGCGAACTCGACCTGGTCGCGTTCGACGGCCACACGCTCGTGTTCTGCGAGGTCAAGACGCGGCGGCGCGAAGGCGGGCCGTGGGAGTCGCTGCACGCCTCCAAGCGCGAGCAGGTGCGACGGATGGGCGCCGCGTACCTCGCCGAGGTGAGCAGCCGCCCGCGGGCCCGGGATCTGCGCTTCGACGCCGTCGGCGTCGTGATCGACGCCCAGGGCCGGCTCGTCGCGCTCGACCACCTGGAGGGCGCGTTCTAGAGCGCGAGCTGCTGGTAGGCCGTGCTCTGGAACGACAGCCGGTGCAGCGGCGACACGCCGCGCTGGGCGATCGCATCGCGGTGCTCGGGCGTCGAGTACCCGACGTGCGAGGCGAAGTCCCAGCCCGGGTGGCGGGCGTCGGCGCGGTGCATGAAGCGGTCGCGCGTGACCTTGGCGAGGATCGACGCCGCGGCGATCGCGGCCGACTTCGCATCGCCGTCGATCACCGCGCGCTGTTCGAAGCCGAAGTCGGCGACCGGGAAGCCGTCGGTCAGGCACAGCGTCCCCGGCACCGCTACGCGCATCAGCGACTCGCGCAGCGCGGCGAGGTTGGTCTTGTGCAGCCCGCGGCTGTCGATCCCGATCACACAGCGCGAGACGATCGCGCTACTCGTCGCCGCACGCAAGACCATCGGGTACAGGCGCTCGCGTGCCTCGGGCGTGTGCTGCTTGGAGTCGTTCAGGGCGGCCAGCGCGCGACGCTGGGACAGCGTCAGCGCCTCGAGGTCGAACAGGACCGCGGCGGCCACCAACGGACCGGCCAGGCAACCGCGCCCCGCCTCGTCGGCACCGGCCACAAAGCGCACGCCCAGCTCACGGTCGTAGGCGAACAGCCGGCGGCCGCTGCGGCGGCGCTTGGCCGCCTTGCGTGCCTGGCGCGGCGGGCGCGCCTGGCGCGGCGGGCTAGAGGAACCCGATCCTGCTGGGGGGCCAGTAGGTGAAGAAGGCCTTGCCGATGATCCAGCTTCGAGGGATGGCTCCCCAGAAGCGGCTGTCGTCTGAAGCGCCACGGTTGTCGCCCATCATGAACCAATGGCCGGGTGGAATCTTCACCGGCGTGGGAAGATCGCACGTGTCCCCGTTATCCATGCACGGCCGGATGTAGTCGTCCTTCTCGCGCTTGCCGTTGCGGTACAGGTGGCCGTGGCGGATGAAGATCGTGTCGCCAGGGCCGGCGACGAGGCGCTTGATGAAGTTCGTCGACGTGTCCTCTTGGTTGATCGACTTCGGGCACGCTGAGCTGGGGCCGATCTCCACGCCGCACGGCGCGCTGTTCTCGGCTGCCCCCTTGGGCGGGTGGAAGACCATGATGTCGCCGATGCTCGGATCGCCGAAGTTGTTGCTCAGCCGGTTGACGAGCACGCGCTGACCGATCTGCAGCGTCGGCTCCATCGAGCCGCTCGGGATCCGGTACGGCTTGACGAGAAACGCCTGGATCAGCAGCGCCAAGCCGAGCGCGACGGCGATGATGACGACGAACTCGACGACCTGATGCCAGAGGCTCTTGGACTCTTTCTCGGGCGGCGTGTCCTGGACGCCGCGGGACCATGGGAACCTCATCGATGTGCTCTGTGCGCTCTAGGACTCGTCGCCGGCGGTTTCAGCGTCGGCCTCGGGCGCCTCCGCCTCCACATCATCGCCGGTCGCCTCGCCCTCCGCGCCGGTCTCCTGCGCGGTGGGAGCCTCCTCGGCGGGAGCCTCCTGCACGGCAGCATCCTCCGCGGGCGCCTCTGTCTCTGTCTCGGCCGCCGTGTCGGCCGCACCGCCGGCGTCGACGACCTCGTCGGCCGTCATGCCCTCGGCGTCGACCGCACCTTCCTGCTCCTCCTCCGCGTAGAGCAGGCCCGGCTCGACCGACTGCTCGGGGCCGGTGTAGCGGCGCTCGCGCACGCGGGCGCGCTTGCCGACCCGCTCGCGCAGGTAGTAGAGCTTGGCGCGGCGCACGTCGCCGCGGGCCGAGACCTCGATGCGCTCGATCTTCGGCGAGTGCACGGGGAACGTGCGCTCGACGCCGACGCCGAACGACTGCTTGCGGACGGTGAACGTCTCGCGCGCGCCGTGGCCCTGGCGCTTGATGACGACGCCCTCGAACACCTGGGTGCGCCGGCGCGTGCCCTCGATGACCTGGAAGTGCACCTTGACGCGGTCCCCGGGCTGGAACTCGGGGACACGGCGCAACTGCGCGCGCTCGAGGCTGTCGATGACCGTGCTCATGGCAAAGAGAAGGCGCGGGGTCCAGATGCGATCCCGCGCGGGCGGCTCATGGTATCGAAGAGCCTGGGTTCTGCGCCCCACGTTCGACGCTGCGCGCCCGGCGCCAGTTGCGGATCTCCTCGTGGTGGCCCGACAGCAGCACGTCGGGCACGCGCCAGCCGCGGTACTCGGCCGGCCGCGTGTAGTGCGGATACTCGGGCCGGCCCTCGAGCGCGGCGCTGAACGACTCCTCGACGACCGAGTCGGCGTGGCCGAGCGCGCCCGGCAGCTTGCGCAGGACCGCGTCGCAGACGACCATCGCGGCCAACTCGCCGCCCGACAGCACGTAGCGCCCGACGCTCAGCGTGTCGGACGCGAAATGCTGCACGATCCGTTCGTCGAAGCCCTCGTAGCGCCCGCACAGCAGCGTGATCGCCGGCTCGGCCGCGAGCTCCTGGACGTAGGCCTCGTCGAGCATCCGCCCGCCCGGCAGCAGCGCGATCACGCGGCGCTGCGCGCGCAGCGTCACCGGATCGGTTTCGTAGAACGCCTCAAGCGCCGCGTCCATGACGTCGACGCGCAGCACCATCCCGGCACCGCCGCCGAACGGCGTGTCGTCGACCTGCCCGCCCGTGAGCGGCGTGTGCGGCCGCGGATCCAGGAACCGCAGCTGGTGGCCCTGGCCGACCGCGTTTGCGACGTGGCGCTGCTCGGTGAACCAGGCAAACCAGTCCGGAAACAGCGTGACGACATCGATCTGCATCAGCCGTTCGCCTCCCCCAGGAACGCCAGGTCGATGTCGACCCGCCGGGCGGCGACGTCGATCGAGCGCACGGCGTCGGTGACGAGCGGGACGAGCAGCTCGCCACCGCCGGCGCGCTGCACCCGCAGGACCTCGCACGACGGCAGCTCGTCCATCGCCGACGACGACTCCGACCTCGACGTCGCCGTCGCCGACCGCACAGCCCTCGAGCTGTTCGGCCCAGTACTCGCCTTCGTCGAGTGGCGGCGCAGCGGTCAGCGCGGCGCGCAGATCGGCGCCCCGCAGCGCCTCGGCGTCGGACGCGCGTCGCGGCGCCGGCGAAGCGGACGATCGGGCGGTCCTCGGTCCCGGCGCGGCGCTCGACCACGTGGTCGTCGTCGCCGACGCGCAGCGTCGCGCCTGGCTCGAGCAGCAGCCAACGCCCGCGCGTGACGTGGAACGATCCATCGAGGCCGTGCGGACGCCCGACGCGGCCGGCGTGCAGCCAGTCCGACGCCACTAGTCGACGATGTCGACGATGACGCGCTTGTTCTCGTGAACCGCGGCCGCGCGGATCACGGAGCGCAGCGCGTTGGCCGTGCGGCCGCCGCGGCCGATGACCTTGCCGTAGTCCTCAGGATCGACCGCAAGCTCGAGCACGACCGTGCCGTCGTCCTCGACGAACTCCTCGACCTCAACCTGGTCGGGCTCGTCGACGAGCTTCTGAGGCCAGGTACTCGAGCAGCTCGCGCACGGCGCGAATCGGCTCCTACGCCCCGATGCCCTGGATGCGCATCAGCTTGCGCACGGTCGGCGTGGGCTGCGCGCCCTTGGCCAACCACGCCTCGATCCGCTCGGCGTCGAGCACGATCGTCGAGGGTTCGGTCTGGGCGTTGTACTGCCCGACGATCTCGATGACGCGGCCATCGCGCGGCGAGCGCTGGTCAGCGACGACCACCCGCCAGATCGGATCCTTCTTGCCGCCCACGCGAGTGAGCCTCAGTCGTACCGCCACGTTCGCCTTCCTCGGAGTTTGCTGACGCGAAGGGTAGCGGGCGAGGGGCCGCGGACACCCCGCAGGTCGCTAGTGGCGGGTGGCCTCGAGGATGAAGCCGAGCGCGGCGAGGCCGCCGACGACGACCAGCAGCACCGTCCCGACGATGCCGAGGATGCGCCCCCACTGCGCCACGCCGCGTCCGCCGAGCCGGCCGTTGGACGCATCGATCTCGTGCAGCGCGCGCCTGCCCATCCACCACGCGACCGGTGAGATGAACCAGAAGGTGAACAGCCCGATCAAGCCGATGACCAACGAGAGGGTCGCGTTCGAGGGCGTCGGCGGGTGCGTCAAAGCGAGCGTCGGCGGGGCGGTCGGCGCGCGCGGCGCCTCGGGCACCAGCGGTGCCTCGAGCGTCAGCGGTGGCGCGGCGGGTGCCAGCGGCCGTGCGGGCGGTGGCGGGGCGGCCGGCGTGGGCGCGACGCCCGACGGCGCGTCGCCGATCTCATTGCCGAACGCGTCACGCTCAGGCGCCATCGACGGCGATTATCGCCCCTGGCGCATCAACGCGCCAAGGTCCGGCATCTTGCCGCGGCCGACCTGCTTCATGACCTTGCGCATCTGGCCGAACTGCTTGACGAGCGCGTTGACCGCCTGCACGGTGGTCCCCGCTCCCTTGGCGATCCGCAGGCGCCGCGAGCCCCGGATCAGCGACGGGTCGCGACGCTCCTGGGGCGTCATCGACAGGATGATCGCCTCGACGCGGTCGAGCTCGCGGTCATCGATCTTCGCCCCGCGGAGCTGGTTGCCGACGCCCGGAATCATCCCGAGGACCGACGACAGCGGCCCCATCCGGCGAATCATCTTCAGCTGGCCGAGGAAGTCCTCGAAGGTGAACTCGTTATTGCGGATCCGGCGCTCGAGCTCGGCCGCCTCGTCGTCGGCGAACTGCGCCTGGGCCTTCTCGACGAGCGACATGACGTCGCCCATGCCAAGCACGCGTTGCGCCATCCGCTCAGGGTGGAAGCGCTCGAGCTGGTCGATCTTCTCGCCGATCGACGCGAACAGGATCGGCTTGCCGGTGACCGCTTTGACGCTCAGTGCGGCGCCGCCGCGGGCGTCGCCGTCGAGCTTCGTCATCACGACGCCGTCGAAGGCGACTGCGTCGGCGAACTCCTGGGCAACGTTGACCGCGTCCTGGCCGGTCATCGCATCGACGACCAGCAACACCGCGTGCGGCTTGACCGCGCCGCGCACCTCGACAAGCTCGTCCATCAGCTCGCGATCGATGTGTAGGCGCCCAGCGGTGTCAACGATCAGCACGTCCTTGCCGTCGGCCTTGGTCTGCTCGAGCGCCCACTTGGCGACCGCGATTGCGTCGCGCCCATCGCCGTCGGTTGGTGCGTAGACGGTCGCGCCGGCGCGCTCACCCATCGTCACGAGCTGCTGGACCGCGGCCGGCCGCTGGAGATCGCACGCCGCGAGCGCGACCGACGAGCCGTTCTCGCGCTTGAGGTAGTGGGCGAGCTTGGCCGCCGCCGTCGTCTTGCCCGCGCCCTGGAGACCAGCCATCAGCACGACGGTGGGCGGACGCGGCGAGAACGCGAGGCCGGCCGAGGCACCGCCGAACAGCGCGGCCAGCTCCTCGTGGACGATCTTGACGACCTGCTGGCCCGGGTTCAGACCGCCGACGATCGACGGGTCGTCGAGGCAGCGCTGCTTGACCGTCGCCGTGAACTCCTTGACGACCTTGAAGTTGACGTCCGCCTCGAGCAGCGCGAGGCGGATCTCGCGGGTCGCGGCGTTGATGTCGGCCTCGGTCAGCGTGCCGTGGCCGCGGACGTCGGCCAGCGTGGCCTGGAGCTTCTCGGCGAGAACGTCGAACACGACTACGGAGTCTAGGCCGCGGGGTCAGCCGTGGCCGCGAGCGATCTTGTGGCCACGCGCGGTCGTGGCGTAGATCCCGAGGTTGATCGCGACGGTCTGAATCGTCGAGGACAGCATCGAGTCGCTGAGCGGCGCGATCAGCACGCCGCCGGCGATCGAGTCGACGGTCGCCAGCGGGTCGCCCATCGCCTTGCGCACGCGGGCGAGGTCGACCGAGCTCGCGGTGCCCAGCAGGGCGAGCTGCGCGTGCAGGCCAGCCGGAACCCCGCTCTTGCGCACCTGGTTGACCGTCGCGGTGACGTCGGTCGCCGTGGCGTAGACCTCCGGCGTCTTGGCGGCGCCGAGCGCGGTCGCGGCCTTCGTGCGTAGCTTCGGGAGCCCGTTGAGGATCTTCGTCGCCTGGCCGGCGAACCGTGCCGAGGCGAGCATCTGGGTCCGCGCATGGGACCCGTCGTGCTTGATCGTCGCGCTGCGCTGGCGGGCGAGGCAGGTCGCCGCGGCGGCGATCGTTGCGGCGGCGTGGGCCTGGACGGAGATCATCGCGCTCAGCGCAGCGGCGGACGCCGCATCGAGACCGTCGCCGGCCTTGAGCTTGGGCAGCTTCGACTTGCCGACCTTGACCGTGGTCCGAAACGCGCTGTCGTGATGGTTGTCGGTGAACGCGACGAGCGCGGCGGCCATCTGCGCGTTGACCGCACCGATCTGGGCGACCGCGGCCGTCGCGCCGGCGGCGCCGGTGGCCGCAGCGGTCGCACCCGCGAGCGCCGCACGGTGTTTTGAGCCCCCGTAGTTGGATGCCGTCTGGCCGATCAGGTCGCTCCAGAAGTTCCACGGCGCGCTGCGGACATTCGGGTCCGGGGTCGTCTTGTTCGGGCTGCAGCAGCCGGTCCCGCACTCGACCGCCGGCGGCGTGCAGGCACAGTGGTCACCCGCGCAGTGCGTGACGCCCGAGCAGCAGTCGTTGCCACACCGCTGGCCCTTGACGCCCCCCGCGCACTTCTGCAGGCAGATGTTCCCGCCCGAGCAGTAGTGGTCATGCGGGCAGCACCCCTCCCCACAGACCTCGCCCGCGCACTCGCACTTGCCGAGCGTCTTGCCGCATTTCTGCGACTCAAAGCAGCACCATCCCCATTCGAGGGTGCGCGGCGCCTGGTCGCTGCACAGCCAGCCCTGGTCGGTCAGCTGGACGCTGCAGTACAGGGACTTGCGCGCATCGAAGTTCGCGGAGTCCTTCGCGAAGCACAGCAGCGCCGTGTCACTGCAGCCGGCCGTCGGGCTGCCGCCGTTGACGCAGCGCTCCCACGGCTTGCAGGCGATCGCACAGCGGTCGTTGCCGCAGCAGTGCCAGTCGTTGCCGACACAGACCTGAGCCGCGTTGCCGTTGGCGCCGGCCTTTGTCGCGGTGCATTTCTGCGGGTCCCCGAAAGTGCAGTCCGGCCCGGCCGCGCGGGCGAAGCGCGGACGCAGCGTTCCAGCAGCGAGCAAACCGCCCGCCACGACCCCGATCGCGCGACGGCGCGAGAGCGGGAGCGCCAAGGCGCGCGACACCGCGTCGATCGACCGTTCGATGCCCGCATTGCTGGCGCTGACGTCGCGGCTCGTCGCGGCCTGGCGTGCAAGCTCATCGAGGCCATACCGACTCACGACGTCGTCGCGATCATCGAGCCCAACCTACGCTCTTCGCACGGTCAGAGCAACGGTGCATCACGCCAGCGCGGCACGCAGCGGCGCGAGCGCCGCCCGGGGCGTCACGCGCTCGACCGCGACCGCGTCGCAGCCGACCCAGCTCGCGGCCTCTCGCAGCGCTGCCGCGACCGGCTCGACGTGAGCGAGGCCGTCAACCGACAGCTGCCGCGCGATCAGCGTCGAGCCCTCGCGCTTGGGGTCGACCCGCCCGACGAGGCGCCCGCCGGCCAGCAGCGGCATGACGAAGTAGCCGTGGACGCGCTTGGCCTTCGGCACGTAGGCCTCGAGGCGGTGGGTGAAGCCGAACAGGCGCTCGGTCCGCCGGCGGTCGAAGATCATCGAGTCAAACGGCGACAGCAACGTCGTGCGGTGGCGCCCACGGGGCGGGGCCGCGAGCGCGGCCGGGTCCGCCCACGCCGGCGCGCCCCAGCCGTCGACCGCGACCTCGACCAGCCCGGCGGCCTCGACCGCACCGCGCACCTGGGCCTGGGTCAGGCGGTGGTACTCGGCCAGATCCGCGGCCGTGGCGACGCCGAGCGCGCGGCCGGCAATGCCGACGAGCGCGGCGAGGCACTCGTCGTCGCCGGGCTCGCGGTCGAGCAGCGCCGGCGCAAGCACGCGCTCGGGCAGGTCGTAGACCCGGCGAAAGCCGCGGCGCTCCACGCACACGACCTCACCGATGTCGAGCAGCCACTCGATCGCGACCTTCGCGTGCGACCAGTCCCACCACTCGGCGCTCGCCTTGGCGCCGCCGAGGTCGCCCGTCGTCAGCGATCCATCGGCGCGCAGCCGGGCCAGCACCTCGTCGCGGACCTGCGGCTGGACGGCGTGCCAGCGCCGCCCGCGCGCCCGCAGGCGTCGACGCCGGAATGCGAACCACGGCCACTGGTCGACCGGCAGGATGCACGCCGCGTGGGCCCAGTACTCGAACGCCCCGCCGCTCCAATACGCGCGCTCGACGGCCCCACGGCCGACCGGCCCCAGCCGCGCGTAGGCGACGAGCTCGTGTGATCGCGCGAGCACCGAGATCGTGTCGAGCTGGACCATGCCGACGCGCTCCAGTACCCCGGGCACGCCGCCCCGGCGATCGGGCGCGCCGAGCAGTCCCTGAGCGCGCAGCGCGATCCGGCGCGCGTCGTCCGCAGACAGGGGGCCCACCAGGCCAGCGGGCCCCCTGTCGCGTTTGCGACCCAAGTGCGCTTAGTGCGGAGGCTCGACGGCGGGCGGGGCGGGTGGTGCGGGCGGGCGGGGCTTCGCGCCGCCGCCGGCGACGCCGGCGATCGCGCCGCCGATGTTGCCGAGCGCCTGCGAGAACTCCGACGGGATGATGAACACCTTGTTGGCGTCGCCCTTGGCCAGCTCGGGGAGCATCTGCAGGTACTGGTAACTGAGCAGACCCTCGTCGGGGTTGCCGGTGTGGATGGCCGAGAAAACGGTGTCGATCGCCTTCGCCTGACCCTCAGCCCGCAGGATCTGCGACTGGCGCTCGCCCTCGGCGGTCAGGATCTCCGACTGCTTCTGACCCTCGGCGGTCAGGATCTGCGACTGCTTGACGCCCTCGGCGGTGAGGATCGCGGCGCGCCGGTCGCGCTCGGCGCGCATCTGCTTCTCCATCGCCTCCTGGATCGTCGCCGGCGGATCGATCGACTTCAGCTCGACGCCGGCGATCCGGATCCCCCACTTGCCCGTGCGCTCGTCGAGCACGACGCGCAGCTGGTCGTTGACCTTGTCGCGCGAGGTCAGCGTGTCCTCGAGCGTGAGCGAGCCGATGATGTTTCGCAGCGTGGTGACGGTCAGCTGCTCGATCGCCTGGAGCGGGTTGGCGATCTCGTACGTCGCGCTCTTGGGATCGGTGATCGTGAAGTACAGGACCGTGTCGACGTTGACCGAAACGTTGTCGGACGTGATCACCGGCTGCGGCGGGAACGTGACGACCTGCTCACGCAGGTCGATCAGCGGGCGCACGCGGTCGATGAACGGCAACACGATCGCCAGGCCCGGCGACAGGGTGCGGCTGTAGCGCCCGAGGCGCTCGACGACGCCGGCACGGGCCTGCGGAATGATGCGGATCGTGCGCGCCGCCACGTAGAGGGCGAACAGCAGCAGGACGGCCGCGACGATCAGTCCGGCCGTCGGCGTTGAGCTTGCGAGCATTAAAGGTCCTTCCTTATTCGCTGACGAGCGCGGTGGCGCCCCGTATCTCAACCACTTGCACCCGCTGGCCCGCGTCGATGACGTGATCATCCTCGTAGGCACGCGCGGTCCAGACCTCGCCGTTGATCTTCACGACACCCACGCCTTCGTCGTTGGCGATCCGTTCCAGCACCATTCCGGTCTTACCGACCAGCGCCGCCGTCCCGGTCCGCATGATCGCGGGCTGGTGGATGTGGCGGTTGGCAATCGGGCGCAGGAGGAGAAACGTGAGGATCGTGACGACGGCGAAGATCGCGACCGTGATCCCGAAACCGACGCCGATCAGCGCGACGACCGTGGCTGCGAACGCGCCAAGCGCGAACGGCCCCAGGAAGAAGCCCGTGAAGTGCATCTCCCCGACGGCCAGGATGCAAGCGGCAATCAGCCAGGGAATCCAGTCCATCGTCGCCTCCGACTCTACCGACGCTCGGTCGGTCCGGGCAGGGTGAGGTGGTTAGTAGGTGCAGTCATCTGGTTGTTCAGACCGGGCTGGAGCGTCGAACTTACGGAATCTCACGGGTCCAGCGCAACCAGCGCGCGCGCGAAGTCGTCGGGGTCGAAGGGCCGCAGATCCTCGAGCGCCTCGCCGATCCCGATCAGCTTGACCGGAATGTCGAGCTCACCGGCGATCGCGAGCGCGATGCCGCCCTTGGCCGTCCCGTCGAGCTTGGTGAGCACGATCCCGTCGACCGGAACGACGGCCGAGAACTGCTTGGCCTGGCGCAGGCCGTTCTGGCCGGTCGTCGCATCGACGGTCAACAGCGTCTCGTGCGGCGCGCCCGGCAGCTGGCGTTCGATCACGCGGCGGACCTTGCCGAGCTCGGCCATCAGGTCGTCCTGGGTGTGCAGGCGGCCGGCCGTGTCGATGATCACGACGTCTGCGTTGCTGGCACGAGCGCTCGTGACGGCGTCGAACGCGACCGCGCCGGGGTCGGAGTCCGGCGCCCCGGTGACGATCTCACAGCCCGCACGTCGCGCCCACTCCTCGAGCTGTTCGACGGCGGCGGCGCGAAATGTGTCGGCGGCGCCGAGCACGACGCTGAGGCCAAGCTCGCGCCGGATGTGCCACGCGATCTTGCCGATCGACGTCGTCTTGCCGGTGCCATTGACGCCGCACACCATGATCACCGTCGGCTCGTGGCGCAGGTCGATCGTCGGTGTGCCGGCGCGGGCGATGCCGGCCATCAGCTCGATCAGGCGCTCGGTGAGCTGCGGGCCGCCTTCGAGGCCCTGTTCGGTCGCCTCGCGCTCGAGCGTGCCGACGATCTCGGCCGTCGTCGCGGCGCCGACGTCGGCCATGATCAGCGCCTCCTCGAGGCGCTCCCACGTCTCGTCGTCGAGCGTGTCGAACAGGGTCGCGTGGATCTCGGCGCCGAGCGCGGCTCGCGTCTTGGACAGGTTCTCGCGCAGGCGGCGAAAGAAGCCGCGACGGCGCTCGGGCTCGGCTTCGCCGTCGGCGACGTCGTTCGGCACCCGGGGGCCCGCGTCGGTGAGAAACAGCTCGCGCCAGTCGTCGGCCATCGGCCGCGACGTTAGCGGGCGCGATCAGGCCGCGGCGCGTCCTCTAGATACGGCGGTACGTCAGGTGGGTCACACCGGGCGCGGCGACCGACTCGACGCACTCCATGCCCAGCTGCGCGCCCTCGAGGTCGTCCAGCAGCCGCTCGCCGCGGTGCAGGAGGATCGGAACGACGCTGAGCGTGGCCTCGTCGATCAGGCCTTCCTTGAAGCAGTGGCGCGCGATGCCGGCGCCACCGGAGAGGAACACGTCCTGGTCACCGGCCGTCTCGCTCGCCCGCGCGAGCGCCGACTCGACACCGCCGGTGACGAAGTGAAACGTCGTGCCCCCTTGGCACTCCAGCGGCTCGCGCTCGTGATGGGTGACGACGTACACCGGCAGGTGAAACGGCGGGTCCTCGCCCCACCAGCCGTCCCACGGGTTCTCCGCCCACGCGCCCGTGCCGCCGAACATGTTGCGGCCCATCACGTACGCGCCGATCCCCGCGAGGTTGCGCGCCACGACGGGCGTGGACGCATTGTCCTCGCCGCCTTCCAGGCCGTGTGGCTCGCGCCACGAGCGCAGCGCGAACGCCCACTCGTGCAGCGCCATACCGCCTTCGCCCAGCGGGTTTTCGACGCTCTGGTTGGGCCCGGCGACGTAGCCGTCGAGCGACATCGAGATCGTGAATCGCAGCCGTGACATGCCCTACAGACCGCACACCAGCGGGGAACTCATCGTGGCGCCAGCAGCTCGCCCGATTGCAGTCGCGCGGCGGACTCCGCGTCGTGAGCCGGCAGGTACACGGTCGGGTGCTCGCGGGCGTGGGCGAGGATCCGGTCGATTGTCGCGACCGTGACCTTCGCGCTCGGCGAGACGGCATCGGGCCGCCGGGCGAGGAGCTGCTCGAGCGAGTCGGTCGTGTCGCCGGCCAGCATCACGTGGCGGCCCTCGTCGTCGATGCAGATGACCGACACGTGACCGACCGTGTGGCCCGGCGTCGAGACGATCACGACGCGGCCGTCCTCGGTCAGCTTCTTGCTGGCCTCGAACCCACCGAACGGGCCGTCGTCGAGCGTGTACGTCTGCCAGTCGACGCCGAGGGGCAGGGGCTGCTTGAGGACGCGCTGGAAGAAGCGGGCCATCGCCGTCTTCGTGAACGCGAGGTCGGGCTCGTTGACGAGCACCGGCTGTTTGGCGTGGACGGCGCCGTCCATGTGGTCGCCGTGCATGTGGGTCAGGACAACAGTGTCGACGTCGTCGAGCGACAGGCCCGCGCCCGCCATCGCGCCGGGCAGCTCCTCGTCGGGAGTGAGCTCGAACCGTGCGAACGGGACGTCGTTGGCGGTCGCGACCTCGCCCGTGTCGACGAGGATCAGCCGGTCGTCGTGCTCGACGGCCCAGCAGTGGATCGGGAACTGCTGCTCCACCCATGGACCGCGCATGAAGATCCCGAGCTGGCGCCGGACCCCGGGCTTGGGGTAGAGGAACGCATGACGGAGCTGCACCGTGCCGGTGCTCATCGCGTGGATTCGCATCGCCGGGACACTAATGTGCCGTCGCATGCTGCCCGAACTTGCCGAAGCCCTGACCATGCTCCCGCCGATCGACTTCGGCGACATCGACAACGAGCGCGCGACGCTCGCGGCGATGGCCGCGGCCGCGCCGCCGCTCGACGTAGGCGCCGTCGTGATCGAGGACCGCACGATCCCCGGCCCTGATGGCGCGCCGGAGATCCCGATCCGCATCCTCTCGGTGCCGGGCGCGGCCACCGGCCGCCCGGGCGTGCTCGACATCCACGGCGGCGGCTTCGCGGTCGGCATGCCGGCGATGGATGACCCCTCGAACGTCGCGATCGCCGCAGCCCTGAACGCGGTCGTGGTGTCGGTCGACTACCGCCTGGCGCCCGAGCACCAGTACCCGGCCGCGTCAGACGACTGCTTCGCCGCGCTTCAGTGGTTCGCGGCCAACGCCGGCGAGCTCGGCGTCGACCCGGCGCTGATCGCCGTGATCGGCGACAGCGCGGGCGGCAACCTCTGCGCGTCGACGGTCCTGCGCGCCCGGGACGCCGGCGGGCCGGCAATCGCGTTCCAGGCACTGCTCGAGCCGGAGCTCGACGATCGGCTGCAGAGCCCGTCGATGAACGGCCTCGGGCAGGACTCGGCGATCTGGAACCTGTCCAACGCCCAGCATTCGTGGCGCTACTACCTGGCCGGTCAGGAGCCGACGCCGTACGCGGCGCCCGCGCGGATGGAGGATCTGTCGGGGATTCCGCCCACCTACGTGACCGTCAACGAGCTCGACCCGCTGCGCGACGAGGGGCTCGAGTACGCGCTGCGTCTGCTGGCGGCAGGGGTGCCGACCGAGATCCATTGCTGGCCGCAGGTCTGCCACGGGTTCGGGCTGTTTGCCGATCTCGACGTGACGCAGCGCGCGGTCGCGGCGCTGGTCGAGGTGCTGCGCCGGGGGCTCGGCGTCGCGACGACGTAGCTCGCCGGCCCGCTACCACTGCCCGCGGTGAACGACCTCGTCGAAGGCGCGGCGGTTGGGGCGCATGATCGGCTGTAGCGGCCGGTCGGCCGGGTAGCCGAAGTCGAGCAGGTAGATCACCTCTTTGCCGTCGGGCAGGCCGAGGATCTCGGCCATCCGCTCGGGGTTGGTGACCGCCGCGTGGCCGGACCCGATCCCGCGGTCGGCGGCGGCGACCATCATCGCCATCGACGCCTGGCCGAGGTCGTAGTGGGTCCGGTGGCGCTCGTGCTGGTCGTTGGGGACCGAGGCAACAAGGGCGACGGTCGCGGCGCTCCCGGCGACGTGGCGGGTGCCGGTCCAGTCATCGGCCATCTGCTGCAGCCGCTCGCGGTCGGTGACGACGACGAAGTCCCACGGCTGCCAGTTCTTGGATGATGGCGCCCGGCGGCCGGCCTCAAGGATCGCGTCGAGGTCGGCGTCGGCGATCGGCCGGTCGGCGAACTGGCGGACGTTGCGGCGAGAGGTGAGGGCGTCCCAGGTCTCCATGGGCCTGGACTCTATGCGGCTGTGGAGGGTCAGGACCGTCCAGAAAGCGCCCGCTGCAACAACGCCCCCGCCGCCAGCACCAACCCATCGTCCCCCGGCCGCCCCGCCACCTGCACCGACGCCGGCAGCCCGTCCTCCGCGGCCCCGCACGGCAGCGCCAGCGCCGGGGCGCCCAAGGCATTGAACGGATAGGTGAACTGCAGCATGCGGTTGCGGATCGGCTCCTCGCCGAGCGCGGCCGGCGGTGCAACCATCGCGAGCGTCGGGGTCAGCACGAGGTCGACGTCGGTCGTGAGCCGCGCCCACTCCTCGCGGTAGTTCTCGCGGACCGCGCGCGCCGCGTCGGCCTCGGCGTCGGTCGTCAGCATCGCCTGGATCATCTTGTGGGCGACGTTGTCGGAGTACTGGTCGGGGTGGTCGCGCCACAGCTCGCGGTGGACCTCGGCGACCTCGCGGCCGAACAGTGCGCCGGTGTCGTGGCTGAGTGGCAGGTCGATCCGCGTCGCGTGCGGGAAGTGCGCCGCCGCCGCCTCGACACGCTCGCGCACCAGCGGGTCGGCGAGCTCGGTCCAGGCGACGGCGACCCGGACGTCGGTGAGGTCGTGCAGCGCCGCGGGCTCGAACCCCGCAACCAGCGCGCCCATCAGCTCCGCGCACGTCTGGACGTCGCGCGCCATCGGCCCGGCGTGGTCCCAGGTCGGGGCGAGCGGGAAGCAGCCGTCGAGGCTGACGAGGCCGTGGGTCGGCTTGAACCCGGTCGTCCCGCAGCATGCCGACGGGATCCGGATCGAGCCGCCGCTGTCGGTGCCCAGGGCGCCGTCGGCGAGGCCCAACGCGAGTGCCGCGGCGTTGCCGCCGCTCGACCCGCCGGGCGTGCGGTCCGGTGCGACCGGGTTGGGCACGCGGCCGTAATGGGCGTTGTCGGACGTGATGCCGTAGGCGAACTCGTGCAGGTTCGTCTTCCCGATGTCGACCCAGCCCGCGGCCTCGAGCAGCGCGACGGCCTCGGCGGTCGCGTCGGGGACGTGGTCGGAGAAGATCGCCGAGCCATACGTCGTGCGCACGCCCGCCGTGTCGAACAGGTCCTTGACCGCGAGCCGCCGACCGGCGCCCAGCGGGGAGCCGGCGGCGGGCTCGAGCTCGGTGATGAAGACGCCGTCCAGCGGGGCCTCAGCCCTGTCGCTCGACGAGCATGAACACGTTGCCGTCCTGGTCTGAGAACTCGAACATCGGCGGCACAGGATCGCCCATTCGCATGATGTCCTTGCAGTCGACGCCCCGCTCGCTCAGGCTCGCGTAGGAGGCGTCGATGTCGTCGGTGGTGAAGCTGACGTTCGTGTGGCCGCCAGGCTGGTTTGACTCCATCGGCGTCACCAGCGCGACCGCCGACTCGCCGCCGGGCGGGCCGACCTCGATCCAGCGGTCGCCCTCGCCGAACGGGATGTCGGCGCGCAGTTCGAATCCGAGCGTGTCGGTGTAGAAGGCCAGCGCCTTGTCCTGATCGCTGACCGGAATGAAGACCCGGCCGAGCTGGGTGATGTGCGTCGCGGTCTGCGGCATTTCGGTCCTCCTGCGGGTTGGACGTTGTACCCCTAGCGACTACCCAGTGTCGCGAATCTCATCGGCCGAACTGTCATCACCTGGTGAGACGGCCTACGCGACGGCCGCTTCCGCCGCCTCGTCGGCCGCGACCTCGCGCGGCAGGCGGCGCGAGATGACCTTCGAGACGCCGTCGTCGGCCATCGAGACGCCGTACAGGGTGTCGGCGGCCTCCATCGTGCGCTTCTGGTGGGTGACGACGATGAACTGCGCGCGGTCGGCGTTGGCGCGCAGGAGGTCGAGGAAGCGGCCGATGTTGAGGTCGTCGAGCGCGGCCTCGACCTCGTCGAGGATGTAGAACGGGCACGGCTTGGCGAGGAAGACCGCGAACAGGAACGCGATCGCGGTCATCGACTTCTCGCCGCCCGACATCAGCATCAGGCGCTTCATCGACTTGCCCGACGGCGTGATCTCGATCTCGACGCCCATGTCGTCGTCGGGATCCAGCCCGTGCTCCTCAGCCGCCGCCTCGGCCTCGGCCGCCGCTTCGGCGATGTCGTCAGCACTCGCCGCCTGGGGCGCATCGGCGCCGCCGAGGACCGGCCGCGGGCCGCTGTCCTCGCGCACCAGCCGCAGTCGGCCCCGCCCGCCCGGGAACAGCTGCCCGGCCAGGCGCTCGAAGTTCTCGGCCGCCGCGTTGAACGTCTGCTCGAAGCTCTCGCGGATCTGGCGGTCCGTGTCGCGGATCAGCTGGCGCAACTCGCGCAGCGCCGTCTCGAGGTCGATCCGCTGGCGCTCGAGCTCCTCGACGTGCTCCAGCGCCTGCTCGTACTCGCCCTGGGCGAGTGGGTTGACCGGCCCGAGCTGCTCGCGGCGGCGGGCCAGGCGCTCGATGCGCGCGCCCAGCGCCGCGGCCTCCTCGTGCAGTCGACCTACGCCGTGGCGCGCGCCGCGCTCGATGCCGGCGCGACGGTGGCGACGCACCTGTTCAACGCGATGCGCGCCGTGCACCACCGTGAACCCGGCCCGGTGCTCGCGCTCGTCGAGGACCCGCGGGCGTGCGTCGAGCTGATCGCCGACGGCGTCCACCTCCACCCGGAGGTGCTGCGCTGGGCCGCGACGTCGGCGCCACACCGCTTCCTCCTGGTCACCGACGCGATGGGGGCGGCCGGTGCGGCCGACGGCGACTACGTGCTCGGACCGGCGGCCGTGCAGGTGCGCGACGGGGTGGCGCGACTGGCGTCGAACGGCGCGATCGCCGGCAGCACCCTCACGATGGACCGGGCCGTCCGCTACGCCGTACGGACCGCCGGGCTGCCGCTCGACGCCGTGGTCGAGGCGGCGACGGCCACGCCCGCCCGCCTGCTCGGGCTCGACGACGTCGGTGCCATCGGGCCCGGCCGGCGCGCCGACCTCGTGCACCTCGACGAGGAGCTCGAGGTGGTGCGGGTCATGCGCGCCGGCGCCTGGCTCAGCTGACCAGCACGTCGGCGCCCGCGAGCTCGTGGCGCTCGACGTGCCGGTAGCGCATCGCGATGATGGCGAGCGCGAGACCACCTGCGACGACGGGGACGGCGTACGCCGTCTGCGCACCCCACGCCTCGATCGCCCAGCCGCCGACCGCCGACCCACCCGAGATGCCGATCAGGATGCCGGTGATGGCCACGGCCATGCCCTCGGTGACCAGGGCTGCGGGCACGAGCCGCTGCGCCAGCGACAGGCTGGTGATCAGCATGGGGGCGGTGGCCGAGCCGGCCACGAACATGACGACGACGAGGGGCCAGAGCCCTCCGACGAGCAGGGCCGGGACCTCCAGCACGAACATGCCGGTCGCCGCGAGCAGCAGCCGGCGGGTCATCGTCATCCGGAACACCGTGCTGCCGAAGACGATGCCGGCCAGTGTCGACCCGAGCGCGAAGGCGCCGAGGATGATGCTCGAGAAGCCGGTCTCGCCCCGCTCGGAGGCGTACGCGACGGCGATCACCTCGTTGGCGCCGAAGATGACGCCGGTCATGACGAGCGCGGTGGTGACGATGAGCAGGCCGGGGCGACGAGCGGCGATGCCGGCCGGTCGGTCGGCGTGCGGCACGATCGGCGGCTCGGTCGCCCGCGCGGCGAGGAACACGAGCATGCCCGTCGTGAAGAGCAGCTCGGCGAGCAGCAGCCCCGCCTCGGGGAACCACAGCGTCGACACGAGCACGGCGAGCACCGGCCCGATGACGAAGGAGGCCTCGTCGGCGACCTGCTCGAACGACATCGCGGTGTGCAGCCGGCCCGGCTCGTCGCGGTAGATGTGCGCCCAGCGGGCCCGCGACATCGGCCCGGGCTCGGGCAGCACGGCGCTCAGGCCGTAGAAGACGAACAGGGTCCAGGCGGGGCGTCGGTCCACGAGAGCACCGCGACGGTGACGCCGCAGACGGTCGAGAACACCACGAAGGGCAGGGCCACGCGGCGCTGCCCGTGCTTGTCGACGAGCCGGCCGATGACCGGGCCCGCGATGGCGAGCACGAACAGGCCGACCGCCGACACGGCTCCGGCGAGGCCGAAGGACCCCCGGCGCTCGCTGAGCATGACGATGATCGCGACACCGAACATCGCTCCGCCGGTGCGCGACAGGGCCGTCCCCGCGATGAAGCGGGTGGCGCCGGGGACGCGGAAGAGCGGGGCATAGGCGGACAGCACGGGAAACTCCGGGGTGAGAGGCGGGGGACGGTCATCGTCCCGCCCGCCGGGGTCGGCGGGCAACGAGGTTGTTGCGGTGACGGCCGGCTCGAGGGAGCGGGCCGCGAGGTCAGCGGAAGGCGGACTCGCCGGTGAGGGCCTGGCCGAGGACGAGCGTGTGCATCTCGACGGTGCCCTCGTAGGTGAGCACCGACTCGAGGTTGTTGATGTGCCGGATGACGGGGTACTGCCAGCGAGATGCCGTTGGCGCCGAGGATGGTGCGCGCGGTGCGGCAGATCTCGATCGACTCGCGGATGTTGTTGAGCTTGCCGACCGACACCTGCTCGGGGCGCAGCCCGCACGGCGTCCTTGCGCCGGCCGAGGTGCAGCGCGAGCAGCTGGCCCTTGCTGCAGCTCGATGGCCATGTCGGCGAGCTTGGCCTGGGTGAGCTGGAAGCCGGCGATCGGGCGGCCGAACTGGATGCGCTCCATCGAGTAGCGGCGGGCGGCGTCGAGCGACGAGCGGGCCGCGCCCAGCGAGCCCCAGACGATGCCGTAGCGCGCCTCGCTCAGGCAGGCCAGCGGGCCCTTGAGCCCGGTGACGTCGGGGAGCACGGCGTCCGGCGGGCAGGCGCAGGTTGTCGAAGGTGAGCTCGGAGGTGACCGACGCGCGCAGCGACATCTTGTGGGTGATCTTGTGGGCGGCGAAACCCGGGTGTGTCGGTGGGCACCACGAAGCCACGGATGCCGCCGTTGTCGTCGCCCGCGTTGGCCCAGACCACCGCGACGTCGGCGATCGAGCCGTTGGTGATCCACATCTTGCGAGCCGTCGAGCACCCAGTCGTCGCCGTCGCGGCGGGCTCGGGTGCGCATCGACGCCGGGTCGGAGCCGTGGTCGGGCTCGGTGAGGCCGAAGCAGCCGATCGCCTCGCCGGCGGCCATCCGCGGCAGCCACTCCTGCTTCTGCTCCTCGGAGCCGAAGCGCCAGATCGCGAACATCGCCAGGCTGCCCTGCACCGACACCAGCGAGCGGATGCCGGAGTCGCTCGCCTCGAGCTCGAGGCAGGCCAGGCCGTAGTCGACCGCGGACATGCCGGCGCAGCCGTAGCCCTCGAGGTGCATGCCGAGCAGGCCCACCTTGCCGAACTCCAGGGCGAGCTCGCGCGCGACCGGGAGGTCACCCGCCTCGTACCAGCCCATGACGTGGGGGTCGACGGCGTCGGCGCAGACCTGCCGCACGGCGGCGCGGATCGGCCTTCTCCTCGTCGCTGAGCAGGCTGTCGACGTCGACCAGGTCGAGGGGGTCGGACGGTCGCTTCGGCATCGACGAGGTGGCGCTCATGCCTCCATCATGACGGGTGGACGACGGCTTCGCCAACCACGGATTCCGTGGGTGATCTGGAGCATCAGCCACGGATCCCTCACACCCACGCCGAGTTGGGTGCTGAAGTGGTTGCTCCGACGCACCACCTGAGCACCCAACCCAGGACGGGCGGGAGCGAGGAGGGGCGCCGAGGTCAGGGGCGGGCCGAGGCCGCGCCGAGCAGGGCGGCCAGGCCGAGGGCGCTGCGCGGGTCGTAGGCCGCCCGCCACAGCCCACCGTGCGCCGCGGCATAGGCCTCGTCCTGCCACGGGTGCTCCTGGCGCGGCGAGCCGGCGCGCAGGTCGTGCACGAGCAGCGCCGCCATCAGCGTGTTGGCCGTGCCGGGGTCGAAGACCTCGACCCCGAAGCGGTGGGCCCCGGCGTACGCCGCCGCCAGCCCGCGGTTCTTGACGACCGAGCGGGTGCGGGTGGGCGGGGCGATCTTGAACGACACGGTCGCGCCCTGGGCGCGGGCCGAGGTGGCCCGCCAGCGCTGGAGCCGCTTGGCCAGGAGGTAGTTGGGGCCCTGCTGGAGCACGACGGAGTCGTTGATGCCGGGGTCCTCGCCGGGCACGTAGTTGCGCCGCAGCAGGCGGCCACCCGACAGGGTGCGCAGCGGGCCGCGCAGCACCTTGGACGTGCGGCGGTCGGCGTAGGCCTGCACCGACGCGGCGACGGCCTCGCCGGGCACGGCGAACACGTCGGTGGGGGTGGCGAGGAACGACATCGCGGTGTCGGGGCGGGCCTGGCGCACCGTCTCGGTGAGGGCGTCGACGGCGGTGCTGACCCGCACGTTGGTGGCGCCGTCGGCGTAGACGTAGTTGCCCACGACGAGCGACCCCGGCAGGCCGCAGACCCAGCCGGTGGCGGTCGGCAGGTCGTGGATGAGGTCGACGCCGGCCCGCTGCGGCGAGGTCGGACGAGCCGGGGGTGGCCGGCACGAGCACCCGGCCGGCGAGGCCGCGGGTGTCGCCGAGCAGCCGGGTCCACAGGTCGGGCCGGGGCAGGTCGACGGCGGCGACGGTGCCGCCCCAGCGCAGCAGCGAGCGCAGCGGGCCCATCTCGGCGGCCGGCGCCGAGCACGACCACGATGCGGCCCTCGAGGCGCAGCCACTCGGGGTGGTCGATGACTCGCCCGACGGCCTCGCGCAGGCTGGGCTCGACGACGCCGTCGGCGACCCAGGTGTCGAGCTGCCGGCGCAGGTCGTCGCCCGCGAGGCGGTGGCCGCGGTAGGGGACGGTGAGGGCGGTGCTCGGCCTCGCCCGCGCCGGGGAGCTCCTCGGTGGCCAGCAGGTCGGCGGGGCTGCCGGCGACCCCGCCGAGCGCCGCCTCGAGGCGCACCTGGCGGCCGTCGGGGTCGCGCCAGCACATCCGGTCGTAGAGCGAGGCGAGGCCGGCGTCGGCGATGGCGACGGCATCCTCGGGCGCGCGAGACCGGCCTCCACCAGGCGGCGGAAGTGGGTGAGGTAGCCACTGCGCCAGTTGGTCTCGCGTGCGGCCGCCGCGGCGCCGACCGGGTCGACGGGACGCAGCGCGTCGGCGACGACCGCCCGCCCGGTGGCACCGGTGGAGCGGCGGCCGTCGACCTCGGGAAAGACGACGCCGGTCGGGTCACTCATCCTGGCTCCAGGGTCCGGACAGCCCCGGCTCTCCCGGGCTTGCTGGGGACCCTACCGCCGGGCGCTCAGCCCAACAGGTCGCAGAGCGCCTGGTACTCGGCCGCGTCCGTGGGGCCGTGGTAGTCGACGATCACGCCGCCCGGACCGAACTCCAGCAGGCCCGTGCCGAGCGTGATGGCGCCGCCTCCCGGCTCGTGGATGATCGTGTTCGACGCGGTGGTGAACAGGGCGCCCGTGAGGAGGTCGCTGTGGAAGACCCGAACACCCGTTGACGTCACCTCCTTCCCCGTCGTGGAGTTGGTGAGGACACCGTCGACCGTCACGTGGATCATCTGCCGGATCGGGGTACCGGAACCGTCCGTGTAGGTCGTGATCTCGCGGACGAGGTGGTAGCGCGCGTCGACGACGAACCCAGCGCACGGGTGCAGGGCGGGGATGACGCGATCGAGCACCACCGTCTGGCGTTGCGGCTCGGCGGCCTGGGCGCCGGTGGCGAGACCTGCCGTGGTGGCAGCGCACGCGCCCACGGCCAGCAGGGTTCGAAGGTTGCGGTTCATGAGGGCTCCTTGGTTAGTCGGGGGTGTGTCTCGACCATGCCCGGGCCGCAGTATTCGCACTGTCAACGCGCGCATCCGCGCCGTAACATCGGTAGATGACGGAGGGTGCACCTGGTCTGGACATCAGGATCCTCGGCGCACCGCAGGTCGTTCTCGAGGGCACGCCGGTCGAGGTTGCGGGCCGGCAGCAGCAGGCGATCCTGTTCATGCTGGTGCTGAACCGCGGCGAGCCGTCGGGGCGTCGCACCTCGTCGACGCGCTGTGGGGGCCGACCCCACCCCCGAGCGCGGCGGCCAGCCTGCGGGTCTCGGTCTCGAAGCTTCGGCGTGTGCTGCGGAGCGCGCCCCCCTCCCAGGTCCTGCTCACCGCATCCGGCGGCTACGTGTTGGACGTCTGCGCCGAACAGACCGATGTCGGACGCTTCGAGCAGGCACTCGCCTTGGCCCACGTCGTGAGCGGGCCACGAGAACGCTCGGAGCACCTCGACCGCGCTCTGAGCATGTGGCGGGGGCCCCCCGGACCGGCCCCCGAGTACGACGCCGAGGTGTCCAGCCAGCTCGCCCGCCTCGTCGAGCTGCGCGACCTGGCTCTCGAGGACCGGGCTGAGGCAGCGCTCGAGCTGGGGCAGCACCGTGAGCTCGTGCCAGAGCTTGAGGCCCTCGTGGCCCAGGCTCCGCTGCGTGAGCGTCGCACCGGCCTGTTGATGTTGGCCCTCGACCGCAGCGGTCGGCAGGCCGACGCGCTGGCCGCGTTCCGCGTGCTTCGGTCCCGGCTCGTCGAGGAGCTCGGGCTCGAGCCGTCCGCAGAGCTGCAGGCCGTGGAGCGGGCGGTCCTCGACGGCGGGACCGCCGCCATGTCCCGAGGCCAGGAGTCGCCACGGGTGCCCTCGACCCAGGGTCATACCCGCAGCCGGTGGGGCCCGAGGGCCGGAGCTGCGGCGGCCGCAGGCCTGCTCACGGCCGCGGTGGCCGCGGCCGCCGTGATGACGGCCGCGGCCTGGCCCTCGGACGAAGGCAGGTCGGCCACGCCGGGCACGCCGATCGGCTTGGCACGACTGAATCCGGGAACGGGCGATGTGATGGGGGAGCTCCGGGTGCTCACGAGAACCCGAGTGGGGACGGGTTTCGGCTCCGTGGTGCTGGACGAGCAGCAGCTGTGGGTGCACAACGATCTCGACGAGACGGCCTCCCGGGTCGACCTCGACAGTGGGCTGGTCACGAACACGGTCCCGGTCGGAGCGGGCGGGGGCGACCTCACCCTCGCGGGAGGCGACCTCTGGGTGTCGAACCCTGGTGACAACACGGTCACCAGGGTCGACGGCCGGTCCGGTGCGGCCGTCGCCACCATCCCGGTGGGCCTGGCGCCCCAAGGCATCACGTCAGCCGACGGGGACGTCTGGGTCGCCATCCACCGTGGCGAACGAGGTGGGTCCGTGTGGCGCATCGACGTCGAGACGAACGAGGTCGTGGCCCGCATCCCGGTAGGGGCCCGCCAGTTCCGTGCCGGCCCGTCCTGGCTGGCTTCGGGGGCCGGCTCGCTCTGGGTCGGCGTCCCGAACCTCTCGGCGGTGGTCCGGATCGACTCCCGGACCGAGACGGTGACCGCGACCATCCCCATCCGCGACGGTGGCGTCTGCGGTCGGCTGTCCGTCGATGACGACGCCGTGTGGGTGGCCTCGGGGCTGTGTGGCGACGGGGCGCTGACCCGGATCGACCCCGCCACGAACCAGGTCGTCGCGCGCATCACCTCACCGAGGTGGAACTCCGTCTTCACCCAGACGGCCGGCCCGGGGTCGGTCTGGCTCGCCACGGATGGCGGGCCCTTCGAGGTGGACCCGGCGACCGACGAGGTGGTCGGCCGCCTGGCGCTCGCCGGAGACCTGTCCTTCGGCGGTGACCTGGCGGTCGGGCAGGGCTCGCTGTGGATCCACGACGCGAAGAACCAGTCGCTGCTTCGGCTGCAGCTTCCTGCTCGCTGAGGCTCCC
>CAWJXY010000011.1:0-335414 GCA_963846975.1 uncultured Actinomycetes bacterium
AGTAGCCTCGCGGCAATGCGCGCCGCGCCCGGACGGATATTCGCTCCCCCTTTCCCGACGGCGCCCGCTGGCTGAACGTAGCGACGCTGCGGATGGACAAGCAGATCGGCCGCCCGGTGCTGATCGAGTTCTTCGACGTCTGCCGGGTGCCGTCGCTGCGAACGTTGCCGTATCTGCAGGAGTGGGACCGCCGCTATCCGCAGCTGCGGGTGATCTCGATCCACACGCCCGGCTACGAGATCTCGGCGTCCGAGGAGCTGGTGGCGGAATCGGTGGCGCGCCTGGGGATCTCGCACGCGGTGCTGCTCGACCACGACGGCGCGATGTGGCAGCGCTACGGCAACCGCGGCTGGCCGGGGCGCTATCTGTGGGATGCGCGCGGGACGCTGGTCGACCTGCACTACGGTGAGGGCGCCTACGAGGACACTGAGGAGGCGATCCAGGAGCTGCTGGGGATCGCGGGCGATGCGTTCGTGGCGCCGATCCATCCCGAGGACGATCCGGAGGCGCTCGTCGCCGCGCCGACCGTCGAGCAGGAGGGCGCGTACAGCGGGCCCTACGGCGCCGCCGGGGTGTGGGTCGTCGCGTCGGGGCGCGGGACACTGGACGTCAACGGCGCGCCGTACGTCGTCTCCTACGACGGAGCGCACGAGCTGATCGCCCACGACGGTCATACGGTCGGCGAGCTTTCGCTGGTGGTCGGCGATGGGGTGACCGTGTGGGCGACGGTCTTCACCCCGGGGGTGGTGGCGGAGTCGGATCTGGTTGAGGGTCTGGCTCCGGCGGATCCTGATCTGGCGCACTGAGCGCGTCGGGGTCGGCGTCGCCGAGTAGGCGCACGACGCGCGGCGGCGCGGCGGTGTCATCGAGCTCGACCGCGGCGCCGGGCCAGAACGGGCTCGACCGGCCGCGGCTCAGAAACGCCGGTTCGTAGACCCAGCAGCCGCTGTTGATCAGCTTCCCCCCGCCGGCGAACGTCCACTCCAGCGAGTCGTCCTGGGCGAACGGGCCGGCGCGGTGGGTGTGGCCGAAGATCACGTGGTCGGCGTCGATCGCCATCCGCTCCGCGACACCCGACATCGCCCGGACGCCGGCCGACCAGACCTCGCGCGGCGACAGGTCGGCCTTGACCGGGCCGAGGCCGATCGCGTTCAGCGTCGAGATGCCGATCGGCAACATGCCGAGCAGGATCCGCCCGCGCAACGGGCGGTGACGTCGCCGGTCAGCAGGCTCCAGGCGCCGACCGAGCCGCGCGTGGCGCCGCGCGTCTCGGGCGCGCGCTCGGCCAGCGTGTCCATCCATGCGTAGAGCGGGGCCAGTGCGGCCTCATAGTCGTCCGGAGTGGCGCTGTCGGGCAGCGCGCCCACGAGGCGGCCCATGACCCCGGCGCCGATGCGCTCGAAGGTCGGCAGCGTGGTGTGGCGGTCGAGGTAGTGGCCGTGGGTGGCGTAGACGTCCTCACGCAGCCGCAGCCCGGGATAGGCGACGTCGGTCGTGGCGGGCTCGAGCCACTGCGCGAGCGTCCGCAGCGCGGGCGACGCGTCGGGTCCCGGATGCTCCTCGAGCGCCAGTGGCGGCGGCGGGGCGTCGCGCCCACGTTGCTCGAACCAGGGGGCCAGCAGCCGATGGTCGTGGTTTCCGGGGACGATCACGACGTGGCCGCCGGCGCCCAGCGCGGCGCCGAATGCGCGCATCACCGGCTCGGCGGCCGCCATCGCGTCGCGCATCGGGCTCTGACGCAGCTCAAGGATGTCGCCCAGCAGCACGAGCCGGTCGACCCCGTCGAGCGCCTCGACGAGCACCCTCAGCGCGACCTCCCGTCGCAGCACATCGGCCCCCGACCGCGTCCCGAGATGCAGGTCGGAAACGACGAGCGTGCGCATCGCCGCAGGCTACTGCTGGACCCTCGCCGAGGCGCCGAGCAGCGCACAACCGGTCCCACCCGACGTAAAGTCCCGGTACAAGGGGTCAGACCCCACGTAAAGTCCCGGTACAAGGGGTCAGAGCCCCTTTAGGTTCGTTCAGGCGCTGAGCGCGGCCTTGGAGCCGCCGCGGACCATCGAGCGGCGCAGCGCCTTCGCGCGCTGGGTCGACGTCGCCGGGCGTGATGGCCGGACAGCACGACCGTCGCGACCGTGCACAGCCATCCGAGGATCGCGACACGCCGATCAGGCGACCGGTCACCAGCCGACCTTCACGGCCGGATTCCAGCGACGGCCGACCGCGCACGACAACGCCAGGGCTGACGATCCTGACATCACGACGATCGGCCGCCCCAGCAGGGGATTAGCCGCTGCTGTCGCCCTCGGCGAGGCCCTTCCAGCGCAGTTTTTCCGCGTGCGCCGCGGCAACCCCGCGACGACCAGGTCGTAGCTGTCCTCGACCATGTCGCGGACAGTCGAATCGCTCAGCGACCCAGCCAGCGACACGGTGTTCCAGTGTCGCTTGTTGAGGTGGTAGCCGGCTACCACCTCTTCGTAGCGGTTGCGGAGCGCTATCGCGATCTCGGGCTCGCATTTGACGCTCACCGACAGCGGCCTGCGGCGCAGCGCCGACAGCGCGAAGAGCTTGCCCTCGACCTTGAAGACCGAAGTCTGCGGCCCGAACGGGAAGTCCTCGTAGGCGCCGGTATGGCTCAGGCACGCCTGGCGCAGCGCCGCGGGCCCCACGGCGCGCTACAGCTGCTGGGCGGCGACGGCCTGGCGGATCGTCTTGGGGAGCATGAACCGCACGTCCTCCTGGACGACCTCGAACTCCTCGACGTCGGTCACGCCCCGCTCGCGAAGGAACGCGATGAGCCGCTCGACGAGCTCCTCGGGCGCGCTCGCCCCCGAGGTGACGCCGATCGTCTCGACCCCGACGAGCCACTCGTCGCGGACCTCGGTACTCGTTGTCGATCAGGTACGAGGCGCGCGCGCCGTGCTCGAGCGCAACCTCGACCAGGCGATTGGAGTTCGACGAGTTGCGCGATCCGATGACAAGCACGAGATCGCAGTGCTGCGCCATCTGCTTGACCGCCGCCTGGCGATTGGTCGTCGCGTAACAGATGTCATCGGTGCGCGGCCCGACCATGTTCGGGGAACTCTCGCCGCAGCGCGCGGATGATCGCCAGCGTCTCGTCGACCGACAGCGTCGTCTGGGTGATGTACGCGACCTTGTCGGGATCGGGACCTCGAGCGCCTCGACGTCGGCCTCGCGTCTCGACGAGCACGATCGCGTCGGGTGCCTCGCCCATCGTGCCCTCGACCTCCTCATGGCCCGAGTGACCGATCAGGATGATCGTGTAGCCGTCGGCGGCGAACTTGAGCGCCTCGCGATGGACCTTGGTCACCAGCGGGCAGGTGGCGTCGATCGTCTGTAGCTGGCGGCGCTGCGCCTCGGCGTGCACGGCCGGCGACACGCCGTGGGCGCTGAACACGGTCAGCGCGCCCTCGGGCACCGTGTCGTCGAGCTCGTCGACGAAGATCGCGCCGCGCTCGCGCAGCTGCTCGACGACGTGCTTGTTGTGGACGATCTCCTTGCGCACGTAGACCGGTGCGCCGTGGAGCTCCAGCGCACGCTCGACGGTCTGGACGGCCCGATCGACGCCCGCGCAGTAACCGCGCGGCGACGCGAGCAGCAGCTTCGTTGCCATGCCCCCAGTGTAGGCCCCGGACAGCCGGACGCGACCCACACAGGTTTCCGGATTGGGAGTCCCGCGCGCCGCGAGCTCAGCGCCGCAGCTCGCGCACCAGCTCGAGCACCGACTCACCGGCCGCGTCGATGCTGCGCTGCGAGACCTTGCGCATCGTGTCGCAGCGCTTCTGCCAGCACGGGTAGTCGAAGTCGATCAGGTCGATCGCTGCAATCCCGCGGTCGGCGAACGGCGTGTGGTCGTCGTACACCTGGCTGCGCGTCGCGTCGGGAAACACCGACGCCTCCCCCACCTTGGCGGCTGCCGCGCGCATCTGCCCCCATAGCGCCGGGTCGGACCCGGCCTCGCGCGGGAGGCGCAGGCCATGGTTGCCGATGAAGTCGAGCACGATCACGTCGGCGATCTGGGCACCGTGCGCCGCAGCGTAGGCACGGCTGCCGCGCAGGCCCGCCGTGAGGAAGTTCTCCGATCCGCTCGGCGCCTCCTCGCCGTCGGTCAGCAGGAACCGGATCGGCCGGTCGGTTGCGCGCTGATCGCGCTTGAGCGCCGCGGCGATCTCGATCACGGCGCCGACCGCGGCCGCCGAGTTGTTGGCGCCGACGTAGCCCGGGACGTCGGTGGTGTCGTAGTGGGCAACCACCAGGATCGCCTTGCCGCCGTGGCCGGGCAGGCCGCCGACGATGTTGCGCAGCCCGTTGGGGACAGCCTCGAGGTGTCCGCCCGGCAGCCTGTCGACGAGCAGCGCCGCGGCCCGGTGCGACGCCGCGCTGCCGGCCGGCCGCGGGCCGAGGTCGACCTGCTCGCGCGCCAGCGCGTAGGCGCCGGCGGCGTCGAAGTCATGCCGGCTCGGTGCCGGGACGGTCGCCGCATGCGCCAGCAGCGCGCCGCAGCCCAGCGCGGCGACCGCAACGTTGCGGCGATCGCGATGCGGCGCGGCGACATGCCCCGCGCACTGTAGGGGGTCTAGTCGTTGCTGGTGACGGTTTCCAGCAGTTCCGCGAACTTGATCCGCGCCGCCTCGCGCCGCGTCGGCACGTGCTCGGACGGCACGAGGCCCGGCGGCGGCTCGTAGTTGCCGAGGATCTGGCGCGCCACCGACGAGCGGTGCGCCTCGTCCGGGCCGTCGTAGATCCGCCCGGCGCGTGCGTGGCGGTACATCGCCTCGAGCGGCAGGTCGGTCGAGTAGCCCAACGAGCCGTGGAGCTGCAGCGAGCGATCGATCACGTCGTGCAGCACGCCGGCGCCGAAGAACTTGATCATCCCGATCTCCTTGCGCGCCGCCGCCGCACCCTCGCGGTCGATCTTCCACGCCGCGTGCAGCGTCATCAGCCGCGCCGCCGACATCTGCGCGGCGGAGTCGGCGATCCAGTTCTGCACCGTCTGGTGGCGGCCCAGGACCTTGCCCTGCGCCTCGCGGTACGTCGCGCGCTCGCAGAGCATGTCGAACGCGCGCTTGGACTGGCCGAGCCAGCGCATGCAGTGGTGGATGCGACCCGGGCCGAGGCGGGGCTGCGCGAGCAGGAAGCCGGACCCCTCCTCTCCGAGCCGGTTGGAGACCGGGATGCGGACGTTCTCGTAGTAGATCTCCGAGTGGCCGCCGAGGCGCCCGAAGTGCTCGGACGGGTGGCCCATCGTCGGGACGTCGCGGACGATGTTCACGCCCGGCGTGTCGGTCGGGACGATCAGCATCGTCGCGCGCTGGTGCGGCCGCGCCTCGGGGTCGGTGACCGTCATGACGATCAGGAAGTCGGCGATCGAGCCGTTGCTCGTGTACCACTTGTGGCCGTTGATGACGTACTCGTCGCCCTCGCGCACGGCGCGCGTCTGGAGCATCGTCGGGTCGGAGCCGGCGTTCTCGGGCTCGGTCATCGAGAAGGCGCTGCGATCTCGCCGGCCAGCAGCGGCTCCATCCAGCGCTCCTTCTGCTCTGGGGTGCCGAACATGGCGAGGATCTCGGAGTTGCCCGAGTCAGGCGCCTGGCAGCCAAACGCGTTGGGGGCAAACGCGCACGTGCCGAGGATCTCGTGCATCAGGCCGAGCTTGACCTGGCCGAAGCCCTGGCCACCGAGGTCAGGCGGGAGATGGGCGGCCCACAGCCCGCGCTCCTTGACCTGGTCCTGAAGGCCGACGTACAGCCGCCGGCGATCGTCCTCGGAGATGTCGTCGATGATCGTCTCCAGCGGCCAGATCTCTTCCCGGACAAACGTGTTCATCCAGTCCAGTTGCTCCTGGAACTCGGGGTCGGTCTCGAAGTCCCACGCCATGGCTTTGCCCTCCGCTTTTGGTCTGACCTGACCCTAGCGCAGCGCAAACGGGTCCAGCTGGGCCGCGCGGGACATCAGCCGCGCCCGAACGGATCGCAAGGGCCAGGCGGCGCTGGTACGCGCGGCTGTGGATCACTCAGTTCCGCCTTACCATACGGCGGTGAGAATACCGGCTCGTTGGGCGTGGAATGCTGTTTTTCATGAGCAGCCTCCCTCCCCTCTCCTCGGCGACCCTGCTCGACGTCAAGGTCGACGACGCGGGCGCCTTCCAGCGTGCTGACAGCGTCTTTCGCGAGATCCCGAAGCTAGAAGCGGGGCGCTATCACCTCTACGTCTCCCCCGCGTGCCCGTGGTCACACCGGGCGATCATCGTCCGCCAGCTGTGCCACCTCGAGGACGCGGTCTCGATGTCGTGGGTCAAGCCCTACCGCGACGAGCGCGGCTGGGCGTTCGGCGACGGCGCGTTCGAAGACCCGATCGAGGGCATGAGCTTCCTGCGCGAGGCCTATGAGGCCACAAGCCCGGGCTACGGACACCACGTCAGCGTCCCCGTGCTGTGGGACCGCCGGGAGCACAAGATCGTCAACAACGAGTCCGAGGACATCGTGCGCTTCTTCCCGACGTGGAGCGACGACGCGCCCGACCTCTATCCGCGGGACCTGCGCGCCGAGATCGACCCGATCAACGACCGCGTCTACAACACCGTCAACAACGGCACCTACAAGGCGGGTTTCGCCCGCAGTCAACGGGCTTACGAGCTGGCCTTCGTGCGACTGTTCGAGTCCTTCGAGTGGCTCGAGGCGCTGCTGAGCGAACGCCGGTACCTGGCCGGTGACCGGATCACCGAAGCCGACTGGCGCCTGTTCCCGACGCTCGTGCGCTTCGACCCCGTCTACCACACGCACTTTCGCTGCAACGGCGCTCGCGTCACCGACTACCCCAACCTCTGGGGCTACGCGCGCGAGCTGTACCAGGTACCCGGGATCGCTTCGACGATCGAGATGGATCAGATCAAGGAGCACTACTACACGACCCACGACGAGCTGAACCCCAAGCACATCATCCCGCTGGGCCCGATCAACGAGGACTGGAACGCCGCGCACGGCCGCGGCTGACCCAGGCCGCGACGTGCGCGCCGGCGCGATGCGTCGTGCGGGCGTGCGGCGACTGGTGCAAGATCCGCCCGCGGCGGTGGCTTGAGTGCACGTGGTGGACGGTGCCAAGCACGCAGTGGTGCGCCTTGAGCAGCTTGCGCGCCGCGGTGATCGTCCTGGCGGTAAGCGTCGGGACCGTGCAGCGCATGGCCTTCCTCTTCGAGGAGGACGACGACCCCGTCGATTCACCCGGTGTCGAGCCGCCCGGCGTCGTGGATCCCGGGCTGCCGTCAGCCGGCGGCACGTGCGGCAGGACGTCCGGGATCCGCACCATCGTCATCGATTTCGCCGGGAACGTGATCGCCGCCGTCGCGCCGCCGGCCACCGCCACGTCCGGCCCACGAGCGAACCCGAACCCGGGGCCGGTCGCCTGCCAGACCGCCGCGGGGCTCAACAGGGTCGTGTTGGCGACCGTGACCGGCGCCGTGAGCGCGCCCGCCGCCTTGTTGATCACCGCGATCGTCACGTCACCGCCGGAGTTCTGCGCGGCGTAGATCGCGAGTTGGCTCTGGTCGCTGCTCGTCGACGCCAGATACTGATCGCCGAACTTCGCACCTTGCCCGTCGTAGTCGCGATACAGGCGGTAGGCGTTCGCCTCGGGATCGCCGACCGCCGGCCCACCCCACTCGGTCGCCATGTCGAGCCCCTCGCGGGCGAAGATCCCCAGCGCATCGGCCTCGAGCAGCGTGTCGGCGACGTGGTCGCTGCCGCCGAGGTCCATGTTGTATTCGCTCAGCGACGTCTTGATCCCGGGATCGTGGTCGGCGACCCATTGCTTCATCCGCGGGATCAGGTCGATCGGGTAGTCGATGTAGCTCGGGTCGCGGTAGCTCGGGTCCCACAGCGACCGCGTGATCGACAGGTCCGAGCCGCCGCCGGCCGGGTAGTAGTGCAGGTCGAAGTAGTCGAGGTTGCCCGACGCGCGCATCGCGTCCAGGAACGCGGCGACCACAGGCGTGCCGCCGGTGCCGGGGAACGTGCCCTGGGGCGGGTGGCAGGCGCCGCCGTTGAACGATTCGGCGTCGCAGAAGTAGTTGATCCATCCCCACTCGGCCGGGCCGACGATCTTCGCCGACGGGTCGGCCGCGCGCACCGCCGCCGCCGCCGCGGAGAACTTCGCGATCAGCTCGAAGTTCGTCTCGTCGGCGAAGTGCATGCCCTGGTCAGTGGAGCTCCACAGCGCCGGCTCGTTGCCGGGCTCATAGAAGCGCACGCCGCCGGCCGCCGCTGCGCCATACCGCGCCACGTACGACGCCACCTGGGCGCCGTCCCACGTCGAGTCGATCGCCTGGCCCGTGCGCGTCGGCGTGCCCGGGTCGATCCGGACGCCACCGCTCTTCCCGTTGCCGCAGTTCTTGTCGAACGGGTCGAAGCTGTCCTGGGTCGGGAAGACCGACTTCGGAAACGCGCACGTGAACGGGTGGTCGGTGGGCGCGTCCCTGGCGACATACCCCATCAGCGGCAACTCCATCAGCGTCGCTGCCCCGACGCGCCGATCGGTCGCGACCTGCACCTGATCACCAAACACCGGCGTGTCGCAGCTCGGTGTCCCGAAGCAGCCCGCAATGTTCTCGTAGTAGTAGTCGCCGACCGTGTTCGTGGCGCTGTTGAGGTAGTTGTAGGCCTCGACCGCGTTGCCGCCGCGGCGGTCGACGGGCAGCCCGATCTGCGCCGCCAATGCGGGGTCGGCGAAGTTCATGCCGTAGATGTCGGGGCTGACCGGATGACTGACTGCCGCGTCGACGGTCAGCGCTGGCGCCGCGGCCGCCACGCCGACGGCACCGGTCACCACGACCGCGGCGACGGCGACGGCGACGGCGAGTCTCCTCATCAGCCGTCGTTCTAGCACGAGCGTAGGTCTACAGAAAACCGCGCCCCGGGCTCTCCCCGCTTGGAGCTCGGCACGTGCGTACCCGGCTACTTCGAGCCCGGCCCGCCGCCTCCCTGCGATGTGGGCCGGGCTCAAGTCGCCGCGGTGTCGCGCTACAGTCGCCGTCGTGTCTTCTGAGCATCTCGAACGACTGACCGCGCTCGACGCGTCGTTCCTGCACCAGGAGAGCTCGACGGCCCACATGCACGTCGGCGCGCTGACGATCTTCGAGGGCCCGCCGATGGCGCCCGAGGAGCTGATGGACCACCTGCGCGGCCGGCTGCACCTCGTGCCCCGCTACCGCCAGAAGCTGTCGATGCCGCCGTTGGGGACGGGCCGGCCGCTGTGGGTCGACGACCAGGCGTTCGACCTCGAGGATCACGTGTACACCGCCGAGCTGCCGCCGCCCGGCGACGAGGGCCAGCTCGAGCACTTCGCGGCGCGGATCTTCTCGCGCCAGCTCGACCGCATGCGCCCGCTGTGGGAGATGTGGCAGGTCACGGGGCTGGCCGACGGCCGCTTCGCGCTCGTGTTCAAGACCCACCACGCCATGATCGACGGGATCGCGGGCGTCGACATCGGCCAGGTCGTGCTCGACCTGACGCCCGACCTGCCGCAGACACCCCATCCCGAGGAGGCGTGGACGGCCCAGCCCGAGCCGTCGCCGGTCGGCCTGCTCGCGGCCGGCGCGATCGGCGCCGCGCGCGCCGGCGTATCGCTCGCGCTGCGCGCGGCGAGCGCGTTCCTGACGCCGCAGCGCGCGCTCAACACTGCGTCCACGAACGTCGAGGGCCTGGCCGAGGTCGTGCGCGCGGGCCTGGACCCGGCGCCCGACAGCCCGCTGAACGTCCCGATCACGAAGAGCCGGCGCTACGCCACGCTGAGCACGTCGCTCGCCGACATGAAGACGATCAAGAACGCGTTCGGCGGGACGGTCAACGACGTGATCCTCGCCGCCGTGTCGGGCTCGCTGCGCAACTGGCTGCACACCCGCCGCGTCCCGACCGAGAACCTCAACCTGCGCGCGCTGGTGCCGGTATCGATCCGCACGACCGGCGAGCGCGGCCAGCCCGGCAACCGGATCGCAGTGATGCGCGGACCGCTGCCGGTGCGGATCGCCGACCCGATCGAGCGCCTGGCCGTCGTGCGGGCCGCGATGGATGGCCTCAAGGAGTCCAAGCAGGCGGTCGGCGCCGAGGTGCTGACCAGCGTCCAGAACTTCGCGCCGCCGACCGTGCTCGCCCAGGCGTCGCGGCTGAACTTCTCGACGCGGCTGTTCAACCTGATCGTGACCAACGTCCCCGGGCCGCAATTCCCGCTCTACGTGCGCGGCCGGCGCATGGTGCGCGCCTTCCCAATCGCGTTCCTGCCCAAGAACCACGCGCTGGCGATCGCGATCATGAGCTACGACGGCCAGGTCAACTTCGGCCTGCTCGCCGACCAGGACGCGCTGCCGGACGTCGAGGTCATCGCCCACGGCGTCCGCGACGAGATCGCGCAGTTGCTGGCACTGGCCGGCGAGGGCTCGTCGACCAACGGCGCCGGCGCCGTCCTGAACTGATATGGGGGTTCGTTTGTCAAGGGCGCGTGGCGATGCGCGTCCTTGATGGGCGTTGGGGTCGGCTGGTGGCGGCCGGGGTTCCCGGGGCGGCGCGAGCGGGCTCAGCTGTTCGGCGGCGATGCCAGGCTGATATTCGAGGGCTGGGTACCTCATGACCCTGTGTTCGTCGCGGTCCGCGGTCTAGAAGCGGGCGCCGCCACCGGCCCGTGTGGTCGGTGGTTGCCCATAGTCGAGTCGCGGACTGCTCGTCGCGACGAGCGTGAGGCCCGGTGGTTCTCGCGCGCGCCCCGGCAGCACCGGGTCGCGCGGTCGATGTCGGCTGGGCGTTCAGTCGAGGGTGGCGGCCTCCCAGCAGAACGCGGCGAGCTCGCGGGCGCAGGCGATCGCGACGACGCCGGCGGGCTTGCGGCGCTGGCGTGCGCAGGACGCTGCCAGCGCTGGTGCAGGCGGCGCTGGGCGCGCCAGGAGATCTCGATCACCCGGGGGTCCTGGCCGTGCTGGCGGCGCGCCAGGCCGTCGCCGACGGCGGGCTGGTGGCGGTAGTGGTGGGCGGCCTCGACCAGCAGCCGGCGGGCGTGGACCGAGCCCGGCCTTGGTGATCGAGCCCTGCCGGCGCTTGGTGTCGGAGGTGTGCTCGCTCGGGACGATCCCCAGGAACCCCGACAGCTGCTTGGGCCGGAAGCGCTGCCAGTCGCCGACCTCGGCGCACAGCCCGGCGGCCGAGAGCGTGTCGATCCCGCGAAAGCAGCGCAGCGCGGCGATCGTCGGGCGTGGCGGCTGTCGGGGATCACCTGCTCGAGCGCGGCGAGCAGCGCCGCGCGGCGCGCGACGAGCATCTCCACCCCGGACAGGTAGTCGACGAACACCGCCTGCGAGCACGGATCGTCAAAGCGCAGGCTGCGCAGCCAGCGCATGTGCGTCACGCGTCCAGGTCGACCCCGGCCCTGTCCAGCGCAGGTCGCGGCGCAGCAGCATCTTGCCGAGGCGGTGGCGGACGCGCATCAGATCGCCGCGGCAGTCCTCGATCGCGCGGATCACGTCGCGGAACTGCTCGTCGGCGACCGACGGCACGAACGCGAACCGCAGCTCCCCGGCGGCCAGCAACCGGGCGAGGCGCTCGGCGTCGCGCTTGTCGGTCTTGACCCGGTCGCCCGATGCGCGGGGAACCTTGCCGGCGGCCACGACCCGCACGTCGATCCCGCGATCCGTCGCCGCCCGCGCCAGCCCGAACCCCGTGGGCCCGGCCTCATAGACCGCGCGGACCGGACCAGGCAGGTCCGCCAGGAACTCGACCACCTCGCACCGGCGCCATCCGCAGCTTCACGCCGCGAAGCTCACCGGTCGAACACGTCGAGGACCGCGGCATGCGTCTGCGACGCGTGCACATCAAGCCCGACGAGGGACATACTCTGCGCCATGGTCGGCACCTCCCAGAGCTGGGGTGTCGGCGACAGGACCACCCTGCCGCCCAGTCCCCGCACATCTCTGCGCGAGGTGCCGACCGATCTACACCTCAGGCCGGACCGGACCGACCTCCATAGGGTCTAGCGCCGCACGTGGCGGTTCTTGGACCGCGACGTGTGCAGCACCCGTAGGCGCAGCGTCGCGTCGGGGCGCTTGGGCGCGAGTTCGCGGTTGCCCCCATTGTCGATCGCCAGCGTGTAGAACGTGTACTTCTTGCCCCGCTGGAGCGTGACCTTGCGTCGAGCGCTGCGTCGTGGTGAGGAACCGCCGTGCCGGGGCGCCGTTGATCGAGTGGTAGACCTCGTACTTGGCGACGCCGGTCGAGACCACGCCGGGCGGCGGGACGTCGGAGCCGGTCCAGCGCAGCGTCACCTTCGTGCTGGCCGGTTTGCCACGGTGAGCTTGGACGCCGGCGGCGTGCGGTCGATCGACTTGGCCTGCTCGAGTGCCGCGCCGGCGTTGAGGATCCCCCAGCCCAGGTCGTCGGTCCAGCCGACGCCGGCCGGTCGCGTCGCCGTCTGCTTGAGCAGGTTGATCGTGTCGGCGGCGCTCATGCCCGGGTTGAACGAACGCACGAGCGCCGCCGCCGCGGCGACCTGCGGCGCGGCCATCGACGTGCCCTGAAGGAACGCATAGGTCTGGTCGCCGTCGAAGCTCGTGCGGCAGTTGCACGCAGGCTGGGCCGGCGGGCCGGCGCTGCCGGTATCGAGCAGCGTCGTCTGCGCCGGGAACGCGCCGAGCAGCCCGGCCGGGCCACCGTTCTGGGCACCGTAGGCGCCGTAGGCGGCGATCGAGATCTGTGTGCCGTGGCCGGCGAACGAGGCGCGATGCCCGGCGAAGTCGGCGGCCGTGACGTCGAGCCCGATGCCCTGGGTGATGTTCGGGCCGGTGTTGCTCGGCTGGAGCACGTTCGACGGGTCCCCCTGCTCGGTGACTGCCGCGTCGGCGGCCGCGGCGACGAGCACGACGTTGTGCGCGTAGGCGTAGTTGATCGCGTCGACGATCGGCTTGGCCGCCGGCTCGGTGCCGTCGGTGCCGAAGCTCATGTTGATCGCCTGCGGCGCCCTTGTTCGTGGCGTCGATGATCGACGCGGCGACCGAGCTGTCGGACAGGTCGGACTTCTCGACGATCAGCCGGCAGCCGAGCCCGGCGCCGACGAGGCCGATGCCGTTGCCGTCGGCCGCGCACGCCAGCGACGCGACGTGCGTGCCGTGGCCGGCCGGATCGGTCCCGACCGAGCCGTCGGCCAGGTTGTGGTCCTGGTCGACGTCGAAGGCGATGCGGCCGGCGAAGTCCGGGTGGGTGACGTCAACGCCGGTGTCGATCACGCCGACGAGCGCGTTGCGGCCCTGGGTGACGTCCCACGCGGCGGGGAAGTTCTCCTTGGTCGCCCACCACTCATACGTCGTGCCGGGCGGCGAGCCGGGGATCGCCTCGACGAACGCGGGGTCGGTCGGCGCGAGACGCTTGATCGCGCGGTGCTCGGCGGTGACCGAGGCGACGTTCGGATCGGCGCGCAGCTTGTCGACGAGCTCGTGCGTGCTCTGCCCGCGGCCGGGGCGCAGCGTGACGAGCCCGATCTGCGGGATCTGGTGCCCGGCGAGGCGGCCGCCGGTCCGCGCGGCGACGGCCTGCGGCGTCGTGGCGACCGGGTCGTTGGTCGCGGCGGCCCCGTCCGTGAGCACGAGCAAGCGTCCCGTCGGCGTCGACGCGTGGGCCACCGGAGCGAGGGTCGCAGCCAGTGCGATGGCCACGATGAGCGAGTGACGCCTCATTTGGGAATTAGGGATCACATCGGCAGCACATAGCCCCGCCTGAACCCGCAAACGCAGTGTGACGGAACGCCCGGCGTCCCGCGTCAGTAGCCGAGCGCGAACTTGGCGTCCTCGCTCATGCGGTCGGGCGTCCACGGCGGGATGAACGTCATCTCGCTCGTCACGGAGTTGACGCCGTCGAGCTCGGAGACGAACTCGTCGATCTGCTCGGCGACCTGCGGGCCGATCGGGCAGGCCGGGGTCGTCAGCGTGAACGAGACGTGGACGTGGTCGGAGTCGATGTCGATTCCGTAGATCAATCCGAGCTCGACGAAATCGAGCCCCAGCTCGGGATCAATGACGTTGGCCAGCGCCTCTTCGACATCGTCGACAGTGAGATCACTCATCGCCCTTGAGTCTAGCCACCGCCCCGATGTAGGTTGCGCGCATCGTCTCCTTCTCGGACCAACAGTCATTGTTGCGGTGCTCCGGGGACGAGGACCGGACGACTCAATCCCTGCGCCGCACCGCGCTCTCACGGGCGCTGGCATCGCAGTCCGACCTGACAGTCGACCTGTCGGATCTGGCGTTCGCCGACCCGTCGCTGATGCTCGACCTCGCGATGGTCGCCCGGCGGCTGCGCAAGGCCGGCCACCGCATGACGGTTCGCGGCGCCCAGCCGCAGATCCACCGGCTGATCGAGATGGTCGGGCTCAACCGGCTGCCGTCGGTGGCGATCGAAGCATCCGCGCCAGCCTGAGCGGCACGTACTTACGGTGCGACGGGCCGTTGTCCGGGCATGCGAGCCCTCATCGTTCCCGTCGTCTTGGGCGCCAGCGCGCTGATCCCCGGCGCGACGCTGGCCCTGACCGCGTCGTCCTCGGCGCCCCACCCCCACGACCGCTGACGGGCCACTCGGTCGCGATCTCGGCCGATGGCAACACGGCGCTCGTCGGCGGCTACGTGCCGGACCCGGGCGACCCGACCAACGACAGCGGGGTCCTCGGCGCGCTGATCTTCGCCCGCCACCACGGCGCGTGGAAGCTCGAGGCGACGCTCACCGACGACCGCGAGAACGACAACATCGACAGCGGCGCGATGGCGCTGTCGGCCGACGGGGACACCGCGATCATCGGCGACCACGAGGGTGGCAGCGACGGCGAGGGCGCGGTGTGGGTCTTCAAGCGCCGTGTCAGCGACTTCCTCCAGCAGGGCCGCCCGCGCCGCTACCCCGGGCACGGCTTCCTGCGCTTCGGGCGCAGCGTCGCCGTGTCACAGGACGGGCGCGTCGCGATGGCCGGCTCGCCAGACCCACAGCCACAACGCCGGCGCGGTGGCGGTCTTCCGGCCGTAGCGACGCCCCAGCTACGCTGTGGAGACGATGTGGCTCGTCCTCATCTTCATCATCGTCCCCATCATCGAACTCGCCGTGATCATCCAGGTCGGCGAGGCGATCGGCGTGTGGTGGACGATCGGGCTGCTGCTGTTCGACTCGCTGTTCGGCGCTGGCTGCTGCGCCACCAGGGCGGCGCCGCGTGGCGGCGCTTCAACGCGGCGGTCGCCGAGCGCCGGGTCCCGGCAAAGGAGGTGGTCGACGGCGTGCTGATCATCTTCGGCGGCGCGCTGCTGATCACGCCCGGCTTCATCTCCGACATCTTCGGCCTGCTGTTCCTGTTGCCGCCGACCCGCGCGCGTGATCCGCAAGTGGCTCATCCGCCGCGGCTCGTTCGGGCTCTTCGTGTCGGTCGGGCGCACGCCCGGCTTCGGCGGCGGCGGCCGGCGGCGAGTACGTCGACAGCACCGCCCACGAGATCAAGCACGACCCGCCGCAGCTGCCGTCGTGATCGTCTCCCCCGAGCTCGAGGATCCGCGGCCGGCGGCGGGCGCGGACAGCTCCGACGGGGTCACGTTCTCGTTCGGCGACGCGGCCCAGGACGTGTTCGGGGTCGCGCGGATCGGGCTCTCGGGCGAGCCGGCCACCGCCAGCGGCCTGGCGGTGCTGTTCAGCGGCAGCGACGTCGTCGCGGTCCGGGCGCTTGGCGGCGAGGCCATCGCGCGAGCGCGCATGGAACGCGATCGCGGCAGCCGGCGTGTCGAGCACCGTCGAGCGCCCGCTCGAGGTATGGACCGTGACCGTGGCCGAGCAGGACGGCACCGGGGCGCGGCTGCGCTTCGAGGCGCTCTCGGAGCCCGTCGTGGGTCGACGCCGAGAGCGACGTCGGCAAGGCCGGCGGCATGGAGGGCTACGAGCAGGTGTGCCGCGTGACCGGGACCGTGACGATCGCCGGCCGTGCGGTGACGATCGACTGCCTCGGCCAGCGCGGCCATTCGTGGGGCGCGCCGGACTGGGACGCGATCGCCCGCGCGCGCACCGTCAACGCGTGGATCGACGACGGGCTGGCGCTGTCGCTGGTGGCGATCGCCCCGGCCGCGCGCAAGCGGGCCAACCACGACGCCGAGGCGATCGGCGCGGCGCTGTTCACGAGCGCGCCGCGCACCGGCGACGACGACGCGGACGAGGCCCCCCACCCGCCCCGCTCGTCGCCCTCGACGTCCCCGAGCCGCGCCTGTCGACCGACGTTCGACGACGGCGGCCACCAGCGGCGTGCCGGCTTCGAGCTGATCTTCGACCCCGACGGCCACCCGCGCCGCGGCGCCGGCGAGGTCCGCTGCGGAACGTCGATCGACCTCGGCGCGCTGCGCCTGGACTGCGCGTTCTTCACCTGGCGGATGGAGGGGCGCGAGGGCGTCGGCCGCTACGACATCGTGCAGCCGCGCGTGATCGAGGTCGTCGTCTCGGACTTCGGCGGCGTGTCGAGCACGCCGCTCGCCGACGGGTTCGCGAGCTTCCAGGACAAGAGCGGCATCGCCCCCGCTCAGCTCGGCGCGGCGCTCGGGAAGCTGTCGACGAGCCGCGGCTCCAACCCGCTGTTCGAGATGGAGTGCGGGCGCCTCAGCGAGCGCGAGTTCCTCGCGATCCTCGGCGAGCAGCTGACCGAGGACCTCGGCCACCCGGTCGAGATGCACGAGTTCTCCGAGCAGATACTGGGGGGCGCTCGACACCAACCACGAGATGCTCGACTGGCTGCACTCCGTCCAGGCCCGCGGCAAGCGCCTGGCGCTGCTGACCAACAACGTCCGCGAGTGGGAGCCGCGCTGGCGGTCGATGATTCCCGTCGACGCGCTGTTCGAGGTGATCGTCGACAGCGCGTTCGTCGGCGTGCGCAAGCCCGACCCACGGATATTCGAGCTCACGACCGAGCGCCTGGAGTGCGCGCCGGAGGCGTGCGTGCTGATCGACGACATGGCCGCCAACTGCGACGCCGCGCGGTCGCTGGGCTGGTCGGCCGTGCAGTTCACGGACACGGCGCCGACGATCGCCGAGCTCGAACAGCTGCTGGACTGAGCGCGCGGCTAGATTGCCGGTCATGGCGACTGCGACTGACTCCGGCACATTCCTGATCGGCGGCGACCACGAGGTCACGCGCCTGGGCTTCGGCGCGATGCGGATCACCGGCCCCGGGATCTGGGGTGAGCCGGCCGACCGTGACGAGGCGCTGGCCGTCCTGCGCGAGCTGCCGCAGCTCGGCGTCGACTTCATCGACACCGCCGACTCGTACGGCCCGTTCGTCTCCGAGGACCTGATCGCCGAGGCACTCGCTCCGTACGCCGACGGAACGACGGTCGCGACGAAGGCCGGCCTGACCCGCCAGGGGCCGAACCGTTGGCTGTCGGTCGGGCGCCCGGAGTACCTGCGCCAGTGCTGCGAGATGAGCCTGCGCCGCCTGAAGGTCGAGACGATCGACCTCTACCAGCTGCATCGCATCGACGCCAAGGTCGACCGTGACGAGCAGTTCGCCGAGCTGGCCGCGCTTCAGGCCGATGGCAAGGTCCGCCACCTCGGCCTGTCCGCGGTCACGGTCGAGGAGATCGAGGCGGCCGGCGAGCACTTCGAGGTCGCCACGGTCCAGAACCCGTTCAACCTCGTCAGCCGCGACGGCGAAGACGTGCTCGACTACTGCACGGAGCACGGGATCGGATTCATCCCGTTCTTCCCGCTCGCGGCCGGCCATCTCGCCGACCCGGGCGGGGCGGTCGCGCAGATCGCCGACGCCCACGAGGCGACGCCGGGGCAGGTCGCACTCGCGTGGCTGCTCCAGCGCAGCCCGGTGATGCTGCCGATCCCCGGCACGAGTTCGCTCGCGCACCTGCGTGACAACGTGGCCGCCGCGAGCCTGCGCCTGACCGGCGACGAGGTCGCCACGCTCGACTCCGCCACCTGACGACACCGCGCCGCAACTTTCGCCCCGCCGCCGGTATGGAACGGGTATATGCGTCGAGCAGCGGTTCTTCTCGTTATCGGACTCTTGGGCGCCGCGACCGCTTGGGCGGCCAACCCCTCGCCGCCCAAGGCAACGACCGGCTCCGCGGGCGGAGTCGGCACGACGGCCGCCACCCTCACCGGCACCGTGGACTCAGGCAACGCCGACTCCGCCTATCACTTCCAGTACGGCACGAGTTCGGCCTACGGGCTGACGACGCCGACCAAGACCGCCACCGCCGCGACGACGCCGCAGACCGTCACCGAGACGGTGACGGGCCTGACGCCGGCGACCGGCTACCACTACCGCCTGACCGCCACCAACGCCGCGGGCTCAGATAACGGCGACGACAAGACGTTCACCACCCCGGGCGTGCCGGCCAAGCCGAGCGTCGCCACCGGCGCGGTCGCGGGCGTCACGTCGACGGGCGCGACGGTCAACGCGACCGTGAACCCACACGCGCTGGAGACCACATACGTGTTCCAGTACGGCACGAGCAACGCCTACGGCTCGTCGACGACGGTGACGAGCGTCGGCTCGGGCACCGCGACGGTCTCGGTCAAGCAGGCGCTCGCGGGCCTGAAGTCGTCGACGACCTATCACTACCGCGTGTCGGCGACCAACGCCCAGGGCACGGTCACCGGCTCGGACCGCTCGTTCAAGACGAAGGCCGGCGCGGTGAAGCCGGGGCTGGCGCTGTCGGCCGCGACGAAGGTCACCGGCACGAGTGCCCAGCTGAACGGCAAGGTCGACCCCAACGGTGTCGCGACGACGTTCGTGTTCCAGTACGGAACGAGCAAGGCCTATGGCGCGCAGACGCCGGTCCAGAGCGCGGGCGCGGGCCCCGATGCGATCAACGTGTCGGCCCCGGTCGGCGGGCTGCAGCCGCACACGACCTACCACTTCCGGCTGGTCGCCACGAGCGCCAGCGGCACGTTCAACAGCGGCGATCGCAGCTTCTACACGGCGACCGGCAAGCTCGCGATCACGTTCGGCGTGCGACCCGACCCGGTCGTGTTCGGCCACGGTGTCGCACTGTTCGGCCGCGTCAACGGCGCCGGCGGCGGCGTGCCGGTCGTGATCCACGGCCAGGCGTTCCCGTTCTCAGGTCCGATGGCGCAGATCGGCAATCCGATACTGACCGACAACAACGGCAACTTCAGGGCCGTCATCGCACTCGCTCTGGTGCGCGCGCGGTACTTCGCGACGGCCTCCGTCGGCGGGCGCGAACCTGACCAGCCCCGTGATCACGTCGCGCGTCCGCGTGCGCGTCGGCCTGACGATCAGCAAGCTCGGCGGGCACCTCGTGCGCTTCCACGGCACGATCATGCCGGTCGCGCTGTCGGCGCGGGTCTCGATCCAGCGCCGCGCACGCCACGGCAACCGCTGGCTGCACGTCGCACGAGCCAACATTCTGGCCCCCCTCCACCCCGGTGGCGCGCTGCGCTTCGCCAAGCGCATCCGGCTGCACCGCGGCGGCGTGTTCCGCGCGGTCGTGACCCCCAACGACGGCGCCCACACGCGCAACGTCTCCCGGGTCCGCCCGGTCCGGTTCCTCCACTAGCGTCGCGCCCCGACGCTCGGGCTGCGAAGGCGCTTCTCACAGGCGCTTTCGCAGCCTGTTTGGAGCCCCCCGGTTCAGCGGCTCCGCAGCTGCGGCCGACCGGTGACCAGGTACGCCGCGCCGACCACGGCGATCACCGCCAGCAACAGCGGCGCCGCCCACACCTGGTAGGCGGGCGCGTCGGCCGGGGCGAGCGAGGTGCGGGGCCATGCGATGTTGATCGTCTCGAAGGCGAGCCACAGGACGGCGAGCACGTTGATCACCGTCCCGAGACGTCCGAGCCGCAGCCGTCCCGCCGGCTTCCACGTCCCGCGCAGGCGCGCGATCAGCGCGGCCAGGGCGACGAGCAGGAACGCGAGGTAGATCGCGGCGGTGCCGAACGTGATCAGGCTGCCGACGGCGGCGGTGTTGAGACCGAGCAGCAGGCCGAGGCAACCGAGGACCGTCGTAACGACCGTCGCGCCGATCGGCGCGCCGTGGCGGTTGACGGTTCGCAACGCCGGTGAGGCAGGCAACTGATCGTCCCGCGCAATCGAATAGATCGTGCGCGCGGTGACCGCCTGGGCGGCCATGCCGCAGGCGATGAATGCCGTGAGGATGATCGCGGCGAATGGCTTGGACGACCACGAGCCGAAGTTCGACACGACGGCGGTCGTCACCGGATCGAGATCGCTGCCCGCCACGACCGCGGCCGGCGCGGGGTGTGCGAGTCCGACCGCGACGGCATTGAGGATCACCAACGCGCCGACGCTCAGCATCGCGACCCAGATCGCCCGGGGCACATGACGGGCCGCGTCCTTGGTCTCCTCGGCCGCGCTCGTACACGCGTCGAAGCCGATGAACACCCAGCCGCCGACCGCGAGCGCCGCGAGCATCCCGGCCGTCACCGAGCCGCCTGACAACGACTCGGCGCCGAGGGTCTTGCCGAGCACCGAGAAGTCCTGCTCGCGAAACACGAGCAGCAGCGCGAGGCCGATCCCGACCGATGCGATCGCCTCGGCTGCGATTCCCGCCTTGACCGCCCGGCCCAGGGCCGCGATGCCCAGAACGCCGGCCAGCGAGCAGCCGACAACCAGTGCCATCCCGACGAACACGATCCGGTTGGGCGTGACCTCGACCCCCAGCAGGGTCAGCGCCCACGGCGCGCCGAGGTAGGCGACCGTCGTGTTCGCCGCCGCATAGGCGCACACGGCGACCCAGCCCGTGAACCACCCGTATCTGCCTCCGATCAGGCGCCGGGTCCACTGGTAGGCGCCGCCGGTGATCGGGAACTCCGACGCGAGTTCGGAGTAGACGACGAGCAGCAGACACTGGCCGGCCAGCGCGACCGGCAGCACCCAGACCCATGCCGGGCCCGCGACCAGCGTCCCGACGAGCACGACGGCGTAAAGCCCGACGACCGGCGAGATGCCCGCGAATCCGAGCGCGACGTTGTCGAAGATCCGCAGGCTGCGCGTCAGCTCCTGGTCGTAGCCGAGCTCGGCCAGCCGCGCGCTGTCGGCGTCGAGCGTCGGCTTGACCGCCACGCTCACGCAGCGCCAACGCCTTCGCGCTCGATCGTCCGCGCGACCTCGGTCCGCGACGAGACGCCGAGCTTCATGAAGACGTTTCGCAGATGCGACTCGATCGTCTTGTCGCTGAGGAACAGCGCCGCGGCGATCTCGCGGTTCGTACGCCGGTCGGTGACCATCTGCGCGATCTCGAGCTCGCGCTTGGTCAGCGAGCCCAGCCCCGAGTCACCCGCCTTCGCCGGCCCGCGCGGCTCGCTGCGGGCACCCAGCTTGCGCAGCTCGCGACGGACCTCGTCGCGGGGGCGCACCGAGCCGAACCCGTCGAGCGCGCGCTCGGCCTCGCGCAGCTCCGCGATCGCGTCGGTCCGCTCCCCGGCAGCGGCCAGCGCGCGGCCGAGCAGCGCGCGCGAGAACGCCTCCTGCATCGTGGCGCCGGCTGCCGCCGCGCCGGCCACCGAGGCCCGAGAGCGCTCGACGGCGACGCCCGCGTCGCCGGCCGCGAGCGCCACGGCCGCCCGCGTGCGGGCGGCGATTGCCGCCGGAAGGTTCAGGTCCAGCGCCGCCCCATCCTGCTCGGCGCGTGCCGCGTAGGCCGCGGCCGAGTCGGGCCGCCCGAGCGCAATGTCGGCCAGCGCCAGGATCTCCCAGTTGAAGCATTTCTCGACCGGGATCGCCCAGTCGAGGTCGGAGTCGCCGAGCTCCGCCATCGTGTCCAACAGGGCCTGCACGTCGCCGGCCTCGAAGCGACACACGCCCAGCGCCCAGCCCGGCCCGCCGCCGGCCGACGGCATCGTGCCCTTGGTCAGGCGGCCGCCGATCCGCAGGCTCTCCTCGCACGCGTCGGTCGCCGCCCCGAGATGGCCGGAGTAGTAGTGGGCCCAGCCGAGCTCGAACAGCGTCCAGAACAGGTAGTGGGGATTGGCGGCCAGCCGCGCCGCCTCGACCGCGCCCTCGCACATCGCGACGGCCTCCTGCACCCGGCCCTGCATCTCGAACGGGTAGCCCTGGACGAGCATCAGCGGGATCAGCAGGCGGCCCTCTCCGGTCGTCCGCGCGAGAGCGATCCCGCGCTGGGCCTGGGCGATCGCGTGGTCGTAGCGCTCGAGGTAGTTCTCGGTCCAGCCGAGGTAGTAGAGCGTCTCGAGCTGGCGGGCCAGCACGGCGTCGGGCAGGCGATCGATGTGTTCCAGGGCTTCGTCGCGGTGCTCGCGGGCCGCCGGACTGTGCCCGGCCGATGCTTCGCCGAGCGCCAGCGCGGCCGCGGAGGCGGCGATCAGCGGACTGTCGCCCAGGCGCCGGGCGACCTCGAGCGCGGCGCGGCCATTGGTCAGGGTCTGCTCGAAGTCGAGCTCGTACATCCCGTCGACGGCGAGCTCGATCTGGACGATCGCCGCCTCGGCCGACTCGTGGTCTGACAGGTCGTCCCACGCGCGCACCAGCCGCCGGTGGGCCTCGGCGTGGCGCCCGAGCCAGTGCTCCACGGCGGCGCACAGCGCGGTCAGCTCGATCCGCCGGCCGACGTCCGGTCGCCGGGACGAGCTCGATCGCGTCCAGCAGCGTCTGACGGCATTGCTCGAGCTCCCCGGCCGAGCGCTGCGCCGCGGCGAGCTCCGCGCGCACGTCGACCTGGCGGGCGTCGTCGCCCGCCGGCAGCAACGCGAGCGCCGCCTGTAGCCAGCGCACCGCGGTGGCAGGATCGCGCGGCGCCGTCGCCCGCGCGGCCTCGAGCATCAGCGCGATCGCGTCCTCGTCGCCCGGCGCCGCCGCCTGCTCGACGTGGTGGGCACGCTCAGCAGCGCTTGCGCCCTGGGCCTCGAGCGCCGCGGCCGCGCGCGCGTGGGCGGCGAGGCGCCAGCCGCCGGGCGTCGCCTCGTAGACAGCGCGCCGCACGAGCGGGTGGCGGAAGATGAAGCGCCGGGGGACGCGGGTCGGCCGCACGAGATCGACGGCGAGCAGGTCGTCGAGCGCCGACAGCGCTTCATCGGTTTGCAGCTGCGCGATCGCCGCCGCCGCGTCGGGCTCGAACGGTTCGCCGGCGACCGCTGCCGCGTCCAGCAGCGCCCGCGACGACGGTGGCAGCGACGCGAGCTCGTCGGCGAGCGACGCCGCGACCGCTCCGGGGACGATCCCGTCGGCGAACGCGTCACCGCCGCGCGCGTCGAGGTCACCCGACAGCCCGCGCGCGAGCTGCTCGAGGTAGAACGGGTTGCCGCCGCCGTGGCGGTACATCGCGGCGACCGTCGCCGGGGCGACGCCGGCCAGCAGTTGCGCCGCCTGCTCCTGCGTCAGTGGCGCAAGAGCGATGCGGGTCACGGCCGGCACCGCGAGCGCCGCGGTCAGGCGCGCGGGCGCCTGGGCCGGGCGGAAGGCCAGCGCGAGCAGCACCGACGCGCCCGTCCAGCGGCGCAGCAACGAAGCGATCAGGTCGACCGAGGCGCCGTCGCTCCAGTGCAGGTCGTCGAGGATCAGGACAAGGGCCTGGTCATCAGACATCCGGCGCAGCAGCGTCGAGACGGCGCGGTGGGCGCGATAGCGCTCGTCGGCGACCGCATGGCCTTCGGTCGCGCCGGGACGGCGGACGGCCGGCAGGATCGTGGCCAGCTCGGCCGCGGTCTCGTCGTCGAGGTCGAGGTTCTGCGAGGCGACGTACGCGTCGAGGGCGTCGACCCAGACGCTGAACGGGATGTCGCGCTCGAACTCGGCCGCCGAGCCGGCCAGCACGAGATGGCCGCGCCGTTCGGCTCCCGCGATCAGTTCCCCGAGCAGCCGCGTCTTCCCGATCCCCGGCTCCCCGTCGATCGCCAGGCATCCGCCGCGCTCGTCGCCCAGTGCGTCCAGCGACGCCTCGACCTGCTCGAGCTCCTGGGCGCGCCCGACCAGAGGCCCGGCGCTGGAGGTGGGCTCCATCCGGGGACCGAGGATACGCCGGACTCGGTTCAGGGACCCGGTTCAGGGTCTCACCCCGATGATCGAACCGGCCTGCGCGACGAGCCTGCAACCCATGCAATCCAAGCGAAACATCGCCGCTCGCGCCGGCCACTGGAGCGCGAAGCACCGCAAGACCGCCATCTTCGGCTGGATCGCGTTCGTGATCCTCGCCTTCATGGTCGGCGGCAACACCGGCACCCACACCCTGAGCAAGGCCGAGTCGGGCGTCGGGGATTCGGGCAAGGCCGCCGTGATCGTCGACCGTGCCTACCCCAAGAAGGTGCACGAAGCGGTCATGGTCCAGAGCGCCGGGGACACGGCGTACGACCCGGCGTTCCGGGCCACCGTCCATGACCAGCTCGTCCGTCTGCACGCAATCCCCGGCGTCCGCAAGATCGACAGCCCCTACAGCAAGGCCGGCGGCGGGAAGATCTCGCCCGACGGCCACACGGCGCTGATCGGGTTCGAGATCCCGGGCGAGGCGACCGCCGTACCGACCAAGCGGGCCGTCGACCGGACGCTTGCTGCGACCGCGGCGGTCAGCCGCGCGCACCAGGGCATGCGCGTCGAGCAGTTCGGCGACGCGAGCTCGGAGAAGGCATTCGACAAGATCGTCCAGGGCGACCTGCAGAAGGCGGAGACGACCTCACTGCCGATCACCCTGCTGATCCTGCTCATCACGTTCGGCGCGCTGGTCGCGGCCGGCATCCCGTTGATCCTCGCCATCACCGCGGTCATGGCGACGTTCGGCCTCATCGGACCGCTCAGTCAGCTCGCGGCCGTCGACAGCTCGATCCAGAACGTCGTGTTGCTGATCGGCCTGGCCGTCGGCGTGGACTACTCGCTGTTCTACCTGCGACGGGTTCGCGAAGAGCGCGCCGCCGGCAAGTCCAACGACGCGGCGATCGACGCCGCGGCAGCCACGTCCGGCCGCGCGGTGCTCGTCTCGGGCGTCACGGTCATGGCCGCGATGGCCGGCATGTACCTGGCCGGAGCGGCGACGTTCACGTCGTTTGCCACCGGCACGATCGTCGTTGTCGCGGTCGCGATGCTCGGCTCGCTGACCGTGCTGCCGGCGCTGCTGTCGGTCCTCGGCGATCGTGCCGACAAGGGCCGCATCCCGGGCCTTCAGCGGCTCAAGAACCGCATGGGACGCATCGGGCTGTGGTCGCGATTCGTCGATCGCGTCGTCGGTCATCCGTGGCTGTCGGCGACGATCTCGGGCGGCCTGCTGGTCGCGCTGGCTATTCCGGCGTTGCAGCTGCACACCGGCCAGCCGGGCACGGACTCGCTGCCCAAGGACCTGCCCGTCGTGCAGACGTTCGAGCGTCTGCGGGCCGCGTTCCCCAGCGAGACGTCGAGCATGGATGTCGTCCTGAAGGCCAAGGACGTCACCGCGCCCGCCGCCCGTCAGGCGATCACGCAGTTCGAGCACCAGATGGCCGCGCGCCCGGAGCTGTTCCCGGCGCCGGACACGACGGTCGAGGTCAGCCCCGACCACACGGTCGCGAAGATCTCGTTCGCGGTCGCCGGCAACGGTGAGGACGCGAAGTCCGACGAGGCGCTCGACGTGCTGCGGGCGGACATCGTGCCCCCGACGCTCGCGAGCGTGGCGGGTGCGCAGGCGTACGTGACCGGCGACAAGGCGGCGAGTCGTGACTTCAACGACACGCTGCACTCGAACCTGATCTACGTGTTCGGGTTCGTCCTGACCGCGGCGTTCCTGCTGCTGCTGTTCACGTTCCGCTCGATCGTCGTCCCGATCAAGGCGATCATCCTGAACCTGCTGTCCGTGGCCGCGGCCTACGGGGCGATGGTGCTGGTCTTCCAGCACGGCTGGTTCAAGAGCCTGCTCGGGTTCAGCGCGACCGGGCCGATCGTGGCGTGGCTGCCGCTGTTCCTGTTCGTCGTCTTGTTCGGCCTGTCGATGGACTACCACGTGTTCATCCTTACCCGGGTGCGCGAGGGGTTCGATCGGGGGATGACGACCAAGGAGGCGGTGGCTTCGGCGACCAAGTCGACGGCCGGTGTCGTGACGAGCGCCGCGATCGTGATGGTCTGCGTGTTCTCGGTGTTCGCGACGCTGTCGCTGATGGACTTCAAGCAGCTCGGCGTCGGCCTGGCGGTGGCGGTCTTCATCGACGCGACGCTGATCCGCGGCGTGCTGCTGCCGGCGACGATGACGATCCTCGGTGACCGCAACTGGTGGCTGCCACGGTCGCTGGGCTGGCTGCCCCACGTGGCCCCCGAGACCGAGGTGGTGCCCGCCCAGGCGTAGCCCGCCAGTAACGCATCGTGCGCTTCCGGCGCCCGCCCATCCGGCGGGCGCCGGTCGTCGTTCAGGGGTCCGGTTCAGGGACGGCCCCCGATGACCCAGGGGGTGTTCGACGGCACGCTTGCGACCATGCCGTTCTACCTCCTCCACCACCGCCACGGACCCGACGAATGCGCAGCGGCGTTCGCCTCGTGGCAGGGCTACTCCAGCCCGCTGCGTCACCACCGCGCCCCGTCGACCTGCCTCGCCGGCGGACACGCCATCTGGTGGCAGGTCGAGGCCCGTGACCGCCAGCACGCGCTCGCGCTGCTGCCGGAGTTCGTGGCTCGCCGTACCGAGCCGATCGCGGTCCGCGACGTCCAGATCCCCTGACCACAGAGAGACATCCATGCCACTGATCGAAATCACCAACCTGACCAAGGACTACGGCGATGTCCGCGCCGTCGACGACCTGAGCTTCGGCGTCGAGGCGGGCGTCATCACCGCGTTCCTGGGTCCCAACGGCTCGGGCAAGACGACGACGCTGCGCAGCCTCCTGGGGCTCGTGGCGCCGACGTCCGGCACCGCGACGATCGACGGCCGCGCATACGCCGGGCTGGCCGCGCCGCTGCACGTCGTCGGGGCGATGCTCGAGGCGTCGGCGCATCCGGCGCGCAGCGCCCGCAACCATCTGCGGGTGCTGGCGGCCGAGGCGCGGGTGCCCGCGTCACGCGTCGACGAACTGCTGGCGCTCGTGGAGCTCGAAGGCGCGGCCGACCGTCGCGCCGGGGGCTTCTCGCTGGGCATGCGCCAGCGCCTCGGCCTGGCCGGGGCGCTGATCGGCGACCCGCGGATCCTCGTTCTGGACGAGCCCGCCAACGGGCTCGACCCGGTCGGCATCCGCTGGCTGCGCGACTTCCTGCGCAGCCTCGCCGGCGAGGGGCGCACGATCCTGCTGTCGAGCCACGTCCTGTCCGAGGTCGAGCAGACGGTCGACGACGTCGTCGTCATCGCGGGCGGGCGGCTCGTGGCCCACGCGCCACTGGCCGAGCTGACGCGCTCGGGCGAGGGCTCGGGCGGCCGCGTCCGGGTCCTCACGACACAGGCCGAGGTGCTGGCCGAGGCCATGCGGGCCGCCGCGATGACCGTGATCGAGCGCGATGGCGACGAGCTGCTCGTGGCCGGCACCGGCGCCCAGGCGATCGCCCAGCTCGCGCTCGACCACTCGATCGTCGTCTACGGCCTGGCGACCGAGGCGGACAACCTCGAAGACGTGTTCCTGAACCTCACGACCCCGGCCGAGGAGGCCCTCTCATGACTGCCCTCATCCGTTCCCAGCTGGTCCAGCTGCGCACGCTGCGAAGCACCTACGTCGTCGCGATCGCCGTCGTGCTCGTCGCGGCCGGGATCACGTGGGCCGACCTGGCCGACGCCGGTGGCCCCAAGCTCGACTCGCCCGGCGAGCTGCGCAACGCGCTGATCCTGGACGTCGGGATCGTCAGCGCGCTGTTCGCGGCGATGTTCGCCACGCTGGGAACGGCCAGCGAGTACCGCCACCAGACGATCGGCCTGCGGGTGCTGGCGGCGCCGCGGCGGCTGTCGATGCTCGTGGCGCGACTGTTCACGTACGGCGGGCTGTCAGCCGTCGCCGGGCTCGCGGCGCTGGGCGCCTCGTATGCCCTCGCCGGTCCCGTGCTGGACGCGAAGGGGCTGTCGCTGGGCCTGAGTTCGTCCGAGCTGGCCGGCATCGCCGCCGAGGTCGGGCTGGCATCCGTGTTGTTCTCGATGATCGGTGTGGCGGTGGGATTCATCTGCCGCTCGCCGGCCGCGGCGGCCATGGTCGTGGGCGGTTGGTTCCTGGTGGAAAAGAGCCTCGCCGACGTCCTGGGCAGTGCTCATGACTACCTGCCCTATGCGCTGCTGAACTCGGTGCTCGACGTGGACGGCGCGATGGCACCGGCGGCAGCGGGGATTGCGCTGTGCGGGGTCGTCGCGGTGATGGCCACCGCCTCGGGCGCGCTGCTGGTGCGCCGGGACGTGGGTTGAGTCGATCAAACGCGGGCTGCGAAGCCGTTGGCTAGGACGCCTTCGCAGCCCGTCGCGTATTGGTTTGCGACCGGCTGGGAGTGTGGTGGCCGCCCCGGTCGGACGCGGCGGCGGCGTTCCGGCGGTCAGTTCTCGCAGCCGAGGCGATCCCACATGTACACGTCCAGGCACTCGGCGGCGAGTTCGAGCGAGCGCTCGCGGCTGAGGTGCGGCAGGACGGTGTCCAGCGCCTGGTCCTCGGCGACGCCCGAGTCAAACGCCTCCTCGCCGCGGAAGCCGGCGGCAATCTTCAGCGCCTCGCGGCGGTTCTCACCGAGGGAGTTGAAGGCGTTGACGAGGAACTCGCGGTTGGCGACCGGGCGCCCGACCTCGAGCGAGGCGTGCCACGCGGCGAGCATCGAGAGATCGTCGTCGTCGAGATCGGCGACGGCCTTCACGTAATGGGTCTCGAGTTCCGAGTCGGGAATCTCGTCGACCCAAGCGCGCACCAACTCGCCCAGGAGCTGCCGGCGAGCCTCACGGCCAACCGACTCCGCAATAACGCGGATCGCATCCTGCGGTTCGATGAAGCACAACGGCATCTCGGCTCCCCCTGGGGCGCTCGGGAAATGACTGGACGCCGCTCAGGCTAGGCACGCGTGCGGACGGTAAACCGCGTTCGGTGACATGCGTTGCACCACTGTGTGCGCGCGCCGACACACAGGCGCTCCCGACCGCGCGGGCTCTCCCACTACGAATAGTTCATAGCTGGAGAGCCCAAGGGTGGCGGCGGGCGCTGCTAGATGACGACCGAGCGCTTCGCGGTGCCCGGGAGCCATGCCGCCGAGCCCGCGTACGTGGCACGGGCCGACAGATGGCGCGCGCGCCGGGGTGCGCGGAACGTGACCGTTCCCCGGCCGTTGTGCAGGTGAACGGCGCGGGTGATGCGGCGGATGCGATGACCGCGCGCGTCGGTGATCGAGAGTGTGAGCCTGATCGGACCGGGGGCCTTGGCGGAGACCGTGACGGAGATCTTGCCGGAGAACGAGATCCGCGTCCGCAGCGCGACCGATGCGTTCGTTGCGCGCGTGGCCGTGACCGCCCCGGCGCGCGCCGGCGACGAGTTCCCGGCTTCATCGGCGAGCCACGCCTTGACCCTGCGCGAGCCGCTGGTCACGGTGATCGGGAACGAGAACGTGTCGCCGGCGACTGCGACGGTGCGTTCGCTCGAGCAACCGGCCCCGGCCGAGTTGCAAACCACATACGTCGCGCGCGTCACCGGACTCGCCTGCCCAGCCGGAATCGTCCCGTGGGCCACCTTCGTCGCCGACCCCGCCGCGCCCGTTACCGACAGCTTCGGCGCACCCGGCGCGGTGTTGTCGGTGAGCACCGTGCGCGGATCGGCCGAGGCGACGTTGTTGGCGGCGTCGGCAGCGTGGACGACGACCGTGTGCGGGCCGTCAGGCAGCGTCGCCGTGTCGACGGTCAACGGCGCCGCCGAAATGTCCGGACACGGCTTCACGAACGTGTAATCGCAGGTCTCCGACTGGTGCACTCGGAACCCAAGATCGCCATCGATCTCGGCAGACCAGGCGGAGATGCCTGACGCGTCGGACGCCGTCAGGTTGAGCGACTGCGTACCGCGCAACCAGCCGCCGGCGAGGAACGAGCCCGAGAGCGGGGCCAAGGATGGCGGCGCAGGGTCGTTGAGTGTGACCGCAGCGTCGTAGAGGACCGCGAAGAAACTGCGAGATCGTGCCTCCTCCTGCCGGACATTGGATGTCGCGGGCGGGGTCGAGCTGACATCCGACGCCGACGGACAAGGAAGTCGTGGAAAGACCGGTCGAACGTGACCTCCGGATTGCCGCCCGATCCCGCGGTCACCGACCTCGCAGGAGAACTCAGACAGAGGGATCGAGCATGTCTCGAGGACGGTCCCGTCGCGCGTTTGCAGCGACGGCTGAAAGTCGTCAGTGGCTGTCCTTCATCAGCCAACGTTGGTAGGTGATCGCAGTGATCATCGTCCCGGGCGGCGCCGCAAATCGAAGATCGGCACGATCGCCGTCATGAAGCGGCGCGAACGGTCCGTCGAGGATCTCCCGCACACTAGAGTCCCCCGAAGTCGTCGGCCTGACCACAAGCGGACCCGGTCTCGACGGCGGAGAGCGCGCTGTGAATCGTCCAGGAGTTGTTGACGAATCGTGCCGGCGGGCCGCACGCGTGCACGACGAACGTGCCGGCTCTCGCAATTCGCGGGCAGCGAGGCTGCGAGCACGAGCACGGCGATCGTGGCGCGTCCGGAACGCCATTGACCTCAGAGATACACAGCCCAGCTCGGAGATACGGCACCGCTTTGGTCGACGTACTCGACCAGGACTCGAGCCGGGCGCGCGCAGTGGACGCGCACCGTGGTCCCGCGGCGATCGATTCGCCGAATCGTTGCGTACCGTCGGTGACGCCACCGTTGAATAATGACTCGGACGAGACGCCTTGGGTGGTCGGGTTCCCACCACCACCGTGAGAACCCGCTGGCGGTACCGAACGCGCTTGACATTCGGTCGCGGCGGATGCTCGCGCTGCTGAGCGTGTGCACGTAGACGATTCAGTCGTGTCCGTCTGCACGGGCGACGGTGAGGGCGAGCTATTGATAGGTGGCAGGCGCGCCACGCCTCGGTCAACGAGCACTGGCGAGACCAGCGGCCCGAAACGCGGCCGCGGCGTCGAGTAGCTCCTGCGCGCGCTGTCCGGCGGAGTAGCTTCTCGGCATCCGACCCGTGAGAGGCCTGGGTCATACGCACGCAGCGCAGCAAGGACAGCGGCGGCGAGCGCTGACGCTTGACTCGTCCCTGTCGTCCCGGTCTCCTGCGGCAAGCGTGGTCGGATCCGCGGTATCCAGGCCGCAGCCCGGGCGCCGTCAGCGCCAGTTGACACCGCGCGACGAGAACGCGCAGAGTCGGCCGGAGTCGTCGGACGCTCCGACCGCGAACGACTCCAGGCAGACTTCGCTGGCAGCGCCGGCGCGCCAGCCGTCGTTGCCAGCCGCGGCAACGACGTTCACGCCCGGCAGCATGCGCACGCGTGACCGCGTCGGCCAGCCGGGCGAATCGATGGGCGACGCGTGCATGTCCGGCTCGCCAGCGCGAGCTCAATCACCCTCGCAGCGATCCGAGGTTCGTCGCAGGCAACGTCGTGATCGCCCTCTCATAGTTCGCGAACGGGAATGCAACCTCGGGCCCGGTCGTCAACCGCCCCCGCAACCCGGACCGACACGATCCGCAGCGCCGGCCAGACACCCAACCATCCCAACGCCGTTCGACGGGCGCGGCCATCACCATCGCCATCCGCGTCCCGTGTTTTGTCGACATATCCACGTCATCCGGCGCGCCATGGTCGAGCGAGTCGCGTACGAGACGGCGTCGAGCCGTGTCGGCGTTCAGGTCGACGCCGGTATCGACCAGACACACACTCGCCGGCTGCGGCGGCGGTGGCGCGTACGCCAACCACGCAGCGTTCGCCGCCACCGCCTGCGCGGTCGGAAACACTTCGGCTCGGGCGACGGTGGCCGGCCACCCGAGCATCAGTAGCGCGAGGCCCGCGCCGGCGCCCGCGCGTCGCCTCACGGTCGCACCCGCACCCGCTGCGTTCGCGAGTGCGCCGGGTCGTATGGCATTCCGGCTTGCGGCGGTACCACGGCGCGGAACGCGTACGAGGCCGAGACGAACGTCCGTGTGAACCGGTGGCCGCAGATGAACGTTCCACGTCGGGTCGTGCGCAGCGAGCAGATGACCTGCCATTTGCTGCCGTTGTGCACCTCGACGACGACGAACCGCCCAACGTTGCTAGGACCGAGCAGCGTCCCGCTGTAGATCAGCGTCTGGCCGTTGCGCAGCGAGTGTCGGTTGAGCTGGAACGTCAGCGCGGCACGCACCCGCACGCGCACGTCGAGGAAATGCGCGAACGATCCGTCTCCGATTGTTGCGCGATACCCAAGTCGGATCACCCGCGACACCCCGGCCGCGACGACATACCTGAATCGCCCGTCGCGGCCCGTCGTCACTTGAAGCTTGCCGACCAGCGAGCTCGCGGTGCGTCCCTGGAGCACGTCGATCTTCGCCCCGCTCACCGGATCACCGGTCGGCGTGGTCAGCCGACCGCGAAGGGTCGCCGACTGTCCGTGGTGCAGATGAACGACCCGGCGGCGCGTGATCGACAGCAGCACCGAGTTCCCTCCGTTGATGCCGTTGATCTGCGGAGCACCTGGCTGAACCGGAGGGCTGCCGACGCTCGACGGCGCGGGCACAGCGGGCGCGTTCGACTGCGTGCTCGTCGGTGGAAGCACCTGGACTGGCGCCGGCGGCGGCGTGTTCTGCACCGTCACCGTCCGATCCACCACCGTCGTCGCGTTGCCTGACGCGTCTTCGAGTTGGACCTTGAAGTTGTGCTTGCCGTCGGCCACGGCGTGGGTGTCGACCGTGAACGTACCGCCGGCGGAGGGCTTGCACGGGCGGGTGGAGGCGAACTCGTAGGCGTCCGCGTTGACGGGGTTGACGTCAACGCACTGGCCGCCGTTGGTGTCGATCAACTTTGCGCTCGTCGTTGCACCGTCGATCAGCGTGATCACGCGGTACAGGCCCGCGCCGCGGTCGGTCCCATTCACGGTGAAGTCCTCCGTGCCCTTCACCGGATCATCCGTCAGCAACCCGCCGGTCGGCGGCGACGACGGCGTCGGGTTGGCCTCGTCGTGCAGCGTCATCTGGCCGCCGTAGAGCTGGAAGAACTGGTCGTTGGCGTAGCAGGGGGCGCTGGTCTCCGGCGCGAGGCAGCCCATCGTGATCGAGAACCCGTCGGGCGGCGGGCTGAACCACTGGATCACGTTCGCTGCACTGAACGGATCGAAGACGGTTCCGAACGACGTGCAGTTTCCGCGCCACTCGCAATCGGCGATCCGCGGTCCCGCCAGAATGTCGAGCGGGTCGCCTCCATGCACCGTGACCCCCTCGCGGTACTCGGGCGGCCCGAGCCAGATCGGCATGAAGATCGTGAACCGCACGAGACTCGTGTCGGGCGCCGGCGTATAGGTCAAAGCTGCGACGCCGGTCAACGGGTACCCCGATGCGTACGCATGTCCCGAGTCGACGTGAATTCCGCCGAAGCTCCCGACGTTCCCAGGACCGCACATCGTGGTGCCGGGCGCCAGCGCGTAGGACTCGTTGTCTCGGTACGAGAAGCTCAGCCCGGGGGGCAAGACGCCGTTCGACGCGACACCGAGACCGCTATCGGAGTCCGAGCACAGCATCTGCGTGTAGAGGCCGCCCGCGGCTTGCGCCGACACCGCCCAGATGCCCGGCACGACGAGCGCGACCGCCAGCGTCATCAACGCCCGGCTGCATGACCTCGAAGCGCTCATGCCCCCAACTAGGCGGCTCATGGCCCGAATTCGCCCCCCTTGGCGACGCCCGAACTCGTCGGGATGTGCGCGGGTGCGGAAGACGAGGCCGACGGGATGTGGACCGACACGACCGGCGCTCGCACCACCGGCGCCCGGACGACCGGCGCCGCCGCGGCTGCGTGAGCCGGCGCCCGCGAGAACTCGGAGCTGACGCGCGACGACTGGGCCGCGCGCGACGGCGGGTCGAACTCCCGCCGCGCCGGGTGATGGTGGTGGTGATGGACGACCGCGGACCGGGCCGGCGACGACCCGCGTGAGACGGTGTGCTGGACGGTCGGCGTCACCGCGGACGCGGGCAGCGCCGCCGGCACCACCCTGCCCGCCCCGGCTGCCGCCTGCCCATGGCGCGCCGCCCCGTGCGCCGAGACCACGTGGGCGGAACGCGCGTGGTGCACCGCGCGACGCGGCACGACGTCGTGATCGATCACCGCGATGCCGCCGCCGGCGACGGCGGCCGACGCCGCCACCACCGCCGCGACCTTGCCGGCCGACGCCATCTCGACGCCCGCCTGGATCTTCAGCGCCGACGACGCGACGCGCTCGTGCACGCCGCCGGTGACCGCCTCATACAGCCGCATCGCCAGTCCCGTCACCGGCTCGTGGTGCCCGCCCGCCGCCATCGCCGTGGTCGCAGTCGTCGCGACCGGCAGCACAATCGCCAGCGACGCATTCGTATCTCGCAGCTCGCGGATCATTGCCCGACACGCCGGGCAGTTGCGCAGATGTGGACGCGCCTCGGTCAGCATCGCCGCCGTCGCCTCGCCGTCGATCAGCGCGTTGATGACCGGCGCCCAACGCTCGCACTCCCGGCCCGTCTCAATGTCCGCGTAGCGCGCGAGGAACGCGCGGCGGCCCTCGGTGATGAGCCGATTGACCTTCGTGTACGTCCAGCCTTGCGCTTCGGCTATCGCACTGTAGGGCTGCCCCGACGCCTTGAGCCACAGTGCCCGCATCTCGTTCGGCTTGAGGCGTTGGAGCGCCTCGGCGGAGCGGGTGAGCTGGTCGTAGCTGACAATCCGTTCGTCGGGCGACGGCTCGTTGCGCGCCTCGTGGCGGTCGAAGTCGATGTCCTCGGAGGCGACGATCTGCTGACGCTGGTCGCGGACCGCCATCGCTTCGTGTTTGGTCACGGTGTGAAGCCATTTGGCTGCCCGGTCGGGGTCGAGCGTCGCCGCGCGGCGGACGAAGATCTCCATCGCGCGCTGGTAGGCCTCCTGAGCGTCGTCGGCGCACAGGCTGTGGCGGCGTGCCGTGCGCAGCAGCGACTCCGCGTTGCGCTGGACCGTGTCGACGATCAGCGTCTCGGCCTGCTCTGGCGTCAACCGCGCCGACGCATCGGGCGCGCCGTGCGCAGGCCCGGCCGCGTCGCGCGTCGGCGACGATCCCTCACTGGTGGATCGAACCTTCGTCTGCATCGAGTGCTCATGCGAACTAGGTCCGCACGCCCTCGCTCTCGCCCCTCAGACCGGCATTGATTTGTTCGCAAATTGCGGCAAATCTGCGCGGCCGATCGCGCATCCCCGAATACACGGCCACCGTCCCTTGATCGGTCGGCGCGCGAAGCTATCGGAGCGCTGCGCGGATTTCCAGTGCGCTGTGCAGAGTTTGTGACGCTTAAGCGCGAACCTTGACGGTGAAGTTGCTCGTCCCGCCGGGCACCACGTAGTGAACGCGGTACGTGCGCCCGCACGGCAGCTTGTCGTGGAAGTACTTCCAGTGGGTCGTCGCGATGACGGTCCGCGATTTGAGCACCGTGCCGGCCAGCGACTTGATCTGGATCTTCGCCGTCCGCGGACCGCCGCTGAACGACTGGTACCAGACGCCAGTCTTGATCGACTGGCCGCACGCGATCGACGACGGCGGCGCGTTGACGAGCACGTCGGCGAGCGCGGGCGCGGCCGCCAGGGCGAACCCGCACATCGCACCCAGACCGATCAGCAACCGTCGCACGGTGGGCAACCGATCACCCGGCCTGGGCGTCACCGATGACGAGCATCATCAGCAGCCCGGCCATCAGGCCGGCAACGACGAGCAACCCCAGCAGCAACCTCATGCGCCGAGCATATCTCGCCCGACGCGATGCCTAAACGCCGACCGGCGTGGCGACCTGCGGCGGCACCGGCGGCTCGACCGCGGCGTCGCGCAGATGGCGCGTGCGGCGGAACACGACCGCGGCGCCGGCCGCCGTCGCCAGTGCGGCCACGGCCCCGATCGCCATCCCCCAGCGCGGGCTGGTCGTCTGCGACACCCAGCCGACGATCGGCGCGCCGATCGGCGTCGAGCCGAGGAACACGATCCCGAACAGCGACATCACGCGCCCGCGCAGCGGCCCCTCGGCCGCGAGCTGGAGCGACGAGTTGCACGACGCCATGAACGTGATGCTCGCGATCCCGGTCGGCAGCAGGATCAGCATCTGGATGTGCTCGGTCGGCGCCGCTGCCGCCAGCGCGATGCAGACGCCGAACATCGCCGACGCACCGACCAGGAGCCGCGGGCTCACTCGGCCACGGTGGGCGCTGAACAGCCCGCCGATGACCGAACCGGCGGCCATGCTGCACGTCAGCAGCGCGTAGGTCGTCGCGTCGCCGTGCCAGACGAACTTGGCGAACAGCGGCAGCAGGACGGGGAAGTTGTAGGCGAACGTCCCGACGACGGCCATCATCGACAGCGGCACCCACAGGTCCGCGCGCGAGGCGACGATCCGCATCCCGTCGCGGATCTGGCCGCCGGCGCGCTGGGCGCGGGCGCTGCGGTGCAGCGCGCCGACGTCGAGGCGGCGGATGACGAAGAACATGACCACGAACGTGGCCGCGTTGAGCAGGAAGCACGGGGCGACGCCGAGCGTCGCGATGACGACGGCCGCGAGCGCGGGGCCGGCGATGCGCGCCGCGCTGACCATCGTCGCGTTCAGCGACACGGCGTTGACGACCTGGTCGGACCCGACGAGCTCGGAGACGAAGCTCTGGCGCGCCGGGTTGTCGAACGCGGTCACGGTCCCGCGCCACAGCACGGTCAGGAACACCATCCACACCGTCGACGACGCCGGTCGCGGTCAGCACGAACAGGGTGAACGCCGGCAGCACCAGCATCGGCTGCGTGATCATCATGATCCGGCGCTTGTCGTAGCGGTCGGCGATCAGGCCGCCCCACGCGCCGAACAGCAGCAGCGGGAGGAACTGGAGGCCGGTCGAGACGCCGACGGCGGTGCCGCTGTTGGACAGCTTGAGCACGAGCCACGCCTCGGCGACCCACTGCATCCACGTGCCGCTGACCGAGATCGCCTGGCCGGTGAAGTAGCGGCGGTAGTTGGGGATCGCCAGCGAGCTGAACGAGCGGCGCAGCGCCGCGGTCATCGTTCGTCACTCTCCGCGATCTGCTCCAGCAGCTCGACGGCGCGCTCGATCGTCGCGCGGTCGGCGGCGCTGAGCGCCTCCAGGCGCCGCGTGAGGAACGCGTCCTTGCGGGTGCGCAGCTCGGCGAGCACCGCAGCGGCCGTGGTCGGTGATCGCGATCAGGCTCGATCGCTTGTCGGCCGGGTCGCCGGTGCGCACGACGAGGTCGCGACCCTCGAGCTTGGCGAGGAAGCGGGTCGCCGTGGGACGCATCACTCGCTCGCGGTCCGCCAGCTCGCTGGGCGTCAGCGGGCCGTGGCGGTCGATCGTCCCCAGTGCCGCGACGAGCGCGGGGCTGAGCTCGCCCCCGCCCTCCTGGCGCAGGCGCCGGATCGTCCGCGCGACCGCGATGCGCAGCTGCGCGGCGAGTTCGTTTGCGGTGACCGGCGAAGTAGTTGCCATTGCTAATTAGCATAGCAAACCATCTTCGGATGCCGACGAGCGTCCCGAATGACCCCGCATAGCCGCCAATTCCGGAGCGTCGGAGCGCGCGTGCGCGATATTGCTAGCGTCCGGCGCCGTCGTGACCGCCACCGCCACCGCACCCGCCACCGACGACATCATCGAAGTCCAGGGCCTGCGCAAGCGCTACGCGCCAGATGCGCCCGAGGCCGTGCAGGGGATCGACTTCGCCGTGCGCCGCGGCGAGGTGTTCGGGCTGCTCGGGCCCAACGGCGCCGGCAAGACGACGACGATCGGCGTGATCACGACGCGCGTCATCGCCAGCGAGGGCTCGGTCCGCGTCGACGGGATCGACGTGACCAAGGACCCGGTCGCGGCGCGGATGCGGATCGCCGTCGTCCCCCAGCTGCCGAACCTCGATCGCACGCTCAACGCGATCGAGAACCTGACCTTCCACGCCGCGTACTTCGGCGTCGGGCGCCGCGAGCGCCTCGCGCGCGCCCGCGAGCTGATGGTCGCGCTGGGCCTCGAGGGCCGCGAGCGCGACCAGGTCAACGACTACTCCGGCGGCATGGCCCAGCGGCTGATGATCGCCCGCGCGCTGATGCACGAGCCCCAGGTGCTGGTCCTCGACGAGCCGACGACCGGCCTCGACCCGCAGTCGCGCCTGTTCCTGTGGGACAAGATCGTCGAGCTCCAGGCGAAGGGCACGACGATCATGCTCACGACGCACGACATGGTCGAGGCCGACCGCCTGTGCCAGCGGATCGCGATCGTCGACCACGGCAAGGTGATCGCGCTCGACACGCCGCCGGGGCTGCGCAGCCTGCTGCCCGCCGACCGCGGGCTCGACGTCAGCGTCACGGCCGACTCCGACCCGCGCGACGCGTTCGCGCAGCTGCAAGCCGCCGAGCGCCTCGGCGACTCCTACGAGAACGACGGGCGCTGGCACGTGCGCATCTACGGCGACGCCGACGCGCTGCCCGCCCAGGCGTTCGAGGCCGCGCAGCAGGCCGACCTGACGATCTCCGAGCTGCGCCGCATCGAGGGCACGCTCGAGGACGTCTTCGTCCACCTCACCGGACGGGAGCTGCGATGAGCGTCCTGCCGCACGCCGGCCAGGCCGGCCGCGCGATCCAGCTGCGGGCGTTCAGCGCGATGTGCGAGCGCGACGCGTGGGTCACGCTGCGCTACGAGTTCCTCGCGTTCCTCGCCCAGGCGCTGCTGCAGCCGCTGTTCTTCCTGTTCGTGTTCGGCCGCGTGCTGCCCGAGATCGGCTCGGCCGCACCGAGCTACGGCAACGAGCTGATGCCCGGCGTGATGGCGCTGACGCTCGTGCTGACCGCGATCCAGAACACGTCGCTGCCGCTGGTCATCGAGTTCTCGTTCTCGCGCGAGATCGAGGACCGCCTGCTGGCGCCGCTGCCGACGTGGGCGCTGGCGTGGCAGAAGTGCATGGTCGCGGCACTGCGCGGGATCATCGCCGCGGTCGTGATCCTGCCGCTGGCGGCGATCATCCTGCCCGGCGGGATCCACGTCGAAGGCGCGAACTGGTTCGGCTGGGTGCTGGTCCTGATCTTCGGGTCGATGACGGCCGCCGTGATGGGGCTCGTGCTCGGGACCGCGGTGCCGCCGAACCGGATCAGCGTCGCGTTCGCGATCACGCTGACGCCACTGATCTTCACCGGCGCCGCGTTCTATCCGTGGGAGAGCCTGCACCGCCTGCCGTGGTTTCAGGTCGTCACGCTGTTCAACCCGATGACCTATGTCAGCGAGGGCATGCGCGCGACGCTGACCCACGACCCGCACATGGCGACCGGGTTCATCGTGCTCGGGATCGCGGTGTCGCTGATCGTGTTCGGAACGCTGGGGACGGTGGGGCTTCATCCGCCGAGCGGTCGAGTAGCGGATGGCCAGCGCTCGCGAGCCGACCGTGGTGGTCGCGGAGTTCCTCGACCTGCTGGCCGCCGGGGAGCTCGACCGCGCCGCCGACCTGCTCGAGTGACGACGTCCTCTACACCAACGTGTCGCTGCCGCACGATGCGGGGGCGCGAGCGCGTTGGCGGCGCGCTGAAGCGAACGCTCGGGCGCGGGCCGGCGCGGGGTTCGAGGTCTACACGCACACGAGCGCCGCCGACGGCTCGGTCGTCCTGACCGAGCGCACCGACGTGCTGATCTACGGCGCGTACGCGTACAAATCTGGGTCTATGGGCGTTTCGAGGTTCGCGACGACCTGATCACCGTGTGGCGCGACTCGTTCGATTGGCTGAACCTGACGCTCGCGCTCCTGCGCGGCCTGGCCGGCGCGGTGCTCCCGGCGCTCGCGGCCAAGCCTCCGGGCTAGCGCCTGCCGGCGGCGGCCGCGCACGCGACGCCGATCGCGATCCCGGCCGCGACGTCGGACGGGTAGTGCACGCCGGTGTGCACCCGCGAATAGGCGACCGAGCCGGCGAGCGGCACGAGCAGCGGCGCCATCAACGGCAGCTCGACGCAGACGCCGATGGCGAACGCGGCCGACGACGCACTGTGGCCGGAGGGGAACGAGGTCGAGCCCGGGAGCTTGACCAGGTGCGCGTCCTCGTCGGGCGCTGATGGGCGGCGGCGACGCACGAGCAACTTCGCCGGGACGTTGGCGATGAACGCCGCCAGCGCGACCGCGCGCAGCCCACGCCGCGCCGCGCGCCGGCCGCGCGCGCCGCCGACCAGCGCCAGCACGGTGGCGATCGCCACCCACAGCCGCGAGTAGTTGGCGGCCTCGGTGATGGTGACGAACGCGCGGTCAAGGCGGGGGTGGCGCTCGTCGATCGCGCGCGCCATCAGCCGCTTGTCCAGCTCGTCGACGCGTGCCCAGACGGTCATCGCGACACGCACCGTGACACGAACACGGCCCAGCCGCCGCCCAGCAGCACGCCCGCAACGACGTCGCCGGGGTAGTGCACGCCGAGGATCACGCGCGACGCCGCGACCACGGCGACGATCACCGTCGCGCCGACCGCCGCGCCGACCACGACGCCGCGGCGCGCATGCGCCCTCCACAGCGCGAGCACGACCGCGAACCAGAACGACGCGGCCTGCGTCGCGTGGCCCGACGGGAAGCTCGCACCGCTGACGTGGGCCAGATGCTCGACCGGCGGGCGCGGCCGGTCGACGAGGCCCTTGATCGATGTGCCACAGGATGATCGCGCCGCCGAGGCTCAAGGCGATCGCGGCCGCCTCGCGCGGGTGCCCGGCGCGCCAGAACAGCGCGCCGGCCACGAGCGTGAGCGGGGTCAGCACCCACGAGCTGCCCAGCCACGTGACGACCTTGGCGATGTCGACGACGGTCGTCGTGCGCCAGTCGGCGACGCTGCGGATCGCGTTCATGTCGGCGCTGTCGCCGATCCGGATCCACAGCTCCCCCAGCCCCCAGCCGACCAGCACGAACACGACCAGCCCCGCGACGAGCTGAATCGCCGTGCGTCTCACCGTCCGACGGCGGTCTTCAGCAGCGTTCCGAGGTTCGCCGCGTTGAGACGAACCGCCGCCGCGGCCGGGGCTGCGCCGGCGTGACGCGGCACCCGTACCCGCAGCGCGCCGGGCAGCGACTCGAAGCGCAGCGGCGCGTCCAGCTTCAGCGCCTCGCCGTCGAGACCGACCTCGACCGGCCCGTCCGCCTCGACCACGAACGACGGCGATGCCCACGTCAGCAGCCCCGCCGAGCGCGCTGCCAGTCCCGCGACCTGCATCGCCGCGAGCGTGGCGACCCCGGTCCCATGGACGCGGGCGACGACGACGCCCAGCTCGCCCTGGTCGATGCGCTCGCGCGTGCCGGCACCGACCATGTGCGTGATCTCGTAGCTGTTGTTCGACACGAGCACGAGCGTTGCGTCCTCGATCAGCTCGCCGTGCTGGTCGTCGAACCGCAGCCCGATCGGCTCTGCGTCAGGGCCGAGCAGCTCGGGCAGCTTCCGAAACCACGTCTCGAGCTTGGCGTCGCGGTACTCGGGCGACTGGACGACCTTGGCGTAGGCGCCGAGCGAGGCGTTGTTGACGAAGATGCGGCCGTTGACGCGCGCGAGGTCGATCCGCCGCTCGACGCCGTCGGTGAACGCGTCGAGCGCGCCGACCACGTCGTCGCGGTCGAGCCCGAGGTCGAGCGCGAAGTGGTTGCGGGTGCCGGCCGGGATGCAGACATGGGGAATGTCGCGGCGCGAGGCGACGGTCGCGACCAGCGCCTGCGAGCCGTCGCCGCCGGCCATGCCGATCACCTCGGCGCCGCCGTCGATCGCCCGCTCGGCCAGGTCCAGCAGGTCGTTGCCGGGCCGCAGGATGATCGGCTCGATGCCGCGCTTGCGTGCCTCGCCGGCGAGGTCGAAATGCTCGGCCTTGCCGCCGCCCGACTTGAGGTTGATGATCAGCGCCGCCTTGCCCGGCGCCGGCGCGGGGACGACCTCGAGCGCGATCGCGTCTTCGTGCAGCGCATAGCGCGCCGCCAGCCCGAACAGCGCGATCAGCGCCGTCACCAAGACAAACAGGACGATTCCGCGCCAGTTGGTCGCCAGGACGACGATCAGGCCGGCCCCGGCGAGAACCGCTACCGCCGCGCCCGCCATGCGCGCGGCGCCGCGGCGGGTGAGCGCGAAGAAGACCGCGACGTCGGTGACGAGCAGCAGCGCGAGCGTCGCGACGAGCTCGCCGAAGTGGCCGCGAAGCTTGACGACGAGGATCACGACCGCCGCGATCGGCGCGGCCAGCGCGGCCAGCGCAGCCGCACGGCGGGACCAGGACGGGCTCGCACTCACGCGTTGATGCTCTCACGAACGGGGCGGTGTCGGCTCGCCCCTTTGCCATGAACGCGTCAGCGCGGGAAGCGCCGCAGCCCGCCCACGCGTCCCGCGCACGGCCAGCGATCGCAGCGCTTGCGCGACCGTCGCGCGCCCGCGCGGGTCTTCGTCCGGCAGCCTCGGCTCATGGCCGGGGAAGCTAACCCGCGTGCTCATCCGGTCCTATGGACCATGCGTCGGGACCGCACTCGACCAGCGGTCCGAATAGGGTCGCGCCCGTGGACGAGGTCTTCCTACTCGCGTTCTTCGCTGCGCTCAACCCCACGCTGCTGGCCGCGACGACGCTGATGCTCGTGCTGCCGAGCCCGAAGCGACTGCTGCTCGGCTACCTGTGCGGCGCCATGATGACCAGCGTCACGATCGGCTGCGTGTTCGTGTTCACCGTCGGCAGCGACGGGTCCAACTCGACCACGAGCACGTCACAGCACCAGCTGTCCCCAGCCTTCGATATCGCGATCGGCGTCCTGCTTGTGATCGTCGCGTTTGTCGCCTCGTCCGAGCGCGACAGATTCCGGGAGCGCCGCGAGCGCAAGCGCGCAGCCAAAAGCGAGAAGAAGCCGCCGAAGTGGAAGCAGGCGCTGAGCGGTGGATCAGCGCGCACGACGTTCGTGGTCGGTGCGCTGCTGACGCTGCCCGGGGCGTCCTACCTCGCGGCCCTGACGAAGATCGCACACCAGGATCTGTCGACGGCAGCACGCGTGCTGACGATCGTCGCGTTCAACCTGATCATGCTGATGCTGCTCGAGCTCCCGCTGATCGGCTACGCCGTCGCGCCGGACTGGACGGCGACGACCGTCGAGCGCTTCACGGCGTGGATCGACCGCTCGGGCGGCCGGGTCCTGATCGTCGGCGGCTTCATCATCGGGACGCTGCTGATCGTGCGCGGCGTCGCCGGGCTGATCGTCTAGGCGCAGCGGTCGTAGGCCGCGAACCAGCGGTTGCGGGCCACGAAGGCGTACCCGGCCGGGGCGTCGAGGATCGCCGGCGAGTCATTGGTGTGGTCGGTCGGTGCGTAGGCCGGATGGCGCAGGATGCGCGGCGAGACGATCACGATCGCCAGCCCGGTTTGCATCCGCCGCCGCGCGTCGGGGTGCGGGTCGCTGCGGGCCAGGACGTCGTGGGCGCGGGCGGCGCCGAGCGCGATCCGGACCTCGGCGATCAGCTTCTCGTTGGGGACGTTGACCGGGCCGCACTCGCGGGCCGCATCGACCGCCGGAACGGCGAGCAGGTCGCGCAGCCCGCGCTCGGCGTCGAGCCGGGTCGCGAGGTCGTAGTTGATCGAACCGACGCTGATGTGGGCGGCGGTCCACGCGCCGCCGATCACGACGGCGGTCGCGGCGACCGCGATCCACTGCGTCCGCCGGCGGCCGGCTTGCAGCAGCGACCAGCCGGCGACCGCGAACGCGGCGAAGATGAGGAACATCACGCCGGCGACGGCCAGGTAGCGCGCGACGGCGGCCAGCCCGCCGGCGACGATGACGATGAACGTCAGCACGCCGGTGCCGAGCAGGATCGCCGGGATCGCCGCACGGCGCGGCGCCAGCTTGAGCGCGAGGCCGAGGCCGATCACGCCGCCGACGAGGCCCGGCCAGTGGACGATCGCGTTGAGGAACGAGAACAGCAGATGCGGCGTGTCGCTGAGCGCGCCGCGATGGTTGAGCTCGGCCGCCGAGTTCGACGTGTAGGTCAACGAGAACAGCGGGTTGCCGGTCAGCAGCAGGTCGCTTGCCATCCAGATCACGGGCGCGACGGCCGTCCACGCGACCGGCTCGATCCACGCATGCCAGTCGCGCCAGCCGCGCGCGTCGCCGGCGATCATCCACAGCGCGTACAGGCCGCTGAGCAGCCACGCCTCGGGGCGCACCAGCCCGGCCAGCGCCAGCAGCACGAACACGGCGCGACCGCGGCGCGTGGTCCGCGCCTCGAGCGCCGCCGCCCACACGATCAGCGCCAGGTACGGGACGTCGACGTAGGCGCGGATGGCCAGCGCCGCGTAGTCGAGGCGGCTGACGACGAGCAGCGCCGCGGCCCACGCCACGACCCGCGTGAAGCACGCGCGAGCGAGCGCGAACGTGCCCGTGACGAGAAACACGTACGACGCCATCACGATCGCCACCGACGCGTGCTGGCCGGTCGCGCCGAGCGGGCCGAGGAAGAGCATCACGAACAACGCCAGCGGGTGCTGGGTCGGGGCCCGGTAGGAGCCCATCTCCGGGAGCTGGCCGTGGACGAGGTCGTGACCCCACAGCCATTCGTGGGCGAGGTCGAACGTCGGCAGGATCGGCCACACGAAGAACGCGACAACGCACGCCACGACGAGTACCGCCACCGCGATCGCCTCCGGCGTCAGCAGCCGCGCGCCGCGCCCCCGCTCGCGCGCCGCGACGGGTGCCGTCGCGGCGGTGCTCGTCATTCAGGCGCGTCGTCGGGCGGTGGCGGCGTCGCTCCCAGGGCATCGACGATCTCGTCGCGGCGAGCGGGATCCGCACTGACCGTCGCGCCGGCGTGGATACGGTCGCCTGGCGGGCGGGCCCAATTTACGAGCGCGAGGTCGAGCGCCGCGATCTCGACACCGACCGCGGCCGCGAGGTCGCTCGCGCGGCGCTGGAGGTTGATCGCGTCGCCGATGCCGAACACGCGCTTGGCGGCGACGACGGTGGGGTCCACCGGCTCGGTTCCGAGCAGCAGCGACGACGGCGCGAGGTCGACGATGCCCAGTGCGCCGAGCGTGACGAGGAAGTCGTAGCGCGTGGCACGCGGCAAACCGCGCAGCGAGAGACGCTCGAACGCACGATCGAAGCGCCGCGCGGGCGTCCATGCCGGCTCACCGCCGAGCGCGGCGATCTGCGAGCCGGCGCGGGCGACGAACGCCCGGTAGCCGGTGAAGGTGTCGGCACCGCGGCCAGCGTCGTGCACGCTGCGCGGCCCTGCCTGCGCGTCAGCGAGGTCCGGCAGCTCGCCGGTCGCCCACGGCACGCGGGCGGCGGCGATCGACGACCACGGGTCGTCGGCCTCGAGCGGCTGGAGGTAGGCGATGAGCAGACACAGCCACGCCGCCTCTTCGGGGTCGGTCGCGAGCGCGGCGTCGGCGTAGAGGCCCGGCGGGTCGTTGCGCAGCTGGTCGAGGCGGGCGGCGGCGAACGCAAGCTCGTCGGCCAGCCGCGCGGCGTCGGCGGTCGCGCGCAGGCCGAGCACGAGCTCCGAGCCGTAGCCGTCGTCGGCGCTGCGGGCCAGGCGCCGGACGACCATCCCCGACGTCGTGCGACGCGTAGGCCCGCGGCGCGGCTCGCCGGCGGTTCGCCGGGCGGGACCACGGGACGGCGCAGTTCGCGACGGCGCGACGGCCTCGCTGGGCGTGCAGATCTTGCATTTGGCCTCGAGGCGGCCATGGCGGCAGAAGGACGGCATCGCGTGTGGGGTCGAGCTTACGAAAAGCGGCGTTCGAGCCACGCGACGGCGAACCCGGTCAGCGACGCGGCGTCGAACAGGTGACGGTCCGCCTCACCCACCGTGCGCCCTGAGGTCGAGACGGTTACCGCTCCCGGACTGCGTAGGTCAGGTGGGTCACCCGCTGCGTCGGCTCCGCGCGGACCGGCTCCAGGGCCAGGCGGCCCGCGTCCACGCCCTCGAACAGGCGGATTCCGGAGCCGAACAGCACGGGTGAGAGCGCGATCGTGAACTCGTCGATCAGGCCGGCGTTCACGTACTCCAGGATCGTTGCGCCGCCGCCCGCGATGCGGACGTCGCGGTCGCCGGCGGCCTCGCGGGCCTGGTCGAGCGCGGGTTCGATGCCGTCGTTGACGAAGTGGAAGGTGGTCCCGCCCGAGCGCTCCCAGGGGTCACGCTGCTCGTGCGTCACGACGAAGACCGGCGTGTGGAACGGCGCCTCCTGTGGCCACGCCTGCTCGCCGGCGTCGAACATGCGCTTGCCCATCACGCTCGCGCCGGTGCGCTCGAACGTCTCCCGCACGATGTCGTTTTCGCGCCCTTCCTCGCCGCCCTCGCCGAGCCCCAGGTTCTCCCGGAAGAACCGCTGCGGGAAGATCCACTGCTGCAGTTCCATCCACTGCTGCCCCATCAAGTCCCCGAGGGACGCGGGCGCCATGAACCCGTCCAGCGACATCGTCACGCTGAAGAACACCTTCCCGGCCATCAGGCCTCAACTCCCTTCTGAACCATTTCGGTGACGTAGGCAGCGAGGTTGTTCAGGGTCTGCTGGCCGCCCTCGATCGCGTGGTACTTCTCGACCGCCTCGTCGCGCAGTTCCTTGGTGGGGAACACCGTGCGCATCTCGATCCGGGTCGCCGCGCCGTCGGGCGCGAACGTCAAGACCGACTCGAAGGCGTTCGGGTCGCCGCGGGACTCACCGTGCCGCAGCGCGATCCGCTCCGGCGGGGCGATCTCGGTCCAGGAGATCCACTCCTGGTAGTCCGTCCCGTCCGGTCCGTGCATCACGAAGTCCCACGCCCCGCCGACGCGGAACTCGAACGCCCGCGTCGTGGTGGTGAACCCGTCCGGTCCCCACCACTGCGACAGGTGCCGCACCTCGGTGAACGCCTCGAACACCAGCTCCCGTGGGGCACCGATGACCCGGGAGATCACGATCTCGCGGTCGGCCGTCGCGGACAGCGCCGGCGCTCCTCGTCCCGTCGCGCTCATCAGCTGCTCCTCGTGCCGTGCCTGCTGAGATCCTGCACGTACGCGTCCAGCCGGTCGAAGCTCTCGTTCCAGAACCGCTCGAACCCGCCGGTCCACTCGTGAACCGGTCGCAGCCCGCGGGCGTCAAGGCCGTACAGGCGTTGCTTGCCCGCCTTGCGGTCCTGCACCAGTCCGACCTCCCGGAGCACCCGCAGGTGTTTGGACGCCCCCGGCTGGGTCATCCCCAGCTCGCCGGCCAACTCGGTCACCGGCACCTCACCCGCCCGCAGCAGCACCAGGATCTCCCGGCGCTGGCGCTCGGCGATCGCGTTGAAGACGTCCGACGTCGTCGCTGCTCGTGCCATGGCGCAATCATATACCGATATCGGCATACGTCAAGCCATCAGTCGGAACTGTTCCGACTACGGGAGCCCACGCCCCGATCTACGGCAAGCGCCCGCCCAGCGCCAGCGCACTCAACCCCGCGCCGAGCAGCAGGGCCAGGCCGGCGATCGCGAAGCCGGACGAGACGTTGTGGCGGTGGGTCTCGGTGCCGAGCTGGGTGCCGAGGCTCTTGTAGATCGAACTCAGGTGGGTGTCGTCGGACGCCGTGAACGCCTGGCCGCCAGAGGTCTTGGCGATCTGCTTGAGGGTCTCGGGGTCGGGCGAGACGTCGACGTTGCCGCTGGGCGTCGGGATCACGGCGCCCGGCTTGCCGAGGGCGACGGTGTCGATCGCGATGTGGGCCTGGCGCGCGGCCTGCGCGGCGGAGATCGGATCGCTGCCCGCGGTCGTCGCGCCGTCGGACAGCAGCACGATCGCCGACGGCACGTGGACCTTGTTCTGCTTGAGCAGGTTGATCGCGGCCAGCAGGGCGTCGCCGGTCGCCGTCGCGCCCTCGGCGAACTGCGCGCGGATCGCGGTGCGCGCGCGGTCGTGGTCGGTCGACGGCGCCTGCACCACGTCGGGGCGGTCGGAGAACGCGACGACGCCGACCTTGGCCTGCTTGGGCAGCTGGTCGATGAACTGGTTGGCCGCCTTCTCGGCCGCCTGAAGACGAGTCGGCTTGACGTCGTCGGCCGCCATCGAGCCCGAGTGGTCGGTGACGAGCACGATCGACGCCGAGCGGATCGGCACCTTCACGGCCTGGCTCGGCTTGGCCAGCGTGCCGACGAGGAGGGCGACCGCGGCCAGCGCCAGCGCCGTCGGCAGCCAGCGCCGCCACAGCGGGACCTCGGCGGCGAGCTGGGCCAGCGTCGAGACGCCGGTGAAGCGCACTGCGTAGCGGCGGTTGCGCTCGCGGGACAGCCACTGGAGCCCGAGCAGCGCCGGGATCACCAACAGCAACAGCAGCCAGACGGGGTTGTCGAACTTCACGCGAGCCTCCGCCCCAGCTCGAGCAGCCAGTCGCCGTCGGTCGACAACGGCACATGGTCGACGCGCAGCCGGCGCAGGTCACGCTCGAGTTCGGCCCGACGCTCGGCCTCGATCTCGGCGAAGCGCTGGCGCACGCGCGAGCTCGATGTGTCGATCTCCATCCGGCGGCCGGTCTCGGGGTCGATCACGGCGAGGCGCCCGACGGCGGGCAGGTCGAGCTCGCGCGGGTCACTGATCTCAGCCGCGAGCACGGAGTGACGCATGCGCAAGGCGCCCATCGGCGTCAACCAGTCCTCCTCGCCACGGAAGTCGGAGATGATCACGACGAGGCCCGCGCGCTTGGCCAACAACCCGACCTTGCGCAGCGCCCCGCCGAGGCCGCGCGGGTCGCTGATCCCGTCAACGGCGACGCCATCGCGCAGCACGCGCCGCAGCGCAACGATTCCCGGCCGCGAGCCCCGCGGCGGATGGACCTCGATGTTCCCATCGCCGAACGTGACGAGCCCGACGCTGCCGGCCCGCCGCACGGCGAGGCGGCCGAGGACCGTGGCGACGCCCTCGGCGACGTCGGCCTTCAGGCGGTTGGCGGTCCCGAACGCCATCGACGGCGAGATGTCGAGCACGATCCACGTCGTCAGCGCGCGGTCGGGTACGTGCAGGCGCACGTGCGGCTGCCCGGTGCGGGCGGTCGCCGCCGCGTCGATATGACGGACGTCGTCGCCGACCTCGTACGGGCGCAGCAGGACGAGCTCCGTGCCCGGGCCCACGCCGGCCGCGCGCCGGTCGCCGGGCAGCGCCTGCGCGACCCGCCGCGCGAGCACGAGATCGAGCGCCTCAAGCAGCTCGCCGACGATCGGCCCCGGGCCCTGGCGGGCCAGGGGCGGTGCGACCCGGAGTGTCGGATGGGACGCCATCGCGACCGGTTCCAGAAACTACGCCGCTGCCCCGTGGCTGCGGCCGATGTGGTCGGTCTGGGGCTCGAACACGGCGGTCAGCACGCGGTCGAGCAGTACATCGGTCGTGATCCCCTGGCTCAGCGCGTCGTAGGACAGCACGATGCGGTGGCGCAGGATGTCGGCCGCGAGGTCGTGGATGTCGTCGGCGATCACGTGGCCGCGGCCGCGCAGCAGCGCGAGCGCGCGTCCCGCACGCACGAGGCCGATCGGCCCGCGCGGGCTGGCGCCGTACTCGATGAACGGGGCGATGTCCGACAGGCCGTACTCGGTCGGGCGCCGCGTGGCGTCGGCCAGCGCGACGGCGTAGCCGATCACGTCGCGGTCGACGAGCACCGACTCCGTGGCCTTCGTGTACTCGGCCAGGTCCTCGAGCGACAGCCGCTCACGGACGTCGGCTTCCGCGGTCAGCGAGCGGCCGACGACGGCCGACTCCTCGCCGTAGGACGGGTAGTCGACGATCACCTTCATCAGGAATCGGTCGACCTGGGCCTCGGGCAGCGGGTACGTGCCCTCGGACTCGATCGGGTTCTGGGTCGCCATGACGAGGAACGGGCGCGGGACTTCGAATGTCTTGCCGCCGATCGTCACCTGGTGCTCCTGCATGACCTCCAGCAGCGCCGACTGGACCTTCGCGGGCGCGCGGTTGATCTCGTCGGCGAGGACGAAGTTGCCAAACACCGGGCCGAGCTCGATGTCGAAGCGGCCGGTGTCGGGCCGGTAGACGCGGGTGCCGACGAGGTCGGCGGGGACGAGGTCCGGCGTGAACTGCACGCGGCGGAACTCGCCGCCCAGGACCTTGGCCAGCGTCTTGACGGTCAGCGTCTTGGCGAGGCCGGGCACGCCCTCCAGCAGCACGTGACCGCCGGCGAGCAACGCAACGAGCAGCCGCTCGAGCATCGCGTCCTGCCCGACGATGACGCGCTTGACCTCGTGCAGGGCCTCCTGCACCTCGGCGCGCACCTCCTCGGGCGTCAGTGGCCGCTGGAGCGGGTCCTGCGGCTCCTGGGGGTAGATGTGGTCTTCGGTATCGCTCATAGTGGAATGGGCTCCTTTAGATCAGCCGGCCGAACCAGCGCAGGGACATGAAGCTCGCCAGGGCGACGAGCAGTAGCGCGCCCCCTGCGAAGCCGGAGGTCAGCTCGTGCTTGACCTTGTGGTGACCAAGTTGATAGCCGAGCGTCTTGTAGATCTCGCTCAGGTGGGTGGCGGACGCGGCGGTGTACGCCTTGCCGCCCGATGCGCGCGCGATCTGGCCCAGGGTCTCGGGGCTCGGCGGCACCGTCTCGGTGTGCGTGCCCTGGCCGTTCGTGTTGGGGACGTCGATCGTTCCCGACGCGGTGCCCAGCGCGACCGTGTAGATCGGGATGTGCAGCTTCTTCGCGGCCTGGGCCGCGGTGATCGGGTTCAGACCGAACGTCGACTTGCCGTCCGACAACAGGACGATCGCCCCGGGCGGGCGCTTGCCGTTGATCTTCGGCGTGCCGTTGATGACGCGCGTGGCGAGCGCGATCGCCTTGCCGGTCGCCGTGCCGCCGCGCGGGCGCAACGAGTCGAGCTGCGGGCGGATCTGGCTGCGGTCGGTGGTCGGCGACTGCAGCAGGACCGGCGACTGGTTGAACGCGATCACGCCGACCGACAACGAGGAGGGGACCTTCGCCGCGAACGAACCGGCCGCGCGTGCCGCCGCCTTGAGGCGGTTGGGTGCCACGTCCTTGGCCGCCATCGAGCTCGACACGTCGGTGGCGAGCATGATCGACGCGTGGCGCACGCTCTCGGCGACGCTGTGCGCCGGGCGTGCCGCGGCGACGACGAGCGCCGTCAGCGCGACGAGCACCGCGACGAGCGGCAGGTGACGGCGAAAGCCGGGACGGTTCGGCGTGACGCTGTCGGTCATGTGCGGCGCGGCGAACACCGCAGCCGCGGCGCGCCGATCGGCCTGATGGCGCGCGTACACCGCGACCAGGATCGGGATGCCGACCAGCCCCAGCAGGGCCAGCGGTCGCAGGAAGGTCATGGCGTGGGCGCTTGGGCCGGCCGATCGCCGAGCGTGACCTGGAACGTCTGCTCCTGGCCGTTGCGGCGTACGCGCACCGTGATCTGCTGGCCGACCTGGTCGCCGTTGATCGCCATCGCGACGTCCTCGGAAGACACGATGGACTTGCCGTCGATCTGCAGGATCACGTCGCCGGCCTGGATGCCGGCCGCCTCGGCCGGGCCGCCGGAACTGACGCTGCCGACCTCGGCGCCCTTGGAGCCGTTGGCCGGATCGCCGGTCGAGACCCCGAGGTACGGGTGGGCGACCTTGTCGCCGCGCTCGAGGACCGGCACGACCTGGCGGACGGAGTTCGAGGAGATGGCGAAGCCGATGCCGACGTTGCCGTCCGAGCCGTTGCCGCCGGTCTCGATCTGCGAGTTGACGCCGATCACCTGGCCGTTGTTGTTGAGCAGCGGGCCGCCCGAGTTGCCGGGGTTGATCGCGGCGTCGGTCTGGATCGCGTCGTCGATCTGGAAGCCGTTGGGGGCCTGGATCGCGCGGCCGAGGGCCGACACGATGCCGGTCGTCTCGGTGCGGTCGAGCCCGAACGGGTTGCCGATCGCGACGACCGGGTCGCCGACGCGCACGGTGCGCGAGTCGGCGAGCGCCAGCGGCTTGGCGGCGGCCGGGATGCCGGCCGTCGGGACGCGCACGACCGCGAGGTCGCTCGACGTGTCGACGCCGACGACGTTGCCGTTGAGGTTGGCGCCGTTGGCGCCGAAGCGGACGGTGACCGACTTGTTGGCGGCGACGACGTGGGCGTTGGTGACGAGCGTGCCCTTGTCGTCGATCAGGAAGCCGGTCCCCGAGCCCTCGCCGGTGCGGATCGAGACGACGGCGGGACTGACCTTGGCGTAGATCGCGCCGGGGCGGCTCTGGCCCTTCTGGGGCTTCAGCGGCGTGGGGGCGATCGTCGGCAGCGCCTTGATCGTGTTGTCGGCGTGCTTGGCCGACGAGCCGGTGTGCAGGAGCCCGCCCGCCCACGCGGCGCCGAACAGGGCGACGAGGACGATGGCGACGACGAGGCCGCCGAGCGCGCCACTCGACCTGCGGTGCGGCGCGGGCTCGGTGGCATGCGCCGGAGGGGACACAACCAGCGTCTCGGGCTCGGTGCCGGCGTACTGATTGAGGCGCTCGCGCTCCTCGCGCGCCGCCTGGGACTCGGCGCGCCAATCGCCGGACCAGAGGTGTCGGGGGCTTTTCACGGGCTTCAAGGTACGTGCCCAGGATCAGAGCGGCGTAATAGCTTCTTTGCCGTCAGATGAAGCTGGCGTGTGATTCAGACGCGCATCGAGGCTACGGCACGCCTCCCCACAGGATCACACAGTCGGCGTCAATGCCCCGGCGAACAGCGCCGTCGCGAACGCGACCGCGCCCTCGACGTCGGGCGGATTGCGCTCCGACATGCGCGACGCGAGCTCCCACGCGGTCCCGACCATGGCGGCGGCCATGTATTCGGGGTCATGGGACGCGAGCATCCCGGACGCCATGCCGTCGCTGAGGTCCTTGGCCAGCTCGGCGACCCCGGCGCCGATGACCGGCACGTCGAACAGCACGCGGATCGTGCCCGCGTTGCGACGGCCGAGCTGGAACGTCTTCGGGTCCTGCGCCACGAACGCGAGGTACGCGCGGAAGCCCGAGGCGACGAAGTCGTGTGCGTTGGTCGCCGTGCGGTGCGCATCGCGAACGAGGACGCGCGCCTGGACGGCACTCTCGCCGATGAGCGCCCGGAACACCGACTCCTTGTCGGGGAAGTAGTTGTAGAACGTGCCACTGGCCAGCCCCGTGCGGCCGATGACGTCGCGCACCGTCGCCGTCCCGTAGCCGATCTCCGAGAACACGTCGAGCGCCGCGGCGAGGATCGTCGCGCGGTTGGCGGCCTTGTTCTCCTCGCGGCGGCCGGGCTGTGCGCTCATGCCGCGACGCGCGCGCGGCCCGCGTCGAGCTCGCGCGCCAGGCTCTGGAGGTACGGTGCGAAGTCGACCTGGATCGTGTGGCGCTTGGACGCGACGTAACGACGATCCATCGCCCTGCGGTCGGCGGCGATCGCCGCCTGCATCTGACCGCGCGACGGCAGCGTGTAGGCGCCGGCCAGACACTCGGCGACCCACTTCCCCTGCGCCTCGGCGAGCGGCATCATCGCGCCGAGCGGCTGGACGAGCCCGATGAAGAACAGGTCGTCGTGGTCGGGGTGCACGACGCGCTGGAACAGCTCGATGCGGTTGTCCGGTGCCGACACGAGGTCCTCGTCGAAGAACGGGAACGTGATCTTGTAGCCCGTGCAGTAGACGATCGTGTCGGCGGTGACCCGCGAGCCATCGGTGAACTCGACCTCGGTCTCGTGCAGGCGCGCGATGTTGGGCTTGGGGACGATCGCGCCGTGGGCGAGGCGGTCGAGGATCCGGCCGGACACCGTCGGGTGGGCCTCGAGGAAGTCATGGTCGGGCTTGGGCAGCCCGTAGCGCTCCATCGAGCCGGTGTAGGTCAGGACGATGCGCTTGTAGATCGCCCGCTGGATCCGAAACGGCAGCCGCGGGTTGCCCGGTAGCTGGTCCATCGGGCGCCCGAACAGGTACTTGGGGATGATCCACGCGCCGCGGCGCGCGGCGAGCGTCGTCGTGGCGGCGACGTACGAGGACTCGACCGCGATGTCCATCGCGCTGTTGCCCATCCCGAGCACGACGACGTCGCGGTCGCGCAGCTGGTCGTCGGATGTGTACTCGTGCGCGTGCATCTGCACGCCCTTGAAGACGTCGTGGCCCGTGAAGGCCGGCTCGGGCCAGCGCGCGTTCCAGTGGTGGCCGTTGGCGACCAGGAGCGCGTCGAAGTCCTCAGTCGATTCGTCGTCGAGCGTCAGCGTCCAGCCGCCGCCCTCGCGCGGCCGGGCGTGGGTCACGCTCGTCTCGAAGCGGATGCTGTCGCGCAGGTCGAAGTGGTCGGTGTAGTCGTCGAAGTAGCGCGCGATGTGGGTGTGATGTGGAAAATCAGGAATCGACTTGGGCATCGGGTAGTCCGCGTACTCCATGCGCTCGCGCGAGGTGTTGATGTGCAGCCCCTCGTAGGCGGACGACATGTTGTTGGCGTTACCGAAGACCCAGTTGCCGCCGACGCGGTTCGAGGCCTCGAAGCACGTGAAATCGATGCCCCGATCGCGCAGCGCCTTGGCGGCGGCGATGCCGCTCGAGCCGGCGCCGATGATCGCGGTTTTGGGCTGGACCGGGGGCATGGCCGGACCATATCGGACCTCGGGGAACCGTGACGCAGGCGTCATTTTCTTGCTACCTTCGAAATTCGGTCGCCCACTTTTTCGGAGGAGTCTCCTTGCCCCGCCGCCTTCTCGCGCCATTGGTCTTGGCGCTCTCGCTTGTTCCCGCCGCGCTCGCGCACGCCGACGTCACGACGCCCGCCGACTTCTCCGGCCAGGCGCTGAACGTCATCCCGTCCGGGCAGTACGGCGGGCTTCCGATCCCCGCTGGCGCCAACACGCAGCTCAAGATGTACGACGCGCTGACGCCGCTCGCCGGCAACGTCACCGACGCCGACCTGCTCGCCGACTTCAAGTCCGAGAAGCTCGGTACGCCCGGCTCGCCCGGCCCGACGGTGGTCGAGACGACGCCGCGCGCAGGCGTGACGATCGTGCGCGACGCCAACGACGTCCCCCACATCTACGGCGTGACCGACGACGACGTCGTCTGGGCCGCCGGCTGGGTGCTGGCCGAGGACCGCTCGCTGCTGCTCGCGTTCGGCCGCACGCCGGGCCGGCTGGCCGCGCTTGACGCGCCGGGCATCGACGCGTTCTCGCTCGTCGCGGGCGCGCGCGGCTACGAGCCGACCGCGCAGGCCGACAACCTGATCAACCAGGAGCAGACCGCCGCGCTGAACGCCCAAGGCGCCGCCGGCAAGGCGCTGCTGCACGACATCGACGTCTACATCGATGGCATCAACGCCCGTCTGAAGGCCGACGGCTCGTCGGCCAAGCCGTTCACGCGCGTCGACGTCTACTCGATCAACGCGCTCGCCGGCCAGCTGTTCGGCCAGGGCGGCGGCGACGAGGTCCGGCGCACGATGTTCTACAACGGCCTGCTGACGAAGCTCGGCAAGACGAAGGGCCAGCAGGTGTTCAACGACCTGTCGGAGCAGCTCGATCCCGACACGCCGACCACGATCACCAAGCGGTTCCCCTACGAGCCCGTTCCGGCCCACGCGACCGGCAACGTGATCGTCCGCAACGGCTCGTTCAAGCCGATCGCCTACAGCGGCACCACCGCGCGTAGCTCGCGCGTCGTGCGCCACGCGTCGAACTTCCAGATCGTCGGCGCCAAGCGCTCGGCGACCGGGCACCCGCTGCTCGTCGCCGGCCCCCAGATCGGCTACTACTACCCCGGCCTGACGCTCGAGATGGACCTCCACGGCCCGACGATCAACGCGCGCGGCGCGGCGATCCCCGGCGGCCCGGGCGACATCCTGATCGGCCGCGGCGCCGACTTCGCGTGGTCGCTCACATCGGCTGGGTCGGACACCAACGACCAGTTCGCCGAGACGCTGTGCGGCGGCTCGAAGCTCAAGTACACGTACAAGGGCAAGTGCCTGGCGATGAAGAAGATCGACGCCGGCACGATCGCCGCGGCGGGCAAGGACCCGGCGCAGCACGTCGTCTTCTACACGACGGTCCACGGCCCGGTGATGGGCTACGCGACGACGACCGCCGGCAAGCAGGTGGCGATCTCGTTCATGCGCTCGAGCCACGGCAAGGACATCCTCTGGCAGCTCGCGTTCAAGTCCGCCAGCGACGGCCAGGTCAAGGACCCCGCGTCGTTCGTCAAGGCGTTCTCGGTCTCGCCGTTCACGTTCAACGTCCCGTACGTCGACGACAAGCACATCGCCTACTTCTCGGCCGGGCTGCTGCCGATGCGCGACAAGCGCGTCGACCCGCGGCTGCTGACCAACGGCGCCGGCGGCTACGACTGGAAGGGCTGGCTGTCGGTCAAGGGCCACCCGCAGGCCGTCGACCCCGCCAAGGGCGAGATGGTCAACTGGAACAACAAGCCGGCGCCGGGCTTCGGCTCCGCCGACGACACGTGGAACTACGGCTACGGGTTCCGCTCGGACATGATCGAGAACGCGATCCAGGCGCGCCCGGTCCACACGCTGGCGACGGTCGTCGGTGCGATGAACAACGGCGCGACCGAGGACATCCGTGAGGCCGAGCTGCTGCCGCTCGTCGACCAGGTTCTGCGCGGCGGGTCCGCGCCCAACCCGCGCGACCAGGCGATGCTCGACACGCTCGACGCGTGGCGCGCGACCGGTGGCAACCGGATCGACGCCGACGTGGATGGTTTCTACGACCAGGGCGCCGGGCCCGTGATCATGGACACGCTGTACCACCAGCTCGCCGACAACGCGCTCAAGCCGGTGCTCGGCAACGCGCTCGGCACGCAGCTGTCGTCGCTCGTCGGGTCGGACACCGGCAGCGGCCAGACGAGCGGACGCTGGTGGATCCTGCGCAAGGACCTGTCGACCCTGCTCTCAAAGCACGTCAAGGCCCCGTACAAGACGCGCTTCTGCGGCGCCGGCAAGGTCGCCTCGTGCCGCACGGCGCTGTGGGCCGCGGTCGACGCCGCGGGCAACCAGCTCCAGGCCGCGCAGGGCACGGCCGACGTCAGCCAGTGGAAGTCCGACGCGACCGCCCAGCGGATCAAGTTCGCCCCGGGCCTGCTGCCGGACACGATCCGCTACACCAACCGCCCGAGCGGGATCCAGCAGGTGATCTCGTTCGACGGGCACCGCTAGCGCACTAGACCTACCCCCACACAGGAACGTCGAGGGGCGTTTCGGCCGCGGCGACTGCGGCCGATTCGCCCCTCGACGCTCTTACCCCGAGCACGCCCGGCAGCTCGCCGCGGCCGGTGATGTCGAGCTTCATGAAGACGTGCGAGAGGTGGGTCTCGACGGTCTTGCGGGTGACGAACAGCTGCTGGGCGATCTCGGGGTTCGACAGCCCGCCGGCGGCCAGGCGCGCGATCCGCAACTCGCTCGGCGTCAGCGAGTCGACGCCGATCGCACGACGCTGCGGGCCCGCGCGCCGGCCGCGGCGAGCTCGGTGCGAGCGGCCTCGGCGTAGCGCCCGGCGCCGACGCGCTCGGAGACACCAGCGCGCGGCGCAGCGGCTCGCGCGCGTCGGCCCGGCGGCCCATGCGGCGTAGCAGCGCGCCGTAGTCGACCAGCGCGGCGGCGAGCATGTACTCGTAGCGGCCGGCGGGGAAGCCGTCGATCGCCGCGACGCAGGTCGTCGATGCCGAGGTCGCCCTCTGGCCACGCCCGCGCGCGTGCAGCGCCCTGGCGACCACCACCGGCTCGCCCACTCCTGCGCGACGCGAACGTCGAGTTCGGCAGCGCCAGCGCCTCGTCGCTCCTGCCGAGGTGGGTGAGCGCGATCGACCGCCTCTGGGCGCCAGCTGTTGGCCTGCGAGCGTTCGCTGAACGGCGCCTCCTGACGGCCGGCCGCCATGAAGTCCTCATAGGCCTCGGCCCAGTGGCCCTGAGCCAGCCGCAGCGTAGGCACGGCCGCCGCGCAGCGCGGTCGACAGCAGGTGGTCGGGGAGCTCACCGGCGTGGCCCGACTCGGTGAGAATCCGTTCCGCTTCGTCGAACTCGCCGCGGTCGCTCAGGGTTCGCAGCAGGTAGTCGACGGCGTGCCACTCCAACAGCGCCCAGCCGTTGTCCTGGGCCGCTTGCACCGCAAGCCGCAGCTCGGCCTCGGCGGCGTCGAGATGGCCCGAGAAGTTGAGCGCGATGCCGCGCGTGCACGAGGCGAACCCGAACCCGAGCAGCGAGCCGCGCTCACGCGACTGCACGACCGCGCGATCGAGCACGTCGAATGCCAGCGCGTAGTCGCCACCGCGGACCGCGCAGTAGGAGGCGTGCAGGAACGGCGCGTAGCTCGCTCCGCGCGTGAGCAGGACGTCGTTGTCGAGCGCGGCGCGTGCGCAGCGACGCATCTCGGCCCATGACCCGCCGGTGCGCATTTGGTCGGATGCCATCAGCGCCAGCAGCGGGCGGCCGTCGTCGCCCGCCGCCCACGCGGTGTCGGCGAGCGACCGCAGCCGCGGCGACAGCTTCGCCCACACGGCCGCCCCCGCGGTCATGCCGGCGCAGAACAGCTCGGTCTCGACGACGAGGTCGTGCTCGTCGTGGCGCCCGCCGCGGCGTTGGTCGGCCAACGCGACCGCACTGTCGACGTCGCCGTGGGCGAGCATCAGCGTCACGAGGTTGTGGCGGCACGAGCCCGCGGCTCCGGGGCGGCGTCGCCGTGCGCGATCACCTCCCGCAGGTGGCGCTCGGCGTCCGGACGCCCGCACTGGAACTCGCACCAACCGAGGTCGGCCAGCACGTCGGCCCGATCCTCGGGGCGCCGGCGGCTCGGCCAGCGCACGGGCCAGATAGTCCGCGGCCGACGGGCGGGCGCCGCGCCCGAGGGCGACCGTCGCCGCGCGGCGCAGCGTGCCGACGACCGCCCGCATCGCCGGCCGGCTCGCTGGCCAGCAGATGCGCGGCGCGATGCTCGATGTCGGCGCCGCGGCGCCTCGAGGATGTCGGCGGCCCGACGGTGCATCGTCCCGCGGACGACGGGGACGATGCTCTCGTAGACCGCGTCGCGTACGAGCGGATGCTCGAACCGCAGACGCTCGGAGCGACGCAGGATCCCGATGTCGACCAGGCGCTGGACCGCCGAGGTGGCGGCCGTCCGGTCGAGATCGGCCAGCTCGTCGGCGTGGTTGAGCGGCACGCCGTCGCCGAGCACGGCGACCGCGCGGGCCAGCGCGCCTGCCGCCGGACCCGCGGCGTCGAGCCGCGCCACGACCGAGCGGGCAACGCTGTCGGGCGCCGCGGTGGCGACGGTCGCCGCCTCGTCCCGACTCGGCGCGGCGCCGCGTGCGGCGAGCTCGCGGGCCAGCTCGGTGATCAGGAACGGGTTGCCGCCGGTGGCGTCGTGACAGGCCGTGACGAACTCGTCGGCGGGCTCGACGTTCAGCCACTGGGCGAGCAGCCGTCCGCTGCGTAGGTCGACAGCGGCGCGAGCTCGACGGTCGCGGCTGCGGTGGCGGGCAGCGCCGACCACGCGCCCGGCGCGCCGGGCTCGCCGGCACGGCCGGCGGCGACCACGAACACCCCCAGCTCGGCGATCCGCGGCGCCAGGAAGGACAGCCAGTCGCCGACGGGTCGTCGGCCCAGTGCACGTCGTCGACCAGCAGCGCGAGCCGCTCCGCAGCGGCGATCGCCGACAGCAGCCACCACAGGCCGTTGAGCTGGGCAAAGCCGCTGGGATCGGCATCATCTCCTCGGCGCCGAACAGCGGCTGCGCCAGCTTCGCCGCGCCGGAGAACAGGCGGCGGCGGGCCGCGGGCGGGCGTCGAGGCGATCAGCGGATCGAAGAGCTGGCGCGCGACGCCGAAGCCGAAGTCGCGCTCGAGCGCGCACGCCGCGCGCGGTGAGCACGCGCAGGTTCGCCGTCTGCCCGACGTGGCGAAGCTCCTCGAGCACCCGCGTCTTGCCAACACCGGCCGGGCCGTGCAGGACGAACAACGAGCCATCACCGGCCGCCGCGGCCTGCGCGGCGCGGCCCAGCGCCTGGAGCGCGTCGGAGCGCTCCAACAGCGTGCCCTGACGGTCGAGCACCTCGGAGGCCATGGGCGGCGCGAGTGTAGTCGACCGCGCCCGTCACGTCCGTCACCGCCGGGCTGCCGGCTCCAGGGTGATCAGCCACGTGCCGGCAACCGGCGGCGCAGCAGGACGAGCTGGTGGCGGCCGTCGGGCGCGATCGCGCCGATCATCGTCGCGCCGGCGATCGCGGTGACCCCGGCGCTCGGCGTGGTCAGCCGCACGCCGGCCGGCGAGGTGATCGTGACGACCGGCAGCGCCCGGCGCTGCTGACTCGAGCTCTCGCCGGCCAGGCCGACGGGTACCGATGCTGTTGGTCGTCGCTCCGGCGCTCGGCGGGATGCTGCGAGAGCTCGCCGTGTGCGAGTCGAGCACCAGCGCTCGCGGCGCGCCGAGCCGGTCGCTGCAGTCAGAGCGGGTGTGGAAGGCGCCGTCGACGTGGGCGTCGGCGTAGCGGTAGCGGGCTTCGATGCCGTACGCCCGCTGACCGCCAGGCAGCCGTCGGCGGACCGCCCGTCGACGAGCGCGGTCACCGCGTCGTTGAAGACCACAGCCGCATGTGACCTGGCCGTGGGCCTGCCAGGTCCCGCGGGCCGGGCTGACGTGCAGCGCGATCTTCCCGTGATCGACAATGCCGCGCTGTCGGCCGCAGGTCGAACGGATGGCGTGTGTCGAGCCTGACCGTCCCGTTGAGGTGGGCGCGCGGCGGAGCGGCAGGCCGGCGCCCGCAGATCGAGCTCCCCGTCGCCTCGTCGCCGAGCGGGTGTTGAGCAGCGGGCGGTGACCACCGGCCCGCGCAGGACTGGCCCCGACGCCGTCCGGCGGACCGAGAACCGCGCCGTGACGAGATCGCGAGGCGCGAACGTCGAGCGGCCGACGCGCAGCTCCGTCGTCGTGATGTCCCAGCCGTGCGCGGTGGCGCGGATGCAGTCGCCACGTAGCGGCACGGCACGCATCGTCAGCCGGGTCATGCACCCGCGGCCGGCCGGCGAGCCGGCGGCGTTCGCGGCGCCGGACAGATGAGCGTGAGGGCGAGGGTGACCATCGATCGGGTGAGCATCGACCGATTGGACCAACCGCCCCGCCGCCTCGCGTGGGGACCCTCTGAACTTTCCAGGGTGCGGGTCGATTCGCCCCTCGGCTACCGTCTCCTGGTGGGCGCGTGGTCGATCGCGCCGAGCACCCCGGTGACCGGCGAGCTTCCCGGCTGCAGCGACAGGATCCAGGTTCCGCCGGCCGGGTGGCGCAGCAGCACGCGCAGGTAGCGGCCGTCGGAGTCGATCGCGGCGATCATCGTGGCGCCCGCGCGCGCCGTGACACCGGGCTGCGCCGGAGTCGTCAGCTGGGCCCCGTTCGGCGAGCCGATCGTGAGGACCGGCGGGACGCCGGCGCCGCTGATCAGCAGCTCTTCGCCCTCCCGGCCGGCGGGCAGCACGAAGCTGATCGTGGTTGCCCCGGCACTCGGTGCCAGGCTGCGCGGCATCTCGCCGGTGCGCGCGTCGAGCGACAGCACGCGGTAGGCGCCCAGATGGTCGGCGCAGTCGGTGCGGGTGTGGAAGGTGCCGGCCTGGACGCCGAACGCGCGGCTGACGGCGCGACAGTCGCCGGCCGGGCTCGGTGCGGCAGTCGCGACGCCGGCCGGGATCAGGACGAGGGCGAGAAGTGTGAGCTGTCGGATGGGCACAGCCGCGATTGGATCAGCGCCCGGCCGACTTGAAAATCGGTAGCCCGCCCTGACTTTTGGTTCGCGCTAACCCGTGCCGGCGTCGGCACGCAGGCCCGTGACGAGCCGGGCGAGCACGAACTCGTCGTGCGCGTCGCTGCCGTAGTCGCCCATCTCGGCGGCGACGGCGACAATCAGCGGGTATTCGTCGACCGGCAGCGCCGGGGTTGGGGCTGCGAAACAGTGCCGGGATCGCCCACGGGTGCGCCATCAGCAGCCGCCGGTGATGCTCGGCGGCGCGGTGATCGGCACCGGCCAGTGGCTAGCGCTGCGCTCGCGCGGGATCGGACCGCAGTGGATCGCTTACACGGCGGCGGCAATGGCAGCGGGCACCACGATCGGCGCGCTCGTCAACGGCAGTGGCACCGAGCTGGCCGCTGGAGGCGTGACCGTTTGCGGCGTTCCTTCCATCGAAGGCTGGGTTCAGGCCCATATGAGGCTGAAAGCCAGCCTTCGATGCTTCCGGGGCGTCGAGGGGCGCCGCAAACGCGGGTGCCTTCCACCCTCCTGAGTGATGCTGTTTCGCGCCCTACAGCGCCGCGACGTGCTGCGGCGGCCCTTCGGGCCCGGTGTCCGCGTCGCGGTGGACCTCGGCGTCGTCGGCCGGAACGTCGCCGCCGAGCGCGTGCAGGTAGCGGTCGCACACCCGCGCGGCCTGGCGTCCCTCGTTGATCGCCCACACGATCAGCGACTGGCCGCGGCGCGCGTCGCCGGCGGCGAACACGCCGTCGACGTCGGTCGCATACACGGGCGCCGCGACGTTCCCGCGCGCGTCCAAGCCACAGCCGAGCTGCGCCACGATCGTGTCCTGCTCGGGATGCAGGAAGCCCATCGCGAGCAGCACGAGGTCGGCATCGAGCGTGTCGTCGGTACCCGGCACGGAGGCGAACGGAGGCGCCGCCCCGGCCTCGGAGAACACCAGCCGCTGCACGCGGCCGTCGCCCTCGAACGCGGTCGTCACGACCGAGTAGCTCTGCTCGCCCTTGTCGACGGCCAGCGCCTCCTCCATCGCGTACGACAGGCGGTACTTGGCCGGCCACAGCGGCCACGGCGTGCGGTCATCGGGGCGGCTGGACGGCGGCTCGGGCAGGAGCTCGAACTGAACGACCGACAGCGCGCCCTCGCGGATCGAGTTGCCGACGCAGTCGGCGCCCGTGTCGCCACCGCCGATCACGACGACGTGCTTGCCCGCGGCGCTGATCTCGCCCGCCGGCACCGGGCCGTCGCCGGCCGCCGCGACCGCGCGGTTCCGCACGTACAGGTAGTCCATCGCGAAGTGGACCCCGTCGAGGTCGCGGCCCGGGATCGGCAGGTCGCGCGGAACGCGCGAGCCGGTCGTCAGCACGATCGCGTCGAACTGCGCGCGCAGCTGGTCGCCCGTCACGTCGCGGCCGACGTCGACGCCGTAGCGCATCTCGATCCCCTCGGCGACGAGCTGCGCCACGCGGCGCTCGACGACGTACTTCTCGATCTTGAAGTCCGGGACCCCGAAGCGCACGAGCCCGCCTGCCGCCTCGTCGCGCTCGAACAGCACGACGCGATGGCCCTCGCGGCGCAGCTGCTGGGCGGCGGCCATGCCGGCCGGGCCGGCGCCGATCACGGCGACCGAGCGGCCGGTCTCGACGACCGGCGGCTGCGGCACGACCCAGCCCTCGGCCCACGCGCGGTCGATGATCGTGTTCTCGATCTGCTTGATCGTGACCGCGTCGCCCTCGTTGATCTCGAGCACGCACGACGCCTCGCACGGCGCCGGGCACAGCCGCCCGGTGAACTCGGGGAAGTTGTTCGTCGCGTGCAGCTGGGCGATCGCCTCCGCCCAGCGGTCGCGGTAGACGAGGTCGTTCCAGTCGGGGATCAGGTTGCCCAGCGGGCACCCGTTGTGGCAGAACGGCACGCCACAGTCCATGCAGCGCGCGCCTTGGTCGCGGATCTCCTGGACCGGGCGCGGGGCGAGGAACTCCTTGTAGTCGCTCGCTCGCTCGCGCGCGTCGCGGTAGCGCACGTTGTCGCGCTGCGCGCGAAGGAAGGCGCCGAGCTCGCCCATCAGCGTGACGAGCTCGCCCGCGTCGACGTCGGCAGCCGCGCGCGCCGCCAGCACGCGCTTGTAGTCGGTCGGGAAGACCTTGACGAACGAGCCGGCCAGCGCGTCGAACTCATCGAGCATGCGGCGGCCGACGGCCGACCCGGTGCGCTCGACGTGCTCGGTGATCAGCGCCCGCAGCGTCTCGCGGTCGGAGTCGTCGAGCTCTTCGAGCTGGTCGAGCATCGTCTCGTTGACGCGCGCGCGCAGCGTCGAGTCCTCGTCGAGCACGTAGGCGACGCCGCCGCTCATGCCGGCCGCGAAGTTGCGCCCGGTGCGACCGAGCACGACGACCGTCCCGCCGGTCATGTACTCGCAGCCGTGATCGCCGACGCCCTCGACAACCGCCGTCGCGCCCGAGTTGCGCACCGCGAAGCGCTCGCCGGCCAGGCCGCGGAAGAACGCGCGCCCACTCGTGGCGCCGTACAGGACCGTGTTGCCGATCAGCACGTTCTCCTCCGGCACGTAGGCCGCGCCGTCGGGCGGCATGACGGCCAGCACGCCGCCGCTCAGGCCCTTGCCGGTGTAGTCGTTGGCTTCGCCGTGCAGCGCGAAGCTGACGCCCGGCGCCAGCCAGCCGCCGAACGACTGCCCGGCCGCGCCCGTGAACTCGACGTGGATCGCGTCGTCGGGCAGGCCCTTGGCGCCCTGGGCGTCGGAGATCGCCGACGCGAGAACGCCGCCGACGCAGCGCGCCGTGTTGCGGATCTCGCGGTCGAGGCTGATCGAGTCCGCCGAGCCGTCGATGACCGCGCGTGCGTCGGAGATGATCGACCAGTCCATGTGGTCGTCGAGCACCGACGGCGGCGGCTGGGTGCGGTGGCGCGCCGCGCCCTCGGGCAGCTCGGGCATCTTCAGCAGCGGGGCGAGGTCGATGCCGCGCGCCTTCCAGTGGTCGACCGCGCCGTCCATCTTCAGCAGGTCGGTGCGGCCGATCAGCTCGTCGATCGTCCGCACGCCGAGCGACGCCATGATCTGACGCGCCTCCTGGGCGACGAAGTAGAAGAAGTTGACGACGTGCTCGGGGGTCCCGCGGAAGCGCTTGCGCAGCTCGAGGTCCTGGGTCGCGATGCCGACCGGGCACGTGTTGAGGTGGCAGGCGCGCATCATGATGCAGCCGGTCGCGATCAGCGGCCCGGTCGAGAAGCCCATCTCGTCGGCGCCGAGCAGCGCGGCGATGACGACGTCGCGGCCGGTCTTGAGCTGGCCGTCGGTCTGGACCGTGATCCGCGAGCGCAGGTCGTTGCGCAGCAGCGTCTGCTGGGTCTCGGCGAGACCGATCTCCCACGGCACGCCGGCAGAGACGATCGAGCTCAACGGCGACGCGCCGGTGCCCCCGTCGTGTCCGGAGATCAGCACGTGGTCGGCGTTGGCCTTGGCGACGCCCGCGGCGACGGTGCCGACGCCGACCTCGGCGACCAGCTTGACGCTGACCGACGCGGTCGGGTTGCTGCACCGCAGGTCGTAGATGAGCTGCTTGAGGTCCTCGATCGAGTAGATGTCGTGGTGCGGCGGAGGTGAGATCAGGCCGACGCCGGGCGTCGTGTGGCGCACCGATCCGATGTAGTCGTCGACCTTGTGGCCCGGTAGCTGGCCGCCCTCGCCGGGCTTGGCGCCCTGGGCCATCTTGATCTGGAGCTGGTCGGCGTTGCGCAGGTAGTGGAACGTGACGCCGAAGCGGCCCGACGCGACCTGCTTGATCGCCGAGCGCCGCCGGTCGCCGTTGGGGTCCGGCGTGAAGCGTCGCGGGTCCTCCCCGCCCTCGCCGGTGTTCGAGCGCCCGCCGAGGCGGTTCATGGCGATCGCCAGCGTCTCGTGGGCCTCGGTCGAGATCGACCCGAGCGACATCGCGCCGGTCGAGAACCGTTTGACGATCTCCGTCCACGGCTGGACCTCGTCGATGTCGATCGGGGTCACGCCGTCGGTGTCGAACGTCAGCAGGCCGCGCAGCGCCGCGCGGTTGACCGCCTCGCGGTTGACCTGCGCGGCGTACTCGTCGTACTTGGCCTGCGCCTCGGCGCTCACCTCGGCCTCGCCGCCCGAGCCGTTGAGCGTGATCTTCGACGGCGCCCGGACCGCGTGCTGGATCAGCGCGATCGACTCCGGGTTCCACAGGTGCAGCTCGCCGTCGCGGCGCCACGCGTAGACGCCGCCGACCGGCAGCAGGTCGTCGACCTCGCGCGGGTAGGCGCGGCGGTGGCGGTCGAGCGTCTCGGCGGCGAGCACCTCGAGCCCGATGCCGCCGATCCGCGACGCGGTGCCGGTGAAGTGGCGCTCGACGAGGTCGCGCTCGAGCCCGACCGCCTCGAAGATCTGCGCGCCGCGGTAGGACTGGATCGTCGAGATCCCCATCTTGGAGATCGTCTTGAGCAGGCCCTTGCCGATCGCCTTGACGATCTTGAGCTGCGCCTCGTCGGTCGTCGTGTCGCCGACGCGCTCGTCGCGCACCAACTGGTCGACGGTCTCGAACATCACGTACGGGTTGATCGCCGATGCGCCGTAGCCGATCAGCGTCGCGAAGTGGTGTACCTCGCGCGGCTCGCCGGACTCGAGCACGAGGCCGGCACTCAGGCGGTTGCCGACCCGCACCAGGTGGTGGTGCACGGCCGAGACCGCGAGCAGCGACGGGATCGGCGCGCGCTCGGGCCCGGTCGCGCGGTCGGACAGGATGATCACGTTGATGCCGACGCTGATCGCGTCCAGCGCCTCGTCGCACAGGTTGGCCAGGCGCTTGGCGAGCCCGGCGGGCCCTTCGGCGACCGGCCATGTGATGTCGAGCGTCTCGGACTTGAACACCGACTGCTCGACGCAGCGCAGCGTCTCGAGCTCATGGTTACGCAGGATCGGCTGCGCCATCATCAGCTGGTGGGCGTGCGTCGGCGACTCGACGAACAGGTTGCCCTGCGCGCCGACCGCCGTCTGAAGGGACATCACGATCGACTCGCGGATCGAGTCGATCGGCGGGTTGGTGACCTGCGCGAACAGCTGCTTGAAGTACGTGAACAGCGGCGGGCGCATGTCCGACAGCACGGCGAGCGCCGCGTCGTTGCCCATCGACCCGATCGGCTCCTCCCCCGCCCGCGCCATCGGCGTCAGCAGCACCCGCAGGTCCTCCTGCGTGTAGCCGAACGCGCGCTGGAGCTCGTGCAGCGGGCGCCCCAGCGGCTGGGCGCCGCGCGCCGGCAGGTCGGAGAAGTGCACGACGTGCTCGGCGACCCAATCCTTGTACGGGCGCTGGGTCGAGACCGTGCGCTTGACCTCGTCGTCCTCGACGATCCGGTGCTGTTCGAGGTCGACCAGGAACAGCTTGCCCGGGGCCAGGCGGCCGAGGCGCTTCACGTTCGCCGGGTCCTGCGGCAGCATCCCGGCCTCGGATCCGAGGATCACGTAGCCGTCGTTGGTCTCGCACCAGCGGCCCGGGCGCAGGCCGTTGCGGTCGAGCGTGGCGCCGACGATGCGGCCGTTGGTGAAGCAGACCGACGCCGGGCCGTCCCACGGCTCCATGAAGCATGCGTGGAAGGCATAGAAGCCCTTGAGCTCGTCGGACAGATCGTCGCGGTCGGCGTAGGCCTCGGGGATCATCATCATCGCCGCGTGGGGCAGCGAGCGGCCGCCGAGCATCAGCAGCTCGAGGACGTTGTCGAACGTCGCCGAGTCCGATCCGCCCGGGCGCACGATCGGCATCACCTTCTGGAGGTCGAGCCCGAACAGCTCGCTGGACATCTGCGACTCGCGCGCGCGCATCCAGTTGACGTTGCCCATCAGCGTGTTGATCTCGCCGTTGTGGCAGATCACGCGGTACGGGTGCGCGAGCTCCCAGCTCGGGAACGTGTTGGTCGAGAAGCGCGAGTGGACGAGCGCCATCGCGCTGGCGAAGCGCTCGTCGCGCAGGTCGGGGTAGAAGCGCCCGAGCTGGTTGGAGATCAGCATCCCCTTGTAGACGATCGTCCGCGACGAGAACGACGACGCGTAGAAGTCGGGCCCGGCGGCGAGCTCGACGATCCGGCGGATCACGTACAGCTTGCGCTCGAACGCGTCCTGGTCGGACTGGAAGCCCGGCCCCGCCTCGATGATCAGCTGCTTGATGTACGGCCGGCACGCGTTGGCGGTGTCCCCGATCTGCGTCTCGTCGACCGGCACGTCGCGCCATGCGAGCACGCTCTGGCCCTCGACGCGCACGTTCAGCTCGATCAGCTCCTCGAGCTTGCCCCGCAGGTCTGGGTCCTGGGGCAGGAAGCACATGCCGACGCCGTACTGGCCGGCGGGCGGCAGCTCGACGTCGAGCACGCTGCGCAGGAACGCGTCGGGGATCTGGGTCAGGATCCCGGCCCCGTCGCCCGTCCGTACGTCGGCGCCCTCCGCCCCGCGGTGCTCGAGGTTGTCGAGCGCCGTGAGCGCGCGCGCGATGACGTCGTGGCGCGCCTGGTTGTCCAAGCGCGCGACCATCCCGACGCCGCACGCGTCGTGCTCGAATCGAGGGTCGTAGAGGCCGTCGGCCTGTGGCAGGTGAGCGTGCTTTGACATGTTGCGCTCCCGGTCCTGACGCGGGTGGCGGTGAGACGATCGAGAAGGGTATCGCGCCGGGACCGTGGGTGGAATGGGTTGTGCTCTAAGCTCCGCAGCCTCGACCAGAGCCCCTGTCACCGCATCGCGGACGATTGAGTTCGGGTAGGCGCCGGGCAAGATGGACGAGACATGACGGCAGTCGTGACCCCTGACCTTGAGCTCACCGTTCCGGCGCGACCTGAAAACGTTGCGGTCGTCCGTCATGCGATGGGCGGGCTCGGCGACGCCGCCGACGTGTCCGATCAGGTGCTCGCGGACATCAAGCTCGCGGTGACCGAGGCGTGCACGAACGTCGTCGTCCACGCGTATCCCAACGGCGAGGGGCCGCTCGGGGTGCGGGCGGGCGTCGAAGACGAGATCGTGACGATCGTGGTCGTCGATCGCGGCCGCGGGATCACGCCACGTCCCGACAGTCCCGGGCTCGGGCTCGGGCTGCCGCTGATCGCCACACTCGCCGACTCGCTGGAGCTGGGCACGGGTGAGGCCGGCGAAACGGAGGTCCGGATGACGTTCCGGCTGTCCGACGAAGCGGTCGCGGCGTGACCGCCGACTGGGCGCCTCCGGCGCCCGACGCCAACGACGCACGCCTTTCATTGCAGTCCGGCCCGATCGCCGCCGCCGTGCTCGGCCGCGTGCTCGGGATGCTGGCGGCACGCGCCGACTGCCCGATCGACCGGCTCGACGACGCGCTGCTGATCACCGACGCGATCGCGGCGCACGCGCCGGTGCACTCGACCGACGGACGCGTGACGGTGACGATCACGGCGCGCCGGGGCGAGCTGGTGCTGGTCGTTTCGGAGCTGCGCCCCGGCGGCGGGCAGGAGTTGATCGGGGATTCCGCGGTTCCCGGGGTCGGCAGCGTCCTCGAGCGCGTCGCCGACGCGGTGTCCCATCGTCAGTCGACCGCCGGGGGCGAGGAGCTGGTGCTGGCCCTCGGCTTCGAACCGGGGGGACAGGAGAACGGTGACGGGGAGCGAAGCGATGCAACCTGAGTTCGGGGTCAGCCAGGAGTCACTGTCCGACGGCGCGCGGGTGATCGCCGTCCGCGGCGAGATCGACCTGTTCACCGCGCCCGCACTGAAGGACGCCCTGGGCGAGGCGATCGAGGGGGGCGTCGACCGGATTGTCGTCGATCTGACCGAGACCGGCTTTCTCGACTCGACCGGCCTCGGCGTGCTGATCGGCGCGCTCAAGCGGCTGCGAGCGCGCGACGGGCTCCTGACGATCGTCAACGTCGACGAGAGCATCGCCAAGACGTTCGAGATCACCAGCCTCGATCAGATCCTCACCATCTGCGCGAGCCGCGACGACGCGATCGCGGCGCTCGACCAGGCGACCGCGTAACCACCGTCTCGGTTCAGGCTTTGCTCTTGCTCCGCGGCTTGGCCTTGGGCTTCGCGGCAGCTGGCGACGCCTTCGGCTTGGCGCGCGGGGCGCGCTTCTTCGGGGCGCCATTGGTTTCGGCGTCCCGCGCCTTGACGGCGTCGAGGCTCGCCTTGAGCGCGCTCATCAGGTCGGGCACCGGCGCGCCCGACTCCTCCGGCGCCGGCTGGACGGCGATCTGCTCGCCGGCCGCCTTGCGCTCGATCAGCGCCAGGACCTCGTCGCGGTAGGAGTCGCGGTACTTGGTCGGGTCGAAGTCGTCGGCCAGCGAATCGACGAGCTGCTTGGCGATGTCGAGCTCGCGCTTGGTCGTCTTGACCTCGTCGCCGTCGGGCAGCTCGTCGAGCGTGTCGGCCGGCACGACCTCGTCGGCGAACAGCATCGTCGCCATCCCGAGCACGTCGCCCATCGGGCGAATCGCGACGAGCTGCTCCTTGGAGCGGATGACGACGCGCGCGATGCCGACGCGGCCGGTGTCGCGCATCGCCTCGAGCAGCAGCCGGTAGGGCTTGGCCCCGCCCGGTCCGGGCGCGAGGTAATACGGGTGGTCGTAGAAGATCGGGTCGATCTGGTCGAGCTCGACGAAGTCCTCGATGTCGATCGTCCGCGTGCGGACCGGATCGAGCGTGTCGAGCTCCTCGGGCTCGATCACGACATAGCGGTCGGGCGACAGCTCGTAGCCCTTGACGATGTCCTCGTAGGGAACCTCGTCGCCGGTCGACGAATCGACGCGCTTCTGCGAGATCCGCACGCCGGTCGTCTTGTTGAGCTGGTGGAAGCGGACCGTCTTGCGGTTGACCGCGCTGTAGAGCTTCACCGGGACGCTGACCAGCCCGAAGCTGATCGCGCCGGTCCAGATGGAACGGGCCATAGCGCATATCTTCGCCGATCGCCGCGCTTTACATTCGCCGCCGCAGCGCGGATTTCAGTCCGGGACCTGCGCGGCGGCCCGCAGGCGGCCGATCGTCTGGCGGATCAGGCGCGAGACCTGCATCTGCGAGACGCCGATCCGCTCGCCGATCTCGGCCTGGGTCATGTCGTTCTGAAACCGCAGTCGCAGGACCTCGCGCTCGCGCGGGCGAGATCGTCTGCAGCAGTCGGTCGAGCGTCGCGCGCTGCTCGGCGAGCTCGAAGCCCCAGTCGTCGGTCGCCGAGCGTGTCGGCGAGGCTCGCGGTGCTCGTCGTCCTCGGTGCCGCGCGGGGCGCTCAGCGACGTAGCGCGGTAGGCGCCGGCGGCTTCGAGCGCCTCGAGCACCTGCTCCTCGCGTCGTCTCGACCGCCGCGGCGATCTCGGCGCACCGACGGCGGACGGTGCAGGTCGTGCGACAGCGTGGCGACCGCGCGGTCGACGACCAGCGTCAGCTCCTTGAGGTCGCGCGGCACGCGCACCGACCACGTCTTGTCGCGGAAGTGGCGCTTGATCTCGCCGAGGATCGTCGGGACGGCGAAGCTCGAGAACGCGACATCGCGCGACGGGTCGAAGCGGTCGATCGCCTTGACGAGGCCCAGCGACGCGACCTGGATCAGGTCGTCGAGCGGCTCATCGCCGCGTTGGTAGCGGCGGGCGAGTTGGCGCGCGAGCGGGAGGAAGCGCTCGATCAGCTCGGCGCGCGCGGCTTCGTCCGGCGCGCCGTGTGGTCTGCACGGCGCGCTGGAACAGCGCGCGGTCCTCGCGCGCGCGCTGGCTTGGATCTGAATCGGCACGGGCGCTCACGCGCGCACCGCAACACATTGCCTGTGAGCCACTTCGACGTCCTCGCAATCGAACGCCGGGACTCTGAGGCGTTAGGGGCTGAGAAAGCGGTACGTCTGGGCTTCCCCGCTCCCATAGTATCTCACCGCTGTGGAGGATAGCCGCGCTTCGGGGTCCGGACTCCGCGTCCTCGCCGCCGACGAGGACCAGGCCGCGCTGGAAGCGATGGCTGCTGTCCTCAACGGGCTTGGGCATGAGGTGACGGCGCTGGCGATCGGCGTCCAGGAAGCGGCCGATCTGATCGCCGCCGACGAGCCCGACCTCTCGCTGGTCGTCGTTCACGATGACCACGAACACGCGCTGGCGCTGATCGTGGAGCTCAACGAGTACGCCACCGGACCGGTCGTCGCGGTGCTCGGGGAGGCCGACGCACAGCTGGTCGAGCAGGCGGCGCAGAGCGGCATCACCGCGTTCGCACAGACCCAGGAACCGGAGGCGATCCAGAGCGCGATCACGATGGCGATGACCCGCCACACCGAGATGCAGGCACTGAGCGACAAGGTCGACCAGCTCCAGGGCGCGCTCGAGCGTCGCGCCGTGATCGAGCGGGCGAAGGGCATCCTGATGGAGCGCCACTCGGTCGACGAGCGCGACGCGTTCGAGATGCTGCGCACCCATGCGCGCTCGCGCAGCGCGCGGGTCGTCGACATCGCGCGCGCCGTCGCCGACGGCCATCTGCTGTTGCCAGCCGGCAACGGCGGGTAAGAACCGGCGGTGGGCGGTCCCAACTCGATCCGGCGAACGCTGTGGCAGGCGCTGAAGAGCTTCCGGGCCCACCAGCTGACCGACGTCGCGGCGGCCCTGACCTACTACGCGACGATGTCGCTGTTCCCCGGCGTACTGCTGGCGCTGACGCTGCTCGGCGTGCTCGGCGACCAGAGCCTCGTCCAGAACGCCGCCGACTACATCACTCGCCACGGCGCCGACCCGACGACCACGCAGGCGGTCAAGTCGGTGCTGCGCGCGATGGTCAACAGCTCGGCAAAGGGCCTGGGGATCGCGCTGCTGATCGCCCTCGCCCTGGGCTTGAACTCCGTGTCGGGCGCGTTTGCGGCGGCTGGCCGGGCGCTGAACCGCGTGTTCAGCATCAAGGAGGACCGCGGCTTCGTCCACCAGCGGTTGGTCAACCTGGCGATCGCCGGCGTGGTGCTGACGCTCGTGATCATCGTGTTGGCGTCGATGTTCGTCGGCGGCCAGATCGCCGACGACCTGTTCGAGAACACGATCGGCCTCGGGTCGACGGCGGCGGCGATCTGGTCGATCGCGCGCTTCCCGCTGGCACTGTTCGTCGCACTGCTCGTCTACGGGCTCGTGTACGCCTACGCGCCCGACGTGAAGCCGCGCAAGGTGCGGCATCCTCACGCCCGGCGCCGTGGCCGGCGTCAGCGTCTGGATCCTCGCGTCGGTCGGGTTCTTCGTGTACGTCAAGAACCTGTCCCACTACGGAACCGCCTACGGCATCGCCGGGGCGATGATCATCCTGCTGCTGTGGCTGTGGCTGGGGGCGTGCGCGTTCCTGCTCGGAGCCGAGATCAACGTCGCGTTCGATGAGCGCAAGGCGCGCCGTCGGACCGCGCACAAGGAGGAGACGAAGGTCAGTCCCGAGGCCGAACCGGCCGCTCGGTGAGCTCGGCCGGGTGCTCGCACAGCGCCGCTCGGCCGGGGCATGTCGCGCACAGCCCGAGCCACGGCCGGTCCGACGGCCGGAAGTCGCCGGCCAGTAGCGCCGCGGCGCGCTCGCGCAGCTCGGCCTCCAGCCGCGGGGCGTCGGCCGCCTCGTAGCGGGCGACGACCGGCTCGGCCGGGCGCTCGAGGTACAGGTGGCAGACCTCGACGCTCGACGCGCCGTCACGCAGCGCGGCAAGCGCATAGATCCGCCGCTGGACGCCGTAGGAGCGCGCGACGGCGGCCTCGAGATCGGCGTCGGGCGCGACGACGTCGGTCTTGTAGTCGACGACGACCGCGGCCCCGGAGCGCTCGCGGGCCAGCACGTCGACGACGCCGTTGACGAGCGGCCCGCCGTCGTGCAGGGCGAAGCTGAACCGGTGCTCGCGGCGCACGTCTTCGGCCGCGCCCGCGCGCTTGAGCAGGTCGGTGTCGGTCGCCGCCTTCACGAGGCGCAGCAGGTCATCGGCGCCCGCCTCGCCGAGCTCGATCTCGTGGCGGCGGGCGACGTGCCTCGAGCTGCTCGCGGCGCGGGCAGCTCGGGCGCGCGCAGGTCGATCTCCTCGAGCAGCTCGTGGGCCAGCGTGCCGCGCAGCATCGCCTCGATCGGCAGCTCGTCGTGGCCGGCAGGCGCCTCGAACAGCTGCGGGACGGTGACGCCCGGCGGCGGCTCGTCGGGCGGCAGGCGCAGGACGCGCTCGAGGTAGAAGCGATACGCGCACTGCTCGTAGTTGGCCAGCGACGAGTAGCTCAGCGTGTCGACCGGCGGCGGCGCCGCGGGCGGCTGGACGCCTGCGTCGTCGCCGAGGCCCGGGAGCTCGTCCTGCGGTGGTTCCGAGGCGAGCGGGTCGACGAGGGGCGGTGCGCCCGGTCGCATGAACGCCTCGCGCAGGACCGTGCCGACCGTGTCGGGGGCGTTGCGCACGCAGCTCGACGTTGCCGGCACGCTGGATCGGGTCCGTCGGCTTGCACGCGCGCCTCCAGACTCGGGCAGGAACGCCGGTCCCAGCCACGCGATCGGCGGCGCACCGAGCTTGGCCTCCGGCCACCTCGCCGGGTCGGCCGTGCCGCTGAGGATCAAGCAGCTCCTGCGCTCGCGTGCACGCGACGTAGTGGACGCGGTGCTCCTCGGCGTCGTCGGCCGCGCGCAGCTCGTCGACGAGCGCGTCGCGATCGAGCGCCGGCGTCCGGCCACCGGCGAGGTCGTAGAGCTGGAGGCCGACGCGCAGGTCGCTCGGGTCGGGCGCCAGCGCGAGCAGCGGCGAGGCCTGCTGCGGGCGGCGGCCGAGGTCGGCGACGACGACGACCTCGAACTCGAGCCCCTTGGCGGCGTGGATCGTCATCAGCCGCACGGCGTCGAGGCCGGCGAGATCGACCGGAGCGTCGGGCTCGCGCGCCGCCGCGGGCTCGAGCTCGGCGTTGGCGCGCTCGACGAGGCGCGCGAACGTCGCGGCCGTGGCGTTCCTCGAACGCGGCGGCGAGCCGGATCAGCTTGTGGACGTTCGCGAGCCGGCGTCGGCCGCCGGGCAGCGTCAGAACGTGCTCGTCGTAGCGCGGTCCGCTCGACGATCCGCTCGAGCAGCTCGCCGAGGCCGAGCCGCGGCGCCAGCTCGCGCTCGGCGGCGAACGCGGCCGCGAACTCGGCGATCGCCGCCGCGTCGCGCTCGGGCAGCGGCGGCGGGTCGGCAAGCTGGTCGAACACCGTGGCGCCGGCGGCGGTGGCGGCCTGGGCGAGCAGCGCCAGCGCGTCGGAGCTGATGCCGACCAGCGGCGAGGCGAGCACGCCGAGCAGCGCCGCCTCGTCGCGCGGATTGACGAGCGCGGCGAGGTACGACGTGAGGTCCTGGATCTGCTGGCGCATCCAGAAGCCGCGGCCGCCGGAGGCGAGCGTCGCGATCCCGCGGTCCTGCAGCGCGCGCTCGTAGGTCGCCATGTCGGTCGCGGCGCGCAGCAGCACCGCGATGTCGCGGGCCGCGAACTCGCCGGCGGCGACAAGGTCGGCGACCTGCTGGGCGACGAGCCGCGCCTCGGCCGCACGCGCCCGGCTGCGGCCCGGCAGCGCGCCGAGGTCCAGCGACTCGTCGGCCTCCCAGCTCGCGCTGTCGGTGACCAGCAGCCGCACCGGGGCGCGGTCGCCGGCCGCCGGCGGGCGCTGGGCGACGAGCGGCGTGCCGTGCGCCGCGAGCATCGGCCCGAAGGCGCCGTTGAGGGCGTCGATCAGCCGCGGGCGGCTGCGCCAGTTCCCGGCCAGCGTCGTCGCCGCGCCGCGTCCCGGCAGCTCGCGCGCGGCGGTCGGGGAACAGCGCGACCGACGCGTGGCGAAAGCCGTAGATCGACTGCAGCGCGTCGCCGACGACGAACGTGTTGTCGCGGTCGAGGCGGTCGAGGATCGCGAGCTGGAGCGGGTTCGTGTCCTGGAACTCGTCGACCATGATCGCGCTCGAAGCGCTCGGCGTAGGCGGCCGCGATCGCCGGGGCGCGGCGCAGCAGGTCGCGGGCGCACAGCTGGAGGTCGTCGAAGTCCAGTCCCGACGCCTCGCGCTTGGCGGCCGCGAACGCGGCGTCGAAGCGCTGCGAGCAGCTCGTCGATCAGCGCGCAGCGCGGCGGCGGCCGCGCACGTCGATGTCCGCCTGCGTGTAGGCCTGCCATGCCTCGCGGTAGCGCGCGCAGGCGGCGCCCGACAACGCCTGCGTGACGTTCGCGCCGCGCAGCTGGGCGCAGGCATCGAGCGCCGCGACGCGCGTCGTCGACCGACTTCGATCGCGCGGCGCGAGCGCGATCTCGGCCTGCGGCGGCGACCGCCGCGTCGCGCATCTCGGCCTCGAGCGCGTCGAGGTCGGCGTCGCACGTCGGGCAGCGGCAGCCGCGGCGGCGTCGCGCCCGCGCTGCGCAGCTGGTCGAACGCGGCGAGGACCATCGCGCGCAGGTTGTCGGGCGTGTAGGCGGCGGCGAGGTCGAGCGCCTCGGCGCGGCCGTCGTCGAGCAGCCCGGCCAGCGCGGCGTCGAACGCGGCGTCGCGCAGCGCGCGCGTCTCGGCCCCGTCGAGGACGACGAAGCGCGGGTCGAGCCCGGCCGCGACGGCGTGCGTGCGCAGGATCCGCGTGCACAGAGCCGTGGATCGTCGAGATCCACGCCGACTCGGTGTCCTGGGCCAGGCGCCGCTGGCCGCAGCGCGAGCAGCCGCGCGCGCACGCGCGCGCGCATCTGCCCGGCCGCCTTGTCGGTGAACGTGATCGCGAGGATCGCGTCGGGCGCGATAGCCGTCGTCGAGCACGAAGCGCACGAAGCGCTCGACGAGCACCGTCGTCTTGCCCGAGCCGGCGTTGGCGGCGACGAGCAGCGCGTCCGCGACGCCGCGCGACCGCGTCGGCCTGCTCGGGCGTCAGGCTCAGCTCGGTCACGTCGCCTCGCAGCGGCAGATCGACGGAAACGAGCAGCCGCGAGTCGCGCCAGCCGCACGTCTGCGGGCGCGGCTCCAGGCGCCCGGCGCGGATCTCGGCGACGACGCTGCAGCGCGCTCGGCGAGCACGTCGCCCAGCAGCTCCTCGAACGTCCTCGGACGCCAGGCGGTCGTTGCTGACGACGCGCAGGCCGGGGTCGGCGCCGTCCTCGATCGCGCCGCGCGGGCGGTGCTCGTCGCCGCCGAGCGGCTGGTAGAGCCCGCCGACGACGTCGAGCCCGAGCAGCTCGCGCGCGGCGAGCATGTAGAGGCCCATCTGGAGCTTGCCGTCGGCGAGCCAGCGTCGCAGCCGGCGGCGCGCTCTTGCCCTTGTAGTCGTAGACGATCGCCTCGTCGCCGCCGGGCGAGAGGTCGACGCGGTCGATGCGCCCCGCGAGGCGCCAGCGCGCCGTCGCCGAGCTGCGCGGGCGGCCGCGCGTCGTCGCGGCCGCCGAACGTGACCTCGAGCAGTCGCGGCGCGGCGCGAACGCGCTGCCGGCGTTGCGCGGCGTGGTCGAGGTAGCCGACGAGGTCGGCCTCGAGCCGGCGTACCGCCGCGCGCAGGCGCTGGGGGTTGACGCTGATGCGGTGCTCGCCCTCGAGCTCGTCGAGCGCCTCGTGCAGCAGCTCGCGGGCGCGCGGCAGCGTCTGCGGCGTCAGCGCGGCCGGGCCGCCGTCGGGCGCCAGCGCCGCCGATCACGCGCTCGAGCGCCTCGTGGGCGAAGCGGCCGCGGACCAGCGGCCTCGGCGTCGGGGTCGATCTCCTCGGGGTGCAGCAGCCGCTCGACGAACCACTTGACCGGGCACGAGACCCACAGTCTCGAGCCCCGAAGCCGACCACGTCTCGCGGCCGGCGCAGGGCGGCGAGCACGGCGGCGTCGCGACAGCGGCGCGATCGGGCGCGGCGCGGTGCCGCGTCGCCGCGGGCGCGCGCGCCGCGGCGAGCCGCGCGGCGCGCGCGCTCGGGGCCGGCCCGTCGTCCCAGCCGTCTCCCCCAGCGCGCGCGCCGCGGGCCTCGGGCAGCCGGGTCGAGCAGCTCGAGCGACGTCGTCGAGGAAGAACGACGGCACGACCGGCGTCGCCGTCGTCGTCGGCGACGTGCCAGCTCAGCACCAGCCGGTCGGTCGGGCGCGAGACCGCGCTGTAGAACAGGAAGCGCTCGCGGCCGAGCACGTCGTCGTGGTGGGCGAGCCGCAGGCCCGACGCGGCGTTGAGCGCCGCGCGCTCGGCGTCGCCGAGCAGCGGGTCGAGCCGCGGCGACGGCGCGGGAACACGCCCTCGACGAGGCCGGTGACGAACAGCGCGCGGACGCGGCGAGCGCGCAGTCGCAGCGGCGTCGTGATCGTCACCGCCCGGCGCCGGGCGGCGTCGCCGCTGAACACCACGAGCTCGCGCGAGCGTGCGCTCGAGCTCGAGCAGCGACGGCGCGAGGCGCTCGTCGGCGTCGGCGAGCGAGGCGAGCTCGCGCAGCGCGCCGCGCAGCGCGCCGGCGGCGCGCGCGTCGAGCAGCTCCGGGCCGTCGAGGACGTGCGAGGCGCGGCGAAACGGCGCCGCGAGCAGCAGCGACGCCTCGGCGGCGAGCCGGCGGCACAGCTCGCCGGGACCGCGGGCGTGGGCGGCGGCGACGCGGTCGATCGCCTCGAGCGGCCATTGGTCGCGCTCCCACAGCGCGCGCGCCGCGGCGGCGCGTCGCCGCGCCCTCGCGGCGCGCGCGGGCCTCGAGGCGATCGACGCGGTCGAGCTGGCGCACGACGCCCGGCGTGCGCAGGTACGCGACAAGGTCGTCGGCGGTGCCGTCGAGCAGCGGCGCAGCGCAGCAGCGCGATCAGGCCGCGCCCCAGCGCGGTGCGGCGCGCGGCGACGCGCTCGTCGAACGCGAACGGCGATCCCGTGCCTCGCGCAGCGCCCGCGCGACCGGCGGCCCGGTCTCGGCGCGGCGGACGATCACCGCGACCTCCTCGGGCGCGTAGCCCTCGTCGCGCAGCAGCCGCGCGACCGTCGCCGCGACCAGCTCGGCCTCGGCGCGCGGGCCGCCGCCGCGCAGCAGCTCGATCGCGGCGCACGGGTCGACGGTCGGCGCCGACGCGGGGCCGAACAGCGGCGCCGGCTCGAGGTCGGACTCGAACAGCTCGCGTTCGAGGTGGTGCAGCGGCTCGCGCGACGCGGCGCGCGTAGTGGGTGCGCAGCGCCGGCAGCTGCCGTGTGGCGCGACCCGGCGATCGCCAGCAGCCGCTCGTAGGTCGCCGGCGCGCGCCGAGAACACCGCGCGCCCGGCCTCGTGGGTCAGCGAGACGGTGATCTCGGCGTCGCCGCGGGCGAGCGCCTGCGACCGCGTCGAGCTGGAGCGCGGTCAGCTCGTCGAAGCCGTAGAGGAAGACCGGCGTGCGACCCCAGCGGCCGGGCTGCTCGACGCAGCGCGTCGAGCGACGCGCGCGGTGCGCAGCGGCTCGTCGTCGCGGCCCAGCGCGGTCGAGCCGGTCGCGGTAGCCGCCGTACAGCGCGCCGAGCTCGTCGCGCGTAGGCCTCGCGCGCCGGCTCGGCGGCCGCCCACTGCGCGCAGCGCGACGATGAACCGCGCCCGCGTCGACGCGCTGCTCCTCGAGCTCGCTCGCCAGCTCGACCAGCGCCCGCGCGAGACCGAGCCCGCCCGCCGCGTCGCGCGCCGCGCCAGCGCGTCCAGCTCGGCAGCCGTCGATCGCCGCCGCCGCGACCCGTTCGCGTTCCAGCGCCGCCGAGCGCGCGCCCGTAGACGCCGCAGCGCCGCGCGATCTCGTCGACGAGCCAGCCGAAGCGCAGGATCTGCGACGCCGAACACCGCGCCGCCGGCGGCGAGCTCGCGGCGGTAGTGGTCGACGTCGGCGAGCGTCGGGACGACGAGCAGCGGCTCCGAGCCGCGCGCGACTTCGGCCCGGAAGCCGTCGAGCACCGCGCCGGCCTTCTCGGCGTTCGCGGGCCCGGTGATCAGGTTCAGCGCCACACACCCCAGGGTCGCGCATCGGCCCGACGGCGTGCAGGCTCGGGTTCTAGCGTGTATCCGAACTTCTTGAGGAACTTCCCGAGCGCCGTCTCGAACGCCTTCGCGCGCGCGGCCGAGCCGCAGGTCGCCGTTCTTGCGCTCCTTGGCCAGGAACTTCACGCCGGCCGACTTCTGCCCCAGCGTGTCGTGGTCGGCGACGTAGGCGGCGACGAGGCCGCGCAGGTCGCGGTGTGCGCGGCGCGCCTTGGGCAGCTGCTTGAGGATGTTCGCCATGTCCTTGCGCACGAGCGCGCGGGAACTGGTCGGTGACGTTGGTGACCTTGCCGCGCCGACGTAGGAGGTCGACGAGCGGCGGCAGCCACGAGTCGACGTACGACGTGAACAGGCGTAGGCGAACACGTCGGCGACCGTGACGAGCTCGGGCTGGCCGTCGTTGTCGAGGTCCTTGAACGCCACGCCGGCATCGCCCCACAGCCGTTGACGTGGGTGTAGGTCCCACTGTCGAAGCGATAGATCAGGGCGCCGTAGCAGCAGTGCGCGCCGCCGCTGTAGCGTGTCGACGACGACCTCGGGCTCGCCGTCGCCGTCGAGGTCGATGACCGACAGCGGCGTGGTCCGCGACTGGGTGCCGGTCATGAACGAGCACGCCGAGCAGTCGCGGGCCGAGATGTCCTGGTCGAGCGCGACCGAACCGGAGCGCGTGATCGTCACGTGCGGCGCGCTGACGCCGCCGTACGACGGACCCTTCTTCCACGTCAGGCGTCGCGCGCGACGGTGCCGGAGCTCGCCGTCTCGCTGCCGGCCGGATCGGCCGCCGCGACCGCCGGCGCCGCGAGCGCCGACCAGCGCCGCGATCGACCGCGAGGCTAGGCCGCGGCCGGAGCCTTCGTCGCCCGTCATCGCCAGCCGCCTGCGCCGCGATCGTCTCCTCGTCGGGCGGCTTGGCGCCCTCCTTGGCCCACGGCTCGTCGAACTCGACCCGCCACTTGCCCTCCTCGTTCTGCACGAGCGCGAGCGTGGCGCGGAACGAGCGGCCGCTGCGGCCCTTGAAGCCGGTCACCTGCTTGGCCGTGCGGCCGTGCGCGATCAGCTCGCGGGCGACCGCGACCGGCAGCTGCTTGCCGGCCTTGCGCCTTCCAGATCACGAACCCGCAGCCCGGGTCCTCGCGCGCCCAGCACGAGTAGCCCTTGCGGTTCTCGATGATGTCGTGGCCGCAGACCGGGCACGGGCCGAGGTCGGCGCGCGGGATGCGGACGTCCTTGAGCTTGGCGTCGAGCTCGCCGACCGTCGCCCCGGCGAACTTCGCGATGTCGGCCATGAACGCTCTCGCGCGTCTCCTCGCCGGCCTCGATCGCGGCCAGGCGGTGCTCCCAGTCGCCGGTCAGCGCCGGCGACGTCAGCGGATGCTCGCCGAGCAGGCGGATCACGTTCAGGCCCTTCTCGGTGGCGACCAGCGCGCGGCCGTCGCGCTCGATGTAGCCGACGTCGATCAGGCGCTCGATGATCGCGGCGCGCGTCGCCGGCGTGCCGATGCCCGACTCCTTCATCGCCTCGCGCAGCTCCTCGTCGTCGACGAGCTTGCCCGCGGTCTCCATCGCGCCGAGCAGCGACGCGTCGGTGTAGCGCCGCGGCGGCTTGGTCTCCTTCTCGAGCGCACTCGACCTCGCGGACCGCCGCCTCCTCGCCCTGCTCGAGCTTGGGCAGCTGCTGGTCGCGGCCCTCGTCCTCCTCGCCCTCGCGCTGCTCGTCGTCGGCCAGCTCGCCGTAGACGCCGCGCCAGCCCGGCACGAGCAGGACCTTGCCGCGGGTGCGGAAGATGTGCTCGGCGACCGTCGTCTCGACGCGCGTGTTCTCGAACACCGCGTCGGGGATGGAAGACGGCGAGGAAGCGCCGCACGACCAGGTCGTAGATCTTGCGGTCGTCGTCGTTCATCTTGTCGACGCTTGTGCTCGGCGTTGGTCGGGATGATCGCGTGGTGGTCGCTGACCTTCGCGTCGTCGACGACGCGGCCGAGCGGCAGCAGGTCGAGCCCGGTGACGTACGCGCGCGGCCTTGGCGTACTCGGCGGCGCTTGCCGACGTTGGCCGGCGGTCGGCTTGATCTCGGGGACCATGTCGCTCGGTCAGGTAGCGCGAGTTCGTACGCGGATAGGTCAGCGCCTTGTGCTCCTCGTACAGGCGCTGGGCGGCGCCAGCGTGCGCCGCGCCGTGAAGCCGAAGCGCGTGTTGGCGTCGCGCTGCAGCGACGTGAGGTCGTAGAGCAGCGGCGCCTTCTCGCGTGCGCTTCGTCTTCTCGAGCTTGGTGATCGTCGCCGCGCTGGCCGCGCGACGGCGTCGACGATCGCCGGCCGCCTCGGCCGCGGTCTGCAGCCGCGGCTTGCGCGCCGGCGTGGTAGCGGCCCTCGTAGACGCGCGCCGTCGTCGGTCGGCGAACGTCGCGTCGACGAGCCAGTACGGCTCGGGCACGAACGCGCGGATCTCCTCCTCGCGGCGGGTCAGGATCGCCAGCGTCGGCGTCTGCACGCGGCCGAGCGAGACGGCGCCGTCGAAGCTCGAGCGCAGGCGGATCGTCGCCGCGCGCGTCGCGTTCATGCCGACGATCCAGTCGGCCTCCGAGCGCGAGCGGGCCGCCGCCTCGAGCGACGCGAGCTCCGTCGCCGGGCGCGCAGGTTGCGCGAACGCGTCGCGCATCGCGTCGCTCGGTCATCGAGGACAGCCACAGCCGCTGGACCGGCTTCTTGGCGCCGGCCTTCTCGTACAGGTAGGCGAAGATCAGCTCGCCCTCGCGGCCGGCGTCGCAGGCGTTGACGACGTCGTCGACGTCGTCGCGACTTCAGCAGCTTCGTGACGACCGTCATCTGCTTCTGCGAGCGCTCGTCGCGGACGACGAGCTTGAACTTGCTCGGGCACGATCGGCAGATCGGCCATGCGCCACTTCTTGAACTTGTCGTCGTACTCGTCGGGCTCGGCGAGCTGCACGAGGTGGCCGACGGCCCACGTGATGACGTGCTCGGGCCCCTCGAGCCAGCGCTCGGTCTTGTCCCCGGCGCCGGTGTGCTTCTGGAACGGCCCGGGCAGGATCCGCGCGAGGTCGCTTGCCGACGGACGGCTTCTCGGCGATGACGAGTGTCTTTCCCATGTTCAGTCGGCGGAGGGTAGCGCGCGGTTCAACGGCGTCACTGGGCGCAGGGTCCGGTTGAGACCGTCGCACCGGCCGTGGCGAGGACGTGCTCGACGACCGTGGCGGGGATCGCGAAGCCGCCGTGGTGGGGCCCGCCCTCGGTCGCCGCGAACACCGTCGCCACCACGTGGCCGGTCGTGTCGACGATCGGGCCGCCGGAGTTGCCGGGGCGCACGTTGCCGCGCAGCGGAACGATCTGGCGGCGCACCGGACCGCGCCCGTAGGCGTCGTCGGTGAGGACCTCCTGCTGGCCGCCGAGCCGCACGGCGCGCACGTCGTAGGGCCCGTCGCGCGGGAACCCGAGCAGCGCCGCGGGGGTGCCGGACGGCGGCGCACTCGACACGACCCGCAGCGGCGTCCCGCCGAGATCGTGGACGCGCAGGACCGCGAGGTCGTTGTGGCTGTCGAACGCGATCGGCGTCGCGTCGAGCTTGGCGCCGGTCCCGCGCGGCTGGACCGTGGTGTCGGACTCGCCGGCGACGACATGGGCGTTGGTGACGACGATGCCCGGCGCGGCGATCCAGCCCGAGCCCTCGACGCCCAGCCCGCACGCGTCGCCGGTCACCCGTACGACGCCATCGGCCGCCGCCGCGACGTGCGGGTTGCGAGCGATCTTCGGCGTTCGGCGGGTTGACGTCGGCCGGCGGGCCGGCGATCGCGCCGAGCGGGTCGAAGCGCGCCAGCGCGTTGAGGATCGTGCTCGACGGGGGCAGGATGTCGTTCAGCCCGCGCAGGATCTGCGAGCGCTGGACATCGCGGCGCAGCGCGTCGGCGCCCGGCGTCTGCAACAGCCACCGCGCCGACGATCCACGCCAGGCCGAGGGCGAGCGTCACGCTGAGCAGGAAGCCCAGCGCCCCGTCGACGATCCCCAGGCCGGGGAGCCGGCAGCGCCGTGCGCAGCGTGCGTCCGACACCCTCGAGCCCCATCGCGGCGGCGAACCCCAGGAACAACGCCCCGAGCAGGCCGAACAGCGGCGCGTAGGGCGACGAGCTGCCGCCGTTGAGCAGCAGCGGCGCCAGCCGCGTCCCGAGGAACGCCCCGAGGACGAAGCCTGCGAGCGAGAACACGCCGACGATGAACCCGCGCCGGTAGCCGAGCACGCCCATCGCGGCGGCGAATCCGACGATGATCCAATCGGCGGTTGTCACGGGTCATGACCCTAGACTGGTCGGCGACCGTGGACCCCCAATCTCCCCGCAAGGCGGCCGGTGCGGCGGGCCGGGCCCGCAAGCGCCGCCGGCAGCGGCGTTTCGTCGTGCTGGGCGTGTTCGGGCTGGTCGCCCTCGCGGTCGGGCTGGTGGTCGGTGCCAACTACGTCGGGTCGGGCGAGAAGTCCGCCCGGCGCTTCGCCGCGGCGTGGAACCGGGGCGACTACCGCGCGATGTACGCCGAGCTGTCGCCGGACGCCGCCGCGGCGACGAGCCCGTCGGCATTCACCGGCGACTACCAGACCGCGATGGCGACCGCGACTGCGACCGGCGGTCCGCGTCGGCAAGCCGCGCCAGAAGGGCGAGCGCGTTCCTGGTCCCGGTCGCCTACCGCACCCGCATCTTCGGGCCGGTGAGCGGGACGATCACGCTGCCGATGGCCGACACCGGCAGCGGCAAGCGGATCGCCTGGACGGCCGACCTCGCGTTCCCGGGGCTCGCACCGAACAAGCATCTGCACGCCGTCATCGACATGCCGCCGCGCGCGGCGATCCTGGCCCGTGACGGGACGATCCTCGCCCAGCGGCCCGAACCGCGCAGTCCAAGGCCCCCGACGTGTCGGCGCAGATCCTCGGCACGATGGGGCCGATCCCGGCCGACGAGCTGGCCGCCTACGAGGAGCGCGGCATCCCGGCGACGCGACCGTCGGCACCAGCGGCCTCGAGCGGATCTTCGACCGCCAGCTGATCGGGCAGCCCGGCGGCACGCTGCTGGCCGGAACGCACGGTCCTGGCCCACACCAAGCCGCACAGGGGCCACGCCCGTGCGCACGACGATCTCGATCCCGGTCCAGCGCGCCGCGACCGCGGCGCTCGGCGACCGGCTCGGCGGCGTCGTCGCGATCAAGCCGAAGACGGGCGAGATCCTCGCCTTCGCCGGGATCGCGTTCTCGGGCCTCCAGCCGCCCGGCTCGACGTTCAAGATCATCACCACGACGGCCGCGCTGGCGAACCACGTCGCCAAGACGACGACCACGTTCCCGTACTCGTCCTACGCGACGCTGAGCGGCGTCAAGCTCAACAACGCGAGCGGCGAGAACTGCGGCGGGACGCTGGCGCTCGCGTTCGCCGTGTCGTGCAACTCGGTGTTCGCGCCGCTCGGCGCCAAGATCGGGCGCCGAGAAGCTCGTCGACATGGCGCAGCGGTTCGGCTTCAACTCGCCGCCGGGGATCGTGGCGCGCGGCCGAGTCGACGATCCCGGCCGCCAAGGACGTCGGCGACGACCTCGCCGTCGGCTCGTCGGCGATCGGCCAGGGCCGGGTCCAGGCGACGACGCTGCAGATGGCGCTCGTCGCGGCGACGATCGCGCTGAAGGGCAAGCGCCCGGCGCCGACGCTGGTCTGGCACGCAGACCCCAAGCCGGCCAAGACGACGAAGGTGACGACGCCCCACATCGCCCGGATCGTCAAGCAGCTGATGATCGGCGTCGTGCGCGAGGGGACCGGCACGCAGGCGGCGATCCCCGGCGTCACCGTGGCGGGCAAGACCGGCACCGCGGAGCTCGCGTCGACCGATCCGTGCAAGCCGGGTGAGACCCCGGTCCAGACGCCGACGCCAGCCCGGCCAGTGCGCGGCCGACCCCAACGACCCGACGTTGACCGACGCGTGGTTCACCGCTTTCGCGCCGGCGTCGACGCCGAAGATCGCGGTCACCGTGATGCTGGTGCGCGACGGCGCGGGCGGCGACACCGCGGCACCGGCCGCGCGCAGCGTCATCGAGGCGGCGCTGGCGAAGTAGCGCGCGCGCGCCGCGCTGCTGAGCGCGCGAGCCGCCTAGATGTCGAGGTCGACGACCGCGCCGGGCTTCGGCTGACGGCGGCCGGGGGCGATGCGCAGCGTCAGCGGGCGGTTGTCGAGGCCTTGCACCTCGACCTTGAACAGCAGCAGCTCGCCGTTGATCGACGTCTGCGCCGCGAGCGCGTCGGAGTTCGGGAGGATCTGGTGCGGCGGGATCAGGGCCGGGTAGTACGCGATCGGGTTGTCGGACTGGTCGATCGCGATCGGCTTGTACTTGCGCCCGAGCGTGTCGACGATCGCGTAGTTCTCGGACGCGCGCAGGTCGTGATCCTTGGGGTTCTCGACGCGGATGAAGACCCCGAACCAGGTCTGGTTGTTCTTGAGCGTCCGTTGCCTCGACGGCACGCCCATCAGGTACTGGCGGTCCTCGCGGTCGTACTCGTTGAGCTGGCGCGACATCTGGATCTGGTACTTCAGATCGCCGGCCGTGACGTACACGCCCTCGGTCGCGCCGAAGTGGACCTCGCTCGGGTTCTGCTTGTTGCCGCACGCCGACAACGCGAGCGCGGCGGCGCCGAGGAGCAACGCGGCGGAGAGGCGGCGGAGCGACATGCGGGTCGGAATCCTAGTGCCCGGCGCCCAGACGCGACGCATCGAAGCGGTAGCCGCCGTCGACGCTGCGCCCGCCGCCGGCGACCGTCGGGCGCGTGCCACGGTCGAGGTCTTCTTCGAGGATCGACTTCAGGCGCCGCAGCGACTTGCGGATCTTGCGCTTGAGCGATGCGCCCTGGCCGATCGCCTGGAGGAACCGGTCGCTGGGCTTGGGGCCTGGTTCTGGAACTGGTAGGTCACCTTCGTCCCACCGCGCGCCGCGGGCTCGAGTTCGTACACGCCGAGCGTGCGGATGCGGTTGTACTTGCCGCCGCGGCCCTGGTCGACGACCCGCCGGGGCGCGATCGCCTCGGTGATCGTCGTGTCGCCCCACGGGAAGCGCATGAACGGGGCCTTGACCCGGAAGCGCGCGCCGGCCCCGACCCCGACCGGGTCCTCGCGCGTCAGGTGCCAGTCGACGCGGAAGTGATCGGTGAACTCGGCGTGATTGGCGATGTCGACCAGGTAGGCGTAGATCTCCTCGCGGGGGCGAGCGATCGTCTCCGAGGCCGTGACCGGGAACACGCGCCTGGACCCTAGCGCTGACGCCGCCCGTCAGCGGTTGCGGCGGTCGATCACGCGGACGGTCATGCCCGAACTCGTGATGCAAGACGAGATGCGACTCGTCGGGCGGGGCCTTGCGGTGCGGGCGGCACAGTTCGCACAGCACCGTGTCGAGCGCGTAGTGGTGCACGCGCTCACCGATCAGCGGCGTCCGTCCGCAGTCCGCGCAGATGTAGCGACCGGCTCCCATCCGCTCCACCGACTGGCGCAGGAACTCGCGCTCGAGGTCGGTCTCCGTCAAAGCCGCTGCACGGGCCATGAAACCGGTGTTCGGCGTCGCACCGTGGCGTTCCTGCCCTCGCTTTCGGGTACCACCTGGAGGTCGTAACGATTGACACCAAAGTTAGAATCGCGGTACGGACATCCTGGGAGGGTTCGGATGGAGTCATTGACATCGGGCACGCTGGCTGGCACAGGCTCGTTCCGTTGCGAGGGATGCGGGTACGTGGTCACGCTCGAAGCGTCTGACCAGCTCCCGCCCTGCCCGACGTGCGGCGGCGACGCGTTCTCACGCGCCTCGCTGTTCTCTGGCGGGCGCTTTTCGCGTCCCGGCTCGCTGCCACTGCCGGCGAGCGCCGAGGAGCACGAAGAGCTGCTGCGCCGAGCGCGCGACGAGATCTCCGAGGCCGGGCAGTACCTCGCCTACGAGGACGGCGCCGAGGTCAAGATCGTCCCGCTGGCTCGCGAGTGGACGCGCATCGGGCGCAGCCTTGCCGCCGACGTGCGCTTCGACGACCCAACGGTGTCGCGCCGCCACGCGCTGATCGTCCGCCAGCACGACGGCGTCCGCGTGCTCGACGACCGCAGCCTCAACGGCGTGTTCGTCAACGGCCAGCGGGTCGAATGGCAGGTCCTGCACGACGGCGACGAGATCGTCGTCGGGCGTTACCGGCTGCACTTCCTCGAGCAGGAGCGGACGAAGCCGCCGGCAGCGCCTCTGGAGGTCAGCGGTGAGGCTGGCCGCCCTCGCCACGCTGGCTAGCCTGTTCGCGGTCGCGCAGGTCCAGGCCGCCGGCGACGGTCAGGTTCTCCTGAGCCCCAACGGCAATCCATGCGTCGCCGGCCGCTGTACGCTGACGCTCGACTACTTCTCCGGGGAGTTCGACGAGACGGCGACCACCGACCAGTCGGTCACGGTCGACGTCGACTGGGACCATCCCGGGGCGCCGAGCTCGCACTTCGTCACCGACGCCAGCGCGCGCTGCGGCTTCGACGGCTTCGACGCCACCGGCTGCTCGCTGCACAGCCCGGTGATCGAGACCGTCGGGCGCTACAGCGTCGCGGTTCGGATCACGCCGGCCGACGGCGCGTCGATGTACTCGTCGCAGTCGGTGAACGTCGTCACCAACGTCGTCACCGGCGACCATCCGCCACCGCTGCGCAAGGCCAGCCATGACGGCTGGCCCAACATCGACGGCATGCTGCTGATCAACACCCATGACGGCAACCGCCCGCTCGACGCCCGCGGCGGACAGGATCCATTCGACCGCGCCGACCCGTCGTACCGCTGCGACGACGAGCACGACAACCAGGGCTGCTTCCTGGTCGCGGGCGCGTGCCAGCCGGGCCCGAAGACCAATACGTGCCTCGGCGACCCGGTCGTCCCCCGCCACAGCCGCCGCCATAACGAGCTGCTCGGCGCCCACGGCAGCGACACGATCCACGCGGGCGACGCGGGCGACGTGATCTGGGGCGACTACAAGCCGACCGGCCAGCCGCGCAGCCAGCGCGACAAGCTGTTCGGCGGTCGCGGCCGTGACTTCATCTACACCAGCTACGGCGTCAACATCGTCCACACCGGCGGCGGACCGGACGTCGTCCACGCCCACGACGGCAGCGGCGACATCTTCTGCGACTCGGCCGCGACCGTCGTCTACATGAGCCACCAGTCGCACCGGCGCTACCGGCTCCACGGCTGCCGGAACGTCAGCTTCAAGCCGGCCGGGACGGCGATTCAGTAGCGGTGTCGAGGACGGCCAGACGGCGGCATGAGCCGGGTCCCCGGTCGCCGTAGCGTGACACCGACGAAGCGGTAGGCTGGGCCGACGCATGGCCCAGACGATCGCCGTCCTGTCGCAGAAGGGTGGAACCGGCAAGACGACGGCGGTGCGCACGCTCACCGACGTGCTGCGCCGGGCCGGGTTGTCGGTGCTGGCCGTCGACCTCGATCCGCAGGGCAACCTGTCGGACTACTTCGATCTCGAGCCCGACGTCGAGCCGACGATCGGCGACGTGCTCGTCGGCCGCGCCGAGGCCGGCGACGCGATCCACGACGACGTGATCCCGGCCAACCTGACGCTGGCCGAGTCCGAGCTCGTGCTGGCCGGCAAGATGGGCCGCGAGCTGACGCTGCGCCGGGCGCTGGCCGGAGGTCGGGGAGCGGTACGACCTGATCCTGATCGACTGCCCGCCGGCGCTCGGCCTGCTGACCGTCAACGCGTTGGTGGCGGCCGACTGGGCGCTGCTGTCGGCCGAGGCGCAGTACTTCGCGCTGCAGGGGGTCGAGCAGGCCAACCAGGTCATCGAGTTGGCCCAGGCGCTGAACCCGGATCTGAAGTGGATGGGCGTCGTGCTGAACATCGCCGACATGCGGACAACGCACTCGCGCGAGGCGTTCGTGTCGCTCGGTGAGCCTACGGCGACAAGCTGTTCTCGACGCCGATCCGCCAGTCGATCGCCTACGCCGAGTCGGCGGAGCGCGGAGTGTCGATCTTGGATCGCCGCCCGGATCTCGGGGTCGACTACGTGCAGTTGGCGATGGAGGTGCTGGCCCGGCTGGGGGACCATGGTGACGCGGCGGGACGGGTTGCCGCAATGCTGGCGACGGGATGAAACTGCGTCATTGACCCACCTCCGCCGTGGTGCGTCTCAAAGCTCCCCAGCCACCGAGCCCAGCGGCTCGAACGGCGCCAGCACGACGTCCGCCCAATCACCCGTCCACCCACAGAGGCCTTGGACCACGCGCTCGGTCTCCTCGGCACGGGTCCACAGCAGCACCGTCGGCCCGGCACCCGAGATCGTCGCGCCCAGAGCACCGAGCTCGCGCGCCGCGCGGACGAGCTCCATCGACCGCGGGTAGAGGTGCGCGCGCGCCGGCTGGTGCAGGCGATCGTCCAGGCCGCGCGAGACCAGGTCGAGGTCGCCCGTCACAAGTCCGGCGATCAGCAGCGCCGCGTGTCCGACGTTGAACACCGCGTCGGCGATCGGCACCTCCGACGGCAGCGCGTCGCGCGCCTCGCGCGTGCGGACCGGCTCCTTGGGGACGACGAGCACCGCCTCCAGCCCGGATGGCATCCCGAGCCGGGTCGCGCGTGCCGTCGGCGCAGACGACGAGCCCGCCGAGCAGCGACGCGGCGACGTTGTCGGGATGGCCCTCGAGCTCCGTCGCGAGCGTCAGCAGGTCGGCGCCACCGCCGATCAGGTAGTTGGCGGCGACCAGGCCGGCGACGTAGGCCGCGGCGCTCGTCCCCAGCCCGCCCGACGTCGGGATCTCCGAGCGGATCGTGAACTCCCAGCTCGTCGGCCGGCATGCAGCGCCGCGAAGCCGCGGACGACGAGGTTGCGGCGATCGCGTGGCGATCGGCAGGTCGGTCTCGACGGCGAACGACCCGGTCTTGACCACCTCGACCTCGAGGTGCAGCGACAGCGCCGCCGCGAACGTGTCGAAGCCCGGGCCGAGGTTGGCCGAGCTGCCGGGAACGCGGACGCGGCAGCGCCGGCATCCACGTCTATCCCGAGGACCGCGCGCTCGACCGCGGCCAGCTCCGGCTCGCACGGCACGACGCCGCCCGCCTGATCGAGCGCGACCTGCGGGTCCTTGAGCCCGTGGCCGGTCAGGACGCAGACGACGCGACGCGCGTCGCCCGCGCCATGGGCCAGCAGCCCGGCGACCGACGCCGCGCTGGCCGGCTCGCAGAAGATCCCCTCGCGCGACGGCGAGCAACCGGTAGGCGTCGAGGATCTGCTCGTCGGAGACCGCCTCGATCCCGCCGCGCGAGTCGCGCATCGCGGTCGTCGCCTCCTCCCAGCGGGCCGGGTTGCCGATCCGGATCGCGCTGGCCACCGTCTCGGGGTTGTCGACCCGCTCGCCGAGCACGAGCGGAGCGGCGCCCGCGGCCTGGAACCCGTACATCCGTGGCGACGACGCCGGCCTCGGTGAAGCCCTTCCAGTACGCGGTGATGTTGCCCGCGTTGCCGACCGGAATGCACACCGCGTCGAGGTCGCCCCCGAGCTCCTCGACGAGCTCGAAGGCCGCCGTCTTCTGGCCCTCGAGGCGGAACGGGTTGACGCTGTTGACGAGCGCGATCGGGTGGTTGGCACACAGCTCGCGCACCAGTGCCAACGCCTGGTCGAAGTTGCCGCGCAGCGCAATGACGCGCGCTCCGTGCATCAGCGCCTGGGCGAGCTTGCCGGTCGCGATCTTGCCCTCGGGGACGATCACCGCGCCCCGTAGCCCGGCGCGTGCCGCGTATGCGGCCGCGCTGGCCGCAGTGTTGCCGGTCGACGCGCAGATCACCGCCTGCGCGCCCTCGCGCACGGCCGCGCTGACCGCGCATGTCATGCCACGGTCCTTGAATGAGCCGGTCGGGTTGGCGCCCTCGATCTTCAGCCATACCTCGCAGCCCGCGAGCTCGGAGACGTACGGCGCGGCGACGAGCGGCGTCGAGCCTTCGCCCAGCGTCACGACCGGATCGCCCTCGGCGAACGGGAGGTGCTCGCGGAAGCGCTCGATGAGGCCCGGCACGGCGGCTCAGAACTCCTCTTCGATGACGCGGATCGCGCGGGGTGCCGAGCGCATGAAGTCCAGGCCGCCGATCAGGCCCATCGCGGCAAAGAAGCGCGACTCGAGGATCGGGTGCACGACCATCACCAGCCGCGCGTTCTCACCGAGGCCGCTCTGGACGACCGACTTGACCGACGCCCCCTGAAGTCCGAGCCGCTCGGCGATCTGGGCCAGCACGCCGGGGCGGTCGGCGACCTCGAGGTGGATGTAGAACGCGGACACGACGTCGGTCACGATCGCCATCCGCTCGACCACGTTGGGCATCGCCGGCGGCGGGATCATCGCGCTGACGACGTCGCCGAGCACCGCGCTCGCCGTCTGCGTCCCGCCGGCGCCGGGCCCCGAGAGCGTCACCTCGGTGATCGCCTCGGACTCGATCGTGACGGCGTTGAACGGCCCGTTGACGCTGGCCAGCGGGTGCGACCCGTACAGGAACACCGGGTGAACGCGAACGCTGATCCCCTCACCCACGCGCTCGGCCGTGCCGATCAGCTTCAGGCTCAGCCCGAGCTCGCGCGCATAGGCGAGGTCGTCGGCCGTCACCTGCTCGATGCCCTCGTAGTGGACGTCGTCGAGCGTGATCTGGGCACCGAACGCCAGCCGCGCGAGGATCGCCATCTTCGCCGCCGCGTCCTTGCCGTTGACGTCCTCCGACGGGTCGGCCTCGGCGTAACCGAGCCGCTGCGCGTCGGCCAGCGCCTCCGCGTAGGAGCAGCCGCGCGTCGCCATCTCGCTGAGGATGTAGTTCGTCGTCCCGTTGACGATCCCGTGGATGCGGTCGACGTGGGCCCCGGCCAGCGACTCCCCCAGCACGCGGATGACGGGCACGACCCCCGCGACCGCCGCCTCGAAGCGCAGCTGCACGCCGTGCTCGCACGCCGCGTCGGCCAGCTCGTCGCCGTGCTGGCTGAGCAGCTGCTTGTTGGCGGTCACCACATGCTTGCCGGCCGCCATCGCGCGACGGATGTAGTCGCGTGCGGGCTCGAGGCCGCCGATCAGCTCGACGATCAGGTCGCTGGAGCCGAGGATCTGCTCGAAGTCGCCCTTCGAGCGCGTCAGCACCCCGGTGATCTCGGGGCGCATCCCGGTCGAGGCGGCGACCGCGGCCGCACGCTGGCCCAACAGCTCCTCGAAGGCGGCACCGACCGTGCCGTGGCCGAGCAGCCCGATGCGGAAGACCTGGTCGTTGTCGGCGTTGTCAGACATCGCGCGCGTACAGCTCCGCGACCGTCTCGCGGCGTACGACCAGCCTCGCGTCCCCGTCGGACGCGAACACCACCGGCGCGCGCGGGACACCGTTGTAGTTGTTGGCCATCGCGAACCCGTAGGCGCCGGTCGTCGGCGTGACGACGATGTCGCCGACCTGCGGGTCGGGCAGGTCGGTGTCGGCGACGATCACGTCGCTCGATTCGCAGTGCATGCCGACGAGCCGGCAAGGCGTGCCGGTGATCCCGTAGCGGTCGGCGATGTGCGCCTCGTAGCGCGCGCCGTACATCATCGGCCGCAGGTTGTCGGCCATCCCGCCGTCGACCGCCACGTAGCGGCGCACGTTGAACTTGGTCGACTGGACCGTGTAGATCGTCACCGTCGAGTGGGCGACGAGCGCCCGGCCGGGCTCGTCGACGATCCGCGGGCCGTCGCCGAACACGGCGCGCACGGCGTCGACCTTCGTGCGCGCGTAGTCCTCAGGTGACGGGGCCGGCGGGTCGGCAGCGGTGTACTGCACGCCGAGGCCGCCGCCGACGTTGACTTCCGAGAAGACCGGCAGGTCGGCGATCGCCTCGACCGCGGCGCGGAACGGCTCGAGCTCGAGGATCTGCGACCCGATGTGCATGTGGACACCCTCGAGGTCGAGCAGCGCCGACGCACGCAGCCGCGCGATCGCCTCGCCGATCGCGTCCCGTGACAGGCCGAACTTCGAGTCGGCCTGGCCGGTCGAGATCTTGTCGTGCGTGTCGCCGCGCACGTCCGGGTTGACGCGGATCGATACTGGCTGCGGGCCGCGCCCGTCGGCCGACACGATGTCCTGGAGGCGAGTGATCTCGTCGAGATTGTCGATCACGATGTGGCGCACGCCCGCGGCCCGCGCCGCCTGAAGGTCGGCGACGGTCTTGGCGTTGCCGTGCAGGTGGATGCGCTCGCCTCCGAAGCCCGCGCGCAGCGCGAGCGCCAGCTCGCCCGCCGACGCGACGTCACAGCCGAGGCCCTCCTCGCGCAGCACCGCCATCACCGCCGTGCACGGGAACGCCTTTGCCGCGAACACGACCTCGGCGTCGTTGGTGCAGGCGGCGAACGCGCCGCGGAACGCCCGCGCCCGTGCGCGCAGGTCGTCGGGGCACACGACGTAGGCCGGCGTCCCGAACTCGCGCGCGATCTCGATCAGGTCGCAACCGCCGACCTCGATGTGCCCGGCCTCGGTCATGCGGCTGCCGATCGGGAAGACCGGCGAGAGCTGCTGCTGTGACGAGGCGCCCATCGCGCGCCGGATCTTCTCAGGCGGTGGCGACCCGCGGCGACCAGCCGCCGCGATGCGCGAGCACCCACAGCCAGATCCCGCCGCCCACGAACATCGCAACGCTCTCGAGCTGCGGCGTCGGTGAGGCCCAGCAACACCGCGTCGTTGCGTCGGATGAACTCGACGAGGAACCGCTCGAGCCCTGCGCCGACGAGGTACAGGCCGAAGATCACGCCGGGGCGGTAGCGGTCGCGCAGAACCCACAGCGCCCACGCGAGCAGGCACATGGCGAGCGTCTCGTAGATCGGCGTCGGGTGGACCTTGACCTTCGTCGGCACCGTCCCGTGCGGGTACGCCATCGCCCACGGCCCGTTCCACGGGATCCCGTAGTCGCCGTCGCCCGACACCTGGCAGCCGATGCGGCCGATCGCGTAGCCGAGCGCCAGCGGCGCCGAGCACAGGTCGAGCAGCCCGAGGTTGACCATGCCGCGGAAGTGCGCCCAGATCAGCACGCCGATCGTGCCGCCGATCGCCCCGCCGTACCAGACGAGCCCGGAGCCGCCGAACACGTTGCCCAGCAGGTCGCCCTTGATCTCGTCGTAGTTCTGGACGACGAAGTACAGCCGCGCGCCGATCAGCCCGCCGAGCAGCGCGGCGAATACCATCTCGTAGGCCCAGTCGACCGGCTTGCCGAGCTCCTTCAGGCGCCGCGCGATCACCGCGCCCGCGGCCAGGAAGCCGGCCGCGAAGCAGATGCCGAACGTCTTGATCGAGATGCCGAAGACGTTGATCTCGGGCTGCATCGCGGGTCAGGGTAGTGAACCGACCACCCGACGGGCGCACCCCGTGCCCGCGCTCTGCCAACATCTGTCAGACCATGGCCCGACCCACCTCATTCGGACGCGACACCGGCTTGCAGACGCGGATGCTGATCACGCTGGCGCTGCTGGCGCTCGTCTACCTGATCTTCATCGTCGTGTTGTTCGCCGCCGGTGCGAGCGGGATCACGATCGCGGTCGTCGCTGTCGCGCTGCTCGCGTTCCAGTTCTTCGCCTCCGATGCGATCGCGCTGCGCTCGATCGGAGCCCACGAGGTGACGCCGCAGGAGGCGCCGCAGCTGCACGGGATCATCGACCGCCTGTGCGTCCAGGCCGACATCCCCAAGCCGAAGGTCGCGGTCATCGACTCGCACATGCCCAACGCGTTCGCGATGGGCCGCACGCCGAAGGCGGCCACCGTCTGCGCGACGACGTCGATCATGCAGCTGCTCGAGCCGGCCGAACTCGAAGCGGTGCTCGCCCACGAGGTCACGCACATCGTCAACCGCGACGTGGCGATCATGACGCTGGCCAGCTTCTTCGCCTCGGTCGCGTCGATCATCGTGCAGTTCGGCTTCCTGTTCGGCGGCGGCTACGGCGGCGGCCGCGACGACGAGGACAACGACCTGTTGCTCGTGATCCTCGTCTCGGCCGATCGTGTGGGCGATCTCGTTCTTCCTCATCCGGATGCTGTCGCGCTACCGCGAGTTCGCGGCCGACCGCGGCGCCGCCGTCATCACCGGGCGCCCGAGCGCGCTCGCGTCGGCGCTGATCAAGATCGACGGGTCGATGAAGAGCACGCCGACGCAGGACCTGCGCCAGGCCGAGGGCCTGGCGGCGTTCTTCATCATCCCGCCGCGCGTCAAGGGCTCGATCTTCAACGCTGTTCGCGACCCACCCGCCGCTCGAGAAGCGCCTCGAGGCTCTGGCGCGGTTCGAGTCCCAGCTCCAGGGCTCGCGGGTCGCCGCCTGATGGGCGTCTTCGACGCGCTGCTCGGCCGCCGCAAGACGACCAAGCCCGCCGCCCAGGACCGGCTGTTCGCACTCAGCACCGCCTACATCACGCTCCAGGCCGACCAGGGCGTCACGACGACGGGGACGGCGGCGATCGTGTTCCAGTCGCTGGCGACCGGCGACTTCCGCGCGATCGTCAGCGAGATGGAGGAGGTCGTGAGGGGGACCGGCGAGGAGTCGGGCACGACCGTGTCGACGAGCGACGACGAGTTCGGCTACCGCTGGATGGTGCTCAAGGACCCCGACGTCGAGGATCTCGTCGTCGGCGTCAACGCGGTCTCCGACGCGCTGGCCGTCGGCGGCTACGCGCGACCGCGTGCTGTGCGCGGTGTTCGCGTTCACCGACTCAGAGAAACGGCCGCTGTACTTCATCTACAACTACAAGCGCGGCTCGTGGTACCCGTTCATCCCCGAGACCGGCGACAAACAGCGCTCGACGGAGCGCGAGCTCCAGATCAAGGCGGTGATCGGCCCCGAGATGCCGATCGAGCCCGAGCTCGAGCGCTGGTTCCCGCTCTGGGGCATCCCGATCTGAGCGCCGTCGGCGCCGCGCGCTACCTTGGCGCGCGATGCCGACCACGTGGTCGCAGGGCGACTACCCGTCGATGGCTCAGCGGCTCGTGCCGGCCGCCGAGCTGGTCGTCGCCCGCGCGCAGATCGCCTCCGGCGACCGCGTGCTCGACGTCGCCTGCGGAACCGGCAACGCGGCGTTGCTGGCCGCCGCAGCGCGGCGCCCAGGTGAGCGGGATCGACATCGAGCCCGAGCTGCTGACGATCGCGGGCCGGCGGGCGACCGAGGCGCGGCGTCCGCGTCCATTGGCACCGCGGCGACGCCGAGGCGCTCGATGCGGCCGACGGCGAGTTCGACGCGGTGCTGTCGGTGTTCGGCGTGATGTACGCGGCCGACCAGGACACGGCGGCCGGCGAGCTGGCGCGCGTGTGCGCGCCGTACGGACGGGTCGTGCTCGCGTCGTGGACGCCCGGATCGTTCATGCCGAAGCTGGGCGGCGTCCTGGGCGCCCTACCTGCCACCGCCGCCCGAGGGCTCGGCGCCCCCCTCGCGCTGGGGCGACGAGGAGTCGCTGCACGCGCTGCTCGCGGACGCCGGCCTGAGCGTCGAACAGTCGGCGCGCGAGACGCTGGCGATGACGTTCGGCTCGCGCACCGAGGCGGCGGGGTTCCTGATCGAGACCGCCGGCCACGTCGTCGCCGAGCGCCGCCGGCTGCAGACCGAAGGCCGCTGGGCCGATCTGCAGGCCGACGTCAGCGTGCTCGTCGCCGAGGAGGATCGCGGGCGCTCCGGGAGCCCGGTGCTCGAGCTCGAGTACCTCGTCACGGTGGCCCGGCCGGCGCGCGCGGCGTAGCGTTGCCCGCATGACCACCGTCACCGCCGCTGTCGTAGAGACCGCCAACGCCCCGTTCGTCCTCCAAGAGGTCCAGCTCGGCGAGCTGCGCGCCGACGAGGTCCTCGTCGAAATCGCCGCGTCGGGTATCTGCCACACCGATCTCGGCGCGCAGGCGGGGCTGTTCCCGACGCCGCTGCCGGTCGTCCTCGGCCACGAGGGGGCGGGTACGGTGGCCGCGATCGGCGCGACGTGACGCGGGTGAAGGTCGGCGACCGCGTAGCGATGAGCTACGACTGCTGCGGCCATTGCGTGACGTGCACCGACAGCCGGCCGTTCCACTGCCCGGAGTTCTTCGCGCGGAACTTCCTCGCCCAGAGAGCCGACGGGACGACGACGCTGACCCGTCCCACAAGCCCGTTGCACGCGCCGTTCTTCGGGCAGTCGAGCTTCGCGACGCAGTCGATCTGCCACGAGTTCAGCGTCGCGCGCATCGCCGACGACGTCCCGTTCGAGCTCGTCGCCCCGTTCGGCTGCGGCATCCAGACGGGCGCCGGTTCGGTCCTCAACGCGCTGGCGCCGCCGCCGGGAGCGGCGATCGCGATCCTCGGTGCCGGCGGCGTCGGCCTGTCGGCGGTCATGGGGGCGAAGATCGCGCAGTGCGAAACGATCATCGTCGTCGACCTCAACGAGTCGCGCCTGGCGCTGGCCTCCGAGCTCGGAGCGACGCACACGATCGACGCACGCGCAAGCGACGTCGTCGAGGCGGTGCGCGAGATCGCCCCGGGCGGGGTGCCCTACGCGCTCGAGTGCTCGGGCAGTCCCGACGCGCTGCGTCAGGCGATCGGGATCCTCGGCTCGGCCGGGGTCTGCGGGGTGATCGGCGCACCGGCCTTCGGCACGATGGTCGAGTTCGACGTCAACGAACTCCTGGCCAACGGCCGCACGATCCGTGGGCTCGTCGAGGGCGAGAGCATCATCGCCGAGTTCATCCCGCACCTGATCGACCTGTGGCGCGACGGCCAGTTCCCGATCGATCGGCTCGTGACGACGTTCCGCTTCGACGAGATCAACGACGCGGCCGCCCAGATGCACAACGGCACCGCCGTCAAGCCCGTGTTGTTGATGGGCTAGCGGGTCTCGAACGCGAGCCGCACGCCGAGCCCGACGAGCACGGCGCCGCAGGCCTGGCGCACGCGCGCCAGCCAGCGGGCGAGGAACGCGTCGGCGGCCCGCGCGACGAGCGCCGCCAGCAGCGAGTACCAGACCAGGTCGAGCACGACGAGCATCGTGCCCATGACCAGGCTCGCCACGAGGACCGGCTGGCCATCAGGGATGAACTGCGGGAACAGGGCGACGAAGAACACGGCCAGCTTGGGGTTGGCGATCGCCGTGGTTACGCCGTCGCGGAACGCCGACCTCGACCACCGGGGCAGCGTCACCGGCGCCACCTGCTCGTCGCCGCGGTGGCGCAGCGCCTGCACGCCCATGGCGATCAGCACCAGCGCACCGGCCAGCTTGACCGCGGTGAACACGACCGCCGACGCGGCGACGACGGTGGCCAACCCGACCGCGGCGGCGAGCGCCCACACGATCACGCCGGCCTCGTTGCCGATCGTCGTCGCCATTGCCGCCCGGCGCCCGTGCAGCGCGGCGCGGCGCACGACGAGCACCGTCGCGACTCCGGGCGTGACGGTCAGCAGCGCCGCGACGGGCAGGAAGTGGAGCGCCATGGACGCCATCCCCTGAAAGCGTACGCGCCGCCTGAACCCCTCCACGATCAAGCGGCCTCGACCTCGGCTCCGGCAAGCGCGGCTCAGTCCGGGTTGCAGCGCGCGGCGATCGTCCCCGCCAGCCCGACGTCGGGACGCCACGCCTCGAGGTCCCAGGTCGGCTTGGTGCGCGCGAACTGCGCGTGGCACAGGAACTGCCAGTACAGCGAGCGATAGTCCGGGGCGCCACGGCCGCCGCGGCGAATCGCCTCGGCGAACGCCGCATTCGTCGAGCGGGTCGCGGTGCGCCGGCCGCACGCCGACGGGCGCACCACCAGGCGCTTGCCCTCGGGCAGCAGGATCCAGCGGGCACTCTGGATCTGCGCGCCGCACCACGTGTGGGCGTGCGCGGCCGGCACCGCGAGGACGGCCGTCGCGACGACCGCGAGCGCGGCGCGCCTCACGTCCCGCTCGGCCCGAAGCGCTCGGCGTGGATCTGGGCCGGGTCGTGGCCAGCGGCGACGAGCAGATCGGCGACGCGCTCGACGAACGCGGTCGGCCCGCAGATGTAGACGCGTGGGCGTTGCGCCGGCGCGGGCCCGAGGACCCGCAGCATGTCGGCATCGACTCGGCGCGTCGAGCCGGTCCAGTTCGGCGGCGCCCGGCGGGTCAGCGTGTAATGGATCTGCAGGCCGTCGGCGTCGGCGAGCGCCATCAACTCTCCCCGGTAGAGCACGTCTTCGGGGCCGCGTGCCGAAAGCAGCAGCCGCGTGTCGACCGTGCTGCCCCGGTTGCGGCGGTGGCGCACCATCGCCATCAGCGGCGCGAGCCCCGAGCCGCCGCCGACCAGCAGCAGCGGCCCGCCCTCGGCGACGTCCCACGTGAAATGGCCCCCGATCGGGCCGCGCAGCTCGAACTGGTCGCCGGGGCGGACCTCGTCGACCAGGTACGGCGACACCTCGCCGTCGTCCATCCGTTCGACGGTCAGCGCCAGCCGCGGGTCCTCGGGCGGCGAGGACAGCGAGTACGAGCGCTGGGCCTGGTAACCGTCGTCCGCGGTCAGCCGGATGTCGACGTGATGGCCGGCCTTGTGGCCGGGCCAGCCGTCGACATCGACGACGACCGTCTTCGCGCGGTGGGTCTCGGTGATCACCTTGTGCACGGTCGCCACGCGCCACACGACGGGCGCGCGCTGCGCGACGGCGCCCGCGGGCTCAGTCACTCCAGTAGCGCTGCTCGCGCCACGGGTCGCCGTAGTTGTGGTAGCCGGCCTCCTCCCAGAACCCGGGCACGTCGTCGATCGTCAGCTTCAGCCCGCGCAGCCACTTGGCGCTCTTCCAGAAGTACAGATGCGGCACGAGCAGCCGCACCGGGCCGCCGTGCTCGGCCTCCAGCGGTTCGCCGTCGAACGTGTGGACGACCCATGCCTTGCCGCCGCGCAGGTCGTCGAGCGGCATGTTGGTCGTGTAGCCGCCATCGGACCACGCCGTGACGTAGTCGGCTTCGGTGTCGATGCCATCGAGCAGCGTGTCGACGGCGACCCCGGTCCACGTCGTGCCGAGCTTCGTCCACTTGGTGACGCAGTGGATGTCGACCGTGAACGTCTCCTGGGGCAGCGCCATGAACTCGTCCCACGGCCACGACACGACCTCGTCGACCGCGCCGCTCAGCGTCAGGCTCCACCCGTCGACGTCGACCCGCGGCGTCGGGCCGGCCGACAGGACCGGGAAGTCCGTGACCACGTACTGGCCGGGCGGGACGCGCGTCGGGTCGACCGGCTCGCGCCGGCGCCCACCAAAGCCTCGGGAGATCGGCGCCATCGCTCCGGGATGTTGTCACTTCGTGACGATCACCTTGTAGCCCGTCATCTGCGGGTGGATCGAGCACACGTAGACGATCGTCCCCGCCGCCGACGGCGTGAACGTGAACGTCGCGCCGTTGGCCATGTTGGGCGAGTGGATCTTCTCGCCGTTGGGCGCCGAGTCAGAGACGACGTTGTGCGGCGCGCCATCCTTGTTCGTCCACGTCACCGGCTGGCCGACCTTGACCGTGATCTCCTTCGGGTCGGCGGTGAAGTTCGAGTACTCCACCGACGCGCCACCCGCGACCGTCGCCGCGGTCGACGATGCGCCATCGTCGGACTTCGAGCTCGACCCGCAAGCCGACAGCGCCGCCGCGGCGAGCGCCGCGACGACCATCACCCACCCCCGAGCCGCCATCAGTCGGGGATCAGCCCTTCGCCCGTGAACTCGTCCGTCGCCTCGTCGAACGTGATGTCGGCGGGCGGCAGGATCAGGTCCGATGCCGAGAGGTCGTCGTCCGGCGTCTCGCGCCCGTTGCTGCGCACGTACTCCAGGAGCTTCTCCCAGTGCTCGGCGAACGCGGCCTCGTCGCCGCTGTCGACCGCCGCCACGACGGCGTTGTCGATCTGGTTGAGGTCGCCGGAGTGCGCCTCGTCGAGCTCGTACTGCCCCTCCCCCGAGATCCGGACGATCACTGCTGGGCCCCTTCCTGCGGCGCGGCAGCGGTATCGGCGGGCGCCTCGGTCGCGGTCTGCGCGGGGGTCTCGCCGGACCCAGCCTCGATCTGCGCCGGGTCGGACCCCTTGCCGAGTTCGGCCTTCATCTTCGCCAGTTCATCATCGACCTCGGTCTGACTCGAGAGCTGCGCGAGCTGCTTGTCGATGTCGTCCTGGCCTGACGCCGAGCGCCGTCAGGTCGTCGAACGTCCCGGCCGCCTCGAGCTCCTGGACCGCGTCGGCGCGGGCCTTCATGTTCTCGGTCTTGTCGACCGCGCGCTGCATCGCGAGCCCGACGTCGGCCATCTGCTCGCCGACCCCGGTCGCCGCTTCGGAGATCCGCACCTGGGCCTCGGCGGCCGAGTACTGGGCCTTGATGACCTCCTTCTTCGTGCGGAACGCCTCGACCTTGGAGCGCAACTTGGCCTCGGAGTCGATCAGGCGCTGCTGCTGGCCCTCGAGGTCGGTGACCTGCTGGTCGAGTCCCTGGAGCTCGGTCTGGATGACGTTCTTGCGCTCCAGCGCGGTCCGGGCCAGCTCCTCGTTGCCGGCGGCCAGCGCCTGGCGTGCCTGGGTGTCGAGCTTGACCACCTGCTGCTGGCGCTGGGTGGCCTGCATCTGGAGGCGCTTCTTCGACGTGACGATGTCGGCGATGCCCTTCTTGACCTGCTGAAGAGCTTCGAGCTGCTTGGTATAGCTGTAGTCCAGCGTCTCAGCCGGGTCCTCAGCACGATCGAGCAGCTTGGACACCTTCGCCTTGACGATGGTGGAGAACCGTCCGGACATGCCGGGCATAGCGCCTCCCTGGTGCGGTTATTCGGGGTGAGCGGCTAGCGTACTAGTAGCCCAGCGGATGCCGCGCGTGGAACCCGTGCGAGCTGCGCAGCACCGGACGCCAGCGCGGGCCGTCCTTACCCCGCGGGTCGCCCGACTTGCTCGTGTCAAGACGGATCCCGGCGATGATCAGATACGCGTGGCCGGGGTTGGTCCAGACCGTCATCCACGTGCCGACGCCGGTGACGCCCCAGCGCATGAACGCCGAGGAATCGTTGGGCCTGCTGAGCAGGCCACCGCCGTGCAGGGCGTAGGAGACGGTGCCCGAGCAGTCGTAGCCGCGGCCCGAGAACGTGAGGTTGTGGCCGCCGCCGAGGATGTAGGGCTTGCCGATGATCGCGTTGGTGGTCCAGATCGCCTGCTGGACGGCCGGCGGGGCGAGCGCCGGGGCGGCGGCGAGCCCGTTGGGCAGGATCTTGGCGACCGTGCCGGGGACGGTCAGCTCGGCGACAGCGGGCTGGCCGTACTGCGCGCCGCCGCCGGGATCGGGAGCGGGCGGCGCGGTCGGATCGGCCGGCGTCGAGGGCGGAACCAGCGGCGCCGTCGACGAGACGCCACCGCCGCTGGTCGGGCTCTGCCCGGTCGCCGAAGCGCACGGGATAGCCACGAGCACAGCAGCCAGCATCAACGTCAGGCCCCGAAGGCGCAACAGTCTCCAACCCTCTTTCGTGTGCCTCCGGGGTTAGCTGACGGGCTAGCGCGGAAAGAGCAGCGCTCCTCGACTCAGGCGACGAGGTTCGCCCCAACAACTTGGTTCCCCCGGTCCCGATGCTCGACAGCAACGGGATTCGGCGATGTGGCGGGGAACATACACATCCCCGCGGATGCGTGCAGAGTTCCTTCGCGGCAAGCCCGCAAAGTCCTGCCTGTCGCGTCGTTATCGTGGCCGCCCGGATGCGCGCACGGCTCGCCATCACCGCGTTCGCCGCGCTCGGCGCGGCGGCGGGCTGCGGCAAGTCGCAGGCAACGACCCAGACGCCCAGGCCGCCACAGCCGCTGACCGCCACGGCGCCGACCGCCACCGCCTACCCCGCGGCCGCGACCCAGAACACCACGCGGATCGCGTCGCGCGACCCGGTGACCGTCGCGGCCGCAGCCGCGCAGATCATCTATACGAGCATCGACGGCGCCTCGCGACCGCGGGCCGTGGTGCTCGTCGACCGCCGCGACTGGCGGGCCGGGATCGCGGCGTCGGTCCTCACTGCGGCACCGCTGCGCGCGCCGGTCCTGCTCACCGATGGCGACCGCATCCCCGCACCGACACGCGCCGCGCTCGCGCGCCTGCGACCGCGCGGCGCGCCGGAGCTGCACGGTGCCCAGGTCATCCGGATCGGCGATGCGCCGGCGCCTGAGGGCCTGCGATCGGTCCGGATCCGCGCCCACGACGACGTCGGCATCGACGGAGCGATCGCGATGTTCGCCGCCGCGCTGAACGACCGGCCGCCGCGCCAGGTGATGATCGCGTCGGCCGACCGACCCGGCTTCGCCGCTCCGGCCGCGGGGCTCGCCGCGTGGTCGGGAGTGCCGGTCCTGCTGAACGCCCAGGACGCGCTCTCGCCCCAGACCCGTGCCGCGCTGACCGCGCTCAACGGCCCGCGCAGCTATGTCATCGGCCCGGTCCAGGCGATCGGACCGCAGGTCGTCCGCGCGCTGCGGCCGATCGGCAGCGTCGTGCGGGTGACGGGCCGCAACCCGGTCGGCAACTCGGTGTCGGTCGCGCGCTACCGCGACGATCGGTTCGGCTGGGGCGCGGGGAAGCCCGGCCACGGGCTGGTGTTCGTCCCGGCCGCCACCGACCCGCAGCTCGCGACGGCGAGCGCGGCGCTGTCGACGTCGGGCGACTACGGGCCGCTGATCCTGCTCGGCGATGCCGAGCTGCTCGACCCGGCGGTCGAGAACTACCTACGCGACATCCGCCCGGACGGCGACGGCAACCCCGCGCACGGCGTCTACAATCACGCCTGGATCGTGGGTGACGAGGGCGCCATCTCGCCGGCGCTACAGGCCCGCATCGACCGACTGCTGGAGATCAAGCGATGAGTGAGGCCGAAGCCCCCGAGCGCCGCGCCGCGACTTCCGTGAGCGTCGAGGACGTGCGCGCGCTGATGGGCGCCTCGACACCGCACTTCGCGCTCCAGCTGCGCAACCGGATCGCGAAGCTGATCGACGGCCTGCCGGCCGGCGACCCCGCCCGTGTCGAGGGCGAGCGCGAGATCCGGCGGCTCCAGGCGCTGGGGTTCGACGGCGAGACGCGCGGGGCCGGCGAGGCCGAGGCACTACCGGGGCTGCCGTCGCTTGCGGACGTTCGCGGTTCCGCAGAACAGCATCGCTGAAGCGGTGGGGGGCCCATCGCTCCCCGCTCTCCCGCCATCGAAGTGACGCGGTGTCGCAGGACCAGCGGCGCCGCGCGCTACCGTCATCGACGAGCGCATGACCGAGCAACAAGAACGTCCCGAGGGAATTCAAGGCTCCGAGTTCGCCGGCCCGTTCTCGGTCGGCGCGTACGCGAAGCTGCTGCGCGCGGAGCTGCGCAAGCGCGCGCGGGTGCAGCTGTTCGGCGAGGTGTTCAACGTCCGGCCGTCGAAGGCGCGCGTGTACTTCGAGCTGCGCGACGGCGAGGGCGCGGTGCCGTGCGCGATGTGGCGCAACACGTTCGACGGGCTGGGGATCGACCCGGGGGCGCTGGTCGACGGCGCGCAGGTCGTCGTCGCCGGCGGACCCGACTACTACCCCGGCAGCCGGACCGCGTCGCCCAGCTTCTCGTTCGACGTCACGGACCTGCGCGTCGCAGGCGAAGGCGACCTGCTTGTCCAGCTCGAGGCGCTGCGACGCAAGCTCGGCGCCGAGGGCCTGTTCGAGCCGCAGAAGGCGCTGCCGCGCGCGCTGCTGCCGCGGACGATCGGCGTCGTCACGGGCGAGGGTGGCAAGGCGCGCGACGACGTGCTCGCCGGTCTGCACCGCCGGGGCTGGGGCGGGCGCCTGGTGTGGGCGTTCGCGCCGGTCCAGGACCGCCACGCCGCGCCGGCGATCACGCGCGCGCTGACCGACCTCGCCGCGCTTCCCGACGTCGACGTGGTCATCGTCGCCCGCGGCGGCGGGTCGCTCGCCGACCTGTTCGCGTTCTGCGACGAGACGCTGTGCCGGACCGTCGCGCTGCTGCGCGTGCCCGTCATCGCGCTCGGTCGGCCACCACACCGACCGCACGCTGATCGACGACGTCGCCGCGGTCAGCTGCTCGACGCCGACCCACGCCGCCGAGGCCGCGGTCCCGCTGCACTGCGGCGACGAGCGCGCGCCGAGCTGCGCGCGGCGCGCCGCGCGACTGCGCCACCACGGCGCGACCGCGATCCTGCATCGCGCGCGGACGCTCGCGGCGCTGGCGCGCGCGCCGGCCGAGCACCTCGCCCGCCACCGCCGCACGCTGCACCAGACGCTGCGCGAGATCCGCGCCGCCGCGCGCCGCGGCGTCGAGGACCGCGCGCGTCCACCTCACGACCCGCGACGCGCGTCGTGCAGCGCAAGGCGTCGGCGTTCTGCGGCCCCGAGGTCGAGCGCCGCCGCCAGGCGGCTCGAGGGCCTGAGCGCGGCGCTGCACGCGCACGACCCGCGGCGCACGCTCGAGCGCGGCTACGCGCTCGTCGACGACGGCCACGGCACGGCTGGTCACGAGCGCCGCGGCGGCGCTCGAGGCCGGCGACGTGCGCCTGCAGTTCATCGACGCCGCCGTCGATGCGAGGATCTCTGAGCGAAGCGATGACTGAGCCGCCCGCCCCGCTGACGTACGAGAGCGCGACCGCGCGCCTGGAGGACATCATCCGCCGGCTGGACTCCGGCGAGGCCGGCCTGCGCGAGACGCTCGACCTCGTCCGTGAGGGCCGCGAGCTCGTCGAGTTCTGCGCCGCCGAGCTCGACGCCGTCGGCCAGGGGCTGCAGGAGCTGCGCCTCGACGAGCTCGTCGCGCGGCTGGAGGCCAGCCAGCCCGCATGAGCCGCCGCTTCGACGAGCACCTGGCCGGCCTGCCGCTGGTCATCGACGACTACACGCTGGAGCGCGCCGAGCAGCAGGTGTCGAGCGCGTTTCTGCGCGTGACGACGACGATCCGGCTGCGGCGGCGGCGGCGAGGACGGGATCGGCGAGGACGTCACCTACGACGACGCCGGACCACGACGCGCTGCAGGCCGCAGGGCCGGTCCAGCCGCTGGCCGGCGAATGGACGCTCGCGCGCGTTCTGCGACCACGTCGAGCCGCTCGACCTGTGGCCTGCGCCGCCGCAGCGCGAGCCGTCGGTTCTGTACCGCGTGTGGGCGTACGAGTCCGCGGCGCTCGACCTCGCGCTGCGCCAGGCCGGCACGTCGCTGCACGATGCGCTCGGGGACGACGCCGCGGCCGCTGACGTTCGTCACGTCGCTGCGGCTCGGCGACCCGCCGACGCTCGAGCCGGTCACGCGACGCCTGGCCAACCACCCGACGCTGCGCTTCAAGCTCGACGCGGTCAGCGCGCTGGGACGACGAGCTCGTCGCCGCGCTGGCGGCGACCGGCGCCGTCGACTCAATCGACTTCAAGGGCCTCTACGAGGGCTCGATCGTCGACCAGGGCGCCGACCCCGAGCTCTACCAGCGCGTCGTCGACGGCCTGCCCGACGCGTGGTTCGAGGATCCGAAGCTGACGCCCGAGACCGACGCGATCCTCAAGCCGTTGCGCGACCGGTCACGTGGGACGCCAACATCCACGGCGATCGCCGACATCGACGGGCCTGCCGTTCCCGCCGCGGATGGTCAACATCAAGCCCTCGCGGCTCGGCGGTCTGCGGCCGCTGCTCGACGCCTACGAGTACTGCGAGGAGCGCGGCATCGGCATGTACGGCGGTGGCCAGTTCGAGCTCGGCTGCGGCCGCGGCCAGATCCAGTACCTGGCGTCGATCTTCCATCCCGACACGCCCAACGACGTCGCGCCGTCCGGCTACAACGAAAACGACCCGTCGCCCGACCTGCCGTCGAGCCCGCTCCCCGTCGGCCGCCCAGCCCACCGGCTTTCGCTGGGGTTACCCAAGGTGCCAGGCACCAGAGGTGTCAGGCACCACCGATGAATCCGCGCGGCCGGCGCGGTCGTACTGGCAAGAACCCTTTCCAAACGGAGGCAAAATGCCGACCCGCACCCTCGCTCCCGTCGGAGCGCCCTGCTGGATCGACCTGATGACGTCAGACACCGCCGGCGCGGCGGCGTTCTACAGCGGCCTGTTCGGCTGGACCGCCGAGGAGCCCAACCCGGAGCTTGGCGGGTACTTCAACTTCCGCCACGACGACGTGCGTGTCGCCGGTTGCATGCCGACGATGCCCGGCTCACCGGTCACCGACGTGTGGTCGGTGTACCTGGCCACCGAGGACGCGGCGCAGGTCGTCGCGGCCGCCCAGACCCACGGCGGCGGCACGGTCGTTCCGGCGATGGCGGTCGCCGACCTCGGCTCGATGGCCGCGTCAGCGGCCCCGACGGCGGCGTGATCGGCGCCTGGCAGCCCGGCACCCACGCCGGGTTCGGCGTCCACGGTGAGACGCACACGCCGCGCTGGTTCGAGCTGCACACGCGCGACTACGCCGCGTGCCGTTCTACCGCGACGTCTTCGACTGGGAGCCCGAGACGGTCAGCGACACCGACGAGTTCCGGATGGTCGCCATCTACAAGACGGCGCGAACCTCGCCGGCATCGCCGACGCGTCCGGCCGCCTGCCGACGGCATGCCGTCGCACTGGGAGGTCTACTTCGGCAGCGACGACATCGAGCGCTCCCTGGCGACCGTCGCGCAGCTCGGCGGCGCCGTCCTGCAGGCGGCCTTCGAGACGCCGTACGGCCACCTCGCCGCCGCCGCCGACCCGTACGGCGGCGCGTCAAGCTCGTCCATAGCGCCGGCCCGCCACCCAGCCACCCCAGCCCACTGAGTGCAAGGCGGCCCCACAGGCGCCGGCCGATCAGATGCGCTGGATCAGCGTGCCGGTGCCGAGGCCGCCGCCGCAGCACATCGTCACGAGGCCGATCTCCTTGTCGTCGTCCTCGAGCTCGTGCAGCAGCGTCGTCATCAGCCGCGCGCCGGTCGAGCCGAGCGGGTGGCCGAGCGCCATCGCGCCGCCGCGCGGGTTGACGCGGTCCATGTCGGGCTTGTGCTCGCGCGGCCAGGCGGCGACGACCGGCGCGAACGCCTCGTTGATCTCGACGTAGTCGATGTCGTCGATCGTCATGCCGTTGCGCTCGAGGACTTGCGCGTGGCCGGGATCGGGCCCTCGAGCATCTTCACCGGGTCGCAGCCGACCGACGTCTGGTCGATGATCCGCGCGCGCGGCGTCAGGCCGAGCTCGTCGGCCTTCTCGCGCGTCATCAGCAGCACCGCGGCGGCGCCGTCGGAGATCTGCGACGACGTTGCCGGCGGTGATCTTGCCGTCGGGCTTGAACGCCGGCTTGAGCTGGCCAGCGCCTCGAGGTTCGTGTCCGGGCGGATGCCCTGGTCGGTCACGTACGTGTCGCCGTTGACCTTGATCGGCACGATCTCGCGCTCGAACAGGCCCTCCTCGGTCGCCTTGGCGGCGAGCTGCGTGCGAGCGCACGGCGAGCTCGTCGAGCTCCGAGCGGGGGATCTCGTACTGCGTCGGCGATCATCTCGGCGCCGATGCCCTGGCCGACGATGTTGTGCTTGTCGAGCAACTCCTGCGTGAACGCGCGCGCCGTACTCCTGTCTGGATCTGCGGCGCCCGCGGCGAACGAGTTGTGGCCCATGTGCTCGACGCCCGAGCCGATGACCACGTCGTGGATGCCGGACGGCGATCAGCGCCGCGGCGAAGTCCGACCGCCTGCTGCGCCGAGCCGCACTGGAGGTCGAGCGTCGTGGGCCGACGGCCTCGATCGGCAGCCCTTCCTGCAGCCACGCGTTGCGGCGCGATGTTGAACGCCTGCTCGCCGAACTGCTGCACGCAGCCGGCGATCACGTTCTCGACCTCGCCGGCGTCGACGCCCGAGCGCGACGAGCAGCTCCGTGTACGTGCGCCCGAGCAGATCGGCCGGGTGGATGTCCTTGTAGTAGCCCTTCTCGGGGTGCCCGCGCCCGATCGGCGTGCGCACGGCCTCGACGATGACGACCTCGCGTCCCTGCTTGTGCACCCATGTCTGACATCCCTTCGCAAGCCGCTGACTGACCCGACGTTCAGAAGGCTATCGCGTTGACTCGTGAGTCAACGCGGCGCGAAATCGGATAGATATGCGCAGTGATGCTGCCATGAACGAGACACTTGCCATCGCCGGATCGGGCGCGATCGCCTGTGGTCTGGCCGCGTCAGCCGCTCCGCACGGGGCCGTCACGTTATGGGCCCGCTCGCGACGCGTCGGTCGCTCGGGCGCGCGCCAAGGTCGACAGCCTGTGCGAGAAGGTCGACGGCGCCGACCCGACGCGGGTCGAGGTCGTCGACCGACCTCGACGCGCTCAGCACGCGCGACGTTCGTCGTCGAGGCGATCACCGAGGAGCTCGAGGCCAAGACCGACCTGCTGGGCATGCTGGCGCGGATCGTCAAGCACGACGCGGCGCTGGCGACGACGACGTCCTCGTTGCCGGTCGGCGAGCTCGCGGCGCGCGAGCGGCGTCCCCGAACGGTTCGTCGGCCTGCACGTCTTCAACCCGGTACCTCGGATGAAGCTCGTCGAGCTGGTGTTCGCCGACCAGACGACCCAGCGACATCCGCGACCGCGCGCGTCGCGCTGTGCGACGACCTCGGCAAGACCGCGGTCGAGGTCCCCGACATTCCGGGCTTCGTCGTCAACCGCCTGCTGTTCCCGTACCTGTTCAGCGCCGTCGACCTGCTCGAGGAGACGGGCATGGACCCGCAGGCGATCGACACGGCGATGATGCTCGGCGCCGGGCACCCGATGGGGCCGCTGGCGCTGCTGGACTTCGTCGGCCTGGACGTGTCGATGGCGATCGGCGACGAGATCGGCGCCGACGTCCCGCAGCGCATCCGCGATCTGGTCGCGGAGGGCCGTCTGGGGCGCAAAACCGGGTCCGGCCTGACCCTCTGACGAGCTCTTATATCGCCTTCACAAACCTTTAGGGAGGGTTGAGGTCTCGGTCGCATACTCATTTACGCGACCGCACTTACGAGTGCACCTCCTCCAGAAGTAGATGAGCGGCCCGTGCGAGCGGGCCGTTCGTCATTTAAGGACTCAGCGTGTCCGTCACGGCGCGCCCGAGATACACCGCCTCGCCGGTGACGGTTCCGGCGGGCGCGTCGATTTGCGCGGCGGCCGGATCGATCAGGACCTCGCGCTCGGCGAGCAGCTCGGAGGTCCTGGGGTCGAAGACCAGCTCGCGTCGGGTGCCGTTCTCGGTGAACGCGACGGCGAGGCCCGTCCGTCCGACACCGTCCTGGGTCGGCCCGACCAGCTCGATGCCGGGAACGAGCGCGAGCGCGCCGTAGAGCCCGGCGCGCAGCTTCGGCGGCGCGGGGCTCTCGCGCAGCGCGTCGCCGATCTCGGTGAACACCTCGCCGGCGGTTGAGTTCCCGCGGTCGCCGACCCGTGAGCGCAGCCGTTCGTAGATCGTCGCCGGATCGGTCGGGAACGCGAGCAGGCCGGCACGGCCGAGCCGCTCGTCGCCGATGAAGTAGTGGTGGATCGGCGCCATCGCCATGACGCCGCCAGCAGACTCCCCGCTCGGGGCGGTCGCCGCTCCGAGACCGGTCGCGGTCAGTGCCCGCACCGACTCGATGCGGTCGATCAGGCGGCCAGGCCGATCGACGCTGAGCCAGATCTGGCGCACGTGGTGGTCGAGCGTGATCGTCGTCCCGCCCGCCCCGATCGCGTCCGACTCCCATGTCGCATCGCTGCGCACGTAGAAGTACTGGTCGTCCTGGGGCACCGGCGCGTCGGTCTGCGCGGCGACCGCCGCCACGGCCCGCAGCGCCTGCGCCGCCGTCGCCGGCGCCGGGGTCAGTCGACCTGACCCGGCGCCCGAGGTCAACGCGATCGCCGCCGCCGCGACACCCGCCACGACGAGGCCGCCGGCCGGGACGAGCGCCCAGCGCCGCCGCCACGTCGTCGCGGGCGCTCGCGCCTCGGCGCGCGCGAACGCTGCGTCGAGATCGGCGCGCAGCTCGACAAGGATCGGCAGGTCGGCGAACGTCTCAGGCATGTCCGGGCTCCTCGTTGAGTTCGATCAGGGCGCCGGTCCGGCGCAGCGCGTGCAGCGCCCGGCTGACGCGCGCGCGTGCCGTCTGCTCGGAGACCCCGAGCCGACCGGCGACGTCCGCGTAGTCGCGCTCCTCGACGATCCGCAGCCGCAGCGCGTCGCGGTGGTCGTCCGACAGCTCCGCCAGCCCGGCGCGCAGTTCGGCCCGCAGCTCCGTCAATCCGGCCAGCTCCTCGATGCGGTCGTACTCGGCGTCGGTCAGCGCGCGCCGTTCTACGCCCAGGCGGGCGAGCGCGCGACGCTCGACCGCGGCGCGGCGCCGCCAGTCGGCGAGCCGGTTGCGCGCGATCCCGTACAGCCATGCGGCCTCGGCGTCGGAGCCCGAACCGCGGAACCGGTGGCGGCCCGCGAAGGCCGCCGCGAACGTCTCGGCGACGAGGTCGATGGCGGCGTCCGGGTCGAACGTCCGCCGCGCGAAGAAGCCGAGCATCGCAGTGGCGTGTTGGTCGTACAGGCGCGTGATGTCGTGGCGACCGAGCACTCAGCAGACAGTCGCACTTCGCCGGACGGTTGTGACCGGCAGCTACGCAGCCGCCGGTGCCCGGCGCTCGCGGATCCGTACCGCCTCGATGCGGTTCTCGCGCACCGACTCGACGCGGATCGAGTAGCCGTTGGCGGTCACCGTGTCGCCGCGCTTGGGCAGCCGCCCGAGCTGGGAGAACACGAAGCCGCCGACCGAGTTGTAGGCGTCGGTGTCGATCGGCAGCGACACGCCGTAGTCGGTCAGGTCGGTGATCGCGACGTGGCCGCGCACGAACCAGTCGCCGTTGGGCAGCTGGCGGACCTCGCCGGCCGCCGGGTCGGTCTCGTCGGAGATCTCCCCCACGACCTCCTCGACGATGTCCTCGACGGTGACGATCCCGGCCATCCGGCCGTACTCGTCGATCACCACGGCCATCGACGTCCGTTGTCGCTGGAGGTCGGCCAGCAGGTCGTCGAGCGGTTTGGTCTCGGGCACGATCGGCGTCTCGCGTGACGACCGACTCGATCGACGCCTCGCGACCCTTGGCCATCAGCAGTCGCGCCAGCGAGTTGGTATGCACGACGCCGCGGATCCGGTCCTGGTGATGGTCTTCGGTGACGAGCAGCCGCGTGTGGCCGCTGGATATGCAGCGCCGCAGCGCGGTCTCGACGTCCTCGGACAGGTCGACCGTGACGACGGCCGGCGTCGGCGTCATGACCTGGCGCGCCTCCTGCTCGTGCAGATGAAAGACGCCGACCAGCATCCCTGCCTCGCCGGGGTCGAGGTGACCGCCGGTATAGGACTCGGCGATCATCGCCTTGAGCTCGTCCGGCGTGCCGCCCTCCTGCGCCTTGTCGGGGTCGACGCCGAGCACGCGCAGGATCCGGTACGACGCGCCGGTCAGCACGATGATGAACGGCGTGAACAGGACGCGGAAGAAGCCGAACGGCCGCGACAACCGCCGCGCGACGTTCTCGGCGTTGGAGATCACATACAGCTTGGGAACGATCTCGCCGGCCACGATGTGGACGCACGTGATGATCAGGTAGCTGAGGATCACCGCCAGCGCAACGGACACGCCGTGGGCGACCGAGCTCGGGAAGATGCCCTCGAGCGCCTTGGCGAGCACGACCTCGCCGAGCGCGCCGATGCCGATCGACGCCATCGTGATCCCGACCTGCGAGGCCGAGATGAAGTCGCTGATGTTGTCGATCTGGTGCAGCGCCCGCGCGGCGCCGCGCAGCCCCTCGTCCTTCATCGTCTCCAACCGCGAGCGCCGCGCGCGCACCAGCGCGTACTCCGCCATGACGAAGAACGCGTTCATCGCAACGAGCGCCGCCGTCGCTACGAGCAACAGCGCAGTCACGCGGAGGCGGCGTGTGAGCCGCTACTTCGAGGGAGGTCGTCGTTCACGATCGGCGTCCGGGACGTGACGGTAGCAGGCGTGCGGGCGGCTTCGGTTCACAGGGCGTCGACGCCGCGCGCGAGGTCGAGATCGCGCTGCGTGATGCCGCCCTCGCTGTGCGTCGAGACCCGTCAGCGTGAGCTTGTTCCAACCGTGGACGAGGATGTCGGGGTGATGATCGAGCTGCTGGGCGACGCGTCGCGACCGCGTTGGCCTTCGCCATCGCCGCCTCGAAGTCGTCGAGCTCAAGCTCGCGCACGAGCTCGTCGCCGTCGCGGCGCCACTGCGTTGCCGCGAGCCCGGACTCGATCTCGCCGTCTGAAAGAAGAGTCATCGCTAACGTCCTTTCCCAATGCGCATCGTCTCACTCGTCCCCCACGCCACCGAGCTGCTGTTCGCGCTCGGCCTCGGCGACAGTGTTGTCGGTGTGACGCACGAATGCGACTACCCGCCGCAGGCGCTCACGCTGCCGAAGATCACCCGCGACAGGCTCCCGCCCGGACTCAGCGCGGCCGAGATCGACGCCGCGGTGCGCAAGCAGGTCACCGACGGCGAGGCGATCTACGAGCTCGACACCGATGCGCTGCATGACCTCGAACCCGATCTGATCGTCACCCAGGAGCTGTGCCCCGTCTGCGCGGTCAGCTACGAGGACGTGCTCAAGGAGGCCGAGCTGATCGAGAGCTGCCCGAAGGTCATCGCACTCGACCCGTCGACGATCGGCGAGGCGATGGGCGACATCCGCACCATCGCCCGGGCGACCCACACGCGCGACCAGGCGCTCGAGCTCGTCGCCCGCTCGCGCGCCCGCATCGACGCGGTGCGTCGCGCGGTGCGCGGCGCGCCCAAGCCGCGCGTGGCGGCGATCGAGTGGTTCGACCCGGTGTTCATCGCCGGTCACTGGACGCCGCAGATGATCGACCTCGCGGGCGGGATCGACGTGCTCGGCTTCCCGGGCGAGCACTCCGACGAGTCGACGTGGGAGATGGTCGCCGCGTCAGCGCCCGACGTCGTCGTCTGCATGCCGTGCGGGTACGACGCGCAGCGCAGCCACGACGAGGCGATGCGGTTCGCCGACTGTCTGCGCGAGGTCCGCGCCGCGCGCGTCGTCGCCGTCAACGCGTCGGCCTACTTCTCGCGGCCCGGGCCGCGGATCGTCGACGGCGTCGAGCTGATGGGGCACATCCTGCACCCCGAACTCATCGAGCTGCCCGAAGGCGTCGACGACGCGATCGAGGTCGTGATCGTGACGTCAGCCGCCCGGCACGCCGATGCTCGGGATCGTGACTGCGTCGCGTGGTGGGCCGCTTGAATGCTGCCCTCGAAGAGGATCGCGCAGATCACGAGACAGCCGAGCGTAGGCGACCCAGGTCGGGATCGCGCGGCGATCGACCTCCACGAACAGGACGCCGGCCAGCCCGCCGCCGATCAGCCCGCCGATGTGCGCGCCGACCGAGATGCTCGGGAATCACGAAGCCGAGCACGAGGTTGATCAGGATCAGCGGTCCGATCCCGGCCTGGAACGGGTCGATGCCGCGCGGCGCAGCTCGATGAACGCGGCGCCCATCAGCCCGAAGACCGCGCCCGAGGCGCCGACGCGACGGAGCGTGCGGGTTGGCGATCAGCGCACCGAACGAGCCGGCGAGCAGCGAGACGAAGTAGATCGTCGCGAAGCGCAGCGAGCCGACGGCGCGTTCGATCATCCGCCCGAGCGCGTACAGCAGGTACATGTTGAAGCCGATGTGGAGGATGCTCGCGTGCAGGAAGCCGCTCGTGATGAGGCGGTAGTACTCATTGTTGAGGTCGATCGGCGGTGCGTAGAGCACGCCGTGCTGGACGATCGAGCCGCCGAGGCCGTTGCCGCGCCAGCGTCGCCCGAGCCCTGGGCCAGCTCGATGAAGTAGACGATCACGTTGATCGCGATCAGGACCATCGTCACCGGCATGCCGCGGCCGATCGCGTCGATCGACGCGATCGTGCGGACCTGCGTGCGCTCGCGCGAGCACTCGGGGCAGCGCATGCCGACCGAGGTCGGGGTCATGCAGTCGGGGCATATCGGCCGCCCGCACGACGAGCACGACACGCCCGTCTCGCGCGACGGATGGCGATAGCACGTGGCCACTGAACTTCTGAAGCTACCAGCGCGCGGTCGGCGGCCCGCTCAGGCCTCGGCGCTGATGACCGGCGGCTGAGGTCGGCGCATCGAGCCGCCCTTCGGCTCGGCGGTGATCATCACCTTGTCGCCGTCGTGCAGCGCGAAGGGCACGAGCGCCTGGCCCTCGCCGTCGGCTTGCACGCCGAACAGGGTGGTCGTCGGCACCGGCTTGGTCGCCGAGCGCGCGCAGGACCCACATCTCGTAGACCTTGCCGGCGGGCGGGTTGGGCATGCCCGTCCATCTGCAGCTTGCCGCGGCCGCCCTCGACGATCAGCCGTGCCTTGGCGCCGGGGATCGTGACCTTCGCCTGGTCGATGTGCAGGCTGCCCGGAGCCCGACGTCGTCACGAGCCCACCGATCACGAACCCGGCGGCCAGCGCGGCGCCCGTGGCCAAGCCGACAACGCCGCCCGACAGCCAGTTCGAGCGCCATCCGCGACGCTCGCGCTTGGCCGGCCGGTCGGCCTGCGGGCCCGCGGCGCGCAGCAGCTGGGCCTCGGACGACGACCACGGCCATGATCCGGTCGCCGAGCTCGGGTGGCGGAGCGACCTGGTCGGCGCGCCAGCGGCAGCGCGTCGCGGACCATCGTCAGCTTGGCGATCTCCTCCTGGCAGTGCGTGCAGCTGTCGACGTGCGTGGCATAGTCGGGCACCTCGGACTCGTCGAGCGCACCGAGCACCCACGCCGCGGCGTTGATCTGCTGCTCGCACGGGTCGGTCGTCCGGGTCTCGCTCATGCCGTCGCCTCGGTCACGCCCGCCAGGTGGGCGCGCATCTTCTCCATGCCCAGCCGCATCCGGCCCTTCACGGTGCCGATCGGCGTGTCGAGCATGTCGGCGATCTCCGACTGGCTGAAGCCGCCGTAGTAGGCGAGCTCGATCACGCGGCTCTGCTCGGCCGGCAGCGCCTCGAGCGCGCCGCGCACCTCCCGCGCCTCCTCGCGCCGAGCCGCCTCGACGTCGGTGCGCTCGGGCGCCTCGAAGCGCTCGGCGATGCCCTCATCGGGCGTCGTCCTGCGGTCGCGGACGGTCGAGCGGCGCAGCGCGTCGATCGCGCGGTTGTGGACGATGCCCAGCACCCACGTGCGAACCGAGCCGCGCGCGCGGTCGTAGCGCGCACCCGAGCGCCACAGCGACAGGAACGCCTCCTGGACGACGTCCTCGGCGGCGGTGCGCTGACCCATCATCCGGTAGGCGAGCGAGTACGCAGCGGTGGCGTGGCGGTCGTAGACGACCTTGAACGCGCGGTCGTCGCCCTGGCGGACGAGCTGCATCAGATCCTCGTCAGCGAGATCGACCACAGGCATACCTACCCGTTGGGTACGTCATGGCATGCGAATCAGATCAGCGGTCGAGCAGTTTCTTTGCTTCGTCGGCGACGTCCTGCAGCAGTCGCCCGGCCAGGTCGAGGCCGCCCTTGGACTGCTGGCGGCGGGCCTTGGAGCGGCTGCGGACGCGCAGGACCACCAGCGCCGTGCCGGCCGTCGCGCCGACGCCGACCGCCACCACCGGTCGCACCCAGTTGCGCGGGTCGCGCATCGACGACAGCTCCCAGCCCTCGAGCTCCTCGGCCGCGAGGTCGGTCAGCTCCGAAAGCGTCTTCTCGAGGTGCTCCGACAGCCGCTCGGGCGGTTCGACCGGCGCCATCGCCTGACGCAGCAGCCCCTCGAAATCCGATGACCAGGCCTCAGTCACGCCGTCTGCTCCTCACGCACAATCTCCTCCAGCTGGCGGATGGCACGGTGGATCAGCACCTTCGTCGCGCCGTCCGTGCGGCCCATCGCCCGCGCGATCTCGCGGTTGTCCATGCCCAGCGAGAAGCGCATGATCAGCGCCTCGCGCCGGTCCTCGGGCAGGTGCTCGATCCCGGCCAGGATGCGCTGCAGCTCGTCGCGCCCCTCGACGAGGTCCTCGGTCGTGTGCGCGGTCGTGAGCACGGTCGTGTCGTCGATCGCCGTCTGGGGCTTGCGCGAGCGGTCGCGGTAGAGGTTCGCCGCCAGGTTGTGGGCGATGCGGATCAGCCATGGGCGCAGCGGCCGCCCGTGGGACTCGGCGAGCGCGCGCTCGAAATGGCGATAGGCCTGAAGGAACGTCTGCTCGGTCAGGTCCTCGGCGTCGTGGTGATTGCCGACCCGGTAGTAGGCGTACGAGTACACGTCGCGCAAATGGGAGCCGTAGAGCTCTGAGAACCGCGCGTCGAGTTCGGCCTTGTCCACCCATCGAGCCTAGATGGTCGGGTCGGCGATCGGTGCACGGCCAGTGTCGGCCCGGGTCGGCTTCGTGTGTGCGCGCGCGATCGGCTCGGGCGACGGCGGGAGCGTCATCGCGGCGGGGTCGTCGCTGCGGCGGACGGTCAGCCCGGCGGCGCGCAGCGCCAGGGCGAGCTGGGCCTGGAGGTCCCCGTCGCGCGAGGCGATCGTGACCGCGCCGCCGTCGGCGAACGCCTCGGCCGGCGGGGCGGTGGCGCCGAGTGCGGTCGTGCCGTCGGCACGGCCAGGGGTCTCGGCGTGAAGCGTGTCGGCTGTGGCGCGAACGATCACGTCGGCGTCGGTGACGTCGAGGTCGGTCGCGGGGCCGACCGATACGGCACGCGGGAGCTCGACGCCCGGCAGGTCGCGTGCGTTCTCGCGGTCAAGTGTCAGCTCGAGCGCCTGCTCGGTGCTCTGCGTGCCGAGCTGGGTGGCGACGCCGGCGCGTCCCAACGCCGCGGCCAGAGCGGTGCCCCAGGCGCCCGCGCCGAGGACGGTCGCGCGGCGCAGCGGCGGCGTGCCGCCGAGCCACTCCCACTGCAGCGCGACGGCCGACCAGACGCGCTCGGTGACGAACGCGGCAAGGCGCGGCGACACGGTGTTCGTCGCGCGGCCGAACTCCATCGGCTTGCCCGCTCGGACCGTGACCCGGCGCGGGCGCACGCGCCAGCCGCGGCGGACGTCCTGGGTGCCGTGGATCGCGACGGGGACGATCGGGGCGCCCGTCTCGAGTGCGAGCCGGCCGATGCCGGACTGCGGCCGGCGCAGCGGCCCGCGGCGGACACGCGTGCCCTCGGGGAACATGATCAGGACGTCGCCACGATCGAGGATCTCGCGCGCAGCATCCATCGCGTCCTGGTCGCCGATGCCCCGGCGGATCGGAAACGCACCGACCCGGATCAACAGCCAGGAGCGGATGCGGCCCTTGAACAGCTCCTCCTTGGCCATCTCGTAGACCGGGCGCCGCGTGAGCATCGCGACTACGAACGGGTCGAGGAACGAGCGGTGGTTGGAGGCGAGGATCACCGGTCCCGTCTCGGGGATGTGCTCGCGGCCGATGCGCGCCATGCGGAAGTAGACGCGGAAAAAGGGCTGGAACAGACCGCGGAAGAACCAGTACACGAAGCGATTGACCCCCTTCGTGCGGGCATGCTCGAGGTACGCGGCGCGGTCCTCCACGCAGCCGATACGTCGACCGCTGGCGGTGGTTACAGTGCGCCCCGTGACGACGACGCGTGCGCACATTGCCCGCGGTGCGGTGGCCGGTGCCGCCGCCGCGACCGTGTGGGCGGCCCAGCAGCCGCTCGACATGGCGCTGTTTGGCGTCGAATACGACGACGTCGAGTTGCTCGGCACGCTGATCACGCGCGGCGGCGCGGCGCGGCCCGTGGGGTTCGTGTGGCACGTCGCCAACGGGGCGGCGTTCGGCGCGGCGTACGCGGCGCTGGCACCCCGGGTGGAGGCCCCGGGCTGGATGCGGGGCGCCGCGGCGGGACTCGCCGAGCATCTGGCGTCGTGGCCGCTGACCGCGGCCGTCGCCCGCGTGCACCCGGCGCGCGACGAGCTGCCCGAACTGTGGGGCTCGGCGCGCGCGTTCGCCCAAGCGACGTGGCGGCACGTGCTGTTCGGGGCGGTGATGGGTGAGCTCGAGAGCCGGCTCAACGCGCGGGCACCAGAGCCGGTGCCGCCGCCGGTGCCCGACGAGCGCAAGGCGCAGACCAACGGCCACGGCAACCTCGAGCACGCGCTGTCCTCGCCGCCCGCGTGAGGTCGTGCGACACTCGCAAAGCGCCGGAGTAGCTCAGTTGGCCAGAGCAACCGCCTTGTAAGCGGTAGGTCAGGGGTTCGAATCCCCTCTCCGGCTTCTAACGAAAAGGCCTGCAAAGAAGCCAAATCCCGGTCGGTGACAGGCGTTTCGAAGAGTCGATCAGACAACGACGGGATCGGCTTCTGTGCCAAAACGAGCCAAAACCCGCCCCTCAACGAGGGTGCGGAGGGAACGCCTTCACGTGGCGGATGCAGCCGCCCGACGACTAGCGACGTAGACCGACATGCGCCCAGGAGCGAAACCATCCCGGAGACAGCGCACGGCCTCTGCGTCACGAATCCTCGCCGGACTCCTTCTTCTCACCTTCGAAGTAGCCATCGTCATCTACGTGCTACTTGGAGCAATTCGCCTCGACGGCCCTAACAGCAACTTCCTCGAGTCTGCGCTTGGCGTCGTCATGTTTCTCGTGCTCTGCGCTGCATTGTTCTGTCTCGAAGGGACGGTGGATGATTGGCGTGGCCCGCTGATCATCGAGCGACCGGCACCGACGGGGTTCAAGTGCCCAATGTGCAATCGCCGGTTCGCCACTGAACAAGCCGTCATGGATCACCGCCACGGCAAACACGGCGTCCGAGGACGTGTCACCCCCAAGCTGCTCTGGTCCGAGAAGCAACAAGGCCCGTGACGGCACCGGTCGCTCACGGCTACCCCGCGACGGGGCGGCCAGCGTCCTGGTGCCATGTACGGCCATGCGGAACTAACGCGCCGTTTTCAGCCATGCAGTTCACGAACGGCGCACGGTGACGCTGCCAACGGGCTGGAAGCCCTGCACGGCGCCGTTGACGCCGGCGGCCAGCGCCTCGACCGTGTAGCGGCCCGCGGGAACGGTCGGCGCGAGGCGCAGCGCGGCCCGGTAGCGCAGCGTGCGCCCACCCTTGCCGTCGTCGCCCTGGGTGCTGTGGGCGAGGTCGAGGAACACGCTGGCGCCGTGGCGCACGATCCCGGCGCCCGGCCGCGCGGCGGCCGAGAACGTGCCGTTGCGTCCGGTCCACAGGCGCAGCGTGCGGCGCGTGCGGTCGAGGATCGTCCAGCCGACGATCCGATCCCCGCGGCGCAGGCGCAGTTGCAGATAGGACAGGTCGCGCCAGCGGTGGGGGTGACGCCAGCTCAGGGCGAGCGCGAAGCGACCGCCGCGGGCGACGGTCTGGCGGCGCGGTGTCAGGCTCGCCGTCCCGACTCCGGTGCTGAAGCAGTCCCACGGGACCGGCAGCTGCAGCGTCGTCGCCGACGCGGCGGCGACGAGCTTGAGGCCGAGGCCGCTCGCGGGGCGGTACACGCTTGCCCACGTCAGCGCGGACGTCGATCCGGCGACGGTCCCGGGCATCTGGCGGGAGGCGACGATCTTGCCGCCAGGCATCGTGGCCCCCTGGCATCCCACGAGCGGGTCGGCGGGATCGAACGTGTGCTTGTCGAGGACGATCTGTGAGAGCCGGCCGTCCTGGCCCGTCACCCACACGAACGGCCCCGGGTCAAACGCGAGGTCGCGCAGCGGCGGTTCGACGTCGGCGACGGTGAACGCCCCGGGAACGCCGCCCGCGAAGTCGTCCGTCCACAGCACCGAGCCGGCGTTGCCCTCGTCGACGACCGCGGTCACGCGCCCCGAGTTGTCGACCGCCACGACGTAGCTCCGCGATCCGTAGGTGCGGGCCATGAGGCCCGACAGGAACGTGCCCGGCAGCTTCGTCATCCAAAACTGCTTACCGGTCTCGGCATCGAGCGAGTACAGCTCCCCGGTCCGTGCCAGCGCATAGACACGACCGTTGGCGCGCACCGGGGGTAGCACCGATCCCGCGATCGGCGCCGTCCACAGCAGGCGCCCGTCGTCGATCGCGTAGGCCTCGACGAGCGACGCGTTGGTGAGGTCGACCGCATAGATGCGCGCGGCCTGCGGGTCGGGCAGCGGCGCCACCGCAATGCGGCCCTGCGTCTTTGCGCCCCAGGCCGGCGTCCCGTCGGTCGAACGGTAGGCGACCAGCAGCCCGCCGGCACCGGCGGCCGGGCGCCCGGTCGCGTCGCACGGCGCGGGCTGCCAGACCACGACGAGGTCAGTTCCGGTCAGGTAGCGCCTCTGAAATGCGGGCGGCGCGAACGCGTGCGACACGACCGCGGGCGGGGACGGGTCCGGGATCGTGCAGTGGCCGCTGACGTTGCGCGTCCAGCGAAGCGCCCCGGTGTCGCCGCTGAGGCGCAGCAACAGCTTGTCCTGGGTCGAGGCGAAGAGCCCCGCCTCACCGATCTCGTTCTCGACGAGCACCGGGCTGCCGACGACCGGCGCCGTGAGCGACGGTGACGCGATCAGCCCACCGGTCGTCGAGTTGACCAGGAACATGTGGTTCCCGGCCGCGACGCCCGCACGGCTCGCGATGCCGGCGGCGGCCGGAGGCGCGAAGATCTGCACGACGGTGGGCAGCGTCCACTCCGGGCCCGGGACGGGGGTGCTGACGGCGCCCGCGCGCTGCTCGCCGACGAGGCCGAACCCCGCGGCGACGACGACCCCGGCGAACGCGGCACGACGCATGACGGCAATTCTGCCCATCTATCGGCCAGACGCGCAACGTGTGGTGCTTGCCTAGAGATAGCTCCGATCGGTCTGACCCGTTGCTCGGGGAGGCAGTAGGTCAGTGCAGGCTGTATTTCGCTGCCAGTAGCGGCATCGCGATGCCTGGCGGGCGAGCTAGAGGCATGGTTGTGGACGAACAGCTAGATCTCCGCTACAAGCGGCAGGGAACGGGAGACGAGGCGACCCAGAGACTCGCAGGCACGAACCCCCCGGGCCACCCTGCAGCAGGGCCGCCAATCTGTCCCGTAGCCGTAGGGGGAGAGGAGTGTCTCGACCCCTGAGCTTCAGTGTTCTGCCTGATCGCCACGATCGCCGTCGCCGCTGTCGGCGCCGTCCCGGTGACACCGGCGAGGCGCGCACGCCGATCGCCCACGCCGCCGCGGTCTGCGCCGACTACCCCAACCAAGCCGCCGCACAGCGGGCCGGCGACACGCGCGACGCGGACGGTGACGGCATCTACTGCGAGAGCCTGCCGTGCCCGTGCAGCACCGCCAAGCCCGGGCAGCAGCGGTGGTGGTGGATCGACGCCCGCACCGAAGCCCAAGAAGACGGGCTGCACGACTCCGCGCAGCATCCAGAACATCAGCTTCAGCAAGACGAAGTACCCGAACATCCGGGCGCACTTCCTGCGCGCGTTGCGCAAGGGCTGGCCACGCACACTCGTCGTCAACCGGCCCGGGGCCAGCTCAACGACGTGATCAAGCTGCTCGCCGACATCCCGACCAAGCCGGGCTATCGACCGCGACGAGTACCCACCCGCCGAGGGACGCGGACGCGGACTGGGCCTCAGGCGCGGCCTCAACCCGATCGGCTGGAAGGCCGACGTCGAGTACGTGCCAAGCCACGAGAACCGCTCTCACGGCTCGGTGCTCGGGTCCAAGCTGCGGCGCTTCTGCGACGGAACTAGATTCCGCTACGTCTTCTACTGACGCCGACAGCCAGCGGGGACGCGGTCAGACTTCCTGACGGAGGTGAAGTGAAGTACCCGCAGTCGGAGACTCGTTGTGGAATTTTGTGTTCCGACTCGCGCAGGTTTTTTCCGCGGACGCGTCCTTGCAGGGCGGCTTCATTCCTAGGTCCGTGATCAGGAATCGGATGACTTCTTCCATCGTGACCCATCCGGCTGGCCTCAAGGGGAGTGGCAGAAGACCGAACTTCCGGTGCAGCCGATTTCGTTGTCGGTGCCGGAGGCCTCCGGGTTGGTGACGTCGTACCAGAACACCGGCTGGTAGCCATTCCAGTAGAAGACGGTCACGATCCACTGAAGGTTGTGGGCGACACCACCGCGAAGGCCAAGCAGATAGCCCGGGACGCGGCAGTCCTCGGCGTACACGTAGGCCCACACGCCATAGTTGCGCTGCCAATACGGACCGCTCCAACCAAGCGTGCCGGGGAACTGGGTGCATCCGTAATGCAGGCTCGCCGCGTGTGCGCGTGAAGCTGCTCCGACCACGTGGTGGGGCACGGCGGGCAGGACGGTGCCCGCCGGCGGGGGAGCGTCGTTCGCGGGCGCGGCGGGAGCCGGGACGGATGCGGGGATGATCGGCGTTGGCGCCTTCGGGGGCAGCGGGTTGACGGCGAGGGTGCCACGGCCTTCGAACCCATCGAGCTCGTGCGCCGGCGCGGTGTCGGGGACACCCAGGCAGAGGTTTGGTCCGCTCCATGCCTTGATCAGCAGCTTCGTGCTGCCCTTACGCGGAGGCAGAACGTCAAACCCCGTGCTGCAGAAGCCGCTGCCGGCCCACTCGTTGGCGGCGCCACGGAAGTAGAACGCGTCATAGACAGGGTCGCAGGACCAGTGCCCAGCCTTGAATGCGGCGAGCCCGCCGCTCAGACGGCAGTTGAAATCCCCGAGGTCGATGAAGGCCTGGATCTTGTAGACACCGATCGGCATCCTGGTCGCGGTCTCATAACAGCTGGGAGCGCAGCTCGGGTCGTCGTTGTAGAACACGGCTCTGTCCAAGTGCGTGATGTCGCGCTGCACATAAGGCAGAACCGCGGCCCTTACAGCCCGAAGCGACGGCTTCGTTGTGCGGGCCTGCGCCTGGCTGACGATGCCGAGCGCCGGACCGAGCGTCGCGACGACGAGCAGGAGCGCGATACGTCCATGACTCCTCAGGATCCTCGCCAAGACGGAGGCCTCAGGACCGACGACGAGAATCCGGAGTGATGGCATCGCGGGACCCTAACCGGTTGTGCGATCGTCGCGCAAGTAGTCGACACCCGGCGTCCGCTACGTCGGACTGAGAACTCCCGTACGACTCATGGAGAAGGCGCTCCGCGCCGAACAGGCACGACAGCGGCCGTTCATCGGGCCGCTGCTCAATACCGCCATCCGATGCTGACCAACTAGTCCGCAGTCGGACAGGCCGCGAGCCGATGCGCCGCGTAGCATGTGTTACATCGGTTGGTGGTGCGATGGAGCGCGAGCTCCAAATCTCATGCTCAGGCCCTTCTCGACATCCTTCGGGGCGAGCGGCGCACGCCCAGCGCCCCTCCCCCCGGTCGGGCAACTCGTCTGAGCCTTGGGCCGGGGCAGAAGACATCGATTCGCCCGTCGACTCGCCGGACAGATCCGCGTGCGATGCCGGCGACACCGCCGATCGATAGCCGGAAGGTCGAGTACGTCCCCCTCCGCAAGGAAACGCCTGCACCGAGCGTTGTTCGGTCGTTCCCTGAGGCGGCCGAAGGAACGAAGCGTCGCTTCGCGGGCTCGTCCGATGCGAGGCCTGCCGGATGACAATGCGGGTCGTCAGGGGTCAGGTACCGATCCGGGCCGGTATACGTGCGCTATCAGTGCCCGCGAGTGTCGTCGGCCGGTCGCGCACCGCGCCGTCGTCGATCAGCGCGACGATGATCGAGCCGGTCGTCGAGCGCCGCGCGCGCGAACTACTCGACGCCCGACCGAAGGCCCGCCCGTCGCGCACCACGACGCTCGAGCGTGCCGCCGAGCAGGCCAACGCCGACCTCGTCGCCTACCGCGACAGCGATCGGGTCCTCGCCGCGATCGGCCCCGACCGATTCACCGATGGGCTCGCCGCTCGAGCTGATCGCCTGGAGCGCCCCCTACTCAGGGTCTCCGGCCGCCCGGTCTCGAGAACGAGAACGCGATCCCGGGGTGGCAACTGACCAGGCGAGATGGGAGGCGCTCGACATCGAGGGCAAGCGTCGCGCCATTGCTGACACGATCTACTGCGCGTTTGTCAGTGCCGGCAAATACACGCCGACCGGCGGATCACTGTTTGTGCTCGCGGCGAGGCCCCGGTCGATCTTCCGCGGCCGGGGAAGCACGTCCACGAGCTCAAGCCGTTCGTCGCGTCAGACGCCGAACGCTCCCCCCGGAAGCCGAAGCCGATGCGCGCTTGGAAGCCGCAGCGGTTGCACGCCGAGATTGCCGACGCGGTCGCTGGCCTTGACGAGTGGCCTGCGTTCGGGCACTTCGACGCGATTGGGCGTAGCGATCTGCGCACGCAGCTGATCTCCCAAGGCGGTCCGCTGTACTGGGCACACCGGCTCGAGATCCCATACCGCCGCGTCTGGCCGACCACGCAGCGATGGACCGAAGAACGCATACGCGCAACCCTCGGGCTTGTGGTTCGGCGGGGCGATCGGTTCCCGGCCGAAGCCGAGTTCGCCGAGATGGGCCTCGACACGCTCACCACCCACATGCGGGTCCATGGCGGCATGTCGCGCTGGGCCAACGAGGTCGGTGCGCACATCCGGCGCCAAGCGAGCCATTGGCGATGGACCGACGAGACCATCAGCCAGGCCATTGCTGAACTCACGTCGGGCCGCGATACCTACCCGAGCCGGATCGAGTTCTGCGCGGCGGGCCTGGGAGGATTGCACCACACGATCCAGCAACGCGAGGGACACCCCTGGTGGGCCGAGCGGTTGCGGTTGCCGAGGCAACGTCCGCGAGGCTAGCTGAATAGAGGACATGCCGCCGCGCGGGCTGAGGGTCGCGTCTCAGTGCTGCTTGCGGTAAGTCGCGGTGTAGGTCGTGTTCACCGCGGGCGCGGTGATCGTATGGCTCTGGAAGCCGCCATCTGACCACGACGTGAAGTAGTAGGTGGACTTGTTGAACTGCTGTGGCGACGGGGCGCTGACCGAGTTCGCCGAGCCGACGACCGCGGTCACGGCGAACGGCGTCGTGCGCGGCGCCTCGTTGACCACCAGGTCGCTGAGGACGAGGCCGCCCGGGTTGGTCTTGAACGTGAGCACGACCGTCTTGGGGTCCAGCCGCACGCTCGTCGTCGACATCAGCCCGCCCGAGTCGGTCGCGGTCAGCTGCAGCTCAAGCCAGCACGGGTACTCGTGGTCCGGCGCGGCGACAGATCCGCTGGACACGCCGTTGATGGTCTGGATCAGGTGCGTATGGCAGTCGGTTGGCGTGAAGCAGTGGTGCATGATCAGCGACCAGCTCAGCGCCGACGCCGGGAGCGTGCCGTCCTGCGTATCAGTGGCGTGGCCCGAGAAGTTGATCGTGTCGCCGACCTTCCAGGTCAGGCTCGCCGCGGGCGTGTCGATAACCGCGTTCGGCGCGGTGTTGCCGACGGTGACGGTGACCGAGTGCGTGTCGCTCGCGCCCTGTTCGTCGGTGACTCGCAGGCTCGGGTGATAGACACCCGCGGCGGTGTAGGTGTACGAGGCGGTCGAGCCGGTCGCATCGCCGAACGTGCCGTCGCCGTTGAGATCCCACGAGTAGCTCACCGGCTTCCCTTCGGGGTCCGATGACCCGCTGCCGTCGAAGCTGACCGTCAGCGGGGCGGGACCGTTGGTCGGGTTCGCCGCCAGTACGGCGGTCGGCGGCTGGTTGGCGGCCGTGTAGCTGATGCGGTGGACGGTGCCGTCGTCCATGTCGACGTAGAACAGGTCGCCGCCTGGGCCGACCTTGAGGTCGACGGGATGCCCGGCGGCACCGCCGGTGGCGTCGACGCCGACGAACGATTGCAGCGCGGAGGGGTCGGGCAACCCGTTCGCGCCCGCGAGCATCGCCCAGATCTCGTTGCGGGTGTGGTCGGCGAAGAACAGCGCGCCGTTGTATTGCGCCGGATACGTCCCGGCCTGGGAGAACGCCACGCCGGTGACGGATGAGCCGCCCGTGTGGCAGCCGGTGTAGTTGACCACGCACGCGCCGTGGTTGTAGGTGTAGTACGGCGCGGCGACCGAACCGGGCGTCGAGTACAGCGACGAGCACAGGTTGAGGCCGGCACCCTGGTAGCCGCCTTGCGCCGACGCTCCCTCGTAGCACGGCCAGCCAAAGTTCGACGCCGTGGCGCTGGCAGGTGCGACGACGCGGTTGATCTCTTCCCAGGTGTTCCAGCCGACGTCGCCGATCCACAGCTCGTCGCTCCCTGGGCGTTGGGTGATGCGGAACGGGTTGCGCAGCCCGTAGGCCACGATGCGGCGCGCGTTGGCATCCGGTGAGGCGAAGAAGGGGTTGCCGGGCACGCCCGCGCCGGTGGCCGGGTCGATCCGCAGGACCGCGCCGTCGAGCGTGGCCGGCCCGTCGGTGCGCCGAACGCTCTGGCTGCGCAGCGCGCCACCCTCTGCAGCGGGTGGGCTCAGCGCCGTGCCGACCGGTCCGGGCGGGTCGCCGCAGGGGTTTGCCAGGTCGCCGGCGTAGTTATTTCCGTACTGCCCGTAGTCGACGTTGTTGAAGCTGGCGCCATCGCCGCCAGTCGCGTAGAGGTACCCGTCGCGGCCGAACAGCAGCGTGCCGATCGAATGGCTCGGGAACTGCTGACACCAGTCGTTGATGAGCACCTGCTCGCTGCCGGTCATGACGTTCCCGCTGATCTGCAGTCGCGACACCCGCCCCGACACCAGACAGCCGTCGGTCGTCGGGCCGGGCGGGGTCGGGCAGGCGTCGTTCCAGCGCGGGGCGGTACCGCCGATCGCGGCGTCGTACGCGTAGAGCACATAGACATACGGGCTCGCGGGGAAGTCCGGCGGCAGCGCCATGCCGAGCAGACCGCGATCCCAGTAGTCGTCGACCTCGCCCGACAGATCGGCCACCGTGACCGGACTCGTGTCGGTCAGGCCCTGAAACACCTTGATCACGCCGTTCTTCTGACCGACAAAGATCCGCCCGTCGGGCGCGAACTGCAGCACCGTCGGGTTCGTCAGTCCGCTCAACACGACCGAGTCCCGAAACCCCGTCGGCAACGTCGACGCCGCAGCCGGACTAGCACCCGCCTGCGTGACCAGCGCGGCGCCTACCACGATCGCCGCTGTGATGACTAGCCGGCGCCAACGCCCGAGATTCCCAATAAACCACGTGCCATCCCCGATACAGCGCATACCGCACCAAACGATCCTCTCCGGACCCCGCATGGCCCTCGTAACCCGAGCCCCCCAGCGTGCGCTTCCCCTCGCGCGCCGCGTCGATACCTCGGCCAACGGCACCCTCGCTGTCGCCCAAAACCGTAGATTGGGACCCAGGGGCGCAGCAGGTGAGATTCGTGCCCCCAGCTGGGTGTCTGTCCAACCACCAGCGCGCACGCGTCATGCGCCCGCCAAGTCCCAGGCGTTTTGGCATACGTGCCAACACCCGCGTATATCGCCGTTGATCCGAGCTCATCCGCGACGATAGAGAACGACCTGCAAGCCGTCCGTTTGGCCTGGTTCTTGGCTTTGCCAAGCGAAAATACGGGATGTCGGCCCCGTCGCCTTGTAAGCGGTAGGTCAGGGGTTCGAATCCCCTCTCCGGCTTGCCGGGGAATGTGACCGGACTGCGCGGTGAGCTCGCCGCGGTCGTTCCGCGGGACGCACTTTTGGACCGCCAGGCCTCAGCGTCGGACCGCCAGGCATCCGCGCAAGACCGCGCAGCGGAGTGTGCGGACGCCACAGCGGCCGCTTCTCGGCGGCCGTTGAGCTGGGATCGCTGAGCCGGAAGACTCTCGCCCGAATCGGCGCGTTGCGTGCCGCTGTCGCCTACTTTTCGCCGGCGCCGCTGAGTCAGCTCGATCTGCCCCCCTCGATCGAGTGGTCGTCGGCGCTCCTGAGGAGGAGCCCAGAGCCTGCCCGTGACCCCGCGTCGCGTGGCAGGCCGCGGGCGGCGGCCCGCCAGTAACTACCGCGGGCGCTGCCCGGCGGCGTTGGCTCGGCCGCCGGGCAGGCCGCAGCACTGCTGCGTCGCCGGCGGCCCCGGAGGAGGAGAGGGCGTGTGACCACACGTACGGCCAGCCTGGTCGCTGCCAGCCGCGCATCAAGTACAGCGTGCGAACCTAAGCGCTCCGTGAACCGATCCCGTCGCCGGACTCCTGTCGACGGCGACGGGAAGGGCTCGCCCCGTACGCTCTCCTCCGGGAGGGTTCGCAAGATACAGATGCCACGAGCTGCGTGCGCAGGGCGCTGGGCTCCGCTCGCTCTTTCGCAGTCCGGGGCCGCCTGCGGGGCCGTAATTCAGAGCGTCCACGCCCGTCATTCGGCCATGAAACGCCTCGCCGAGACGCATGCGCAAGCTGTCCAGGAGATCCTCGATCGCTACAAGCGGACGGTTCGACAACGGCCCGGGACGGGTGCTCCTCCCCGTCCACGGTCGACGAAACCGCAGCCCGCAGCCTCACGCGATCGGCCCGAAGCACGATAGCCACGCCGAGCGCCAGGTAGATCTGGCTCCAGGTCGGCGATTCCTCGCGATTCCGGCGGCCAAGCGTTGGAGGGCTAGACGCCCTCGCGGCGGCAAGATCCGGCCCGCCGCGAGGGTTGTCCGCCACTCGAACGGAACGTCGGCGCTGGGCTCGCGCTTGCGCCGGCTGCGGCTTCTAGGAGTGATGCTGGCGACGAGGAATCCGGACGCGTGACGGCGTCCGTCGCCCAGGTGGACGGGCGGCACGCCGGGCACGCTGGCGGTCCCCAGCGGCCGCGGCCGCACAGAGCCCCAGGACGAACAGGAGTCCTAACAGGAGCACGGCCGCCACGGCGAGCGCGAGCACGGGGGTTGTCTAGTTGCCAAGCGTCGACCAGAAAACCGGGCATTCGCAAATGTGGAGAATTCGCCGCAAATTGCGGCAGTTCTGGCGGCAAGAGGGGCAACGTGGCCACCCATGGCCCTGGTAGCCGTTGAGCCGCTCCCTTCCTGCGGGCTGGGCGACGGCGGCCGTGATGCCGCCGTCCCCCCGGAGCCCCCGACCGGCGCCCACAGCGACGACAGTCTTTATCTTCTCTTTAGCCTCGGCTCCGTGCGGTTTTCCCCGCCTCGGCGCGCGGGGCCGGGGCAGTTGCTCCTGAGGAGGGGTCGCAGGGTTCCCGGCGGAGGTCGCCCGCCGGGGACCCTTGCGCGGTCTAATGCGCCGTTTTGCGGGAAGTTTCGCCGCGGACCGTGCGCCTCAGTGGCGTGAGTCAATCCGTCGATGCCGGTCGTTCCATGAAGAAGCGCCCCGGCAGGGCCCACGCTCAAGCCATCCAGGAGATCCTCGAACGTTTGAAGCTCGGAGGCCGCGCCCGGCCCGCGCCGCCTGCGCCGGAGCCCCCGACCTCGAAGCCACCGCCCGGCTCAGCACCGGATCGCCCAAAAGACCGGTAGTGTCGAATTGGCCTGTTTTTGGCTTGGTAGAGCTCAAAATCAGGCCTGCGTCCCGTCGCCTTGTAAGCGGTAGGTCAGGGGTTCGAATCCCCTCTCCGGCTTGGGGGCCGCCCGGGTTCGTCTACGCCGACGACGCGCGCGAAAGCAGTGCGACGCCGGCGCGCCGATGTCGGCCAGTGCCTACTTTGGAGCGCGAACGGTCGCGCCGCCGGCCTGGAACGCCGGTGGCAATCAGGGGAGGAGTACTCACTCGTGGGCGATTGCCCGGGCTTCCTGCGGGAGGCGTTTCTTCATTGGGCGCTCGACGGCCAGCCGGACGCGGCGATCGTCGACGGCCCGTTCGCATTGGCCGAGTGGCCCTGGAAGGAGCTGTGCTCACGCCTGCGTCAATGCAGCGACCCGATGCCCGACGACCTCTGCGAGTGGCTTGGAGTGACGCTCGGCACGACGTACGCGGCCACCGCACGACGGCTACTGCGGGAGGCGGGTGCCTCCGGGTCGACCGCGCTGCGCGGCGTCGACGCCGACGGCTTGATGCGCCGATGGACCGGATCAGAGTGGGTGCGGCTCGACAGCCCCAACGACGAACGGGAGACCGCCGAGTGATCGGGTGGATTTGCTCCCGCGGTGGCCGTATTTCGCGGGGAACCTCCACATTGGTGGCAGTTCGAGCCCGCTCCGCGCGGCGTAACCGGTAGTTGAGCAACATGCTCTTGATCGTCATCGGGTGCGTCTGGCTGCTCGGGCTCGTGCTCGCCACCGCGCTGTGCGTTGCCGCCGCGGCCGGGGATCGCCAGTCGGCGTCGGCTCCGCGCCCGGGTCGCAGCGAGCAAACGGGGCGTCGGCCCGACCGTCGTCGGCCGGCGTGTCAACGCGTCGGTTCCTGAGCGCTCTTCGGTATCGTCGCCGCCTCCTGATGGCCCATGTGCTCGTCGACCACGACTTCACCTCCCCGCGCGCCGAGGTTTTCGCGCGGCTCGCCGAGCACGAGAACCTCGAAGCGGCACTCGGGGCGAAGATCACGCGCGTCTGCGACGGGACCGACGGCACACGCAATGGCGTCGGCTCGACGCGCCGTCTGAAGGCCGGGCCGGTGCTGTCGTTCAACGAGACCGTCGATCGAGGTCGATCCCCGACGAGCTGATCCGCTACCGCATCTCCAGCCGCTCGCCGCTGCGCGGCCACGAGGGCGTGCTGCTGTTCACCGACACCCGGGCGGCGGGACACATCTGCACTGGGAGATCGTGTTCGGCTCCTACATCCCGGGCCTTGCGACGATCGCCGCGCGCGGCCTGCGCCGCAGCATCCCCGCCGCACTTCCGGCACTCGACGCCGCAGCTGCGACATAAAGGGGTCAGACCCCTTTATCTTCGCCGCACGAACATAAAGGGGTCTGACCCCTTTATGTCGGACAGGTGGCTACGGGCGCCGGGCGATCGCCTACCCTGCTCGGCATGCGCTTCGCCCCGGCGCTCGCGCTCGGCATGGCCGTCGCCACGTTGCTCGTCCCCGGATCGGCTGCAGCGCCGAGCGGCATCCACGTTCCCAAGGGCTGGCCATCGAAGCTCGAGATCGGCGTGACCGACAGCCCCGGCGATGCGGCCAAGCTCGCCGCTCGCGCGCCGGTCGGCTTTCGCTACCAGTACCTCTCCGCCGGCGTGAACACCGGCCATGGCTGGGCGACGTGGAATCCCGGCGGCTCGTTCGTGAGCATGTACGTCGGCGAGTCGATCAAGGCCCACCTCGTCCCGGTCTTCAGCTACTACCAGCTACTTCAGTCGAGCCCCGCGGCCGGCGGTGACGAACTCCACAAGGACCTCTCGAACCTCGACAACGCGGCGACCATGAAGGCGTACTACGCCGACTTCTCGCTGCTCATGAAGCGCGCCGGTGCGTACAAGCACCGGCTCGGTCGTCGTCCACGTCGAGCCCGACCTGTGGGGCTACATCGAGCAGGCGGCACGCGACGGCAAAGCCGCGACCGTGCCGGCGGCCGTCGCGTCGAGCCACGTCGCGGCGCTGCGCGGCATGCCCAACAACGCGTCGGGCTTCGCGCGCGCACTGATCAAGCTGCGCGACCGCCTCGCGCCGAACGTCGCGCTGGCGTGGCACCTCAGCGTCTGGGGCACGAAGGAGGACCCGACGTACTCCCAGCCGCCGCTGGCCCACATGGACGTGCTGGCCGCCCGATCGGCCGCCTTCTACGAATCGCTGCACGCCAACTTCGACGTCGTCTTCACCGACGTCGCCGACCGCGACGCCGGCTACGACGAGAAGGTCAACCACGACCCCAAGGCCGCCGTGGGACGCCGACGACTACGCCCGCCAGGTCGCTTACGTGCGGGGATTCACGCGCCGCACCCACCGCGCGATCGTGCTGTGGCAGATCCCGCTCGGCAACACGATGCTCGACAACACGCCCGGCCACTACCGCGACAACCGCGTGCAGTGGTGGCTGTCGGACCCATCGGACGGCCACCTCGCCGCGGATCGCGACGCGGGTGTGATCGCGCTGCTGTTCGGCGGCGGCGCCGGCGGCACGACGTCGATCGACACCGACGGCGGCTACTTCGTCCAGCGCGTGAAGGCCTACGCCTCGGGCGGCGAGCTGTCGCTGGGCTGATCGGTCTCAGCCCACGAGTCGCCGGTGCGGGCGAGGTAGACGGCGCTCGACGTACCCCCGGCCCGGACCTCGAACTCGGCCCGATCGGAGTCGGTGCCCGGCGGGTCGATGACGACGAGCAGGGTTATCTCGTCGATCGGCGCCGCACCGGGGCGTGCCGCCCACGCGTCGCGCACAGCGGCCTCGAGTACCGCCCGGTCCCAGCCTCGGTCCTTGGCCCCCGCGGCCGCAAGGTCGTGGTCGGCCTGCGTGGCGTTGCGTACCGCGGCGGCCGCCGTGCGGCGGCGCCAGCGGTCGTTGGCGAACAGCCCGAGCCAGAACATGACGAACGCGAGCAGCGCGAGAACCGCGACGACGATCCCGATGATCTCGAGGACCGTTATGCCGGCGAGCATCATTGGCTCAGCCTAGTGGCTGATGTCATGCCGCTACAGCAGCACGTTGCGTGAGGTCAGGTGCGTGCCGACCTTGCGCTTGACGCGCTGCAGCGCGTTGTCGACCGTCTTCGTGTCGCAGCCCAGGCGGTCGCCGACCTGCTCGTAGGAGTGCCCGTCGAGGTAGAGCGCCAGCACGCGCGACTCGAGCTCCGACAGCGCTGTCGACAGGCAGGCGACGAGCGACTGGAGCTCCTCGGAGGAGATGACCTGGTTGACCGGGTCGTGGACGCTCGGGCCGGGGATCACCTCGTCGAGCGTCGGCTCGCCGTCGGTCGCGCTCTGCGGGCGTCGAGGAGAACGACACGTACTGGTTGAGCGGCGTGTGCTTGTTGCGCGTCGCGGTCTTGACCGCGGTGATGATCTGGCGCGTGATGCACAGCTCGGCGAAGTTGCGGAACGACGACTCGCGGTCGGTGCGGTAGTCGCGCACCGCCTTGTAGAGGCCCGATCGAGCCCTTCCTGGATCAGGTCGTCGCTGTCGCCGCCGGCGAGGAAGTACGACGACGCCTTCAGGCGGACGAAGCCGTAGTAGCGGCGCACGATCCGGTCATACGCGGTGACGTCGCCCTGCTTCGCAAGCGCGATGAGGTATCCATCCTCAACCTTAACTTGACCCTGAGCGTTTGGGGAAATACGAGCCACGAGCGGTCCTTTCGTGCCTATATGCAGGCAGGAATCGAAGAGCTCAGTGGCGGACCCCTCCCCGGGCGCCATCTGACTTCAAAGCTGAGGATTTCTCTACCTCAGGTCAAGCGTTATCTAGGCGCAGACCCTCCCACAGTTATGAAGCGGTGTCAAGGGTGCATATTTGCCTGCAAACCGGATGTCTTCGAGCTATCCGACGTGGGCGCCCTGGGCCCCGTCGACGGGCAACACGCAGCCGCTGACGAAGCGCGACTCGTCGCTGGCGAGGTACAGCGCGGCGTAGGCGACGTCCCACGCGGTCCCCTGGTGGCCCATCGGAACGCGCGACGCGCGATCGGCGGCATAGGCCTCGCGCGTGATCCCACGCGCGACGGCGCCGGCGTTGACGCCCATCGGGGTGTCGATCAGGCCCGGCGCGATCGCGTTGACGCGGATCTGGTCGACCGCCTGGGCGGCCGCGAGGTGCAGCGTCAGCGCGTTGACGCCCGCCTTCGACATCCGGTAGGCGGTCAGGTTGGCCGCGGTTCCGACCGCGGCCAGCGACGAGACGTTGATGATCGACCCGCTGCGCTGCTCGCGCATGATCGGCACGACGTGCTTGCACGTCAGCCACATCGCCTTGAGGTTGACGTCCATGATCCGGTCCCAGACCTCCTCCTCGAGCTTCGTCGGGCGCGCGTCGCCGTCGCCGATCCCGACGTTGTTGTGGAGGATGTCGATCCGGCCGAGGTGGTCACGGGCGTCGGCGGCGAGCTGGACGCACTGCTCTTCGACGGTGATGTCGGTGATGTGGATCTCGGCGTCGCCGCCCGTGGTCACGACGCGCTCGCGGGTCTCGGACACCGACGCCTCGTCGCGGTCGACGAGCAGCAGCCTCGCCCCCTCGCGCGCGAACAGCAGCGCCGTCGCGCGCCCGTTGCCCATCTGCTCACCGACCGTCTGGCCGGCGCCGACGATGACCGCGGTCTTGCCAGCCAGGCGGCCGCTGCCCGGACGGTCTTCGAGGATGTCGTCGGCCGACATCTAGACCGCGACCTCGCCGAGGCCCGGGTAGCCGTCCTCGAGTTCGACGCCGAGCGAGTTCAGCGTGCCGGCGAGCATCCGGTAGTGGCCGGCGAGCATCGGCAGCTCGATCAGGCGTGTCTCGTCGAAGCGCTGGGCAAGCGCGTTCCAGGTCTCCTGGCCGATGCAGTAGGCGTCGAACAGCTCGTCGACCGCGCGCACGAGCAGGGCGTCGTCGGCCGACGCCACCTCGCCGCGGTCGGCGAGCGCCAGCATCTCGTCGTCGGACAGGCCCGCTTCACGACCGAGCGGAACGTGGTGGCCCCATTCGTACGTCGCGTCGGCGCGCCACGCGGCACGCAGGATGATCGTCTCGCGGTCACGCGGCTCGAAGCTCGATCGCTGCAGCAGCCAGCCGCCGAAGCCGCCCCAATGGCGGTACAGGCGCGGATGGCGGGCCATCGTGCGGAAGATGTTCATCGAGCCGCGGGGGCCCATCGGGTCGAGCAGTGCGCGCTGGTCCTCTGACAGCTCGTCGTCGGTCAGGGGCGCGAGGCGGGGAGTTGTGGAAGCGCTCATCGTTCATTCCTATCGCTTCCCAGCGCTGCGTGCAGGACGATGGCCGCGGTGGCCGAGACGTTGAGCGAAGCGACGCGGCCGGCCATCCCGACTCGCACCAGCTCGTCGCACGACTTGGCGACGCGCGGGCGCACGCCGCGACCCTCGGCCCCGAAAACGAGCGCACAGGCCTCCGGCCAGTCGACGTCGCCGACCTCGACGCGGGCGTCCATGTCGGCGCCGTAGCACCAGAAGCCCGCGGCCTTGGCCTCGCCGAGGAAGTCGGCGATGTTGCGCACCCGCGCAACGCGCAGGTGCTCGACCGCGCCGGCCGACGCCTTGCACACCGCCGGTGTGACCTCGGCGCTGCGGCGCTCGGGAATGATCACACCGGCCGCGCCCAGCGCCTCGGCACTGCGACAGATCGCGCCGACGTTCTGGGGGTCCTGGAGTTCGTCGAGCACGACGACGACGCCCGTGCCGCGCGCGAGGATCTCCGTGCCGCTGACGTACGGATAGCCGACCGTCTGCGCGCAGATGCCCTGGTGGGCGTCGGACCCGCAGCGCCGCGCCACGTCGGCTGCGTCGACCACGGCCACTTCGACCCCTTCCAGCCACGCCTCGCGCGCCGCGCCGGCGACCGCCCAGACCCCGCTCACCGGCCGCCGGCCCGCGGCCAGCAGCTCGTGCACGGCGTTGCGCCCGTAGACGATCACTCCGGGACGAGCTCGAACCCGCCGGCGCCGTCGCGCACAGTCCAGCCGGCGGCGGCGATCTCGTCGCGCAGCCGGTCGGCCTCGGCGAAGTCGCGCTCGGCGCGGGCTGTGTCGCGGGCGCGGGCCAGGGCCACGACCTCATCTGGCGCCGCCTCGTCGGTATCCGTGACGAGGCCGCCAAGCCCCAGCACGCCGAGCATCTCGGCCAGGTCGTCGCGACCCGCCGGTTCCTCACGGGCGTTGGCCTCGCGGATCCAATCGAACACCGCGGCCATCGCCGTCGGCGTGTTGAAGTCGTCGGCCAGCGCGGCGAAGAAGCGCTCCCGGTGCGCGGCCAACTCCGCGGGCGACGGGCCGTCAACGAGCCGCCGGGCGGCCTCGCGCACGCGGCGGACACGCGCCGCGGCGTCGGTGAGCGTGTCGTCGGTGAACGACAGCGGCTGGCGGTAGTGGCCACCGACCATGAGCATCACGATCGCCTCCGCGTCGTGGTGCTCGAGCACCTCGTGCAACAGCGCGACGTTGCCGACGCTCTTGGCCATCTTCTCGTCACCGATCTGGATGAATCCGTTATGCATCCAGATCCGGTTGAGTGGCGCCCCGCGCCCCATCCGGGTCTGCGCGGCCTCGTTCTCGTGATGGGGGAAGACGAGGTCGGAGCCGCCGCCGTGGATCTCGAAGTCGAGGCCGAGCAGCGACTCGGCCATCGCCGAGCACTCGATGTGCCAGCCCGGACGGCCGCGCCCCCACGGCGCGTCCCACGACGTGTCCTCGCCTTCCTTGTGGGCCTTCCAGAGGGCGAAGTCGAGCGGGTCCTCCTTCAACTTGAGGCCCACCGGATCGTCACCTTCGCCCTGGTCCATCGCGTCGACCGAGCGGTGCGACAGCGAACCGTAGTCGGCGTCGCTGCGCACGCGGAAGTACACGTCACCCTGGACCGCGTAGGCGGCGCCGCGGTCGATCAGCGCAGTGATCAGGTCGATCATTTCGGGCACCGTCTCGCCGGCCAGCGGCTCGTGGTCTGGACGCCCGAGCCGCAGCGCGCTCGTGTCCTCGACGTAGTGCGCGGTCATCTCGGTGGCGAGGCGCGCGCTCGGGACGCCCGCGGCGCGGGCGGCGTCGTAGATCTTGTCGTTGACGTCGGTGATGTTGATGACGAGCGTCGTCTCGTACCCCTCGTGCTCCAGGAACCGCTTGAGCAGGGAAAAGACGACGAACGGCCGCGCGTTGCCGACGTGGATGCGGTTGTAGACGGTCGGGCCGCAGGCGTAGATCCCGACGCGGCCGGGCTCGCGTGGCTCGAGCGTCACCGGGGCGCCGGTGCGGGTGTCGTGAATCCGGACGGTGCGCACGTTGGCAATGTATTGGCCCGCTGGTCCATGGCAATCGGACCCCGCGAAAATGTAGGCTTGCCGCGTGGTCGGTCCGGCAACGCGAGCGCAGCGCTTGGCACTTGTCGACGAACAGATGCGCACGCTCCCCGAGCGCTATCTCGGCACGCATCACGGGTTCGACGCCACGTACAAGGTCCGCCTGGCCGACCTCGGGCGCATGTGGGAGGTCCGATGCACGGAGACCGACGCCTTCGTGCGCCCCGGCGCCGGCTCGCGGCGACCGACGGTCACGCTCGACGACCGACTCCGACACGTGGCTGCCCCTGCGCGACGGCGAGATCAACGGCTTCGCCGCGTTTCGCGAGCGGCGGCTGGCGGTGCGCGGCGACCTCGACGACGCGGTCGTCGTTCGAGAGCCTGTTCGCGCTGCCCGACGGGCGCGCGCCGCTGATGCGCCGCCACCAACTCGAGCTCGGGGTCGGCAGCGTTTCGACGCTGGCGATCGGCGAGGGGCCGCCGGTGCTGCTGATCCACGGCCTCGGGGCGACGAAGGCGTCGTGGCTGGACCTCGCGGCGGCGCTCGTGCAGACCGGCCACAAGGTGCTGGTCCCAGACCTGCCCGGCTTCGGCGCGTCGTCGAAGCCCGCGCGCGGCTCGTACACGGCGCCGTGGTTCGCCGAGGCGATGGCCCAGCTGATGGACGCGATGGGGATCGCGCGCGCCGACCTGGTCGGTAACTCGCTCGGCGGGCGTGTGGCGATCGAGATCGCGCTGCGCCGCACCCGAGCGCGTCGGCTCGCTCGGGCTGCTGTGCCCGGCGGTCGCGTTCGTGCGCCGCGACCTGCACACGATGGTGCGGCTGCTGCGGCCCGAGTTCGGGCTGCTGCCGCATCGATTCGCGCGCGGGACGCTCGAGCGCCAGCTCTGCGGGCTGTTCGGCGACCGCGACGCGATCGACCCGCAGGTCGCCGACGTCGTGCTCGACGAGTTCCAGCGCATCTACGCGCTCGCGACGGCGCGCGCTGCGTTCCTGTCGGCGGCCCGCAACATCTACCTCGACCGGCCGTTCGGCGACGGCGGCTTCTACCCGCGCCTGAGCGGCCTGCGCGCGCCGGCGCTGTTCGTGTGGGGCGAGCGCGACCCGCTGATCCCGCCGGGCTTCGAGCGCCACGTGCGCCATGGCTGCCCGGGGCCGAGCAGATCGTGCTCGACGGCTGCGGCCACGTGCCCCAGCTCGAGCGCGTCGAGCAGACCGCGGGGCTGGTCAAGCGGTTCCTCGTGCGGTCCGTGGTCCGCGCAGCGGCGTCGAGCGGCGATTTGGACCGGCGCGTCCGTTTGAAGCTCGCGTTCGCGCGTATGCTCAGAGAGCAACCGTGCCGCCGACCGCAACGGCACCTCGACGCAACGGCCACGGGGCCGCTCCCAAGTCGGTGTCGTCCTGCGATCCGATCGTCGATGCGGATGGCGCGCGCGGCCCGCGGCCGCGATCCCGCCCGCCGATCTCGACGAGCGCGATCCCGACTTCATCCGCGAGCAGTTGCCGCTGCTGTGGCTGCTGGCGTCGCTGTACTTCCGCGGCGAGGTGCGCGGTCTGGGGAACATCCCGGCCGAGGGGCCGGTGCTGCTCGTCGGCAACCACTCGGGCGGCAACATCGACCCCCGACATGTGGGTGTTCGGCTCGGCGTTCAGCGCCTACTTCGGCGTCGAGCGGCGGATGCACCAGCTCGCCCACAACCTCGTGGTGTCGATCCCCGGGCTCGGCGCGCTGCGCAAGTTCGGCACAGTGGCCGCCTCGCGCGAGAACGCCGAGCAGGCGCTCGACAGCGGCGCGGCGTTGCTCGTGTACCCGGGCGGCGACTACGAGGTCCACCGGCCGGTGCTGGGACCGCAACCGGGTCATTTCAACGGCCGCAAGGGCTTCCTGCGCCTGGCGCTGCAGCAACGACGTGCCGATCGTCCCGGTCGTCGCGATCGGCGGCCAGGAGACATCGCTGTTCCTGTCGCGCGGCGAGGGATTGGCGCGGGCGCTGCGACTCGACCGGATCTTCCGGCTGAAGGTCCTGCCGATCTCGCTGGCGATCCCGTGGGGCCTGAACATCGGCGACTTCCTCGGGCACGTGCCGTTGCCGGCGAAGATCACAGTCGAGGTCCTGACGCCGATCGACCTGCGCGCCGAGTTCGGCCCGGATCCCGATCTCGACGAGGTCTACGACGCTCGTGACCGAGCGCATGCAGGACACGCCCTGGACGCGCTGGCCGCCGAGCGACGCCTGCCGGTGATCGGGTGAGGGTCGCACAGGCGGTCGAGATCGCCGCGCCGCGCGAGGCGGTGTGGGACTGGATCTCCGACCCCGAGCGCTACTTGCACTTCATGTCCGGGATCACCCGCTGGGAGGTCGAGTCGAGACCGCGCGCGCGGACTCGGGCGCCCGCTACCGGATGCTGATGCGCGTCGGCTCGGCCGAGGTCGGCGGCCTGATCGAACTGGTCGAGTACGACCCACCGGCCGAACTGGCATGGACCGCCGTGACCGGCATGGACCAACGCGGACGCTGGCGCCTGCGTTCATTGGGCGACGCGCGCACGCGGGTCGAATTGCGCCTGACCTACGGGATCCCGAACTCCGGCGTCGGCGGCTGGCTCGCGGAGCACGCAAGCGCCCCGATGGTCAGCGGAAACCTCCGGCGCTCACTGCGCCAGCTCCAGCGCACGCTGCGCCACGAACAACTGCGCGAAGCCGCGGCGGCGCGGCGGTCGGGAGCCGTTTCCTAGGGCGTGGGCTCTCGTAGCGTGAACTGTTCACGCTACGGGCGCCCAAGGGTGGCGGTGATCGATCGCGATGACCCTGTCGGGAGTGCCGGCGATTTCGAGTGTCGGTGAAGCGCAGGACGCATGTAGCCCGCGGCGCGGAGCCTTGCGGTGTTCTCGGCGTCCTTGCGTTGGCGCCAGCGCGTGGAGTGATAGCGGGCGCCATCGAGCCTCGACGATCAGGCCGGCATCCGGCCAGTAGAAGTCGACCTCCAAGAGGTCGTCCCGTGCCCACACATGATGGTTGACCCGAGGCCTCGGTAGCCCACGCCGACGCCAGCAACCGAAGCAGCGTCCGTTCGAGTCCCGACCGTGTGAACGCGCTGCTCTTCCACGAGGGCTGGCCATGCTCGCGCGGGTCGCTGCTGACGCGACAGCGGCCGGCGCTGGGTCGCCGCGAACGCCTGCACCCGGCGCGCCCGCCCAGGTCACGCGATGCATCGAGCGTGATGGCGACGCTCGCGCACCAGATCGACCTGATCGACTGCGAGCTGCGTCGGTTAGCCAACACCGACGAGCGCCTGAAGCCACTGCAGCAGACCGTCGGGATCGGACCGATCCGGGCGTGCACGATCCACGCCGAGATCGGCGAGGCCAAGCGCTTCCGACGCGCCCGTCAGGTCGTGCGCGCCGCCGGCCTGGACCAGGTGGTCCGCGACTCGACTGAAAAGCAGAGGCACGGCGATCTCGCCAAACAGGATGCCCCGGCTTGGGCTGAGCCCTGGTCGGGGCCGCCAACACGCCTGACGCAAGAACAGCCTCGATCGGGTGCTCCCACCGCCGAGAAAGCGGTCACGCGTTGCGAAGCCCGCCACCCTGACCGTCGCCCGCATGATCGTCAAACGGGCTTTGGGCCCGCAGGCCAACGCGCGCCGGCGAGCGAACCGGCCATCCAACGGAACGTCCGGACGCCCGACCGCGTACACACCGCCGGTAGCGCTGATGCAAGCGCCCGTGACGTAGGCGGTAGTTGATGTCGTTCTGCGACAGGCCAAGCGCCGCCAGCGCCCGGTGGTCCACGACACCATGTCGCGCCGCCCGCAGGATTGCCTCATCCACGCTTGGGGCCTCGAAGCGTGAACTATCTCAACTTCGAGGGCCCACACCCCCGATCGTCCACGCCCCCCACGTCACACAGGACGCACGAACCGCAACAAATCAGCTCACGAAATCCGACAGATCGTCGCGGCTCTCGCCGGCACCGTCGCCGGCCTCGACGGTCACGACGGCGAGCGCCGCGCAGCCTTCCTCGCGGCCGACGAAGCCCATGCCCTCGCCGGTCGTTGCCTTGACGTTGACGGCGTCGAACGGGACGCGCAGGCCGGAGGCGATCGAGGAGCGCATGTCGTCGCGGTACTTCCCGAGGCGCGGGCGCTCGAGGATCACCGTCGTGTCGCAGTGCACGACCGAGAAGCCACGAGCCTCGGCTTCGCCCACGATCACGCGCAGCAACGCCATCGAATCGGCGCCGCGGAATTCGTCCTCGTTATCGGGGAACCACATGCCGATGTCGCCCATCGAGCATGCGCCGAGCAGTGCGTCGATGACCGCGTGGATCAACACGTCCGCGTCGGAATGGCCGAGTGTCCCCGTCTCGTGACTGATCTGGATCCCGCCGAGGATCAGCGACTCGCCGGCCTCCAGGCGGTGACTGTCCCAGCCAATGCCGGCGCGCGTGCTCATCCGAGCTCCACCAGCGTGCGCGCACGGCGGTCGAACGTCGCGATCTGCGTGACGCCCATCTCGGACAGAAACGCCAATGCCTCGCTCGTAGCCGGCGCCGAGATCTTCGGCGGCGTGCGCGTCGGACGACAGGGCGATCGGGTTTCCGGCGTCGATCACCATCTCGAGGAACGCGGGCGACGGGTAGATCTCGCCGACCGGCTTGCGCAGGCCCGCCGTCGAGACCTCGACGGCAATCCCGCTGTCGGCGATGCCCTCCATCGCGATGTCGTAGTAGAACCGCAGATCGCGATCGGGCACGGGCCGCTGCACGCCCCAGTACTTGACGAGATCGGGGTGGGCGAGGATGTCGAACATGCCGCTTGCAGCCGCCTCGCCCAGCCATGTGAAGTACGTGCGCCAAACGTGATCGGCCGATCGGCCCGAGTTCCAGACATCGAAGCGATCGTAGTCGAGCGCGCCGTCCGTGAGGAAGTGGATCGACCCGACGACGTAGTCCCAGTCGCGCGCGTCGAGCAGCGCGCGCATGCGATCCTCGCTTCCGGGGATGAAGTCGGCCTCGATACCCAGGCGCAGGTCGGTCTGCGAACGCACGAACTCGCAGTAGTCGTCGATGTCGTCAGCGGCCGACTCGACCCACAGCGGGTGACGCCACACGTCGAGCGCTGCGGTGAAGCGGTAGACGTGCTCGGAGACCCCGAGTTCTTCGATCCCGCGCTCCGAAGCGACCTCGCGGTAGGAGGCCGCGGTGTCGGCCGAAGAGCGTCGTGCCCGGGTCGTCGGGGCGCAGGTGGACGTGGTAGTCGGTCAGCATCTATCGCCGCGCGAGCAACGCCTCGGCGAGCGCGAGATCCAGGGGCGTGGTGACCTTCAGGTTCTCAGGCGGGGCGGCGACAACGTGGACCGTCCCACCCAGCGCCTCGACCAGCGACGCGTCGTCGGTCGCCGCGGCGAGCACGTCGTCGCCCTGGGCGAGCGCCCGCTCCAGGACCGCGCGACGGAAGACCTGCGGCGTCTGTACGGCCCACAGCCGCGAACGGTCCAACGTGCGCACCACGCGCGCGCCGTCGGCCTCCTTGATCGTGTCGGTCACCGGCGCGGCGGCGATCGCCGCGTCCGCACCGCCGTCCACGGCGGCCACGCACGCCTGCACCAGCTCCGCCGTCACCAGCGGCCGAGCCGCATCGTGGACGATCACGGGATCGCCGTCGACCGGGGCCGCCGCGAGCGCCGCGCGGACGCTCAGCGAGCGATGCGCGCCGCCGACCGCACCGACGGTCCCCGCGGGCGCCGCGACGCCGGCCGGCATCGCGACGACGACCGACGACGGCCCGACGACCGCAGCGAGCACGTCAACGCTCCACTGCACCATCGGACGCCCCCCAACGACGACGAGCGCCTTGGGTCCGTTGGACCCAAGGCGCTCGCCCCGTCCGGCGGCCACGATCAGACCGACCGCGGCCATCAAGGACGCTACTTCGCCGCCGCTACCTGAGCCCCGGCCGACGCGGCCAAGAGGTTGTCGAGGTGCTCCTCGGCGCCCTCCTCGTCCATATCGAGCGCGTACATCAGCTCGGACGCGAGGATCTTCTTCGCGCGGGTGAACATCTGCTTCTCGCCCGTCGACAGACCCTTGTCGTGCTCCCGGATCGCGAGGTTACGCACGACCTCGGCGAGCTCGAAGATGTCGCCGGTCTTGATCTTGTCGCGGTTGTGCTTGAACCGGCGGTTCCAGTTCTTGGGCATGTCGGACAGTTCGTCCTGAAGGACGGCGAGAACCTTCTGTACGGCCTCCTCGTCGATGATCCGCCGCAGGCCGGCACGACTGGCGTTCTCGCACGGAACCATCACGGTCATGTCGTTGTGCAGGATCTTGATGGTGAGGTACTCACGCTCCTCACCGAACATCGCCTTACGTTCCTTCTTGAGGACCTTGCCTGCCCCGTGGTGCGGATAGACGACGCTGTCGCCGAGCTCGAACTCGATGTTCTCGACCTCAATGGGCTCGAGGTCCTCCAACAGCTGCTCTTCGGTCATGTCCGTAATGGTGATCCTCCTTGGTTCGCCGGCAAATCGGCCGGCGCTGTCTTACGTCTGCAAATAGCGATCGACGAGATTGATCTCCTGCAACCTGCGCAGGCCTTCTCGAATGTCCTTCGCTCTGATCTCCCCCACGCCCTCGACCGTTTCCAATTCCGTGTCGGTCGCTGCCAGCAGCTCGTCAAGTCCCCCGAATTCGTTGACGATCTGCGATACCACGATGCGTGGTAGGCGGGGGATCCGCCCGAGAATCCGGAAGCCGCGGGGGGCGACCGGATAGTCAAGTGTGTTCAGCTTTCGGTCGTACCCGACGACCTCGGCGAGGCGGCCGAAGTCGAGCAGGTCCTGATGCGCCATCCGGCCGAGCTCGTCGAGCGCGGCGGCGAACGCCTCGTCGGAGTCGTCGACGAGGTAGTCGTGGATCAGGGCGGCCTTGTCGGCCGCGGTTCCGACCATCGTCTCCTCGAGCTGCATCTCGATCAGCCGGCCCTCGGTGCCGAGCTCGACGATGTAGCGCTCGATCTCGACCGCCATGCGCGTCACGAGCTCGGAGCGCTGGAGCACCGTGAGCACGTCGTGCAACGTCGCGCCGCCCTCGAACTCGAGCGCCGTGAGGCGCGTCGAGACCTGGTCGAGGCGGGTGCGGTACTTGTCGAGGGTCGCCAGCGCCTGGTTGGCCTTGGCGAGGACGACGGGGATGTCTTCGAGGATGTACTTGGCGCCGTCGATGTACAGCGACACGACCTCACGGCGCTGGGAGATGGCGATGACCAGCGCCTCGGTCTGCTTGGAGACGCGCTCGGCCGTGCGGTGGCGAGTGCCGGTCTCAAGCGACAGGATGGTGGGATCGGGCATCAGCTGCACGTTGGCCATGATGATTTTGGTCGAGTTGGCGTTCAGGGTGATGGCGCCGTCCATCTTCGCGACCTGGTAGAGGAACGCCGGCGTGTAGTCGATGTCGAGCTTGATGCCGCCCGAGTAGAGGAAGCTGAGGTCATCGGGCTCGCCGATGACGATCATCCCTCCTGTCCGAGCATGGAGGATATTCTCAATGCCCTCGCGAAGCGCCGTACCCGGCGCCACCATCTCCAACGCCTTTACGAGCCGGGGCTCTTGACGAGTATCGAGGTCATTGACCTCATCCCCAGTTCGCTGCGCCATCGTAGGGCATTCTAGCAGCGTTTTTGGCTTGGTTACTGGCGTGCTGGACGCGTCGCCCCTGCTAATACAGCAACAAAACTCGAGACCGCCCGTTCTCGCACCGTCCGGGGGATGACATAGGGATGAACCAATGCGCGCCCGGGTAACGGGTCCCATGCGGACCGGAGGAGCATGATCAGCCGTCGCCACCTCACCGTCGTGCTCGCCGTTTCGCTGATCTGCGCCGGTGCTGCGCGCGCCGATGTCGGGCCGTCGCGCGCCACGGTGCCGCTGAGCGGGGGAGCGGTCATCCCGAAGGTCTTCACCCCGCCGGTCAACGGGGCGGTGGCGCTGCCGAGCGGCGGTGCGCTGTTCCTCCTCAACGGCCCGACCGGGATTCCACAGCTCGTCCAGGTGACCGCCCACGGCCTGCCCGATCCGGCGTTCGGCGTCAGCGGCAGCCTCAACGCCCAGTGGCCGAGCGCGCTGAACCTCGGTCCGATGCTGCGCGCCCCCGACGGCAAGCTGCTGGTGATCGGCACCGCCGCAGCGGCGCACAACGACGAACTGCCCCAGCGCGTCGTCGTGCGCCTCAATCCCGACGGAACCGTCGACGGCACCTACGGCACATACGGCGTCGCCCGCCCGCCGCTGCAGATCAATTGCTCGTGCCCCGAGCCGGCGTTCATGCTCGGCGACGGGTCAGTGGTACTCGCGGCGTCGTCCGGGCGGTCGGTGGGCCGCAACGCCTGGGTCGTCGCGAAGCTGACGCCCACCGGCCAGCTCGACCCGGCATTCGGATCCGGCGGGCTCACCACGGTCGGCAGCGTCGGCTCGGGCGGCGACGACGTCGTCCCCGGTGCCGGCGGCACGATCGTGACGCTCGGTTCGGCGCCGCGCGCGCCGTTGGCCGCGCGCGGGCGCAACCTGCTCGTCGCGCGGCTCAATGCCGACGGCAGCCCTGACCCGACGTTCGCGGGCGGCGAGCCGTTGGCGCTGCCCGCCGACGCCGGCGCGGGCGACCTCGCGGTGCGCGCGGACGGCGGCGTCGTCGTGTCGGACTTCGGCCACGTGACGACGATCGGCGCCGACGGCGCGGCGAGCGCCGCGCACGTGCGCGTCGGCCCGACGAGCGCGCTCACGCCGCTGCTCAACACCGCTGGTGGCGTCGTGCTCGTGCGCGTCGACGGGACCCACATCGCGGCGCTCGGCGCCGACGGGACGGTCGGCCCGCCGGTCACGCTCGACCCTGGCTTCGGCGGCTTCGTCGGCAACACGCCACCGTTGCGGGAGCGACTTTCGCCGCTGCCGCGGGCGACGTACCAGGGCGCGCTGCTGCGGCTGGCCAGCGGAGCGTTCCTCGGCTACGGGACGATCGGCCTCGTCGACCGCGGCGTCGCCCACCCGGCGACGCCCGGCCACACGTCGATCGCGGCGATCGCGCTGGCCGGGTTCGGTCCTGACATGCTTCCCGACCCGACGTTCGGCGGGCCGCCAACCGCCGCTGGCGGTGGCCGCGGTGCTCGCACAGCCACCGGCGCAGCTACGCGCGCCACCACCGCAAGCTCGACGTCGAGGTCTCCCTGTCGGCGCCGGCGACCGTGCGGATCGTCGTGCGGGCGGGAGACACGCTGATCTCGCAGCGGATCGCCGGAGCACTCGTGACCGGCTCGCAGAGGATGATCGTCCCGATCACGGATCGCGGCGCGCGACTGCTGGACCACAACCCCAGCGTCGTGATCCGAGCGTCGGTCGTGGCGCGTGACCTGATCGGCAACCTCGGTCGCGCGTCGGCCGACGGACAGCTCGACTAGCGGCTGTCGGCGCGGCGGCGCGCGCGCCGGAACTCGAGCACGTCGGCGGTCACGGGGCGCTCCGCGCGCGGGGCGGCGGTCAGGAGCTCGGGTTCGAGCTCAGTGCGGACGAGCCCGCCGTCGTCGTCGCGGCGCACGTGGATCACGCGCGCCCGGGCTCGCGAGCTCACGACCCGCTCCAGGCGCCGTTCGCGGAACAGCAGCCCTGCGCCGTCGTCGGCCAACCAGCCGGCCGGCAGCCGGCCATCCTGGATCGCTGCCTCGAACACCGGCAGCCGTGCACCGTCGGTGTCGGCATGGACCGACAGCGAGCCGGGCAGCAGGCCGAGCCCGGCGACCGGCGCCGGGAGGCCGGTCGACATCGTCACTCCGCCCACGAACCAGCACATCGCGCCGGCGCTGAGACCGGCGAGCACGACGCCGGACTGCCACGCCTCGCGCAGGATGATGTCGAGCTCGTACTCGCGCCAGATGGCGAGCAGCGACCGCATCGAACCGCCGCCGACGTAGACGATGTCCTGGGCGAGGATCAGGTCGCGCAACGGCACGCCGCCGGCCTCGCCGAGGCGGAAGATCGACAGCACGCGGGTCTCGCACGGCCGGTCGTCGAACGTGGCGTGAAAGCGTCCGACCTGCGCCATCGCATCGCCCGAGGCGGTCGGCAGGAACAGCAGTCGCGGGACCTGGCGATCCGACAGCGTCAGCACGAACTCGTCGAGCGCCGGGTTGTCGGGCTCCATCGTGAACCCCCCGCCACCCATCGCGAGGATCGTCGGCTCGCGAGTCACGCGGCGAGCACCGCGGCCGGCGCCGCCTCCGGGGCGCCGAGGTACGTCACTTCGAGTTCGGTCTCGACCACGACCCCGTCGACGGGCTCGACGCGGTAGGCCCTGGACTTCGGGCGCGAACTGACGACGTCGTGCAGCTCTGTGCCGACAAAGTGCAACGCGGCGCCGTTCTCGCTCGCGTAACCGCCCGGCATGCCGAGGGCGATCGCGTCGCGGAAGTGATCGCGGCGCTCGGGCTCCTCGTCGTAGTGCACGCAGTTGGAATACGGCAGTAGCCCGAGCCCGCCGACGCGCTCCGGCGGCCCGTGGAACGCCGTGATGACCTCGTCAAACCAGCACAGCGAGCCGGCGCTGAGCCCGCACAGCACGACGCCGGCCTGCCATGCCTCAGCGAGGATCGCGTCGAGGCCGTGCGCGCGCCACGTTCCGACCAGCGACACGACGCTCCCGCCGCCAACGTAGATGAGGTCCTGGGCCAGCAGGTGCGCGCGGATGTCGCCCTCCACCGATCCCGGGGCGCGGTCGCGGCGGAACAGCGACAGGTGGCTGACGTCGGCCCGCGGCGCGAACGTGCGGTAGAAGCGCACGACATAGTGGTCGGCGTCCCCCGAGGCGGTCGGCAGGAAGCAGACGCGGGGGCGCTTGCGGCCGGTCAGCGCAAGCGCGTGGTCGTCGAGCAGCATGTTGCCGGGCTCCATCGAGAAGCCGCCTCCACCCAGCGCAAGGATCTGCGGTCGCCGCTGCACACGAAGGATGATCCGCGCACATTGCGGCCTTCGGAAGGGGCGCGCGGTCTAACCGGGTTGGACCGGCGGTCCACCGACCGCGAGCTTGACCGCGGCCCTCAGCGAGCGGGCGCGATCGGGGCCGATCGCGTCGCGCAGGCCGAACTTCGCCGCCTCGGCGGCGCGACGGTCGGCGTGCGCGACAGTTCGCAGCTCGCCGGTCAGCCCGACCTCGCCGAAGCAGGCCAGCGGGCGGCCGTCCGAGCTGCCCGCCGCGACGCCGCGGCGCGGCGCTCGCCACCGCGAGCGCGATCGCCAGGTCGGCGCCCGGTTCGTCGACGCGCACGCCGCCGACGACGTTGACGAACACGTCGCTCGTGCCGGTGCGGATGCCTGCGTGGCGTGCCAGGACGGCGAGCACGAGCGCGAGGCGGTTGCGGTCGATGCCGTTGCAGACGCGCCGCGGCGGGACGAGCTCCGACGGCGACACCAGGGCCTGGACCTCGACCAGCAACGGCCGCGAGCCCTCCATCGCCGCGAGCACGACGCTGCCCGGGGTGCCGGTCGCCTCGCCGACGAAGCGGGCGCTCGCGTCGAGCACCTCGACGAGCCCCGAGTCCCGCATCTCGAAGACGCCGGTCTCGTTGGTCGAGCCGAAGCGGTTCTTGTGGGCGCGGACGGTGCGGTAGGTGCGCTCGCGCTCGCCCTCGAACTGCAGCACGCAGTCGACGAGGTGCTCGAGTACCCGCGGGCCGGCCAGCGCGCCGTCCTTCGTGACGTGGCCGACGAGGATGACCGCGGTCGACTGTCCCTTGGCGGTGCGCATGATCTGGGTGGCCACCTCGCGGACCTGGCCGACCGAACCCGGCGCGCCGGTCAGCGCGGGCGCGTTGAGCGTCTGGACCGAGTCGATCACGCAGACGTCGGGCTTCTCGGCGGCGATCGTCGCGAGCACGACGTCGAGGTCGGTCTCGGCGAGGATCGGCACGTCCAGCGCGCCGTCGCCGAGTCGCTGGGCGCGCAGCCGGACCTGTGCTGCGGACTCCTCGCCGGAGACGTAGAGCGTGCGCCGACCGGCCGCGGCCACATGGCCGAGGACCATGTTGGTGAGCGTCGACTTGCCGATCCCCGGCGAGCCGCCGAGCAGGACCAGCGAGCCGGCGACGAGGCCGCCGCCGAGCACGCGGTCGAGCTCACCGATGCCGGTCAGCAGGCGCTCGATGCGCTCCTGCTTGACATCGCGCAACGCGACGACCGGCGCGGCACGGGCGCCCCGCTGGGCGCCGACGCCGCCGATCGCCTTGCCCCGCGAGATCCGCGGCGGCGCGGCTTCTTCGACGAGCGTGTTCCACTCGCCGCAGCCCGGGCACTGCCCGTGCCAGCGGGCCTCGGTGTGCGCGCATTCGGAGCAGACGTGGATCGTTGTCGCGGCGGCCATCGGGTACTCCGAGACTAGGGCCCGGGGCCGACGGCTTCGCCCCCCTTGGCGGTCCTACGCTGCGATGCGCAGCAGCGGCTCGACCGCCGGCGCGCCGTGGCGCTCGGTCGACCCGCACCAGCGCCTCGAGGACGGCGGCGTCGAACTGGAGCCCCGCGTTGGCGCGCAGCTCGTCGATCGCCGCGTCACGGGTCATCGCGGGGCGGTAGGAGCGGGTCGTCGTCATCGCGCTGTAGGAGTCGCAGACGCAGATGATCCGCGCGGCGAGCGGGATCGCCTCGCCGCGCAGGCCGTCGGGGTAGCCGCCGCCGTCGCACGCGCTCGTGGTGGGCGCGCACGATCGCGCCGACCGTCGGCCAGCGCCACCGCCGACGCGGTCGAGCATCTCCTGGCCGTCGATCGGGTGGCGGCGGATGATCTCCCACTCGGCGTCGGCTGAGCTTGCCGGGCTTGTTGATGATCTCGTTGGAGACGCGCAGCTTGCCGATGTCGTGCAGCAGCGACCCGAACTCGAGGTCGCGCTAGATCGCGACGGGCCGAGCCGCGATCTCCTGGCCGACCGCGAGCGCGAGCTCGACGACGCCCTGGGTGTGCTCGCCGCCGGTGTAGGCGTCGTCGGCCTCGAGCACGTCGCCCATCAGCAGCGCCGTGCCGCGGTAGGCGCTCGACAGCTGAAGGCCTGGCGGATGCGCTGGTCGCGCTCGCGGGCGAAGACGGCCAGCAGCCCGGCGAGCGGCAGCACGAAGACGATCGCCGCCGGCTCGCCGACCATGACGATCGCGACGAGCAGGCCGATCGGTGCGAGCGCGGCGTCGACGGCCGCCACCCAGCCCATCATCCGCAGCTGGAACGTGGGGCGGTCGCCGTGGATCGGCCAGACGCGCAGCGTGCCCGCCGCGGCGTCGAAGGCGAACTGGGCGGCGAATGCGGCGAGCATCAGCGGCCAGATCGACAGCGACGGGTCGGGGGCGCCGGCGAACGCGAGCACCGCCGCGGGCCCGACCGCGTGCCACGCGTCGGGCAGCACGAGCACGCCGCGCAGCGGATGCACGCGGCGAGTCACGATCAGGGCGCCGAACCAGCGCAGCCCGAGCGCTCCGGCGACGAGCAGCGGCACGTAGGCCGGTGGCGCGGCGAACAGCAGTGCGATCAGCACGAGCTCCACCGGCGAGGTGACGCCGGCGCCGAGGTCGAAAGCGACCGTGGCGACGACCGCGTAGGCGACGACGAGCAGCGCAACCTCCCAGACCGGCGCCCAGTGGCCGGCCGGGGCGACCGCGGCGAGCCCGAAGACGGCGGCGAGAAGCGCCAGCGCGGCCAGGGCCTCGACGACGAGCTCGCGACGGCCGGGCACGTCGGCCTCCTTCGCCTGGCAGCTCGCGAGAAGTTGCTCGTGGATCAGATCCGCATCGGACACCTTGTCTGGATCGGCGTTTTCGACCTGCGACTGAACCGTTTTGCCGGACATACGTCCAGATCACTTCATTTTTCGGTGCTTGGTCCGCACCATGCCCCCCATGGCACGGAAGCTCACCCGCTGCTCATCGCCGTCGTCTCCGCCGGCGCCCTCGCCGGAGCCTCGGCCAGCGCGGCGCTCGCAGCAGGCGCTGACGACTGCGATCCCGGCTCGCTGAGCCAGCCGTTCCTGCCGTGGGCCGACGCGGCCAACTACGCGCAGGTCCCGGGCGGCACGTTCGAGTCCGGCCTCCAGTGGCTCGCCTCGAGCGGCGCGAAACTGACCTCCGACAACGAGCCGTGGGACGTTTCGGGCGCCGGCGACAACGCGCTCGCGCTGGCCCCCGGCGCCTCGGTCACCACGCCGTCATTCTGCGGCGGCCTCGGCTACCCGACCGTGCGCCTGTTCGAGCAAGGGCGGCGGGCTGCCGCTGCTAGACGATGCTGGCGGTCGACGTGCTCTACACCGGCCGCGACGGCTGGCGCGCGTGCCGCTCGGCATCGTGCTGCCCAGCCGCTCGTGGCAGCCGACGACGCAGGTGCTCACCGCGTCCGGCCTGCCATTGCTGACCGGATCGCGGCTCGCACTGCGCTTCACCGCGGTCGGCGCCGCCTTCGAGATCGACGATGTCTACGTCGATCCGTTCCGGCGCATGCGCTGACCGCAGCGATTACTCCTGCTCGTCCTCCTGGGCGAGCAGGCGGTACAGGCCGCGGCGGGTCTCGGCGAGCAGTTTGACCGCCTCCTCACGCTGGGCCTGCGTGCCCGCGGCCATCACCTGCGCCGCGGCGATCGCGACCTGCTTGATCAGCCCACGGAGCTCGATGCCCTCCTTGGGGAAACCCTGGGTGGCCTCCGTCCACGGCTCGCCGAGCGCCTCGCGGTTCTCTTCCACGTGGGCGCGGCCGGCGTCCGTGAGCGCGAACTCGCGGCCCGTGCCGACGGCCGTGGCGACAACCAGGCCCTCGTCCTCGAGCTGAGCCAGCGCCGGGTAAGTCGAGCCGGGGCTCGGGCGCCAGGCGCCGCCGCTGCGCTCCTCGATCTCCTGCATCAGCTGATAGCCGTTGCGGGACTCCTCGGCCAGCAGCAGCAGGATCGCGGCACGCACGTCCCCGCGCGGCGCGGCGTCCGCGCCGGCGTCCGGGGCCGAAGCCCTCACGCGGGAAGTCGAACCCTCGCGGGCCGCCGCGGTGGCCACCACGGCCGGTCATTTCAGCGATGCGGGTTTGTGGCCGCAGCGCCCGGGCCCCTTCAGGCCCCATTCATATGCAATCGACGTCATCTCTTCTCCCTTCGTCGTCGATCGGTTCACGATAGATAACGATATATCGAGAGTGTGTCGTTGTCAAGCCGCAAGGGCCGTGGTCCCCTCGTCGGAATAGTTCCGACTACGGGAGCCCACTCCCTAGAACGGCTTGAGGACGACGTAGACCGCGCGCACGCGGCGCAATGTAGATCGCGCTACGCGCCCGCGCGTTCACGCGATGTGAACCCGACATCACGATGCGACTTGTCGCAGAACGGCTTGGTCTTCGAGTGCCCACAGCGGCACAGCACGATCGATTCGCCGGCCGGCAGCTCGAACTCGTCGCCGTCGACGTCGATCAGCCGGACGGGGCCCGTCACCTTGTACGGGCCGTCGTCGCGGACTTTGATTTCGACGTCGATCGCGGAGCTACTCGGTCGGCGCGTCGGGTGCCGGGTCGGCGGCCGCCGGCGCGTCGTCGTCCTCCGGCGGATCCTCGTCGGAGCCGTCGGCGCCGACGGCGACCGGCTTCGGCGCGGGCTCGCCCGCGACGACGGTCAGGATGACCTCGCGGTCGTCGCCCTCGGGGGCCGGGTCGACCATCACCGTCGCGCCGGGCGTCAGCTCGGCGCGCAGGACGAAGTCGGCCAGCGGGTCCTCGATGTAGCGCTGGATCGCGCGGCGCAGCGGCCGGGCGCCCATCGCCGGGTCCCAGCCCTTCTCGACCAGGAAGTCCTTGGCCTCCTCGGACAGCTCGAGCTGCAGCTCGCGCTCGGCCAGTCGACTCGCGGATGCGCCGCAGCAGCAGCTCGACGATCGTCTTGATCTCGTCCTTGGCAGCTTGTGGAAGACGATCGACGTCGTCGATGCGGTTGAGGAACTCGGGCCGGAAGACCTTCTTCAGCTCGCCCATGATCCGGTTCTTCATGTCGTCGTAGGTGATCCCCGTCTCGTCGTCGGAGACGGCGAAGCCGAGCGGCGTGTTGCGCGCGATCTCCTGGCGCCCCGATGTTCGAGGTCATGATCACGATCGCGTGGCGGAAGTCGACCGTGCGGCCCTGCGAGTCGGTCAGGCGGCCGTCCTCGAGGATCTGCAGCAGGATGTTGAAGACGTCGGGGTGGGCCTTCTCGATCTCGTCGAGCAGCAGCACGCAGTACGGCTTGCGCCGCACGGCCTCGGTCAGCTGGCCGCCCTCGTCGTAGCCGATGTAGCCGGGCGGCGAGCCGACGAGCCGCGAGACGGCGTGCTTCTCCATGTACTCGGACATGTCGATGCGGACCATCGCGTCCTCGTCGCCGAACAGGAACTCGGCGAGCGTGCGCGCCAGCTCGGTCTTGCCGACGCCGGACGGGCCGAGGAAGACGAACGAGCCGGTCGGGCGCTTCGGGTCCTTGAGGCCGGCGCGCGAGCGGCGGATCGCCTTGGAGACGACCTCGACGCCGGCGTGCTGGCCGATGACGCGCTTGTGGAGCTCGTCCTCCATGCGCATCAGCTTCTCCGTCTCGGCCTCGGTCAGCTTGAAGACGGGGATGCCGGTCCACATCGAGACGATGTCGGCGATCTCCTCCTCGCCGATCGCCGGGCGCTCGCCTCGCCCTCGCCCGCCTCCCACTGGTCCTCGAGCTCGCGCTTCTTGTTGGTCAGGCGCGCGCTCCTCGTCGCGCAGGTCGGCGGCCTTCTCGAACTCCTGGGCCTCGATCGCGGCCTCCTTCTCGCGCCGCGTCGTCTCGATCTCCTCCTCGAGCTCGCGGTAGACCGGCGGCGAGGTCATCGACTTGATCCGCATCCGCGACGCGGCCTCGTCGATCAGGTCGATCGCCTTGTCCGGCAGGAAGCGGTCGGAGATGTAGCGGTCGGCGAGCTCGGCGGCGGCGTCGCAGCGCCTCGTCGGTGATCTCGACCTTGTGGTGCTGCTCGTAGCGGTCGCGCAGGCCCTTGAGGATCTGCACGGTCTCCTCGATCGACGGCTGCTCGACGCGGATCTGCTGGAAGCGACGCTCGAGCGCGCAGTCGCGCTCGAGGTACTTGCGGTACTCGTCGAGCGTCGTCGCGCCGATCGTCTGCAGCTCGCCGCGGGCGAGCGCCGGCTTGAGGATCGAGGCCGCGTCGATCGCGCCCTCGGCCGCGCCGGCGCCGACGAGGTTGTGGAGCTCGTCGATGAACAGGATGATGTCGCCGCGCTGGGTGATCTCCTTCATCACCTTCTTGAGGCGCTCCTCGAACTCGCCGCGGTACTTCGAGCCGGCGACCAGCGCCGCGAGGTCGAGCGTGTAGATCTGCTTGCCCTTGAGCAGCTCGGGCACGTCGGCGTTCGTGATCCGCTGGGCGAGGCCCTCGACGACGGCGGTCTTGCCGACGCCCGGCTCGCCGATCAGCACCGGGTTGTTCTTCGTGCGCCGCGAGAGGATCTGCATGATCCGCTCGATCTCGGTCTCGCGCCCGACGACGGGGTCGAGCTTGCCGTCGGCGGCGAGCTTGGTCAGGTTGCGGCCGAACTGGTCGAGCAGCTTCGAGGACTTCTTGCCCTCGCCGGCCGGCCCGGCGCCGCGCGCCCGGCGCCCGAGCCTGCGCCCTGGCGGCGGCCGCCGGGGCCGGACAGCATGCGGATGACCTCGTTGCGGATCTTCTCGGAGTCGGCGTCGAAGTCGAGCAGGATGCGCGCGGCGACGCCCTCGTTCTCGCGCACGAGGCCGAGCAGGATGTGCTCGGTGCCGATGTAGTTGTGGCCGAGGCTCAGCGCCTCGCGCAGCGCCAGCTCGAGCACCTTCTTGGCGCGCGGCGTGAACGGGATCTGGCCGGAGGTGACCTCCTCGCCGGAGCCGACGATGCGCACGACCTGCGCGCGCACGCGCTCGACGGTGATGTCGAGCGACTCTCGAGGACGCGGGCGGCCAGGCCCTCCTCCTCGCGCAGCAGGCCGAGCAGGATGTGCTCGGTGCCGATGTAGTTGTGCTTGAGCGTCCGCGCCTCTTCCTGCGCGAGGACGACCACCTGGCGGGCTCGTTCTGTGAATCGCTCGAACATGCTGGTGCTGTCCTTCCTGCTGAGCGGTGCTGCTAGCGCTCGGTCGGTGGTCGGAGTCTGGTGCTGAGCGTCGACAGGTACGGGGTGAACGCCCCGACCTGCTCCCCTATTCGGCCGCTGACGGCCGATTGGATGAGCGAACGGTTCGGCACGCCGGGCATGGCCAGTCTACCAACGGCCCGGGCCGCCGTGCGGGTCATCGTCACCACGGCGGTCCGCTTGAGCGCGAGCGGCCTGATCGCTGCGGCGTTCGGCGTGCGCTGGTTCTCAGCGAGTCGTCCGGATTCCGCGCAGCGGAGCGCGACGCGCGCGGACGCGGCTCAGTCGCGCATCGCCGGGAACAGCACGACCTCGCGGATCGAGTCGCGCGCCCGGTCAGCAGCATCACCAGCCGGTCGATGCCGAGCCCGAGGCCGCCGGTCGGCGGCATGCCCTGCTCGAGCGCCTGGACGAAGGCCTCGTCGTACGGGCTGGGCCTCCTCGTCGCCCGCCGCGCCGCAGCGGCGCCTGCTCCTCGAAGCGCGCGCGCTGCTCGTCGGGGTCGTTGAGCTCGGTGAACGCGTTGGCGATCTCCATGCCGCCGGCGAACGCCTCGAAGCGCTCGACCAGCCCGGCTTGCGAGCGGTGGCGCCTTGGCGAACGGCGAGAGCTCGACCGGGTAGTCGATGACGAACGTCGGCTGGATCAGCTTCGGCTCGACGTGCTTGGAGAGCAGGTCGTCGACGAGCTGCGGCCACGTCCGTCCGTCGGTCGGCACCGTCGAGCCCGCGCTCGCGTCGATCGCCGCGCGCCAGCGCCTCGCGGTCGCGGTGCGCGAGGATGTCGACCCCGTCGCGCTCGCGGATCGCGTCGCGCAGCGTCACGCGCCGCCACGGCGGCGTGAAGTCGAGCTCGCCGTCGTAGCCGACCGCGCTCGGCGACGTGCGCCGACGAGCTGCTCGCAGGCGCGCCGCGACGTCCTCGTAGTCCGCGTAGGCCTCGTAGAACTCGAGCATCGTGAACTCGGGGTTGTGCTTGAGCGAGATGCCCTCGTTGCGGAAGTCCTTGCCGAGCTCGTAGACGCGCTCGAGGCCGCCGACGATCAGCCGCTTGAGGTAGAGCTCGGTCGCGATCCGCAGGTAGAGGTCGCGGTCGAGCGCGTTGTGGTGGGTGGTGAACGGCCGCGCCAGCGCGCCGCCGTAGAGCGGCTGGAGCACCGGCGTCTCGACCTCGAGGAAGCCCTGCGTCGTCGAGGAAGCGGCGCACCGCCGCGATCGACCCGCGCGCGCGTCGATGAACAGCTCGCGCGCCTCCTCGTTGGCGATCAGGTCGAGCTCGCGGCTGGCGGTAGCGCGTCTCGACGTCGGTCAGGCCGTGGTGCTTGTCGGGCGGCGGGCGCAGCGACTTGGCGAGCACCGTGAAGTCGTCGACGCGCAGCGACAGCTCGCCGCGCCGCGTGCGCGAACGCGCGTGCCGTCGATCGCCGATCAGGTCGCCGAGGTCGAGCGTCGAGCAGGCGGTCGTATGCGCTCCTCGCCGAGCACGTCGACGCGCGCCTGGAGCTGGATCCGGCCGGAGCGGTCGACGAGGTCGAGGAACGCCATCTTGCCCTGGCCGCGGCGCGCGGCGAGGCGGCCGGCGACGCGGTGGCGCGCGTCGGTCTCCGCGCCGGCCTCGCAGGCCGGCGTGGGCGGCGCGCACGTCGGCGATCGGCGCGACGCCGGGGAAGGCGTGCGGGAACGGGTCGATGCCCTCCGCGCGCAGCGCGCTCGAGCTTGGCGCCGGCGCGCGGCGTCGGAGCTCGGCCAGGTCCGGGAGTCGTCGGCGCTCTCGTCCGGTCCGCTCATGGCGGCGAGCCTACTTGCAGCCCGACGTCGATCTTGGTGATCTTGAGCTTGCGCGCCGGGCCGCGGGGCACCTGGACCGAGACGATCTCGTTGCGCTTGTGGCCGAGCAGCGCCTGCCGACCGGCGACTCGTTGGAGAGCTTGTCCTCGGCCGGGTTGGCCTCGGCGGAGCCGACGATCGTGTACTTGACCGACTTGCCGGTCTTCTCGTCCTTGACGTGGACGATCGAGCCGACCTGCACGACGTCGGTCGACGAGCTCCTTGGCGTCGATCACCGTCGCCGAGCGCAGCTTGCTCCTCGAGCTGCGCGATCCGCGCCTCGAGCATCGCCTGCTCGTTCTTGGCGTCGTCGTACTCGGAGTTCTCGGCGATGTCGCCGAACTCGCGCGCCTCCTTGATGCGCTCGGCGACCTCGCGGCGCTTGTCGGTCTGAGAGGTCCTCGAGCTCGTCCTTGAGCTTCTGAGGCCTTCGGGGGTGAGGATGACGTCCTTCGGCATGTGACCTCGTCCGGTGGACGGTGGCCGACGCGCGAAAAACCCGCTGGCGAGCGGGGCCACGCGCGGCTCGGCGGCCGACAGCGAGCGCGAGCAGTATAAGCGGACCGCGAGCGCGGCCTTCAGGCGACGGCAGCGGCGGCGCTCGCACGGCCGCGCGAGCAGCGCGCGCGCCTCGTCGAGCCGCCGCGGTCGCTGGAAGCGCGTCCTGGCAGCGCGCTCGGCGCGCTCGCAGGCGCTCGAGGTACCAGGGGTAGAACTTGCGCAGGTAGCGGGCGGCGCGCTCCGGGCCGAGGTGCTCGGCGGCGCGGTCGATCACCCAGTCGAGCTCGTCCAGGACCTCGTCGCGGCGTCGGCTCGCCGGCTCGCGTCGCCCGAGCAGCCGCTCGAACAGCCACGGGTTGCCGAGCGAGCCGCGCGCGAGCATCACCGCGGCGGCGCCGGTCTGCTCGTAGCGCCGCGCGCACGTGCGTCGGCGTCGCGCAGGCCGCCGGAGAGGATCACCGGCGCGGGCAGCGTCGTCGACGAGCCGCGCCGCGAGGTCGTAGTCCGGCGCGCCCTTGTGGTGGACCTGGCCGCGAGCGCGGGTGGAAGCCGATCGCCGCGACGCCGGCCTCGTCGACGAGGCGGTGCGCGAGCTCGAAGCCGCTCGGTCTCGCCCGGCGCGCGGCCGCGAGCGCAGCTTGACCGTGACCGGCAGCCGCTGCCCTCGCGCGCGGCGCGCGGCGACGGCGACGGCCGTGTCGGGGTCGTTGAGCAGCGCGGCGCCGGCGCCGGTCTTGCAGACCTTCGGCACCGGGCAGCCCATGTTCAGGTCGATCAGGTCGGCGCCCGCGCTCGGCGACCGTCGCCGCGGCCGAGCGCATGACGTCGGGGTCCTGGCCGAAGAGCTGGATCGCGACCGGGCCGCCGGCGCGCTCGTCGCGGGTGGATCCGCAGCAGCTCGTGCAGCGTCTTCTCGTTGCGGTAGTGGATCGCGAAGCTCGAGACCATCTCCGAGAACGCCAGCCCGGCGCCGTAGCGCTTGGCCTGCAGGCGCACGAACCAGTTGCCGATCCCGGCCAGCGGCGCGAGCAGCACGCGGTTGGGCACGCGACGCCGCCGAGGGTCCAGGCGTCGGTGAGGGCGCGATCAGTCGTCAGTGGCTCAGTTGTCAGTCGTCAGGTGCGAAGCGCCGAGCCTCGATTCTGACGACCGGCGTCTCACGACTGACGACGCAGGCGCTCGGCGCACGGCCGAACCCTCATTCTGACAACTGAGAACTGACGACTGACAACTCAAGCCCCATTGCGCTCGTGGAGCAGGCGCAGGCCCGTGAGCGTCAGCAGGTCGTCGACCTCGTCGATCGTCTCGGTGTACGGGACGATGTGCGCCGGCCAGGCCGCCGGTCGCGATCGTCGTCGGCCTCCTCGCCGAGCTCGGCGCGCAGCCGCGCGACGATCCCGTCGACCTGCCCGCGAAGCCGTAGACGACGCCCGAGCGAATCGCGTCGACCGTCGACTTGCCGATCAGCGGCGCGGCTGCGCGAGGTCGATCTGCGGCAGCTCGCGCCGCGCGCGGTACAGCGCCTCGAGCGAGATCTCGACGCCCGGGCGCGATGATGCCGCCGAGGTACTCGCCGTCGGCGCGAGACGACGTCGTAGGTGATCGCGGTGCCGAAGTCGACGACGATGCACGGCGCCGCCGAAGCGCTCGTAGGCGGCGACCGCGTTGACGAGCCGGTCGGCGCCGAGCTCGCGCGGGTTGTCGAAGCGGATCGCCATGCCGGTCTTGATCCCGGGGCCGACGACGAGCATCTCGTGGCCGAGGTAGCGGTCGGGCCATCTCGGCCACTCGGGCTCGAGCTGCGGCACGGTCGACGAGACGATCGAGGCGTCAGGTCGGCGAGACGCACGCCGCGCAGCTCGAGCAGGTTGCGCAGCGCCGCGCCGAGCTCGTCGGCGGTCGAGTCGCGCACGGTGGCGAAGCGCCAGTGCTCGACCAGCTCGTCGCCGCGGAAGGTGCCGAAGTGGGTCTGGGTGTTGCCGACGTCGACGACCAGGAGCATCGCCGCGGATTATCCCTGCTCAGACGAAGATCGCCTGGTAGCGCGTGTGCCGTGCGTCCTGGCCGACCGGGACGATGAACATCTCCAGACGGCCCATCGCGTCGTGTTCGAAGGTGACGGTCTCCTGGGGGTGGGATCGGCTCCTGCGGCCCATGAAGCTCGACGAGAACGGCGGGCGCCCGCGGTCCCCGGGTGGAGCCGGGAGCGCGTCGGCGGCGACGGGCGTCAGCGGCGTGTCCGCCTCGCCGTCGCGCAGCAGGAACACGCTGCCGACGTGCGGTGAAAACGATTCGAGCGTCAACTCGTCCCCGGCCACGCCGGGAACCTAGCGCAGCGTGACCGAGCTCGTGCTGAGCGTGCGGCGGCCGCGGGTGTCGGTCGTCGTGACGCGGAGCTGGTAGTGGCCGGCGCCAACCTGCGCAGCCGGCGCAGGTTCAGCCGCAGCGCGCGGCGGCCGCGCAGGCGACTGCTGGCGCGGCCGTAGACGTTGCCGTTGCGTACGAGCGATACCGACACCGACACGATCCCGTGGCCGCGCGCGATGCGCACGTCGACGGCCAGGGCGTGGCCGCGGCGGGCGACCGACGCGAACTCCACGAGCTTGGGCTTGGGCTTGGGCGGGTTGCCCGCGCTTCCCGGGGCGGCGACGGTCACCCCAGCCGGCGGGACCTCGGCGCGAGCCAAGCCGGGCCGTTGGGATAGCTCGAGCGGCTCGGGCGCCCGCCGACTCCGCGGCGCGGATCGAGACCGAGCGGTCGACGACGACCTCGTAGCTCTGGTCGGAGCCGGGCGCTTCGACGGGGGTGATGAAGACATCGAACGTGCCGGGGGATCGTTGTTTGGGGATCTGATCCGCTGCTGGAGCACCGTCCCGGCAGGCCCGGTGAACGACAGGGCGAAGGCGTCATCGCGCCCCGCGAACGCCGGCTCGCTCTTGGCGCGCGCGAGGTCCGAGACCGCGCTCAGCGTCAGATTTCCCGCGCCGGAGCCGAATGAGCGCCCGACCAGCGGCGCGTACAACGAGCGCTTCAGGAGGTCCGGGACGCCCGCAGCGAACGCCGCCGACGAGAGGTTGGGGAGATAGAGAGCGGCGGTGGCCCCGCCTCCCAGTTGGATCAGCCGTCGCCGGCTGAGGTGAATTTGCGATCCATCGCCCATCACGATGCTGTCCGTTCTAGGAGGTCATACACCCCTGTCGAGTCAATCTGGACGAATCCGATTCGTTCATAAAGCGCGCGAGCGCGGTTGCCGCGCTCGACGTGGATCGTCACCGGGCGGCCGCTGCGCTGACCCTCGGCCAAAACGTCGCCGATCAGCGCGCGAGCCGATACCCATGTCGCGGAACTCCGGCTGCGAGCGCGATGTCGACGATCCGGATCTCGTTCTCCATGCGGTCGACATAGAAGCGCCCGGCGAGGCGCGCGTCGACCTCGATGACGTCCAGTCGGCGTTTGGCGCAGGCCGCGGCAGTACGTGTCCTGCGCGGTGAACTGCTGGCGCAGGAACGCGTCGCGCTGCTCGTCGCTCCAGTCGCACGAGCGCGAGCTCCTCGGCGCGGGTGCTCGCGTAGACGGCGAGCAGGAATGGCGCGTCCTCGCGGTCGACGCGCGGAGCCAAACGGCGCCAGTCATCAGGTGCGAGGCGGGAACACGCCCTGCAGGGCGATGCAGAAGTTGAGCGTGAGGTACGGCTGCAGGTTGTTGTGCGGCTGGTCGCCGCCCGACGGGCGCGAGCGCTTGGGCGCCAGCGTGGTGTTCGACGGCGTCTGGTACAGCGTGCCGCCGACGCCGACTGCGCGTAGCTGGCGTGTCGGGCTGGGCCACGTTCGGTGTCGGCCTGGTCGATCGCGTCGGCGCGCACGGCGTGCTGAGTGGCGACGGGATCTCGGTCTCGAGCAGCGTGACGGTGTCGCTGCCGCCGGTCTCGCCCAGGTCGTGCAGCGAGAGGCCCGGGCCCTGGCCCGGGATGCATCGGCGCGTTGCCCTGGAGATCCGGCAGCGCGAAGTTCGACTTGCCGTCGCCGCCGTAGGTCGTGCCGAGCAGCGAGAACAGCGCGGTGTTCTGCGAGATCGGCAGCAGCTGGCCGTCGCAGAACGCCCAGCCCTTGGGCGCGAAGTTGAAGGGGAAGATCCGGATCTCGGCGACGAACGGATCGCCATGACGCTCCTAGGTTGGGCTGACGGGAAGATCCCGAACAGCGAGATGATGAAGTCGACGCACAGGTACGGCTGGAAGTTGGTGTGCGGCTGGCTGCCGCCGACCGGCGCGATCGCGCTGGCGCTCAGCGCTCGCCGGGGGCGGTCGTTGATGTAGGGCGACGATCGTGGCTCCGGGCTGTGCGCGAGGACGTTGTCCGCCGGGCGTTCGGCTGCGTCGCGGCATCGCCGACGTGCCGAGCAGCGCGTGCGTGTGCGCCGGGATCTGCTGCGTACGGTCAGCGTGACCTCCTCGACGCCGCCGGTCTCGGCCGAGCATGAAGCCGTTGCCCTGGTGGATCGGGAAGCCGGCCGCGCAGGTCGGGCAGCGCGAACGTCGACTGGCCGTCGCCGCCGTAGGTCGTGCCGATCAGGTTGAACAGCGTCTCGTTCTCGGAGATCGGCAGCAGCTGGCCCTCGCAGAACATCCAGCCCGCGGGGGCGAAGTTGCCCGCGAACATCCGAATCTCGCCGACATATGGTTGTGCCATGGCTCGTCTCCTAGGTCTGCGACGGGAAGATGCCCTGCAGCGCGATGCAGAAGTTCAGGGTCAGGAACGGCTGCATGTTGAGGTGCGCCTGGCTGCCGCCGACGTTCGTGATCGCGTCCGGGCGCCAGCGCCGTGAGGTTCGCGCCGACGCGTACGAGCGCGAGACGTTCGACTGCGCCGGCCGAGAGCGTTGCCGTCGGGCTGTCGGCGTGCGTCCGCCGGTGGCGTCGTCGCTGGCCTGCGCGACGTGCGTGTGCGTCGGCATCTCGGAGATGGTCAGCGTGTGCGCCTGCTCGCCGCCGCTCTCGCCGAGCGTGTGCCCGCTGCCGACGTGGATCGGCGACCCGCCCCTGCAGGTCGGGCAGGCGCGAAGTTCACCCGCCCGTCGCCGCCGTACGTCGTGCCGAGCAGCGAGAACAGCGCCTGGTTCTGGTTGATGGGCAGCAGCTGGCCATTGCACAGCGCCCAGCCCCTTGGGCGCGAAACCGAAGCTCATGATGCCGGATCTCGGACAGAAACGGTTCAGCCATCGTCAGTCTCCTGCTCTAGGGACAGCTGGTACCGGCTCCGGTGAACCCACCGCCGGGCGGCGAGTTGACCGAGGCGATCGCGGGTCGGGGGGGACGCCGCCGACCGAGTTGTTGGTGACGAGGAAACTCGCCACGGGGCGCTGACGTGGGGGTCGCCGCGCCGACGTAGCGTTTCCGGGAGCCGGATCGTCGTGGCTCTGGCGCTGGCGCATGCGGGGATTGTTCCTGGCCGCCACCGGAGCGGCGGCACGGCGTCGGCGCCGCCGTTGAAGAGGTTGTTGGTCTTGATGGTCGGCGCACACGTTGTAGGTGTCGCCCGGCACCGTGCCGACGTTGAAGTGGATCCCGTTCTTGGGCAGCGTCAGCGTGCCGGCGGTGTTGCCGGGCGTTGAATGAGGGTGTTGTTGTTGATCGTCACGTTCGCGGTGCCCGGACTGAGCTGCGGCGCTGCCGCCGGCCTCGAACTCGATGCCTCGAAGTTCTTGTAGCCCTGGACCGTGTTGCCGGTCACCGTCCACGTGTCGGTGCCCTGGCCGACACTGCATCTTGATGCCGTCGCCCTCGGCCGAGCCGGAGTTGACGTTGCCGACAACGCCGACGACGTTGTTGGTGAACGTCCCGGCCTGCGTGGGGAGCCCGGTGCTCTTGGCGATCGTCAGCGCGTTGCCGACCGCATCCGGAACGTGTCGTTGTTGATCGTCATCGTAGTCGCGCCCGACGCCCCGTCGTTGGTCAGCGTCAGCCCGCCGCCGCCCGTGGCGATCCCCGGGTGGTTGTTGAGAGAGAACGCGTCGGTGTCGAGCCCGATGAGGCCGACACCTGAACCGTTGTGGCTGTAATCGACGAGGTCGCCGGCCGCTCCGGTGAACGTGCTGTTGGTGACGTTGGCCTTCGCGCACTGGCCGTGCTCTTCCGTAGATCAGAGAGTCGTTGCCGCCGGCGGCGCTGTTGTCACCGAAGGTGTCGGCGTTGGAACGTCGCTGCGTCGAGCGCCCCGTCGCGTTGTCGATGCGGAAGTTGTCCTCGAAGCCGCCGCTGATCGCGCTGTTGGTCACCGACGGCGCGCCGGTGAGGTCAGTGAACCAGACGGCCGAGTCGTCGATCGGGGTCGTGCCGTTGGTGCCGTTGCCCGTTGATGACGCTGTGATCGAGCGCAAGTCGGTGACCGTGTGGCCGCGGATCGCGTAGTTCGAGGCATCGTGGATCCACAGGCGGGTCAGCGTCGGCGCCTTGGTGTTCGTCAGGACGAGTCGGATGTCGGACCGGCCGGGGGGTGCCGGTGTCGTCGGCGCCGGTGGCGCCGGAAATCGTGCCGCCCGAGCAGCCGCTTGTGTCGGCCGGCGTGCAGGCGCCGCCGTTGCCGGTCACGGCGAGGGCCGCTCGATCGACGTCGGTGTTGTTGAGCACGAGGCCGTTGGTCGCCGCCGGCGGCCGAGATGCTCTGGAACGTCGCGTTGCCGGCGCCGATGTCGGTGTTGACGACCTTTAGCGCGGTGCCGGTCGTCGACGCAATCGTGTTGCCGGCGCCGGTGACATCGATCGTGCCGCTCGTCGCGGCGTCAAAGCCGTTGCCGCTCGTCGTCGTGATGTCAAGGCCGCCGCCGGTGAAGTTGAGCGTGTGGCCGTCGCTGCCGCTCATCACGAGCCCGCACTGGCGCCGGTGTTGAGGACCTTCGATGCGCCGCTGAACACGGTCGAGCCGCCGTGTTGCCGAGACGGTGATCCCGCCGCCCGCGTCGTTGTTGTCGGCGATGTTGCCGCTGACCGTGACCGTGCCGCCGGTGCGGCGGGAGTTGGCCGTCTTGCCGGAGCCGTTGTTGATCGCGCCGGGGTAGGTGACGCGCCGAGGCGCCGTTGACGTCGAACGCGGTGCCGGCGAAGCCGGCCAGCGTGCCGCCTGTCGCGCTGAACGTGCCGGTACCGAGACCGCCGAGGTTGATGCCCTCGCCTGCGCTGTTGGTCGAGCTGACGCTGTCGAAGGCGAGTGTCGGGCCGTGTCGCGCTGACGTCGATGGCCGGGCCGCCGGTGGCGCTGACATTCGCTGTCCCGGCCGCCGGCACGCTGACCGTGCCGGCGTAGTTGAGCAGGAACCGGCGGGCGTGCCCGCAGGTCGTGGTCAGCGAGAGGTCCCCGAAAGTCGTCGAGCCGGTCGTGACCCTCAGGCTGACGCCGCCGTCGGCCAGGCCGGTGACGTGATCGAGTCGAACGTGCTGGTGCCCATGTTGGTGCCGGTGTCGCCGTGCGTAGCGCCGCCGGCCTTGGTCGTGACGAGATCGTCCCGGCCGGACGGAAGTTGACGGTGCCGGCGTTGTTGAGCAGCGACGCCGGTGCGCGCCGCTGCCGTCGTCGACCGTCAGGTCGGAGACGTCGAACGTGCCCGCGGTGGCGTTGAGTTCGAGCCCGGCCTGGGTGCCGGCCGTGCCCGTGTCGATGACCTGGACGTCGTCGATCGTGCCGCCGCCGGTGTCGCCGGGACCGCCGGAGATCCCGCCGCCCGTGCCCGACGGGTCACGTCGACGCCGCGCACGGTGTTGCTCCGGCGAGCGTCGATCACGTCGTTGTTGTGTCGGTGATCGTCGGCGGTTGGCCGCGTCGGCGGTGTCAGGGCGTCGGCGCCGACATGAGGGTCGGCGGCCTCGCCGATCAGCGCTGGTGCCCTTGAGGGCAAGCCGGCGTCGTAGCCGGTCGACGTGTTGTCGCCGTCCTCGAGGAAGATCGTCTCGCCGGCGACCGAGGCGGTCTGGGCCTCGCCCAGCGTGTCGAACGGCGCCGTCGGCGGTACCGGCGTCGCCGGCGGCGTAGTTGTTGACGTACCAGGACGCAGCCGGAGATGGCGATCGTCACCGGCCGGTGTCGGTCTGGGGCGATCTCGAGGTGCGTTTGGTCGCTGACCGTGTAGTCGAAGAAGTCCGAGTGTCGCTGCAGCTCGTGGCGGCGGCCGGGGTAAAAGGTGAAGTCGCCGTCGCTCGATCGCATGACGACCGTGCCGCCGTCGTCGGTAGCGAACGTGCCGGGGGTGACCGTCAGGCGGCCCGCACCGTCGATGTCGGTGTCGTTGGCGAGGATGTCCCCGGTCGTCGACTTGTGCGGGCCGGCTGGACGCTCGGCGGGCCGTCACCCGGCGCGTCGACGACGAGCGTCGTGTTACCGACCGCGGCTCGCGCCGTGACCTCGTCGTCCGCGACCGGTGCGTCGTTGACGCAGGTGACCGTCACCGAGACCGTGCGCTGCGGGCCGCCGGGGGCCAGCGTGTAGGTGAAGGTGTCGGGCGTCGCCGGGCGGGTTGTTGCAGTAGTTGGCGTTCGGCGTGTAGGTCAGGCCGTGCCGCCGCCGGTGATCACGACCGTGCCGTTGGCCGGCTGGGTCACCGAGGCGACTGACTTCGGCCCGCCGTCGATGTCGGTGTCGTTGGCCAGCACGTCGACCGCGGTCGCGCCGCGCGTCCTCGAGCACCGTCCCGTGTCGTCGACCGCGACCGGCGGGTCGTCGACACAGGTGACCGTGACCGAGACCGTCGCCGTCGAGCCGCCCGGGTGAGCGTGTAGGTGAAGGTGTCGGGCGTCGTGCCCGGCGGGTTGTTGCAGTAGTCGGCGTTCGGCGTGTAGGTCAGGCCCGTGCCGCCGCCGGTGATCACGACCGTGCCGTTGGCCGGCTGGGTCACCGACGCGATCGACTTCGGGCCGCCGTCGACATCGGTGTCGTTGGCCAGCACGTCGATCGCGTTCGCGCCGCGTCCTCGAGCACCGTCGCTGAGTCGTTGACCGCGACCGGCGGGTCGTCGACGCAGGTGACCGTGACGACGACCTTCCCGGCGATCACCGAGTTGGCATTCGACGGGTCGGCAACCTTGTAGCGGAACGCATCGGTCCCGTCGACGCCCTCAGGCAACGACTCGAACTGGCCGTTGGGGTCGTACGGGATCTTGCCGTTGATGTCGACCGGGCCGACCAGGCCCTTGGTCGAATCGGTCGCCGTGTCGATCGAGGCCGGATCGACGACCAGCGGCGTGTCAAGGTCCGGATCAGCGTCGTTGGCGACCACGTCGATCGCCACCGGACCGCCGTCCTCGCCGACGACGGCACCCTGGGCGGCGCCGTCATCGACGGCGATCGGCGCGTGGTTGACGTGGTTGATCGAGATCGCGCGCGACTGGAGATTGCTGATCGCGGAGTGGTCATCGGTGATGCTGAAGGTGACGACGCGGGTCGGCGGAGACGCGGCCGCGCCCGAAGCGTCGTATGTAATCGACCGCAATGCCTGCTGGTAGTGGGCGAGCGTGTCGGTGCCGCTCAGCGTCAGCGTGCCGGTCGACGAGTCAAACGCCGCGGCGCTGATCGCCACGGGGCCACCGGCGGGCAGGGTCAGCGTGTCGCCGGCCGTGAGGCCGGAGGTGATCTGGATCTTGGCCGCGGTGATCTGCGCGCCGGTGTCGGCATCGTCGACCAGCAGAGTGTTGGTGACCTGCGTGCTCGCGCCCGACGGTGCGCTCAGGGTGGTGGGCTCGATGCCGGCCAGTGTCGGCGGGTCGTTGGCGCCGGTGACCGTGACGACGACCTTGCCGGCGGCCGGCGCGTTGACGTTCGACGTGTCGGCGGGCGTGTAGCGGAATGTGTCGGTCGCCGTCACGCCCTGGGCGAGCGCCTCGAACTGACCGTTGGGGTCGTAGTGGGCCTTGCCGGCGACGATCGAAACGGAACCCTTCGTGGCGTCGGTCGCCGTGTCGATCGACGCGATGTGCAGCGCGTCAAGGTCAGGGTCGGTGTCGTTGGCGAGCACGTCGATGTCGACCGCCGGGCCATCCTCACCGACAGCGCCGGCATCGTCGTGGGCTGCGTCCGGCGCGTGGTTTACGTGCGTGACCGTGATCGACCGCGTGACCGTGTTCGACAGGTTGTGGTTGATGCCACCGTCGTCGACCTGGAAGCTGACGACCCGCGAGCCGGTCGGGGTCGGGGCGCTGTCCTCGTAGGTCACGGTGCGCAGCGCCGCCTCGTAGTTGGCGATCGTCGTGGCGCCGGCCAGCGTCAGCGTGCCGCTGAGGGCGTCGAACGTGCCGGTGATGCCCCCGGGCGCCGGGGTCGGGAGCACGAGCTTGTCGAGGCCCATCGCGTAGCCCGTCGTGATCTTGACGGTCGCGCCCACGAGCGTCGTGCCGTCGCTGTCGGCGACGGCCAGGGTGTTCGTCAGCTGGGTCGGCCCGCCGGCGGTGGGGTAGGCGATCGCCCCGACCTCGATGCCTGACAGCACGGGCGGCACGTTGACGCCGGTGATCGTGATCGTGACGGTCGCCGGCGCCGAGTCGACGTGGCCGTCGTTGGCCGTGTATTTGAACGTGTCGGTCGCGGTCTGGCCCGGGGTCAGGCCCGGGAATTTGCCGTTGGGGTCGTAGGTCACCGACTTGTGATCGGGGCTAATCGTGACCAGACCCTGGGTGCCGGTCGTGTCGATCGAGGAGACGGTCAGCGGGTCGTTGTCGCCGTCGGTGTCGTTGCCGAGCACGGTGATCGTCGCCGCGGTGAGCTTGTCGGTCACCGCGCTGTCGGCGACCGCGACCGGCGCCTCGTTGACACCGGTGATCGTCACCGTGACGGTCGCCGACGACGAGATGTTCGAGCCGTGGCGGGCGACGTAGGTGAACGTGTCGGTCGCCGTCTCGCCGACCTTCAGCGAGCGGAACTGGCCGTTGGGGTTGTAGCTCAGCAGCTTCGTGTTGGCGTCGACGGTGACCTGGCCCTTGGTGCCCGCCGTGTTGACCGAGTCGATGTGGAGCTGAGCCGGGTTGGAATCAGTGTCGTTGGCGAGGACGTCGATCGTGATCGCGGTGTTCTCGTCGGTCGTCGCCGAGTCGTTGTTGACAACCGGGGTCGACTGGCCCTCGACCGGTCCGCCCGGATTGGGCTGGCCGCCCGGGTTGCCGTTGCCGCCGCCACCCGACTTCTTCGGCCCTGTTCCGGGCAGGATGACCTTCTTCTCGCCGCGCTTGTGGCACGGGTAGCCGCCGGCGAGGTTGCGGAGCTGGTGGCCGGGTTCGTCGACGCAGAATGAGCGCGGGCCGATCCGTGGGAGCGTCAGCTCGTAGCCGTGGCATGCGGAGGCCGACCCGACGCGGCGCATGAGGCCGCGCCGATCCTCCCGGGGAACGCGCGCAACGTGGACGCCGACCGGCCGGGGCACGTAGCACGTGTAGACCGGGGCGTCCTTGAAGTAGCTGATCTTGCCTTCGGTGCGCGTGCGGCACTTCGACGAGCTCGTGACATATCGGATGATCCCGGTGTTCTTCGAATAGCACGAGACCTTCAGCACCGGGCGTGACCCGAACGTGGTGGTTTGCAGGGCATTCGCCGGCGCAACCGCGACCAGCGCCGCGGCCACGCACGCAACGGCAACCCCGATCCGGGCCATGGCATGGGACGCGCAGCGCGCGCTGAGCTTCGAATTCCTCACGACTGGTGGCTGAATGAACCCTGCTGGACCCGGACGGGGGCGGCGCGTGGATCAGGGCGCAACACCCGGGTCACCGGCTGGCGGGAAGATACGTCGCCTTCCGGTTATCGTCAAGATTTCTGGAGCTTATGTAACGAAAGTGGCGTTCCCGCGCGCCGAACGCCTTCCCCGACCGGCAGGACGGCCAGCGCGGCGGCCAGCTCCGCCCCGCCCGGCGTCGCGATTCCCATGTCGAGCTCGAGCAGCGGGATCAGAACGAAGCGCCGGCTCGTGACCTGCGCGTGCGGGACCGACATCCGCGGCGAGTGGTGCTCGATGTCCCCGAGCAGCAGCACGTCGACATCGATCGGCCGCGGGCCGTGGCGCGGGCCGCCGGCCTCGCGTCCGAGCTCGCGCTCGACCGCCTTGCACGCGTCGAGCAGCTCCTCGGGCTCCATCTCGGCCTGGATCCGGACCGCCGCGTTGAGGAACGACGGCTGGTCGAGGATCTCACCGACCGGGTCGGTGTCATAGGTCGACGACGAGGCGAGCACGCGCACGCCGTGGCGGGGCAACGCGTCGACGGCGGCCTGAAGGTTGGCGCGGCGGTCGCCGACGTTCGAGCCGAGGCCGAGGTACCCGATCACGGCGCCATGAGCAGGCCGAGCTGGCGCGACTGGGCGAGCAGCACGCCGCCGGGGCTCCAGAGCTCGCCCTCCTCGTCGAAGAAGCCGTCGTGGCTCTCCCGCGAGCGGAAGATCCCGAGGATCGGCTCGTCGCGCGCCACGTGGGCCGCCGGGTCGGGGACGCGGAAGTGGACCGTGAGGTCGATCGTCGGGGCGCCGAGGAACCGCTTGGCCTTGATGTACGGCGTCGGCAGGTAGGCGTCGGCGAGCAGCGCCAGCAGCGCGCCGTCGACCGGGGGCGGTTCGCGCAGCGCCATCCACCCGCCGACGACGATGTCGCGGCTGCCGTCGCGCGGACGCAGGTCGAGCCCCTGGATCGCGAACTGCTGCGCCATCGACGGCTGGGCGGGATGCGGCGGGAGCGGTTCGCTGTCGAGGGCGGGCGGGACGGCGGGCGGATTGGGCAGGTACTCGACCTCGGACGGAAAGCCGAGCGAGAACGCGGCGATCGCGATCACGCACAGCCGGCCGTCCTGATACAGGCGCGCGGTGAGCGTCGTCAGCGAGCGGCCGGTGCGCTCGGTCGTGACCTCGACCTCGACCTCACCCTCGATCGGTGGGCGCAGGTAGTGGAGCGTGATCGAGCGAGGAGCCCGGGCCGGGTCGTCGACCGCGGCCGTCATCGCGCGCATCACGATCCCGGCGAGGAAGCCGCCGTGCGGGCCGCGCAGCGTGAACCATGACCTGTCGCACTGGCCTCGCCATACACCGTCCGACAGCGCTTCGATCGCTGTCGCCGTCTCGAACGTGGCGAACGTCACCGGTCGTCGTCGAGATCGCTTGACTGCCGCCACACCTCGACCGAGACCTGCTCGACGGGCAGCGGGATCGGCGGCTCGGGCTTTGCCGCCTTGACCCAGACCTCCTCGGTTGCGAAGTCCGACAGCAGCCGCTCGGCGACCGCCGAGCACAGCCGCTCGAGCGTGCGGTAGCTGCGCTGCTGGGCGACGAGTGCGACCACGTTGCAGACCTCGCCGTAATCGACGGTGTCGTCGATCATGTCGGTGACCGTCGCGTCGCACTCGCCGACCTCGAGGCGCAGGTCGAACACGAGCCGCTGGCCGACCTCGCGCTCGGCCTCGCTGACCCCCATGTGCGTGTACAGCGAAAGGCCGACGATCTCGATCGTGACCTCGGTCTGGCGGCGCTCGTGCTCCTCGTAGCCGGAGTCGTCGAGCTCGTCGTCGTCGTCGTGGTGATCAGGCGTCATCGGCGGGCAACGTAGCAGCCGCGACCTTCAGCGCATCAACCGTCGGCGCGACGTCGTGGACGCGGAACACACGCGCACCGCGCTGGAGCGCCAGGACGTTGGTGGCCACGGTGGCGGCCACCAGTTCGTGCGGATCGTCGCGCCCCGTGAGCCGACTCAGGAACGACTTTCGCGACGTCCCGACGACGACCGGGAAGCCGAGCGCGACGATCGCGTCCAGGCGGCGCAGCAGCTCGAGGTTGTGCTCGAGCGTCTTGCCGAACCCGATCCCCGGGTCGACCATGATCCGGTCGGTCGCGATGCCCGCGTCGATCGCGAGCTGGGCGCGCCGGGCGAGGAACGCCCGGACGTCGTCGACCACGTCTTCGTAGCGCGGGTCGTCCTGCATCGTGCGCGGCTCGCCGAGCATGTGCATCAGGCAGCACTCGCATTCGCGATCGGCGACCAGCGCGGCCATCTCCGGGTCGCCGGCAAACGCGGTGACGTCGTTGACATACGTCGCGCCCGCGTCGAGCGCGGCGGCCGCGACGGCGGCCTTCGATGTGTCGATGCTGATCTGGGCGCCGACGCCGCGCAGCGCCTCGATCACCCCGACCACCCGCGCCCGTTCGTCGGCGGCGCTGACCGGCTCGGCGCCCGGGCGGGTCGACTCGCCGCCGACGTCGAGGATCGCCGCGCCCTGGGCGACGAGCTCGCGGCCGTGGGCGACCGCGTCGTCGAACGCGAACCACTCGCCGCCGTCGGAGAACGAGTCGGGCGTCACGTTGAGGATGCCCATGACCACCGGGTCCATGGATCAGTCCGCCGCGATGTGGCGCGACTGGCCGCGCGCCCACGCCTCGAGCGCCGGCCACGGGCCGTAGCCCGCGTCGGTGTTGAGGTGGCCGCCGCGTTCGATCCGGTCGCCGGAGATCCGCAGCGGCGCGCCGAATGCCTTGGCCGCGCCGCCGGGGCAGTACGGGTCGTCGGGCGCCCACACGATCCGTGTCTCGTCGGCCGCGACGTGGACCGCCTTGGGCATCAGCCGGGCGGGCTTGAAGCGCACGACGGCGGCGACGTCGGTCGTGTGCGGCGGCGCGACGAGCGCGACGCGATGCGCCAGCCGGCGGTCGCCCGCCGACGCGATCCGCAGCCACGTCAGGCAGGCCAGCGAGTGGCACAGCACCGTGCAGTCCGGCCCCGCCGCACCGACCTCGGCGCGGACCGCCCCGTCCCATACGTCGGGCTGCGGGTCGGTGGCGTCCGGCAGCACGGGGAAGCGCACATCCTCGCCGCTGTCGGCGAGCCGCTGCGACAGCCAGGTCTGCCAATGATCGGGCCCGGATCCGTCCAGGCCGTGCAGGAGGACGAATGCGGGCAACGGCGGTGGGTCTACGCCAGGCCGGGCTTCTCGGGCAGGTCCAGCGAGCGCGACTCGGCGCCGGCGAGGCCCGGGCGAGGCAGCGGGCGCGGAGCCTCGCGGCCGATGCGATCGGCGGGCGACGGCGGCGTGGGCGGGTCGAGCGCCGGCGGCTCCTCGGCGCCGAAGACCTCTTCCTCGGTCTTGTTGGCCAGCAGCGCCTCGAACTCTTCCGCCTCGATCGTCTCGCGCTTGACGAGGATCTCGGAGATCGTGTTGAGGTGCTCGCGGTGCTCGGTCAGGAGCTCCGTGGCACGCTGGTGGGCCGACTCGATGATCCGGCGGACCTCGTCGTCGATCTCACGCGCGATCTCGTCGGAGTAGTCGGGCTCGGCCGAGAACTCGCGGCCGAGGAACGGCATGCCGTGGTCGTGGCCGAACACGCGCGGGCCGAGCTTGTCGCTCATGCCGAAGCGCATGACCATCTGCTTGGCCGTCGCCGTGACCTTCTCGATGTCGTTCGACGCGCCGGTCGTGATCTCGCCGAACACGATCTCCTCGGCCGCGCGGCCGCCGAGCGTCATCGCCATCGTGTCGAGCAGCTCCGCGCGCGTGGTCAGGAACTTGTCCTCCTGCGGCATCGAGATCGTGTAGCCGAGCGCCTGGCCGCGGCTGACGACAGAGACCTTGTGGACCGGGTCGGCGTGCTCGAGGTAGTGCCCAACGATCGCGTGGCCCATCTCGTGGTAGGCCGTGATCAGGCGCTCCTTGGCGCTCATGACCCGCGTCTTCTTCTCGGGGCCGGCGATCACGCGCATGATCCCCTCCTCGAGCTCGGTCTGGGTGATCTCGCGCTTGCCGTGGCGGGCCGAGAGCAGCGCTGCCTCGTTGACGAGGTTCGACAGGTCGGCGCCGGTGAAGCCGGGCGTCTGGCCGGCCAGCACGTCGATGTCGATCTCCCGGGCCAGCGGCTTGCCGCGCGTGTGGACCTCGAGGATCTTCGCGCGGCCCTTGCGATCGGGGCGGTCGACGACGATCTGGCGGTCGAAGCGCCCCGGCCGCAGCAGCGCCGGGTCGAGGATGTCGGGACGGTTGGTGGCCGCGATGAGGATCACGTTGTCCTTCATCTCGAAGCCGTCCATCTCGACCAGCAGCTGGTTGAGCGTCTGCTCGCGCTCGTCGTGACCGCCGCCCATGCCGGCGCCGCGATGGCGACCGACGGCGTCGATCTCGTCCATGAAGATGATGCAGGGCGAGTTCTGCTTGGCCTGCTCGAACAGGTCACGGACGCGCGACGCGCCGACGCCGACGAACATCTCGACGAAGTCCGAGCCCGAGATCGAGAAGAACGGCACGCCGGCTTCGCCGGCGACCGCACGGGCGAGCAGCGTCTTGCCCGTACCCGGAGGCCCATACAGCAGTACGCCCTTGGGAATGCGCGCACCAAGGGCCTGGAATTTCTTCGGGTTCTCGAGGAACTCCTTGATCTCGTGCAGCTCCTCGACCGCCTCGTCGACGCCGGCCACGTCGCGGAACGTGATCTTCGGCGAGTCGACGCTCATCCGCTTGGCGCGGGACTTGCCGAAGCTCATGACCTTCGATCCGCCGCCCTGTACCTGGTTCATCAAGAACAGCCAGAACCCGATGAACAGCACGAACGGGATGACGTAGGTGAGGATCGACAGCCACGCACTGGAGTGGCGCGACTCGAAGTCGTAGGCCTGCAGCTTCTTGCCGTTCCCGGCCGCCGGCCGCTGGGTCATCGCCAGGTTGAGCTGGTTGATGATGTTCGGCGCAGCGGCGTCGGGGAAGCCCGTGTCGTAGCTCTTGCCCGAGTAGAGCTTGACCGTCATCGAGTTGTCCTTCAGCCGCAGCACGACCGACTTGACCGCGCCGTCGCGCAGCTGGGTCTGGAAGTCGCTGTACTGGTAGTTCGTCGTCTGCTGATTGGACGTGATCAGCTTCTGTGCGAACAGCGCAAGGACGATCACGATGAGGATCGGGAACGCCGCGTTCTTGAAGAACCTGTTCATGCTCGAGGGCCTCGCCAGGAAGGGAGGCGGCTATCAAGCCTAGCAAGGCCCCTCCGGGTTTCAGCCACGTGTTGGTGGCGTTGCGCCAACGTTGCGCGGCGCCCCATCAGTCCGCGACTGCGGCGACGTACGGCAGGTTGCGATAGCGCTCAGCGAGGTCGAGGCCGTAGCCGATCGCGAACCGGTTGGGGATCTCGAAGCCGATGTAGCGCGTGCGCAGGTCGACCTGGAGCCGGCCGGGCTTGGTCAGCAGCGCGCAGACCTCGAGCGTCGCCGGCCCGCGGGCGCCGAGGTTGCGCAGCAGGTACTTGAGCGTCAGGCCCGAGTCGACGATGTCCTCGACGATCAACACGTCGCGCCCGGCGATCGCGGCGTCGAGGTCCTTGAGGATCCGCACGACGCCGCTGGATTCGGTCGACGAGCCGTAGGAGGCAACGGCCATGAAGTCGACCTCGCACGGGATGTCGATGTGGCGCATGAGGTCCGACAGGAAGAAGACGGCCCCCTTCAGGACGCCGACCAGCAGCAGGTCGCGGCCCTCATAGTCGCGGGAGATCTCCTGCCCCAACTCCGCGACCCGGTGCTTGAGCTGATCGGGCTGAACGAGGATCTCGCCGATGCGTGGGTCGCGCACCAAGCGGAGTCTATGCCCGTCTCAGAACTCCGGACTCGCGGGTCAGGCGCTGGGCGAGCGCGACCGGGATGATCGTCACCGCGACGACGAGCAGGACGACCGCGTTGACCTCGGGGAGCTGCTGGCCGAGACGGATCTTGCCGAAGATCCACAGCGGCAGCGTGTTCTGCGCGCCGGCCGTGAACGTCGTGACGATCACCTCGTCGAACGACAGCGCGAACGCGAGCAGGCCGCCGGCGACGAGCGCGGTCGAGACGACCGGCCACGTGACGTAGCGGAACGTCTGCCAGCCATCGGCGCCGAGGTCCATCGACGCCTCGATCAGCGAGCCCTGGGTTCGCCGCAGTCGCGCGGTCACGTTGTTGTAGACGACGACGATGCAGAACGTGGCGTGGCCGATGACGATCGTCAGCAGCGAGAAGCGCAGCGAGCTGAACGTGAAGAACGAGTTCAGCGCCATGCCGGTGATGATCCCCGGCAGCGCGAGCGGCAGGATGAGCAGGAACGACACCGCCTCGCGCCCGAAGAAGCGAAAGCGCGACACCGCGAACGCCGCCAGCGACCCGAGCACGAGCGCGATCGCGGTGCTCAGCAGCCCGGCCTTGATCGACAGCCACAGCGCGTCGCGCATGTCGGCGTCGTGGAACGCGGTCGTAAACCACTTCGTGCTGAGGCCGGGGATCGGCCAGCTCTGAACGTTGGACGAGTTGAACGCGTATACGACGATCAGGATCAGCGGGAAGAACAGGAACAGCATCACCAGCGCCGTGAAGACGCCGAGCGCGATCCGGGTGGAGCGCTTGTTGGTCACAGGGCCTCGAACGCCCCCATCCGCTTGGCGAACCACAGGTACGCGCCCATGACGACGAGCGGGACCGTCGCATAGGCGGCCGCGAACGGCACGTTGTTGGCGATCCCGACGCTGCGGTAGACGACGTTGCCGATGAAGTCCGAGCCGGCGCCGCCGACGAGCGTTGGCGTGATGAAGTCGCCGAGGGTGAGCGAGAACGTGAAGATCGACCCGGCGACAACGCCCGGCAGCGCCATCGGCAGCAGAACGCGGCGCAGCGTCGTGAAGCCATGGGCGCCGAGGTCCGCGGACGCCTCGAGGTACGAGTCGGGGATCCGCTCCATCGCCGCCCAGATCGGCAGGATCATGAACGGCAGCCAGATGTAGCTGAACACGATCCACATCGCCCAGTTGGAGTACGCGACGTTCACCGACCCCAGCCCGATCTGATCCAGGCCCCAGTTGAGCACGCCGTCCTTGGCCAGGATCAGCCGCCACGCGTACACGCGCACGAGGTAGCTCGACCACAGCGGAACGAGCACCGCGACGAACAGCGCGCCGCGCAGCCGCGGCGGCGCCAGGCGCGCGGCGTAGTACGCGAACGGGAACGCGATCAGCGCGTCGGTGACCGTGACCGCGGCGGCGATACCGATCGTCCGCAGCGCGATCGTGCGGTAGATCGAGTCGTTGTAGAGCGACTCGAAGTTGCGCGTCGTGAACGTGTGGACGAGGTCGCCGGTGAACGCGTCCACGCTCCAGAACGCGGAGATGAACAGCACGACGAGCGCCGTGAGGTACAGCGCGATGAACCACGCGCTCGGCGCCGCGAGCAGCAGGCCGGCTCGCAGCCGTGGCCGGCGGTGCAGCGCCGCCGACGCACGGGTGCGAGCCGAGGCGAGGGCGGTTACCCCTTCACCTCCGTCCACTTCTGCTGCCACTCGGTGTAGTCGGTGCAGTCGTTGGAGCCGTCGTCACAGACCGCGGTCGGCGTCTTCCAGAACTTGATCGAGTTGAAGTACGCCGCCGGAGCGTTGGCGTGGTACTGCGCGCACGAGCCGGGCGACAGCTTGTCCATGATCGGGCACGCCTTGAGGTTGGCCGGCGTCTCGCCGAACGAGATCGCCTGCTGGGCCTGGACCTTGGGGGTCGAGACCCACGCCATCCACTTGTAGGCGCAGTTGGGATGCTTGGCGTGCGACGACAGCATCCACGTGTCGGCCCACCCAGTGGCGCCCTCGGACGGGATCGTGTCCTTGACCGGCGTCTTGGCCTCTTGGAGCGTGATCGTCTGGTACGGCCACGACGCGCCGATGACCGCGTCGCCGTTCTTGAACAGGTCGATCTCGTCGGACGCCAGGCCCCAGTACTTCTTGACCAGCGGGCGCTGCTGCTTGAGCAGCTTGACCGCGGCGTCGAGCTGGTCGGAGGTCAGCTCGTAGGGGTCCTTGATGCCCAGCGACGGATCGTGCTTGGACAGGTACAGCGCCGCGTCGGCGATCTGGATCGGGTTGTCGGGAACCGTGACCTCGCCCTTGTACTTGGGGTCGTAGATCGCCTCCCAGCTCGTCGGCGCGGGTTTGACCTTCTTCGTGTTCCACAGCAGCGTGTTCGGGCCCCACTGCAGCGACACGCCGTAGTGGACGCCGTTGATCGTGTTGTGGGGCGGCGACTTGAGCTGCGGGATGAAGTCCTTGTAGCCCGGGATCAGGTTGACGTTGACCGGCTGGACATCCTTGCCGCGGATCAGGCGCAGGCTCGCGTCGCCGGACGCCGACACGAGGTCGTACTCGCTGCCGCCGCCCTGGCGCATCAGCGTGACCATCTCGTCGGAGGAGCCGCCGTACTTGGCGTGGACCTGACAGCCGGTCTGCTGCTCGAACGGCTTGACCCACTCGGGCTGCGTATACCCCTCCCAGGCGATGACGTTGAGCTGGCCCTCGCCCTGGCCGATCTTCTGGACCGTGCTGGCGGTTGTCTTGGAACTGCTGGACGAGCCGCCGCCACCGCAGGCCGAAATGACCCACGGGATGGCCACGAGCACGACGATCGTGGCGATGATCCGGTGCTGTCTCATGAAGGGGAGTCCTTTTCCTCGGGTGCAGCGGTGAGTGCGGACATCTGGTCGGTCCGCCATGTCAGTCGCCAGCGACGGCCGCGCTCATTCAGAGCGCGCTCGGCGCCGGCGTCGGTGTTCTGGCGTAGTACGGAGAGCGTGGTGCCGTCGTCGAGGTCGACGATGTAGCGGGTGACCGCGCCCAGGTAGACGACCTCGGAGACGGTGCCGGTCTCCGCGATCGCACCTGCCCCGACCGGATCGTCGTCGCCGACGACGGCGATCTTCTCGGGGCGGATCGTGTAGCGGGTGCCGTCGCGTTCGATGACGTTCGACGTGCCGACGAACCCGGCCACGAACTCGTTGAGCGGGTGCTCGTAGATCTCGCCCGGCGTGCCGATCTGTTCGAGCCTGCCGCTGGAGAACACGCCGACGCGATCGCTCATCGTCAGCGCCTCCTCCTGGTCGTGGGTCACGTAGACGAACGTGATCGCGTCGCCGATCTCGCCCTGGATGCGCTTGAGCTCGAGCTGCATCTCCTGGCGCAGCTTGAGATCGAGCGCACCGAGCGGCTCGTCGAGCAGCAACACGGTCGGGCGGTTGACAAGCGCCCGGGCGAGCGCGACGCGCTGGCGCTGACCGCCGGAGAGCTGGATCGGCTTGCGGCCCGACAGCCCCTCGAGGCGGACCATGTTCAGCGCCTCATCGGCGCGCTGCCGGCGCTCGGCGCGCCCGATGCCCCGGACCTGGAGGCCGTAGGCGACGTTCTCGGAGACCGTCATGTGCGGGAACAGCGCGTAGTCCTGGAACACCGTGTTGACGTCGCGCTCGTAGGGCGCGCGCCTCGTCACGTCGACGCCGCCGAGCGCGACCGTCCCGCGGTCGGGGTGCTCGAAGCCGGCGATCAGGCGCAGCGTCGTCGTCTTGCCCGAGCCCGACGGGCCGAGCAGCGTGAAGAACTCGCCGCGCTGCACCTCGAGATCGAGATGGTCGAGCGCGACCACGTCGCCGTAGGCCTTGTGCAGGCCCTCGAGGCGGACCGCGGGCGCGACCGCCGACCCCGAGTCGGCGGGCTGGGTGGGATCAGCGTCAGAGGCGCTGGACACGGCGAAGGGCAAGAAGGCGACTATATGTCCAACGTCGAGACGCATGCCAGAGCCAAAGCGGCCGACCTGATTTGCGCCTCTGCGACTATTTGGACAACCGGAAACGCAGGCGCCCGCCGGTAACGACGGCACGGGCTCCGTCGCCCACGTCGAGCTGCGCATCGGCGCCCAGCGCGAGGAGGTCCTCGAGCCGCGTGGCCGCTCTCGCGCACAGGGTGCCGGTCGCGTCCTCGGCCAGGCGACGGACGATCAGCCGCGCGAGCGCGGGCGGCAGCGCGGCCAGGTGGTCGAGCCCGATCTCGTCGCGACCGTTCAGGGCCGTGCGCACGACCTCGTCGAGCACCTCGGCCTCGGCGCGCAGCAGCTCGGCGGTGCGGACGACGTTGTCCTGCGCGCGGTCGTCGACCGCGCGCAGCGCCGGTACGAGGTCCGCGCGCACCCGCGCACGTGCGAACCGCGGGTCGTCGTTGGACGCGTCATCGCGCCAGCTCAGGCCGCGCGCGCGACACCATTCCTCGGTCTGCTCGCGCGTGATCGTCAGCAGCGGCCGGACGAGCCGCCCGCTGCGGGCCGCCATGCCGAGCAGCGCGCGGCGCCCCGGCGAGCTGGCGAGCCGGTAGAGGATCGTCTCGGCCTGGTCGGTCGCGGTGTGCGCGGCGGCGAGCTGGGCACCGCGGTCGGCGGCGAGCCGGGCTCCGAGGCCGTAACGCACGTCGCGCGCCCAGGCGTGCAGGTTGCCGGTGGCGCTCGGCGGGCGGTCGGCTCGCTCGACGGTCAGCGCGACGCCGAGCTGCTCGGCGACCGTGGCACAGTGGCGCGCGTCGGCGTCGGAGTCCTCACCGCGCAGCCCGTAGTCGACGTGCAGTGCGCTGACCGCTCCGTCGCCGCCGCACAGCAGCACCGCGATGTCGAGCAGGCAGACCGAGTCGCGGCCGCCGGACAGCAGCACGACAACCGGCTCAGCGGCCTGCAGGAGGCCGGTCTGGCGGACGCGCTGCAGCAGATCTGCCGTGGCGGTGGTCGATGCCACCGCTTCACGATCTCAGGTCTGGGCGACCGGGTCGCCGCTCGGCTTCGCCGCGGCGGCCGCGCCGGCGGCCTTCTCCTTCGCGGCGGCGATCAGCTGCTCCTGGCGCTCGGGCGTGATCCGAACGACGTTGTGGACGATGCGCAGCTTCTCGAGCACCCAGATCAACGCGGCCGACGGGTCGACCTCGCGCCTTGCGCAGGCCGTGGGCCGCCGAGCGCGGGAACGCGTGATGGTTGTGGTGCCACGCCTCGCCGAGCGACGGGATCGCCAGCCAGAAGACGTTGGCCGAGTGGTCGTCGACGTCGAAGCGCCGCTTGCCCATGTAGTGGCAGACGCTGTTGATCGACCACGTGATGTGGTGCAGGAAGAAGACGCGGACCAGGCCGGCCCACAGGAACATCTCGAACGCTCCGGCCAGCGTGCCGAAGTAGATGTAGCCGACGAGGGCGGGGATCAGGAGCGTCGCCGCCACGAGCCAGACAAACATGCGGTTGATCCGGCGCATGCCGCGGTCCTCGAGCAGGTCTGGCGCGTAGCGGGCGCGGCGGGCGCGGCCGTGCTCGGTGAACAGCCAGCCGACGTGGGCGTGCCACAGGCCGCGAAGCCCGGTGCCGTGGCCGACGTGCGGGCTGTGCGGGTCGCCCTCCTCATCGGAGTGGGCGTGGTGCTTGCGGTGGTCGGCGACCCAGTCGATCACTCGGCCCTGGACGGCCATCGAGCCGAGGATCGCGAACGTGTACTCGACGGGCTTGGAGGCCTGGAACGCGCGGTGGGTGAGCATCCGGTGGAAGCCGACCGTGATGCCGAAACCGCACAGGATGTAGAGGACGAAGGCGACGACGAGGTCGGCGGCATGGACGCCGCGACCCCACAGCGAGATGATCGCCACGATCACGCCGACGAAGGGGATGATCACCGCGCCGAGGTTGGCGTTGCGCTGAGAGCGGGTCACGGATAGAAGGTTCTCGCGGATCCGGGACCGTTTCTTGACGGATGCCTCGCGTGTGTTCGCGCAATATTGTAGATTTCCTACAAATGCTCGCCGACGTTCTGCGGCCGGTCCTGCCCGACCTGTCCAACGAGATCATCGAGGCGATCGCCCAGGAGGTGCCGGAGTACCGGCGGCCGATGAACGGGGCGTTCGGGCGTGCGGTCCGGATCGGCGTCGAGCGCGCGCTCGAGCGCTTCATCGAGGAGGACGGCCGCCGCGGGCGGCGCGTGTACTTCGAGCTCGGGCGCGGCGAGATGCGCCAGGGACGGAGCCTCGACGCCCTGCTCAGCGCCTACCGGATCGGCGCGCGGCTGGCCTGGCGGCGGTTCGTCGACGCGGGCCGCGAGGCCGGCGTGCCGCCGGAAGAGCTTTACACGCTCGGCGAGTCGATCTTCGAGTACATCGATGCGCTGTCGGCGGAGTCGATCGAGGGCTACGCCGCCGAGCAGTCAGCGGCCGCCGGCGAGGCTGCGCGCCTTCGGCGCCAGCTTGTGCGGATGGTCGTCGGCGATCCGCCGCCCGAGGACGACGAACTCGCGACGCTCGCGGCCGAGCTCGGCTGGGCGGTGCCGCGCCGCCTTGCCGTCCTGATCGTCGGCGACACCGAGCCCGAGCCGGCCGGGCTCGGAGCGATGTCGGCGATGATCGACGAGCAGACGATCGCGCTGATCGACGACCCCGGCGCGCCGGGCCTGCACGGCCGCCTGGAGCGGCTCCTGCGCGGGCGCCATGCGGCCCTCGGCCCCGATGTTGCGCGCCGCGGCGCCGCCCGCAGCCTCGCCCGCGCCCAACTGGCGCTAGCGGTGACCAGCGACGCCCATCCGCGCGGCCTCGTCGTCGCCGAGCGCCACCTCGAGCAGCTCCTGCTGCGCGGCGACCCGGCGCTGGGCGCCGAGCTGGCCGAGGTCGTGCTCGCGCCGCTGCGTGAGCTGCCGGGCGCGGCTCAGGCCAAGCTGACCGCGACGCTGCGTACGTGGCTGGACCACCAGGGGCGCATCGAAGCGACAGCCGCCGCCCTGAAGGTCCACCCCCAGACCGTGCGCTACCGGATCGCGCAGCTGCGCGACCTGTTCGGCACGATGCTCGACGACGCCGACGGGCGGTTCCGGCTGGCGCTGGCGCTGCGGCTGGCGTGATTCGCGACGATCGCCGCGCTAGCGGATGTGCACGCCGCTGATCGCGCGGGCGATGACGAGGCGCTGGATCTCGCTCGTGCCCTCGAAGATCGTGTAGATCTTGGCGTCGCGGTTCATGCGCTCGACCGGGAACTCGCGCGTGTAGCCGTTGCCGCCGAGGATCTGCATCGCGCACTGGGTCGCCCAGACCGCGACCTCGCCGGCCTTCAGCTTGCTCATCGAGCCCTCGGCGTTGGCGAAACGCTGGCCCGTGCGCCCCATCCACGACGCGCGCCATACGAGCAGCCGCGCGGCGTCGATCTCCATCTTCATGTCGGCCAGCGTGAACGCGATCGCCTGGTTCTCGACGATCTGGCGCCCGAACTGCTGGCGCTCGAGCGAGTAGTCGAGCGCGACCTCGTATGCGGCGCGAGCGATCCCGACCGCCATCGCCCCGACCGTCGGCCGCGAGGACTCGAACGTCTGCATCGCCGCTTGGGATCCGCCGCGCTGGCCCTCGCGCACGCGGGCCAGGCGCTCGTCGAGCTTCTCCTTGCCGCCGAGCAGCTGGGCCGCCGGGCACGCGGCAATCGTCGAAGTGCACGTCGGCGGTGTGTGACGCGCGCAGCCCGTGCTTCTTGACCTTGGCCCCCTGCTCGATCCCCGGCGTCTCGATCGGGACGACGAACGCGGCGTGGCCGCGCGAGCCGAGCTCGCGGTCGACGCTGGCGATCACGACGTGGACGTCGGCGATCCCGCCGTTTGTCGCCCACGCCTTCTGGCCGTTGAGGAGCCAGTCGCCGGTCGCCTCGTCGAACTTGGCCGTCGTGCGGATCGCCGACACGTCGGATCCGGCGTCGGGCTCCGAGGAGCAGAACGCGGCGACCTTCGGCTCGTCGACGGTGCCGAAGCAGCGCGGTATCCACTCGCCGATCTGCTCGCCCGTCCCCTGGCCGGCGAGCGCCGCGACGGCCAGCGCCGTGCCCATGATCGACATGCCGATCCCGGCGTCGCCCCAGAACAGCTCCTCGTTGACGATCGGCAGCGTCAGCCCGGTCGGGTCGGCGAAGAACTGGGCCAGCGCGTCGAACCCGTAGAGCCCGATCTTCGCGGCCTCCTGGATGATCGGCCACGGCGTCTCCTCGCGCTCGTCCCATTCGTGCGCCGCGGGGCGGACGACACCGTCGGCGAACCCGTGGACCCACTCGCGGATGTTGCGCTGGTCCTCGTTGAGGGTCAGCGAGAACGCGGGGTCGGTAGCGCTATCGGGGGTCGTTGCGGCCATGGCGGAAAAGTATGACTACGGCTGACCCATATAACGCGGCGGGACCCTCGTCACGGGAGCCCCGCCGCTGTGCGGGCATGCGGCCCGCTGCGTTGGACCGGCGGCGCTCGTCTCGTTGCCGGCGGCGCCTCGCGGGTGCAATTCCACCCACTGCCCGGCCCTTGGTGCACTCAATCGCTGTTGCGACACGTGGTCTACGCCGACCGCCCTTCGTTGTCAACATCAACGACCTTCAGCGGACGACCAGGTGCGGGAATTCCCGCTCCACCATCGCGCGGTACTGGGCGAAGATCGGCTCGGTGATCGGGATCAGCTTGAGCGACGCCCGCACGTCGCCCTTGCTCTTGATCCGCCGCCGCGCGATGGCGAGTGCGATGTTCTCCTTGCCCTGGAAGTAGCGGTTGGCGGTCTCTGACGACATCGTCATCGTCACCTTCGGCTCGAAGTCGGGGTCGTCGATCCACGTCCACACGAGGTTGGAGTCCTCGCCCGGCATCGCCGCTCGGATGTTCATGACCAGATCGAAATCAGGGAATTCGAACCGCTGCGGGACGTCGGCGTCGCGCAGCTTGGGGCCCATCTCGGGGTCGGCGTCCATCATCTGAAATATGCGGTCGATGACCGTCGCGGAACTCGCTGCTGCTCTCGAAGCTCACGCCCGGCAGGCTAGTACGAACAGTTGCGCGCGCCGCGGACCCACTGCAGCCCGGTGATCTGCTGGGTCGGCGCGTTGGTCTGCGGGTTGGAGCCTGGCCCCCAGTAGAGGCCGCTCGTCGCGCCGTTCGCTCGACACGGTCCATGTGTAGTACGTGAGCGCGTTGCCGTAGGACAAGACCTGTAGCGTCACCGCCCACGAGCCGTCGGCCTTCTGGTCGGCGCCGATGATCGTGAACGGGTGCGCCGCGTTGATGATGTCCGAGCCCGGCGAGGGGGTGAGTCGGCAGTAGTAGAACGAGCCGTCGGCGAAATGGCCGTAGCGCTCCTCGACCGAACACTTCGGCCAGCCTGCGACGCAGCTCGTGAACGTCGAGTTGGCGAGGAACGGCAGGATCGCCTGTGCGGCCGGCGTGCCGGTCAGGTCGTGGCCCGGCGGCGCGAACGGCGGGCCGTCGGTCGGGGCGCCGGCGCGGGAGTGGTCGTGGTGGTCGGCGTCGTCGACGGCTGGGTCGTCTGCGTGGTCGGCTTCGTCGCCGGCGCTTCTTCTTGGGCTTGCGCACGCACTTGCTGCCCTTGCGGACCTTGCCCTTCGGGCAGACGCAATGGCCGTGCGAGCGCACGAAGCCGGGCTTGCAGCGCTTGGGCTTCGCCTTCGTCTTCGCCGCGACCGCGCCTGCCGGCGCGTCATGGCCGACGAACGCTGTCGGCGCGAGAACGGCGAGCGCACACAGCAATGACACGGCTACGACCAGCGGTCGAATCGGGTGATCGTACGCCCAAAATCCGGTCAGCGCCAGGCGCCCTCCCGGCGACGAGGTTCTCGAGCACCTTCGCCTGGATCAGATCGCGGATCTGCTCGGAGATCTCGAGCACCCGGGCGCGGTCGCCGGCCGCCTCGGGGCCATGGACGCTGAGGTCGATCGGCGGGCAGAACTCGATCCGCCAGCGCGCGGGCAGCGGGACGAGACCGAGCGGGCCGAGCCACGGGAACGTCGGCGTGACCGGCATGAACGGAACGCGCGCCAGCCGGGCCAGCGACCGCCACTCGGCGAGCATCGGGTAGATGTCCTCGCTGCCGACGACGGCGCACGGGATGATCGGCGCGCCGGCCCGCAGCGCCAGCTCGACGAAGCCGCCGCGGCCGAAGCGCTCGAGCCGGTAGCGCTGCGAGTACGGCTTGCCGGTCCCCTTCGTCCCCTCGGGGAACACGGTCACCAGGTGGTCGGTGTCGAGCAGCCGCAGCGCGTTGTGCGGTGACGCGGGAACGCCGCCGAAGCGCCGCATCGCCGACGATGCGAACGGCACGTCGAACGCCCAATCCAGCACCAGGAAGCGCGGGTCGCGCGGCGCGCCGTGGTGCTTGCGGATCGCCGTCGCGATCATCGCCGCGTCCCACGGGCAGCACGCCGGCATGGTTGGCGACGATCAACGCGCGGCCACTCGATGGGATGTTGTCGACGCCGGTCGCCGTGACCCGCCACCAGCGGTCGTAGACGCGGTCGAGCAGCGGCTGCCAGCGACGCACGTACTCGGGGTCATAGCCCCATTCGTCCTGTGTCCACTGCTCGCTCACGCCGCGAACCTCCCCTGCGCGACGGCGTCGATCGCGCCGGCCGTCGAATAGCGCGGCTCGAAGCGCAGCTCGTCGCGCATGCGCGTCGTGTCGACGCCGCGGCCGTAGCGGACGAACCGCACCATGTCGGGCGTCAGCCGCGGCAGGCCGACCCGCGCGCCGAGCCCCGAGAGCTGGCCGAACAGCGGCGCTGGCAGCGGCAGCGCGATCAGCCCCATGCGGTGCAGCGCCCGGCTCAGCGAGACCGTCCCGTCGCCGGCCACGTTGACCGGCCCCGCGACCGGGTTGTGGATCGCGTGGTGCAGGACGGCGGCCGAGTCGTCCTCGTGGACGAACTGCAGCTGCGGGTCGAAGCCGAGCACGGTCGGCACGACCGGCGCCGAGAGCAGGTGCGTGATCGGCGTCTCGAGCGTCGTACCGACGACCGGCTGCAGGCGCAGCACGGTCACCGTGACGTCGCGCGCACGGCGGTCGAACGCCTCGACGATCGTCTCGAGCTCGCCGATGTCGCGCTGGTAGCGCGTGCGCAGCGGGAAACGACGTGCGAGCTCCTCGACGAAGAACGCCGGGCCGGCCGCCTGAGCGCCGTAGATCGCGGCCGAGCTGCGGACGATGAGGCGCCGCATCGTCGGCTGCTCGTACAGCGCGGTGACGAGCGCCAACGTGCCGATGACCGTCAGCTCGTGGAGCTGGCGCTCGGTGTGCTCGGTGTCGGCGAACCCCGGGATATCGTTGTGGACGACGGTGTCGATCCGTGCATCAGCGACGATCGCCCGCAGGTCGGCGGCGCGCAGGTCAGCGCGGACGTGGTCGATCTCGCGCAGCACGTCGGGCGCCGGCGGCCGCGTGTCGATGCCGGTCACGTGCTCGATCTGCGGGTCGCCGATCAGTGCGCGAGCGAGCTGTTCGCCCCAGAAGTTGGCCACGCCGGTGACCAGGACGCGCCGCGCCGACGCCGGCCCCGCGGAGCTTTCGGCGCCCGGCCCGTCCATGTCCGCGAGTCTATCCTCGGTCGTCGTGAGTGGACGGGCGGGAGCGAGCGCACGACCCCGGCGAAGCTGCTCTAGCCTCTCGCGCCCGTGAGCGACGGGCCGGTCCACATCCACCCCACCGCGGAGCTCGCCCCCCGCGCGCTGCTGCCGGGTGATCCCGGCCGCGCGCTGATGCTCGCCCAGCAGCTGTTGGTCGAGCCGGCGATGTTCAACCACAACCGCGGGCTGTGGGGATACACGGGTGCCGCGAAGGCCGACGGCGAGCCGCTGACGATCCAGAGCACGGGGCTCGGCGGGCCGAGCGCGGCGATCGTGCTCGAGGAGCTGTGCGACCTCGGCCTCGAGGTGGCGGTGCGCGTCGGGGTCGGCCTCGGCGCTCGACGGGGCTCTGGGCCGCGGCGAGCTGGTGGTAGCCGATGCGGTGCTGAGCGCCGACGGGACGAGTCGCGCACTGGGCGCTTCGGAGCGGGTGGCGCCCGACGAGCGGCTGACGGATGCGTTGGCCGATGCCGGCGCGCACCGCGGGCTGATTGTGTCGGCCGACCTGTTCTACGACCCCGACGCGGCCGACAACGTCGCCCGATGGCAGACGGTCGGCGCGATCGCGCTCGACCTCGAGGCCGCGGCCGTACTGCGTGTGGCCGAGCTGCGCGGCCTCCGAGCGGCGTGCCTGGTCGCTCTCGGCGAGATCACGGGCGGCGAGCGCCTGGACCACGACGGCCTGCGAGTCGCGGGCGAGCGACTCGGCGACACGGCGATCGCGGCCCTGACCGCTGTCCGAGACTCAGTCGTGCGGGACGGTCAGCCGCTCCTGATCGCGGCTGATCTTCGGGTCCTCGACCGGCAGCGCGGCACGGATCGCCTCGAGCTCAGCGTTGAGCTTGTCGATCGTCGCCTTGAGGCCGCCCATCCGGTCGTCGACGCGATCGACGCCGTCCTCGATGCCCTCAAGGCGCTGACCGAGCGAACGTACGCGGCGCGTGAGGCGCTCGAGGTCAGCCGCCGACGGCAGGTTCAGGGCGCCCATCGCGCTCTCCTGGGCCGCGACCGCGCGGTCGCGCACCCCGAACACGCGCGAGATCGTTCCGCTGACGATCGGGTTCTCGAGCAGATCCGACACGAGCCGCGCGATCACGTCCTCCCCCTGCCTGGTGATGCGGTCGCGGAGGCCCTCGTCGTCAGGTTGATCGGTCATTCCCAGGAGGCTACCGGGCTGTGTCGGCGCCGCCAGGCAAGGACGCAGGAGCGACGCGTGCTCCGCACGCGAGTGACCGAGGACGCAGCCTGGCGGGGATCGACACATCCCGGAAACATACGGTTGGCTTACGCAGGCCTTAATGCTTTCGTCCATGCTGCGCGCCACAGAAATGACGAGCCGTACTCGCACAGTCGTCCTCTTTGCCGTCCTGTTCGCCGTCGCCGGCGCTGCCCCGGCGCACGCGTTCACGACGACGCAGACGAGCACGAACTGGGCGGGCTATGTGGCCAGCTCGCCGGGCGTGACGTTCCGCCACGTGAGCGCAACGTGGACGATGCCGGCCGTGACATGCCAGGTCGGCACCCGGTCCTACGAAGCGTCGTGGGTCGGCCTCGGCGGCTACCACACGACGTCGCCGGCGCTGGAGCAGATCGGCACCGAGTCCGACTGCAGCCGCTCCGGCACCCCGATCTACTCGGCCTGGTACGAACTCGTCCCGTCGGCGTCGGCAACGATCCGCATGAAGCTGCTCCCCGGCGACGTGATGTCGGCGAGCGTGACCGTCAACGGCAAGTTGGTCCGCATGCGGCTGACGGACGTCACCCGCAACATCGTGTTCACGAAGACGATGCGCGCAGCGGCCATCGACCTCACGTCGGCCGACTGGATCGTCGAGGCGCCCTCGTCGTGCAATCGCTCGGGCTGCGTCGCGCTGCCGCTGGCTGACTTCGGCACCGAGTCGTTCACCCAGCTGTCGTTGACCGCGGTCAACGGCCTCACGGGCACCCTCGTCAACAACAGCTGGACCGCCAACGCGATCTCGCTGTCGACGGCCGGGGCCCGCGGCCCGGGGCTACACGGTCCTGCGTCGACGCTGGCGCCCACGCAGGCGCTGGTCGGCGGCCTCACCAACACCGGCGACTCGTTCTCCGTCACCGTACGGCGACGGCCAGACGACGACCCCGCCCGACATCACGCCGCCGGTCGAGGCGACGCCGGGCGCCCGCACCGCAACGTAACGAACGTCACCACAGGGGTATAACGCTGACGTGCAGTGGTTTCGCCGCAAGCGCTCGCTGAACGAGCGCATCCGAAAGCGCGGCCGCGATCTGTACGACGCCGCCGCACAGAGCGACCTGCCGTGGGCACGGTCGCGTCCGGCTCGGCTGGTCCGTGAAGGCTTCCTGCAGTTCGTGCTCGCACCCGTGATGGAGATCTACCTGCGCCGCCGCGCGACCGGCAAGGAGCGCCTCGACCGGGTCAAGGGCCCGGTGATCCTCGTCGCCAACCACTCGAGCCATATCGACACGCCGGTGATCCTCGCGGCGCTGCCGCGCAAGCTGCGCAAGCGCACCGCGGTCGCCGCCGCGGCCGACTACTTCTACAAGAACCGCCTCGTCGCGGCGGCCGTGTCGCTGGTCTTCAACACGGTCCCGATCGACCGTTCCGGCGGCGGCATGGGCCAGAAGTCGACCGGCAACCTGGACAAGCTGCTCGACCAGGGCTGGAACCTGCTCGTGTACCCCGAGGGCACGCGCAAGACGGGCGGCGGCGGTCGCCTGCGGCGCGGCGCCGCGGTGCTCGCCACGCGCCACAACCTGCCGGTCGTCCCGATCAAGGTCAGCGGCACATCGGCCGCCTACCCGGTCGGCCGCTTCTGGCCGCGGCGACTGCGCTACCGGGCGATCTCCAAGCGCCATCCGATCGACATCAAGTTCGGCGACCCGATCCAGCCGGGCACCGACCCCAACGTGCTGATCGACCTGGTGCAGAAGTTCTTCGACAGCGGTACGAGCGCCAACGGCGGGAACGGCGCCGAGACGTCGGGCAAGCGCCTCTCGCGCTCCTCGAAGTAGCGGAGACGCCGGACCGCTCATGCCCTACGTCGCGGCGCTCGACCAGGGCACGACGAGCACGCGCTGCATGGTCTTCGACCACGGCGGGCTGCCGGTCGCTCGCGACCAGCTCGAGCACGAGCAGATCTTCCCGCGGCCGGGCTGGGTCGAGCACGACCCGGACGAGATCTGGCGCCGCACGCGCCAGGTCATCGACGGCGCGCTGGGGAACGTCGGCGGCGGCGGCGGACGACGTCGTCGCCCTCGGCGTGACCAACCAGCGCGAGACGACGATCGTGTGGGAGCGCGCGACCGGTCGCCCGATCCACAACGCGATCGTGTGGCAGGACACGCGGACCGACGAGCTGATGCGCGGCGCTGGCCGCCGACGGCGGCCAGGACCGCTTCCGCGCCAAGACCGGGCTGCCGATCGCCGCGTACTTCTCGGGCCCGAAGATCGCGTGGATCCTCGACCACGTCGACGGCGCGCGCGAGCGCGCGCAGGCGGGCGAGCTGTGCTTCGGCACGCCCGACACGTGGGTGATCTGGAACCTGACCGGCGGCCCCGACGGCGGCGTCCACGTGACCGACGTCTCGAACGCCAGCCGGACGCTGCTCGATGGACCTGCACACGCTGGCGTGGGACGACGAGCTGCTCGACGCGATCGGCGTGCCGCGGGCGATGCTGCCCGAGATCCGCTCGTCGAGCGAGGTCTACGGCGAGGTGCGGGTCGGTGCGCTGGCCGGCGTGCCGGTGGCCGGCGACCTCGGCGACCAGCAGGCGGCGACGTTCGGCCAGGCGTGCCACGCGCCGGGCGAGGCCAAGAACACGTACGGGACCGGCAACTTCCTGCTCCTGAACACCGGGACCGAGATCGTCCAGTCGGAGAACGGATTGATCACGACCGTCGGCTACCGGCTCGGCGACGCGCCGGCCGTGTACTGCCTCGAGGGCTCGATCGCGGTCACCGGCTCGCTGATCCAGTGGCTGCGCGACAACCTGCGGCTGATCCATTCGGCGAGCGAGGTCGAGGCGCTGGCCCGACGTCGGTGGACGACAACGGCGGCGCGTACTTCGTCCCCGCGTTCAGCGGCCTGTTCGCGCCGTACTGGCGGCCCGACGCGCGCGGCGTGATCGTCGGGCTGACGCGCTACGTGACGGCCGGGCCACATCGCGCGCGCCGCGCTCGAGGCAGTCGCGTTCCAGAGCCGCGAGGTCGCCGACGCGATGAACGCCGACTCGGGCGTCGCGCTGACCGAGCTCAAGGTCGACGGCGGCATGGTCGCCAACGAGACGCTGATGCAGTTCCAGGCCGACATCCTCGGCGTGCCGGTCATCCGGCCCAAGGTCCCCGAGACGACGGCTTTGGGCGCCGCGTACGCCGCCGGCCTGGCGACCGGGTTCTGGGCGTCGACCGAGGACGTGCGCGCGAACTGGGCCGAGGATCGTCGGTGGGAGCCGCAGATGGACGCCGCGCAGCGCGCGACGGCTCTGGCCACGTGGAAGAAGGCGGTGGCGCGGACGCTGGATTGGGTGGAGGAGTAGGCGGGCTCGGGAACGTGGGCTGCAAAGCGTGCGAATAGGGACTCTTTCGCAGCCCAGCCACTAGCGTGGGTGTCATGACCGCCCTCGAGACCGACGTCCTGGTGATCGGCGGTGGCGCGACCGGGGCCGGCGTGGCGTTCGATGCGGCGTTGCGGGGGCTGCGGGTCGTGCTCGTCGACCGGGCCGACCTCGGCGAGGGGACGAGCGGGCGGTTCCACGGGCTGTTGCACTCGGGCGCGCGCTACGTCGTCAAGGACCCGCACGGCGGCGCGCGAGTGCGCGGCCGAGAGCGCGATCGTGGCGCGGATCGCCGCCCACGCCGTCGAGCGATGCGGCGGGCTGTTCGTTCGCACGCCGTTCGACGACGCCGACTACGCGGCGCGGTTTCCCGACGCGTGCGCCGCGACCGGCGTCGCGTGCGAGGAGGTTGACGTCGCCGACGCGCTGGCCGCCGAGCCGCGCCTGAACCGCGGCATCTCGCGCGCGTTCCGGGTGCGCGACGCCTCGATCGACGTGTGGGAATTGCTGCGCGCGCTGGCGGCCGGGGTTCGCGAGCGCGGTGGCGAGGTACTCGACGCACCACGCGGTCGTGGCGGTGCAGCGCGAGGGCGACGCCGTCGTCGGCGCGCGGCTGCGCACGCGGGACGGCGGCGAGCGCGAGGTGCGCGCCGCGATCACGATCAACGCGGCCGGCGCGTGGGCCGGGCAGATCGCGGGACTCGCCGGGATCGAGAGCGTCCGCGTCATCCCAGGCCGGGGAATCATGATCGCGATGAACCACCGACTGGTGAACACGGTGGTCAACCGCTGCGCGCTGCCCGGCGACGGCGACGCCCTCGTTCCGGTCCGCACGGTCACGGTGATGGGGACGACCGATGAGCCGGTGACCGACCCCGATGACACGTCGATCCCGCCCGCCGAGGTCGACGCGATGTTCGACGCCGGCGAGGTCCTCGTCCCCGGCTTCCGACGCGCCCGCGCGCTGCGGGCGTGGGCCGGCGTGCGGCCGCTGTGGCAGGACGGCGGACGCCGTCGACGTCGACGCGCGACGTCAGCCGGGCGCACGCGCTGCTCGATCACCGCCAGCGCGACGGCATCGCAGGCATCGTCACGATCACCGGCGGCAAGCTGACGACGTACCGGCTGATGGCGCAGGAGGCGGTCGACGCGGCGTGTGCGGCGCTCGGTCGCGACGTGCCGTGCGCGACGGCGACGACGCTCCTGCGCGGCGCCCAGCCACGGCGAGCCACTGCGCCCGAGCGCGCGGCTGCGGACCCGCGAGCGGACGCTGGGCGACGAGCAGCTCGTCTGCGAGTGCGAGCTCGTCACTCGCGCGCAGGTGCGCGACGCGGTGGCGCGACACCGACGACCTCGACGACGTGCGCCGCGAGCTGCGCCTGGGGATGGGCCCGTGCCAGGGCGGCTTCTGCATGGTCCGCGCGGCCGGGCTCATGCACGAGTCGGGCGACGGCGACCCGGCGGCCGCCAACGCCGCGCTGCGCGCGTTCGTCGCCGAGCGGTGGAAGGGTGTCTGGCCGGTGCTGCTATGGCGACCAGCTGCGCCAGGCGTGGCTCGACGACTGGATCCACCACGGGCTGCTGGGCATCGGGCGACCGGCCGTGATCCGCGACGCGGGTCGACTACGACGCGATCGTCATCGGCGCCGGCGTCGCCGGGCTGACGGCCGCTGCGCGACTCGCGCAGCACGGCGCCTCGGTGTGCGTGCTGGCCCGCGGCGTCGGGATGCACGCACCTGGCGCCGGCGACGGTCGACGTGCTCGCCGACGGCGACCGTCGGCAGTTCATCGACGCCCACCCGAAGCACCCGTACGCCGAGGTCGGCGCCGACGGGGTCGCGGCGGCGCTGCGCTGGCTGCGCACCTGCTTCAGCGAGGACGGCTACCGCTACGTCACGGCTGCGGACGGCGCCAACCACGTCCTCCCCGGACCGCTCGGCGCGCCGCGGCGCTCCGCGCTCGTGCCCGCCACGATGGCCGCGGGCGCCCTGAGCGACCCCGCGCCGATCTGCGTCGTCGGCATCCCGGCGCTGCGCGACTTCCCGGCCGTCCTGTGCGCGGCGAACATCGCGGCGCGCGGTCACGAGGCCCGCGCGGTCGTCGTCGATCTCGATGTCGGCCGCGTCGAGGCCAACGCCGTGACGCTGGCACGCCGCTTCGACGACCCGGCGTTCCGCGCGGCCTTCGCGGACGGTCTTGCCCCGCTCCTGCGCGACGGCGAACGCGTCGGAATGCCGGCCGTCCTCGGCCTGCGCGACCCGCACGGCGTCTGGACCGACCTCCAGGAACGCCTCGGGCGCCCGGTGTTCGAGATCCCGACGCTGCCGCCGTCGGCCCCGGGCGTGCGGCTGTTCGACGCGCTGCGCCGCGCGCTGCGCGCGGGCGGCGGGATGCTGACCATGGGCGCGCGCGTCATCCCCAGCGACGGCGCCGGACAACCGTCCGCGCGCACGTCAGCGGCCACGAGCGCCGGTACGCCGCGGGCGCGATCGTGCTGGCGACCGGCGGGCTGGCGAGCGGCGGCATCGAACTGGACCAGGACGGCTCGGCTGCGACGAGACGGCGCTCGGGCTGGACGCCTCGGGCGAAGTCCGCTTCGAACCCGACGCCTTCGCCGCGCAGCCGCTGGCGCGCGTCGGTGTCGCGGGCGCGCCCGAGGGCGTCTACGTCGTCGGCGCCGCCCTCCCCGGCGCTGATGCGCGGCGCGAGGGCTCGGGCGAAGGCATCGCGCTGAGCACCGGCCACCACGTCGCGGAGCGGATCGCGGCGTGAGCGACGACGTCCTGTTCAGCGCGCTGCGCGGCACGCTCGACCACTGCGTCAAGTGCACGATCTGCGAGACCGCATGCCCGGTCGCCGCGGTCACGCCGCTGTTCCCGGGCCCGAAATACGCCGGACCGCAATCCGAGCGCTTCCGCGTCGCCGGCGACGGCTCGCCCGACGCGTCGGTCGACTACTGCTCGGGCTGCGGGATCTGCACCCAGGTCTGCCCACAGGGCGTCGCCGTCGCCGAGCTCAATGCCCACGCCCGCGACGGCGCTCAAGCAGCAGCGACGGCATTCCGCTGCGCGACCGCCTGATCTCGCGCCCCGACCGGCTCGGCGCACTCGGCACGCCGGTCGCGCCGCTGGCCAACGCACGCTGCGCGCGCGCCCGCTGCGCGCGCTGGCCCACAAGACGCTCGGCGTCCACCGCGACGCGCCGCTGCCCCGCTTCGCCGGGCGGACGCTTCAGTCGCTGGGCTCGCCGCCACGAAAGCCCGCCCGCGCCGCGGACGCGCGGTGTTCTTCCACGGCTGCGGCGCCCAGCACTACGAGCCCGACGTCGCGCGCAGATGGTCGTCGAGCTGCTCGAGCACAACGGGTTCCGCGTCGAGATCCCGCGCCAGGGCTGCTGCGGGTTGCCGCTGCAGTCCAACGGCCTGTTCGACGATGCGCGCAAGCGAGTGCTCGAGCAGGCCCGCGCGCTCGCGCCCGGCGCGCGCGACGGCGCCGTCATCGTCGGGCACGCGACGAGCTGCACGCTGATGCTCAAGCGCGAGGCGCGCGAGATCCTGAGCCTCGAAGACGACCCCGACCTCAAGCTCGTCAGCGAGGCCACCTACGACATCTGCGAGCTGCTGCTCGAGCTGCATCACCGCGGCGAGCTCAACACCGACCTGCAACCGATCGCCGAGACGGTCGCCTACCACGCCCCGTGCCAGCAGCAGGGCCACTTCATCGGCAAGCCGGCGCTCGAGCTGCTGCACGCTGATCCCGCAGCTGAACGTCGTCGAGCTCGACGCCACGTGCTGCGGAATCGCCGGCACCTACGGGCTCAAGGCCGAGAAGTACGACATCGCGATGGCCGTCGGCGCCGACCTGTTCGACCAGATCGCATCCAGCGGTGCGTCGAGCACCGCGTGCGACAGCGAGACGTGCCGCTGGCAGATCGAGCACGGCAGCGGGCGCCCGTCGGCGCACCCGGTGCAACTGCTCCATCGCGCCTACTGGCCTGGGAACGTAGACTTCGCATCGATCAGCACCAACGACCTGACCCAGCCGAAGAGATCGACGTCGTGGCGCCCCCGGCTCGGTCGGACCGGGTTGCTGGCGGCGGGCACATGCGTACGCATCGTGCTCGCCCCCGTCGTCATGGCGCTCGTCCTGCACGGCTCCGACACGGCAGCGACGATCGTGTTCCTCGTCGCCGCCGCGACCGACTGGTTCGACGGCCGCCTCGCCCGCCGCTGGGACGTCACGACGCGCTTCGGCTCGTTCCTGGACACGACGGCCGACAAGCTGCTCGTGAGCTGCGCCCTGATCGCGCTGCTCGCCGTCGACCGCGTGTCGCCGTGGATCGTCGCGCTGATCGTCAGCCGCGAGCTGATCCTGCTCGGGCTGCGGGCCGCGGTCGCCGCCGAGGGGCTGCACATCGAGACGTCGATGCTGGGCAAGTGGAAGGCGACGGTGCAGTTCGCGGCGATCGGGCTGGTGATGGTCCGTCCCGACGTGACGATCGCGGGCGCGCTGCTCGATGAGTGGGCGATGGTGATCGCGACGATCGTCACGCTGTGGTCGGGGTACGACTACCTCGTCCGCTACCTGCACGCGCTGCGCACCCCGCGGTGAGCCGCGTCTTCGTCACCGGCGGCAGCGGCGTCGTCGGGGGTGCGCTCGTCAAGGCATTGGTCGCACGCGGCGACGAGGTCGTCGCGCTGGCCCGCAGCGACGCTGCGGCGGCCGCGTTGCGGGGCCACGGCGCGCAGCAGATCGTCGCCGGTGACCTGTTCGACACCGACACCCTCACCGAGGCGATGGCCGGCTGCGCGCTCGTCTACCACGTGGCGGGCGTCAACGCGATGTGCGTCGCCGACCCGGCGCCGATGCTCCGGGCCAACGTCGACGGCGCGGTCGGCATCGTGAAGGCCGCCGCCGCGGCCGGTGTTCCGCGGCTCGTGCTGACGTCGTCGGCGGCGACACTCGGCGAGGCACCGGGGACGGTCGGACGAGAGGACACCGTGCACCGCGGCTGGTACCTGTCCAACTACGAGCGCTCGAAGACCGAGGGCGAGCGCGCCGCGCTGGCCGCGGGCGCGAGGCGGGGATCGAGGTCGTGTCGGTCAACCCGTCGTCGGTCCAGGGGCCGGGCCGCGCGGGCGGCACCGGGCGCTTCCTGCTCGCGTTCCTCGACGGGCGGCTGAAGGTGTTCGTCCGCACGCACATCAGCCTCGTCGACATCGACGACTGCGCCCAGGGGCACATCCTTGCCGCCGACAAGGGCGTGGCCGGCGAGCGCTATCTGCTCAACAGCTTCACGCTGCCGATCGACGAGGCGCTCGCGCTCGCCGCCCGCGTGGCCGGCGTCGACCGCAAGCCGCGGATGGTGCCCAGCGCGCTGGCGGTCGGCGGCGGTTGGATCGTCGAGAAGGGCGCGCGCCTGGCCGGCCGCAAGCCGCCGGTGTGCCGCGAGATGGTCCGCACGCTGCTGCACGGCCACCGCTACGACGGCTCGCGGGCCCAGCGCGAACTGGGCATCGAGTACACGGAGCCCGAGGACACGATCCGCCGCACCGTCGACTGGGCGCGCCAGACCGGGCTGCTGAAGAACGTTTAGAAACCGCTTCTAGTGCGGGGGCCTGGTGCTCGGGACCGTCGCCAGCAGCTCGAGGTCTTCGTCCGAAAGCGTCACGTCGGCGGCCCCGAGGTTCTCCTCGAGGTGCGCGACCGAGGACGTGCCCGGGATCAGCAGCACGTTGTCGCCCTGGGCCAGGACCCACGCCAGCCCGACCTGCGCGGGCGTGGCGTCCGAGCCGCTGCGCGACCTCGATCACCGGCGCCTGCTCGGTGACCTTCGCCATCCCCGGGAACGCGCTGCCGAGCGGGAAGTACGGGACGTAGGCGATCCCGCGCTCGCGGCACAGCGCGAGCACCGGCTCGTCGTCGCGTGACACGAGGCTGAACGCGTTCTGCACGCACGTCACCTCGACGCCGCGGTCGAGCGCGTGCTCGAGTTGATCGAGCGTGACGGTGCTCAACCCGACGCCGCCGATCTTGCCTTCGTCGCGCAGCGCTGACCATCTCGTCGAGCTGGGCGTCGTAGTCGACCGCTCGAAGCCCGTCCGGCGCCTCGGCGCCCATCAGCCGCAGGTTGACCGCGTCGACACGATCGACCTCGAGCGAGCGCAGGTTGTCCTCGACGCCCGACGCGCAGCTCGGCCGGCGTCTGCGCGGGCAGCCACCCGCCCTCGTCGTCGCGCCGCCCGCCGACCTTGCTGACCAGCACGAGGTCGTCCGGGTAGGGATGCAGCGCCTCGTGGATCAGCTCGTTGCTGACGTCGGGCCCGTAGTACTGGGCCGTGTCGATGTGGTTGACGCCGAGCTCGATCGCGCGCCGCAGCACCGCCAGCGCCGCGTCGCGGTCGCGCGGCGGCCCGAACACGCCGGGCCCCGGAAGCTGCATCGCGCCGAAGCCGATCCGCGCCACCGGCCGGCCGGAGATCGTCGCCGTCATGCCCCGATCCCCACCATCTCGGCCGAGCGCTCCCACAGCCCGGCGGCGAGCTGCGCGTCGTCGGCCTGCTTGTTCGTCGCGCCCGTTGGCCTTCATGCGATGGAAGTACACGCCGTTGACCGACATCGGGGTCGTCGAGCGTCGCCAGGTGCACGAGCGGCGCCGCGCCCTCGTCGACCGAGATCGTGAACAGCTTCTTGAGCGGCGTGCGGTAGACGAGCCCGGTCAGGAACGAGTCGCGCCCGAAGTCCGAGGCGACCGGCCCCGGATGGAAGCACGACGCCGTGATCCCCTCGTCGGCCGTGCGCCGCGCGAGCTCGCGCGTGAAGAGGATGTTCTCGAGCTTCGACGTCGAGTAGACGCCGGAACGCGACGTAGGTCCCGTCGGTGTTGTCGAGCTTGTCGAGGTCGACCGATCCGAACCGGTTGGCGACGCTCGCCGTGTTGATGACGCGCGCGCCCGACGCGGCGAGCCGCTCGCGCAGCAGGTTGGTGAGCAGGAACGGCGCCAGGTGGTTGACCTGGAACGTCAGCTCGTGGCCGTCCTCGGTCTCGACCTGCTTCTGGAACATGCCGCCCGCGTTGTTGGCCAGCACGTCGATCCGCGGACAGCGCGCCAGCAGCGTGTCGGCGAGCTCGCGCACCTGGTCGAGCTGCGCGAAGTCGCAGACGATCGGCTCGACGCCGACCGACTCGGCCACCGCGGCGGTCTTCTCCGGCGAGCGCCCCACCACGACGACGTTCGCGCCCTGCCCCTTCAGGGTGCGCGCGGCGGCCGCTCCGAGCCCCGAGCTGGCCCCGGTGATGACCACCGTCTTGCCCTCGATCATGGGCCCGGACCCTACTCCCCGAGCGCGGTTATCTGGCTTGGGCGGGCCAGGGGGCCTGTAACATGCCGCGCTCCCAGAGGCTGCGAACTGCCCTGTCGCCCAGCCGTTCCCTCGTTCCTTTGGTGCTCCTCAAGCTCACACACCCGGTCGCGCGATGGTAGGTGGCGTCGCCACCCCGGCGCCCGAGATCCTCGACGAGACCCCCGCCCCGCCGCGGCGCCGGACCGAGGTCCGCCCCGAGATCCAGGCGCTGCGCGCGATCGCCGTCGCGACGGTCGTCATCTTCCACCTACGGCCCAAGCTGCTCACGGGCGGCTACATCGGGGTCGACGTCTTCTTCGCGATCTCGGGCTTCCTGATCACGTCGCACCTGCTGCGCGAGGTCGACCGGACCGGCGCCGTCGGGCTGGCCGGGTTCTGGGCGCGGCGCGCCCGGCGGATCCTGCCCGCCGCGCTGCTCGTGCTGATGGTCGTCGCGCTGGTCACGATCATCTCGACGCCGCTCACGTACTGGACCCAGTACTTCGAGGAGATCAGGGCCAGCACGCTGTACGTCGAGAACTGGTGGCTCGCCCACCAGGCGATCAACTACCTGGCCGCCGACCAGGCCCCGTCGCCGGTCCAGCACTTCTGGTCGCTGTCGGCCGAGGAGCAGTTCTACCTCGTGTGGCCGATGCTGATCCTGTTCGCCGCGGTCGTCGCGCGCGCCCGCGCCGCGCCATCCGCAAGCGGACGATCCTGCTGACGCTCGGCGCCGTGACGCTCGCGAGCTTCATCTTCTCGGTCGTCGACACGAAGGCCGACACGGCGCAGGCGTACTTCATCACCCCGACGCGGGCGTGGGAGTTCGGGCTCGGCGGACTGCTGGCGCGTGATCGGGACGGCGACCTCGGTCCGGGCGTCGGCACGCGCGATCGTGTCGTGGCTGGGGATCGCGATGATCCTCGCCGCCGCGTTCCTGTACACGACGAAGACCGAGTTCCCCGGCTACGCGGCGGCGCTGCCCGTGTTCGGGACGCTGCTCGTGATCTGGGCCGGCTCGCCGGCGTGGCGCTGGGCGCCGAGCAGGCCGATGGCGCTACGCCCGGTGCAGTTCATCGGCGACATCTCCTACTCGATCTACCTGTGGCACTTCCCGCTGCTCGTGATGACGCCGTTCGTCATCAATCAGGAGCTGCGGTGGCCGACGCGCGTCGCGCTGATCGCGGTCACGGTGCTGCTGGCGTGGGCGACCAAGGTCCTGGTCGAGGACCCGATGCGCCACGGCCGCTTCCTGACCTCGCGCAAGCCGCGCTGGACGTTCTCGCTCGTGCTGATCGCGACCGGCGCGATCTTTGTCGTCGCCGCGCTCGGCCAGCACCACCTCGCCGACCTGCGCGCCCAGTCGGCCCGCGAGGCGGCGACGATCGAGAAGCACCACCCGCGCTGCTACGGCGCCGCGTCGCACGACCCGGCGCACCCGTGCGACAACCCGAAGCTGAAGTACCAGGTCGTCCCGCCGCCGATCGTCGCCGCGTCGCTGGGCAACTTCCCGTGCCACGACCTGCCGTCGCTGTCCACCGGTGAGGTCGACGTCTGCGAGTTCGGCGAGTCCAAGGCCAAGGCGAAGCGGACGTTCGCGCTGATCGGCGACAGCCACGCCAAGATGTGGCGCGCGGCCTCAACCGAGACGGCGACGACCGAGCACTGGCGGGGCCTGAACATCGCCCGTACGAGCTGTCCGTTCTCGTTGGCGACCAAGAACATTCCGCAGCCTTTGCGTTCTCAGTGCGTTAAGTGGAACAACCAGGTCATCGACTGGTTCAAGCACCATCCCGAGGTCGACATCGTCTTCGTCTCCGAGCACAACGGCGGCACCGTGGTCGCGCCGCCCGGCGTCAAGCAGTACCAGGCCCAGATCAACGGCTATCTGAAGGCCTGGAAGGCGCTGCCGAAAACCGTCAAGCACATCATCGTCATCCGCGACACGCCCGGGATGCGGCTGCGCGGGGCGACCGAGGCGTGCGTGCAGCAGGCGATCGCCGACCATCGGGACGCGGGGCTTGTGTGCGCGGTGCCGCGCGGCAGCGCGCTGCGCCCCGACGCCGCGAACTCGGCCGCCCACCAGCTGCATTCCAAGCGCGTGCAGGTCGTCAATCTGACGCGCTACGTCTGCGACCGGCACAAGTGCCCACCCGTCATCGGTGGCGTCTACGTGTACAAGGACAGCCATCACGTGACGCAGGAATTCGGAAAGACGCTCGGGCCGTACATTCTCAAGCGGGTGGAGAAGCTCGTCCGCGGCTGGAAACCTCACCGCTGATGGCGACGACGATCACGCAACCGCCGCGACCGCCGGCTGCAGCGACCGCCCGGACCCGCGGCGCCGCGGCGAACGGAGATCCGGCCGGAGATCCAGGCGCTGCGCGCCGTCGCGGTCTCGACCGTCGTCGCGTGGCACTACTGGCCGCAGTCGCTGACCGGCGGGTTCATCGGCGTCGACGTGTTCTTCGCGATCTCGGGCTTCTTGATCACGTCGCACCTGCTGCGCGAGGTCGACAAGCGCGGCAAGGTCGGCTGGCCCAGTTCTGGGCGCGGCGCGCGCGGCGCATCCTGCCCGCCGCGTTCCTGGTCCTGCTCGTCGTCGCGGTGGCGACGATCGTGTTCGTCCCCGAGCTGCTCTGGTCGCAGTACCTGGCCGAGATCCGCGCGTCGACGGCCTACGTCCAGAACTGGTACCTGGCCGGCGAGGCGGTCAACTACTTCGCCGCCGACAACCTGCCCTCACCGGTCCAGCACTTCTGGTCGCTGTCGGCCGAGGAGCAGTTCTACCTCATCTGGCCGGTCCTGATCCTGATCGGGGCCCTGGTGTCGCGAGGGCGGGTCGCACTGCGGCGCGCGGACGATCTTCTTCGGGCTGGCGGCGGTCACGATCGCGAGCTTCATCTACTCGATCTCCTACACCCACGCCGACCCCGAGCAGGCCTACTTCATCACCCCGACCCGCGCCTGGGAGTTCGGGCTCGGCGGCCTGCTGGCGCTCGCCGTGGCGCCGAAACGGCTGCGGCCCGAGGTCCTCGCCGTGCTGTCCTGGATCGGCCTGGCGATGATCATGGTGGCCGCGATCTTCTACACGACACGGCGCCGCCTTTCCCGGGAGATGCAGCGCTTTTGCCGGTCGCGGGAGGGCTGCTGGTGATCTGGGCGGGGGCCCCGCGCGTTGCCTGGGGGCCGGCCGGGGTAATGGGCCTACGGCCGGTCCAGTTCCTGGGTGATGTCTCATATTCCGTCTATCTGTGGCATTTTCCGCTACTCGTTCTCACGCCGTTCGTTCTAGATCGCGCCCTCAACGACAACATCAAGGTCCTGCTCATCGTGCTCACCGTCGTGCTTGCCTGGCTCACCAAACTCATCGTCGAAGACCCCGTCCGGGGCAGCCGGGTGCTGACGTCGCGCAAGCCGCGCGTGACGTTCGCGCTCGTGCTGATCGGCACCGGAGTCATCTTCGGCACGACCGCGATCGGCAACGCCCAGCTCAACCACACGCGCGCCGTGCAGAAGAAGCAGGCCAAGGCGATCATCGCCCAGCACCCGCGCTGCTTCGGCGCCGCTGCGCGCGACCCCGAGCATCCGTGCCACAACGCAGCGCTCAAGTACCAGGTCGTCCCGACCCCGATCGTCGCCGCCGATACCGGCAACGCGCCGTGCACGCGGACCGGTCGCGTGGGGCTGGTGTCGATCTGCGCGTTCGGCGTGCCCAAGTCGCAAGCGCGTAAGACGTTCGCGCTGGTCGGCGACAGCCACGCCCAGATGTGGCGGGCCGGGATCGCGACCGTCGCCAACGGCGAGCGCTGGCGCGGCCTGACGATCGCCCGCACGAGCTGTCCCTACTCGACGGCGACCAAGTCACTCGTCGAGCCGCAGCGCTCGCAGTGCGTGAAGTGGACCAAGCAGGTGCCGCAGTGGTTCAAGCGCCATCCGGAGGTCACGGTCGCGTTCGTGACCGAGCACAACGGCGGCACGGTCGTCGTCGGGCCGGGCCAGAACGCGTTCTCCGCCGAGGTCAAGGGCTACCGCGCGGCGTGGGAGCAGCTGCCCAAGTCGGTTGCGCACATTCTCGTCATCCGCGACACGATGGGCGCGCCGGGCAACACCCCGGCCTGCATCCAGCAGGCGCTCGCCAACCACCAGCAGGCGGGCCTGAAGTGCGCGCTGTCACGCGCCACGTATCTGCCGCCCGACCCGGCTGCGGTCGCCGCCAAGCAGACGAAGGACAAGCGCATCGAGCTGATCGACGTCTCGCCCTTCATCTGCTCCACGCGCTTCTGCTATCCGGTCGTCGGCGGCGCGCTCGTGCTCAAGGATTCGAGCCATCTGACGCGCGTGTTCGCCCAGACGCTCGGCCCGTACGTCAAGCGCGAGGTCGACCGGATGATGAAGGACTGGTAGATCACGCGGGCACGACCCCGTGGTCGTCCATCAGCTGCGCCATCCGCTCGGGCGGCGGGAGCTGGCCGGACTGGGCGGCGGCGGCGATCGCCTCGAAGTAGGCCTCGAAGCCGGCCGGGGTGATGATCGTCAGCAACCGCACGGGCTCGTCGCCGGGGTTGGAGAACGTGTGCGGCGTCGCGCCGGGGACGTAGGCGATCGCGCCCGCGGTGGTGGCGATCTGCTCGTCGCCGACCGTGAACGTCACCGCGCCCTCGAGCACGTAGAACAGCTCGTCGAACGCTGTGTGCACGTGGCGCGGCGGCCCCGGGTAGTGGGCGGGGATGACGTTCTCGACGGCGGCCAGCTCGCCGCCGGTCTGCTCGCTGCGCAGACGGATACTCAGCGATCCGCCGGGGAGCGGCCACGTGGGCGCATCGGCGGCGGACTGGACGACGGGGGTCTTGACCTCGGTTGCAGTCATGGTGCCTTTCGGTTGTCGTGGGTGCAAACCGCCCTCAGCGCTTGACGCTGAAGGCGGTGCTCGTCGTGGTCGGGGCGGCGCCGGTCGGCTTCGCGGTGAGGATCAGGCGGTAGGCGCCCGGGGCCAGCGCCTTGCCCGCCAGACGGCCGCTGAACGCGACCGTGTTGGCGCCCTGGTGGCCGCTGACGGCGATCGAGCCCTTGACCGGCTTGCCGTTGCGCCGGGTCACGGTCAGCGTGACCTTCGCCGGCGCCGACAGCGTGAACGACACGTGGGTGCCGGCGGTCCGGGCGACGCGGTGGGCGACGCGGAACGCCTTCGGCTTGAGGCTGACCTTGGTCACCGTGACCTTGCGCCGCGACGGGATCTGATGGCTTGCAGGTCGCGCAGCTGCTGGGGTCGGGCTTGTCCTGGCCGGGCGACGAGGTCGGTCCACCGACCCCGGGCGCCGCAGGCGCCTGGGCCATGTTCACGTCGGCCTTGCCGAACGCGGGCTCGGTGCCGCCGGCCGCGATCAGCTTCGCGTGCATCTGGGAGCAGTCGAAGCTGCTCGGGACGTTCATCGCGTAGACGCCGTTCGGTGCGCCGAAGGCCAGCGTGGTGCCGTCCTGCGACCAGCTCGGATTGACGACGTTGCCGCCGGTGTCGAGGTGGCAGCGGATCTCGGGCGCGGCGACAGGCGTGTCGCCGTTGAGGTAGTCGACGGTGTACGGGGGTTCGCCGACCCACGCCGGGCCGTGGGTCTGGAGCGACGTAGACCGACGTGTCGACGCCCTCCTGGGCCGAGCCGGTCATCGCCAGCTTGCTGCCGTCGGGGCTCAGCGACGGGTCGTCGTACCAGTGAGCCGGGGTGACGTCCCACACCGGGTCGTAGGGGTCCGACAGCCCGAACCAGAACTGCTCGGCGCCCGACGTGTATCCGTGGCCGGTCCCGAGCTTCCAGGTCCAGATGTTCATCCAGAAGCCCTGGTTGCCGACCACGCGGTCGTTCGAGATCCACTCGGCCTGGGTCAGGCTGCGGTTGAACTCGCTCTCGGTTCCCGGGCTCGTGAAATGGTCCGCGTAGGTCCACGTCGTGTAGGAGCCGGTGTCGATCCACTCGACGTTGTTGGCGTAGTCGCTCCACGATGTCTGCACGAAGAACCAGTAGACGAAGCGGGTGCCGTCGGGCGAGATGCGGGCCTCGTAGGGGCCGGCGATCCCGTGCGTGCCGTCGGTGCCCATCGCATCGATCGGGGCGTTGAGCAGCGTGCCGCTGCGATCCATGCGGACCAGCTGGCGGCCGTGGATGGCGCCGATCGTTCCGTTGTCGGCCTGGGACGGGGACGAGTAGTTGCCGTCGTAGGTGAGCTGGTAGCCCTTGGAGCCGTCGGGCGAGGTCAGGTACAGGTTGCCCTGCTTGACGTAGACGATCGAGTCGGCGTGGGCCGTACGTGGCGGCGGCGGCACCCGTCAGCGAGGGCGGCGGCCGCGAGGAGGGTGGTGAGCTTGGTGCGTCGCATGGACGCCACTCTGCCGTCGCGCCGGCCCACGGTCGTCGGCCGGGCGAATGGTCCGTGTCGTCCGGGGCGACGGTCTTGTGTCATCCCCGCGGATGACGCGGCCTCCGGCCATCTAGACTCGCACCATGCGCCAGCTCACCGGCCTGGACGCGCAGTTCCTGGCGATGGAGACGCCGAGCACGTTCGGTCACGTATCGGGCCTGTGCGTGCTGGACCCGTCGACCGCACCCGGCGGGAAGCTGACGATCGAGGACATCCGCACGCTCGTCGACCAGCGCCTGCACCTGCTGCCGCCGTTTCGCTGGCGACTGGCCCCGGTGCCGTTGTCGATCGACCACCCGTACTGGATCGAAGATCCCGACTTCGAGCTCGACTTCCACGTCCGCGAGACCGCGATCCCGCCGCCCGGCGGCCCGAACCAGCTCGCGCGGACGGTCGAGCGGATCGTCGCGCGCAAGCTCGACCGCGCCCATCCGCTGTGGGAGCTGTACCTGATCCAGGGTCTCGAGGGCGGCAAGGTCGGCGACGCTGACGAAGGTCCACCATGCGGCGATCGACGGCGTTTCCGGTTCTGAGATCCTCGGCACCCTGCTCGACGTCAGCCCCGAGGGGCGCATCGTCGAGCCACCGAAGCCGACGCGGCGGATGCCGCCGCCGACGCAGATCGAGATGGTCGTGCGCGGGCTGCTCGGCGTGCCGCGCCAGCCGTGGCGCATGGTCCACGCGCTGCCGACGACGCTCGTGCACGCGGAGGCGCTGCCGGGGATCAACGCGATTCCCGGGCTGTCGCTGCTGGCGCGCCTCACGACGCGACTGCTGGCCCTGCTGCCCGGGACGCCGGACGGCGGCGTCCTGGCGACCGAGAGCGTCCGCGCACCCGAGACGCGGTTCAACGGGAAGATCTCGCCGCACCGGCGCTTCGCCTACGGCTCGGTGTCGCTCGAGCGGGTGCGCGAAATCAAGAACGCGATCGGGATCACCGTCAACGACGTCGTCGTCGCGGTCTGCGCGGCGGCCCTGCGCGACTGGCTGATCGCCCACGACGAGCTGCCCGACGATCCGCTGGTCGCGATGGTGCCGCTGTCGGTGCGTACGGCCGAGCAGCGCGGGACGTTCGGCAATCGCGTGTCGGCGATGTTCGTCCCGATCCCGACCGACACCGACGACCCGCAGCAGGCGCTGCTGCGCGCCCATCAGACGATGAGCATCGCCAAGGAGCGCTTCAGCGCGATGCCGGCCGACATCCTCCAGGACCTCACGCAGTTCGTGCCACCGGCCGTGCTGGCACGAGCGTCGCGGGTCAGCGCCCAGCTCGGCGGGATCCAGCGGCTGCGTCCGCTGAACGTCGTGATCTCCAACGTCCCCGGTCCGCGCGTTCCGCTGTACATGGCCGGCGCGCAGCTCGAGGCGCAGTACCCCGTGTCGGTCATCACCGACGGCGTCGGGCTGAACATCACGTGCCTGAGCTACCGCGACCACATCGACTTCGGGATCGTCGCCGACCGCGAGCAGATGGACGACGCGTGGCCGCTGATGGCCGCGATCGAGCGCGCGGTCGACGACTTCCATGCGGCGGTCGTCGAGCCCGCGCCCAAGAAGCGCAAGCGCGCCGCGGTCAGCCCTGCGTCGGTACGGGCGTAAGCCCGTGGCGGCGCATCACGGCCCCGACCTCCTCGAGGTCCGGCGGGCCGCCCGCTGAGGCCGCGAGGAGCTCGGCGAGGTCGAGGAAGTACTGCGGGCCGAAGACACCGGGCGTGGCGATGGCGAGGAACGAGATGTCGCCGTCGCGTGCCATGAAGCTGTGCACGACGCCCCGGCGGATGCAGATCGTGTCGCCCGGGCCGACCTCGACGTCCTCGCCGTCGAGCGTGAACGTCGTCGTCCCGCTGACGCCGTAGATCGTCTCCTCGAAGCCGTCGTGGCTGTGGGCGAGCGGGATGCCGGCGCCGGCGGCGACGTCGCAGCGCGCGACCGTGACGGTGCCGTTGGACTGCTCGGCGTCGACCGAGAACGTGACGGTGATCGGGCCGAGCCGGATCGGCTCGAAGGTGGCGGTGGGCATCGTGGGCTCCATGAGAGTTGGTAAAGTGATTTGACGACCTTAGCGGCGTCCGTCAAGCATCGTCAAGTCGTTTTACGAAATATGTCGGAACCCACCACGACGATCACCTCTCCCCTCGGCCCACCGCTGATCGGCGCGCTGCTGCGGATGCCGGTCGATGTGCTGCGCGGCCGGATGCTCGAGGCGCTGCACCGCGACGGCTTCGACGACATCGTCTCGGCGCACTTCGCGGTCCTCAGCTACCCGGGCCCCAACGGGCGACGGCCGAGCGACATCGCCGCCCAGACCGGGATGTCCAAGCAGGCCCTGCACTACCTGCTCTCCCAACTCGAGGAGCTCGGCTACATCGAGCGGGTCGACGACCCCGACGATCAGCGCTCCAAGCGCGTCCATCTGACCGAGCGCGGCCATGCGGCGGCGCAGACCGTGCGGGCCGCGGTCGCCGAGGTCGAGGACGAGTGGGCCGCGGGGATCGGTCGGACGGAGTTCGACCAGTTGCGCGCGCTGCTGACGAAGCTCAACGCCGCGATCGGCTGACTACGTCTTGCGGCGCGCGCTCTTGGACACCGACGGCCCGCGCTTGCCGGCCGCGCTGAGGCCGGTGACCGTCACCTTGATCCCGTCGGAGAACCCGATGACCGGGACGGTCAGCCGGTGGGTCCTGGCGGCGAGGACGAGCTGGAGCCGGCGCCCGTCGGTCGCGGTGACCTTGACCAGCGTGCGCGTGGCGTTGCGCGGCGCGCCGAAGCTGACCGTGAACGCCTTCGCGGCGGCCGTGATCTTGAGGTGCGTCGCCTTGCCGGGCTTCTGCGGGCCGGGGGCGATGTAGTTGGCGACGACCGGCCGGCCGTTGGGCAGGCCGGCGTTGTCGATCACGGCGACGATCGAACGCTTCCCGCCCTTGCCGGCCGCAGGGGTGAACGTGAGGTGCCCGGCCGAGCCCTTGGCGGCGCCGAGGAAGTGGTAGAGCGTCGCCGTCTGCTCGGCGAAGCCGACGGTGACGTTCGGCCCGGCCTTGACCGTGTAGGTCAACGTGCGCTTGGCGCCGTGGCCCGAGACCTTCGCGGTCGCGGTCGGGTTCGGTTCGCCGACCGCAAACGAGATGCCGGTCACGGCGACGCCGGAGCCCGGCGCCTGGGTGACCGTCCACCGGCCGGCCGCGGGCTTGGTCAGGCCGACGTGGGTCGTCTTGACCGTCGGGTCGCCGATCTGGACCGCGGTCGCGTCTCGGGCCGGGGCGGTCGGCACGACCTGCCTGCCGGTCGGGTCGGTCAGCACGACGGCGGGCGCGCCGCGGTCGCCGGTCACGTCGACGGCGACGTTCGGAGCGTTGGCCGGGACCATGAACGCCTGCGGGCCCGGGGCGCCGGCGCGCGTCGCGCGGCAGCCCGGCCGCGTAGGCGTCGGTCGTGTCGACGAGCGGGTGGATGCCGCGGCGCGGCGTCGCCCCAGTTGTAGGAGATCGTGCCGAAGAACGGCAGGCCCGAGCCCGGCGGGATGTAGACCGCGAAGCCCTTGTTGTTGATCGCGATGTCCTCGGACGGGAGGTCGATCGTGCCGCCGAGACCGGGGATCACGTCCGGGATCCCGAGCTGGGAGAGGTCGATGATGATGTCGCTCTTGATGCGCCCGCCGAAGACCTTGTTGTGCGGGTCGATGATCGCCTGGAGCGTGCCCTTCTCCTTGATCACGCCGAGGTCGAAGCCGGTATTGGCGGTCAGGGTGACGGTCGCCGGGCAGCGCGTAGACGAGCTTGGCATCGGCGACCTTGATCGAGTACAGGAAGCCGGTCGCGGTGACGGTCAGCGTCGGCGGGTCGCCGAACGCCGCGGTCAGCGTGCCGTCGAGCGTGAACGCATAGTCGTGCTCGGCGGTGGGGTCGGTGTACAGCGGCATGACGCCGAACTCGATACTGCCGCCGAGCGACAGCGGGCTCAGCCCGAGGCTCATCCCGCCCTTGGTCAGGTAGAGCTGAGGCGGCGTGTCGTTGAGGTCGAGCGGCACGCCGGGGTACGGCAGGCCGACGACGAACGAGCCCGACTTGTAGTTGCCGTCGTCGAACTCGAAGGTCAGGGCAAGGCTGAACGCCTTGCCGCCGGTCGGCACGTTGACCGTGCCCATCCCCTTCCAGACGTTGCCCGACGCGGGTGTAGCTGATGTCGAGGTCCTTGAGCTCCAGCGCGCCGATCGACACGTCGCCGACCTTGAACTCGAGCGAATCGAGGTTGAGGCCGTCGCCGCAGCGTCGCGGTCAGGACGGCCGAGCCCGGTGACGCCGCCGAAGACGCCGGGCAGCTTGAGCGAGATCGGGATCCGCACGCCCTCGTTGACGAGCTGGATGTCGATGTCGCCGTCGATCGGGAAGCCCGCGATGTCGGGCGGCTTGATGTCCGCTGAAATCGAACAGCGTCGTGCCGGCACTGGGCGTCGGCAGCTTGACGTCGAGTGTGCCGTGGTAGAGCGTGATGTTCAGGCCCTGGCCCTTGAGCACGACGGACACCGAGCCGGTGGTGACGATCTCGTGCTGCTTGGGGTTGATGCCGATCTTCACGCCGGCGTCGGGGATGATCTGAAGCCCGTTGAGGTTGACGGCGCCGAGCGAGACGTCGAGGTCGGGGGCGCTCGTGTCGTGGGCGAAGCAGCCGGCCTGCACCTCGACCGTGACGGCGCCGAACTTCGCCGTCGTGCAGGTCGACGTGGCGAGCTGGTCGCCCATCGGCGAGCCGATGCCGCCGCCCTGCTGCTGGCCGAGCCCGAGCTGGCCGGTCGCCTGCTGGGTGCCGAACACCGAGGTCGCGATCTGGCCGACGTTCTCGGCGCCCGATCCGTTCTCGACGAACGTCGCGAAGCCGCCGCCGTCGGCCGTCGCGGCGAGCGACAGGTCGGCGATCTGGGTGCCCGACGGCGCGGCAGTGATGAGCTGCGGCGGCGTCCAGGTGATCCCGTCGCCCGACGTGCTGAGCTGCACGCCCTTGTCGTCGGTCCACGCAGCGGCGAGCCCGCCGCCGGGGTTCTCGGAGATCGTCGCGTCGTTGCCGGCGGCGGCGAGCTTGACAGCGGCCGAGCTCGGCTGGCCGCCGACGACCTTGCGCACGAGGATCGCCGCCGCCGAGCAGGCCCTCGCGGTACAGGACGAACGTACCGCTCGGCCCGCCGGCGAGCCGCGGCTCCGCAGCCCGGGAACGACGCGGTCGTCCACATCGCCGGGTCGTTGACGCTGCCGGTTCCGCGCCACTCGCGCACGTAGACGTTCGGCGGTCAGGTCGGCGAACGCCGCGACCGGGAGGTCGCCGTCGGTGGCCAGCGAGCCGTCGTAGGCCTGGTCGCCGGTGCCGAGCTGCGCTTCCTGCTTGGTGAACTGGCCGGCGCCGATCCCCTGGAAGAACGTGCCGCCGGTCTCGGTGCGCGAGATCGTGCCGATCGACGGGTTGTTCTCGCCGCCGTAGGCGATCGCGCCGCCGCCCATCTGGTTGCTGCCGATGATGGCCGGGTTGTCGAACGTCTGGCCGCCGTTCTGCGACGCCCACAGGAACGTGTTGTCGGCGCCGGTGCCGCCGCCCGGCTGCGGGAAGACGTCGGGGTAGCGGTGGTCGACGAGGTACAGCGCGTTGCCCTGGTCGATCGGGACCGGGCCGGCGTTGTCGTCGTTGGCGCCGGGGAGGTTGCCGGCGAACGGGCCCGACGCGCCGCCGGCGGGCGCCTGCGGGACGAGCGCGTTGGTCGTCGCGCAGCCCTTCTGGCCGCGGGCGAGGCGGCAGTAGGCGACGCCGTCGGCCTGGTCGCCGCCGCCGTCGGTCGCGTAGAGGATGTGGCCGGTGCCGGCCGCGTCGACGAGCACGTCGGGGAACTTGCCGGTGCCGAGCGTGATCGGAGCGATCGGCGTCGCCGTGATGTGGGCCGGGATCTTCGACTTGGTCTTGAGCCCAGGCGTGCGATACGTGGGCGCGGCGGAGGCGCTCGGGGCTCCGGCGGCGAGTAGGGCAGCGGCAGCCAGGACCATAATCGGGCGCATCGCTGCGGCGACACGCTAGCCAGAGCGACGTTGGGCCTTCGTTAGGGTGAATCGCGGTGGCGGACCTCGTCGTTCTACTTCGATCTCGGCTCCCCGTACGTGTATCTCGCGGCCGAGCGGCTACCGGCGCTGACGTCGGACGAGATCACGTGGCAGCCGATCTCGCTCGGCGGCCTGTACAAGCTCACCGGGCCGCAGCTCGTGGGGCGTGGCCGGGGACGAGCCGCGGCGCAGCGGCATCGAGGAGGTGCAGCGCCGGGCGGCGCAGCTACGGGCTGCCGCGCGTTGCGTGGCCCGACGGCTGGCCGAGCCACTACCTGATGGCCCAGCGCGCGGCGCTGTACGCGCAGCAGCAGGGAGCGGGCCAGCGCTTCATGCTGCGCGCGGCGCGCGACGGCTTCCAGCGCGGGATCGACCTCGCCGACGCCGAGGCGGTGCTCGAGTCGCGCGACGTCGGCCTGGACCGCGACGCCGTCGAGGCGGCGACCCAGGACCCGGCGATCAAGCAGGGCCTGATCGACGCCACCGACTACGCGTTCGCCCACGGCGTCATCGGCGTCCCGACGCTCGCGGTCAACGGGATGCCGTTCTGGGGCGACGATCGCATCGAGGCCGCGCTCGAGTTCGCGGCGGCGGCATGAGGCAGCTCACGTACACGGCCCCCGGGGTGCTCGAGTGGCGCGACGTGCCCGAGCCGGTGTTGACCTCCGACCGCGCCGCGCTGGTCCGCCCGATCGCGGTCGCGACGTGCGACCTCGACGCGCTGATCGTGGCCGGCGAGTCCCCGTTCCCGGCGCCGTTCGCGATCGGGCACGAGTGCGTGGCCGAGGTGATCGACGTCGGCGACGACGCCGGTGACCTGCGGCCGGGCCAGCGGGTCAGCGTCCCGTTTCAGATCTCGTGTGGCGACTGCCACGCGTGCCGGCGCGGGCGCTCGGGGAGCTGCCGGAGCGTCGTGCCGATGGCGACCTATGGCTTCGGCCCCGACGTCGCCACGTGGGGCGGCTTCCTGTCTGACGTGGTGCTCGTGCCGTATGCGGGACACATGCTCGTGCCGGTTCCCGACGGCCTCAAGGCGGCCGACGTGGCCAGTGTCTCGGACAACATCGCCGACGCGTGGCGGGCGGTTGCGCCGGCGTTGCGCGAGGAGCCGGGCGCCGCGGTCCTGGTCGTCGGCGGCGCCGCCGCCGGCTCGATCGGGCTGTACGCGGTGGCGATCGCGCTGGCGCTGGGCGCCGACCACGTCGTCTACGCCGACGACGACGAGACCCGCTGCGCGCTGGCCGAGTCGCTCGGCGCCCAGGTCGTCCGCGCCCCGTGGCCCAAGCGCCTCGGGCCGTTTGCGATCACCGTCGAGGCACGCGGAACCGAGGACGCGATCAAGCTGGCGCTGCGTTCGCTGGCGCCGGACGGCCAGTGCACGAGCGTCTCGATCTTCTTCGGCGAGCAGCCGCGCCTGCCGATGCTCGAGATGTACACCCGCATCGTCACGATCCGAACCGGCCGGGTGCACGCGCGCGAGGCGATGCCGGAGGTCCTGTCGCTGGCCGCCGAACATGAGCTTCACCCCGAGCGCGTCACCACCCGCGTCGTGGGCTGGGATGACGCCGCCGACGCCCTCACCGCGCGCGACTGGATCAAGCTCGTCATCGAGACGCTGAGGCGCGCGAGGAGTTCGCGCACCACGTCGACCAGCAGGTCGATGTCGGCTTCGGTCGTCTGCCAGTTGATGATCGCCGGGCGCAGCGCTGCGCGGCCGCCGTACGACGTCGCGCCGGCGACCACGCGCCCGTCGGCGGCCAGCGCAGCGCCGAGCTCGCGGTTGAGCGCCTCGAGGGCCTCGGCGTCGTCGAGCCCGGGTGGATGGGCGCGGAAGCAGACGATGTTGAGCGTCACATCGGCCAGGCGCTCCAGCTCGGGCGCCGCGTCAACCTTGTCGGCGAGGTGGCGGGCGAGCGCGACGTGGCGGCCCACCATCTCGCGATAGCCGTCACGCCCGTAGGCGCGCAGCGTCGCCCACACCGGCAGCGCGCGGGCGCGGCGCGAGTTCTCAGGCGACACGAAACCGAAGTTCGGATGCGGATCGTCGGGCGACGGCAGATACGGCGCGCCCACGTTCAGCGCTCGTGACAGGCGCGCCGTCTCGCGGACGAAGGCGAAGCCGCAGTCGTAGGGGACGTTGAGCCACTTGTGCCCGTCGGAGATGATCGAATCGGCGCGCTCCACGCCCTCGGTCAGGTGGCGCGTGCCGGGGTTCACCCGCGCGAACAGCCCGAACGCTCCGTCGACGTGCAGCCACGCCGGGCGGCCCGCGACGGCGTCGGCCATCGCGGCGATCGGGTCGAAGTCGCCGGCGTTGACCTCGCCGGCGTTGGCGATCACGATCGCCGGGCCGGTTGCCGCGTCGAGCTCGCTGCGCAGCGCGTCGAGGTCCAGCCGACCGACGTGGTCGGCGCTCAACGTCCGGATATTGGCGCGGCCGAGGCCGAGCATCCCGATCGCCTGGATGGCGCTCGGGTGCAGGTAGCCGCTCGACAGGATCAGCGGCGGCTGCGCACCGTGGAGCCCGTCGGCCTCGGCGTCGAAACCGAGTTGCTCGGCCCACCAGTTGCGCGCAGCAGCGAGCGCGACGAAGTTCGCCATCGTGGCGCCGCTCGTCAGCACGCCGCCGAACTCGCGCGGCAGTTCGAACAGCTGGCGCAGCCAGTCGACCGCCACCTGCTCGAGGCGAGCGGCGAACGGCGACGACGCCCAGCCGTAGGCGACCTGGTCGTAGGCCGACGTCAGCCAGTCGGCGCCGAGTGCCGCCGGCGTGCCGCCGCCCATCACGAAATGAAAGAACCGCGGTCCGCTGGACCGCGTGGCGGCGGCGTCGGCGCGGGCGGCGAGCTCGGTCAGCGCGGCCAGCGCGCCATCGCCGCGCTCGGGCATCGGATCGCTCCAGCCGGAGATGCCCTGCTCGGCGCCGGCCGGAAGCACGGGCTCGTGACCGATCCCGTCGAGGTAGCGCCGCGCATGGGCGGCAGCCAGCTCCAGCGCCGCGTCAACGCGATCGCGCTCGGTGAGCGGGTCGGACACCGCGGTCAGCCGATCCGCTCAGCCAGCTCGACGATGATCCCCTCGGGGCCGCGGACATAGCAGAGTCGGTATATGTCCTTGTAGCGCTCCGGCTCGCCGACGAGTTCGGCGCCACGGGCTCGCAGACCGTCAACGACGGCGTCGAAGTTCTCGACGGCGAATGAGACGTGTCGGATCCCCAGGGCGTTCGCCGGCGGATGCCCGTTGTCGCCCTGATCCGGCGGCGAGTGAAACTTCGAGAGCTCGATTCGTCCGTTGCCGTCCGGGGTTTGCAGCATCGCAATGTCCGCCCGTACGCCCTCGAGCCCCACGACGCGGTCCACCCAGTCACCTTCGACGGCCGCCTCGCCCTGCACAACGAGTCCGAGCTCGACGAAGAACTCCGTCGCCGCCGCGAGGTCTGAAACCACGATGCCGACGTGCTCCATCCGTTGGATAGCCATGTGGTCGATGGTATGCAACGAGATCCGCCGGCCGCGTTCGATCGGTCGGGTCGGCTTCAACGGCTCGACGACCGGTTCCGCGATGATCGATCGTATGCGGGTCCTGTTTTCCTGCCGACCGCTGACCGGTCACCTGCATCCGCTGGTGCCGCTTGCCCGGGCCGCGGCGGCGGTCGGCCACGAGGTCGCCTTCGCGACGGCCGAACCTGCGCTGTCGGACGCGCAACGGCATGGCTTCGCGGCGTTTTCGGCGGGGCCAGGCCAGGAGGCGCGCGAGGCGTTCGTGGAGAGCCACCCGGATCTGCGCGCGCTCGCGCCGCAGGAGCATCGCGAGGTGTTCTTCACGAAGCTGTTCGTCGGGGTCGAACTGGCGCCGCGCCTTCGAGACCTCAGCGCGATCATCGAGCGCTGGATGCCGGAGGTGATCGTCCATGAAGTCGCCGAGCCGGCCGCACCGATTGCGGCCACCGTGGCGGGCTGCCCTATGTGACGAGCGGCTATGGGCCGTTGCTCTCGCCCGCGATCGCGGCGCAGGTCGGTCGGGCGGCCGCGCCGCACTGGCGCGCCGCGGGGCTTGTGCCGCATCCGCGTGGGGGGCTCTACGAACACCTCTACTTCGATCCCTGCCCGCCGGCGTTGCAACTGGCCGCGATCCACGACGTGCCGGCGGTCCCGGTGCGCGTGACGCCGTTGCCCGCGGCGCATCGCGCCAGCACCGATCCCGCGACGGTCTATGTCACGTTCGGCACGCTGTGGAACCGTGACCCGGACGCCTTCCGGGTGATCCTCGCGGCGCTCTCAGTGCACCCGGTCGACGTCGTCGTCACGCTCGGCGTCGACGGCGATCCCGCCGCGCTCGGCGCGCAGCCCGACAACGTCCACGTTCACCGCTTCATCCCGCAGGCCGAGCTGCTTCCGCGCTGCGATGCCGTGATCGCGCACGGCGGCGCGGGGACGACGCTCGGAGCCCTCGCTCACGGCCTCCCGCTGTTGCTGCTGCCGCAGGGCGCCGACCAGCACTACAACGCAGAGCGCGTCGCCGCCGCCGGCGCCGGACTGAGCCTCGCACCCCCTCAGGCCACAAGCGCGGCTGTGTCACGCGCGATCGACACGCTGCTCGGCGACGCGCGACTGCGCGCCGGCGCACAGCGGGTCGCCACCGAGATCGCCGCCATGCCTGGGCCCGAGGCCGGCGTCGCACACCTGGAGGCGCTCACCCGTCGGCCGGCGGCGGAGTGACAAGCCGCCGCGCGCATGGTCGCCGGGGGATAGGCGAGTCGTCGCGATGGTCGCCTAGCATGACCGTAATCTGGACCGAACCGTTGCCGTTGTCGATGACCTCCTCCACCCTCGCCCGAGCCCTGCTGGGCGCAGTGGTGTGCGCGCTGGCGCTTGCCGCCCCCGCCGGGGCCGACACGTACTGCGTCGCGCCCGCCACCGGATGCGATCACGCCGTGGCTCCGGTACCGGCACCGCCGGCGACAGCGTCAGACGAGAAGACGATCCAGTCGGCGCTCGATGCGGCCGTGATGCACGCCGGCGCCGACACCGTCCAGCTCGGCGCCGCGACCTACCACATCGACGACGACCTGAGCAACGTGTCTCTCAGCTACTCGTTCACCGGGGACCAGGCCACGCTGAAGGGCATGGGCCCCGGGCAGACGATCCTCACCCGCAACGTCCTGGCCCAGCCGCCGGCCGCGATCAACGGCGGCGCGCTCAACGTCACTGATCTGACGCTTCACATCCCCTCCAGCGGCTCGATGACGCCCGAGGCCGACACGCCGGCGATCGACACGAAGGGCCCGCTGTTCGAGAACCTCGCGATCGACGTCCTGGGCACGAGCAGTGTCGGCATCCTGATCGACGAACCGCTCAACGAGACGATCCGCAACGTGACGTTCACCGGCCCGGCCGCGCGGGCCGACTCCTCGACCTGCATAGAGGTGAACCCGAGCGCGCCCGGCAGCGTCCAGACGATCACCGACGTCACGGCGACCAACTGCCAGATCGACATCGCCCACCCCCGCGCGAGCGTCACGATCGAGCGCGCGAAGATCAACGCGGAGCTCGGGGTCTTCGCGGGCGGCAGCAGCGGCTCGCAGCTGATCGAGAACTCGGTGATCCACGCGTTCACGGCGATCGAGGCCTACCAGCAGACGACGCTCGTCGTCAACCAGTCGACGCTCATCGGCGACGGCGGCGGCTCGGGCCTGTTCGTGACCAACTCCGGCACGACGTCCACGGCCGACATCCGGATGTTCGACACGATCGTGCACGGGTTCGGAGCGTCGATGCAGCTGCAGGAACAGTCCCAGCCACGCCCCGGTCTCGGTGACCACCGACTACGTCACCTACGCGCCGATCGTCCAGGACCTCACCGGGATCACGTTCACCCATACGCACGACCTCGGCGACCCCGATCCCCAGTTCACCGCGCCCGGGAGCGACTACACGCTCAAGCCGACCTCGCCGCTGATCGACCAGGACCCGACCGCGCTGACGATCTTCGAGTCTCCGACCGATCTCGCCGGCAACACGCGGCTGGTCGACGGCGAGCGCGACATCGGCGCCTACGAGCGCCCCGACCCGACCGCCACGACCGCCGCGGCGACCGCGGTCACGCAGACCGCCGCGACGCTGTCGGGCAGCGCCAACGAGGGCGGTGCCGCCGGCGGCGGGTCGGCCCAACTCGTCTACGGCACGACCGCAGCCTACGGCCAGGCGCTGGCGACGCAGGCGCTGCCGGTGTCCGCTGGTGCGGTGGCGATCACCGGCGCGCCGAGCGGACTGACGCCGTCGACGACCTACCACTACGCGCTGAAGGTCCAGACGCCCCTCGGGACGGTGACGAGTGCCGACCGGACGTTCACGACGACGAGTCCCGCCACCGGACCTCCGGGCGGCGGCACCAACCCGCCGGGCGGGGGCACCAACCCACCCGGCGGCAAGACCGGCGCCCCAAAGACGATCCCCGTGATCCGCTCGCTGTCGCTGTCGCCGTCGAAGTTCAAGGCCGCGCGCTCGGGCTCGACGCTCGCGACGCCGCCGAAGAAGCGCGCGCCCGGCGGCGCCACGCTGACGATCTCGCTCAACGTCGCTGCGACCGTCACGTTCACCGTCACGCGCCAGGACCGCGGCGTGCGCAAGGGCAAGACGTGCGCTCGCGCGCGGGCACGGGCGCCACGGGAAGTCGTGCACCCGCGCGGTCAGGCTCCGCGGCTCGACGTCGAAGTCGCTCAAGGCGGGCACCACCAGACTGCGCTTCAGCGCGCGGATTTCGAGCCGCGCGCTGAAGCCGGCCGTCTACCTCTTGACGGCGACGCTCCGCGGGGCAAGGCCAAGACCGTGAAGTTCGCGGTCAAGCGATGACCTCGTAACGCCGGGCGCGCCGCAGGACGATCGCGGATCGGGCTCGTCGAGCGAGGGCTCAGTTGGCTCTGGCTTGGCGCCGTCGAAACGACTCGTAGGGCGCCCGAGCGGTCCTGTCGCCCGCCTCGATGGCGCGCAGGAATTCCTCGTTGGCCTCAGCGGAGCGTCCGAGGTCGTCGAGGTGAATTGCGAGGTTCAGGTGACCGTCGCGCTCGCCTGCGGCAATCGCGTGGCGATAGAGATCGGTCGCTTCGTCCTCGCGTCCCGGAATCTCGGCGAGGAGGTTTCCGTAGTTCAGAAGCACCTCGTGGTTGCCGCCGTCGAGCGCCTCTTGATAGACGGCTTCGGCGGCCTCGGGATCGCCGTGCGAGGAGTACAGGTATCCAAGGTAGGTCGGGGCGTCCGGGTCGCCGCGCTCGATCGCGCTGCGGTACGCGGTGACCGCGCCGTCGAAGTCCCCGAGCTCTTGCAACACGGCCGCCCTACTGCTGTCGGCCGGCGGAAAGTCGTCCGCAGCACGCTCGTAGACGGCCAGGGCGTCGGCGAGACGTCCCTCCTTCTCGAGCGCGTACCCGAGCGTGATCAGCGCCTCCGCAGTCATCGTGGGCGTGTCGGAGAGCAGCTCGATCGCCTCACCGGATCGCCCGAGATCGATCAGCGTGCTCGCCAGGTTGCGGCGGGCAACGTCGACGCCACGATCGATCGCCGCGCGGTAGATCGCGATCGCCTCACGCGGCCGATCGAGGTCGTCGACGAGCATGTTCGCGAGCGTCACATCGGCGTCCTGGTCGCCGCCGTCGATCGCGCCACGAAACGCGACCTCCGCGTCCGCATAGCGACCCAGCGCCCGCAAGAAGCACGCCTTCTCGAACGGGGCGTCAGGATGCCCGAGCGCTTCGGCCTGCGACAACAGGTCGAGCGCGCGTCCGTGGTCAGCCGTCCACGTCGCCGCGATCGCCTCCTCGAACACAGCCTCTCGCTCGTCGCTCACGCCAGCAGCGTAGTTCGCGACGGTCAAGGAACGAGCGGCCCGCGCGCAGGTTGCCGCGGTCGTCAGACGGCGCGCAGCAGCGCCGTGACGACCGCGGCCGTCAGAACGCAGAAGACAATCGAGCGCGTGCGCCACATGACCAGGCCCGCGGCCGCGACGCCGACGGTGTTGGCGCCGACCGCCAGGTGCTTGTCATGGGCGAACGTGTGCGTGGCGACGAGCGCCGCGAGCAGGGCCGGCGCCAGCAGCGGGATGATGGTGTCAAACCAGGCTGGCAGCGAGCGCCTGCCGAGGGCGACCGGTCCGGCCGCCTTGATCGCGAACGTCACCACCGCGCAGGCACCGATCAGTGGCCAGGCGTTGCTCATCGCGCAACCGGCTCGCGGCGCCGCAGGCCCGCGAGCGCAGCGACGCTCGCCACCAACACCGGCACGCCGGGCGGCGCAAAGGGCACCAGGGCAACCGCGATCGCCGCGCCCAGCACCGCCACGGCACGGGCGCGCCGGCTTTGCGCCTCGGCGATCAACAGGGCGAAGAAGAACGCGGGGAAGATCGCATCCAGCCCGAGCTTGTCGGTGTCCCCGAGCAGCCCGCCGACGAGCACGCCGAGCGCCGTGCCGCCACTCCACGTGACGTACTGCACCGCGGTCGCGCCGAACAGGAAGAAGCGATCGAACGAGCCGTCCTCGCGCAGCGCCATCGCCCACGACGCGTCGACAACGGCCTGGCCCTGCACCGCGCGGAACATCGCACGACCCGGCAACGACGGCGCCAGCGCCGCGCCCATCGGCAAGAAGCGCGAGTTGACCATCGCCGCGGCGATGACGGCGGCACCAAGACTGCCGCCGACGGCGACGATCGAGACCGCCGCAAACTGCGCCGAACCGGCGAACACGACCATCGACATCACGACCGCCGCGATGTCCGACATGCCGGCAGCGGTCGCCAGGACGCCGAACGACATCGACAGGATGCCGCCCGCAATCGCGAACGGGACGCCGGCACGCAGGCCAGACCGGAAGCGAGCGCGCGCCGATTCGTCCATTCCCCCACAGCCTCGCACCACCGCGGCGCGGAGCGCATCCTCGTCCCGGGTCAGCGCCCGCTCGCGGACGCGCGGACCTCGGACCGACGGACGACGTCCTCGATCGCGGCGACCACGGTGTCGGGCGCCTTGCTGAGGATCTGTGTGTGCTTATGAGGCGTTGTTGCGAATACGGACACGAGCTCGTTGCTCGCCTCGGCATCCGCGACGGCGGCGCGCACCGTGCGCATCTGCTCCTCGGTGGCACCCGAGTGGGCTCCGGTGCCGACCACGAACACGGTCGGGCACGCCAGCGCCGCGAAGTCGGGCGCGAGTTCGCCGTTGACGGCGTCCATCTCGATCACGACGTTGGCGGACTCGGCGGGAGACATCCGGGCCGACCGGCCGAGCGCCGCCATGATGCGCATGATCCACCCCAGCCGGCGGAACTGCTGGCGGACCTTCTGCCTACCGGCCTCGTCGAACATGGAGATCGGATACGCGCCATCGACCAGTACCAGGCCGCCCACCTGCTCGGGGTGCTGGGCGGCGTAGCGCACCGCGATCGTGGCGCCGTAGGACCACCCGACGAGAATCGGACGTTCGACATCGGTCGCGTCGATGACGTGTCCGGCATCGTCGACCGCTGCCCTCACGGAGTAGTCGGCCGAGGTCCCCGACTTCCCGCGCGCCCGCGCGTCGAATCGCACCGCGCGGTACTTCTCGGCGAGGCGTCGGAGGACCTGATCCCAGTTCTTCACCGTGCCGAAGCCGCCGCCGAGGAACAGCAGGGGAGGCGCGCCGCCGGGGCTGTCGACCGCGTGAAGCCGGGTGTCCCCAGCGGGGATCATGAGTTCTGGGGACATCGCGTTCGGGCCTTTCGTGCCCGCGTGGCTCGGCCTTCAATCGTCCCCAGGAGAGGTGAGGTCAGGCCTCGGGCGGATGGCGTGACGTGAGCCCCGTCGCCGCCTCCCATGCCGCGGCGATCTCGAGCAGCCGCCGGTCGCCGCGATAGCGCCCGACGAGCTGGATGCCCACGGGGAGTCCGTCGGCGGTGAACCCCGCGGGAACGGCGGCGACCGGGTGCGACGAGACCGTGATCCGTGAGCACACGCGCATCCATCCGAGATAGCTGGGCATCGCGACGCCGTCGACCTCGAGCGGGTACTCGACATCCGCGTCGAACGGCGCGACCTGCGCGGCCGGCGCGACGAGCACGTCGTGGTCCTCCAACAGCGCCGCGACCCTGCGATAGATGCGGCCGCGGGCGTCCAGCGCCTGGGCCACGGTGGCACCGTCGAGCCTCAGGCCCTGCTCTATGTTCCAGATCACGGTCTCTTTGACGGTACCCCGGAGCTGCTCGATCGGCGCACCGAACAGCTCCGGCAGGCGCGCAAAGCCGAGCGCTCGCAGGGTCTCAAACGCGAGGTCGGCATCGCGGAGATCGAGGTCGACCTCCTCGACATCGGCGCCGCACGCGACGAACCGCGCGATCGCGTCGTTGCAGACCGCGCGCACCGAAGCCTCGATTGGCAGCCCGCCGAGGTCCGGGCACCATGCCACGCGCAGTCCGTCGAGCTCGCCGCGCAGATCGCCTGCGAAATCCGCCGGATCCCCATGCGACAGCGGCGACCGCGGATCGGGCCCGACGATCGCCGTCAGCATCAGCGCCAGATCACCGACCGTCCGCGCCATCGGGCCAACGACCGACGCGACGTCCCACACGTCCCCTTCTCCCGGATGCGCAACCAGTCCCGGAGTCGGGCGCAGCCCGACCACGTTGTTGAACGACGCCGGGTTGCGGATGCTGCCGCCGTGGTCGGAGCCATCGGCGAGCGGCAGCATGCCGGCCGCCAGCGCCACGCCCGCCCCGCCGCTGCTTCCGCCCGCTGACCGATCCTGGCGCCACGGGTTGCGCGTCGTCCCGAACACGTCGTTGAACGTGTGCGATCCGGCGCCGAGCTCCGGGGTGTTGGTCTTGCCGACCACAATCGCGCCGGCCACTCGCAGACGCGCGACCAGCAGGCTGTCGACCTGCGGGACGTGCTCGGCAAAGAGCTTCGACCCATACGTGGTGCGGATCCCGGCTGTGTCCACCAGATCCTTGATCGCGATCGGCAGCCCGTGCAGCGGCCCGACCGGCTCGCGTCGCGCCGTCCGTTGGTCCGCGGCGTCGGCCTCGGCCAACGCCGCTTCCGGCCGGAGGCTGACGATAGCGTTGACCTTGGGGTTGACCGCGTCGATTCGTTCCAGATGCGCGGCGACGACCTCGCGCGCGGACAGCTCCCGCTCCCGGATCGCGCGCGACAGTTCGCGCGCTGTCCGCCAATGCAACTCCACGAGCCGAGGCTAGCCCAAGCGTCACCGTCGCGGCTCGCGCTACGACTGAGCGGCGTCGGTCGGTTCGCGCGCGACGATCGTGAGGGTCGGGTGTCGCCGCTGCCGAAACCCAAGCGCCTCGTAGAGCCGAATCGCCCCAGTGTTGCTGCGCATCACGTGCAGGAATGCGTGTTCCGAACGCCGCTGGATGCGCGCGATCAGCGCGCCAATGAGCTCAGACGCGAGCCCCTGGCCCCGATGGTCCGGCGTCGTGCAGACGGCGCTGATCTCGGTCCACCCGTCCGGACGAAACCGCTCGCCGGCCATCGCGACGAGTGCCCCGTCGCGGCGGATGCCGAGGTAGTCGCCGAGTTCGATGGTTCGGTTCAGAAACGGGCCCGGTTCGGTCTGTGCGACGAGCTCGAGCATTTCGGGCACGTCGGCGGCACCGAGCGGGATCGCCTCCGCGCAATCGACCCCGGTGACCCGTTCCCCGACCATCTGCGTCAGATCGAACGCCCGAACCACTCGCCAGCCGTCCGGCAGATCTGCGCCGCTGTACAGGCCAGCCACAAAGGTTCCCGGCGCAACGAGTTCGGCGGCGTCCCGCCAGTCCTGTGGCGACGGCGGCAACGGCAGAGCCAGGAATGGCGCCACATCCGCCGGATATCGGCGCGCACGCCCATGCACCTGGGCGAGCCGCGCATGCGCGCCACACAGCGACGCGTACGCAGGATTGTCAAGCAGCGTTTCGTCGGTCGGCATCATGGCCCGCTGGAAATACCACACGGACGGCCACGCCGCCCGCCGTTCGGCCACCTGGATCCGGGTCACCCGGTCGGCTGGGCGACAGAGCGACCGACCACCGACACGGTTCTCTGCCACGACTGCCGCAGCGCGCGCGGGTCGGCCCATCCGTGGCGCAGGGCGGGGCCGACCGGCAACACGGTGTAGTCGGGATGGCGCACCCAGATCGGCAGGTACCGGGCGCGTTCGACGCGAGCACGATTGCCCTGCACATTGACGGTGAGCAGGACGATCATGCCGTCCTGGGTGGCCGCCGGGCAGCAGTCCGCCGTCTGGTTGGAGACGAGGTTGCCTTCACCGAACACAACGATCTTGCCGTTGACCCGGCGGATCGGCTGCACGACATGTACGTGCTGCCCGATGACCGCTGTCACATCGGGGGAGCGCGTGAGGCGGTCCGCCAGTTGGAGCTGGGAGCGGGTTGGCGCGTGAACGTACTCCTGGCCCCAATGGAGGCTGACGATCACGACGTCGGCGCCGAGGCGGCGCGCACGGCGCGCGTCGGAGAGGATGCGCCGCGGCGAGGCCAGGTTGACTGACCAGGGGTGTGGTGGGCGTAGGCCGTTGAGCAGCGTCGTATAGGACAGAAACGCGATCCGCACACCTTTCACGGTGAGGATTGCGAGCTGGCGAGATCCGGCCGCTGAACGGTAGGAACCCGCGTGGGCAACACCGGCACGATCCAGTGCCGAGACCGTGCTGTCGATGCCGGCCTGGCCTCGGTCGAGCGTGTGGTTCGACGCCGTGGAGCAGACGTCGAAGCCGGCCCAGCGGATCGCTGGCGCGAGCGCCGCAGGCGTCGAGAAGATCGGATAACCGGACGGTGGGCCTCGTCTGAGCGGCGTCTCGACATGGCAGATCGCCATGTCGGCGGATCGAAGATACGGTCGGACGGCGCGCAGTAGCGGGCGAAAGTTGTATCGGTGGCCTCCGCCCGCCGCGAGCGCGCGCTGCCACACAGGCTGGTGGATGAGCAGGTCGCCGGCCGCGGCGATGGTGACCTGCACGCCGTCGGGAGCGTCGCGCGCTGTGGCCGGCGACGTGGTTGATCCGGCAGGGGCCGTGCCAACCAGCGCGGACGCGAGCGCGAGCAACGCGCCGAGTGCAATCACGCGGGGAGATGATGGGATCGTCGGCAAGGAGCAATTCCGCGAGGTCTCGAAGCGCCATCTTGGCATCGAATGCGTTTGCCACACCGGCCGGGCGACGCCCGGCGACGCTGTTTACCGGCTCGCTCGCGTCAGGCGCTCCTGGGCCTCGCGGGATGCGCTCTCGAGTTCGCGCAAGCGGCCCGTGGTCGTCGGTCGCGAGCTGTAGACCTTGGCTTGGTACAGCGCGTAGCGCTGTCGGTGGTAGCGCGCTTCGGCACGCAGTTCGTCGATCGGCCGCGATGAGCTCGGTGGTGCGGTGGCAGCTGGCTGCGTGGCTGTGCCCTGATCAGTCACGGGGGTATCCGTCGAAATCGCGCAGTGCCACAGCCGAGGCGACAGGCCAAAGCTGCGAATCGTCGTCGCTCTCGGCCAAACGAAACCCGACGACCGACTCCGCCGTCATCGGCTGCGTCGGCGTCGCGCATTCGGGGCAGGTGTCGAGGTGGACCGCGGCGGCGTCGGTGAATCGCAACCGGCAGATTGGGCAGGAGACGTGGGTCATGGCGACCCCTTCCATGTAGAAGCCCGAGCATCGAGCATAGACCCCGGCGACCGCCGGCCGGGTCAGTTCGGGGTGCTGCTAGCCTCGACGGGTCGGTCGCGTGGCCCTTGGGCAACGCGATTGTGCGCTCGCGCGGTCCTTATCTGACCTCTCTGCCTCGCGCCCGCGGCCCCCTGAGAGGCTCGTTAGGAGCCGCTCGCATGACCTCGCTGCAACTCTCTGACCAACGGTCGACCCGCCGGTCCCTGCGCGTCGCGATGCTCGCCCCGCCGTGGATCTCGGTGCCGCCGCCGGGATATGGCGGCGTCGAGTGGGTGGTGAGCGTGCTGACCGAGGCGCTGGTCGGCGCGAGGCCATGAGGTGACGCTGTTCTGTGCGCCCGGGTCGGTGTCGAGCGCGCGAGGTCGTGACCGCTGCTCGACGATGACTCACCCCGACGAGATCGAGCGTTCGCTGTATGAGGCCGACCACGTCGCGCGGGCGTTCGACGCTGATCGAGGCGCGAACCGAGGGCGACCGCGTTCGATGTCGTCCACGACCACTGCGGGTTCACGGCGCTCGCGATGGCCGACCGCATCGCGACGCCCGCTCGTGCACACGCTGCACGGCCAGTTCACGCCGAGCACCGCGGCGTTCTACGCCCGCCACGGCCACAAGGCGCGCTCGTCGCGATCAGCCGCGCGCAGCTGCGCGTCGGCGCCGGCGGGCCTGGCGACGGTCGGGGTCGATCCCGAACCCGATCGACGTGCGGGCCTGGCCGATGCGCGAGCACAAGGACGACTACGTGCTGTGGGTCGGGCGGATGACGCCCGAGAAGGGGCCGCACCGCGCGATCGCCGCGGCGCGCGCGGCCGGCGTGCCGCTCGTGCTCGCCGGCGTCATCCAGCCCGGACAGCAGGCGTTCTTCGACCGCGAGGTCGCGCCGCACATCGACGGCGAGCGCGTGCGCTTCGCCGGCGAGGTCGGCGGCGCGGTCAAGCGCTCGCTGTTCGCCGGCGCGCGCGCGCTGCTGATGCCGATCCGCTGGGAGGAGCCGTTCGGGATGGTGATGGTCGAGGCGCTGGCCTGCGGCACGCCGGTCATCGCGTTTCCCGAGGGCGCCGCGCGCGAGCTCGTGGTCGACGGCGAGACCGGCTTCCTCGTCGACGACGAGGCGGCGATGGCCGCCGCGGTCGCACGGCTGTGCCGAGATCGACGCGCGCGACTGCCGCGCCTGGGTCGCCGAGCACTGCGACGTCGACGTCGTCGCCGCCGCCTACGAGCGCGCCTATCGCGCCGCGGCATGCGCGGCGGCTCGACGAGCGACGATCGCGCTTGTCTGAGCGCACGCTGAGCGTCCTCGACGGCAGCACGTTCGTCGTCGGCGACCGGCTCGGCGACATCCGTGCCGACGGAGGTCGCGAGCACGGCTTCTTCTCCGACGACACGCGCTTCATCTCGCGCTGGGTGCTGCGCGTCGGCGAGCACGCCGCTCGAGCTGCTCGGGACTCGACCAGGGCGATGCACTTCGCCGCCCGGTTCTTCCTGACGCCCACGGGTCGGCCCGGACGACGGCGGCGCCGTGCTCGATCATGCGCCGCCGGCTCGTCGACCACGTGTGGATGGAGGAGATCTCGGTCACCAACCACCGCCACGAGACGCAGCCGGTGCGACGTGGCGCTCGAGGTCGACGCCGACTTCGCCGACCTGTTCGAGGTCAAGGACGGCGCGGTCGGCGCCCGCGACGTCTCCTGCCGCCACGATGACCGCACGCTCGACGCTGGCCTACGAGCGCGAGGACTTCCGACGCTCGGTCACGATCGCCTCCAGCCCGACCGGCGACGGTCACTCGCGACGGGTTCAGCTACGCGCTGGTGCTCGCGCCCGGCGAGCAGTGGTCGACGACGTTCACCGTCACGCCCCTCGCCGCGCAGCCGGCGGCGACGTTCGCCGCCGGCGCAGGCCGCGGGGCGACTCGACGAGCTGAGCCGCTCCAAGTCGGCCGAGCTCGACCGGTGGCTCGCCCGGGCGCCGGCCATCGAGACGCAGGATGCCGCGCTGGCGCGCACCTATCGCGCGAGCCTCAGCGACCTCGGCGCGCTGCGCATGCCACCCCGACATCGCGCAGGGCGCGACGCTGCCCGCGGCCGGCCTGCCGTGGTTCATGGCGCTGTTCGGCCGCGACAGCCTCATCGACCAGCTTCCAGGCGCTGCCCTACCTGCCCGGAGCTGGCCGCGACGACCCTGCGCGTGCTCGCCGCGCGCCAGGCCCACGAGCGCGACGACTTCCACGAACAGGAGCCCGGCAAGATCCTGCACGAGCTGCGCTTCGGCGAGCTGACGGCGCGGGGCGAGCGACCGCACTCGCCGTACTTCGGGAGCGCCGACGCGACGCCGCTGTTCCTCGTCCTGCTCGACGAGTACCACCGCTGGACCGGCGACGACGACCTCGTCCGCGAGCTCGAGCCCAACGCCCGCGCCGCGCTGGAGTGGATCGAGGACAGCGGCGACTGCGACGGCGACGGGTACGTCGAGTACCACTGCCGCAACCCGACCACCGGCCTGGTCAACCAATGCTGGAAGGACAGCTGGGACGCGATCCAGTTCGCCGACGGCACGCTCGCCCGCGGGCCGATCGCGACGTGCGAGATCCAGGGCTACGTCTACGACGCGCAGCGGCGCGCGGCCCGCCTGGCTCGCGAGGTGTGGGGCGACCCGCCGCTCGCCGAGCGCCTCGAGGCGCCGGCCGCCGACCTACGCGCGACGCTTTCACCAGCGACTTCTGGATGCCCGAGCGCGGCTGCCACGCGCTCGCGCTGGACGGCGACAAGCGCCAGGTCGACAGCCTGACCTCGAACATCGGCCACCTGCTCTGGTCGGGCCTGCTCGACGAGACGCAGGCAGCCGCCACCGCCGAACCGGCTGCTGGGCGAGCGAGCTGTACTCGGGCTGGGGCGTCCGGACGCTCGGCGTCCGGCGAGGCCGGCTACAACCCGCTCGGCTACCACACCGGGACGGTCTGGCCCCACGAGAACTCGCTGATCGTCGCCGGCCTCGCCCGCTACGGCCACCGCGACGCAGCGACCGACGATCGCCGCCGCGATGCTCGCCGCGGCGCCGCACTTCGAGCATCGCCTGCCCGAGGTCTTCGCCGGCTACCCCGCCGCGGTCACGTCCGTGCCCGTCGCCTACCCGACCGCCTCGCGTCCCCAGGCCTGGGCCGCGGGCACCCCGCTGCTGCTGCTCACCACGCTGCTCGACCTCCAACCCGGACACCGCGACACCCGCAGAACCCCCAACGACGACATCGGCGAGGTCCGACTGTCACGACCGCTCGCCGCACCAGCTGCGAGCGACCTGAACCCAGCGTCCGCGCCGTTGGGGCTCAGTAGGTAGGGCGGTAGCCGCGCAGCCTCGCGAACGGGCCGATCAGTGCAGCCATTGCCTTGAGAAGTGGCCATGGGGGTTTGGTCGGCCTGATCTCGTTCTGGAATGCGGGCACCATGACGGCCAGCTGGAGCAGCTTGGGCATGCCCTGCTCGTCGACCTTGTCGTCGCGGGCGAGGGCGAAGAAGGTCTCGAAGAACGACGCGGTCTTCAACGACGGCTTGAAGAACCCGATCGCCCGTGCGTCCCCCTCGCCGGGGTTCCAGAAGTAGTGCGGTGTGCCTGCCGGGATGGTGATCGACTCTCCCGAGCCGACGGTGCGCTCCTCGCCGCGAACACTGAAGCGCAGCGAGCCTGAGAGGACTCGAGCGCCGCTCTCCTGTCGTGGGTGGACGTGCTCTGGCTCCACCGCCGCGTGCGGGGGGTTGTAGGTGTCGATCTCGAGGAGCTCGGGACTGATCGTCCGAAAGACCATCCGCTGCCCGGTCCGCGGATTGCCGATCTCATCTCCGACAGATGCCATTTGGCCGCCTCCCTTGAGTTCTACGGTATCCGAAGCTTCGGTAACCGTAGTACCATCGGAAGGTGATGTCAACCAGCGAAAACGAGCGCCTGCCGATCGGGCAGCTGCTCGGGAATCTCGTCCGGCTGTTCAGAGCAGACCTCGCGACCCGCGGCGCGACGCTCGACGGCGTCGCGGGCATCCGCCCTGCCCACCTGCAGGTGTTCGGGGTGATCAAGGCCGACGGAACGCGCCTGACCGACCTCGCGAGCTGGTCGGGAATGTCCCTCTCCTCAATGTCCGAGCTCGTCGACGACCTCGAGCGGCTCGGCTACCTCGAGCGACGGCCGGACCCCGCTGACGGCCGCGCCAAACTCGTCTGCCTCACCGACACCGGATGGCAAGCGATCCGCGGCGGGCGTCGAGTGATTGCGGAGATCGAGGCCGACTGGGGTCGACGCCTCGGCGACGACCGCTTCGAGCACCTATGCCAAGCCCTACAGGCCCTCATCGACGAACTCAACCCTACGCCGTCTGAGTCCAGAACTTCAGCTCGTGCAGGTGCGCGTCCTTGAGGTAGTCGGCCTGCCAGTCGGCGTCGTCCTGCGGGCCGTGCCACGCCTTCGGGTCGTCGGCGTGCTCGTCGACGTAGTGGCGCCAGCGGTAGTTGTCGTAGATGGCGATGATGTTGACCGCGTAGGCGACGGCGAGCGGCGACGCCGCCGGGCCCTCCAAAACGACGAGGTTGTCGTCGTTCTTGCTGCGACGCCTTGACGCCGAGGTTGTGCGAGCCGGTCATGACGACGGGGTGCTCACCCAACGGGTCGAGCACGATCACCTTGCTGTGGACCATCACCTGGCTGGCGCCGCGCGCCTCGTCCTCCCACGCGCCGAAGCGCTTGCGGATGTTGGCGGGGACGAGCACGTTGCTCGACAGCGGCGTCTCGCCGTCGGGCCCGACGAGCGTCACCGGGTTCTCGGTCAGGTGGTCGATCTCCTGGTTGACGACGCCGCGCATGTAGAGGCCGTCGTGGCGGCGCTCGAGCACGTTCTGCAGCAGCGTCTTGCGCTCGTCCTCGGTCTGGAAGATCGCCCGGGTTGAAGAACAGGAAGAAGATCGCGTCCTTGGCGCCGGCGATCAGCTTGCGCGCGTAGTGATGTCCTGCTCGTCGGACGGTCGGCACGAACCACGGCGTCACCGTGATGTCGTCGACCGGTGAACTGCTGCTGGGCCGAGTTGGCGGTCACGAGGTCGTGCGGGAAGCCGTTGCCGGCCGCCTTGAGGCGCCCCACTCGGTCAGGAAACGATCGGCGACGTCGGGTCGTCGATCACGAGGCCGTTGTTGGCCTGCGTGCACAGGCCCGTACATCGACCAGTTCGTGCTCCCGGTCAGGACCTTCTGGGCGGCGCCGTGGCCGTCGCAGAAGACCGCGAACTTGTTGTGCGCGAAGTGCCCGCTGGAGACCATCCGGTCGAAGACGTGGACGTCGGAGTGCTCGCGCAGCTCGCTCGCGTGCGTCGGCGTTCTCGTCCTCGCCCGGCTTGAACGCGCCGTTGGCGAGGACGACGCTCGCGCGTCGCGCCGAGCTCCTTCAGCGCCGCCATCAGCTCGGGGTCGTTGAGCTCGTAGAGGGCGGCGAACAGCGTGCCCGTCGCCGTCGGCAGTCGAGCAGCGACAGGACCTCGGCCTTGAGCTGGGCCCCGAGCGCGTCGCGCAGCGGGTCGCCGACCGTCGCGACGAGCTTCTTGAGCGCGGTCTGGCGGGCCAGCCCGCGCGCCTCGAGGTCGAGCCGCGCGCGAGACCCACTGGGCCGCGCAGATGCCGCGGTTGAAGTAGGCGGAGATGTGCGGCGTGAACTGCGACCGATCGACAGCCAGCCGGCGTCAGGTCGCTGGCCAGGTCGCTCGCGCAGCGTCAGGTCGTCGCGCCGTGCCCGATGACCGGGATGACCTGGTAGGTGACCTCGTCGCCCGGCGTGACGCCGTAGTCCCACCACAGGTAGCGCTGCAGCGGCCACTTCCACGGGTCGTCCTTGGGGAACTCGGCGTCGGCGGTGAAGCCGACGAAACCGTGCAGGAAGAACGGCTCGCCGCCGCGCATCCGCCGCACCGTGAAGCCGCGGCAGTCCGCGATCGTCGCCGCGCCCTCGGGCAGCCACGCGACCGCGGCATGGTCGCCGTTGCTGTGCGCCCTGACCGAGATGCCCACCTTGTACCCCCGCGTTTGGTCAGCGGTCCTCTTCTACCACAACCTCGACGATGCCGTCCCGCGCCGCCTGGCGCAACAGTTCGAAGTCGGCCGCAGAGCGATCGGCGTACATCGACCGCGAACCGTGAGACGGCATCCGGGAACGCGCCGCCGTCGGGGCCCAGGTAGCCGCCGATCAGCGCCGGCTCGACCGATCGCGCGTGCGCGCACGCGAGCGCGCGAGCGCACAGCTGCGCGTAGCCGTGAAACCACGACCAGTCCTTCTCCGGCTCGAGCGAGCCCTTCATGTCGCGCAGCTGGCGGACGTAGAAGTCGCCGTCCGGCAGGCTCAGCCAGCCGAGGAATGGGTCGCTCGCCGCCTGCATCAGCTTCTGGCCGGCGACGACGCGCTGGCCCTGGGACTGGTGCTGGAACTCGGCCGCGCCGTCGGGCGACAGGACCGACGGCACCGCCTGCTTGACCTGCAGCATGAGCGGCGTCCCATCGGCGTAGGACGACATCAGCGCGACGTAGGCCTCGAGCCCGACGCTGCCGACGCCGACGACCTTGCGGGCCGCGTCGACGAACCCGTACTGGCGCAGGATGTGCGCGCGGTGGGGCGGCATCGTCTCGGCGTACAGGGCGAGCAGCTCCGCCTGCTGGCTGGCGATCTCGTCGCCGATGCGCACGATCAGCGGTGGGTCTTCGACGATCCGCAGGCGCGCCGTCGTCGCCCTCCTCGGTCAGCTTGCGCACGGCCTGCTCGCTCGTCCGCCGCCGCGCCGAGCGCTCGAGCTTCTTGACCCGCTTGCGGTTGACCGAGTCGCCGCGCTCGTCGAGGATCTCGAAGATCTCGTCGACCTCGAGGCGGTGGTAGTGGATGTCGAGCGTGCTGTAGCCCGACAGCCGGTCGATGACCTCCGCGTAGTAGCGAACGACATAGCGCGCCGCGTCGACGGCCTGGTCCTCGCGCATCCCGACGTCGCGGGCGGCGATCGTGAAGCTCGCGGCGAGCCGTTTCACGTCCCACTCCCACGGGCCCGGGGTGCGTCTCGTCGAAGTCGTTGACATCGAACACGAGCCGGCGCTCGGGCGACGCAAAGGAGCCGAAGTTCATGAGGTGCGCGTCGCCGCACGCTTGGACGATGATCCCCGTGCTCGGCGAGTTGCGCAGGTCGGCCGCCATCACGAGCGCGGCGCCGCGGTAGAAGGCAAACGGCGACTCGAGCATCCGCCCGTAGCGCACGCCGCGCAGTTCCGGCACCCGGACGGCGTCCTGTGAACGCAACAGCTTGACCGGGTTGCGATTGCTCGGCGGCTGCCACGTGTCGTGGGCGCGGCGCGGGCAGCGAGCGGCGCAGCGCCCGGCCGGCCGCGCGCAGCTGCTTGCGCGAGCGCCCTTCGGTCGACGTGTACGCCTCGGCCGTCAACCGAAAACCCCTGCGGCCGTGAGCACGCCGCGGACGACGAGCAGGCCCCCGAGCACCACGGCGATCCACCACGCGATCCGGCCGACGTTGGCGCGCAGGAAGTGGCTGAGCCGCTCGACCATGCGATCGGCCCATTCGGGGGCGATCAGCCCGCCGATGAGCGGAATCTCGATCAGGGTCAACATGATCACGCAGAACAGGACGACCGCCAACACCGTCGCGGGTTTCGAGTAGTTCTGGTCGGCGATCGCGGTCATCCCGAGCAGGTACGCCAGGCCGGGCAGCGTCAGGCAGACGCCGACGACGAACGCGATCCGCGCCGAGCCCCTGTCGAGCGCGCGGCGCCAGCGCGGCGGCGGCTTGCCGGCGTGAGCCTCGCGCCGTTGCTCGGCGCGCGTCGCGCGCCACGTGTCGCGGCCGGTGTGCACGACGTAGGCGACGGTCAGCAGGATCCCGCCGACGACGAGGTCGACCGCCGGCGCGACCGTGTGCTTGGCCGTGTTGACCGTGTGATCGGAGTCCTGAATCTCGAACGTGATCAGGATCCCGAGCGAGATGCTGGTCAGCCACGCCCCGCACAAGTAGCCGAACAGCGGCGCCGGGTCCGGCAGCATCAGCATCGCCGTCACCGCCGCCAGCAGCGTCGGGTTGACCGCCGAGAGCAGCGCCCACCCAATGAACGTGTCCACCGCCGAATCGCCTATCCGCGGACCCGGAGGGCCCCCGCCTCGGCGACGGGGGCCCTCGGGGTGGCAGACCGCACCGGTGTCAGTAGATGACGAAGCAGCCGGCGTCGAGCGCGTCGTTGACGTGGTCGGACAGGTCCTGCGCCGCCTCGGCCTTGTTGTCGGCGTCGGCGATCGCCGACTCGTCGGACTGGAGCTGTTCGGTCCACAGCGCGCACGTGGCCTCGGTGCCGCTGCCCTTGCCGCCGGTCGGGTAGGCGCTGATCGCGGCGACGACCGGCCGGTCGAGACCGGCTTGACGATGATCCGCCGCGGGCTTGACCTTGGCCACGGACGTCGTCGTGGTGGCGGTCGTGGTCTTGGAGCCGGTCGCCTTCTTGGAGACCTTGAGCGACGGCACCGTGACCTTCGCGGGGTGCTCGGTATTGATCGTCGCCGCGCCGGCGCCGGCGACGCTCGAGAGCGACAGGGCGGCGACCAGGACGGCGACGAAGTGGGAACGCGGTGGGCATGAGACGGTGTCCTTTCGACGGGGTGGTTGGACCGAGCTTCGATGGTCGCCGCGCGTGCGCGGCGTGTCTGTCGCGGCGGCGACAGAGCGGCGTACCGGGGTCAATCAGGCCCGTGTGTAGGGTTGCGGCGTGCTTGCGATGCCAGACCTCCTGGACCTCGAGGAGGTCTCGGCCGACGTGTTCACCGGCCCCAACGAGGAGGACCGGGGATACGGGCGGCTGTTCGGCGGGCAGGTGCTGGCCCAGGCGCTGCGCGCGGCTGCGCACACCGTCGCGCCCGACCGCCTCCCCCACTCGGCCCACGCCTACTTCCTGCGGCCGGGGACCCCGGCGGAGCCGGTGATGCTGGTCGTGCACCGCGACCGCGACGGCAAGTCGTTCTCGGCTCGGCGCGTCGTCGCCTCCCAGGGCGACGCCGAGATCTTCACGATGCTCGCGTCGTTTCACATCCACGAGGACAGCGGCAAGCTCGAGCTGCCGCTGCCGCCCGAGATCGCCGCGCCCGACGAGGGCGACCGCGTCGCATGGTTCCGGGAGATCGTCGACCTGATCGTCGTCAAGCCGCCGCTCGGCCCCGATCGCGAGTGGACCGGGCCGCCGACGACGATGTGGACGCGATCGGCGCAGCCGCTGGGCGACGACCCGATCGTCAACGCGTGCGCGCTGGCCTACGTGTCGGACATCGGCGTCGGCTTCGGCAGCGTCGATATTCCGAACCTGGCCAAGGGCGGGCCGACGATCGACCACGCGCTGTGGTTCGAGGACCCGATCCGCGTCGACGACTGGTGCCTGCTCGACTACTCGCCGTGGAAGGCCGGCGGCGCGCGCGGCGTGTACACCGGGACGATCCACGGGCGCAACGGGCTGCTCGGCGCGACGATGGCCCAGGAGGTGCTGTTGCGCCCGGGACGCCGGTGGGGCCCGCCGCCGCAGCAGCCGGCCGACCCGCCCGTTTAGAGCCGCAGAAGGTCGAGGACCACGTCGGCCGCCGCGTCGGCGTCGGTGGTCGTCGTGTCGATCCGCAGATCCGGAGCATCCGGCGCTTCGTACGGCGCGTCGAGGCCGGTGAAGTCGGTCAGCTCGCCGCGGCGGGCGCGCGCGTAGAGGCCCTTGCTGTCGCGCTCCTGGGCGACCTCGAGCGGCGTGTCGACGAACACCTCGAAGAACTCGCCGGCCGCGAAGCGGTCGCGGACCGCGCGGCGGGCATCACGGTGGGGCGAGATCAGCGCGACGATCACGACGAGCCCGGCGTCGGCCATCAGCCGCGCGACCTCGCCCACGCGACGGACGTTCTCGGCCCGGTCGGCCGCTGAGAAGCCGAGGTCGCGCGACAGGCCCTGGCGGACCGCGTCGCCGTCGAGGACGGCGCTGGCGATGTCGCGGGCGCCCAGGCGCTCGCGCAGCAGCGCAGCGAGCGTCGACTTGCCCGCGCCGGGGCGCCCGGTCAGCCACACGACTGCCGCCCCAGCGCGCGTCACGCCATGATCTCCGCGACGTGCGTGAGCATCTCGGCGGCCAGCTCGCGGCGGCAGATCAGCAGGTCGGGGACCCAGGTCGACGCGCCGGCGCCGTAGCGCAACGGCGAGCCGTCGAGCCGCGAGGCGTGCAGCCCGGCCGCGTGCGCAACGGCGACCGGTGCCGCCGAGTCCCATGCGTGCTGGCCGCCCGAATGGGCGTAGACGTCGACGTCGCCGAGCACGACCGCCATCGCCTTGACGCCGGCCGACCCCATCGGCACGAGCTCCGCGCGCGCCCGCACCGCCAGCTCGCGGACCTCCCGACTCGGCCGCGAGCGCGAGACCGCGATCCGCGGCGCGCGGTCGACGCGCGAGGGCACGAGCGGTGCCGGATCGGTCGCGAACACCTGGCTGCGGGTCGGGATCGTGACCGCCCCCGCCGCCAGCTCGCCATCGACAACGAGCGCGACGTGGACAGCCCAGTCACTGCGACCTGGCTGGCCGTACTCGCGGGTGCCGTCGAGCGGGTCGACGATCCACAGGCGCCTGGCCTGCGGCGTGACGTCCGACTCGTCGTCGTCCTCCTCCGACAGCACCGTGTCGCCCGGGCAACGCCGCGCGAGCTCGGCGAGCAGGAACTCGTGGGCGCGGCGGTCGGCGAGGTCGCGCAGGGCGCCCGGCGACGGGGCATCGTTGTCCGCCCGCAGCGCCAGCAGCAGCTCGCCGGCCGCGAGTGCGAGCTCGCGCGCGGTCTCGTGGTCGTTGGGCACTACAAGCCCAGCGAACGGCCGACGAGCTCGAGCATGATCTCGTTGGTGCCGCCGTAGATCCGCTGGACCCGCGAGTCGCGCCAGAGGCGCGCGATCTCGTACTCATTCATGTAGCCGTAGCCGCCGTGCAGCTGCAGGCAGCGGTCCATGATCTTCCACTGCGTCTCGGTCGCCCACGCACTTCGCGCCGGCGGCCTCGTCGGCGGTCAGCTCGCCCGCGTTGACGCCCATGATGCAGGCGTCGACGTAGGTCTGCGTGACGCTCGGTCTCGATGGTCATCTGGGCGAGCGCGTGCCGGTTCACCTGGAAGGTGCCGATCGGGTTGCCGAACGCCTTGCGGTCGCTTGACGTAGCCGAGTGGTCAGCTCGATCGCGCGCTCGCGCCTGCGGCGACGGCGTGGACGCGATGCCGAGGCGCTCGCGCGGCAGGTTGCCCATCAGGTGGTGGAAGCCCGCGCTGCTCCTCGCCGAGCAGGTTCTCGACGGGGACCCGGACGTCGTCGAAGAAGAGCTCGGCGGTGTCGGCGGCCTTCTGGCCGATCTTGTCCAGCTTGCGGCCGCGGGTGAAACCCTCAGTGCCGGTCTCGACCACAATAGGCTGATACCCTGGTGCGGCTTCGCCGCGTTCGGGTCGGTGCGGCGCGCGACGACCACGAGGTCGGCCAGGAGGCCGTTGCTGATGAACGTCTTGGTGCCGTTGAGACGTAGTGGTCGCCGTCGCGCTTGGCGGTGGTGCGCAGGTTCGCGAGGTCGGAGCCGACGCCCGGCTCGGACATCGCGATCGCGGTGATTAGCTCGCCGGAGACGAACTGCGGCAGCCAGCGCTGCTTCTGCTCGTCGTTGGTCAGGTTGCGGAGGTAGCGGGGCAGGATGTCGTTCTGGCCACCAGAGCCCGATGCCGACCGTGCCGGTCGCGCAGAACTCCTCGTTGAGGATCGCGTTGAACCGGAAGTCGCGAGGTCGGCGCCGCCGTACTGCTCGGGCATCTCCCACCCGATCAGGCCCTGGCGCCCGCCTTGAGCCAGAACTCCCGGTCGACTGCCCCGCCGCTCCCACTCGTCGGCGTGCGGCACGCACTCCTTCTCAAGAACGTCCGCGACCGGTCTCGCGGAAGTCGTCGTGCTCGGGCTCGAAGATCGTACGGCGCATCGGCGGCTATGGTTGCGCAATGCCGACCGAGGCCGTCGCCCGCAAGCGTCGCCGACGCGACGACGACGTCCTCGCGGCCGCCGTCAAGGTCTTCCACCGGCGCGGCTATTCCGAGGCGACGATCCAGGACTCGCCGACGTATGTAGTCGTTTCGCCCTGCGCGGAGTGGTCGGTCAGGCCGCAGGGTAAAACTTCAGGAATGGCTTCCGACGTCTCGATTCAGGCGCACCCGGCCGTCTCGCTCGACGATCGCTACGTGCAGGAATCCGGTGAGGTGTTCCTGTCGGGGATCCAGGCGCTCGTGCGGATGCTGCTCGACCAGCACCGCGCCGACGCCGCCGCCGGCCGCCGGACGGCGGTGTTCGCGTCGGGCTATCCGGGCTCGCCGCTCGGCGGCTTTGACCGCGAGCTGTCGGCGCTCGGCGCGCTCGCCGAGCGCTTCGACGTCGTCCACCGCCCGGCCGTCAACGAGGAGCTCGGAGCGACCGCGGTGTTCGGCTCGCAGCTGGCCAACTCGTTGCCCGACCCGCGCTTCGACGGCGTGGTCGGGGTCTGGTACGGCAAGACGCCAGGCGTCGACCGCGCGTCCGACGCGCTGCGCCATGCCAACTACGGCGGCTCGAGCCCGACCGGCGGCATGGTCGCGCTGTGCGGCGACGACCCCGAGGCCAAGTCCTCGACGCTCCCCAGCGTCTCCGAGCCGCTGCTGGCCGGCCTCCACATCCCGGTGCTCGTGCCGGGCAGCGTCCAGGAGCTGCTCGACCTCGGTCGCCACGCGATCTCGTGCTCGCGCGCGTCGGGCCTGTGGACCGCGGTCAAGGTCAACACGATCGTCGCCGACGCGCACGCGACCGCGGTCGTCGGCGCCCGACCGCATCCAGCCGGTGATGCCCGAGGTCCTCGACAACGGCGTCCCGTATGTCCACCAGCCATCGGGCCAGCTCGCTGACGCCGTACTCGCTGGAGATGGAGCGCACGCTGTACGGGGTGCGGACCGAGCTCGTGCGGGCCTACGCGCGCGCCAACGGCCTCAACGCGATCGTCGAGGCGACCGGGCCGTCGCGGATCGGCGTCGTGGCCAGCGGCGCCGGCTATCACCAGCTGATCGAGGCGCTCGACGACCTCGACGCGCCCGGGGCGGTCCGGATCCTCAAGCTCGGCATGGTCAGCCCGCTCGACGCCGAGGTCGTGCGCGAGTTCGCCGACGGCCTCGACGAGATCGTCGTCGTCGAGGAGAAGGGCCCGTTCCTGGAGACCGCGGTCAAGGACGCGCTCTATGGCTCGGCGCACCAGCCGCTCGTGGTCGGCGAGCGCGACGATCGCGGCGAGCCGCTCGTCCCGCGCGATCGGCGTGCTGTCGCCCGACGTCGATCGCCCGCGCCATCGGCGCGGCGGCTGCTGGCCCGTACCGACCTGCCCCACATCGCCGACCGCCTCGCCGAGCTCGACGCGATCGCGCAGCGCCCGGCGGTCGTCGTCGGCCCCGCGCGGATGCCGCACTTCTGCTCGGGCTGCCCGCACAGCGTCTCCACGCGTGCGCCCGACGACGCGTTGGTCGGCGCCGGCATCGGCTGCCACACGATGATCATGCTGACGACGACCGGCCGCGGGACGATCGCCGGCGTCACGCAGATGGGCGGCGAGGGCGCGCAGTGGATCGGCGATCGCGCCGTTCATCGCCCCGCGTCATCTGCTCCAGAACCTCGGCGACGGGACCTACCACCACTCGGGCTCGCTGGCGATCCGCGCCGCGATCGCCGCGAAGCTCAACGTCACCTACAAGCTGCTCTACAACCAGACCGTCGCCATGACCGGCGGCCAGACGCCGACCGGCCAGATGAGCGTCGCCGAGATCGCGCGCCAGATGGAGGCCGAGGGCGTCAAGCGGATCATCGTCACGACCGAGGACCCGCGCCGCTACGACGGCGTCTCACTGCCGTCGATCGCCGACGTGCGCGACCGCTCGCGACCTGATGGAGGCCGCAAGAGGAGCTGGCGCGCGTCGAGGGCGTGACGATGCTGATCCACGACCAGGCGTGCGCGACCGAGGTGCGCCGCGCGCGCAAGCGCGGCACGCTCGCGGCACCGCCGTACCGCGTCGTCATCAACGAGCGCGTGTGCGAGGGCTGCGGCGACTGCGGCGCCAAGTCGCACTGCCTGTCATTGGAGCCGGTGCAGACCGAGTTCGGGCGCAAGACGCGGATCGACCAGACCTCGTGCAACACCGACCTCTCGTGCATCGACGGCGACTGCCCGGCGTTCATGCAGGTCGTCGGACCGAAGAAGGCGCGCGCGGCGAAGTCCGCGCCGCGGCTGCCGGTCGCTGAGCTCCCCGAGCCGGTCGCGTGTGTGTCTTCGGAGGACGTGCGCGTGCGGCTGGTTGGCATCGGCGGCACCGGCGTCGTCACGGTCAGCCAGGTGCTCGGCATGGCGGCGCTGCTCGACGGTCACCACGCGGCCGGCCTCGACCAGACCGGTCTCGCCAGAAGGCGGGCCCGGTCGTCTCCGACGTGCGCCTCAGCACTCACGAGATCGCGGGTGGCGTCAACACCGCCGGCGGCCACACCGACGTGCTGCTGGGGCTTGACGTCGTCGGCTCGGCGACGGCCAAGAACCTCGCGGCGGCCGACCCGGCGCGGACGATCGCCGTCGTGTCAACGAGCGTCTCGCCGACCGTTGACATGGTGATCGACGTCGACTCGCCGGCCGCCGACGTCGTCGCGGCGCTGCGGCGCGATCAACGACGTCACGCGCGCCGACGACAACGTGTTCGTCGACGCCCACGGCCTGTCGCTCGCCGTGTTCGCCAACGCGATGCCGGCCAACGTGATCGTGCTCGGGGCGGCGTGGCAGCGCGGCGCGATCCCGCTGTCGCGTCGACGCGATCCGCCAGGCGTTCACGTTGAACGGCGTCGCCGTCGACACGAACCTCGCGGCGTTCGAGTGGGGCCGCGCCGCGGTCGCGGCACCCGATGAGGTCGCGGCGCTGCTGGCCAAGCCGGTCGCCCGAGACGACGCTGTCGGCAGCCGACCGCGCGCTCGTCGACGAGGCTGCGCCCGAGTCCGGCGAGCTGCAGCGGCTGCTCGAGGTCCGCGTCGCCGATCTGCGCGGCTGGGGCGGGGCCAAGGCGGCGCGGCGCTACGTCGACGACGTGGTCGCCGTCCGCGATCTGGAGGCCGAGCGCCTGCCGGGCGGCACGGCCGTGACCGAGGCCTACGCGATCGGCCTGCACAAGCTGATGGCCTACAAGGACGAGTACGAGGTCGCGCGCCTGCACCTCGACGGCCTGCGTGATCTGCCCGCCGGCGCGAAGGTGAAGTTCCTGCTGCACCCCCCGCTGCTGCGGGCGATGGGGATGCACCGCAAGATCGCGTTCGGGCGCTGGTCGCGTCCGGTGCTGGCGATGCTGCGCCGGGGCCGCGGGCTGCGCGGTACGGCGCTCGATCCGTTCGGCCATACGGCCATGCGGCGCCTCGAGCGCGAGCTGCCCGCCGAGTACACCGCGTTCGTCACCGAGGGCCTGAACGAAGCGACGGCGCAGACCGCCGCGACGGTGCGCCAGCTCGCCTCGCTGCCCGACGTCGTGCGGGGCTACGAGGAGCTCAAACTCCGCAACGTCGAGCGCTATCGCGCCGACGCACGGGCGTTGCTGGGCGAGCTGCGGACGTAGCCTGCGTCGCGGGTAGCCTGTCGCCGTGGCCTCACCCCCTGTCCGCCCCGCGCTGCGGGCTCGCTATGACGCCAAGCAGCAGCGCGTGGTGCGCGACGCTGCGCGGATCTTCGCCCACCGCGGCTACGACCAGACGTCGGTCCAGCAGCTTGCCGACGAATTGGGCATCGCCGCCGGCGGCCTGTACCACTACTTCCCCGGCAAGGAGCAGATCCTCGGCGCGATCTGCGAGCAGATCATGGCCCCCTTGCTCGAGGAGGCCGAACTGCTGGCGCAGGCCGACATGCCGCCGTCCGAGCAATTGCGGGCGATCGTCGGGCTGTGGGTCCAGAACGTGATCGACCGCCGCGATCACATGCTCGTCTTCCAGCAGGAGCGCCACTACATCGAGTCAAGCGACGAGTGGCGCGAGGTCCGGGCAAGGCGCAAGCGTTTCGAGCGGCTGGTCGACGCGACGTTGGCGCGCGTGGAGGAATCCGGCGACGCGGCGTTCTCCGACCGGCGGTTGGCCCTTTCGGCGTTGTTGGGGATGGTGAACCACACCGCTCAGTGGTACGGGCCCAATGGGCGCCTGAAGCCGGCAGCGATCGCGGAGGGGTATGCGGATCTGTTGCTGCGTGCGGGGGCGTAACGGGGCGCGGGCCCCTGTACTACGAATTATTCGTAGCTACGGGGCCCACACCTGGCGGCGAGATGAAACTGCATCATTGATGGGGATGAGGGACCACCGCTCCCGGTCGGACCTCCCTCCCTCCTTAATGATGCTGTTTCGAGCCCAACGCCACCCTTGGGCCCTCTAGGTACGAATAATTCGTAGTACGGGGGCCCACGCCCCACTACATCCGAAATACGCCGTAGCCCACGCTCACCCAGCGGCGTGCACGCGGCGACCGCCAGCGCCTGGGCGAGCACGAAACGCGTCTCGCGCGGGTCGATGATCCCGTCGTCCCACAGCCGCGCGGTCGAGTACACCGGGCGGCCCTGGTGCTCGTACTGGTCGCGCAGCTGCGCGCCGACCTCGGGCTGGCCGACCTCGGTCATCACCGTCGCCGCCTGCTCGCCGCCCATGACGCTGATCCGCGCGTTGGGCCACATGAACAGGAACCGCGGCGCAGTACGCGCGGCCGCACATGCCGTAGTTGCCGGCGCCGAACGAGCCGCCGACGATCACCGTCAGCTTCGGCACGCGCGCGCACGACACGGCGGTCACCAGCTTCGCCCCGTCCTTGGCGATCCCGCCGGCCTCGTAGTCGCGGCCGACCATGAAGCCGGAGATGTTCTGGACGAACAGCAGCGGGATGCCGCGGCGGTCGCACAGCTCGATGAAGTGCGCGCGCCTTCAGCGCCGACTCGCTGAACAGGATCCCGTTGTTGGCGATCGATCGCCGACCGGGTGGCCGTCGAGGTGCGCGAACGCGCAGACGACCGTCGTCGCCGTAGAGCTCCTTGAACTCCTGCAGCTCGCCGCCGTCGACGATCCGCGCGCAGCAGCTCGCGCACGTCGTAGGGCGTGCGCGTGTCGAGCGGGACGAGGTCGAGGAGGCCGTCGGGGTCCTGCCGGCGGATCGCGCGGCGCGCGGCGCTCCCACGGCGGGGCCGCGAGCGCGCGGCAGCGTGTCGACGATCCGGCGCACGATCTCGAGCGCGTGGTCGTCGTCGTCGGCGAGGTGGTCGACGACGCCGGACGTGCGCGCGTGGACGTCGCCGCCGCCGAGCTCCTCGGCCGTCACCTCCTCGCCGGTCGCCGCCTTCACGAGCGGCGGGCCGCCGAGGAAGATCGTGCCCTGCTCGCGGACGATCACCGTCTCGTCGCTCATCGCCGGGACGTACGCGCCGCCGGCCGTGCACGAGCCCATGACGCACGCGATCTGCGGGATGCCCTGCTCGGACATCGTCGCCTGGTTGAAGAAGATCCGGCCGAAGTGCTCGCGGTCGGGGAAGACCTCGTCCTGCATCGGCAGGAACGCGCCGCCCGAGTCGACGAGGTAGACGCACGGCAGCCGGTTGTGCAGCGCGATCTCCTGCGCGCGCAGGTGCTTCTTGACCGTCATCGGGTAGTAGGTGCCGCCCTTGACCGTCGCGTCGTTGGCGACGACGACGACCGCGGCGTCCGTGGACCACGGCCGACGCCGGTGATCGATCCCGGCGCCGGGCGCGTCGCCGTCGTAGAGCTCCTCGGCGGCCAGCGCGCTGCAGCTCGAGGAACGGCGCGCCGGGGTCGCACAGGCGCTCGACGCGGTCGCGCGGCAGCAGCTTGCCGCGGGCGACGTGGCGCTCGCGCGAGCGCTCGCCGCCGCCCGCGCGCACGCGCTCCAGGCGGGTCTGAAGGTCGGCGATCAGCTCGAGGTGGCCGTCGCGGTTGCTCATGGCGTCTGTTCCTCCTCGTCTGGCGCGACGACGGCGACCAGCGGCTGGTGGCGCTTCACGGCGTCGCCCGGTGCCGAGCTGCAGGCCGGCGACGCGGCCCGCGTGCGGCGCGGCGATCGACAGCTCCATCTTCATCGACTCGAGCACGAGCAGCACGTCGCCCTCGTCGACCGTGTCGCCGTCGGCGACGTTGACGAGCAGGACCGTGCCCGGCATCGGCGCCTCCAGCGAGCCGCGCAGCGCCGCGGCGCCGGCGCGCGCGACGCGCTGCGTGCGGACCTCGAGCGTGGTGGCCGTCGCGGACACCAAGACGGCATCGTCGCCGTCGACCGCGACGGCGTAGCGCCGGGTGACGCCGTCGAGCGTGACGTGCGGCGCGGTCTCCGTCGAGACGGATCGCCGCGCCGCTCCACGCCCGCTCGCCGACCGTGACCGTCCCGTCGTGCACGCGCGCCTCGCCGTGGTCGTCGAGCGCGCCGGCGCCACGGGCCCGGCGGAGTCGGCGCTCGCCGGCGGCGGCGAGCACGGCGGCCGGCGAGCAGGTCGTCGGGCGCCGGCGTGGCCAGCTCGGCAGGACCCGCTCGAGCAGGCCGGTGTCCTGCTCGCCGGCGCGGACGTCGTCGCGCGCGAGCAGCGCGCGCGTGAACGCGGCGTTCGTCGTCACGCCGAGCGATCGCGTACGTCGCCAGCGCGCGGTCGAGGCGGTCGAGCGCGGTCGCGCGGTCGGGGCCGTGGGCGATGACCTTGGCCAGCATCGGGTCGTACGCGGTCGCCGACCTCGCTGCCGGTCGCGCACGCCGGAGTCGACGCGCACGCCGGTCGGCTCGTCGTAGACGCGCACCGTGCCGGTCGACGGGCAGGAAGCCGGCGGCCGGGTCCTCGGCGTACAGGCGCGCCTCGACCGCGTGGCCGCGCGGGACGAGGTCCTCCTGGCGCAGCGCCAGCGGCTCGCCGGCCGCGACGCGCAGCTGCTGCTCGACGAGGTCGACGCCGTAGACGAGCTCGGTCACCGGATGCTCGACCTGCAGGCGCGTGTTCATCTCCAGGAAGAAGAACTCGCCGCCGCCGGCCGGGGCGATGAACTCGACCGTGCCCGCGCCCTCGTAGCCGCAGGCGCGCGCAAGCGCGACCGCGGCCTCGCCCATCCGCGCGCGCAGCTCGTCGGTCGACGGCCGGGCGACGGCGCCTCCTCGACGACCTTCTGGTGGCGGCGCTGGAGCGAGCACTCGCGCTCGCCGAGGTGCACGCACGCGCCGTGGCGGTCGGCGAGCACCTGGACCTCGATGTGGCGCGGGCGCTCGAGGTAGCGCTCGACGAGCACGCGGTCGTCGCCGAACGCGGCCTGCGCCTCGCGGCGGCGCCGCCGCGGGCGCCTGCTCGAGCTCGGCCGCGCCGCGCACGACGCGCATCCCCTTGCCGCCGCCGCCCGCCAGCGCCTTGACGACGACCGGGAACCGTGCTCGCCGTACGTCGCCGCTCGGCGGACTCGACGCCGGCACGCCGGCGCGCCGGCCGCGCGTGCTGCTTGGCCGCGCGCCTTGTCGCCCATCAGCTCGATCGCGTCCGGCGGCGGGCCGATCCAGCAGGCCCGCGTCGGCCACGGCGCGGGCGAAGTCCGCGTTCTCGGACAGGAAGCCGTAGCCCGGGTGCACCGACGCGCGCCCCGGTCAGCGCGGCCGCGCGCAGGATCGCGCGGCGTCGAGGTACGAGTCGACCGGCCACGGCCCGGTCGGCGGCGTCGGCGTGCAGCGCGCCCGCGTCGGCGTCGGTGAAGACGGCGACCGTCGACAGCCCCAGCGCATGCACGGTGCGGGCGATCCGCACCGCGATCTCGCCGCGGTTGGCGATCAGGACGGGGCTCAGGTCCCGCATCGTCAGTCGTGTCAGTGGCTCAGGCGCCGAGGGCCCGGGCGATGACCATCTGCTGGACCTCGTCGGTGCCCTCGCCGATCGTGAGGATCTTCGCGTCGCGGTAGAAGCGGCACACGGGGTACTCCTCGATGTAGCCGTAGCCGCCGTGGATCTGCACAGCCTCCTCGGCCGCGCGCACCGCGAGGCGCCCGGTCTTGAGCTTGGCCTGCGCGGCGGTGAGCGTGAAGTTGCGGCCCTCGTCCTTCAGCCAGCGCCGCCTTGTAGGTGAGCAGGCGGGCGGCCTCGATCTCGGTCGGCCATGTCGGCGAGCTTGGCCTGGATCGCCTGGAACTTGGAGATCGGCTTGCCGAACGCCTTGCGCTCCTTGGCGTAGGCAGCGCCTCGTCGAGCGCGCCCTGGGCGAGGCCGACGCCCATCGCGGCGACGCCGATGCGGCCGATGTCGAGGATGTGCAGGAACTGCTTGAAGCCGCTCCCGCGCGGGCCGAGCAGGTTCTCCTCGGGCACGACGCAGCCGGTCGAACGTCAGCGGCCGCGTGTCCGACGCGTTCCAGCCCATCTTGCGGTACGGCTCGCCCTGGTCGTAGCCGGGCGTGCCGTTCTCGATGATCAGGTTGGAGATCTCGTCGTCGCCGGTCCGCCGGTTCTCGCGGTGATCGCGACGAGGCCGGAGATGTCGGTGCCCGCGTTGGTGATGAACTGCTTGGCGCCGTCGATCACCCACTCGTCGCCGTCGAGCGTCGGCGCGCGTGCGGACGTTGCCGGCGTCGCGAGCCCGCCTCGGGCTCGGTCAGCCCGAACGCGCCGAGCTTGCGGCCGGCGCACAGGTCGGGCATGCAGCTGCTGCTTCTGCTCGTCGGTGCCGAACAGGTAGATCGGCTGGGTGCCGAGCGAGGTGTGCGCGCACATCGTGATCGCGACGCTCGAGTCGACGCGCGTCGAGCTCCTCGACCGCGATCGCGTACGGCGAGCGTCGTCCGCCGCCGCCGCCGTACCTCCTCGGGGAACGGGATCCCCATCAGCCCGAGCTCGCCGAGCTTCGCCACGAGCTCGTACGGGAAGCGCTTCTCGCGGTCGAGCTCCTCGGCGACGGGCGCGACCTCCTGCGTGGCGAAGTCGCGGACGGTCGATTGCAGCAACCGTGTGTCGTCGTCGAGATCGAACAGCATCCGAGCAAGATACCGAATGCTCCCTCGAAGTTCGAGGGAGTATTCGGCAAACGGACGGCGACAACAACACGCTGACGAGACTGCGCGATCAGCCAGGAACGACACGACCGGCCGTTGCTCGATCGAGTCGACGAACGCACCTGTCGCCCTGCGGCTCCAGAACGCGATCTAGCGAGGCTGCAATGCCTGGGCACGCTGCTCGCGATCCCGATCGTGCTGGCTCTGAGGGCTCAACCGGATCAGCCAGCCGGCGAGCGGAACCAACAGCGCGATCACGAGCAGCGCAATGCCCAGTGCTGCCGTCTTGGGAACGACGATGAGCACGATGCCCGCGGTGAAGATCGCGCACGGGAGAAGGGCGCGAACCGCAGACAGCGTGCTCTGGGGGTGGGTCGTTCCGTCCATCGCTTCACGACTACGGATACCCGCTCACTCCAGCGCGACCCATCCGCCGTCAGGTATCAGACCCCCTCGGGCGCGAGAATGTCCTCGGTGAACCAGTCGTAGCGGCCAGCGAGCACCCGCTGGGCAGCGTCATAGCGGTCGCCATCGTCGTTGTGGTGCAGCTCGCTGAACAGGCGGTCGGCGCGGCGGCGGGCCTGGTGGCAGAACTACCCGCGACAGAGTGGCGACAGTCCGGCCCACTGGTCTACATTCGTCGTATGACCACGACACCGGCCGAGGCGTTCCGGCTCCCCGGCATCTCGCCCAAGGCGTACGAGCACCCCGCCGATCGCGCCGCGACGGCGGCGCTGGCGTCGATCCCCTACATGGACCCGGTGGTGCGCAAGCTGATCGAGCTCGGCGAGCGCCGGCTGCGATCCGTGCTGCTCGGCGGCTCGGTCCGGCTCGGCCAGGAGCAGCTACCGCGGCTGTGGGCCCTGCATCACCGCGCCTACGACGTGCTCGACATCGAACCGCTGCCCGAGCTCTACGTCACGCAGCGACCCGACGTCAATGCGCTGACGATCGGCTCGAAGACGCCGTTCGTGCTCGTGTTCTCCGACGCCGTGCAGCTGCTCGACGACGACGGGATGCGCGTCGTGCTCGCCCACGAGGCCGGCCATGTGCTGTCCGACCACGGGCTGTACCGCACCGCGCTCGAGATCCTGATGATTCTCGGCCGCGCGCCGATGATGCGCTTCCCGATCAGACCGATCATCTACGCGCTGATGGAGTGGTACCGCGCCAGCGAGCTGTCGTCCGACCGCGCCGCCGCGCTGGTCACCCGCGACCCGGAGCTCGTCTGCCGGACGCTGATGTCGGTCGGATCGGGGCTCCCGGCCAACGAGCTCGACCTCAACGCGTTCATCGCCCAGGCCGAGGAGTTCAGCCAGGGCGACGGGTGGGACTGGTTGTCGCGGCGGACGATGCAGCTGACCATGACTCACCCGATGATCGTCAACCGCACCAAGCAGCTGCTGGACTGGGTGCGCTCGGGCGAATACGACCGAATCGTCGGCGGCGCGTACATGAAGCGCGGCGAGGAGCCGCCGCCGCGCGAGGCGGCCACCGACGCGATGGACCACTACGGCGATCGCGCCAAGGAAACGTTCACCGACGCCGCCAAGCAGATGGAGAAGACGAGCAAGCAGGTCGGCGAGTGGCTGCAGACGGGCAGCGACTGGGTTCGTGGCACAGCGAACGCGGCGGCCAAGGCGGCGCGCTCGCGTGACGGCGGCAAGGCCGGGGCGACCGACGAGCCCGAGTCCGAGTCGGACTTCGAGGACGAGGACGAGTTCAACATCGACTTCGATGACCCCTCCGAGTCCTGAGGGGCGAACGCGAGCTCAGGGGCCGATGACGGCGTAGCCCGCGAACGCGCACTGCACGCGGTCGGACAGGCTGCTTCTGCGATGCTTCGCGATTGGTCGGACCAGAACCTATGAGCGGCTAGGAGCGGTGGGAGATGACGCTGGATCAGACGACGACGGGCACCGGCGCGATCGTGGAGACGACGCTCGGTCCCGTGCAGGGCACGCAGGCCGATGGGGTCCACGCGTTCCTCGGCATCCCGTACGCGGCGCCCCGTTCGGCGACCTGCGGATGCGCCCGCCGGAACCCCACGAGCCGTGGACCGAGGTGCTCGACGCGACGCGCTACGGCGCGACCGTGCCCAAGTCGCAATACCCGCCGCCGACCAACCAGTTCCTGCTCGATCCCGAAATCGACGGTGAGGACTGCCTGAACCTCAACGTCTGGACGTCGGACCCATCGGCCGGTGTCGGCATGCCGGTGTTCGTGTGGATCTACGGCGGCGGCTTCACCCAGGGCGCCAACTCGATCCCGACGTACGCCGGGACGAAGTTCGCCCGCGACGGCGTCGTCGGGGTGACGATCAACTACCGCCTCGGCGCCGACGGGTTCCTCGCGCTCGGCGACGGGGTCGCCAACTGCGCACTGCTCGACATGGCCGCGGCGCTCGAATGGGTGCGCGACAACATCGCCGCGTTCGGCGGCGACCCCGACCAGGTCACGATCGCCGGCGAGTCGGCCGGCGCACTCGCCGTCTACGCGCTGCTGGCGATGCCGCGCGCCGAGGGCCTGTTCTCGCGCGCGATCGCCCAGAGCGGCGGCCCGATCTCGTTCCCGGCCGCGACCGGCCGCCGGGTCGGCGAGTGGCTCGCCGACAAGCTCGGCATCGAGCCGACGCGCGAGGCGTTCGCCGCCGTCCCGATCGAAGATCTGCTGTCGGCGCAGCAGGCGCTGTCGACGGCCGCCCGCACCGGGCAGCTCGACCCGGCCGCGTGGGGCGACGAGGGCCCGCCACCGCTGCCGTTCGGGCCGATCATCGATGGCGACGTGCTCCCCGAGTCGATCGCGTCCCGGATCGCCGGCGGCGCATCGTCGTCGATCCCGCTGCTCGCCGGCTCCAACACCGAGGAGGACCGGCTCTTCCTGGCGCCGACGGGCATCCTCGACCGCGTCGACGACGCGTTCCTGGTCAGCTCGGCTGCCCGTCAGGGCCTGAGCGCCGATGGCGTCGACGCCTACCGCGCCGCCCAGCCCGACGCCTCGCCGGCCGACCTATTGGTCGCGATCGGTAGCGACGCCAAGTTCCGCCAGCCGGCGATCCGGGCGGGCGAGGTGCGGTTCGGCGCCCCGGCGCCGACGTACATGTACGAGTTCGCGTGGCGCTCGCCCGCGTTCGGCGGAATGTTCGGCGCCTGCCACGCGCTCGAGATCCCGTTCGCGTTCGACAACCTCGAGAAGGGCGGCCGCCTGGCCGGCGACAACCCGCCGCAGGAGCTCGCCGACGTGATGCACGCCGCGTGGGTGCGGTTCGCCGAAAGCGGCGATCCGGGCTGGCCGGTCTACGACTCACAGCGCCGCGCGGTGATGACGTTCGACCTGCCCGAGTCGATCGTCGTCGACGACCCGCGGCCGGCGGAGCGGGAGGCCTGGGGGAGCTGACGCGCCGCGTTCGCGGCGGCCCGAAGTCCTAGGCGGGCGCCGCGGCGGGCGGGCCGGCGGCGCGTTCGCGCCTGCTGCGGCGTACGCGTGCCACGATCACTCCGACGGCCCACACGGGAACCGACGCCAGCAGGAAGAGCATCTCGAGCGCCGCGGTCGCCGTGTCGTCCGGGCCGCACTCGTAGAAGCAGCCGTGGTAGCGGAGCTGGTTCCACGCCAGCACGCCGACAATCGGCCACCCGAACGCGACCATCGTGCGGATCGCTCGGCGCAGGTCGACGTTCTTGACAAGCAGCGACAGCCCGAGGAACACCAGTGGCCAGAGCAGCAGTGTCCCCATCGTGGCGGTGATCACGTCCAGCGCGTGGTCGGAGACCGGGTTGCGGTCGTCGTACAGGCAGCGGCCGTGGGCGCAGATCTCGTCCTGATGGGCGTGGCTGATGAGGACTGCGGTCACCGGCCAGGCGGCGGCGACGGCGAGAATCGGCGCGGAGGCGGGTTTGTTGACCATGGGTCGATAACCCTAGCAGGCTGTAGACCGACGGTCAACAACCGTGTTTCTGGCGGCGGCCACCTGGAGTCAGGACGCCGTCAGGCCCCCAGATCTTTCAGCGAGACCGCGCGGATCGCCCGCACCTGGGCGGCAACGCCGGCGGCGCTCAGCGCCCCGGTCGGCAACTCGACGACAAACGCGCTGTGACCGGGGAGACGGTGGTTCTCCCAGCGCGCGACGGTGCCGGGCAGGACCGCGGTACGGACGGCGCGCATGCCGCTGCGAGCGCGCGTAGGTTTGCATCAGCGCGACGCTCGATCCGCGCTGCAGGTCGACCCAGTCGAGATGCTGGTGAAACCAGATCGACACGGCGGGGCGCTCGCGCAGGATCAGCGCCTCGAGCGCGCGCGTCTCGGGCTCCGACGACGGGTGCGGGCCGGCATAGAAGACGCCGGTCAGCGGCCGCCAGCCCCACGCGAAGTTGCGGTTGAGGTCGACGCCGTGGGCGTTGCCGCGCGTGCCGGCCGTGGAGCCGTCGGGATTGGCGGTGTCGAGGACCAGCAGCTCGGTTCCCGCCGGCGGCACGACGTGGCGCAGGGCCCGCGTGACCGCGATCCCGGCCGCCTCGTTGCCGTGGATGCAGCCGACGACCAGCACCTTGTACGGCGCATCGGGATCGCCCACGTGGACGATGCGCAGCGGTCGGTGGCCGACCGACTCGCCGATGATCTCGCCCCGTAGCGGCGGCCCGCTGACCGACCCGGCCGGCGTCGGCGCAGCGGCGACCAACACCGTCACGGCGGCGAGCGCGGCTGCGGCGGCGGCGCTGGGGCGTCGAGACATGGTCGCGACCCTAAGCTGTCGGCATCGCCGACCTCAACCGCTACCGGTTCACGACGACGGCGGGCTGAGGTCCATCCGCAGCCGTACGATGCTGCCCGCTGGGCCGCTGCGGATCTGCACGAGGTCGCAGAACTGGTTGGCGATCCACATCCCGCGACCGTCGATCTCGGTCGTGCTTGGCCGCACGCGACCGACGAGCGGGTCGGAGATCCGACCCTCGCCGTGGATCTCGCAGCAGATCGCGAGATCGTCGGCCCACACGCGCATCCACCCCCGCTCGCCGCCGTGGCGGACGCTGTTGGTGGCGACCTCGCTGGCGGCGATCACGAGGTCGCTGACGCGCTCGGGCGCGAGGCCGACGCGGTGGGCGGCGTCGGCGACCGTCCGCCGAACGCCGCCGAGGTCACGGACGGTGAATACGAGGTCGGTCGTGTCGTCGGTCGGCGGCGCGAGATCGCCCTCGAACGGCCCCGTGGCCGACGTCGCCGGATCGGCGTACGACGCGCTGTGCGAGTGCTCGCCGTTGCGATCGACCAGCGGGTGATTGTGCTCAGCGCCGGCCAGGACGTCGTCGTCCAGACGCGTCGTGTCATACGGGCACAACAGCGTCAACGGCGCCGTCGCGTCGGCGAACGCGAGGTTGAGCAGCGACTCGTGGCGCGTGCATTCGTCGATCTCCTCGGCCGAGCGCCCGGCCCAGATCGGCTCGCCGATCCCGCGCGCACCACGCGAGTCGCGGTCGGCGTCGAGGAAGTCCCGCCACGCCGGGATGAGCCGCGCCGGGTTACGCCCGAGGCGCTCCATCTCGGCGAACGCCACCTCGTCGGCGTCGCCGCCCAACGCGCCGCGAAGCAACTCGAGGTTCGGACGCGGCAGGGCCACGAGCACCGCCTCCCCGGCTTCAAGCCCGTCGCGCACGAAGCCGACCGTGCCCGCGGCAAACTCGTCGGCGTCGCCATAGAACAGAGCTAAGTGACGCAGACCCGTTGCGGGCACGCCAAACAGCGTACCCCCGCCGCGGTCGGATGTGTATACAGCGCGCGGAGGTGCGCGGTCAGCGGTAGCTGCGCTGCAGCGACGCCCAGTTGTCGGCGTCGTGCCCGAAGATCAGCAGCGCGTCGGCCTCGTCGGCCACCTCGTGCAGACGCCCCAGCGTCGCGGCGGCCTGTTCGCGCGAGTGAAACGCCCGCGGCGGGAGCTCGCCGTCCCAGATCCGCCGGGTGTCCGACGCGTCGGCGGTCATCAGGACGTTGCCGGTCTCGGGCAGGCCGACGAGCACCGAGACGTGGCCGGCCGAATGGCCGGGCGACTGGATCAGCCGCACGCTGCCATCGCCGAACAGGTCGTGATCGCCGTTGTAGGTCTGCCAGTTCAGGTTGGGCTTGTCGACGTCGGCCGGTATGTAGCCGCGGCGCGGGTCTGAGTTGCGAGCCGCCTCGAGCTCCGTGGCGTGGACAACCACCGCCGCGTTGGGGAAGTGCCCGAGCGCGCCGGTGTGGTCCATGTGCAGGTGGGTCTGGACGATGTAGCGCACCGCGCCCGGATCGGTGACCCCGCCGACCTGCGCCGCGCAATGCTGGTCCTCGGTCATGTGGACCCCGAACTGGTCGACGAGCGGACCCCAGTAGGCGCGCGCGTCCTGTGCGACCTCGAGCGGGTTGCCGCCGTCGACGACGACATCGCCGTCGGGGTGGCGGATCAGGAAGTACGGGACCGGCACCTCGACGTCGCCGACGACCAGTGTGCCGCTGTCGAACAGGTGCAGTTCGGTCGTCAACGCTCGCGCGCCCCGTCGATCACCAGCCGCAGGACCTTGGCGGTCGCGCCGGGCTGCGGGCCGTCGCTGCCGAGGTCGTCGCCGAACACCGATGACTCGCCGCACGCGGTCAGGGCGCGGGCGAGGACCGGGATCTCGATGTCGGGCCGCAGCTCGTCCTTGGCGCGCTCGAGCATCTCCTCGACGTAGCGGGCGAAGCGCCCGCGGATGTGGCCGCGCACGAGGAACATGATCCGCAGCGCGATCCGGCGGTCCTGCTCGACGAAGCGCCGGTAGCCCGGGTTCTCGCTGACGATCTCCCAGAAGTCCCGGTTGGTCTCGTAGACGAGCTCGAGCCCGGTCGCCGTGGAGCGCTCCTCGGCGATCCGCAGCACGTCGAGGGCCAGCGACCACAGGGTCTCCACGTAGAGCCCGCTGCGGCCGTCGAACCATCGGTACAGCGTGGTACGCGAGATCCCGAGCTCGTCGGCGATCTGGCCGGCCTCGAGTCGCCGCCCGGCCAGGAAGCGCTCGCGGGCCAGCACGATCGCGGCCTCGCGGGTGGGGCGCTGCGTGCTGACGGGGGTTACGGCCACGCGTGAATTCTATTCCGCCGCCGTCGGTGCGAACGGGATATCCGGGTCGGGATACCCGGCCAGTAGCGACCCGGCGTGGCGGCGCAGCCACGCAGGTCATCTGCCCTGACCCCACCCCGGAAAAGATCAGGGTGCGGTTCAGGGTCTTACCCCATGTTCGGGGGTGATCCGCGGCGCAAAGCTGCACGCATGTTCAACTCGATGGCCCCCATCACCCAGAGCAAGACCGCCGCCGCCCCCGTCCAGCGCCACGAGTTCGCCTACCCGGCCGTCACCCAGGTCGCGGTTCGCGCCCACGCGGTGCTGGCATCGTCCCTGTGCCCGGCCGCCGCACCGGTCCGCCCCGTCACGCGCTGAGCCTGAACGGCGGGTACTCGTCGGTCACCAGCGCGAACGCGTACGCGACCACCCGAACGTGCCAGCGCGTCACGCCGACGACGAAGTCGAACAGCCCGCGCGGGTAGCGGCCGGTGAACAGGATCGCGAACCACGCGAACACGACCGCGAATACCGCGCCGATGTACAGCACGGCGAGCACGATGTAGTGCGGGATCGCCAGGAACCACTTGACGAGCGGAAGCCAGCGGTTGAGCTGCGCGCCGTCGGGCTGCGGCAGCTCGAGCGCCAGATCCTGCTGGTCGTCGGTCGACGGGTAGCGGTCGGTGAGCAGGCCAACGTAGATCGAGATCCGCGTGACGAAGCGGATCAGCTCGCGGTTGAACTCAAACCACCACAGCGGGTACTTGCGCCGGAACACGAGCATCAGCAGCGCCGGGATGAAGATCAGCCCGGCGCCGGCGCCGACAAAGAACCCGTAGACGATCGCGATCGGGATGACGCAGAACACGCGGAAGAACGTCGTCAGCCGATTCAGCGGATGGTCGGGATAGGTGACATCGAGAGTGGTCATCGCTTGAGGGTAGGCCGGTCACGCGGCCACCGGCATTTCCAGGGCGATCTGGGCGTCGGGCTCACCGTGCTGTTCGGAGCCGTGGCCCTGCTCCCGCGCGCGGCGCGGGCGAGCTCAGCCGGCGCTGGGCGCGTTAGGGCTAGACGGTCGTCTCGTCGCCGAGCACCAGCGTCACCTGGCTCGACAGCACGCCGCCGTTGCCGTGGGCGACGGCGACGTGGGCGTCGGGGACCTGGCGCTCGCCGCACTCGCCGCGCAGCTGGCGCACCGCCTCGACGAGCAGCAGCAGCCCGTACATGCCGGGGTGGCAGTACGACAGGCCGCCGCCGTTGGTGTCGATCGGCAGCTCGCCGCCCGGCGCGATCCGGCCGCCTGAGACGAAGTCTCCGCCCTCGCCCTTGGCGCAGAAGCCGAGGTCCTCGAGGAACAGGATCGGCGTGATCGTGAACGCGTCGTAGAGCTCGACGAGATCGACGTCGGCCGGGGTCAGGCCGGCCTCGGCGAACGCGCGCTGCCCGGACTGCACGGCCGACGTCGTCGTCAGGTCGGGCATCTCGGAGATGTGGCGGTGGCTGTGGGCCTCGCCCGCCCCGAGCAGGTGGACCGGCGGCCTGGGCAGCGAGCGCGCGCGCTCGGCGGTCGTGACGACCGCCGCCGCGCCGCCGTCGGTGACCAGGCAGCAGTCGCGGACGGTGAACGGGTCGCAGACCATCGGCGAGCTCAGGACGTCGTCGACGGTCAGCGGATCGCGCGACCACGCCTTCGGATTCATCTGCGCCCACTGGCGCGCGGCGACCGCGACCTCAGCGAGCTGCTCGCGTGTCGTGCCGAACTCGTGCATGTGCCGCGAGGCGGCGAGCGCGTAGCCGGCGATCGGCAGCATCGGGTTGTACGGGTCCTCATAGGGCGAGCTGTCGACGCCGCGGCGCGCCGTGCCTTGCGACGAGCGCGGCGTCGCGCCGTAGGCGATCAGCGCCACCTCGCACAGGCCGGCGCCGATCGCCGCGCGGGCATGGTTGACGTGGGCCTCGAACGACGAGCCGCCGATGTTGGTCGAGTCGGTGTAGCGCGGCTCGATGCCGAGCTGGACGCCGAGATCCAGCGTCGCCAGCGACAGCGGCCCGGTGGCGAACAGCCCGTCGACGTCCGACGGCCGCAGCCCGCAGTCGTCCAGCGCCGCCCGCGCCGCCTGGCCCATCAGGTCGGCCGGCCGCGTGCCGTGCTCGACCTCGCCGAGATCGGACTCGGCGACGCCGACGATTGCGATCCCGGTACTCACGCGGCGGCCTCGAAAAGCGGGACGCCGTCCTCGAAGTAGACCGTGACCCGCGTGCCGATCTCGCCGCCACTGCGCACGCGGCTCATCATCCGAAAACCCTCGTCGAGATCGATCAGCGACACGTCGTAGGGCTCCTCACCGCGCCGGCGCACGGTCGTCGTCGCGTAGACGGTGCCCGCACCGACGCTCACGCGCCACTCGAACGGCCCGACGCGCGGCGGGAACACCGCGTTGTCGTCCGCGTCGACCTGATAGGCGATCTCCTCGCGCGCCAGGTGCTCCGCCCAGGTGTCCGCGATCGACGTCATCGGCGGGCGATCCTAGCCGCGCGAACCATCGAGGGCTGACTTGAGGCCCGTATGGGGCCGCAATCCAGCCCTCGACGCGGCGCTCAGGCGACGGTCCAGGTGTCGCCGGCGTTGAACAGCGCGTCGAGCTCCTCGGTGCCGACCTCGGCGTGGGCGGCGCGCGCGGCGGGGACGAGGCCGTCGCCCCACGCCGGCGTGTCGACCGAGCGGAAGATGCCCAGCGGCACCGGGCCGGCGCTCATGTCGCCGAGCTGGCTCAGGGCAAAGCCGAGCGACGGGTCCGCGCGGTGGGCGTCGTGGACGACGATCGCCGACGCGTCCACGTCGGCCGTCGCGGCGATCTCGACGCCGGCGTCGCCGCGCTGCACGACGCAGCGCTCGCCGTTGGCGCCGAACACGATCGGTTGACCGTGCACGAGCGAGATCCGGTTGTCGGGCGCGCGGTTCTTGTCGGCGACGTGGTCGAACGCCTCGTCGTTGAACACCGGGCAGTTCTGGAGGATCTCGACGAGCGCAGTGCCCGGGTGCTCGGCCGCGGCGCGCAGCATGTCGGGCAGGTGCTGCTTGTCGCGGTCGACGGTCCGGGCGACAAACGTCGCGCCGGCGCCGAGCGCCAGCGACACGACGTCGACCGGCGGGTCGATGTTGCCGCGGGGCGTCGACTTCGTCACCTTGCCGATCTCGCTGGTCGGCGACGCCTGGCCCTTGGTCAGCCCGTAGATGCGGTTGTTGAAGAGCAGGATCTTCACCGGTACGTTGCGGCGCAGCGCGTGGATCAGATGGTTGCCGCCGATCGAGAGCGCGTCGCCGTCGCCGCTGACGATCCAGACGGAGAGGTCATCGCGCGACGCGGCGAGCCCGGTCGCGATCGCGGGCGCGCGGCCGTGGATCGCGTGCATCCCGTACGTGTTCATGTAGTACGAGAAGCGCCCGGCGCAGCCGATGCCCGTCACGAACACGATCCGCTCGGGCGGGATCCCGAGCTCGGGCATGAAGCCCTGGACGGCGGCGAGGATCGAGTAGTCGCCACAGCCCGGGCACCAGCGGGTCTCCTGCGCGGACTGGAAGTCGGCCTTGGTCAGGGTGGGCGCGCTCACGACGGCATCTCCTTGAGGATCGCGTCCTCGAGCTCGGCGGCGAACAGGGTGCGGCCCTCGATCTTGGTGTGGCTGGCCACGTCGACGAGGTACTCGGCGCGCAGCACGCGCGCAAGCTGGCCGCTGTTCATCTCCGGGACGAGCACGCGCTGGTAGGAGCGCAGCACGTCGCCGAGGTTCGCCGGCAGCGGGTTGAGGTGGTGAAGGTGGGCGTGGGCGACCGACAGCCCGCGCTGGCGCACGCGGCGCACGCCGGCGCGGATCGCCCCGGCGCTCGAGCCCCAACCGAGCACCAGCAGCTCGGCGTCCTCGTCGGCGTCGACGACGACGTCGGGCACCGCGACGCCGGCGATCTTCGCCGCGCGCAGGGCGGTCATCCGCGCGTGGTTGTCGGGGTCGTAGCTGATCGCACCGGTCAGGTCGGCCTTCTCGAGGCCGCCGATCTGATGCTGGTTGCCCGCCGTGCCGGGCGGGGCCCACGCGCGCGCGCCGTGCTCGTCGCGCGCGTAGGGAAGGAACGCCGTGTCCGGGTCGCCCTGCGGCGCGAAGCGCGGATCGATCACCGGCAGGTCGGCGGCCGACGGGATCAGCCACGGCTCGGAGCTGTTGGCGAGGAACAGGTCCGACAGCAGGATCACCGGCGTGCGGTACTGGATCGCGATCTGCGCGGCCTCGAGTGCCGCGTCGAAGCAGCCGCCCGGCGTCGAGGCGGCAACGACCGGCAGCGGCGACTCGCCGTGGCGGCCGTAGAGCGCCATCAGCAGATCGGACTGCTCGGTCTTGGTCGGCATGCCGGTCGACGGCCCGGCGCGCTGCACGTCGATGACGACGAGCGGCAGCTCGAGCATCACCGCGAGGCCGATCGTCTCGGCCTTGAGATCCATCCCCGGGCCCGACGTCGATGTCACGCCGAGCGCGCCGCCGTACGACGCGCCGAGCGCGATCCCGGCGGCCGCGATTTCGTCCTCGGCCTGGATCGTGCGCACGCCGACGTCGCGGCGGCGCGCAAGCTCGTGCAGCAGGTCGGAGGCGGGCGTGATCGGGTACGCAGCGAGACACAGCGGCAGCCCGGACCGGACCGACGCGGCGATCAGGCCGAGCGCCATCGCCTGCGTGCCGTTGATGTTGCGATAGGTGCCGGGCGGGACGTCGGTCGCCGGCGCGACATGGATTCGCGTGCCGATCGCCTCGGTCGTCTCGCCGAAGTTCCAGCCGGCCCGCAGCGCGGCGAGGTTGACGTCGCGCACGACCTCCTGGGACGCGAACTTCTCGGCCAGCCAGCGCTCGGTGCCCTCGATCGGGCGGTCGTACATCCAGCAGATCAGGCCGAGCGCGAACAGGTTGCGCGACTTCTGCGTGTCGCGCGTGCTCGCGCCCTCGATCGCCTCGCCGGCGCGCTGGCAGAGCGTCGTCATCGGCACCCGCGTGACCTGGAACTGGGCCAGCGAGTCGTCGTCGAGCGGGCTCGTGTCGTAGCCGGCCTTCATCAGGTTGCGCTTGGAGAACGCGTCCTCGTTGACGAGGATGCCGGCGCCCGGCTCGAGCTGACCGACGTTGGCCTTGAGCGCCGCCGGGTTCATTGCCACGAGCAGGTTCGGCGTGTCGCCCGGCGTCGCGATGTCGCGACTGGCGAAGTGGATCTGGAAGCTCGAGACGCCCGCGGTCGTGCCCGCCGGGGCGCGAATCTCGGCCGGGAAGTCGGGCAGCGTCACGAGATCGTTGCCGACCATCGCCGTGGCAGCGGTGAACTGGCCTCCCGCGAGCTGCATTCCATCGCCCGAGTCCCCGGCGAAGCGCACGATGACGCGCTCGCGCTCCTCCGTCCTACGCTCAACCGCACTCATGAACTACCTGCTGACCGTTTGATTTGCGACCACAGCGGATCATATATCGCTGTCTCTGAACCGTAGCGCGTCGGGCGGACCGGCTCGTCGATCCGGCCAGACAGTTGGTGCTCTCGCTACGAGAACCGCGCAAACGTGACCAACTCCGGTGTCCAGAACGGGCTTACGCGGCTAACGCAGCGAGGTGATCGGTCGATTGGACAGCCGGTTCACGCGGATCAGCCTCGCGCCGGTACGCAGCTGTGCGTCATGTTCCTCGATCTCGACGGGCTCAAGGCGATCAACGACGCCCGCGGACACGGCGCCGGAGACCAAGCGCTCGTCGAGGTCTCGGACGCCCTGCGCGGCTCGGTGCGCAGCGACGACATCGTCGGGCGAGTGGGCGGCGATGAGTTTGCGAACGCGGCCTAGCTGGCCGCACGTTGGCGGCGCTAGGATCGGGCCGACCGTGACCGACTTCAACGCTGGTGTCATCGAAGAGTTCCGCGCCAATGGCGGCCGGGTCGGCGGCCGGTTCGAGGGCGCGCCGATGCTGCTGCTGCACAGCCGTGGAGCCCGCAGCGGCGAGCCGCGCGTGCACCCGATGATGTACATGCGCGACGGCGAGCGTTACCTCGTGTTCGCCTCAAAGGCCGGAGCCGACAGCCACCCGGCCTGGTACCACAACCTCGTCGCCAATCCCGACGCGACGATCGAGGTCGGCAACGAGGAGCTGGCCGTCCACGCCACTCAGCTGCAGGGCGCCGAGCGGGACGAGCTGTTCGCGGAGCAGGCGCGGCGCTATTCGGCATTCGCCGACTACCAGGACAAGACCAGCCGCGTGATCCCGGTCATGGCGCTCACGCCGACCGGCTGACGCCGGGCCCGCTACGGTCGTCGCGTGTCACCCGCCCATCGCGTCGACGTGGCGATCGTCGGCGGCGGCCACAACGGCCTGACCGCGGCGGCGTACCTCGCTGCCGCGGGGCGCTCATGCACGGTCCTCGAACGCCGCGGCGAGTTTGGCGGCGCGGCGGTCTCCGAGCGACCGTTCGCCGGCGTCGACGCGCTGCTGTCGCGGTATGCGTACCTCGTCAGCCTGTTCCCCACGCCGATCGTCGAAGACCTCGGCCTGGCGCGCGAGCTGCGCCTCGCGCGCCGGCCGGTCTCCTCCTATACGCCCGACCCGCGCGCCCCAGGGCGCGGCCTGCTCGTTGACCACGACGACGTCACCGGGACACGAGCGTCGTTTCACGCCGTGACGGGCTCCGACGGCGAGTTCGCCGCCTTCACCGACTTCTACGCGGCGACCGCCGGCGTCGCGCGCGCACTGTTCCCGACGCTCACCGAGCCGCTGCGCGCGCGCGCCGAGATCCGCGCCCTGATCGCCGACGACGCCGCGTACGACGCGCTGTTCGAACACCCGATCGGCGCCGCAATCGAGGCGGCGCTGACCGATGACCTGGTGGCCGGTGTCGTACTCACCGACGCATTGATCGGGACGTTCGCGCAGGCTCACGGCGACGACCTGCGCCAGAACCGCTGCTTCCTCTACCACGTGATCGGCGGCGGCACCGGCGATTGGCTCGTGCCGATCGGCGGGATGGGCGTCGTGTCGTCGGGGCTGGCGCGGGCGGCGCGGGCGGCCGGCGCGACGCTGACGGCGCACGCCGAGGTCGTCGGTCTGGAGCCCGACGCCGGCGGTGTCGACGTGCGCTACACCGACGACACGTCCGAGCGCGAGTTGCGCGCCGACCATGTCCTGGTCAACGCCGCCCCGGCGGAGTTGCAGCGGTTGCTCGGGCGGACTGGCACTGACGGTTCGCCGGAGGGCGCGCAGCTCAAGGTCAACCTGCTGCTCGACCGCCTCCCACGGCTCCGCGATCCGACGATCGACCCGGAGCGCGGCTTCGCGGGCACGCTGCACGTCAACGAGACGGCCTCACAGCTCCAGCGCGCGTTCGACGAGGCGGCCGCGGGCGTGATCCCGACGACACCGCCCTGCGAGGCCTACTGCCACACGCTGACCGATCCCACGATTCTCGGCCCTTCGCTGCGCGACAAGGGAGCTCACACGCTCACCATCTTCGGCTTACACATGCCCGCGCGCCTGTTCCGGGACGACCCCGACGCCGCGCGCGCCGACGCGCTGGCCGCGACCCTGCGCTCCGTCAACAGCGTGCTCGCCGAGCCGATCGAGGACTGCCTCCTGCACGCTCCCGACGGCGCGCCGTGCCTCGAGGTGCGCACGCCGCTCGACATCGAGCGCGAGCTGCGGATGCCGGGCGGCAACATCTTCCATCGCGACCTCCAGTGGCCGTTCGCCGAGCACGACGACGACGTCGGGACGTGGGGCGTCGAGACCGACCATCCCCGCGTCCTCCTGTGCGGCGCCGGCGCCCGCCGCGGTGGCGGCGTCAGCGGGATCGCGGGACACAACGCGGCGATGGCGCTCCTGGCCCGGCCCTGACACCGCTCGCTGCTCGGCCGGCGCGGCCCCTCTACCGCGACCCACGCGGGATCGGACCCGACGTACCGCGACGTTATAAGGGTCTGACCCCACGTACCGCGACTTTACAAAGGGTCTGACCCCACGTACCGCGACTTTACAAAGGGTCTGACCCCACGTACCGCGACGTTACGCGGTGGGGGTCCAGCGGGCGGCAACGATCTGGCGGCTTGGGGCGTCGGTGACGACGCAGCGGCGGGGTGCGCACGCGAGCGCGGCGGGCGCCTCGGCCGGGGACAGCGAGGCGCGGCGACGGACCGCCGCGCGCGGGACGAGCGCGGCGACCGACGACAGGCGTGCGTCGTCCTGCGTCGCGATCCAGATCGTGTCGTCTGAGTGTGCGACGCGAACCGGGCCGCCGTGTAGCTGGCGCGGGCGACCGACGATCGCGCCGGCGTCGTCGAGATGGACGAGCGTCCCGGCGCTCGTGCCGACCCACGCGCCACCGCCGGACGCGATCGAGATCGCCGGCGCGCGCACGTAGCGCGTCGCCCCCGCCCGGCCACCGGACACGATCGTCACGTCGCCGCTCGCGCTCGCCACCCACGCGCGGCCGTCCGTCGCGACTGCGACGGCGTTCGGCCCGCGGCCCGGGAGTTTCACCGGAGCGCCGTCAACGCTCAGCGACCGCAGGCCGATCCGGCGCAGGTCGTTGGAGCCGCGGTCCACGACAACAGCGTCATCGGCCCCGATCGCGATTGCCGACGGCCGCGAGCCGACGGTAATCGTCTTGAGCGTCCGCCCGTCCGCCGGATCGATGACCTTCACGCTGTCGGACGCGGCGTCGGCAACCCACACGCGCCCCGCCCCGTCGGACGCGAGCGCGACCGGCTTACCGCCGGCCGTGATGTCGGTCGGCGGGTGCCCGTCGGCGTGGATGATCTGCACGAGGCCGTGCGAGGGGTCGGCGACCGCGGTGTCGTCGCCGAGCGTCGTCACGGCGCCAGGCGCGTGGCCGACGGCGAACTCGCCGATCGACGCGACGTGGACCGGGCCGATCCGCGGCGCGACCGCGGACTTCGCGGCCGACCCAGCCGCCCCCACTCCCGCTCGCCAGCTCGATCGCGAGCACAACTACGGCGACGGCCAGGCCCGCGACGAGCGCGACCGCCAACCCGCGCCGCGACCGCCGGCGCGCGTCCGACGCCGGGGTCGTGGGGGCCGAGGCCCCACCGCCTGACACGACGGTCGAGCCGGCCCCAGGCGCGGGCCCGTCGCCCGACCTGCCCGGCGCGCCGCCGCCCGACACGCCCGACCGGCCCGACGCCGCCCCATCCACCGCCTCACCGATCGCCGCCGCCATATCCCCGGCGCTCGCGAACCGCTGCGCCGGGTCCTTGGCCAGCGACCGCGCGACGACCGCCTCGAGCTCCGGCGGCGCGCCAGGGCGCGAGCTCGCGGACCGCCGGTGGCGGGTCGTACACGTGGGCGTGCATCGTCTCGAGCTCGGTGTCGCGGACGAACGGCGGCCGCCCGGCGAGCGCCTCGAACAGGACACACCCGAGCGAGTAGATGTCGGCGGGCTCGGCGCCGCGGTCGCCCTGCAACCGCTCGGGGGCCGCGTAGGCCACCGTGCCCACGAACATGCCCGTGCGTGTGATGTTCTGGGCCCCGAGCGCGCGTGAGATGCCGAAGTCCGTCAGGTAGACGTGCTCGTCGGCGGCCGCGACGAGGATGTTTGCGGGCTTGACGTCGCGGTGAACCAGCCCGCGCCGATGCGCCGCGTCGAGCGCCAGCGCAACGGGCGCCACGAGCGTCGCGGCACGAGCCGGCGCCAGGCGCCCGTGCTCGCCCAGCAACGTCGCGAGGTCCGCGCCGTTCACCCACCGCGTCACGAGGAACAGCGAACCGTCGTCGAGCTCGCCGGCCTCGTAGACCGGCAGAACGTTGGGATGCTCGACCGACGCCGCGAGCTGCGCCTCGCGCCGGAACCGCTCGTGGAACACCGGGTCGGCGGTCAGCTCCGGGGCGATCGCCTTCAGCGCAACGTCGCGCTTCAGCCGCAGCTGGGTCGCGCGGTAGACGATCCCCATCCCGCCGCGCCCCGCGACCGCCACGATCCGGCAGCCTGCGACCTCGGTTCCCGGCTCGAGCTCGACCATCGCCTAGAGCTCGCGCAGCGTCACGGCGCCGCTCTTGAGCGCCAGCTCGACGAGCCGCGCGCGCTTTGCGTTCTGCGGCAGGTCGCCGACCTCGAAGCGATCAAACAGCGCCCGCAGGTTGGCCTTGACCGCGTCGACGCTGACCACGAGCTCGTCGGCGATCTGCTGGTTGGTCGCCGGGATCCCATGGCCCGACGCGTCCTTGAACGGCCGGCACAGCGCCACCAATACGCGCCGCTGCGCCGGCGATAGGTCGGTCGCCCGGGGCGGGTCGCTCGCCACGTCGGTCTCGGCAATCGCCGCCGCTCCGGGCAGGCGAAACACGGTGTCGTCGTGCCCCACTGGATCATGTCGCCGTCGCGCAGCCGCAGCCGCCCCACGACGCGCCGCCCGTTGACGAACGTCCCGTTGCGCGACAGACCGTCGTCGGTCACCGTCCACACGACCCCGACCCGCGCCAGCTCGGCGTGGACGCCCGACACCTCGCTGTCCCACTCGAGCGCCACGTCGTTTGCCGGCTCGCGACCCACGGTCAGCCGCGTCGCGTCGCCGAGCACGACGATCCGCTGGTGGCCGTCGCCGTCGCGGACCACAAGGAACGGCGCGCCCGCGCGCTCGGCCTCGATCTGGGCCTTGAGTTCTGCCGGACTGGCCGCGTGCGCTGCGCTGCGGGCCATCACAGGCCAGTCTAGAGGGGTAGATCCGCCTCGCCCTAGGGGGATCGAAGCGCTGCCGCGCCGCTGCGACCGTGGTCGCCATGACCACTTCGCCTCTCCGGATCGCCCGCCGATTGGCCGCCGTCGCGCTGTGCCTCGCCGCGGCCGCCCAGCCCGCCGCAGCCGCGTCGGCGGGCTTCGTGACCTACCGCCTCGGCGATGACGTCTATCGCCTCGACGCCCGCCCCCACGCGACGCCGGTCGACATCAGCGCAGCGCTCGACAAGCTCTCGCCGCGCGCGACCGACGAGTGGCTCAACACCTCCCCCAACGGGCGCTACCTGCTGATCAGCACGCAGCGCTTCGGCTGCGGCGACGAGGCATGCCTGGTCCGCGTCGACGGCTCGGTCGGGCATGCCGAGCCGGTCGGCGCGGGCCGTGTGCGCCTGTACTCCGACGGCTTCTCGGCGATCTCGTCTGACGGCGACGCGGTCGTCTATCCGCAGGGCGGCGGCGTCCACACGCGCGACCTGTGGATGACGCAGCGCGGCGCCGGCGGCTGGTCAAAGCCGGTCGAACATCACGGCCCGCTCACCGTTTGACCGCAACATGCAGCCGGCGATCTCCTCCGACGGGCGCCGCGTGCTGTTCGACTGCGGCGCCGGGCTCCCGGGCGACGCGGGCACGGCGATCTGCGAGGTCGCGACGACCGGCGGCCCGGTGCGCATCGTCGTCGCTCCGCAGGACGGCCCGGGCGGCAGCGCTTCCAACGAGGTCCACCACGCCGACTTCGCCCCCGACGGCTCGATCGTGTTCGAGGCCGACTGGCGCGGCGAGCAGATCTGGCGCCTGCCGCGCAACGGTCACCGCCCGGTCCGGGTCTCGCGCGTACACGACGACAACTCGCCGTGCGTCCTGCCGGACGGCCGGATCGCGTCGCTGTACCTCGACCGCCCCGGTAACCGCGATGGCGTCCACGAGCTGCGGATCGCGCGGCGCGACCGGCATCAGCGGCCGCGAGATCCTCACCGGTCAGGACATCGCCGACATCGGGATCGGGTGCGGCTGATGCGACGTTCGATCGCCACCCTCGCCGCACTACTCGTCGTCGCTGCTCGCCTGCTGCGCGCCGGCCGGCGCGAGCCAGCCCCACCCGCGGATCTTCCTCGACCGCCCTGCGCTCCAGCGCATCCGCTCCGAGGCCGCCTCGTAACGCCCCGGCGTGGCGCGCGCTGCGCAACCGCTGCGACGCCTACCGCGCCGACGACGTCCAGTGGCCCGACGGCGACCCCTACCCGTCGGGTGCCGGCATCGGCCCGGGCTACCAGGGCGACGGCTACTACCCCGCGCTGCTCGACATCGGCCTCTGCTACCAGGTCGCCCGTTCAACCGACCAGCGCGCCGCCGCCCGCTACGGCGCGATCGGCGCCTCGGTGCTCGAGCACATGTCGGCCCCGACCGGCCCGCACGCGCCGCCGACCCTGCGCGACTCGGGCTACGGCGTGCGCTACTACGCCGCCGGCATGGCGATCGGGTACGACTGGCTGTACCCGGCGCTCGAAGACGGCCTGCGCGCCCGCGTGGCGACGGCGATCGACCGCTGGCTGGGCGACTTCGAGCGCGCCGGCTTCGAGCGCGACTACCCGCAGGGCAACTACTTCGCCGGCTACTACGCGGCCAAGGCCTACGCGGGCATCGCGCTCGGCGACGACGGCTGGCTGCGCGACGGTCCACGACCGGCTCGTCGCGCCGTACTACGCGGCCAACCTGGCCGGCGGCGGCTGGCCCGAGGGCTGGAACTACGGCCCGCTGGGCAGCGTGAACATGAGCCTGCCGGCGCTCGCCGCCCGCACCGGCCTCGGCGATCGACCTCGTCCACGCGCCCGGGCCGCCCTACGCCTACCCGGTCACCAACCCGAAGTTCGTCCTGTACTTCAGCTGGCCGGACATGACGACGATGGAGGACTCCTCCGCGCTGTACTCGTCCGACAACCCGTCGGCGGCCGATCCGTGGTTCTGGACGACCGAGGCCGGGTTGCTGACCGGTCTGCACGACCGCTTCGCGCCCGTACTTCCACAGCTACGCCGCCGCGGGCGCGGCGCGCCCAGCCCGGCGGCCGCCTCGGCGCCGACTGGGACCTGTGGGAGAACCTGCTGTTCTGGAACCCGCGGGCGCCGCAGCGCTCCTACCGCGCGCTGCCACGCTCCTACTACGCGCGCGGTATCGAGGACGTGGCGGTGCGCTCGGACTGGAGCCGCCACGCAGTCTGGGGCGCGCTGAAGTCGGGCCCCTACATCAACAACCCCGACAACGGCGAGGAGTACTTCGACAAGGGCTCACTGAGCGTCGTCAACGGCGACCGGCCGCTGCTCGTCAACGCCAACGGCACGCTGCTGCGCAACACGCCGGGCACGGGCGACGGCGACCCGTTCTGGCAGAAGATCTACGACGACGTCCTCGGCGACTCGCGCCGCCGCGACATCTTCAACGTCTTCTACCCCGGCGACGGCGGCCAGGGCAACCGCGCTGCGCCGCGAGGGCTCGCACGCGGATCATCGCGCGCTTCGCCGACGGCGGGTCGTACGTCGCCATGACCGGCGCGCAGCTCGCCGACCAATACCCGCGCGGCGTGCGGGCGTGGACGCGCAGCGTCGTCTACGTGCGCCCCGGATGTTCGTGATCGCCGACGACACGACGGTCGCCGACCCGTCGGCCGACCAGCACCTCGCGTTCCATCTCGGCGGGCGGCTGCGGCCCGCGTCCGCGCCCGACCACACGCGCCGCTACGACATCCCGGCCCGCGCGGCTACGCCGGCAGCGTCGACACCGTCCTGCCGGCCGGCCACGAGGACACGCGAGCGCGTTGTTCGGCTCGTCGAAGGTCACGCAGCTGCTCGTCGGACCCGGCGACCGCGCGGTCGGCCAGCACTGGCTGACCGTGATCGACGCGGCGCGCTCGCCCGAGCAGGCGGTCAGCGCGAGCGCGCTGCGCGGCACCGGCATCGGCGCGGGCGTGCTGCTCGGCCGGCGGCTCGCGGTGGCGTTCGCCGTGCCGCGCGCCACCGCGATCAGCTTCGACCCGCAGGGCGCGCAGACGGCGATCGTCGCCGGACTGCGCGCCGGGGCCTCCTACTCCATCCACGCAACGTCGCGGGGCGTGCAGTTGCGTCCTGGCCACGGCGTGCGAGCCAACGCGGGCGGCGCGATCCGTCTGCCCATCCCGACCACCTCATCGACCCGTTCCGGGAGGACGCGATGACCATCAAGAAGACCACCCGCGCCGATCGCGACCGCACTCGCCGCCGTCGCGTTGCTGTTCGTCCCCGCTACCGCGCTCGCCGCGCCCGGCGATCTGGACCCGACGTTCGGCAACGCCGGCATCACGCTGCTCGGCGGCGTCAGCGACGACCCACCGGCGATCGCCGTCGCCCCCGGCGGCAAGATCGTCGTCGCGGGGACGCTCCCGACCGACCCCGCGCAGCTCACCGCGGTTCGCATCGATCGCGACGGCCAATTCGACCCGACGTTCAACGCCGGCGCTGTTGCCCACACGTCGGTCGGCGGCGCCAGCGCCGACGCGCAGTCGGTCGCGGTCGACAGCCGCGGGCGGGTGATCGTCGCCGGCGACGCGCAGTCGGCCGGGCAGTCGGTGATCGGCGTGACGCGGTTCACCGCCGACGGCGCACTCGACACGAGCTTCGGGAGCGACGGCTCGGTCGTCGTGGCGCTCGGCCAGGCGGTCAAGCCCGAGGTGATCGCGGTCATGCCCGACGACGCGATCGTCGTCGCCGGTGACGAGACGGTCGGCACGATCCCGCAGCAGCGGGTCGCGCTGGCCAAGATCACCGCGGCAGGCCAGATCGACTCCTCGTTCGGCTCGACAACCGTCCTGCCCGACGGCGGCAGCGCGCTCGTGCACGCGATCGCACCCGACCCCAGCGGCGGCTTCTACGTCGCGGGCCGTGGATCGTCGACGACCCAGGGACGCTCGTTCGTCGCCCACTTCGACGCCGCCGGCCATCTCGACCCGGCGTTCGGCGTGCGCTACCCGGGACTGGGCAGCGACCCGACGATCCACGGCCTCGCGGTCGAGCCCGACGGACGCGTGCTGGTCGCCGGCGGGAGCGTCAGCGGCCCGGCGGCGCGTTCGTCGCGCGGATGACGACCACCGGCTCGCTGGACCCGACGTTCGCGGCACGGGCGCCGCGCAGCCGGGCAGTCGTGCGCGTGACCAGCGCTGAGGCTTCGAGGCGATCGCCCGCGAGCCGAGTGGCAACTGGGCGATCGCTGGCGGCGCGGCGCGCGACGCGTTCGTCGTCGCCAGCGCCACCGACGCCGGCGCGCTCGACGCGGGCTTCGCGGCCAGCGGCACCGTGACGACGACGATCGGCGGGCCGGGGGTCGCTGCGACGGCGACCGGCATCGCCGTGGCGCCCGACGGCGGCATCGTCGTCGGCGGCCTGGCGTTCGGTGACTCGCCGACCAGCGTGTTTGCCCCGAAGGTCGCGCTGGCACGCTGGGTCGGCGAGGGCGCGGCGCCGAGCGGAGCGGGCACGACCCCGAGCCCGGGTGGCGGAACCCCCGGCGCCGGCGGGCCCGGCAGCACCCCGACGCCTCCCCCACCCCGCTCCCGCCGCAGCCCCGCGGCCGGCCGGTGAAGGTGCCCAAGGGCGACTCGCTTCGAGATCAACGCGTCGGGGCTCGCTGCCCGGCAGCTCGAAGATCGTCGCCTACGACTGGGACTTCAACCACGACAACCGCTACACCGCAACCTGCCCGGGCAGCGACCCGGTCGGCATCCACGCGTTCCCGCACGCGGGCACGTACACGGTCGGTCTGAAGGTCGTCGACGCCAACGGCCTCAGCGCGGTCAGGGACATGCAGGTCAGGGTGCCGTCCGGCGCCGGCGGGCCGGCGACCGACCGCCGCGCGGTGGCCGAGGACGGCTTCGCGTGCGCCGCCCTGGCCCCCAACGGCGCGGAGTGCGTCATCCAGATCGACCTCGACGGCCAGACGGCCAAGACGGTCGGCCGCGACTGCTTCATCGAGCACAAGCCGCAGCTCTCTGACCCCGCGAACGAGAAGTCGATCCCCGGGCTCGGCGCGCACGTCGCCCGCGTCGCGGCGGGCGACCCGACCACCAGCACCGGCGCGATCGACCCCGGCCTGCTGCGCCAGCTCACCGGCAAGCTGTACACCGTCGACGGGCCGTTTCAGATCGACGGCCTACAGATCACGCCGAAGGGCGGCGTCGGCGTCATCGACGAGCGCAGCAACATCCTGCTCGTGGCGGGGGCGACGGTCTCGATCTACAAGACCGGCTACACGCTGGCCAAGGGCCTGGACATCTCCCGCCAGTGGCCCGACGCGACGAGCCTCACCAAGGAGCTGCCGCTACCGGCGTTCCCCGACGTCAGCAAGCTGCTGCCCGACTTCCTCGGTTTCCCGCTCGTCGGCGACGTGAAGACGAAGTTCGTCAACGGGCGGCTCGAGGTCGACGCGACGCTCCAGCTCCCCGACGCGTTGGGCGGTCTGAAGGCCGGCGTGTCGCTGACCGCCGACGCCGACCTCGGCCTGCACCTCAACGACATCCACGCGTCGGCGTCCGACCTGCCGTTCGGCCCCGTCGACCTGACCGACGTCACGTTCGATTACACGGCGGCCGACAGCGCGTGGCGCGGCCATGTTTGCGTCCTGATCGCCCACGCGGTCGCGCCGTGCGGCGAGATCGGCTTCCGCAACGGCGAGTTTCAGTACGCGCGCGGCGAGTTCGTCGCCGACGGGCTCGGCGTACCGCTCGTGCCGCCGTTCCTGAGCCTCAACCAGGTCTCGGTCGGGGTCGACGCGGGGCCGCCGATGTCGCTGTCCGGCCACGTCCGGCTGACTGCGGGCGGCGAGGTCGAGGTGCTCGGCGCCGAGCGTTCGGTTGCGTCGATCGACGGCAACGTCAAGATCACGACCGGTGACCCGTGGTCGCTGGAGGCCGACGGGCAGCTCACGATCCTCGGGCTCCCGGTCGCCAACGCGTTCATGCGCTACGACTCCAACGCGGGCGTGACATTCGGCGGCGACGCCAACGCCAGCATCGGACCGATCTCGTTCGACGGCCACATCCGCGGCTACGTCTACGGGCTGAGCGATTTCCAGACCGACGCCGAGGTCCACGCGTGCGTGTGGATCTGCGCCGGCGCCGAGGTCGTCATCTCGTCCAAGGGGGCGGGTGCGTGCCTGGATCTGTTCGACGACTGGCATCCGGGCGCGGGCGTGTTCTGGAACGGCAGGGTCGTCGTGATGGGCGACAGCTGCGACATCGCGCAGTTCCGGGTCGCGCCGAAGGAGCGCGCGATGATGGCGCGGGCAGCCCCGACCGACGTCGCAGGCGGCGACTCCGTCGTCACGATCGGCGCCGGCCTGCCGGGTGAGGTGTTCGCCGTGACCGGCACCGACGCCGCACCGGACGCCGTGGTCACCGGGCCCGACGGCGCGGTCTACTCCAGCCCCGACGGCCAGACCGTGCGCAACGACCGCTACGTCTGGTTCCAGGCGCCGGACCGCAAGACGACCTACGTCCTCGTCCACCACCCGCAGGCCGGCACGTGGCGCGTCACCGCGGCCGCGGGCTCGTCGTCCGTGGCGTCGGTCCAGACGGCGGACGGGATCGAGTCGCCCAAGGCCTCCGCGACCGTCACCGGCCACGGGCGGGCGCGCGCGCTGCGCTACCGCGTCACGCCGGTCGCCGGCCAGACGGTGACGTTCTACGAGAACGGCCGCGGGGCCGCGAGGAGGCTCGGCGTCGCCCGCGGCGCGACCGGGACACTGCGCTTCACCGCGGCGCCCGGCCCCGGCGGCACGCGCACGATCACGGCGTACGTCGTCCGCGACGGGTTGCCGCGGGCCCGGATGACCGTCGCCACCTACCGCGCGCCGCGCCCGCCGGCCCACCACCGCCACCGCCCGGCGCGACGCTCGTCGCGCCATGGTCGGAAGCGGCGGTCCTAGGACCGGTCGAGCTTCGTCAGCGCCTGCTCGATGCGTTCCATCCGCGAGGCGAGATCGTCGAGTCGGTGCGCGACACCGGCATCATCGGCGGCCTCCTCCTCGCGGCGGGCACGATCGGCGCGCGAAACGAACGTCGACGTGACGCCGGCGACGAAGATCGAGATGAAGGCGACGCCCCACAGCATCACGACGAGCCCGACGAGTCGGCCAGAGACCTTGGCCGGCGTGACGTCGCCGTAGCCGACGGTCGTCACTGTCTGCAGCGACCACCACAGTCCGCGCCCGATGTTCGGGTACTCCTTGTGGTCGACCAGCCACATGAGCACGCCCGAGCCGAGGACGACCATCGTCGTCGACCCGACGACCACGCTCAGGGCGTTGCGCACCGAGACCGGCTCGCCCATCGTCGCGAGACGCTGATCGATCCAGTCCCGGATTCGGATCCGCCGCATCCCCATCGGTGGCGACGATAGGTCGCACACCGGTCGGAGCAGGTTCGACCAACCATCCACGCCATGGCATGGGGGTACTCAATTCACATCGGTCTGAACCGCTGAGTCACCGACCGCGCGCTCGGCCCGCAACGGCGGCGATCGCCTCGACCTCGATCAGCAGGCTCGGGAGCGCGAGCCCGGCGACCTGGATCAGCGTGCTCGTCGGCGGGCGGCTCGCGTTGATGAACTCGTCGCGGACCGCGCGTATGGCCGCGATCTCGGACGTGTCGACGACGTAGATCGTCAGCTTGACCACGTCGGCCCACGTCGCCCCGCCGGCCGACAGCGCCGCACCGAGGTTCTCGAACGTCGCCCGCGTCTGCGCGTCCCAGCCCTCGGCGACCTGGCCGTCACGGTTCATGCCGACCTGGCCGGCGGTCCACACGATCCGGCTGTCGGGCGGTACGGCCGCGACATGGCTGTAGCCGAACGGCGGGTGAATCGTGTCGGGGGTGATGAGCTCGATCGGGTCCATGGGCCCGATGCTAGCCACCGCGCGACCTCGCGCCGCCGTCGTAGCGGCGGCGGCGGCGTCGGCGTCGGCGAACTACGGATGACAGGAAGTCGGCGATCGGCGACGCTGTCGGCATGTGTCCCGTGTTGTCTGCGCCCTCGATCTCGACGGTCGAGCTTCGGGATGGGCGGCGGGTATCGATCCGCCCCATCTCCGCCGCCGACCCGGAGCTGCTGCGCGGCCTGTTCGACCACCTGTCCGAGCGCTCGCGCTACCAGCGCTTCCTGTCCTATGTGAGCGAGCAGTCCGACGACGAGCGCCGCCGGCTGACCGACATCGACCATCACCGCCACGAGGCGGTCATCGCCATCGCGCGCAGCGGTGAGATGGTCGGCGTGGCGCGCTACATCCGGCTCGCCGACACGACCGCGGCCGAGGTCGCAGTGACGATCGTCGACGACTGGCAGGGCGCCGGGCTCGGTGGCGTGCTGCTGAACCGGCTCGCCGACCGCGGGCGCCGCGACGGCGTGCAGCGATTCACCGCGCTGCTGCTCGAGTCCAACCGGGCGATGATGACGCTGTTCCGGCGACTGGGACCGGTCGAGGTGATCGACCGTGGCTCGGGGACGATGGAGATCGAGATCGGCTTGACCGCAGGCGAGCCGGACCGAACGCCTCACGCATTCAGCCGCGTGCTGGTCGCCTACGAGGGCTCAGAACACTCCGACGACGCCGTCGCGCTGGCCCGACTGCTGGCCGGCGAGCAGTCGCAGATCACCGCCGCGTGCGCCTACTGGTACGAGGCGCGGTCGTCGCGCGTCGACAAGGACAGCCTCGAGGTGATGCGCGTCGACGCCGACGAGGCGCTGGCGCGGCTGCACGAGCGCGACGCCGACATCGAGCTGCGCCACGTGCGCGGACCGTCGCCGGCGGCGGCGCTGCACGACCTGACCGAGACCGAGCGCTTCGACCTCGTCGTCGTCGGCTCGACCCGCCGTGGCCCCGTCGGCCGCGTCCTGTCGGGCACGACGGCGACGACGCTCCTGCACGGCTCGCCGTGCGCCGTCGCAGTCGCCCCGGCGGGCTACCGCGACGCGCCCGCGCCGTCGCAGTCACGATTCGGCGTCGCCTACGACGGCTCACCGATGGCACGCGTCGCGCTCGAGGTTGCGCGCGACCTGGCGGCCGCCCACGGCGCGTCGCTGGCTGTGATCAACGCCTACGACACGATTCCCGCCTACGCCCTGACGGGGGCCGGCGAAGGGCTGCCGCCCGACGTCGACCTCCGCGGCGCGGCCCAGGCCGAGCTCGACGAGGCGCTCGTGGCCTGCCGCGGCGTCGTCGAGGCCCACGGCGAGCTGCTCGAGGGCCGCCCGACCGATGCCCTGCTGGTACGGGCCAAGGACCTCGACCTGCTGGTCACCGGATCGCGCGGCTACGGGCGCATACGCGGAGTCGTGCTCGGCAGCATGTCGCGGCGGCTGGCCGAGGAGGCGCCATGCCCGCTGCTTGTCGTGCCCCAGCCGCCGTTCTGACCGCCGTCACGCTCCGGTCAGATCGCGGCGCGCAAACGCCCACAGCGCGAGCGCCATCGCAACCGCCCCGCCGGCCAGCATCGCCGCCGCCTCGCCGGCCTTCAGCGACTGCGCCGGGACGAAGCCGATGTGGCTGAACGGCGTCAACTTGACCACCCACGACGGCGCGCCGAGCAGCCCGCCGACGAGCTGCCACAGAAACGCGACCGCCAGCGCGCCGTAGGCGAGTCCCGCGGCGATCCGCGGCACGAGCGCGAACGCGAGCGCCGCGCCGCCAAGGAACAGCAGCGCCGCGGGCAGCGCGTTGAGCCCCGCCTCGAGCATCTTGCCCAGGCCGACGTCGGCGCCGGCCGCCTGCGTCCCCGCCCACGCGAACAGGCCCGCGACGAGCGCGAGCGCGACGGCGCCGGCGACCGCGAGTGCGGCACGGCCGCCGAGCCAGCCGCGACGCGCGACCGGTGCGCAGAGCAGCGTCTCGAGGCGCCCCTCGGCCTCCTCGTTGCGGGCGGCGCCGATCTGCGCGCAGCAGAACGCGCACACGACGACGATCACGAACAGGAACGCGACGCCGAGGTAGCCGGTCGGCGTCGAGATCGAGCTGATCCCGAGCCGCTGGAGTTCGTCGCTCACGCGCTGCGGGATACCGGCCGTCGTCACGGCCGTCGAGATCGAGCCGAACACGAACGTCAGAACCGCGACGGCAAAGCCCCAGCCGGCGAGGCTGCCGAGCTCGCCGCGTAGCGCCTGCGCGTTCGCCGACGACAGCAGCGACAGCCGCGGCGCGGCGCGGTCGCGCCCACGCAGCAGCGCGCCGCCGGTGTCCCGCCGCAGTGACAGCCGCGCGGAGACGACGAACAGCAGCGTGCCGGTGACCAACGCCAGGAGCAGGACCAACGGCCGCGCGCCGGTGAACGGCCGCACGTCCTCCGCCCACCCCAGCGGCGTCAGCCACCGCAGCCACCCCGCGCCGCTGGACGTGTCGGCGATCACGCGGGCGACGAAGAACACGGCGAGCACGCCGGTGCCCAGCTCGAGCGCCACGCGGCGTGTTGGCGCGAGCTGGCTGGACAGGGCACCGATGCCGGCGAACACGAACGCGACCGACATCGTCGCGAGCGCCAGCAGCAGAGAGTCGCCGAATGCCAACGCTCCGGCCAACAGGCCCACCGTCATCGCGACGAGCATCGCGGCGATCCCAGTGACGATCGCCGCCGCCGCGGCCGCGAAGGTGTCGCGCCGCGCGACGACCCCGGACAGCACGAGCTCGGTGCGGCCCGCGTCCTCCTCGGCGCGCAGCGCGCGAACCGCCGCCAGCAGCCCCCACAGCGCCGCGAGGATTGCCGACACTCCGCCGACCCGCCACGCGGTGTAGCCGCCCGTGCTCAGCAGGTCGTGCGGCTCGCCGTAGAACAGCCGGATCGCCGTATTGCCGCCGAAGCTGCGCGCGAATCCCAGCCGATCGGCGGCCGTGGCGTACGTGTGGCGATAGCCGACCGGCTGGATGTAGGCGTAGATCAGGAACAGCGACCCGAACGAAAGCGTGCGCGTGCGCCCGTCGCGCCATGCGCGTCGCGCGAGCGCGCTACGCGGCGTCATCGTTGAGGCCGCGGTCGTAGTGGCGCAGGAAGATCTCCTCCAGCGACGGCTCGCGGCTCGTCAGGGCGACGATGTCGTGGCCGGCCAGTGCGTCGATCAGCGGCCGTACCTCACCGGTCACCTCGCAGCGAATCCCGTGCGGGCCGGTCGACTCAACCGTCACGCCGGGCAGGTCGGGCAGCACCGGCGGCGCCCCGGCGAACGTCACCTCGACCGTCTGAGCCGACAGATGGCGCAGGTCGCTGAGCGTCCCCTCGTCGACGAGCCGGCCGTCGCGCAGGATCCCGACGCGGTCGCAGATCGCCTCGACCTCGCTGAGAATGTGCGACGACAGGAACACGGCCTGCCCACGCTCGCGCGCCTCGGCGACGCACTCGCGGAACACGACCTCCATCAGCGGATCGAGCCCGCTCGTCGGCTCGTCGAGCAGTAACAGATCGGCGCGGCTGGCCAGCGCCGCGATCAACGACACCTTCTGGCGGTTTCCCTTCGACAGCGCCCGGATCTTCTTGTCGACGTCGAGGTGGAAGCGCTGCACGAGCTCGTCGCGGTACGCGACGTCGACGCCGCCGCGCAGCGAGGCCAGGAACTCGAGCGTCTCGGCGGCGGTCATCGACGGCCACAGCGCCGGCTCGCCCGCGACGTAGGCGACGCGCCGATGCGCGGCCACCGGGTCGTTCCAGCAGTCGATCCCGAACAGCTCCGCGCGGCCGGCGGTCGGACGGTGCAGGCCCAGGAGCAGCCGGATGGTCGTCGTCTTACCCGCTCCGTTGGGTCCCAGAAAGCCGTAGGCCTCGCCTTCGGCAACGGTCAGGTCGACGCTGTCGAGTGCGACCGTGTCGCCGTAGTGCTTGGTCAGCCCGGTGGCAACGATCGCCGACACCGCCGACACAATTGCGCAACGCGGCGGGCGCCGCATCGCGCTAGCCTCGCAGCGGTGCTCCAGGAGGCACTCTCGACCGACGAACTGACGGCGCTCGATGCCTACTGGCGCGCGGCGAACTACGTCTCGGTCGGCCAGATCTACCTGCTCGACAACCCGCTGTTGCGCGAGCCGCTGAAGCCCGAGCACGTCAAGCCACGGCTGCTCGGGCATTGGGGCACGACCCCGGGGCTGAACTTCCTCTACGCCCACCTCAACCGCCAGATCGCCGCGCGCGACCTCAGCGCGATCTTCGTCACCGGCCCCGGCCACGGCGGCCCGGCCCTGGTCGCCAACACATACCTCGAGGGCACCTACAGCGAGGTCTACCCGCACATCGGCCGCGACGAGGACGGGTTGCGCGCGCTGTTTCGCCAGTTCTCGTTCCCCGGCGGGATCCCGAGCCATGTCGCGCCCGAGACGCCGGGCTCGATCCACGAGGGCGGCGAACTCGGGCTACGCGCTCGTCCACGCCTACGGCGCGGCGTTCGACAACCCCGACCTGCTCGTCGCGTGCGTCATCGGCGATGGTGAGGCCGAGACCGGGCCGCTCGCCGCGAGCTGGCATTCCAACAAGTTCCTCGACCCGGCCCGTGACGGCGCGGTCCTGCCGATCCTGCACCTCAACGGGTACAAGATCGCCAACCCGACGATCCTCGCGCGGATCCCGCGCGAGGAGCTGACCGCGCTGCTGACCGGCTACGGCTACACGCCGCGATTCGTCGAGGGCTCGGACCCCGAGCAGATGCACCAGCTGATGGCGGCGACGCTCGCCGACGTGCTCGACGAGATCGCGGCGATCCAGCAGGCGGCGCGCGCGGACGCAGAGACGCGCCGCCCGCGCTGGCCGATGATCGTCCTCTGCACGCCCAAGGGCTGGACCGGCCCCAAGGAGGTCGACGGTCAGCAGACCGAGGGCTCGTTCCGCTCCCACCAGGTGCCGCTGTCCGCGGTCCGCACCAACCCCGAGCACCGCGCGCAGCTCGAGCAGTGGCTGCGCTCCTACGAACCCGACGAGCTGTTCGACGACGACGGGGCGCTGCGGGCAGACCTGGCCGCGCTGGCGCCGCGCGGCGAGCGTCGTATGGGCGCCAACCCGCACGCCAACGGCGGCCTGCTGCTGCGCGATCTCGAGCTGCCCGACTTCCGCGACTACGCCGTCGAGGTCAACCAGCCGGCGACCGGCCAGGCCGAGGCGACACGCGTGCTCGGCGCGTTCCTGCGCGACATCGTCACGGCCAACCCGGACCGCTTCCGGGTCATGGGCCCCGACGAGACGCTGTCCAACCGCCTCGACGCGGTCTTCGATGCCACCGATCGCGTCTGGCAGGCCGAGCGCCGACCCTCCGACGAGCACCTCGCGCCGCACGGCCAGGTCATGGAGGTGCTGTCCGAGCACCTGTGCCAGGGGTGGCTCGAGGGCTACCTGCTGACCGGCCGCCACGGCCTGTTCAACTGCTACGAGGCGTTCATCCACATCGTCGACTCGATGTTCAACCAGCACGCCAAGTGGCTGAAGGTCACCCGCCAGATCCCGTGGCGGCGGCCGGTCGCCTCGCTCAACTACCTGCTGTCGTCGCACGTCTGGCGCCAGGATCACAACGGCTTCTCGCACCAGGACCCGGGCTTCATCGACCACGTCGTCAACAAGAAGGCCGAGATCGTCCGCGTCTACCTGCCGCCCGACGCCAACTGCCTGCTGTCGGTCGCCGATCACTGCCTGCGCAGCCGCCACTACGTGAACGTGATCGTCGCCGGCAAGCAGCCGGCGCTGACGTACCTCACGATGGACGAGGCGATCGCCCACTGCACCCGCGGGGCCGGGATCTGGGACTGGTGCAGCAGCGACGAGGGGACTCGAGCCCGACGTCGTGCTCGGCGTGCGCGGGCGACATCCCGACGCTCGAGACGGTCGCGGCCGCCGCGATCCTGCGCGAGCACGTCCCCGACCTGCGGGTCCGGGTCGTCAACGTCGTCGACCTGATGCGCCTGCAGCCCGAGTCCGAGCACCCGCACGGGATGCCCGACCACGAGTTCGACGCGCTGTTCACCGCCGTCGCGGCCGGTGATCTTCGCCTACCACGGCTACCCGTGGCTGATCCACCGACTGACATACCGCCGCACCAATCACCACGAGATCCACGTGCGCGGGTACACGGAGCAGGGGACGACGACGACCCCGTTCGACATGGTCATGCTCAACGGGCTCGACCGGTTCCACCTCGTCATCGACGTGATCGATCGCGTGCCCGGGCTCGGCGAGCGCTGCGCGCACCTACGCCAGCAGATGGAGGACACGCGGTTGCGCCACCGCAACCACACGCGTGAGACCGGCGACGATTCGCCCGAGGTGCGCGACTGGACGTGGCCGCAGGCGGGCGCGACGCCGGCCTGACGTGCGGGTGCTGGTCGTCAACGCCGGCTCGAGCAGCCTGAAACTGGCGCTGCTCGAGGACGAGCGCGTGGTCGCGGCCCAGCAGCTCGACGCAACGCGCGGCGTGACGGACGCGGCTGCGCTCGAGGCGGCGTTGGGCGTCGGTGGGCTCGGCGATGCCGACGCGGTCGGCCACCGGATCGTCCACGGCGGTGAGCGCTTCCGCGAGCCGGTGCTCGTCGACGACGATGTTCGCCGCGCCCTGGACGAGCTGACCGACCTGGCGCCGCTGCATCAGCCCGCCGCGCTGGCCGTGCTCGACCGCGTGCGCGACGCGCTCCCCGGCGTGCCGGCGGTGGCGTGCTTCGACACGGCGTTTCACAGCACCCTGGCGCCTGCCGCCACGACCTACGCGCTGCCGGCGGCGTGGCGAGAGCGCTTCGGGCTGCGACGCTTCGGGTTCCACGGGCTGTCGCACGCCCATGTCGGGCGGCGCGTCGGCGAGCTGCTCGGCGACGACGGCTCGGCCCCGCGGATCGTCAGCTGCCATCTCGGCGCCGGCGCGTCGCTGTGCGCGATCGCCGACGGGCGTTCGGTCGACACGACAATGGGCTTCACGCCGCTCGAAGGGCTCGTCATGGCGACGCGCTCGGGGAGCGTCGACCCGGGGCTGATCGCGTGGCTGATCGAGCACGGCGGGCTTGCGCCCGGAGACGTGTTCGACGCGTTGGAGCACGAGTCGGGCCTGACCGGCCTCGCCGGGACCGGCGACCTGCGCGGAGCTTCACGCGCGCGAGGCCGGCGGCGACCCGGACGCGACGCTCGCGATCGACGTCTACATCCACCGCCTGCTGCGGACAGATCGCCGCGATGGCCGCCGCGCTCGGCGGGCTCGACGCGCTCGCGTTCACCGGCGGCGTCGGCGAGCACGACGCGACGGTCCGCGCTCGCGCCGCCGCCGGGCTCGGCGTTCCTCGGCGTCGCCGTCGACGATGCGCGCAACGCCACGGCCGACGGCGACGACGTCATCTCGCCCGACGGCGCCGACGGTGACGACATTCGTCATCACGGCTCGCGAGGATCTCGAGATCGCCCGTGGGGTGCGCGGCGTCGTCGTCTGACGACCTCGATGCTCCACAACCGTGACTGGTGCGGGACCCACCGGGTATGGTGGCCGACGATGCGCCGGTCCAGCCACATCGTGCTGCTCGCAACGCTTGGCGCGCTGCTCGCCGCCGCGCCCGCGTCGGCGACCTCGATCACGATCGGTGGCGACGGCGAGACCGCCTCGGCCTTCGACCTCACGCAGGCGATCCGCGAGCGCGTGTTCATCCCGCAGCCCGGCATCGACCAGGACGGCGACGGCGTCGACGACAAGATCGCGATCGAGATCAGCGGCCGATGGAGTCGGGCCCCACGTTCAAGGTGCCGGCGATCATCGACCCGAGCCCGTACTTCACGACGCTCTGCCGCGGCAACGAGGGCGAGTGCATCGGCGACATCGACGGCGACGGCCTCAACGACCGCTGGCCGCTGTTCCTACGACAACTACTTCGTCCCGCGCGGCTACGCCGTGATCCTCGCCGAGATGAACGGGACCGGCAACTCGACCGGCTGCCCGCTGCACGGCGGGCCGGGCGACGTCGCCGGGATGAAGTCGGTCATCGACTGGCTCAACGGCCGCGTGCCGGGCGTCGACGCGGCCGGCAACCCGGTTCTCGCCACCTGGCACAACGGCAAGGCCGGCGATGATCGGCAAGTCCTACGACGGCACGCTGACCAACGGCGTCGCCGCGACGGGCGTCGAGGGGCTGACGACGATCGTCCCGAGTCGGCGATCTCCGACTGGTACGACTACTCGCGCATCGGCGGCGTGCGGCCGCAGCGTCGGCACCCACTACCCGGCGATCGCTCGTCGAGCACGGTCACCGACGCCGATCGCGGCTCGCGCTGCTGCGCGCCGATCGCGCGACGACGCTCGAGCTCGCTCGACGGCGACGCGACCGGCGACATGAACGCGTTCTGGGACGCGCGCAACTACCTCCCGGACGTCGGCAACGTCAAGGCGTCCGTGTTCGCGACCCACGGCCTCCAGGACGACAACGTCACGCACCGACCAGTTCGCCCAGTGGTGGGCCGGGCTCGCCGCGCACAACGTGCCGCGCAAGCTGTGGTTGCTGCGCGAGGGCCACGTCGACCCGTTCGACTCGCGCCGCGCGGTGTGGGTCGACACGCTGCACCGCTGGTTCGACCACTGGCTGCTGCGGCGTGCCGAACGGGATCATGGGCGAGCCGCGCGTCGACATCGAGGACCGCCGGACGTCTTGGACACGTACGCCGACTGGCCGCTCCCGGCACGGTCGACGACCGACGTCTACCTCCAGGGCACGACGGCGGCCAACGCCGGCGCGCTGCGGCCTGAGCCGGGCGGCAGCCTCGACACGCTGTCGTTCACCGACGGCTCGACGCAGTCCGAGACCACCGCGATCTCGACGCCCGGCCGGCGCCCAGACCAACCGCCGCGTGTTCCTGTCGCTGCCGCTGACGCACGACCTGCGCATCTCCGGCACGCCGCGCGTCGAACTCGAGGCGTCGCTCGACAAGACGCAGTCCAACCTGTCGGCGACTGCTCGTCGACTACGGCGCGGCGACGCACATCACGCGCAACGGCGAGGGCATCTCGACCGCCGCGACGCGGACCTGCTGGGGCTCGACCGGGCTCGCGCTCGACTTCGACGCCTGCTACCGCGAGCGTCACCAAGCCGCTGACAGGCGGTCACCCAGTGGCGGGTCACGCGCGGGATGCTCGACTCCGCAACCGCGACTCGCTCGTGACGCCGACGCCGGTGACGCCCGGGCAGCAGACGGCGTTCGACTTCCCGCTGCTACCCGCAGGACTACGTGTTCGCGGCCGGCCACCAGATCGGCGTCGTCGTCACCGGCGACGACCGCGACCTCGGCATCAACCAGACGATCGGCGCAGCGATCACGCTCGACGCCAAGGCCGTCGAAGGTCACGCTGCCGATCGTCGGCGGCTACGCCGCCGCGGTCGCCTCGGGCGCGTTCACGCCCGACACCGTCGCGCCGGTCCAGGCGCTGCCGGCCGACATCACGGTCGGCGCGACCGACGACAACGGCGCCACCGTCACCTATCCGGCCCCCGGCGTGACCGACAACGAGGACCCGTCGCCGACCCCCTCGAGCTGTACGCCCGCGTCGGGCTCGGCGTTCGCCAACGGGAAGACCACCGTCACCTGCACCGCGTCCGACCTCTCGGGCAACACGGCGATCGGGACGTTCACGGTCACCGTCAAGCCGCTGCACGAACCACCGCCCCCGCCGACGACCACGACCGACACGATCCCGGCGCCGCCGCCGCCGACGGCGACCGAGTCGGTCCCGGTCCCGCCGGCGCCGACGGGCGGGCCGCCGGCGCCGACGGCGACCGCGCCGACGGAGGTCTGCGTCTCCAAGCGGGTGTTCATCTGGCACCTGATCCGGCGGCCCGGACTGCGCGTCGACGTGCGCGGGGCACGGATCCTGTCGGTCGACGTGACCACAACCGGCGGCGCGCCGATCGCCCAGCGCCACGGAGCCCGGTCGGCGACGATCAGCTTCCTCGGCCTGCCGGCGACCCACGCGGTCGTCCACATGCGCATCCGGCTGCGCAGCGGCCACACGGTGACGTTCGTGCGCGCCTACCAGCCGTGCGCGAACGGCCGCGCGCGGCTCATCGTGCCGGGGCCGTAGCGGCGTCTGCGGTTTCGGCCGCGTCGGACGCGCGCGAGGCGAGCGTCAGCAGGCCGATCCCGCAGCCGAACCCGAGCACCGCGGCGAGCCGCGTCCAGAACGCCGGCACCGGCCCCAGCACGAAGCCGTCGAACAGGGCTCCGACGAGCACCGCCGCCTCCCAGATCGCGACGAACGCGATCGCGATCAGCGGCAGGAAGCTCGGGCCGCGAATGACGCGATAGAGGCCCCAGGCGACGAACGTCATCAGCGCCGCGAACACGATCTCGTTGAACAGCGACAGGTCGGGGCGGCCGTGCAGCTGCTTGGCGACCGCGGTCGTCGTGATCGCCGCCAGCGCCACAAGCGCGAGACCGCGGGCGACCGCCGCGTCGAGTCGCCGGCGTCGCGCACGCCGTGCGGCGAGCACGCATCCGACGATCACCACGATCAGCCACAGCCACACGAGCGATGGGTCGTCGGCGTGCACAGGCTGCCCGCGACCGAGTCGGTGCGTCCGTCGACGGTCACCGGCACCGACCAGCTGCCGAGGAACGTCTGCCCGGGCGCGCGAGCGACGGTGGCCAGCGCGTGCAGCCGGCCGTCGTGCCAGCCGTAGGAGTGCCCACCGCTGACGCGCTGCCAGCGGGGTGGCGACTGCGCGGTCAGGCCGCGCGGCACGCGCTGGGCCGGCACGTGGTTGAGATAGGCCATCTCGGAATTGCGGTTGAGCTCGACCCCCGCGCGCGAGAAGCGCAGGTACGGCGCGCCGCGGTAATCGCGGATGACGACGGTGTGCCCACGCCACGCGCGCAGCCACAGACGCTGGTCGCCGTCGACGACCTTCACCTGCACACCCCCGGGCACGACGGTCACCTTCGCCAGGTTGCTGGTCGCGATCGGCGCGACCGGGCCGTGGGCCTGCGCGGCGCCCGGGAGCGCCGCGAGCGCGGCCACGGTCAGCCCGATCGCCGTTCGTAGACTCCGCATCGAAGTGGCGGACTGTACGCACACCCGGCCCGCGCTCCGCGCACTTGTCGGGGCGCTCGCGCTCGCGCTGGCGTGCGGGTCGATCGCGTCGGTGGCCCGCGCCGACGGCGATCCGGCCAGCGACGTGCTCGCCTCGCAGGCGCTGTTCGTGCCCCAGGACGCGAACGTCACCGAGGCTCAGCGCGGCCAGCTCGAAGCGATGCTGCGCGCCGTGGCCCGCGCCGGATACCCGCTGCGCGTCGCGATCATCGCCGCGCCGACCGACCTCGGCTCGATCGGTGCGCTGTTCAACCACCCGGCAACGTACGGGCAGCTCCTGGCCGGCGAGCTGCGATTCATCTACCGCGGGCCGGTGATGGTCGTGATGCCGGATCGCTTCGCCGTGTTCGACGGCGCGCGCGCGCTCGTGGGTGGGCCGTCGAGCTCGGCGCTCGGCGCCACCGCCGTCGCCGCCGTGCGGGAGTTCGCCGACTCGGCGGACGTCACGTTGCCCGCCTCGAGCGCCGTCGCCGCATCCGCGACCGGCAACACCTCCGACCTCGTCGCGTGGCTCGTGTTCGCCCTCGGCGCGATCGCGATCGCTGCGGCATGGGCGGCCAGCCTTCGCGCCCGGCCGCTGCATGGCCCTCACTAGATGGTTGATTCCGCGGCCGCCGCGTCCGGCGTGGGGGTCGTGGAATCGACCATCTAGGATCGCCCGATGCAACTGAGGATCTTCGTCGAGCCGCAGTTCGGCGCGACCTACGCCGACCAGCTCGCGATGGCCCAGGCCGCCGAGGCCCACGGATTCGACGCGTTCTTTCGCTCCGACCACTTCCTGACCATGGGCGGCGACGGCCTCCCCGGGCCGACCGACTCGTGGGTGACGCTCGGCGCGATCGCGCGCGAGACGCAGCGCATCCGCCTCGGCACGCTGATGACCTCGGCGACGTTCCGCCACCCCGGCCACCTCGCGATGTCGGTCGCCCAGGTCGACGAGATGAGCGGCGGCCGCGTCGAGCTCGGCTTCGGCGCCGGCTGGTTCCTTGCCGAGCACAAGGCCTACGGCTTCCCGTTCCCCGAGGCGATCGGTGAGCGCTTCGACCGCTTCGAGGAGCAGCTCGAGGTCGTCGCCGGCCTGTGGGGCACACCGGCCGGCGAGCGCTACTCGTTCTCGGGCCAGCACTACGAGCTGTCCGACAGCCCGGCGCTGCCCAAGCCCTCGCAGCAGCCGCCGCCGATGATCATCGGCGGCATGGGCGCCAAGCGCACGCCACGGCTCGCCGCGACGTTCGCGGCCGAGTACAACGCGCCGTTCGCCGACGCCGGGGCGGCCGCGGCGCAGTACGAGCGCGTGCGCGCGGCCTGCGAGACGGCGGGGCGCGACCCGGACACGATCGTCATGTCGCACGCGATCACCGTCTTCTGCGAGGACGACGAGGACACGGCCCGTGCCCGCGCCGAAGCGCTGGGCGTCCCGGGCCCGATGCTGACGACGGCAGCCGTCGGCTCGCCCGAGCAGGTCGCCGAGCGCCTGCGCGAATACGCCGACGCGGGCGCGACCCGCAGCTACCTCCAGCTGCTCGACATGCGCAACCTCGAGCACGTCGTACGGATCGCCGAGGCTGTCACGCCGCTGGTCTCGTAGCGTCAGCCGGCCGCGACCTGCGCGTCGAAGCGCGCGAGCACGGGACCGAGGTAACGCGCCGCGATCTTGCGCTGCGCCGCAAACTCGGGCTCGCCCGAGACGACCGAACCCAGCCCGCGCCCGCCCGCGATCCGCGCGCTGAGGTACAGCGGTTTGCCGCCGGTCGCCAGCACGCCGTGGATCTCGGGCACGAAGCGCTCCTCGGTCACGTTCGCGCCGACGCGCGCGGCGATCGAGCGCGCAACGGTGTCGGCCTGGAGCGCGGCGATGCCGCCGAACTTGACCGCGAAGTCGGTCGCGTCGCCGGCCGCGTAGATGTCCTTGACGCCACGCACGCGCAACCCCGGGTCGACCGGGATGAAGCCGCGCTCGCCGGCCGACAGCCCCCGAACGGCGGGGCCGAACAGGTCGGGCAGGGCGACGATCCGGTCGGCATGGAAACGGTAGGTGCCGGGGACCATGGCGACCGTGTTCGCGTCGGGGACGCTCGCGTAGGCCGAGGTCGCCACGGAGATATTCGCGTCGGCGAGCGCCTCGGCGACGGCCCGGCTCGCCTCCGGGCCGAAGATCGCCAGCGGCATCGCCTCGGGCGTGGTCAGCGAGATCTCGACGTCGACGCACATCTCACGCGCCCGCGCCGACGTCATCAGCGCCAGCTCGTACAGCGGCAGCGGCCACGCCATGTGGTGCGGCGACACGAACGCGACGCTCTTGACGTAGCCCTCCTCGATGTCCTGGACCAGCCCCTGGAGCTGCTCGCCGAAGCGGCGGTCGTCGAGCGTCGTCGCGAACGGATAGGCGGGATTCGTCCGCGCGCCGAGGCACAGGACCAGCGCCTCGTAGCCGACCGTCTGGCCGCTGCGGGTGAGGATCGTCCGCGACGCGGGCGCGACCGAGCGCGAGCTCGTCGGCAATCAGGGTCGCTCCCGCCTGCTCGGCGATCGGTGCGATCGGGTAGCGCGGCACGTGGCCGGTGGCGAACGGCTCGTGGACGGCTAGCGGGCGGTAGGCGAAGTCCTCGTTCGGGGCGACGATCGTCGTCGCGACGCGGTCGCCGGCCAGTTCGTGGAGCGCGAGCGCGGCCTCGAGCGCGGCGACGCCGCCACCGGCGATCACGACGCGAAACGGATGTGTAGTCATGACATGTGACGGTAGGCGGCCGCCGGCGCGGCGCCACATTGGCAACCCACCGCGGTCCTGTTGCGGTGGACTACGGAGAGCGCGGCGCACCCCACGGTGTACCGTCACCGGCGATGGCAGACGAGCCGGCGGGCATCCGCATCGTCCTCGCCGACGACCACGCCGTCGTGCGCAGCGGGCTGCGGCTGCTGCTGGAGGGCGAGGACGGCTTCGAGGTCGTCGCCGAGGCGGGCGACGTCGACGCCGCGCGGCGCTACGTCCGCGGCCACAAGCCCGACGTGCTGGTGCTCGACCTCAACATGCCGGGCGAGTCGAGCCTCGACGCGATCCCGTCGCTGCGCGCCGAGGCGCCCGACACGGAGATCGTCGTGCTGACGATGCAGGCCGAGCCGGCGTTCGCGCGCCAGGCGCTCGCCGCGGGCGCGGTCGGCTACGTGCTCAAGGAGGCGGCCGACAGCGAGCTCGTCGAAGCGATCCGCCGCGCCGCCGCGCACGAGACGTACCTCAACCCGGCGCTCGGCGCCCGCATCGCCCGTGAGCCGCCACCCGGCCCGCCCGACGACCTGTCCGAGCGCGAGGTCGACGTCCTGCGACTGATCGCGCTCGGCCACACGAACGCCGAGATCGCCGAGCAGCTGTACCTGTCGGTCCGCACGGTCGAGACCCATCGCGCGCACATCCAGCAGAAGCTGCGCGCGTCGTCGCGCGCCGAGCTCGTGCGCTACGCGCTCCAGCGTGGCCTGGTCGACGCGGACTCCTAGACGCACGATGGCGGGGAACTACGGATGGCGGGTGGCCGCCGGTCGGCCACCGTTTCGGGCATGGCACCCAAGATCCTCATCCTCTATGCCAGCACCCACGGCCAGACGGCCAAGATCGCCGACCGCATCGGCGCCACACTGGGCGCCGACGGGGCACAGGCCGAGGTGCGCGCCGTCGAGGATGCCCCGGCCGACATCGCCGGCTACGACGGCGTGATCGTCGGCGCGTCGGTCCACGCCGGCAAGCACCAGAGCGAGATTCTCGACTGGCTCGGCGTCCACTGGGAGCGCCTCAACGAACTGCCCTCGGCGTTCTTCTCGGTGTCGCTCGCCGCCGCTGACGACACCGACGAAGCGCGCGAAGCGACCCGCGAGATGATCGAGGACGTGCCCGAGCTGACCGGCTGGACGCCGCACACGACGACCGCGATCGCCGGCGCGCTTCAGTTCAGCAAGTACAACCTCGCCACGCGGGTGCTCATGCGGCTGATCGCGCGCCGCCACGAACCGGCGGCAGACCTCCACCACGACACCGAGTACACCGACTGGGACGCGGTCGAGCGCTTCGCGCACGCGTTCGCGCGGACCGTGACGGCGGCGGTGGCGCCGGCGGGATGACCGGCGTTGCCGCCGCGAAGACGGTCGTCGTCGGCTACAACGGCAGCGATGGTGCAAAGCGCGCGCTCGACTGGGCACTCGAGCGCGCCGGGACCGGCGGTCGGGTCGTGGTCGTCGACGCGACGCGCGCGCAGCCCGACCGGCTCGCCCACCCGTCGGTCGACGCGATGCTCCACGACCGCGCGCTCGAGTGCAACGCGAGCGTCGAGCTCGTGTTCCTCGACCACGCCGCGCTCGGCGGGCCGGAGCTGGTCGGCGAGGTCGCCGAGGACTTCCCGTCGACGGCGCTACTCGAGGCCGCGCGCCGGCACGACGCCGACGAGATCGTGGTCGGCCATCGCGACCGCAGCCGCGTGCGTGAGCTCAGCGGCAGCGTGTCGAGCGCGCTGCTGCGCCAGCGTGACCGGCCGGCGATCGTCGTCGTCCCGTAGCGGCTACACGACGTCGAGCGGCATCGTCGCGCGGATCCGCGTCCCCGGCGCGTCAGAGTCGACCGACAGCTCACCGCCGGCCAGCAGCACCCGCTCGCGCATCCCGGCGAGGCCGAACCCGGACGTCGTCGCGGCCGTCTGAAAGCCCGAGCCGTCGTCTGAGACCTCGAGCGTCGCGATGCCGCCCGGCCGACGCCGACACCGCGACGTGCACGTGGCGCGCGCCAGCGTGCTTGACGACGTTCGTCAGCGCCTCCTGGACCACGCGGTAGATCGTCGGGCCGAGGCCGACGAGCGCCTCGGCGTCCGCCGGGTCGGGCAGCACGACGTCGATCTCAAGGTCGTTGACCGTGCGGTGACGGTCGAGCAGCGCCTCGAGCGCCGGCACGAGCCCCAGCTGGTCGAGCGCCGCCGGGCGCAGCTCGTTGATGATCGAGCGCAGATTCGCGATCTCCTGCTCGATCGACGCGATCGCCAGCGCGACGCCGTCGCTGGTGCGCTGCGGGTCGGTCGATCGCAGGGCGGCCGACAGCATCACGCGCAGCCCGCCGAGTGCCTGGAGCGTCTCGTCGTGGAGTTCCTGGGCCCAGTGACGGCGCTCGGCGTCGGCCGCTCCGAGCGCCGAGGCGAGACGCTCCATCTCGATGCTGCGCGCCGCAGCGACGACCGTCGCCGCGCTGGCGCCCGAACGCCTTCAGCGCCTGCTCGTCGTCCTCGTCGAACCGGGCCGCCTCATCGCCGCGGTCAAACGCGGCGAGGACGCCGAGCGCGGTACCGCGGTGGATCAGCGAAACCAGCAACGCCGACGTCGCGTCGGTCACGCCGAAGCGCTCGGCGCGAGATCCGCATCCGCGCTCGCACGTCGCCGATCCGCATCGCCTCGCCGCTGCGCATCACCTCGCCCGACGTCGAGCCGTCGACCGGGATCCGCGCCCCGTCGCCGGCCCGCGAGTCGCCGGAGCTTGCCGCGACGACGAGGTCGTCGCCTTCGCGCAGGAAGAATCACGACCGCGCGCGCGTTGGCCAGGGCCCGGCCGCGCTGGACGATCAGCGCCAGCACCCGGTCGCGGTCGGTCTCGGCGCCGACCGCAACGGCGATCGCCTGCGACGCCCGCGAGGCCGTCGAGCTGCACGCTGAAGCGTGCTGGTACAGGCGCGCGTTGTCGACGGCGATCGCCGCCCAACGCGGACAGCACGACGACCGCCGCCTCGTCGGCGTCGTCGAACGCGCCGCCGTCCGCCTTCTCGGTCAGGTACAGGTTTCCCCACGCCTTGCCGCGGATCAGGATCGGCACGCCGAGGAACGACCCCATCGGCGGGTGGTGCGGCGGGAAGCCGTACGACGCCGGGTGGTCGGCGACCGCGGCCAGCCGCAGCGGCCGCGGATCCTCGATCAGCACGCCGAGCACGCCGCGGCCGCGCGGCAGGGTGCCGATCTGGCGCTGCGTGGCCTCGTCGATCCCGTGCGTGATGAACCGCTCGAGCTCGTGGCGCTCGCCGTCGAGCACGCCGAGCGCGACATAGCGCGCGCCGGTCAGCTCGCCGGCCGTCTCGACGACGCGCTGGAGGATCGAGTCAAGGTCGAGGTCGGAGACGATCAACCGTCCGGCCTCGATCAGGGCTCCCATCCGGTGTGGGGCGATGTTGTCGAGCATCGGCTCTGGCGCCCGAGGGTATCCGCTCGGGCCGCGCGCAGTCCGGGGCAATCCACGGCCAGATGCGAGGCGAACTACGGATGCGCCCGGCGGCCGCGAAGCGGAGCCTTCCGTCGCATGACAGGCAGCGATCGTCCCAAGGTCCTGATCGCCGGCGCCGGGGTCGCCGCGCTCGAAGCGATCCTCGCGCTGCGTGCCCGCGCCGGGCACGACGTCGACATCGAAGTGGTCGCGCCGGGCCAGTCGTTCCTGTACCTGCCGGTGACCGTGGCCGAGGCGTTCGACGCCGGCGAGGCGCGCGCGTTCGACCTCGGCGAGATCTTCGCCGACCAGGGCGTGCGCCGCCACGCCGACACGCTGGCCGGGGTCGACACCGACAACCAGGTCGCCTACACGAGCACGACCGGCGAGCTGCCCTACGACCACCTGATCATCGCCCTCGGCGCCCGCCCCGTGCCCGCGATTCCAGGCGCGCTGGCATTCCGCGGACGGCCCGACGTCCCCGCGCTGCGGGCGATCCTGCGCGAGCTCGCCAAGGGCGAGATCTCGCGCCTCTTCGCCGTCCCCCACGGCAGCACGTGGGCACTGCCGCTCTACGAGATGGCGCTGCTCGCCACGAGCCGCGTCGGCGGCCACCGCTCCGAGCAGCAGATCGTGTTCGTCACGCCCGAGCACGAGCCGCTCGAGCTGTTCGGTGCGCGCGCCGCGAGCGCGGTGGAGCAACTGTTGCGCGCCCGCGGCGTCGAGGCTGCACACCCGGTCGCTCCCAGCACGTTCGCCGACGGCGTTCGCACCTCGTCGGCGGCGCCACGATCGCGGCCGACCGCGTCGTCGCGCTGCCGGGCCTGCGCGGCCCGACGCTCCCCGGCCTGCCCGGCGCTGATGGCTTCATCCCGATCGACGGCTACGGCCGCGTGCGCGGCGCGCCCGGGGTCTACGCGGCCGGCGACGCCGCTGCGTTCCCGCTCAAGCAGGGCGGCCTGGCGACGCAGATGGCCGACACGATCGCCGACGTGATCGCCGCCGATGTCGGGCGGCGTCGAGCCGCGCCCGTTCCGCCCCGTCATCCGCGGGCTGCTGATGACCGGCGGCGAGCCGATCTACCTGCGCGCCGGGGCGGGCGCGGGGCGCGACGAACCGACGATCGCCGCCGACGGGGCATTCGTGCCCGCGCCGGCGCGCGGTGCGCGCGACCGAGTCGTCGTCGTCCACGCGCGCGCTCTGGTGGCCGCCGGCCAAGATCGCCGGCCGCTATCTCGCGCCCTACCTGGCGACGGCGCGGCCGCAGCCGCTGGCGCCGATGAACGATCTCGCGGCGCCCGACCGCGCCGACGCGCAGCCGGCCGACGCGATCGCGCTGGCGCTGCTGCTGGCCGAGTACGACGCCCGCTGGGGCGACTTCGAGATGGCGCTGGCGTCGCTGGCGTCCGCCCAGGGCCTCAGCGGCGAGCTGCCGCCCGAGTACGACGCCAAGCGCGTCGAGTGGGAGCACGAGCTCCACGCCCGCCACGCGGTTGCGGGCTTGTACTGAGTCGGGTCCGGGCGAGCGCCGCAGGTCTGTGGCGCGGTCCGGTTTCTCGGCGGGGCGCTGATCTCCGATGTAAGCGTATCACAGCAATAAGACCGAAATGCCCACCGAGACTGATTTCACCGAGCGCACCACGACGAACACGCGCCCGACCCCGACAGCCGCGTTTTCGTCTCCGACGCGGACTTCGAGCGACTGCTCGCGCAGGAGGCCGCCGAGCACAATCGCGACTCCGACGCCAGCCGCCAGATGATCGCCGCCATGGCGATGGGGCGTGGTGCTGGCGCTGATCGCGATCGTCGTCGCGTTGCTGGCCATCAGCTCGACCAACTCGGGCAGCGGGTCGACCGCCGCCACCCACGCCGCGGCAGTCGCGCCGGCGGTCGGATCGTCGGCGATGCCGACATGCCGGCATGAGCGACGCCGTGACGCTGGCCCCGGCCGCCAAGGCGGTCGCGTTTGAGAAGTTCGCGCCCGTCAACCCGACGCTTCCCGCCGTGCCCGCCGGCCACATCAAGAAGTTTGTGGTCGACGTCGACCATCACGTCGTCAAGGTGTCGCTCGACCAGCCGCCAACCGAAGGGCGCCACGTACACCGTCAACGGCAGCTTTGACAAGGGCACTGCTGCCTCGCCGCCGATCGTCGTCAACTGCTGGGCGACCACGACTCGATCAAGTCGTCAACGGCGAGCTCGAAGGCCATGAACCTCAAATGGCCGCACTCGATCGACTTCCACTCGGCCGAGGTCGCGCCGTCGAAGTACGACGTCGACGTCGCCCCGGCAAGTCGGAGACCATCAACTTCGTCGCCAAGCACCTCCGCGTCTTCAAGGACCACTGCGCCACCCAGCCCGTGCTGCTGCACGTCGGCAACGGGATGGCGGGCATGATGGTCGTCAAGCCGCGCAACCTGGACGTAACAAGGAACTGTGGATCACGCAGGGTGAGTACTACCTCGGCGCACCGGGCGCACCGGCCTACATGAACAAGCTCCAGGCCGAGAAGCCCGACGTCATCGCGTTCAATGGCTACGCCAACCAGTACAAGACCAACCCGATCACCGTCCGCCGCGGCGAGAAGATCTCGGATGTACGTGCTGAACACCGGGCCGTCGAAGTGGAGCGCGTTCCACGTGATCGGGAACCGCGTTCGACCGCGCGGTGATCGAAGGCGCCGTGTTCCACGACACGCAGACGCTGAACCTCGCTCCGTCGCAGGGTGCGTGGGCCGAGTTCACGCTCGACCAGAAGGGCAACTACCCGTTGGTGACCGACGTGTTCGGCGACATGGTCAAGGGTGCGGCCGGATCCTGCACACGGCCGGAGCGCCGATGCCCAAGGCCCCGGCCTCCGCGCCCTCGGCGGCCGCGCCGGCGACGTCAGCGCCGGCTCCGCGCCACGCCGTCACCTCGACGCTGAGTGAGATGAAGATCGCCAACGACGCCTCGACGGTCGCGGCGGGCAAGGTCAAGTTCACGGTCAAGAACGCCGGCGCGACGGTCCACGAGATGGTCGTCGGCGAGGACCGACACCCCGGCCGGCAAGCTGCCGACGAAGGCGGGCTGGCCGACGAGACCGGCAGCGTCGGCGAGGTCTCGGACCTGGCCGGGCGCGACCAAGACGATGACCCTGAACCTCAAGCCGGGCATGACGCCCTGATCTGCAACATCGCGGGCCACTACATGCTGGGATGTACGCAGACCTGACCGTGCGCTGACCTCGGCGGCCGCAGGAAGCGGCTGTCAGCGCCCGGCCCTGCCGCGCGATCCGTGTCGAAACGGGTCGCGCGGCACCGGCCGTAACGTCACAAGCGCCGGCTGTACCGCATCCGGCCGAGCCACTGGCGGAGCTCGACGAGAGGCTCGAGCCTTACCGGCGGCTGTGGGCTCGGCACCTGGACCGCCTCGAAGACCACGCCGACCGACGGAGGAAGCCATGAGCAACGCCACCGTTCTCGACGACCGCGCCCAGCCGGCCGTCCGCCTGCAACGCAGCATCGCCGACCCCCCGGCCGTCGTCTGGCGGGCGCTGACCGACCGTGACCAGCTGCGCTCGTGGTTTCCGTGCGACGTGATCGTCGACGGCGGCGCCTGGGAGGTCGGCGCAGCGATCAGCTTCCCGTTCCCGGCCGACGTGATCGACATGACGCTGACCGGCGAGGTGCTCGAGGTCGACGAGCCGCACCGACTCGCGTTCACGTGGGGCGAGGGACACTGCGCTTCGAGCTCGCCGACGCCGACGACGGCGGGACGCTGCTGACGCTGATCGACGAGCTGCCCGCGTCAGCGGCCGCCCGCAACGCCGCCGGCTGGGAGGTGTGCCTCGACCGCCTGGCGGGCCTCGACCCCGGCCCCGACGCGTGGCAGCCGTACTTCGAGTCCTACGCGACGCAGTTCGCGCCGCAGCTCTCGGCCGCAGGACGGCCCGCCGGCCGGGTACAAGGGCGGCTGAGCTGTCGCCCGCCCCGAGCGTGCGGGCGACGAGGCCGCGACGTCAGCGGTGTTGGTCGAGGGGAACTCGCGGGCGGCGGAGGCCGAGCTCGTCGACGCCCTGCGCGCCGATCCGCAGGCGTGGATCGCCGAGCTGGCCCTCGTCGGCAGCGACGGCCGGCACGACGCGATCGTGGGCTTCGTCGTCTGCACGCGTGGCCAATCGGCGAGCAGCCGGCGCTGGGGCTGGGCCCACTCGCCGTGACGCCGGCGGCTCAGCGCCGAGGCATCGGCATGGCACTCGTGGACGCGGTGATCGCGGCCGCCGACGCTCGTGGCGAACCGCTGATCGCGCTGCTCGGCGACCCCGCCTACTACGCCCGCTTCGGGTTCGTCCCGGCCACCGAGCTGGAGTCGCAACCGCCAGATCCGGCGTGGGGTTCGCACTTCCAGGCGCGGGCGCTGCACGCCCACGATCCGGGCCTCACCGGCATGTTTCGCTACGCGCCCGGGTTCGAGCTCGTGGACATGAATCACGGCGCTCCGGGTAAACGCGCTGCAGTCAACGCAGCAGAGAGGAGGAGACATGCTGTTGATCCTTGCCGTCATCCTGTTGATCATTGCGATCGCCGGTGGCGTGATCGTTCACCCGTTGCTGTTCGCGCTCGCGATCCTCGCCCTCGTCCTGTTCTTCACGGGCGGTCGCCGCGGCGCCGCACTGTGACCACGGGTCGCCGCCAAGGCGGCGAGGCGGTATCGGCGTAACACGGGACCTGGCAGCGCGTTGCATCATCATGCGCTCGCTGACCAGGCCCCTCACGTTTGCCGTTGCCCTCGCCGTGCTGTCGGTCGCCGCAGCGCCGGCGCTCGCCCATGCGGGCAAGCGTCCGCGCTGCACGGCCGCCGGCCACCATCTGATCCGCGCCACGGCGAACGTCGTCGTCTACGACCGGACCGCCAACCGACGCGACAACATGGGCGAGCTCGAGCACGGCGTGTACGCGTGCGCGCGTCCGAGTGGCCGTTCGTACCTGCTCGGCTACGACGATGTCGCGGGCCGCGAGGACGGCGAGTACGGGCCCGACAGCGCGCTCGTGTCGGTGAAGATCGCCGGCCGCTTCGTCGCCGCACAGTTCGTGACCGGCATCGACGTCGAGGCATGTGCTCGGGAGTACAGCGGCTCCGGCCCTTCCTCGTGCCCGCCGCCGGCGAGAACGCTTCGCGTCATCGCGACGGCCAGCGGGCGCCGCACGTCGATCCCGTTTCGTACCGACGCCTACGGTGTCTCGCCGGTCGCGATTTCGCCGGCGGGCGCGCTCGCGTGGGTCGACGGGCCGCTGTACGCGCGCGGTTGAAGACCGCGGGCGCCCACGCGCTCACCAATGTCCCGACGCTTCTCGACCTGGTCCATCGATCCACGCTCACTGGCGGTCAGCGACCTGACGCTGAGCTCGGTCAGCGCCGGCGCGCCGCACACGACGACGCTGAGCTGAGCCACACGCCATCGGCGCGGCGCGGCCGCGGCCGCCGTACATCGGGAGTCGATGCAGTGGACGTCGACGACCGTGCTGCGCCTGCTCGCGATCGTCGTGCTCGACGCGGCGGCGGACGACACGTCCTCGTCGTTCCCCACGATCCGGCGGCGCTCGCCCGCGCCGCCGACGCCGCCGGGCCCTGGGCGGCGCTCATGTTCGTGGCGGCATGGGCGCTCGGGACGTCGGTACTGGTGTCGAGCACGCTGCTGGCGCTGCTCGGCGGGTTGCTGTTCGGCCCCATCGGCGTTGTCCTGTCGCTCGTCGGCAGCCCGCTCGGCGCGTTGGCGGCGCTCGCAATGAGCCGCTTCCTGGGCGGCGAGGCGCTGGTCGGCGGCTGCCGCGCCGCGTCGCCGACCTCGCCGGCACCCTCGAACGGTCCGGGGTCCGCGGGATCGCCATGGTCCGCCTGATGCCCGGCGTGCCGGCCGGCGCGTTCAACTATGCGTGCGGGCTGACCCGGGTCCGGCGCGGGACTTCTTCCTCGGCTCGGCACTCGGTGCGGCGCCGCGGGTCGGGCTCTACGGGCTCACCGGCGGCGCGATGGCGCGCTCGGGTTGTGGGCGCCAGTGGCGGTCAGCGTGCTGATGGGTACCGTCGCCCTCGCGATCGTCGCCCGGCGCCGGATCCGTCTACGCGGCGGCGTGGACCCGCGCGTCGGCGGCGGCCTCGCCGGCCGCGGCGACCGTGTGCAGGCGTTCGAGCGACTGGCGCAGCAGGCGTGAGACCTGCATCTGCGAGACGCCGATCGCCTCGCCGATCTCGAGCTGTGTGAGGTCGCGCTCGTAGCGCAATCGCAGGATCAGCGCCTCTCGCGGTTCGAGCAGGCCCAACAGCGGCTCGGCGAGCAGGCGGGCGTCGCGCGCCTCGGCATCGCGGGCGTGCGGGACCGGGCTCGCGATCGTGTCGCCAACCGGTGACCGTGTCGTCGTCGGCGCCGCGGTGGGCGTCGCGTCGATCGACTTCGTGCGCCGAGCCCGGCCGACCTCGAGCGCTTCGAGAACGTCCTCGTCGCTGATCGTGAGTGGCCTGCGCGGATCTCGGCGACCGTCGGCGCGGGGCCGGTCTTCTGGGTTCGGAGCTTGACGAACTCGTCGACCTTCAACGTGAGCTCTCGTTGAGTACTCCGGGGAACGTGTACGGCCCACGTGCGGTCGCGGAAGTGGCGCTTGATCTCGCCCAGCATCGTCGGGACGGCGAACGTCGTGAAGCTGACGCCGCGCTCCGGGTCGAAGCGGTCGAGCGCCTTGACGAGACCCATGCACGCGACCTGGAACAAGGTCGTCGTAGGGCTCGCCGGACTCGCCATAGCGGCGGGCGATGCTGTGGGCCAATGGCAGGAATTGCTCGGTCAGCGTTTCGCGCGCAGCGAGATCGCCGGTCGCGCAGCGCCTCAGCAGCGCGCGTTCGCGGTCAGCAGACAGACGTGGCACGGCGCCTGAGGTACCCGCATTGCTACGGAATTACGCATCGGGCATCCCCCACGCGGTCGCTGACCCTCAGTCGGCCGGCCTCCACCCAGGCGAGCAGATCGCGCACGGCGACGAGTTCGAGGATCCGCCGCACCTGCGCGTCCGAGGGCTCGACGAACACCACCTTGGCCGGGTAGTGGCCGTTGTGGAGCGTCAGCATCATGCGCAGGCCGGTCGAGTCCAGGAACGTGAGCCCGCGCAGGTCGACGACGATCTGATCCTGGTCGACGAGCACCCTGTCGATCTCGGCCATCACGGTCGGGACGCCGGCCAGGTCGAGCTCGCCGATCGGCTTCACCGTGACGGTCGACGGGGTGTCTCGTTCGATCTCAACTTTGAAGAAGGGCTGGAGTGTCCATCTGTTTCCCCGGCGCAGTCTCGCGCACCAGATGGTTGCGGTGGGGGGCTTGCCCATTGTACGAAGGGGACGCGTAACGGCGGTCAAGATGGCGGGGTCGGCAGCGTGAGCCAGAACCGGCTGCCCGCGCCCTCGCTCGGAGTCGACCCCGATGGCGCCGCCTTGAGCCCCCCACGATGCGCTCGCAGATCGCCAGCCCGAGGCCGCTGCCGCCGGGTCTCGGCCAACGTCGGCCCCCGCTCGAACGCGGAAGACCGCGCCTGGTCGTCGGGCGCGATGCCCTCCCCGTCGTCCTCCACCGTCGACCGCGCAACGCTCGTCCCCCCTCGGGCTAGCCCCGACGGGACGTGCGGGACGCCGCGCCCCCCGAACTTCACCGCGTTGGCCCACGAGGTTGCGCAGGACGAGCTCGAGGTCGGCCGCGCGCCGCCACGACCGACGGGGGACGCCGTCGAGCCTCGACCCCGACCTCTGCGCCGCGCTCGGCGATCCGGCCGCGAGGTCCCCGCCGAGCCGGCTCCGCCTAATTCGCCTTCGACCGCCGCGGCCGCCCTGCCCTCGGCCGACCCGCGCGTACGTGAGCAGGCGGTCGATGAGCCTGCCGCGAGTCGCAGGTTGCTGGTCGAGATGTGGCCAGTGTACTCCGACGCCTGTTGGGGGTGGACGTCCTCGGGTACCCTCGCCACAGGTCGGCCAGCCCGATGATCGTGCGAGCGGCGCGCTGAGGTCGTGGGCGGCGACCGCGGCGAAGCGATCGAGCTCCTCGTTGGAGCGTGCGCAGCTCTCGAGCGTCGTCGCGCAGCGCCTCCTCGGCCCGCCGGCGCTCGGTGAGGTCGCGCGTGACCTTCGCGAACCCGACAGCACGCCGTCGTCGTCGCGGATCGCCGTGATCGACGACGTTGGCCCAGAAGCGCGTGCCGTCCTTGCGCACGCGCCAGCCCTCCTCCTCGTAGCGCCCGTCGCGCGCGGCGACGCGAGCTCGTGCGCGGGTGCCGCGCGCGCGGTCCTCCTCGGTGTAGAAGACCGAGAAGTGCCGGCCGACGATCTCCTCGTCCGTGTAGCCCTTGATGCGCTCGGCGCCGGCGTTCCAGCGTCGCACGGCCCGCCCGGGTCGAGCATGAAGATCGCGTAGTCGCGGACGCTCAGGACGAGACGTCGGAACTCGACGAGCTGGTCCTGACCCGGAGGTTGGGGGGCGGCGTGGGCCACGTTCCCGGCACGCTACCCAGCGTGGCCGTCGCGACGAATTCGTGCGGCGGCCGCGACCCGTGATCAGTACTCGTCGCGCCGGCGCCACCACGGCCCGGTCTCGTTGCGCCCCTTCGGCGCGCGGTCGAGCCACGGGTACATGCCCCACAGCGCGTCGACGCCGCGAGCGTAGGTCGAGTACGTGTGGAAGATGACACCGTCCGCGAGGGCGAACGCGCTCATGCCCGGCCGCTCACGGGTATAGGTGGCGACGTCGGTCCCCGTCATCGCCGCGTGCTCGGCGGCGCGGGAGGTTGCGTCGTCGTCCCGCAGCCACGTCGTGTCCTGCGGGCCGTAGTTGTAGTCGATGGTCCCCGAGGCCTGCTGGTCCTCGGTGAACGACGTGCTGAAGTCGTAGTTGAAATCGCTGCCGAGCGACGAGGCCCACCGGAAGCTCCAGCCCATGCGCCGCTTGTAGGCCTCGAGCGCGGCGAGCGGAGCGCGCGACACCGCGACGAACGCGACGTCGTGGTTCTCCAGGTGGACGTGGGAGCCGTTGAAGCCGTCGGCGATCGCCGAGCACGACGGGCACCCGCCCTTGTACTCGGGTCCGAACATGAAGTGGTACACGATCAGCTGCGAGCGCCTGCCGAACAGGTCGTCCAATGACGCGTCGCCGTCCTCGGTCTCGAAGCGATAGTCCTTCTCGACGGGGACCCAGGGCAGCTGCTGGCGCTGGCGGGCGACCTCGTCGCTGCGACGGGTCAACTCCTTCTCGGCCTCGAGCAGCTCAAGGCGTGCAGCAAGCCATTGCTCGCGACTGACGGTCGTGTGAGTGGTCATCGGGTGTCTCCCTTCGGGTTCACGTCGCCATAGGCAGCCGTCTGGCTGCACGATAATAGGCCGCCCGCTGGCTGCCTGTCAAGCGTCCCCGACGGGCTCGTTCGAATACGTGACCTTGACCGTCCGCGTGACCGTCTTCGCCCGACCAAGCGAGTCGGTCGCGGTCAGCCGCAACGTCGAGCTTGGCCTTGGTGTGCAGGCGGCTGCGCTGCGAGCTCGACACCGTCAGCGTGAACTTGCGCTTCCCAATTGCGCGCGTGAGAGACCGCTCGGCGAGCTGCAGGTCGCCGACCCGGGCGATGCTCGCACCCTTGACCGTTGCACGCAGCTCGGCGAGGAGGCTCGCGGAGACGGACGGTGTCGCCGTGATGGTCAGCCCTTGCTGCGCAGGGTCGTGAGCTTGATCAGCTCGGAACGCTCGAGATGCTGAGCGTGAGCGCGGGTGTCGGAGGCGGAGGCGGCGGCGCCGGGGCGGTGACGGTGTCGGTCGTGGGCGGTGTCGGCACGGTGATCGGCGGCGTCGTCACGGTCAGCGGGGCCGGCGCCTCGCCGGGCGGCGGCGGGACCGGGCAACCGTTCGCGGTCGCCGCGGCGGTCACCGGGCAGCTGTCGGCCGCGTCGGGTACGCCGTCGCCGTCGTCGTCTGAGTCCTGGGTGTCGTCGCCAAGGCCGTCGCCGTCCACATCGGTCTCAACCGTCGCGCCGATCGTCAGCCGCAGGCTCGGGATGCCGATGGCCAGCGACGCGGTCGTGCCGACAGCCGGGTTGGCGCCCGTTGCACCGCGCAGCAGGTCGTCGAAGCTCTCCGTTGCAACGCCGCAGTCGGTCAGCGGGCCCGGCGCGATGCGCAGGCCCAGGAGGTCGCCGGCCTTCACCGGGATCGAGCTCGCGAACACTGAGGCGATGTTCGGGGTCGGCGCCACCGAGGGGCTCTCCCCCACCGTCAGGAAGTCCGTCGGCACCGTGGTCTGGCGAAAGACCTTGAGCCTGATCTGACTCCCGAATTTGGCCCGGCGACGAAATTCCAACTCGTGATCACGCCCGAGAACGGCACGGCGTAGGACTCCGAGGGCTGGCTCCCAACCTGGACGAGCTGCTCCCCGCCGGCACCGCCGCACCCATACGCCGGCACCACGTCCGCTCCGCCGAACGGCACGCTCGCCGCGCCGGCCGAAGCGGGCGCGATCGCCACGAGGGCCAACATCGCGGGGACGAGCAACTTGAGGCGCATGTAGCCAGTTGACGGACGGCAGCGGCGTTCGATTCCCCCCGGCCTACGGCCGCGCGATGGTGACCGCGCGCACGGTCACGCGCCTGCCCGCGACGAGGCGGAACGTCAGCGTCAGCGGGCGCGAACCGGGGCGGATCGCGATCCTCAGCCGCCGCGGCGCCGTCGTCAACGCGATCGGCCGTGACCGCAGGGCGCCGGCGATGCGCAGCGTCCCGGCGGCGGTCGCGCTGACGGACACGACGACCCAGCGAGCCGTCCGCGCGACCCGCGCGGGCGCGCTCAGCACCGTGAACGACGGCGTCGCCGCGGCGACGTGACGGGGATCGGACCCCGCCCGCCGCCCGCGCGGGTCGGTGGGCTCAGCACGACCGTCCGGCCCCGGCGCGCAGCCCACTGACGCGGACCGTGGCGCCGGTCCCGAGCCGCGTCGCGCCAGCCGTCCAGCGCATTGCGCTTGCGGCGACCACCCGGCGGTCGTCGGCGAACGCGATCGCCGACAGCGTCAGGACCCCGTCGGCGCGCATCGTCCGCCGCCCAGTGCCGCCGTCGACGAACACGGTCGGCGCGCGCCCGGCGACCCGCAGCCGCCCGCTGTCGCCCGAGGCGGCGAGGAAGCCGTCCGTCACCGTGACCCGCACGCGCCCCCGCGAGGACGGAACCAGGCGCGCCGCCGCGATCACGGCGCTCGAGGCGCGCGTCCCCGACAGAACGGCGCTGAAGTGCGTGCCGTCGGCCGCGTAGAGGACGGTCGCGGCGAGCGGGTCGCCGTCGGCGTCGTGAGCCGCCCAGCGGACGGTCAGCGGCTTGGCGCTGTCGACCTTGTCCCGGTCGGCAGGCCGCGGAGGGCGACGGTCGGTGCGTGGACCGATCGCGTGGCCGTCGCCAGCACGGTGGGACCGGCCACGAGCTCGACGCGCGCGGCGCTGGCCGCGGGCACCGTGACGTCGATGCTGGCATCCGGGGTGTCGCCGGGCCGGGGCACGACCCCGGTGTCGGAGACGACGGCGCCGGCGGCGTCCCGGATCACGACATGGACCACTGCCAACCCGTCGGTCGGCGTCACGGCCGGGCCGCCGGCCGTGATCTCGCCGAGCGTCCCGGTCGCAAGGTCGCGCGCGACGGTCGCGCCGATGCGTAGCGTCGGCCCAGGCGCCTGGCGCACGCGGCTGCGGCGCGAGTCGGCCGGCTCCAGCGTCGGCTTGTTGCCGTCGATGAACGGGCGGCCCGCTGCGTCCTGGCAGAGCGGCTCCTCGGTCTGCGTGCCGTCGTCGTGCAGCGTGACCAGCGTGTTGGGGTACGGGTACGGGATGCAGCGCCCCATCTGCGAATCCCTCAGTGTGCCGTTGACGCTGACACCGCGGGTGATCGCCGTCCAGTTGCGCGGCGAGATCCAGCGGCGACCTCGCCGCCGCAGTAGGACATGAAGTCGAGATCGCGAGCTCGGGCGTCGCGCCCGGGACGTGCAGCCGTATGGGCGTCGAGTCCGCCCGAGCGCGGGCGTCGATCGAGGCCGTAGCCCTGGAACAGGCCCACCTCGTCCGGCGGCCAGTCGGCGGCGACCTGCCCGTCGTCGCCGCCGCCGCAGCCTGGTGAGGCGTGCGGGGACCGAGCGCGTGACCGAGCTCATGGGGCAGCGAGATCTAGCGGTTGATCGTGTCGACGAGGTAGCGGTTGCCATCGAACTCGGCGCGGATGTAGGCGCCGTCGTCGAGCTCGGCGACCGGGATGCCCGCCGTCCCCGGGCGGTCGCCCGCCGTCGCGTAGGCGCGGACGGCATCGGCGATCCCGTCGGCGCGCAGGAGGTCGTCGGGATCCTGCACCGCCGGCGGCGGGCGGCGGCGCCGGCACAGGCGTAGCCGGAAGTCGTCGTCGTTGCAGCGGACGGCGGGCGTCACGTCGACCGTGCCGGAGTACGGGTACTCGATCAGCTGGTGATCCCCGAACGGCATCGTCGCCTGGGTCAGCGAGAAAGCGTCGTAGGCCTGTTGCTGGGTCACCGAGTGCAGCCGCCCGTCGCGCACGTAGGTGGCCTGGATCGCATTACGAACGCGGTGCGGACATCGCGGAACCGGATGCCGGTCAGCGCGAGCTGGTTGTCGGCGCCGCAGCCCGAGCACTCGCCGCCGCGGCCGACGGTGACGATCTCCGGGTTGACGTACGCGGCGACGATCAGCTCGTGGCCCCGAGCCGGGTCCATGCGATGGGCAGCGTGAACTGTAGGCGCTGCCGGGGTCGCCGTGGAAGTTCGCGCTGGTCGGGGTCAGGGTTCCGCCCCGAAGTCCGGCGCCAGCGGGCCCTGGTTGCCCGGCGGCCCGGCGGCGGCAGCCTGGTGATCATGCCGTCGGCCGCGCTGCGCCGGTAGCCGAACAGCCCCGCGGTGACGTGCGCCGCGCGGACCGGGCCCGAGCCGTGGGCGGCGACGGCGTCGGCGTAGATCCGGACCACGGTCGTCGCGCCCGCGATCAGCGTCACCCCGTCGTAGCGCTCGCTCGGCGCGCGCAGGAAAATCGACCCCGGCGACGTGAACGGCGGTCCGGTCGGGCGCGGGTGCTCGGGCACCTGGGTCGCTTGGAGGACGTCCATGCCGCGCTGGCGCAGGTCGACGCCGGCGCCCACGCCGGCGGCGGTCGAGCCGAGGACGACATTCACCGTCGCGTGCGCGACGCGGCCGTCGCGATCCTGGATCCAGACGGTCACGCTCTGGGGTCCCGGGGCGGCGTTGAGGGTCACCGGGAGGTTGAAGTGTCCCGCCGACCCGGCGTCGGCGATCACCCGCGAGGCTTCGTTGCAGGTGCTCGGGAACGTCGTGTCGTCGTTGACCGAGGCGCAGAAGCCGAGCACGCCGTCCGGGGCGTCGGTCATCCCCTCGATCGAGATCTGGGGTGTGGTGAAGATCGTGCCGGCGTCGGGATCGGTGATCGTGACGCTCGGGGGCCCCACGGCGGATCCTGCGGGGGCGGCAGCAGGCCGTCGGGCGTCGTGATCTGAAGATCGTCGATCTCGGCGCGGTGTGGCGCGAAGCTAGCCACCCCCACCTCGAGGCCGACGGAACGGCGTGGCCGAGCAGATGCCGGCGCGCTGGCGTCGGTGACGGTCAGCTTGTGGGACGCGATCGGGCCGTAGGAGTAGGGCGCGGCGATCGTCGTCCGCGGGCGAAGCCCAGGACCACGTGGCCCGCCTCGTCGTAGGCGACGAGCTGCGCGGCTGCCGGAGCCTCGTCGATGGCGGCCTGGTCGTCGAGCCCGGCCCGCAGCAGAGATGGCGCTCTGACGCCGCGGGAAACTGCGTCCCGGGTTGCGGCTCGTCGTGTCGCTCGGGCACTGGCCGTAGGCACGGCCGGCAGGCGCCGGATCGCGGGAACGCGAGTGGGTTAGGACGCCGGATACGTCGTCATATGCGACGACACGGCCACCACCGGGCCATCGGGGACGTTGACGCCCGCGACCTGGCTCGAACAAGTGCGGTGCCAAGCAGAAGACGTCAACTCTTCCTCGATCGTCGTTGCCGCGCGGGCGCTCGAGGGCGCGAGCCCGATCGCGAGCAGGGCGGGAAGCGACGAACGACCGTCTGGCGGGCGCCGAAGCGCGCGGTGAGCACGGTGCCGATGCTACTCCCATCGGGGTCACGCCACCACAAAACGGACGGATGGCGCCGCTACCGCGATTTGGAATCGACGCTAGCGCCAGACGTAGTCGGAAGGGTTGGGTGCCCGCGTCGCGTTCCAGAACTCGAGCAAGGTAAAGGGCCAGTTCTGTGTGACTCGCCCTTTGGCGTTCTTGTACCAGCTCCGCACCTTCGTCCGCTCCACGCCATGCCCAGGTTTCCCTTGTCGATGCGCTCGTTGTAGGCGTCGTGCACGTCTTGGCGGCAATCCATCGCGCCGTGGCCGCGCTCCATGAGGAGATTCAGGCAGCCCAGGATATAGTGCACTGCGCACTCGGAGAAGAAGATGATGCTGCCGTTCACCACGATATTGGTGTTCGGACCGTACAAGACGAAGAGGTTTGGAAAACCGGGAACCGTGATGCCGAGATAGGCGCGCGGATCGCCGTCCCAATGCGCCTGCAGCTCCACGCCGCCCTTGCCCTTGAATACTTCATCGGTTCGTGAGGAACTGGCTGGCGGTGAAGCCCGGTGCCGTAGATGATGACGTCGACCGGGTACTCTCTTGCCGTCCCCCGTGGTCTTCAGGTCCTGTTCGGCGTGATCTGGCGCGATCTGCCCGTGGTCATCGGTCTCGAACATTCGGGCGCTTCAGCGCCCGCCAGCCACACCCCGTTGTCGCGCACGCTGCGCTTGCCGCCGGGCGGATAGCTCGGCACGACCTGCGTCGAGCAGCTCGGGCGATCGGCGAACTCGGTCTCGAGGTACTGCGGTGAACAGCTCGCGCACGATCGTCGTTGAGCTGCGCTGACCGAGCGGTCGTCGCCGTGCCACTCCGGGTCGACGACGGCGGCCGGCAGCAGAGCCCTCGTGCGTCCGCCAGAACAGCCAGCAGCCGATACCACTGGCGCGTAGCACGGGCACGTGGCGCGAGCAGCCAGCTGCACGCCGTCGGGCAGCTCGTCGTGGTAGTTGCGGCGTCGGGCACGAGCCAGTTCGGCGGTGCGCTGGAAGACGACGAGCTCGGCGGCCTCGCTCGGCGACGCACGGGATGAACTGGGCAGCGCTGGCGCCGGTGCCGATGACCGCGACCCGCCGGCCGTGCGAGGTCGACGTCGTGGTCCCACCGCGCCGAGTGGAACGACGGGCCCGGCGAACGTGTCGCGGCCCGGCGATGTCGGGCATGCTTCGGCCGGTTGAGCTGACCGACCGCGCTGACGAGCGCGCTGGACGTCGAGCGATCTCGCTGCGACCCGTCCGGCGTCGCTGCACGGTGCACGACGCCAGCGCCGCGTCGTCGTCGTCGAAGTCGGCGCGCGAGCACCTCGGTGCTCGAAGCGGATGTGCGCGGCGCAGGCCGAGCTCGTCGGCGCACGCGCGGAAGTAGTCGAGCAGCACGTCCTGGGTGGAGAAGTGCTGCGGCCAGTCGTCGCGTCTGCGCGAACGAGTAGCGGCACAGGCGAGCTTCGGCGACGTCGTACCCGCAGCCCGGGCAGGAGTTCTCGAACCAGGTCGCTCGACGTCGGCGTCCTTGATCGAAGATGACGTACGGCACCCCGGCCTGCCCGAGGCGATGCGCGGCGAGCAGGCCCGACATCCCGGGCGCCGACGATCGAGCCGTACGGTGAACGGCGTGTCGGGCGCGATGCTCGTCCTTGGCGCCAGTCGGGCGCCCGCAGGTCGTCGGCGCCGCTCGATCGCGAGCTCGCTCGGCGCAGGACGGAGAAGTACTCGGCGACGGAGGCCGTCGTCGGTGATGAGGTACGCCATCAGCCGGCGCAGCTCGTCGTCGGTCGGGTCGGGCGCAGGCGGCGATCCGGCTTCGCGCCACCGCGACAGCGCGCCGAACAGCAGCTCACGGATCTCGGCGAGCTGATCCTCGGTCAGCCCGCCCTCGGGCTCGAGCACCAGCGCCGGGTCGGGCCGCAGGTCCTCGCGCAGCAGGGTGTAGTCGCCGGTGAGCCGAGCGACCGCGGGAACGAGCGGCGCGAGCTCGGCCTCGGCAAGCATCGAACTCAGGGCGTTGGCGTCAGGTAGGCGCAGGTCACGCGCGTAGTTTGACGGGGTGCGCGCCGAGCGCCTGACCGTCCGGTCGTGGACACGAGCACGGCGCGCTCGTTGCCGCCCTTGACGGTCTCCTCCTTGACGTTGCCGATGCCGCGGACGTAGTACTTGTGATCGACGACGCCGGGTTCGAGAGCGGTTGTCTCCTGCGTGAGCAGCGCGTTGCGCGACGAAGCGCGCCGGACGGCACGCTGACCGGGGCGTGCAGCCGCAGCACGCGGAAGCGGTCCTCGGCATGGCCCTTGCTGGTGTCTCCTTGGCGGAACGACCGTCCCCGCTGGGGATGGGCCTGGCATGAAGATCCCTGGGCGCGCGCCGTTGACGCCCGCCTGCCAGGAGCCTTCGGTGGTGGTCACCCTGCCATGCGCGTCGAGCTCGGCGGTCGCTTCACCGTAGTACCAGACATTGCCCTTGGAATCCTGGGTGTACCAGTCGGTCGTCCGCTCGGCCAGACTGCCCGCTGACGTACAGGCGGTCGTCGAGCACGCGGGCATCCGAGCGCCCGCGATCGCCTTGGTGGCGTGGGTGACCTTGAGAACGTCGCGCGCGGGCCGCCCGTCCTTGACGCCGGCGTAGACGAAGACGGTCCCGGGCTCGGAGCGGGAACCACGGATTCGTCACGTTGGCGCTGAAGCGCCCGGCCGGCTGCGCCGGCGCCCCCAACGCGAGGACGACCAGCACGACGACGCCTGGCGGGGCATCCGATTCTGGTCATGATCCCAACCTCCCTGTACCCGCAGGGAGTGGGCACAACTCGTTGCTATCACCGCCGCCGGGCCGCGCCGATCGTCAGATTCACGGTCCGCGCGCTGCGATTGCCCGCGAGGTCGTAGGCAACCACGCGCAGTCCGCGCGCCGCGACCCGTCCGGCCCCGGCCAGCCGGTGGGCCGGCTTGAGGACCAGCGTCCGCGAGCCGGCGCGCGCCGGGTAAAACCGCGAGACCAGCTCGGTGTCGGCCACGCGCGAACGCCCCTGCGCCACGAGCAGCGTGACCTCGGTGACGACCGGTTCGTTGGCGCCGATGGCGGCCTTCAGGCCCTTGCTCAGGGTGCTGCGGCTGATCGGCTTGGCGATCGCACCGACCGTCAGCTTCGGCGGCGTCGTGTCGGCGGGGGGCGGCGGCGGGGGTGGCTGCGTCACGGTCACCGGCGGCGGCGGGGGCGGCGTCACCGGCGGTGCTCGGCGGCGGTGCGGGCACAACCGGCGGCGCGGTGAATGCGGACTCGAACGCGCCGGCATCGCACGTCGTCCCCTGGGCGCGGGTCACGCCGCGCTGGTCGGTCGTACTGCGGGATCGGCGCCGGCGTCGATCGCCGGGCTGCCCGCCTTCAGCGCCATCGTGTCGGTCGGGCCGCCGTTGTCGGTCAGCGGGCCGAGCTGCGGGTCGACGTGCCGGCGCGGTCGCCCGCGCGCCCGAGCCCACAGGTGAGGTCCGAGCTGACGTTGTTGCCCTGGCTCTGAATCGCGGGGCCGCAGTTGGGACGCGCGGCGCTTGCCCCGCCGCCGTCGACGATCGACGACCTGCAGGACCATGCTGAGGCTCGTCGTCGAGATGACGCCGACCTGGGCGCCGGTCAGCAGCGACGCGTCGCGCGGCGCCTGCCCGCCGCCGTCGACGATCGACGACTGCAGGACCATGCTGAGGCTCGTCGTCGCGATGACGCCGACCTGGGTGCCGGTCAACAGCGACGCGCCCTCGGCAACCTTGTTGTCGGCGATCGTCGAGTGCTCCACGACGTCGAACTGGGAGGCGAAGATGCCCGCCGACGTGACGAACGGCGCGAGCCCGGGGGCTCCGGGGCTGACCGTGTTGTCAGCGATCGTGGAGTTGCGGATGACGCTGCCCTGGGCGATCACGCCGCCGTTCTGGGCGCCGTGGTTGCGGGCGATCAGGCTGTCCTGGACGAGCGCGTGCGCGGCGGCGAGCCCGGTACTCGTCGTTGTCGACGATCGCGACCCGCTCGAGGTCGATGTCGCCGGAGACCGCGCCCGATCCGAACAAGGCGCCCTTGCCGCCGGTGACCGTCAGGTCCTGAAGGGTCACCGTCGCGAACGTGCCGGTGAAGATCTCGCCGACCGTCCCGTTGCCGCTGACCGTCGTCTGGCGCGCGCCGGCCCCGGCGATCGTGAACGAGCCCGTCGCGAGGTCGGGGAGCTTCGCCGTAAGGACGATCCGCGTCGCCGGGATCGTGACCGTGCTGCCCGGCGCATCGACGGCCTGAACCTTCTCGATCGCTCCGCGCAGCGTGCAGTCGTTGGCGGCGGCGGAGCACGTGGACACGTCCGCGTCGTCGCTGCGATCGACGACGAACGTGTCGGCGGCGGCCGGTGCGGCGGCCGCCAGAACGGCGAGCAGGGCCAGGGCGAGGAGGCGCATCGCGCCAGTCCAGCGCCCCCGCGCGTCCCGGTGACAATCGGTACGCGACCCTGATCTTTCGACCCCTTACGCTGACACTACGCGACTTCCGAACACGCAAGGAACACCGTGCCCTTCATAGAGACCGTCCCCGAAGAGAAGGCCCCGCCTGCGCGCTGGGCGGAGCTCTACGAGGCCGACCGCGCGACGTTCGGGCACGTCCCGAACCTCACGCGCGCGTTCTCGCTGCGACCCGGGCGTGTACGCCGCGTGGCGGGAGCTCAACGGCGCCATCAAGGCCGGGCATGGACCTGCGCCGCTACGAGCTCGCGACCGTCGCCGCGGCGCGCCGGCTGCGCTCGAGCTACTGCATGCTCGCGCACGGCTCGGTGCTCACCGACCATTCCTCGAGCCCGACGCGCTGCGCGCGATCGTCGCCAACACCGCACGGCGGGGCTCGACGAGGTCGACGTCGCGGTGATGGACCTGGCCGAGAAGGTCGCCGACGACGCGACCTCGGTCACCCAGGCCGACATCGACCGGCTGCGCGGACTCGGGCTGACCGACTCCGAGATCCTCGACGTCGCGCTCGCCGCCGCGGCGCGCTGCTTCTTCAGCAAGGTGCTCGACGGCGTCGGCGCGCTGCCGGACCGCGAGTACAGCAGCTCGAGCCCGAGCTGCGTGAGGCGCTGACCGTCGGGCGTCCGATCGCCGACGGACTGACGCTCAGCCCCGCCCGCGCTTGCGGGCGGCCTTCTTCTTCAGCGCCCCGCCCCGCACGAATACCGCTGGGCCGGGCCGGTGGTCGTGCGCGCGCAGCGCGGTGAGCACCGGCGCCCGACCGCGCCCAGCAGGGCCTCGCGGCCGCCCGGCTGCGCGCCCAGCGCGCCGAGCAACTGATGCATGACCTCGCCGTCGAGCGGCGGTCTCCAGCGAGCTCGCGCGGACGGAGGCGACACGCAGCGCCCGTTGCCGGGCGCGCTCGGCCCCCTCGGCCAGCAGGCTCGTCCGCCCGGTGCCCGCAAGGCCGCACACGAGCAACGCACCGCCACTACCCAGTGCAGCCTCGTCGAGGTGCTCGGTCATTGCGCCGAGGGCGTTCTCACGCTCCAGGAGCCCCACGGCTCAAATCTAGTGTTCTGCGAGCGGTCCGACCACCCAATCGGCGCGCCGGGACCGTTTTGCGATCCGCCCAACCGGGCATGCTGACCCATAGTGCCGCGCAGCAAGGACGATCTGTGCCGTGTCTTGATCTGCGATGACGCGATCGGTTTCTCCGTGCTGGCCAGCGCGTGGCTCAACGCCGAACCGGGGCTGGAGGTCATCGCGACGGCCCACGCCGCCGCCGGCCGGCGGTCGACGAGGCGCGGCGTCGGCGGGCCGAGGTGATCAGGATCGACCCGGATGCTGCCCGACGTCGACGGCTTGGTGAAGATCATCACCGACCTAGGCGCTCGTACTCGACGGCGCCGATGGTCACCTCCTCCAGCCCTACGACGATCGATCTCGAGAAGGCCAACAACTACGTCACCGCCGGACGCGACGTTCACCAGCGCAGCATCCTCTCAGGACCTGATCGACGCGGTCATCGCCGCCGCGCGGCGACGTTCGGGCCGACCCGACTGCGCGCGCCGGTCGCGCGCGTCGGCGATTCATCACCGACGAAGCCGTGCAGGCCGAGGGCAACGAGAGCCAACGGCGCCCCGCCGTACGACATGGGCAAGATCATTCGGTCGCCATCGAGCCCACCGGCCTTCTTCAAGGTCGTTGCTGGATCGCGGCGCCGAAGAAGTCCCATCACCAACAAGTGCGAAGACGACGCCGCGAGCGACGTACCGACGCCGACGTCGTCGACACCGCCTCCGTCGAGCGGCTAGGTAAGCTACCGTCTTCGTCGTGTCGAGGAACTTCCGCGAGCGGGCCTTCTCCACTCGTCGGTCCCGATGCCGACGACGGGACGCCGCGGTAACCAGCCAGGACCAGTCCGCCCGTACCAGCCGGTGCGCCGGCCGTCGCCTTCTGCGGCGGGCCCCCCATGACGACGAGCCCGGGCCGACGAGGATCTCGATCGCCGTCGCGCACACCAGCGCGTACATGACGCCGTTACCCAGCGCGCCCGATGCGCTGACCAGGTGCTGTCGGAGAGCACCCTGCAATCACCGAGGGCTCGCGGACGAGCCGCCGGATCGCGTAGCCGGCGGACCGAGCGCCAGCAGGACGAGCAGCAGTTGCCGAACGTCCCTGCGCGATGTCTCCAGCGCGCCCTTCTGGTTCGTGGCCTTGCCGGCGTCGCCGAGCGCGAGCTTGAGCGCCAGCACGCCGATGATCCGGAACACCACGCCGCGGCGAAGAGGCCGGCGCGCGCGAGCCACGGATAGCCGAGCGTTGCGGGATTCGCTGGGTCTCGCGCGGTGCGTGGCCGAGTGAGGCATCGGAGGTCACGGCCTCGGGGTTCCGTGTTGACCGGTCCGGACGCCAGGGTTCGCTCGCGGACCAGGTCGGCTCGAACCGCCGGCGGCGGGTACCACGGAGTTTCCCGGAGACGAGATGGTGAGGAGAGCGAATGAGCGCTGAAATCTGGAGCTACGACGATGGAGTCGGGCGTCGACCCGGCGCAGCGACGAACCTGACCGGGTTCAAGGTCGAGGCCGTCGACGGCAGCATCGGCAAGATCGACGAGGCCACGTACGACACGGCGTCAGCCAGATCGTCGTCGACACCGGCCCGTGGATCTTCGGCAAGAAGGTCGTCCTGCCGGCCGGCGTCATCCAGGGGTCGACCCCGACGACGAGACCGTCTTCGTCAACCGGACCAAGGACCAGATCAAGGACTCGCCGAAGTTCGGCGACGAGACGACGACCCGGCCGATCGCAGACGATCGGCACCTACTACGGTCCCGGTGGCGCCGGTTACCGCGACTGACCGCGCCGCGACCGCTAGCGACGCCACGTCGAGCCGGACACCGGCGCGCGGCGTCCCGCGCGCGGGCACGAGATGTCCGCGTCGCGACGGAGTACGCCGCGATACCGGCGGTGACCGTCGCGCGTCCGTCGGCGACGATCCGATAAGCAGGTGCGGCCCCGCCCTCCGCCTGAGTACATCCGCCGATCGGCGACCTTCATGACCCTCTCGGGGTCGACATCCGGCCAAGGTCGGCGCCTCGGTCGACGCAACGCGACGGCATCGTGACCGCGATGCGTCGGGGCGGGATCTTCACTCGCCACACGCAGACGCTCGGCGATCTGCTCGCCTTCGTCGCTCCCCAGACCCGGCAGGAGGGCGACGACTCCTCCCCGCCGGTCCGGTACAGAAGCGCATCGGAGCGCAGGTTCGTGCGCAGGATGCCCGCGAGTCGACTCCGGACAGGCGCGTGCGGTCCGTCTCAGACCGACAGATTCAGCTACCGGCATGCGCTGTCCTACGGGCGGCCACCAATCCAGGGAATCGGACGTCGGGGAGCCGCCTTGAGACGCGACCGTTGCGCCTCGCCACCACCGGGTACCCCCGAACGATGTCGAGCGACGAACCCCATGCCTTCGGGTCCAGCGATCCTTCTCGCTCGGCGTCGAGGAGGAGTTGTTCCTCGTCGATCCGCAGACCGGCGCGCAGATCGACGCGTCCGATGCGTGCTGGCCCGCCTCGAGGCTGGGCGGGGCAGGGCCGAACGGGAGCTCCATGCCTGCCAGATCGAGCTGATCACCGACGTTGCGCGACGACGGCGGAGGCAGTACAGACGCTGACCGGGCTGCGGGCGGCGGTCGTCTCGACGGCGCCAGGGTGCTCGGCGCCGGGCGCACCCGCGGCGCCGGAGGCGCCGGCGAGATCACCGACAAGGAACGCTACGCGCGGTCTCCGACCTTCTGGGCGACGCGGTTGCCCAGCCGACCGGGGGGCTGCACGTCGACGTCGGCATGCCCGATGCCGAGACAGCGATCCGTGCGTTCAACGGCCTGCGCCGGCACCTGCCGATGCTGCAGGCGCTGGGCGCCAACTCGCCGTTTCGCCATGGCCGTGACAGGGCCTGGCCTCGGTCCGCGAGCTCGCGATGCGCGGCTGGCCGCGCTCCGGCGTGCCGCGAGCGATGCGCGACTTCGACGACTTCCGCACGTCCAGCTCGATCCTCTGCCGCGCCGCAGACGTTCCGGACTACACGTGGTTCTGGTGGAAGCTGCGCCCCACCCGCGCCTGGGACGGTCGAGATCCGCGCGCTGGACGCCCAGACGTCGCTCGAGGAGCTCGGGCGATGGTCGCCCTGATCCACTGCCTCGCGCGCGACGCCGCGCTGGCCGACCCGAGCCCCGGACCGTCCGCCGAGATCCTCGACGAGGCGGCGTTCCGGCGGCGCGCTACGGCGTCGAGGCCGAGCTTCCCGACTCCGACGGCCGCTCGGTCGGTCCGGGACCTGATCGAGTCGACGCTCGAACTCGCCGCACCGCCGCACGCCAGCTCGGATGCCCGACGAGCTCGAGGCGGTGCGCCGGCTGATCGAGAACGGCGGCGGCGCGGGGCGCCAGCGTGACGTCCACGCGATCGGCGGGATGGGCGCGCTGCTACGCGACCTCGCCGAGCGCACGATGCTCGCCTGAACAAGGGCGGCGGGCGTGTCGGCCGTCGGCTAGTTCGGCACCGGCTCCACCCCGAGCTCGGTCAGCTTGCGATCGAAGTCGTCGATCGCGCGGTGTCGGCGTAGAAGTCCTGCTGCTCGACGACCTTGCCCCACCGGGTGCGCAGGACGAGCACGGTGCGGTTCTCGTAGAGGCGCGTGCCGTCGGGGGCGTCGGCGTGGTCGTCGAAGCGGACCACATCGTCAGCGCCCAGGGGCCCGCTGACGGCGATCGCCTTGATCTCGCCCTGGATCCCGGCGGCGGTGAAGTTCTGCAGGAAGCGGTCGATCGCCGGCCTTGCCGACCCAGTCCCCCGCCCAGCGGTGGCGCCTCGTTGAAGTGCAGGACGGAGTCGTCGGCGTAGGCGTCGAGCAGCGTCGAGTGGTCGCCCGGCGTTGAGCTTCGCGACGTCGCGGCCGAATTCGACGCAGCAGCAGCTGCGGCAGCAGGGCGCGGGCGCGCGACCGCCGAGCCGCGCCGGCAAGCAGCCTTCGGTCGCATCTGACGTCTCCTTCTAGGTAGATCGCTCTAGTGAGTGGAGCGTACACTGATTCGCATGGACGCCATAGTCACCCCACCCGCGACCGGATCCTCTTCGCGACCGCCGAGCTGTTCCGCCGCCAGGGCTACGCCGGTACCGGCCTCAAGCAGGTCGTCGCCGAGGCCGAGGCGCCGTTCGGCTCGCTCTACCACCACTTCCCCGGCGGCAAGCAGCAGCTCGCCGACGAGGTGATCCGTTACGGCGGCGCCTTCTTCCAGGCGCTGGCGACCGCCGTCTACGACGCGGAGCACGACGCACCGAGGAGTCCGTTCGCGCCGTGTTCGCCGGCGCCGCCGAGACCCTCGAGGCGACCGACTTACAGGACGCCTGCCCGATCGCGACCGTCGCGCTCGAGGTGGCGAGCACCGACGACGATCTGCGTCGGGCGACCGCCGCACGTCTTCGAGCAGTGGACCGCGGCCCTGACCGAGCGCCTCGGCGACCGCGACCGCGCCCTCGCCGTGATCGCCGCGCTCGGAGGGGCTTCATCCTCTGCCGCGCGCGGCGCAGCGTCGAGCCGATGCTGGCGGCCGGCGCGATGGCGGCGGCGTGGGCGGCGCGTCCTAGAGGAATCGCTGCGGGCGCGGCGCGTCCGCCCAGTGGGCGGACGCGCCGATTGCGTGCGGTGCTTCTGGCGCCGCTTCGGGAGGAGCAGCGTGCGCGCCACCGATGCGGTGGCGATGTTGCGGGCCGTGACACGGTGACCACGGACACGTCGTCGCGAGCTTCCCGGAGGTCGCGAGGCTCGCTGCCCGGAGGCGAGGCGGATCGACACGGTGGCCGCATGGCCCCCGGCGAGCTTGACCTTCGCCGAGCCGAGCACGACGACCGCCTTCGCGGCGCCGAGCTTGACCGCGTGCCGTGTCGCGATCGTCAGCGTCGACGAGCAGCCACCGGCCTCGGCGGCCGGGCAGCTGACCCGCAGCCTCGCGGTCAGCGCGTTGCCGCGGCGGGTAACCGTCACCGCGCCGAGCGACGGGGCGTGCGCCTGGTGTCGGCGGGCTTCGCCGCGACCGCCGCGACCGTGCCACGTCGTCCTTCACGACCGCCGGGGCGACGGCGGCGGCGGCGGGCTGCCGTCAGCGGCGGGACGGGCGTGGCGTCGAGGTCTCGACACCGGCGACGGCGTCGATCGTCATGGCGTCGGTGGTCGCGCTGTCGGTCCCGGCACCACCACGGACGGCCTCGCCGTCGCCGTCGCGGCGTTGAGCATGTCGTCGCCAACGCCGCCATCGAGCAGGTCAAGCCCCCGCCGGAGGTCAGCGTGTCGTTGCCGGCGCCACCGCTCAGGTTGTCGTCGCCGGCGCCGCCGTCGATCGCGTCGGCGCTGTCGCCGCCGGTCAGGATGTCGTCACCGTCGCCGCCGTTGAGGGCCAGGCCCTCCGGGCAGCAGCGCGGCCAGGCCGGCCGAACCGGTCGCCCGGTCGTTGCCGCCGAGGCCGTTGACCTGCACCTGCTCGATCGTCGTGTTGTCGATTCCGAAGTTCCCGGCCGTCGCGCCGTTGAGCGAGATCCGGTCGAACTGGACGTGCCCGGCACGGGTACCCGGCGCGATCGTGAACTCGTCATCACCGGTCGACGAGCCGTTGACCTGCAGAACGTCGGTGCCGTTGCCGCCGTCGAACAGGTCGCTGGCGTCGCCGTTGTTCCACACGTTCGTGTCGTTGCCGTCGCCGCCGAGCATCGTGTCGATGCCCTTGGCACCGATCAGCGTGTCGTCGCCGGTCCCGCCGTCGAGCGTGTCGGCGCCGTCGCCGCCGGTGAGGACGTCATTGCCGTCGCCGCCGTTCAACGTCAGGGCGGGCAGGATGGCCGCCAGGCCGACCGCGCCGGTCGCGCGGTCGTTGCCGCCAAGGCCGTTGACCGTGAGCTGCTCGATCGTCGTGCTTTCGATCCCGAAGTTCCCGGCCGGCGCGCCGTTGAGCGAGATCCGGTTGAACTGCACGTGCCCCGCGATTTCGCCCGGCGCGATCGTGAACTCGTCGTCGCCGGTCGGGAGCCGTTGACGACCTGCTCGTCGGAGCCGTCGCCGCCGTCGAACAGGTCGCTGCCGTCGCCGTTGTTCCAGACCGACATGTCGTCGCCGTCGCCGCCGAAGATCGTGTCGAGGCCCTTGAACCCGGTCAGGAGATCGTTCCCGGTTCCGCCGTCGATCGCGTCATTGGTGTCGCCGCCGGTCAGGACGTCATTGCCGTCGCCGCCGTTGAGGGCCAAGCCCTTGGGCAGCAGCGCGGCCAGCCCGGCCGCGCCGGTCGCGCGGTCGTTGCCGCCGAGGCCGTTGACCGTCAGCTCCTCGATCGTCGTGCTGTCGATCCCGAAGTTGCCGGCCGTCGCGCCGTTGAGCGAGATGCGGTTGAACTGCACGTGCCCCGCGGTCGCGCCCGGCGCGATCGTGAACTCGTCGTCGCCGGACGGCCGTTGACCTCGACGAAGTCGAAGTCGGCGCCGCCGTCCGGCGATGTCGGTGCCGTCGCCGTTGTTCCAGACGATCGCGTCGTCGCCGGCGCCGCCTTCGAGCACGTCGAGGCTGGTCGCGGCTTGAAGCCGACGAGGCGGTCGTCGCCGTCGTCGCCCGACAGGGCGTCGCCGTTGGCGCCGGCCCAGTGAGCGTGTCGTTACCCGTACTGCCGCCGTGGACGGTCAAGGTCGCGTAGTCGGTCGCGATGAGACGCTGGCGTCGACGACATCGTTGCCGCCGCCCGCATCGACCGTGATCGCGGTGTTGATGCTGGCCGGCTGCGTGGTCGCCGTGCCGTTGATCGTGATGACGCCGCCAGCCTTGGCCAGCGTGATCGCGTCGGATTGGTCGTCGCTCGTGATGTGCAGCCCGCCGCCGTCGACCGTCGAGGTGACGGCGGCATCGGCTGCGGTCGGCAGCGCGGACGCGCAGCCAAGCAGGGCCACGGCGGCGCCAAGCGCCGCGCGGGCGCGGAAAGGGGACATGGGCGAGGCCTCCTGGGGTCGGGGCCCGGCCGGACTTGCGCGGCCGGTATCGCCAGGGATGACGCGGCGTACGCGGTCGGTTCCGCGCCGCGCCTAAGTTCAGGTCGTCTCGCCGCCAAAACTAAGTCCTGGGGGTTGCCCAACCCTGACCTGAGTCACAGCGGCGGGAATCGCGCCCGGACACCCCGCGTCCTCGTGTACACCCGTACGCGACGCAGATGGAGGTCCAACCATGCGCGTGTCGTTCACATCGGTCATCGTCGCGCTCGCAGCGTGGCTGGTGTTGGTCGGTCCGGCGGCCGCCGCAGGCCCGGACCCGAGCCCGCTGCGCCTGTGGTCGGTCAGCCGGATCGATCACGGCACCGGCGAGGTCCAGGTGAGCAACGGCGCGCAGCTCGGAGGCACGCTGCAGAAGTTCGTCCCGCTCGGCCGGGTGGTATTCAACCTCCCGCTCCACGACCCCTACTGGCATTTCCTGCCGCGCGACGATGCGTTCGGAAGCGTCTTTTCGAACACCGACAGGGACGCAGTACTCGGTGCTCGCGCAGGCGCCGATCCTCGCTCCGGTCGAAGTCGGGCGGCCGAAGGGCGGGATCGCGCATCTCGACGAGTACCAGGCCTACGAGAAGCGGGCGGGCGACGCGTCGGTGAAGATCACGCTCTCGGACCTCCTCCTGCAGACCGTCGACGACAACAACCTGCTCGGGGCGTGGGAGTGCCCGGGGGTCAGCGAGTGCGACCCGGTGCGCACGGTCATCCGGTTCCACGCGCGCGCGTATGCGGCGTCGGCGGGCGGTGACTTCTATGACGCCGGCGGCACCGCCTACCTCGAGGGCCATCAACACTCGTGGCGCCCGGGCGCGGCGACCTCCGCCGACTCGCCCGGCCCGCTGTGGGGAGCGGACGACTTCGGGGTCGACGGCGACGCCGACGACAGCGGAACCGGCGCCGCCGGGGAGATGTACCTCAACCACCCGATCCGCCTTCGCGTGCCGCTGGCGTCGGTTCGCGTCGGCGAGCTGTTCGCGGTCCACGTCAGCCTCGAGGCCGAAGCAGTCAACGATCGCGGCGGCGAGTCGGCGGCGCAGGCGTTCGTCCAGGACCCGCAGCACCGAAGCTCCGGCCTGCTGTTGACGACCCACGGTCTCAAGCCGCGCGGCAGGCCGAAGTTCAAGGAGCCGCCCGTGCGGGCGCTGAAGCCCGCGCAGTGCCCGGGCGGGCGAACGCCGCGCCACGCCGGCGTCCTGGCGCTCAGCAAGCCGGCTTCACGGCCAGCGAGGCGCAGCGCAGCCCGATGGTGCTCGTGACCCGCACCGGCGGCTCCCACGGCAGCGCGAGCGTCGAGCTGTCGACGCGCGGCGGGACAGCGCAGTCCGGCCGCGACTTCAAGTCGACCACGACGACGGTCCGCTTCGGCGACGGAGACGCCTCGCCGCGCCTGGTCGAGATCCCGCTGCGCGAGGACAAGGACGTCGAGCCGGCCGAGACGTTCACGCGTGCAGCTCGCCCACGCGCACTGCGGCACGCTCGGGGCGCAGCGCCAGGCGACGGTCTCGATCGTCGACGACGACCAGGTGCCACCGCCCCCGCAGGAGAACCCGGCGCCCGCGACGTTCACCATCGGCGGCGCGGTCGACGGGCTGCGTGGCAGCGGGCTTGTGCTGACGAACTTCGGCGCCGACGTCGCCGGTGTCGGCCGACGGCCCGTTCGTCCTCCCTGGCTCGTTGACGGCCGGGCAGTCCTACGACGTCGAGGTGAGGGCCCAGCCGCAGAACCCCGATCAGGTGTGCACGGTGGACCACGGCCGCGGGACGGTGTCAGCCGCGTCCGTGACCGACGTCGCCGTGCACTGCGTCACGCCGCCCGTGCCGTCCGGCCTGGATCTCACGTTCGGCGGCACCGGGCGCGTGTCGACGCCGGTCGGCGGCGGCCACGGCGAGGCGGTCGTAATCCAACCGAGCGGCGGCATCGTGACGGCCGGCTGGCGCACGACGGCGTCGGGAGAGGACTTCGCGCTGACGCGCCATGACGCGGCGGGCAACCTCGACACCAGCTTCGGCACCGGAGGGATCGCCACCACCGACCTCGGTGGCGCGGGCGACGAGGCGTACGACGCGGCGCTGATGCCCGACGGCGGCGTGGTCGCGGTCGGCCGCACCGACGCGGCGGGCTTCACGAAGCTCGACTTCGGCGTCGTGCGCTACACGCCGGGCGGGGCACGCCGACCCAGGATTCCAGGGCGGGATCGTCAGGACCGACATCTTCGGCGGCGGCGACCAGGCCAACGCGGTCGCCGTCCAGCCCGACGGCAAGATCGTCGTCGCCGGGTTCGCGACCCGCAACGGCATCGACAGCGACTTTGCCCTGGTCCGCTACAAGGCGGACGGCATGCCCGACCCGAGCTTCGGCGGTGGGGACGGCATTGTGACGACCGACCTCGGGACACTCGGCGACGACGCGCTCGCGATCGCGATCCAGCCCGACGGGCGGATCGTCGTCGCCGGCACGGCGAACGAGGACATCGCGCTGGCCCGTTACACGGCCGGCGGGGACCTGGACGGCACGTTCGGACACGGCGGCACGACGATCACGGACTTCGGATCGGAGGACGTCGCGACCGGCGTCGCGCTGACGCCCGACGGCCACGTCGCGGTGTCCGGCTACACGCTCGGCCCGCACGTCAACCGCGACTTCCTGCTCGCACGCTACGACGCCTTCGGAAACCTCGACACGACGTTCGGCGACCACGGCGCGGTGAAGACCGACGTCCTGGGCGGGGACGACTACGCCGAGAACCTGGTCGTCGATTCGAGCGGCCGCTTCGTGGTCGTGGGTCGGGCGACCAGCTCGACGATCCTCGACATGGCGCTCGTGCGCTATCTCGGCGACGGGACGCTCGACTCGAGCTTCGACAGCGACGGGATCCTGACCGCCGACTTCCATGGCCGCGGCGAGTTCGGCCAGGATGTGGCGCTGGACGCGAGCGGGCGGATCGTCGCGGCGGGGTACACGGCCAACGGGTCGGATACCGAGTTCGCGCTGCTGCGGGCGAACCCGTAACGCGGTAGGCGACTACTGGGGCGGGCGCGGCGACGTACACTGCGTTTATGGTCAGCGTCGCGGACGGGCCGATCGTGGCCAAGGTCGCGCTCGAGGTTTGAGGGGGCGACGGTCAGGATCGCGGTGGTCGACGTCGCGTCGACTCGGGTTCGCGGGGCGCGACGTCGCGATCGATCTCGGGACCGCGAACACGTTGGTCTTCGTTCGCGGGCTTGGCATCGTGCTGTCGGAGCCGTCGGTGATCGCCCTCGACACGATCAGCGGCGAGGTGCATGCGGTCGGCCGGGCGGCCCAGCAGATGATCGGCCGGACGCCGGCGACGATCTCGGCGGTGCGCCCGCTGCGGCACGGCGTGATCGCGGACTTCGAGGTGACCGAGCAGATGCTCCGCTACTTCCTGCGCCAGGCCGACGGTGGCCGGCGTCGTCATCCGCGGGTGATCGTGTGCGCGCCTTCGGGGATCACGAGAGTTGAGCAGCAGGCCGTTCAGGAGGCGTGCCTGGCCGCCGGCGCGCGCCACGTTGCTCTGATCGAGGAGCCGATGGCCGCGGCGATCGGTGCCGGCCTGCCGGTCGGAGAGCCGCAGGCCAGCACCGTGGTCGACATCGGCGGCGGCACGACCGAGGTGGCGGTGATTTCGCTGGGTGGGATCGTTGTGTCGCGCTCGCTACGCGTCGGCGGCTATGAGCTCGACGAGGCGATCACGACCCACATTCGCAACGAGCATCACCTGGCGATCGGCTCCGGCACGGCCGAGCAGCTCAAGATCGACCTCGGGACCGCGATCGCGGTCGATGACGACCTCACGGCCGAGATCCGCGGACGCAATCTCCAGACCGGTCTGCCGCGTTCCCTGCAGATTTCGCGGTCGGAGCTGCTGGGAGTGCTGGCGGAGCAGGTCCAGGCGATCGTCGGCGCCGTCACCGACACGCTGGAGGAGACCCCGCCCGAGCTCGCCTCCGACATCACAACCCACGGCATCCTGCTCGCCGGCGGCGGCTCACTGCTCCACGGCATGGCCGAGCGCCTGCACCGCGAAACTGGAATGCGGACCTTCCTGGCCGACGACCCGCTGGCCTGCGTGGCCTACGGCGCGGGCGAGGCGCTGGAGGAATACGACAGCCTGCGGTGATCGTGCGGGAAGTGACTCCTCGAAGCCCTTGCGCCGCTACGCCCCAGGCAAGGGCTCCTACGACGGTGAGTCGCGCCGGCCGCCGTCAGCGGCGCACGATCTTGAACGCCACCAGCGGCGCGCTCAGGTGCTCGTTCGGTGACGCTGCCGTGATCGCCGCCACGTAACTGCCCGCCGGCAGCCCCCGACGACCGAACCGGCCCGAGAACGCGAGCCAGTTGCGCCCGCGGCGCGCGCGCAGCCGCAGCGTTCCGCGCGTGGTGCCCATCCGTCGCGTACCCCGCCGCGAGATCGTGATCGTCACGTTCGCGGCGTGGGACAGGCGGAAGCTGATCGTCGTGCCGCGGTGGCTCGCGCGTGCGGGGCGGGCGCGGCTGTGGGCCGCGCGGACGATCGGTGCGACCGCGAACGTCGACGGCGTCATCAGCTCGGACGCGATCCCGAGCTTCGCGCCTCCGCGCGCGTACTGGGTCACGCCGTCGCGGTCCTCGGCGACGACGTAGACGCGGTCGTCCGGCGTGACGATCGTGTCTCCGGTCGCGTGGGTGATCGTCGTCGCGAACGTGCACGCGGTGCCGGTCGAGCTCAGGCAGCCGGTCGGCGTCAGCGTGCCGTCGGCGGCGCGATCGAAGCTGATCGCGTTGGCCTTCGTGTCGCCGACATAGACGTTGGCGCCATCGGAGCTGGCGGCGACGCTGATCGGCGTCGCGAGGTCGGAGTCGGCCGTGCAGCCATCGGGACCGTCGGTCAGAGCCAGACAGCTCGCTTCCGTGAGCGTCCCGTCGGTCGCCCGTCTGAACGTGACGAGCGAGTGGCTGTCGGCGCCAGTGGCATACACCGAGGTGCCGTCGGGACTGATCGCGAGGCTGCTGACGTGGGCCAGGCCGTGGCCGCTGACGCAGCCGCCCGGGGCGGGATTGGCCTGGGTGACGCACGTGATCTGGGTCAGCGCGCCGTTGGGCGCGCGGGCGAAGCCAACGACCGAGCCGTCGGACGAGCCGGCGTAGACGCTCTTGCCGTCGTCGCTCACGATGATCGCGTCCTCGTTGTGGACGTGAGCCTTGCCACACGTTCGCTGGCGTCGGAGTTCAGGCAGTCGACATACGTGAGCGCGCCCTGGGCCGTGTTCTGGTTCTGCACGCCGACGGACGGCGGCGCTACCTGCGGCAGGGCACGGGCAGCGGACCCGACCGGCGGGAGGTTGGCGGGCAACGACATCCCGCCGGAATTGACCGGGGTAACCGGGACGGGCGGTGGCAGTGGCGCAACGTCGAACCACGCGATGCCGTCCTGCGTCGCGGCGTAGAGCTGCGCGTTGTCCGGGGTCAACGCGACGCGTAGCGGATGGGTCAGCCCGTGCGCAACGCCGCAGCCCGGGGTCGGGAACTCCGAGACGCAGTTGAACGAGACGATGTTGATCGCGCCGACGATCGCGCTGTTTGCCGCGCCGGCCACGTAGACCTGGTTCTGGCCGATCCCGGCGAAGCCCTCGGGATCGTCGATCACCGCGCCCGGGCGGATGAAGCAGCTGATCGGGCCGTCGCCCTCACAGCCGAAATAGCTCAACGGGGTGATCGAGTTGAAGCCGCTGAGCGTGTTCGTACTCGCGCTCGTGATGCCGACCGTGATGCCGGTCGTGTAGCGGCTGCCGATGTCGGTCGGATCGGCGACGCCCGGATTGACACTGCACGGCGGCAGCGCCGTCGCCTGCGACTGCACGCACGACGAGAACGTGAGACCCGTGTCGGCCTGCGCCGCCGTGTTGCCGACCACCACGGCGAGCGAGACGGCGGTGGCGAGCACGACGAACCGCGTCATCGAGCTGAGCATACAAGCGTCAACGTCCGTTTCGCCTCGATGTTTCGATCATTCATGAACGCTGAGGCCGGGCGCGGGATTGGCCCGAGCGCGCGCCCGCCGGGTCGGCGCCTGCGTAGCATCATGGCGATGCGCGCACTCGCCCACTGGTCGTTCACCCGCCGCCGAATCGTCCTCGCCATCTGGCTCGTGGTGGTCATCGGCCTGACCGTGATCCACGGCGCAGCGGGCAGCGCGTACAACGACTCGTTCAAGCTCAGCGGGACCGAGAGCTCTGACGCGCTCGCGCTGCTGCAGCAGGCGTCGCCGCGAAGTGCGGGTGACAGCGATCGGATCGTGTTTGCGACGACCGGCGACGCCAAGGTCACCGATCCGGCCGTCCAGGCGCGGCTGGAGAAGATGCTCGCCGACGTGGCCAAGCTGCCCCACGTCGGGGAGGTCGCTTCGCCGTTCGCCGCTGGGGGCGAGGGCCAGATCTCCAAGAACGGCCGGATCGGCTATGCGACGGTCACGTTCGACGAGCAGGCGAACCTGCTGTCGATCCCGGCGATCAAGCGCGTCGTCCACCGGGCCGAGGCGGCCGACGGCGACGGGCTGCAGGTCGAGCTCGGCGGGCAGGCGATCGAGAAGGCCAACCAGCCGACCGCGGGCGGAACGGCGTTCGGCTTCCTGGCCGCGGCGATCGTCCTGTTCTTCGTCTTCGGGTCGCTGCTGGCGATGTTCCTCCCGCTGATCACCGCAGGCTTCGCGCTCGGCACCGGCGTCGCGATCATCGGCCTGCTCTCGCACGTGATCAACATGGCGTCGTTCAGCTCGCAGCTGTCGCTGCTGATCGGGCTCGGCGTCGGCGTCGACTACGCGCTGTTCATCGTCACGCGCTTTCGCCAGGGTCTGCTGCGCGGGCTCAGTCCGCGAGACGGCGGTGGTCGACGCGCGTCGACACCTCCGGCCGCGCGGTGCTGTTCGCCGGCGTGACGGTCTGCATCGCCCTGCTGGGGATGTTCGCGCTCGGCGTCAGCTTCCTCTACGGCGTCGCGATCGCGGCGTCGATCGTCGTCGCCTGCACCGTCGTCGCGGCGCTGACGCTGCTGCCGGCGCTGCTCGGGTTCTTCGGGCCGCACGTGCTACGGCGCAAGGGCGCCGCGAGCTGGCCGCCGAGGGCCGGCTGTCGACCACCGACGAGTCGCCCGGGTGGAGTCGCTGGGCCGACCGTCTGCGCCGTCGCCCAGCCGCTGTGCGGCCACCGCCGCCGCGGTGGTGCTGCTCGTTGCCGCGATCCCGTTCCTGTCGATCCGGCTGGGCTCTTCCGACGAGGGCAGCGACCCGACGAGCACGACGACCCGCAAGGCCTATGACCTGCTGGCCGCAGGGCTTCGGCCCCGGCTTCAACGGCCCGCTCCAGCTCGTCGCAAAGGTCCCCGATGCACAGGCCGCGCCAGCAGTTCGCGCGCGCGGTTGCCGCGGCGAAGATCGACGCAGGGGGTCGCCGCCGTGTCGCCCGTGCAGGTCATCCCGGCCCGCGGCACGGGCACCGACGTCGCGATCGCCCAGGTCGTCCCCGACGGCTCACCGCAGGACAAGTCGACGACCGACCTTGTCGACCGGCTGCGCGACGACGACGATCCCGGCGCCGTCGCGGCCGGCGGCCCGAGGGTGCTCGTCGGCGGCCAGACCGCGATCTTCGAGGACTTCTCCGAGGTGTTGACGAACAAGCTGCCGCTGTTCATCGGCGTCGTCGTGCTGCTGTCGTTCCTGCTGCTGATGGCGGTGTTCCGAAGCATCGTCGTGCCCGCGATGGCGTCGGTGATGAACCTGCTGTCGGCCGGCGCGGCGTTCGGGGTCATCACCGCCGTCTTCCAGTGGGGCTGGGGCGCGTCGCTGATCGGCGTCGACCGCACCGGGCCGATCGAGGCGTTCCTGCCGGTGATCGTGTTCGCGATCCTGTTCGGGCTGTCGATGGACTACGAGGTGTTCCTGGTCAGCCGCATCCACGAGGAGTGGCACCGGCGCGGCGACAACGCGCGAGGCGGTCACCCACGGCCTCGCGGCGACCGGCCGTACGATCACCGCCGCGGCCGCGATCATGGTGCTTGTCTTCGGCGCCTTCGTCCTCGGCGGCGCGCGCATCATCAAGCTGTTCGGCATCGGCTTGGCCGGCGCCGTGCTGATCGACGCGGTGATCGTCCGCACCGTGCTGGTCCCCGCCCTGATGCTCCTGGCCGGCGAGCGCGAACTGGTGGCTGCCCGCATGGCTGGAGCGCGTCCTGCCGCGGCTCAACGTCGAGGGCTCGGCTGACGCCTCAGCGCCCGAGCCGCTGCCCGCGCCGAGCCCTGCGTGACCGAGAGGATGCGCCGCCACGACCACGTGATCAAGGAGAACGATGTCTGACGTCCTGTTGTCCCAGCTCGCCCATGTCGAGGTCTTCAGCCCCAAGCCGGCCGAACGGTGGCGTGGTTCGTCGACGTCCTCGGTCTCGAGGAGACGACCCGCGAGGGTCAGTCGGCCTACCTGCGCGGCGGGCGAGTGGCTGCACTCGAGCCTGGTCGTGACCGAGGGTCCCGAGCCCAAGCTCGGTCATATCGGCTGGCGCGCATACGGGCCGGGCGACCCGGAGGCCGTCGCCAAGCGCCTGGAGGGCTCCGAGCACGCGATCGGCTGGCTCGACGCATCCGTCGGGCATGGCCGGCGTTCCGATACCACGCTCCGGCCGGGCGGCACGTCCACGAGGTGTTCTGGGAGGTCGACCGCTACGAGGCGCCGCCGGAGCTGGCCACCGACTCCCCAAACCGCCCGCAGCGCTACCCCGGCCGCGGCGTCGGCGCGCGCTACATCGACCACGTGACGATCGCGACGCCCGACATGCGCGGCGACATCGCGTTCTACGAGGACGACTCGGCCATCGCCACACCGCGTCGATCGTGCCCGAGCCGGGCTTCACGGTGTTCGCGACGACTGACCTGCCAACGCGATCCGCTCGACGCACGATCTCGGGCTCGTCCCCGACTTCTCGGGCGCCACCGGCCGCGTCAACCACGTCGCGTTCCGCGTCGACCAGCGCCACGACGTCGAGCGCGGCGCCGAGGTGTTCATGGGCCACGACACGCCGATCGAGTTCGGCCCCGGCATCCACGGCATCGACGAGATCACCTACCTCTACGTGCGCGAGCCCGGTGGCCTCGCGGATCGAGATCAACGCCGGCGGCTGGGAGAACTACCAGCCCGACTGGGAGGCGACCGAGTGGGCCCCGCACCAGGGCGGCGACGACGCACTGGACGCAACCTCGCCGATGCCCGACTCGATGATGGAGTCGCTTCCCGCTCAGCGCGCCGACGGACGCGCGAGGCAGATGGCGCAAGACCGACATGTTCGCGGGGTCATGAGCGGCGTCGCGCGCGTCCTGGTCGTCGGCGGCGGGATCGGCGGGCTGTGCACGGCGATCGCGCTGCGGCGGATCGGCTGTCGAGGTCGACGTCGTGGAGGGCAACCCGAAGTGGGACGTCTACGGCGTCGGGATCATCCAGCCGGCCAACGCGCTGCGGGCGCTGAACGAGCTCGGGCTCGGCGACCGTGCCATCGAGCAGGGCCATCAGATGCTCGGCGACGCGGGTCCACAAGGCCGACGGCGAGGAGCTGTTCACGATCGACGAGCAGCCGCTCGTCGAGGGCTACCCGCCCGGCAACGGGATCACCCGGCCGCGGCTGCACAAGATCCTCACGACGACGGTGCTGGAGTCGGGCGCCGACGTGCGCACCGGCGTGACGGTGTCCGACCTCGCGCAGGACGCCGATGGGGTCGACGTCTCGTTCACCGACGACAGACCCGGTCGCTACGACCTCGTCATCGGTGCTGACGGGCATCAACTCGCTGGTCCGCGACGATGGTCTTCGGCCCGAGATCAAGCCGAGTTCACCGGCCAGGTCGTGTGGCGCTACAACCTGCCGCGGATCGACGGGGCTCGAGCAGATCTGTGGATCTACATCGGGCGACACGGCACCGCCGGCTTCGTGCCGCTCGGCCGACGACCTGATGTACATGCTCACGATCGAGAAGCCGCCGGAGGGCGACGCCGATGCGGCTTCGCCGACGACGGCTCGCCGCGACGCATCCGCGAACGGCTCGCGCAATTCGGCGGGCCGGTCGCCGAGGCAGCGCGAGCTGATCGTCGACGCCGCCGCGGTCGTCTACCGGCCGGTCGAGACGTCGTCGTGCCGGCGCCGTGGTACCGCGGCAACGTGCGTGTTGATCGGCGACGCCGCGCACGCGACGCGCCGCACTGCGGCCAGGGCGCGGCGCAGGCGATCGAGGACGCGTCGTGCTCGGCGAGGAGCTGGCCGCGCGACGGCCGCTCGATGACGGCACTCGACGCGTTCATGGAGCGCCGCTTCGAGCGCTGCCGGTTCGTCGTCGAGGACTCGCTGCAGATCGGCGCGTGGGAGAAGAACCAGACGCTCGATGCCAACCCGGCGATGCCGATGATGATCGCGATGGCGGTCAACGAGCCGCTGTAGCGGCGCTACCGCCCGTTATCGAACCGATCGAGTGTCGGCCCGATCAGTTCGAGGCCGCTCTCGAGATGTCCTCCCTGACCGCCGTGCGCACGGCACGCGCTGAGCGCTGGATCGCCGCGTCGACGAGGTCACGGTGAACGTCACGGAACGTCGTCGGGTACTCGGCCAGCGTCTCGGCGAGGATCAGGAACATGTAGCGCTCGCCGGCCTGCCACGTCATGTCGAGCAGCCGCCAGTCCCATTCGTTGGCGGCCGGGCTCAGCAGCAGGTTGTGCAGCGCGGAGTGACGGGCCGAGAGCGACTCGGCATCGTCGCCCGGCTCGATCTCCAGCCGCTCCCACGCGGCTTCGATGTCCGTGAGGTCATCGGGCGGTGTAGGGGCCTTGATGGCGCGGGTCATCACGTCGGTCTCGAGCAACTCGCGCAGATGAAAGACGCTCGATCAGATCCTCGCGGTTGAGTGGCGCGACGACCGCGCTGCGGCTGCGGCGCAGCTCGATCAGGCCCTCGCTCTCCAGGCGGCGCAGTGCTTCGCGCACCGGGATGTGGCTGACCTCCAGTCGCGCGCCGCGCTGAGCTCGGCGATCGAGACCGGGGCGCCCGGGCGCAGCGACCCGTCCAGGATCGCGCGCCGGACCTCGTCGATCACCAGGTCGACAACCGAACACTGCGACACAGGTCGCGGGCCCGCGGACACTTGCGGCGTCGACAGCACGGACGAGCGTCGCGGCACCCGATCGATGATAGGTACGAGGCCAGATGGATCGATTACCCGCCCACAATCGGCTACGATATATGTTCTGATGGACGAGCGCGACGCATGACCGCCACACGAGCGGCCGCCTCCCTCCCGGGCCCCGTCATCGACGTCCATGCCCACGCCGCGGTCCCGGCCGCGTTCGGGATTGCCGCGGGACAGCCCGGCTTTGCCGAGGCCCGCGCGGTCGAGGACGAGACGTTCGGCGCCCGAGCCCGCGAGCTCAATGAGGAACAGCTGGTCCGCGTGCTGCCGTTGCTCTCCGATCTGGCGACGCGCTTGGCCGCGATGGACCGGATGGGCGTCGACATCCAGTTGCTCAGCCCGTCACCGGTCCACTACCACGACTGGGCCGCCGCGCCGCTCTCGGAAAAGATCACGCGAACCGTCAACGAGGGCATGGCCCAGCAGTGCCTCGACGGTGGCGGGCGTCTCGTTGGGCTGGGCACGGTGCCGTTGCACCATCCCGACGTCGCGGTCGCCGAGCTGACGCGGGCGGTGACCGAGCTCGGGCTGCGTGGCGTCGAGATCTCGACATCGGCTGCCGGTCGCGAGCTTGCGGACCCGGACTTCGAGCCATTCTGGGCGCGGGCCGAAGAGCTCGGCGCGCTCGTCTTCATCCACCCGTGGGGCTGCTCGCTCGGCGCGCGCCTGAATCAGCACTACCTCGCCAACGTCGTCGGCCAGCCGGTCGAGACGACGCTCGCGCTGTCGCACATCATCTTCTCCGGGCTCCTGGACCGGCGGCCGGAACTGCGGATCCTCGCCGCGCACGGCGGCGGCTACCTGCCGCAGTACATCGGGCGCTCCGACCACGCCTGGCAGGTCCGCGACGACTGCCGCACGCCGCAGGCGGCGCCGAGTGAGTACCTGCGCCGCCTGTATTTCGACTCGCTTGTCTACGAACCGCGCGCCCTGCAGACGCTGATCGCGGCGGCCGGCGCCGGGCAGGTGCTGCTCGGCACCGACTTCCCGTTCGACATGGGCGTCGACGACCCGCTGACCCGACTCGACGCGGTGACCTCGCTCACCCTCGAGCAACGGGCCGCGATCGCCGGTGCGACCGCGGCCGGGCTCCTGGGCGTCGAGCAGCGGGCGGGGGTCTGAGCGACCGCGAGTCGTAGCGAACGGGCTCGCTGTCCTCAGCGAGCAATCCCCGGGTCTCCGGGCCGTCAGGCTGTGAGTGTCACGCCGTACGGTGCGAATGCGCTGTCGCGGGTGAGGATCCTCAGGTCGTCCTGCAACGCGTGGGCGATCAGCACGCGGTCGAACGGATCGGCGTGGTGGCGCGGCAGTTCGGCGGCCGCCTCGAGCAGCGCAGCGGTGATCTCGAGCATGCGAAACTCGGCGACGAGGATAGCGGCCAGGTTGCGGGGTGCGCGCCAACCGGCCGGCCTCGCGTTTGATCGCGGCCTCCCAGACCGACATCGGACTTAGGCGCCGGTCGACCTGTCGGTCGACGAGCAGCGCGCGCTCGGTCTCAGTCAGTCGGTCGGGGTCACCGAGCGCCCACAGCGCGATGTGCGTGTCGACCAGGACGCCGCTCACGTCGTGTACGGCTCGAACCCAGGCAGCGGAGCATCGAAGTCGTCGGCGAGCTCCACCTCACCGGCCAGCGCCCCGAGGCGGACCGGCCGATGCTCGACCGTGACCGCGACCAGCCGTACGGTGCGAATGCGCTGTCGCGGGTGAGGATCCTGTGGCGACCTCAGTCCGCCCGCACGACCCCGCTCGGACCGGCCCCAACGCTTCGATCGGCAGCGCGTTCCGCAGTAATGGCTGGAAGGCCCTTGTTTGGGGCGCATCAGGGATATACCCGATGTGCTCGTGGCGCCTTGTCACGCACCATGGACCCATGGCCACGCGCGTCCTGGATCCGCAAACACTCGGCGACCACATCGACCGGCTGTTTCGCGTCGCTTGGGCGATGTGCGGATCGCGTGACGAGGCCGAGGACCTCGTGCAGGACACGTTCGCCCGCGTGCTGTCCCGTCCGCGAGTCCTGCGCCACGGCGAGGACATCGGCTACCTGCTGCGGACGATGCGCAACCTGTTCGCGGACGGGCACCGAGCGGCCTCGCGCCGCCCCCGGCCGGCGAACGCCGAGCTCGAGTCGTTCGAGCTGGCCAACCGCCGCACCGACGGCGACCCGGAGGCGGCGATGGAGGCGAGCGAGGTGTTCGCCTCCATCGCCGCGCTGCCACCGGAGTTCCGCGACGTGATCATCGCCGTGGACGTCGTCGGTCTCTCCTACGCGGAGGCAGGGCGACTGCTGCGCGTCCGCGAGACGACCATCACGACCCGGGTGTTCCGGGCGCGCCGGCGGATCGTCGAGTCGCTGTCCGACGATGTTGATGTCGCGGCGTTGGCGCGATCGTGAAGTCGACCGTGCGTGTGCTGCGGTTGCCGGCCAGGTCGAATGCCACGATGCGCACCCGTGCGGCGACGCGACGTGTGCTGACGACCGCAGTCGGCGAGCGAAGCCGGGCCGTGGCCGCGCCTGACCGGACGAGGAGCGCCGAGCTGTCCAACTGAAGCGTCGGCGTCTTCGCGTGCCCGTGGGCGACGAGCAGCGTGACTGCGGCGATGATCGGCTCGTTGGCGGCGATCCGGACGCTCAGCCCCTGGCGGAGCTTCGCGGCGTTCACCGAGTGTCCGAGCGAACCGATCGTCAGCTTCGGCGGCGTGGTGTCGGCGGGCGGTGGCGGAGGCGGCGGAGGCGGCGGAGGCGGCCCCGCCGTGGTAGCGGTCGTGGTCGGAGGAGGCAGCGGCGGGCTCAACACCGGCGCCGTGAACGGCGACTCGAACGCCCCCGCATCGCATGTCGTTCCCTGCGCCCGGCTCACGCCGCGCTGGTCGGTCGCCGGGCAGTCCGCGCCGGCGTCGATCGCCGGGCTGCCGAGAAGCAGCGCGCTCGTCTCCGTCGGTCCGCCGTTGTCGGCCAGTGGCGCGAGCAGCGGGTCGACTCCCGCGCGGTCGCCGCTGGCCGTCGGCCCGCAGCTGAGGTCGGAGACGACGTTGTTGCCGTGACTCTCGATCCCCTCACCGCCGCAGTTGGGTGTCGCGCCGCCTGAGGCGCCACCGATCACCGACGAACTCACCGTCGTGATGCCGGTCACGGCGCCGAGGTGCTCCGTGGCGATGTTCTCACCGGCGAGCAGCACGCCGCCGGGGGCCACGGTGTTGCGTGCGATCGTCGAGTGCTCGATCGCCGTGAACCCGGCCGAGCCGACGCCGGGACCGAACACGATCGGCGGCGCGCCGGCCTGCGGAGCCGCGGTGTTATCGGAGATCGTCGAGTTGCGGATCACCGCCGCCTGGGCAGCCAGGACACCGCCGACCTGGACGCCGGTGTTGCGCGCGACGGTCGTGTCGTCCATGAGCAGCGTCAGGGACGCGACGCCTGCACCCTGGTTGTCGACGATCGCGTCCCGCGTGAGGTCGAGGTTGCCGGCCACGGCGGCTGAGTTGTCGCCCAGCGGGCCGATCCCGGTCACCTTGAGGTCGTCGAGCGTCAGCACGGTGTTGTTGGTCGAGAACGCGTTGGAGACCGTGCCCCCGCCGTCGATGATCGTTGAGCGAGCGCCGGCGCCGCTGACCGTCACCGTGTTCGACGCCACCTGGGGCAGCGGCGCGGTGAGCATGATGTGGACGGCCGGGACGGTGATCGTGTCGGGCGTGGCAGCGGGGGCCTGCGACTTCTCGAGCGCGCCGCGCAGCGTGCAGTCGTTGGCCGCGGCGGTGCACGCGGATACGTCGGCGTCGTCGCTTCGATCGACGGCGAACGTGTCGGCCGCGGCGGGCGCCGCGGCGGTGAGGATGACCAGCGCCGTCATGGCGCCGAGCATCGAGTGTCGGGTGGGCAAGAGGGTCTCCAGGTCCGTCGAGAATGTGCGTTCGATGGAGGACTCCTTTGCGTGCCGATCCTTTCGCGCGGCGACGGACGCGGAGTCAGACCACTACGCGAACAGCTTCGCCGCAGCGGCCACGATCTCGTCGTTCGCGACGTCGCGAACGTGCTCGGCGATGTTCCAACGATGACCGAACGGGTCCTCGATCTGTCCATGCTTGTCGCCCCAGAACATGTCGCCCAGCGGCTGACGCACCTGCGCGCCCGCGGCGAGCGCCTGCGCGAAGACGACTTCGGCGTCGGCGACGTCGAGTGCGAGGACGACCGGTGTCCCACCGATCGACGGCGGCGCGAGCACGCCCATCTCCGGGAACTCGTCGGCCACGTGCAGATCGCTGTCGCCGATCCGCAGCACGACCGACATCAATCGCCCGTCCGGGGTCGGAATGCGGCTCAGCTCCCGCGCGCCGAACGCATCCGCGTAGAACGTGGCGGCACGCTCGGCGCCCTGAACGACGATATGTGCGGTGATCTGCATCGACGGAACGTACGCCCGCCGAATGCAGGGCGTCTTGGACGTTCTTGCACCGCCGTACGATGGTCGTGTGGCCGAGGAACAGGTCAGGATGTGGCGCCCCGCCGACGAGGATCGCGTGCTGCTCATGGCCGGCCAGACCACCAGCTACCGGGTCGACCCTCGCGGCGAATACGTCTTCGGCATCGTCACCGGCCAGCCGATGCGCTCCCGCCGCAACCGCGAGCGTCGCACCGTCCAGCCGGGCGAGCTCGTCGCATGGGACCCCTCCGCCGCGCACGCCGGAGCCACGATCGGCGGCCGCGCGTGGTCCGCGCGCCTGATGGTCATCGAAGTCGCCGACCTGGCCGCCATCGCCGACGACCAGGACGCAGTGCTCACCGGCGACGTCACATTCCCAGACCCGGTCGTCTCCGACCCCGAGCTGGCACGCGCATTCCTCGCGATGCACCACACCCTCGGCGGCCTCTCGACCCGCCTCGAACGCGACCAACACGTCGGCGAATGGCTGCGCTCAGTGATCGAACGACGCTCCGCCGCCCGGCCGCCGCCCGCCTCGCTCAGCCCTCATGACGACCGCGCACTGCGCCTGGCCTGCGACTACCTCGGCGATCACGCCGCCCGCAACGTCGGCCTCGACGAGCTCGCCGCCGCCGCCGGCATCGGCAAGTTCCGCCTCATCGCCATCTTCCGTCAACGCACCGGCCTGCCCCCACACGCCCTCCAGATCGCCAACCGCATCCGCAACGCCCGACGCCTCCTCGAACGCGGCGAGACGATCGCCCATACCGCGGCCGCCACCGGCTTCACCGACCAAAGCCACCTCCACCGACACTTCCACCGCAGCCTCGGCCTCACCCCCGCCGCCTACCAACGGCGCTTCCACGCCTGACAGCCGTCATCCGCGGCACACGCGTTGGGCTGGCGGGCCTCTCCATCCGATGTCTCTTGACGTGGAGCCGAGACCGGCCTCGTCGCCGCCAGGGTGGACAGCGCCGGCGTACCGAGCAAAACGGACAGAGACGCAGCGGCTGTCGCTGCTGCCACACCTCTGCCGGTGCCGCACGTAAGAAGGGGCCCACCTTGTGAGGCCCCCTTTTGTCACACAGATGATCGGACCGCGCTCGCCCACACGCGCACGAGCTCGCGGTCATCGGCAGCCAGATCAACACGCGGCCGTCCGCCACGCCCTGCTCCCGAGTCGAGCACCGCTGTCCTCGGGCAGGCCCAGCTCGAGTCGGATCGCGGCCGCGCATCGAACCGCCATGAGAGGCTTCCGATCCCGAACGAACGCCGCACCGGCGAATCCCTGCGCAACGGCTCTGACCGGGCGCGAAGCGTCATGCGGCCGGTGGAAGGGGTGCGCCGATCGACGATCGCGCCGGCGCTCGAAGGTCCTACGCCGCCGCGACGCTGCGCGCAGTCTCGAACAGAGTTTCGGGCATCGGGTCCTGGAGCCGCCACGTGAACTGCACGGGGCGTTCGCCGGTGTGATCGACGTACTCGACAGGCCCCAGAAACATGAAGGTCTGTGTCCCGAGCTCAAACGCCTTGCGCTCCCGGACGAACAGCAACACGTGGAACCTCTCTCGCGGTGCCCGATGTAGCGCTGGACGCTCGGCTGGGCCGGCGTCTGACGCGACTGAGACTCCCAATGTAAACAGTCGCGGTTATTGCAAAGTCGCGATACATCGTCGTGGGTGAGTAGTCGCGCTCGGCTTTGTGTAGGTCGATGAAGAACACATATTGTTCGCCTGCGGGACCCAGAGGATCCCGCCCTGGGTGACCTTGGGCTTGACGCCTGCTCCGAACCCGAGCGCCGAGATCACCTCTTGTCTTGCGTATCGCCCGTGGAGAACGAGCGGGATGTCAGCCCAGAGCGCCGCCGGCCCCGCGACGGTCTGCGACCGCTCGTCGGTCGCCGCGAGCAGCTCGCCCAGCTCGTCACGCACCGCGCGCTCACGCCACAGCGCCTCGAGGTAGTGCGACAGCGTGTCGTGTCGACTGTCGCCGGAGCCGAGTCCCCAGCACAGCATCGTTAGCAACCGCGTGCGGCGCTCATCGAGGCGATCGATGCTGGGCGGCGCCTGCCCATCGAGCAACTCGCGGTAGTACGCGACGCGTTCGGGGTCGTCGATGTGCGTCAGCCGGCTTAGCGCGCGCAAGCTGCGAGCCTCGAACTGTTCGTCGCTCGCGCGTGCCGTCGGCTGCCCGGCCGCTCGTCGTAGCTCGGTCCAGCTGTGAGGTCCGCGGTAGACGTCCTCGAGCCGGTGATCGTGGCGCTCCAAGAACTGCTGCAGCCGGACGTGCTCCGTTTCCGCCCGGAGGTCGATCACGAGAGCGCTCCAACGGGAGCGCTTAGCGGCGGCCTTGAGGCTGTCGGGACAATCTCGCGACTCTGGCGATCGAGGTCGACGGTGCATCCGGCAGGTAGGAACGGGAAGTCGCCGGTGACCTGTTCGACCACCGTTCCGCGTCGCGCATCGAGAATCGCACGGAGTCGATCCTCGAAGCGGAACTCACGCCGATGCTGGCCGATGAGGTCGATCACCGTCAGATGGCTCTTCCCCTCGGCACGCCGCAGACCGCGGCCGAGCTGCTGCGTGAACACGGTTGCCGAAGCGGTGGCCGCAGCAGGAACAGGCAGTCGACGTCCGGCAGGTCGACGCCCTCACCCAACACTTCAACCGTAAAGATGGATCGCAGTTTGCCGGCGCGCAGTTCGCCGAGCCGCTCATCGCGAACCTGCGGTGTGTCGTCTCCGGTCAGGGCGACGCTAGGCAGGCCAGCCTCCGAGAACTTCCGCGCCATGTAGTGGGCGTGCTCCTTGGAGACGCAGAACCCGAGCGCCCGCATCGACCCGGGGTCGTGCACGATCCGCTGGATCGCTTCG
>CAWJXY010000012.1:0-85585 GCA_963846975.1 uncultured Actinomycetes bacterium
GTCGGCGCTCAGGTACACGCGCATGCGGCAGATGCGCCGCTCGCGGAAGCGCGAACAGGACCGCGAACTTCGGTACGACGAGCTCATCGCCGTCGCGCCCCGTCCACGCCGTGTCGACGAGCACGAACAGCTCGTCTCCGATCCGCTCGACCTCGTAGCCGCGCGTTTGGTAGCCGGCGTAGTCGCCGCCGAACGTCTCGCCGAACCACTGTCGGAAGCCGTCGTAGCCCGTGTAGGTGCCGGGGATCGGGCCAGCCGTCGACGTGCTCGATGACGAGGTCGGGGTGCCAGTATGCGGAGACCACGCTCAGGTCGCCGGCGCGCAGCGCGCCGAAGTGGTCCGACAGCGAGCGCCAGGCGACGCGCAGCACGGCGAGCTCGGGGTCGTCGACGTCCACCGGCCGCGGTCGGGCTACGCGAGCCCCGCGTTGAGCGCGCGGCGTTCATCGATGAATACGTCCATCCGCGCGATGCGGCCGTCACGGACCTGGAAGCGCAGCGCGACCTGCGGCACGACCTCCTCGCCCTCGGGCCCGCTCCAACGGCTGTGGACCCATGCGACGATCCGGTCACCGACGCGCGTGTACTCGGCGCGGATCGGGACGTAGCCCGAGTACTCGCCGAATGTCTCGTCGAACCACTGGCGAAAGCCGTCGTAGCCCGCGTAAGTGCCCGGTACCGGCCAGCCGTCGGCGTTGCGGATCCGAGCTGCGGGTCCCAGAACTCGGTCATCAGCGAGATGTCGCCCGGCGCACGGCGTCGAACTGCTGGACAGCGTCACGAACGCCCGCTCCAGCAGCGCGATCTCTGCGTCGTCGACATCGGCCATCGGGGCGAGTATCGACCAGCGCGCAGCGTGAGAAGGTCCCGCACGGCCATCTCGACGAGGATATGCTCGCGCCATGGACCCCGACGTTCGCGACGCCCTCGAGCGACTCACCCAGCGCATCCGCGTGATCGAGGCCAACATCCGCGTGCTGGCCGAGAACGCGGGTCTGCAGATGGAGGAGCCGGCCGAGGCCCAGATGCCGCCCGAGATCACCCAGCTCGTCCTCGCCGGCAAGAAGATCGAGGCGATCAAGGCCTACCGCGAGTGGATCCCGTCGGCGTCGCTGGAAGAGGCCAAGCGGGCCGTCGAGGCGATTTAGCGCCGACCGCACTAGCGGAAATCGGACCGCGACCGCCCCGTCCGATTTCCGCCAGACATTCGCCGCCGCACCTGTCACCGTAGACAGCGTGCTGATCGATTCCAACCGCCTCTACGACATCATCGAAGGCTGCGACGAGCGCTTCGACGGGTGGGTCTTCGTCGGCGTCACGTCGACCGGGATCTACTGCCGGCCGAGCTGCCCGGCGCGCACGCCCAAGCGCGAGAACGTGCGCTTCTACCCGACGCGCCGCCGCCGCGCAGGCGGCCGGCTTCCGCGCCTGCAAGCGCTGCCGTCCCGACGCGACGCCCGGCTCGCCCGAGTGGGATCGCCGCGCCGACCTCGTCGGCCGCGCGATGCGCCTGATCGCCGACGGCGTCGTCGACCGCGAGGGCGTCGACCGGCCTCGCGCAGCCGCCTCGGCTACACCGAGCGCCACGTCCACCGCCAGCTCGTCGCGGTCGTCGGCGCCGGCCCGCTCGCGCTCGCCCGCGCGCAGCGCGCGCAGACCGCGCGCGTCCTGCTCGAGACGACCGACGTGCCGATCACCGAGGTCGCGTTCGCGGCCGGCTTTCGAGCGTGCGCCAGTTCAACGCGACGATCCGCGAGGTCTTCGCGCCTGACGCCCGGGCGAGCTGCGCGCGCGGGCCAAGCGCCACGGCCGCGCCGCAGGACAGCGGCGCGCGTCGTCGCTGCGCCTGCCGTACCGCGCGCCGCTCGACGCCGACGGCCTGATCGCGTTCCTCGCGCTGCGCGCCGTGCCGGGCGTCGAGGAGGTGCTCGACGGCGCGTACCGCCGCAGCCTGCGCCTGCCGCACGGCGTCGGGATCGTCGAGCTGCGCGCCGGCGGCGACCACGTGCAGGCGCGCTTCTGGCTCGACGACCTGCGCGACCTGGCGGCGGCGGTGCAGCGCTCGCGCGCGCTGCTCGACCTCGACTCCGACCCGCAGGCGGTCGTCGACGGCGCTCGGCGCCGACGCCGCTGCTCGGCGCCGCTCGTCCGCGCCGCGCCCGGCCGCCGCGTGCCCGGCGCACGTCGACGGCCACGAGCTCGCCGTCCGCGCCGTGCTCGGCCAGCAGGTCTCGCTCGCCGGCGCGGCGACGCTCGCCGGCCGGCTCGTCGCCGCGCTACGGCGAGCCGCTCGAGCGCCCGCTCGGCGGCGTCACCCACGCTGTTCCCGTCGGCCGCCGCGCTCGCCGCCGCCGACCCCGAGCCGCTGGCCGATGCCGGCGACGCGCCGCGCGCGCGCTGATCGGCGCTCGCCGCGCGCGCTGGCCGACGGCGAGCTCGTGCTCGACGCCGGCGCCGACCGCGAGCAGACGCGCGCGCGGCTGCTCGCGCTGCCCGGGATCGGGCCGTGGACCGTCGACTACATCGCGATGCGCGCGCTGCGCGACCCGACGCGTTCCTGCCCACCGACCTCGGCGTGCGCCACGCGCTCGAGCGGCTCGGCCACGACGGCCGGCCGGCTGCGGCGACGCGCTCGCCGAGCGCTGGCGCCCGTACCGCGCCTACGCGCTGGTCAGCACCTGTGGGCCTCGCTGGCCGCGCCGCGCCGTCACCGCCCGCCGCGCACACGCGGCCTGACCTCAGAGGAGCGCACGATGCCCACCGCACCGAGACCTGCGCTACACGACGCATCGACAGCCCGATCGGCGAGCTGCTGCTGGTCGGCGACGACGCGGCGCTGTGCCGGCCTGTACATGCTGGAGGGCCGCAAGCCGATGCGCGATCGCCGCCGACTGGGAGCGCGACGACGACGCGCTTCGCCGACGTGCGCGCGCCAGCTGCGCGAGTACTTCGCCGGCGAGCGCACCGACGTTCGACCTGCCGCTGCGCATGGACGGCACCGCCGTTCCAGCGCCGCGTGTGGCAGCGCGCTGCGCGAGATCCCCTACGGCGAGACGATCAGCTACGGCGAGCTCGCGCGGCGCATCGGGCAGCCCGGCGGCCGCGCGCGCGGTCGGCATGGCCAACGGCCGCAACCCGATCGCGGTGATCGTCCCGTGCCACCGCGTGATCGGCGCCGACGGCTCGCTGACCGGCTACGGCGGCGGCCTCGAGCACAAGCGCACGCTGCTCGACCTCGAGCGGGGGGTGTTGTTCTGAAACGTGGCTGACGATCGCGGCCGCGGGTTGATTGCAAAATGCCACCAGCCCGTGCTAGGGTGCTTGCGAATCGCAACTCGACCCGGGAGTTCTCGCCGTCATGGAACGCCGCTGGAAGGTCCTGATCGCCGTCTCGGTCGCGGTGTTCATGGTCAGCCTCGACCTGTTCATCGTCAACATCGCCTATCCCGGACATCCAGAAGGACTTCCACGGCACGAGCAACGCGTCGCTGTCGTGGGTGCTGACCGCCTACGCGATCGTCTTCTCGGCGCTGCTGATCCCGTCCGGACGGCTCGCCGACCGCATCGGGCGCCGGCGCGTGTTCCTGACCGGCCTCGGCGTGTTCCTGGTCGGCTCGGCGTTGTGCGGGTTCGCGCCGTCGGTCGAGACGCTGATCGCGGCGCGGGTCGTGCAGGCCGTCGGTGCGCGATGCTGCTGCCGACGTCGCTGGCGCTGCTGTTTCCCGAGTTCCCGCCCGCGCAGCGCGCGGCGGCGATCGGCATCTGGGCGGCGGTCGGCGGCGTCGCGGCGGCGTTCGGCCCGCCGATCGGTGGCCTGCTCGTCGAGCAGAGCTGGCGCTGGGTGTTCTTCGTCAACCTTCCGGTCGGGCTGATCGTCGGGCGCTATGCGATGACGATCCTGCGCGAGAGCCGCGACGAGCGCCCGGAGCCGATGCCCGACCTGATCGGGACCGCGGTGCTCACGGTCAGCGTCGCCGTCCTGTCGCTCGGCCTCGTCAAGGCGCCCGACTGGGGCTGGCTGGACGCGCGCACGCTCGGCGCGCTGGCCGCCGCCGCGGCCGGCCTGGTGTTGTTCTGGCGGCGCTGCGCGACGCAGCGCTATCCCGTCATCGACCTGGCGATGCTGCGCGTGCGGTCGTTCTCGATGGCCAACCTCGCGTCGCTGCTGTTCTCGGTCTCGTTCGCGGCGATGCTGCTGTCGAGCATCCTGTTCCTGACCGAGGTCTGGGGCTACTCGATCACGACGGCCGGCTTCGCCCTCGCGCCCGGACCGGCGCTGGCGGCGACGTTCGCCGCGCTGTCGGGACGCTGGGCCAACCGCTTCGGCCAGCGCTACCTGATCGCGACCGGCAGCCTGTCTGTTCGCCGCGGCCATGGCGTGGCGGTTCACGTTCACGGCGACCCCCGAGTACGTCGCGCGCTTCCTGCCGGGCATGATCCTCAGCGGCGTCGGCGTCGGGCTCGGTGCTCCCGTCGGTCGCCAGCGCTGCCACGGCGTCGCTGCCGCCGGAGCGCTTTGCGACCGGCTCCGCGGTCGTCAACATGGCGCGCCAGCTCGGCTTCGTGCTCGGCGTGTCGATCCTGTTCGCGGTCGTCGGTAAGCCCGCCCCGGGCCGGCTGCTGCACACGTTCGACCACGTGTGGACGTTCATGATCATCGCCGCGCTGCTCGCCGCCGCCGCCGGCCTGGGCATCGGGCGGGTCGCGCAGAACCGCGCGTCGCCCAAGCCGGTCGCCGCGGTGCCGGACGCTGCGCTGGTCGAGGCGACGTGAGCGCGACCGCGGTCGGCCACTTCGACCGCGCGACCGCGATCGCGCCCGACGGCACGGTCGAGATCGACGCGGCGTACGGCGGTTTTGTCGGCGCCCATGGCGGCTACGTCGCGGCGATCGCGCTGCGCGCACTGACCGAGCTCGTCGCAGACCCGCAGCGCGAGCCGCGCTCGCTGACGATCCAGCTGCTGGCGCCGGTCCGCGTCGGGACGCTTACCACCACGACGCAGCTGTCGCGGGCCGGGCGCTCGATGGCGGCCGGTTCGGTGCGCATGGAGCAGGACGGCGAGACAGTGGCCGTGGCGCTGGGCGCGTTCGGCCGCCCCGCCACGTCCTTCGACCGCCGCGACCTCGCGATGCCCGACGTCCCGGCGCCCGAGGACTGCGAGGTCGTCGTGCTGGCCCCGCCCGGCGTCGGCAGCTTCAAGCACGTGGCGGAGCACCGCGCGGCCGCGCCGCCCCTTCCCCTCAGCGGCGCGGCCGACGCGGAGCTTTCGGTGTGGATGCGGATGACCGAGGATCGCCCGCTCGACGCCCTGTCGGCCTGCTTCCTCGGTGACGCGGCACCGCCGGCGCTGCTGGCGACGCTGACCGACTTCGCGCCGATCCCGAGCGCCGAGATCTCGCTGCACTTCGCCGCCGGCGGTGTTTTGGCGGCGGCGTCGAGCCCGTGGGTGCTCGGCGTGTTCCACAACCGCGAGGTGGGCGAGGGCTACGCGACGGAGGACGGTGAGTTGTGGACGCCGGACGGCGGGTTGGTGGCGCTGAGTCGGCAGCTGCGGCGGGTGTTGTAGGGCGCGAAACAGCGTCGCTGCGTGATGCAGTTCAACCCACCGGCAGAAGCGGCTCGGCCAGCTGACGCGCGTTCGCCCCCGGCCCTGGCCGGACCTTCAACTCGCCGGGCCCGATGCGCTCGCCGCAGTGCGAGCAGACGAACTCGGGGTTGGCATCGTGGCCGCAGGCCGTGTGGACGTGGACGCGTGGCGGGCCCTGTTCGGCGTACACGTACTTGTCGCCCCACTGGACGAGCCCGATCAGGATCGGGCGCACGTCGTAGGCCTTCTCGGTCGGGACGTACTCGTAGGACTCCGGCTGCTCGCTGTACAGCCGGCGCTCGAGCACCCCGTGTTCGACCAGCGTGTTGAGCCGGTCGGTGAGGATGTTCGTCGCGATCGACGGTGTTGCGCTTGATCTCCTGGAAGCGCCGCCGCCCGAGCAGCACCTCGCGCAGCACGAGCAGTGTCCAGCGCTCGCCGATCACCGCCAGCGCGCCGGCGATCGAGCAGTTCTGATCCTCGAATGGACGGTAGGGCACAGACTGAGAGTAGCTCAGGAAGTTGCATTTTGCCAGCACAGGTGTTCCGCGAACGCCTTGACACGATTCCCGACTCCTGCGGTAGGGTTGTTTAGGGCGTCCTAATTCGGGTTCCCGAAACCAACCCACGGCCGTCGTCACAGTCCATGCTTCCCACGTTCATCATCGGCCTGCGAGAGGGCGTCGAGGCGGCGTTGATCGTCGGGATTATCGCCACGTTCCTCAACCAGCAGGGCCGCCACGACGCGCTGCGGCTGATGTGGATCGGCGTCGGCGCCGCGGTCACGATCTGCGTCGTCGTCGGCGTGGGCCTCGAGATCCTCAACCAGGACCTGCCCCAGCGTCAGCAGGAGATGCTCGAGACGGTCATCGGCATCGCGGCGATCGCGATCGTCACGTTCATGATCGTGTGGATGCGCAAGCACGCCCGCGGGCTGTCGGGCGAGCTGCGCCAGAGCGTCGGCGCGGCGCTCGCCCAAGGGTCGGCCATGGCGCTCGTCGGGATGGCGTTCTTTGCCGTCATCCGCGAAGGCCTTGAGACCGTCGTCTTCCTGATCGCGGTGTTCCAGGGCGCCAACGACACGACCGCGGCCGGCTTCGGCGCGGTGCTCGGTGTCCTGACGGCGGCGCTGATCGGCGCGATGATCTACCGCGGCGGGCTGAAGCTGAACTACTCCCGCTTCTTCCGTTTCACCGGTGCGGTGCTCGTATTCGTGGCCGCCGGGCTCGTCGCGACGACGATCCACACCGCGCACGAGGCGGGCTGGCTCAATGTCGGCCAGACCGAGGCCATGAACCTGACGTGGCTCGTCGTCCCCGGCACGTGGACGTCGTCGCTGCTGATCGGGATGCTCGGCTGGCGCCCGGACCCGACCGCGGCCGAGGTCATCGGCTACCTCCTGTACCTGATCCCGGCGCTGACCTACGTGCTGTGGCCGCAGGGTCCGCGCAAGCCGATGCGGGTTCCCGCCGCGCCGGCGACGGCGATTGCGGTCGTGGTGTTCGCCGCGCTCGCGCTCGTGCTGACCGCGTGCGGCTCCTCGAGTTCGGGCAGTTCCGGCAACTCGGGCGGCTCTGACCCCAAGACCCAGCAGGCCGCGATCAAGCTCGTCGACGCCGGCTGCGCTCCCGCCAAGCTCACGCTCAAGCCCGGCCGCACGACGTTCAAGATCAGCAACGCCGGCACGAGCAAGATCAGCGAGATGGAGATCCTCGACGGGTCGACCATCCTGGGCGAGAAGGAGAACCTCGTTCCCGGCCTGTCGGGCTCGTTCACGCTGACGCTCAAGCCCGGCCGGTACACGCTGGCCTGCCCCGGCGGCGACACCGTGGCCGCGACCGGCGTCCTCGTCGTCGCCGGCAAGGCCGCGCCGCCGAGCTCCGACAAGTCGGCCGTCGCTACGCAGCCAGCGGCGCCGGCATCCTGACGGTCCGCGGCGCGTAGCGCACGCGCGTGCCGTTGCGCGGAGCCAGCGTGACGTTGCGCCGCGCAACGCGCTCGAGCTGGCCACCGTCGCCGGTCAGCGCGCACTCGGTCAGGACCGTGCGCAGCACGACCCGCATCTCCATCTCTGCGAATGCCGCGCCGAGACAGCGACGCACGCCGCCGCCGAACGGGATCCAGCCGTACGTCGACGGCGGGGTGTCCAGGAACCGCTCGGGCCGGAACGCGTAGGGCTCGGGGTAGAGCTCGGGCCGGCGGTGGGTCAGCCAGATCGCGGGCGTCACGTCGGTCCCGGCGTCGAGGTGAAGGTCGCCGACGTCGAGGTCCTTGCCGAGCCGGCGCCCGGCCAGCGGCACGACCGGCCGCAGCCGCAGCGCCTCCGACACGACCGCGCGCAGGTACTCGTCCGACGTCCCATCGTCGATCTCGTCGGTCAGGCGGGCCAGCGCGGCCGGGTGGCGCAGGAGCAGGTCGAACGCCCAGGCCAGCGCGGTCGCCGTCGTCTCGTGGCCGGCCAGCAGCAGGGTGATCAGTTGGTCGCGCAGCTCGCGGTCGCTCATCGCCGAGCCGTCCTCGAACCGTGCCGACGCCAGCAGGGCGAGAATGTCCTCGCGCTCGAGCGCCGTCGGGGTCGGCGCGGTGGTCGGTGATCTCGGCCAGCAGGAGCTCGTCGATCTGGTCCATCAGCGTCCGCAGCTGGTCCATCCCGTCGCCGCGGTCGAACCGCCGCGCGAGCAGGATCCGCATCTGGCGGCCGATCGACGTGCTGTCGCCGGTCAGCCGCGGCAGCAGTCGTTGCAGCGCCGCGCGGCGGCCGGAGTCGGTGACGCCGAACACGACGCGCAGGATCAGCTCGAGCGTGATCGCCTGCATGCGCGGGTGGATCGCGAAGACCGCGTCGCGCGGCCACGCCGCGATCTCGCGCTCCGTGATCTCGGCGACCGCCGACTCGTACGCGCGCATCCGCTCGCCGTGGAACGGGGGCAGCATCAGCCGGCGACGCATGATGTGCGGCTCGCCGTTGAGGACGAGCACCGAGTCGGGCCCGACGACCGGCGCGAGCGTGATCTGGCGCGACGGCGGCGGTTCGTGGGCACGGTCGGTGTAGAGCGCGCGAATCGCTTCCGGATCCGACAGCATCACCATCGGCGTCTGGAAGCCGAGGAAGTTGACCGTGAACGCGTCGCCGTAGCGCCGGGCGCACGTCTCCATGAACGCGATCGGGCGATTCATCCAGCGCAGCGTCTGGACGACCGGGGGCGCCGACGGGCCGGACGGGAGCGTGCTCATGCTCACAGACTACGAATGATCTGTCCCAGCGTCGTCGACAAGTCTCATGCTGCGCGCGTAGCTGCGCACGCGAGCGACCGTCGGCTGATCCCCCACCGTCGCATTGGTCTGACCATTGGCGTTAGATTGGCGCGCCTATGCGCCACCTTCGCCGTACTCTCATCCTGCTCGCGCTCGCCGGGTCAGCCGTCGCGCTGCTGCCGTCGGCCGTCGCGAGCGCGGCCACCACGCCGACCTGGCTGTGTCGCCCGGGCGCCACGCCCAACCCGTGTGTCACGAACCTGACCGCCGAGAAGTTCTCGCCGACCGGCCAGTCGATGGGGATCGACAAGCGCAAGGCGAGCGCCAAGAACGCGATCGACTGCTTCTACGTGTATCCGACGATCAGCAACGAGCTGACGCCGGTCTCCGACCTCGTCGTCGGCCCCGAGCAGAACTCGATCGCGCTCTACCAGGCCGCGCAGTACTCGACGACGTGCAATGTGTACGCACCGATGTACCGGCAGATCACGCTCAACGCGCTCAACGGCGCGGTGGTGCCGACGGCGCAGGACGCGGCGAACGCCTACCAGGACGTCGCCGACGCGTTCCAGTACTACCTCAAGCACTACAACAAGGGCCGCGGCTTCGTGATCATGGGCCACTCGCAGGGCTCGTTCACGCTGCGGCGGCTGGTCGGCACGGTCATCGACCCCAGCGCGAAGCTGCGCAAGCAGATGATCTCGGCCGTCCTGATCGGCGGCAACGTGCTCATCGGCCCCGGGCCCGGCGGCACGGGCGGTGACTTCAAGAACATCCCGTACTGCCGCTCGGCCAAGCAGAACGGCTGCGTGATCGGCTACTCGGCGTTCAACCAGCCGGTCCCGACGCCGACCCGCTTCGGACGCCCCGGCACCACGTCGGCGACCCAACCCGGCCAGCCCGCCCCGGCCGGCGTCAAGGTGCTGTGCTCGAACCCGGCCGGCCTGCTGGGCATCAAGTCCGGGCTCGTCGACGGGCTGACGCCCGAGCAGCCGTTCGCCCAGGGGCTGCTGTCGCTCGGCATCAGCCTGCTCGGCGTGACGGTGCCGCCGTCCAGCCAGCCCTACGCCGAGATCGTCGGCGCCTACAAGGTGGCGTGCTCGAGCGACAACAACGCCAGCGTGCTGCAGGTGACGTCGGTCGGCGGTGCGCCGACGCCGCACCCGTCGCCCGACGCAACGTGGGGACTTCACCTGCTCGACGTCGGCCTCACGTGGAAGACGATGGTCGACGTCGTCAAGACGCAGGGTCAGACGTGGATCGCCCACCAGCCCAAGCCGAAGTCGAAGCCCAAGCACAAGAAGTAGCGAACGACCGGGGGTCCGCCTGCTAGCCTCGTGGGCGTGGGTGACAGCCGTCGCCCGCGAGGCAGCCTGCTTTCGAGTCCCGCATGAACGCGGTTCGGGTCAGCCGTAGCCTCCCGAATCGTTCGCGGCCGCAGTGGCTGCCATAGGAGTTCATGCATGTCTAATCAGTCGTTCGCCGATCTCGGCGTGTCCAATGCGGTGGTCGATGCGCTCGGGGCGCGCGGCATCACCGAGCCGTTCGCCGTCCAGCGGCTCGTCGTCTCCGACATCCTCGCCGGACGCGACGTCCTCACCCGGTCCCCGACCGGGTCGGGCAAGACGCTCGCGTTCTCGATCCCGATGGTCGACCGGATCGAGGCCGACGGCCCGCGGCCGGCCGCGCTCGTGCTCGCCCCGACGCGCGAGCTCGCCTCGCAGATCGTCGAGGAGACGCGCGCGATCGCCCACGCCCGCGCGCTGCGGATCACCGCGGTCTACGGCGGTGTCGGGCTGTCCAAGCAGGCCAAGGACGCCGCGCGCTCGCACATCCTCGTCGCCACCCCCGGGCGCCTGGAGGATCTGCTCCAGCGCCGCGCCTTCGACCTGCGCCAGGTCCGACTGCTCGTCCTCGACGAGGCCGACCGGATGCTCGACATGGGCTTCAAGCCCGCCGTCGACCGGATCGTCGCGCAGTGTCCGCGCGACCGTCAGACCCTGTTCTTCTCGGCGACGCTCGACGGCGAGGCCGGCCGCGTCGCCGCCGCCTTCACGACCAACGCGGTCCGCCACGAGCACGGCCCCAGCGAGCACCGCGCGGTGACCGCGGTCGAGCACCGCTTCCTCGAGGTCGAGCGCGACGACAAGATCGAGGCGCTGATCTCACAGCTGCGCGGCGATCGCGAGCTGGCGCTTGTGTTCGTGCGCACCAAGCGCGGGGCCGATCGCCTGGTCAAGCGGCTGGGAAGCCGCGGGGTCGACGCGGTCGCCATGCACGGCGACAAGTCCCAGGGCCAGCGCGAGCGGGCGCTCGCCCGCTTCGAGGCCGGACACGTGGACACGTTGGTCGCGACCGACGTCGCCGCCCGGGGCATCGACGTCACCGGCATCTCGCACGTCATCAACTTCGATCCGCCCGCCGATCGCGACGCCTACGTCCATCGCATCGGACGGACCGGCCGCGCCGGGCAGACCGGGATCGGCATCACGTTCGTCGCCCTCGACGAGCGCCGCGAGATGAGCGCCCTGGCCGGTGAGCTGGGGATCGAGCATCGCTTGAGCCCCGGGCCGCGCGCCAACACCACCCATTCCCGTCCGGCGCCGCGCGTCGGGCGGCCGGTCAGCGAACGGTCGGTGCTGCCAAGGCTCACTCGTCCAACGGGCGCTCGTCCAACGGGCGCTCGTCCAACGGGCAGGCCTCGAAGGTGCACTCGTCCGCACCGTCGGGGCGCGGTCGCAGCCGGCGGTCGGCGTCGCGCTAGGCGTCAGCCCGGCACGATTGCCGACGCAACACACGAGATCCCGCGCGGCCCGACGGCCCGGGCGGTCACCCGGTCGGCGCCGCTGAGGTCGCCGATCTGACGACGCACGGTGAACGAGCCGCTCGGGGCGCGCGTGCGCGCACGGCCGCTCCACGCGACGTGGCCCTCCTGCACGACGACGACCTTCCAGGTCTCGCCGCTGCGGTTGTGGTCGACCTCGAACTCGACCTCGATGCCGCCGTCGTCCTGCTTGAGCTTGAGCTTCGACGTGGCGCCCTTGCCGCATGTGCCCGCGACGCGGACCTGTTTGCGGGCGCCGCCCTCACCTCCGCCCCCACCGTGGTCAGCGAGGGCGGATGCCGGGAGCACGAGCGCCGGCAGCGCAGCGGCGATGAGGAGGCAGGAGCGGCGAGTCATGACTATGCGGTCCAGTGTGGCGCCGGGCAGGGCCCGGTCACAATGCGACTTTCGTCGCACTCACGGTTGAGCACGGGGCTCCTGGCGCTCCGCCCACAGCGCCGCCTGGGTGCGGTCGGTCACGCCGATCTCGCGAAAGATGTGGGTCAGGTGTGACTTCACGGTCTTCTCGCTGATCTCCAGGCGACGGGCGATCAGCTTGTTCGGCAGCCCCTCGACGAGCAGCGCCAGGACCTCGCGCTCGCGAGGTGAGAGCGCCTCGAGCGGGTCAGGTTCAGCGTGTGCGGTGAGAACCGTGCGCGCCGCGCGCGGGTCGAGCGGGGACTCGCCGCGCGCGGCGGCCCGGATCCCATCGGCGACATCGGTCGAGGTTGCGTCCTTGAGCAGGTAGCCGCAGGCGCCCGCCGAGAGCGCGCCGAGTATCCGGGGCCGGTCCGAGAACGAGGTCAGCACGAGCACCGCGGTCTGCGGATGCTCGGCGGTGATCCGGCGCGTCGCCTCGATGCCATCGAGCCGCGGCATGTCGAGATCCATGAGCACGACATCGGGAGAGGTCTCGCTGCAGCGCACGACCGCCTCCTCGCCGTCGGCCGCGACGCCGACCAGCTCGATGTCCTCGAGGGCCTCGATCAAGCGGCCGAGGCCGTCGCGGATGACGCCGTGATCGTCGGCGATGAGTACGCGAATCATCCCGTCGGCACCTCGAACTCGACCGTCGTCCCGTGCCCGGGAGAGGATCGCACCTCAAGCGTCCCCCCGGCGTCCTGGACGAGTCCCTCGAGCAGCGTGAGCCCGACGTGCCCCTCCTCGCGCCGGCGTTCGCGATCCTGTTCGCCGAAGCCCCGGCCGTCGTCGGCGACCACCAGGCGCGCCGTGCCCGTTGCCGGCCGGGTCACGTCGACTCGCACCGACGCGGCACCGGCATGGGAGCGCACGTTGCTGATCGCTTCGCGCGCGACCCGGTAGATCAGCGGGTCCTCCGGCGACCCGGCTGCCGCGTCGTCGTCGACGTGGAGGTCGGTCGCGATGCCGTCGGCCTCGAGCGGGCTGAGCAGATCGCTCAGTGCCGCCTGGAGGCCGGCCGATTCGAGGCTCGGCGGATGGATCTCGACGAGCAGCGTGCGTAGGTCGCGCACCCCTTGGCGTAGCCGCGCGATGGCGTCCGCAAGCGCCGAGGCCTCTCGGGTCGCCCCGCGCCGATCGGCGTCGTCGGCGATCGGCGCGAGCCCGAACGCGACCCCGGCAAGGTCCTGAACGACGCCATCGTGGAGGTCCGAAGCGATCCTGCGGCGCTCCTGGCTCGATGCCTCGATCGCATTGGCGAGCAGTCGCTCGCGCTCGCGGTGCCCGCGCTGGAGCCGACGCGCGGTCGACCAGGCAAGCGGCACCTGGAAGAGCAGCAGGATCAGCAGGCCGGCGAGCAGCGGGGGAGCCAGCGCACGCAACAGCCGGTGGCCGTTGGCGCTCACCGAAGCGAAGCGCTCATAGATCTCGAACAGGACCTGGGTGCCGTTCGGTGTTCGGATCGCCGTGTGCGCCTCGAGCAGCTTTCCCGCCTGGCGCTCGTACCGGTTCTCCGGCTTGGCGAGGTCGCTGAGCTCGGCCTGCGCGCCGCCGGTGCGGAACAACCGGGTCTCATCCGGCGCGAGGCCGAAGTGCTGTCCGATCAGCGCCGGCTCGTCGGAGTACAGGATCGTCCCGTCGCGCGACCACACCTTTACCCGGACGACTGACGTGTCCAGGATCTGCCCCTGGACGAGGTTGTCGAGGCGCGCGATTGCTCGGCGGTCACCACGCAGGAGGCCGTTGCTCAGCCCGGCCGACTGCACCAGGCGTCCCTCGATCTGCACCTGCTCGCGGGTCGTGCGTTCGGCCTCGTTGATCGTCACGGGCCGGAGCGCGAAGTAGCCGCCGACGACGACCACCGCGATCGCGGCGACGCTCCCGAGCGTGAAGCGCGCCACGGCCGCGCCCACGCTCGGGGGAGGCGTGACCGCGGGACCGACGGGCGTGCTGCTTTTGCGCCTGACGAACACGTGGGTCCATCTTGCCTGGCTGTGGGGCCGAGACGCAGTGGGACAAAGGTCCCATTGTGGGCCGGACCGGCGGAGGCCCATGGTGTGGACACACAGCAACGACGTCCGGAGAAACCATGCCCACACGACTCACCAAGGCCCTACTGACGATCACCGCCGCAGCCGCGTTCGCGGTGCCCGCCGCCGCTCAGGCCAGCCACGGCGCCGACGACCCCGCCGGGCACGCACGCCACGGCGCCGCCGAGGTGCATCGCCATCACACCGCGCGACACCACGCCGGCACCGCGGTGCGCCACGCCCGCCACGGCGCGGACGACGGCCCCCTCCACGGCTAGTTCGGCCCGCTCCCCCGCCGCGAAAGCCCCTCAGCGTGAGGGGCTTTCGTCGTTGTTCGGCGGCTTCGCCATCGCGGCGAGCCCGGCGATCATCAGGTCGAGGCCGAACGCGAAGCGGTCGCCCTCGGACTCGGTGAGATAGGGCAGCATGCCGGTCAGGACCGGGAAGCGGTCGGCCGGCAGCGAAGCGAAGTAGTCGTGGATGCCCTCGAAGTAGGCGAGCGCCTCCTCCTCGGTCCGTAGGCCCATCGCCTCGGCGCGGACGCTGTCCTCGAACGCGCTGGCGACGACGTACAACGCGAGGACATCGGACCCGTAGGCCGCGGCCTGCTCGGGCACGCCGCCCGCGAGCATCACGCCGAGGAAGCTCTCCATCGAGATCAGCGCGTTGTGGCCGGTCGGGATCTCCCCGATCGCCACGCGCGCGATGTCGCGGTGGGCGGTCAGCACGCGGTGCATATCGACCATCGCGTCGTGCAGCTGCTGCTGCCAGCACTTGGGGTCGGGCTCCCTGAGCGGCACCTCACCGATCACGCGGTCGAGCATCAGGGCGGTCAGTTCGCGCTTGCCTGAGACGTGCGCATAGAGCGACGCCGGACCGGTGCCGAGGCGATCAGCGACCGAGCGCATGCTGACCGCATCGAGGCCGTGGGCGTCGAGGATCGCCATCGCCGCGCCGACGATCGCCTCGCGCGTGATCGGTGCCTTCGCCGGGCTGTTGCGCGGTTTGGCCGATGACCACGGGGGTTCCGGAAGCGCGTCGGGGCTTGACACGAACATCATTCTAGTCTAGAACAGCGTTCGTCCTAACGAACACTGTTCGGAAGAGAGCCCCTCCATGAGTGCCACCGCCGTCGAAATCGCCGACCTCGCCCCGCCCGCGTCCGACGACGCCAAGCCACTGAACCCCCGGCGCTGGGCGATCCTCGCCGTGCTGCTCGCGGTCGAGCTCATGGACGTGCTCGACGGCACGATCGTCAACGTCGCCGCGCCGTCGATCCGCGCCGAGCTCGGCGCGTCGGCGACCGCGCTCCAATGGATCGTCGGCGGCTACGCGCTGACCTACGCGCTCGGCCTGATCCCGGCCGCGCGGATGGGCGACATCCGGGGCCGGCGCTTCATGTTCGTCGTCGGGTCGTGCGGCTTCACCGTCATGTCGCTGCTGTGCGCGCTGGCCCCGACGTCGGGCCTGCTGATCGCCGCGCGGCTGCTTCAGGGTGCGTTCGCCGCGGTCATGGTGCCCCAGGCGCTCGGCATCATCCGCGACATCTTCCCCAACGCCGAGCTGCCGAAGGTGTTCGGCCTCTACGGCCCGGTCATCGGCATGGGCGCGATGCTCGGCCCCGTCATCGGCGGCGCGCTGATCGAGCTCGACGCGTGGGGGACCGACTGGCGCTCCGTGTTCCTGATCAACCTGCCGCTCGGGTTCGTTGCGGTCGTCGGCGCGCTGAAGCTGATGCCGGAATCGCGCGCGTCCGACGCGCCGACGCTCGACGTGCCCGGCGCGATCCTCGTCGCGCTCGGCTCGGGGCTGCTGATCTATCCGCTGATCCAGGGCCGCGAGGCGGGCTGGCCGGCGTGGACGTTCGCGATGCTCGCCGCGGGCGTGATCGTGTTCGTCGCGTTCGGGTTCTACGAGCACGCGCGGGACCGGCGCGGCGTGTCCCCGCTCGTCACGACGAGCCTGTTCGTCAAGCGCGCGTTCACGAGCGGGGTCACGGTCGTCGCGCTGTTCTTCGCGGGCATGATCGGAGTGCTGCTGTGCACGACCCTGTACCTGCAGATCGGCGCCGGCTACTCGCCACTGCACGCGGGCCTGACGACCGCGCCGTGGTCGGTCGGCACGGCGATCGGCGCGATCGTCGGATCGGCGGTGCTGGTGCCGCGCATCGGGCGCACGGCCCTGCACATCGGCTACACGGTCATGTTCGTCGCGAACGTCGCGACGATCGCCGTCATCGAGCACTACGGGACCGACATCACGTCGCTTGAGCTCGCCGCCCCGCTGCTGGTCAGCGGCATCGGGCTGGGCATGTGCATCGCGCCGATGTTCGCGTTCATCCTCGCGGGCGTCGACGAGGTCGAGACCGGCTCGGCGTCGGGCGTGCTCAACGCGCTCCAGCAGTTCGGCTCCGCGGCCGGCGTCGCGGCGCTGGGAACGGTGTTCTTCTCGACGCTGCCCAAGCACGGCTTCGCGTCGTCGCTGAACACGGTGCTGTGGATCGAGTGCGGCGTGCTCGTCGTCTGCGCCCTGCTGACCCTGCTGCTGCCGCGCGAGGCCGACCTCGAGGCGATCGGCTGACACGTACTACGGCCATCGCCGCCCGTTCTATGATCGGCGGCGATGGCCGAGTCGTTCGACACCGTGATCATCGGCGGAGGGATCTCCGGCCTCGGGATGGCGATCGCCCTCCAGCAGGCCGGCATCACTGACTTCGTCGTCCTCGAGCGCGCCGACGAGGTCGGTGGCACCTGGCAGGCCAACACCTACCCTGGGTGTGCGTGCGACGTCCCGTCGAACCTCTACTCGTACTCGTTCGCGCCCAACCCCGACTGGAGCCGCACCTACTCGCGCCAGCCGGAGATCTGGGACTACGTGCGCGGCGTCGCCGACCGCTTCGGCGTGCGGCGCTACATCCGCCTCGGCGTCGAGGTCACCGACGCGGCTTGGGATGAGGACGCCGGCCGCTGGCGCCTTGCGACCTCGGACGGCGAGATCGAGGCGCGGATCCTCGTATCGGCCGTTGGCCTGCTGACCGAGCCGAAGGTCCCCGACCTCCCGGGTCTGGACACGTTCAAGGGCGCGGTCTTTCACTCCGCGCGCTGGGACCACGACTTCGACCTTGCGGGCAAGCGCGTCGCGGCGATCGGCACCGGAGCGTCGGCGATCCAGTTCGTCCCCGAGATCCAGCCCCAGGTCCAGCGGCTGCACGTCTTCCAGCGCACGCCGCCGTGGGTCATGCCCCACACGGCGCGGCCGACGAGCGAGCGCGAGCGCAGCCTGTTCCGGGCGTTGCCTGCGCTCCAGCGCCTCGTTCGCGGCTTGGTCTACGCGGCTCGCGAGGCGCTGGTGGTCGGCTTCGTCAAGCGCCCGCGCCTGATGCGCTTCCCCGAGCGTCAGGCGCGCCGGCACATCGCCAGCCAGATCTCCGACCCCGAACTGCAGGCCAAGGTCACCCCGACCTACTCGCTGGGCTGCAAGCGGATCCTGCCGTCCAACGACTGGTACCCGGCGATCGCCCAGCCCAACGTCGAGCTCATCACCGACGCGATCTCCGAGATCCGTGCCCACTCGATCGTTACCGCCGACGGCATCGAGCGCGAGGTCGACGCGATCATCCTCGGCACCGGCTTCCACGTCACCGACCCGCCGCTCGGCGGGCTGATCCACGGCCGCGGCCGGCCGATCGCTCAACGACGTGTGGCGGGGCAGCATGCGCGCCCATCTCGGCTGCACGGTCGCTGGCTTCCCGAACATGTTCCTGCTGCTGGGCCCCAACACGGGTCTCGGGCACTCGTCGATGGTCTACGTCGCCGAGTCCCAGATCGCCTACATCATGAGCGCGCTGGACACGATGACGCGCCGCGGCGTCGCCGTCGTCGAGGTCACCGAGCGGGCCCAGGCCGCCTCCAACGAGGAGATCGACCGGCGGATGAGCCGGACGATCTGGTCGACCGGGTGCCAGAGCTGGTACATCGACGCAAACGGGCGCAACTCTGCCCTGTGGCCGGACTGGACGTGGCGATTCCGCCGCCGCACGGCACGTTTCGATCCCGACAGCTACCGGGTATGTCTCTGAATTGTAGTAGCGGGTGGATCACGATTTCGCCTGTCTGGAGTCATGCGGAGCAGACGAGAATCGGCGCAGGCCGGCTTCGTCCGCTATATGTTGCCCACGTGTTATCGGTCCCGGTGTCTGACCGGGCCGACTGTTTCTTATGAGGGAGGCACTCGTGCTAAAGAACGTCAGAATAATCGTCGCATTGGCCGTTGTCGCGGGCCTTGCGATTGTCGCTGTGGCATACGCCAGCAGCGGCTCCAGCTCGTCCACGTCCGCCAGCGCCGCTGCGGCGAAGACCGTGAACGTCGTCTACGGGACGGCTCCGGACTTCCTGGACCCGGGCGAGGCCTACACGACACAGGCGCGCCGAGGCGGACTGGGTCGCCTACACGCCGCTCTACACCTACGCGCACAAGAACGGCGCCGCGGGCGGCGTCGTCATTCCCGGCCTGGCCGCCGGACCTCCGAAGATCACCAACGGAGGCAAGACCTACACCATCACCTTGCGCAAGGGTCTGAAGTACTCGAACAACAAGCCGGTCAAGGCCAGCGACTTCGGCTACTCGATCCAGCGGGCGATCAAGCTCCCGTGGGGCGGCAAGTCGTTCTACACCGGCAACATCGCCGGTGCGCTCGACTACGACAAGGGCAAGTCCAAGAAGATCTCCGGCATCGTCGCCGACGACAAGACCGGCGTGATCACGATCAAGCTGACCCAGCCCTACGGCGCGTTCCTGAACGTCCTCGCCTTCCCGTCATCGGCCCTGGTGCCGACCGGTACGGCGATCAAGAACCTGTCGAACAACCCGCCCCCGGGCGTCGGTCCGTACATCCTCAAGAACGTGGTCCCGAACCGCAGCTTCATGGCGGTCCCGAACCCGAAGTGGGCCTCGTTCCGGATCCCGGGCATCCCGGCGGCCAACAACACCGTCAAGGTGACGATCAACGGCAACACGAACGCCGAGGCCGAGTCGGTGCTCAACAACAGCGCCGACGTGTTCGACTGGGCCGATCAGATCCCGCCGTCGCTGGAGCAGCAGGCCGAGAAGCAGAAGAGCCGCTTCCAGAAGATCGCCACGGCGTCGACGTACTACTTCTTCCTCAACACGAAGACGAAGCCGTTCAACAACCAGCTGGTCCGCGAGGCGGTCAACTACGCCGTCGACCGTCGCGCGCTGTCCCGCCTCAACAGCGGTGACTTCGTGCCGACCTGCTACTTCCTGCCGCCCGGCATCGCCGGTCACCCGACCAAGCCGTGCCCGTACGGCGACCCGAACAAGGCGCCGAACCTGGCGAAGGCCAAGCAGCTGATCCAGCAGTCCGGCCTGGCCGGCACGCCGGTCACGGTCTGGAGCGAGACGCGCCAGCCGCGGCAGGCGTTCATCGCCTACTACACCGATGTGCTCAACAGCATCGGGTTCAAGGCGACGACCAAGGTCATCGCCGACGCGCAGTACTTCCCGACGATCGGAAACCTGAAGCTGAACCCGCAGACCGGGTTCGCCGACTGGAACCAGGACTTCCCGAACCCGTCGGACTTCTACCTGCTGATGGACAAGAACTCCATTCAGCCGACCAACAACCAGAACTTCAGCCAGGTCAACGATCCCGAAGGTCCAGGCCGCGCTGAAGAAGCTCAACACCGTCCCCGCTTCGAAGCTCGGCTCGGTTGCTTCGCAGTGGCAGGCGCTTGACGAGTACCTGGCCAAGAAGGCGTACATCGTCGCCTACGGCAACCAGCTGGTTCCGAAGTTCACGTCCAACAAGATGAACTTCGGTTCCATCGTCATGCAGTCCCGCTGTACGGGCTCGACTGGACGTCGTTCGACAAGAAGTAGCCGCTGCGAGGGGCCGGGAGCGCGAGCTCCCGGCCCCACCGTGTCTGCGATGACGGCCACCCCCCCCGAATACACCGGAACGACGTTCGGCGACACGCTCGGCGAGCCGATCGCCGACGCCGAGGGAATCCGCGCGCCGCACGGGATCGGGCCGTACGCGCTCGCCTGGCGGCGACTGCGCCGCAACAAGGTCGCGCTGGTGTTCGGCGGGGTGTTCCTGCTGATGGTCGTGCTGTGCCTGCTGGCGCCGGTCTACGCCAAGCACGTCGCGCACACCGGGCCCAACGCCAACCACATCACCGACCAGATCCTGGTCGACGGCAAGCTGACGGACGTCGTCTCGCTCGGCGGTGTCCCGATCGGGCCGACGTGGCACGCCCAGTTCTTCCTCGGCGCCGACTCCAACGGCCGCGACGTCGCCGTGCGGCTGCTCTACGGCGGGCGCAACTCGCTGGAGATCGGCTTCATCGGCGACGTTCATCACGATGCTCCTGGCCACGATCACTCGGGATCGTCGCCGGCTACTTCCGCGGGCGCGGCCGACGCGTGCTCAGCCGCGTCCTCGACATCGATCTGGGCCTTTCCCGTCGTCCTGCTCGGCGTCGCGCTGGGCATCGCGCTGGCGGTCGGCGGGATCGAGCCTCGGGCCGTTCAAGATCCAGGGCAACTCGCTGTTCGTCCCGGCGGCGATCATCGGGATCGTCTACGTGCCCTACGTCGCCAAACCGCTGCGCGGCCAGGTGCTCGGCCTGCGCGAGAAGGAGTTCATCGACGCCGCGCGCGCCCAGGGGCTCGGGCACGCTGCGGATCATGTTCACCGAGATCCTGCCCAACGTCGCCTCGACGATCGATCGTCTTCGTCCCGCTGATCCTCGCCAACGCGATCCTGCTCGAGGCGGGCCTGTCGTACCTCGGCGCCGGCGTGCAGCCGCCGAACGCCGTCGTGGGGGACGATGATCTCCGACGGCATCCGCCAGTTCCCCGGCGCGTTCCACCCCGTGCTCGTGCCGGGGATCATGCTCGTGCTGACGATCCTCGGCATCAACGTCTTCGGCGACGGCGTGCGCGACGCGCTCGACCCGCGGTCCAAGGTCCGGATCGACCACTGATGGCGCGCTTCGTCCTCCAGCGCGATCGCTGTCGGTGATCCTCGTGCTGTTCGCGATCTCGATCCTGACGTTCCTGCTCTTCCAGGCGATCCCCAACGGCGACCCCGCGCTGCGGCTCGCCGGCCGCCTGGCGACGCCGCAGCAGGTCCAGGACGTCCGCATCAAGTGGGGCTTCGACAAGCCGATCTACGTCCAGTACGTCAAGACGATGAAGAAGATCTTCACCGGCAAGGTCATCTCCTACACCCAGCAGCTCAACGTCCTCGACCAGATCAAGCAGGGCCTGCCGGCGACGCTGTCGCTGGCGATCGGCGCCGGGATCATCTGGCTCGGCTTCGGGATCCTGTTCGGGGTGCTCGCCGCGCTCGCGGCGGGGCGGTGGCTAGACCGGACGCTGACCGTGCTGTCGCTGATCGGCGTCTCGACGCCGGTGTTCCTCTCGGCGCGGTGCTGCTCTACTTCTTCGGCTACAAGTCGGGCTGGTTCCCGCTGGGCGGCTACGTCAAGCTGACGACAGACCCGTGGGAGTGGTTCACCCACCTGATCCTGCCGTGGTTCGCGCTGTCGGTGCTGTTCATCGGCGTCTACTCGCGGGTGCTGCGCTCGACGATCCTCGACACGATCAACGAGGACTACGTGCGCACCGCGCGGGCCAAGGGCATCAGCGAGAGCCAGGTGCATGATCCGCCACGTCCTGCGCAACAGCCTGATCCCGATCGTCTCGCTGTTGGGCCTCGACTTCGCGGCCGGTGATCGGCGGCGGCGCGATCCTCACCGAGTCGGTGTTCAACCTCCACGGCGTCGGCCAGTACGCCGCGGACTCGATCGGCCGCTCGACATGCCGCCGGTGCTCGTGATCACGCTGCTCGGCGCCGCGTGCGTCGTCATCATCGCCGCGTTCGTCGACATCGCTCTACGCGCTCCTCGACCCGCGGATCCGTCTGTGACCGACACGCTCTCGACGCCGCGGCGCCGGTCGCGGCTCGACACGCTGCTGACCGTCGAGACCTGCGGGTCTCGTTCGCCACCGAGGACGGCATCGTCCGGGCCGTCGACGACGTCTCGTTCACGGTCGCCGCGGCGAGGTCGTGGCGATCGTCGGCGAGTCGGGCTCGGGCAAGTCGGTGACCGCGATGACGCTGATGGGGCTGACGCGGTCGCCGAACGCGCACTTCGAGGGATCCGCGCGCGCTCGGCGACGTCGAGCTCGTCACCGCGACCAACGCGCAGCTGCGCAAGGTGCGCGGGGCCGAGATCGCGATGGTCTTCCAGGACCCGATGATCTCGCTCGATCCCGGTGTACCGGATCGGCGACCAGATCGTCGAGCAGATCCGCGAGCACGACCCCGAGATGTCCAAGGACGCAGGCGCTGGAGCGCGCCGCGGAGCTGATGGAGCGGGTCGGGATCCCGCACGCGGCAGACGGCTGCGCTCGTTCCCGCACGAGTTCTCGGGCGGCATGCGCCAGCGCGTGATGATCGCGATGGCGCTGTCGTGCGATCCCGCGCCTGCTGATCGCCGACGAGCCGACGACCGCGCTCGACGTGACGATCCAGGCGCAGATCCTCGACGAGCTCGACGAGCTGCGCCGGCGACACGGGCACCGGCATCATCCTCGTCACCCACGACCTCGGCGTCGTCGCCGACATCGCCGACCGGATCGTCGTCATGTACGCCGGGCGGATCGTCGAGCAGGGCACGACTCGACGAGATCTTCTACGACCCCCAGCACCCCTACACGTGGGGCCTGCTCGGGCTCGATCCCGCGCGTCGACGGCGACCGGCGGCGCGGCTGCCGGCGATCCCCGGTCAGCCGCCCTCGCTGCTGGCGCCGCCGCCCGGGCTGCCACTTCCGCGCCGCGCTGCCCGCACGCGTTCGACGCGCTGCACGGAGGTCCCGGGTCTCGAGCAGCGCCTGGCCGACGAGCCCGACCACCTCGACCGCTGCTGGCTGAGCGCGACGAGAAGCGCGCCGCTGCGGCGAGATCGACGGCCGGATCGGCCTCGTGACGGCCGGAGGCGCTCGAGCGTCATGAGCGACCGTGCCGCTGCTCGAGGCCGAGCACCTCGAGGTGCTGTTCCCGGTTCGTTCCGAGCAGCTGTTCGGCGGCACGACGGCCACGTCCACGCGGTCGACGACGTCTCGTTCAGGCTGAGCGAGGGCGAGACGCTCGGGCGTCGTCGGCGAGTCGGGCTGCGGCAAGACCACGCTGATCCGCACGCTGGCGCGGCTGATCGACTCGACCGGCGGGGCGATCCGCTTCCGCGGCCAGGACATCACGAAGGCCGGACCGCAAGGCAGCTCGGGCCCGATCCGGCGCGAGCTGCAGATGGTCTTCCAGGATCCGCAGGCGTCGCTGAACCCGCGCAAGCGCGTCGTCCAGATCCTCGCCACGCCGCTGCGGCTCCGCGGCGTGCGCAAGGACGAGATCGACCCGCGAGACGCGCACGCTGCTCGACCAGGTCGGGCTGCAACCCGGAGCACCTCAACCGCTTCCCGCACGAGTTCTCCGGCGGCCAGCGCCAGCGGATCGGGATCGCCCGCGCGCTGGCCATGAACCCGAAGGTCATGATGCTCGACGAGCCGGTCTCGGCGCTCGACGTGTCGATCCAGGCGCAGGTCATCAACCTGCTCGAGGACCTGCAGGAGGACGTTCGGCCTGACCTACGTGTTCGTCGCCCACGACCTGTCGGTCGTGCGCCACGTGTCCGACCGGATCGTGGTGATGTACCTCGGCAAGGTGATGGAGGTCTCGCCGGCCGAGGAGCTCTACGACAAGCCGATCCACCCGTACACCTCGGCGCTGCTCGCCGCGATCCCGATCCCGGACCCCAGGGAGAACCGGGCGCGGGCCCGCAGCGTCGTCGCCGGCGAGCCGCCCAACCCGATCGGACCCGCCGCCGGGCTGCCGCTTCCACACCCGCTGCCCGCACGCGACCGACATCTGCCGGACCGTCGAGCCGCCGCTGACCGAGTACGCCGGCGGGCATCTCGCGGCGTGCCACCACCCGCGCAACGTCACCGCACAGGAGATTGCGGCGGTGACGCGCTCGGATGCGAGCCCGTTGGCGGCGGGGGACGAGCTACCGCAGGCCAACGGGGCGGCGGGCGCGCCGGCGGCGGAGCCGCCGGCGGCCGCCGCGACGCTCGCGCAACCGGACACCGCACCCGGTGTCGACGATCAGCCCGACGCGGACGCCGACGCCAGCGCGCCGGCCTTGCCCGAGCAGTCGTAGAGGCTGCTCAGCGTCGAGCTCGAGCTGGTCGTCGCCGGCGTGCAGACGCTCTGCACGACCTCCATCGCGTCGCGTGATCCGACGCGTGTGTCGCGCCCGAAGCCGGCGAACGAGTCGGCGACGACCCACCGGATCCGCCCCGAGCGCACCGCATCGGCGAGCCAGCTCAGGCTGACCTGGCTCTCACGGCCCGAGAAGCCGCCGATCCCCGCCACGTCGGCGCCCGACGCAATGATCGCGTTCGCCGCGCCCGACTGGCTCGAGACGCCGATCGTGCCGCCGCCGTGCGCGTCGACGTAGGCGACGAGCGCGCGCACCTCGGTCGTCGAGCCCGGGCCGCCGCCGAAGCCGCCGAAGCCGCCGGTTGGACCTCCGCCGCCGCCGAAGCGCGGGACCGTCGAGCCGGTGGGCGGAGCGCCGGTTGGCGGGCCGCCGGCCCGGCGCGCCCGTCGGCGGCGTGAAGGTCCCGCCGCCGGAAAAGCCGCCGCCGTTGCCCCGGGCAAAACCGCCCGCCCCGCCCGGCCCACCGAAGCCGCCGCCGGACGCCGCGGATGCCGGCCCGCCGGCCGGGAACGTGCCGCTCGTCGCGTGGCCGAGCGTATCGACGGCCCACGTCGCCGGTGCGATCAGCAGCATGCCGACGGTCGCCGCCACGACCGCGGCGCGCAGTCGCTTGGTATCGACCGACACCAGCGCGAGCCCGGCCGCCAACGCACCGATGATCAATACCGGTACCAGCCATTGCAGCTGCTCGGAGTCGTTGTGCAGAACCGCGAGCTCGGTGATCAGCCCGCCGGCGACGGCGAGCGGCCCGACGATCCGCCCGACGTTGTCGTGGCGCAGGATCAGAGCGACGGTCGCGCCGACCAGCGCGGCGCTGAACGGCGCCAGCTCGGCGACGTAGTACGGGTGGAAGATGCCCTGGGCGAAACTGAACGTGACCGCGCACGCGCGCGAAACCGCCGCCGACCGCGAGCAGCCAGCCGGTGCGCGGATCGGCGCGACGTAGGCGCGTGATGACTGCGATCGCGACGGCGCCGACGATCGCCGTGCCGAGCAGCCAGCCGGCCTGGCCGCCGAGCGCGCCGTTGAGCAGCCGCAGCGGGCCCGACGAGCCGCCGAACGGCCCGCCGCCCCCACCGCCCGCGATCTGTGGGCCGCCGGCCTGGCCGTCGACGCGGCCGAGGCCGTTGTAGCCGAAGATCAGCGACCAGATGCTGTTGTCGTTCGTGCCCGAGATCCATGGGCGGTCGGACGTCGGCGTCAGCCACATCAGCATCGGCCACGCGCCGCCGACGACGACCATCGCGGCGCCGCCCCACGCCAACGCCTTGGCGGCCGCGATGCGGCCCCGCGGCGCGATCCACAGCCACGCGGCGACGATTCCGGGCACGACGAGCAGCGCCGCGCCCATCTTCGTCTCGAAGCCGAGGCCGACCGCGACGCCCGCGCCGACGATCCAGCGCGTTCGCCCGTCGTGCAGCGCGCGCACGGTGAACCACAGCGCGGCGACGACGCACAGCGCCAGCAACGCGTCGGGGTTGTTGTGGCGCGAGATCGCGACCGTGACCGGTGTGACGGCGAGCACGAGCCCGGCGACGAAGCCGGCCGGTCGGCCCCACAGGCGCCGCGTGAGGTCGTAGATCAGCACGACGGTCGCGACCCCCATCAGCGCCTGGGGGACGAGCACGCTGAGCGGGTGGTAGCCGAAGATCCGGACCGACAGCGACTGCACCCACAGCGACAGCGGCGGCTTGTCGACGGTCATGATCCCCGACGGATCGAACGACTCGTAGAGGAAGTTGTGCCAGCTCGAGCTCATCGAGCGCACGGCCGCGCTGTAATACGAGTTCGCCCACTCGTTGCGCGTCAGCAGCACGAGGTTGAGCGCTGCGGCCAGCGCGACGAGCACGCCGAGCTCGGGCGGGATCCGCGTCAGCCGGGCACGGCTGCGGTCGGCGATCGTCGGTCGGGACGCGGCGATGGTGCTCATGGCGGGCAGTGTCGACCGACGACGTGAGAGCGGTCCAAAGCGCGCGTAAGCAGGGCGTGAGTGAGCGGCCGCGGCGTTTCGTATGCTCCCGCTCACACACGTCGTTCGGGAGGCTCGATGTCATCGATGGATGTCCCCGCTGACCGACCTGGAGGCGCGGCGCGCGCCGCCTCGACCAGGGCCCAGAGCGTCACGATGGCCAAGCCCAAGTTCATCACCTGGGTGACGCTGGCCTTCATGACGACGTCGTCGGTGGCGAGCCTGCGCAGCGCGCCGACGATGGCGGTCTATGGCCTGGCGTGCGTGTTCCTGTACATCGTCCCGGCGATCGTGTTCCTGCTGCCGCAGTCGCTCGTGGCGGCCGAGCTCGCGTCGGGCTGGTCGGGCGGGATCTTCCGCTGGGTCAGCGAGGGCATGTCGCCACGCTGGGGCATGCTCGCCGTCTGGTGCCAGTTCGCGATGACGATCTTCTATTACCCGACGCTGCTCGGGTTCGTGGCCAGCACGCTGGCCTACGTCATCAACCCCGACCTGGCGACGAACGGCGTCTACACGGGTATCGTGATCGTCGTCGTGTTCTGGCTCGGCGTGTTCGTGTCGGCGCGCGGCGGCGTCGGGGCGATCGCCAAGCTCGCCTCGAGCGGGCTCACGGTCGGCACGCTGATCCCGGGCGCGCTGCTCGTGATCCTCGGCGTCGTGTTCCTGCTCCAGGGCAACCCGTCGGCCGCGCCGATGGACGCCAGCCACCTGCTGCCCGAGTGGACGGGGATCGCGAGCCTCGTGCTGATCGTCAACAACTTCCTCTCGTACTCCGGGATGGAGATGAACGCGGTCCACGTCTCGTCGCTGCGAAATCCTGCCTCCGAGTTTCCGCGCGCGATGTTCACGGCGTGCGGGATGGTGCTGCTGATCTTCATCCTGCCGGCGCTCGCCATCAGCTGGGTCGTGCCGGCCCACCAACTGAGCCTGACCGCCGGCGTGATGCAGGCGTTCAGCGCGTTCTTCAGCTACTTCGGGATCGAGCGGCTGGTGCCGGTCGTCGCGCTGGCACTGGTCTGCGCCTCGCTCGGCGGGATGCTGACGTGGCTGTCCGGCCCGTCGAAGGGCCTGGTCCTGATCGGCCGCCAGCAGGGCTACCTGCCGCCGTTCCTGCAGAAGGTCAACGCGCAGGGCGTCCCGGTCCACATCCTCGTCGTTCAGGGCGCGATCACGAGCGTCATCGGCCTGCTGTACGCGCTCGTCCCATCGGTCTCGAGCGCCTACTGGATCCTCAGCGTGATGACGACCCAGGTCTACCTGATCGTATACGTGCTGATGTTCATCGCCGCGCGGCGGCTGCGCACCAACCAGCCCGACGTGCCGCGCGGCTTCAGGGCGCCGGCCCTGACGCTGATGTGCGTCGTCGGTGGCATCGCGTCGATCGCCGCGTTCGCGATCGGCTTCGTGCCACCGTCGCAGTTCGAGAACAAGAGCGCCGGGACCTATGCGCTGCTGATCCTCGTCGGGACGAGCGTCATCGGCCTGCTCCCAGCGTGGGCGTTCCTGCATTTCCGCAAGCCGGGGTGGAAGGGCGTCGACGGGGACGAGGACGCCGAGCTCGAGGGGGCGCCGGCGGCGCCCGCCGCGGCGGAGCAGGAGCCGGCCGCCCCAGAGCCCGAGCCCGAGCCGGCGCCGGCGCCCGAACCGGCGCCGGTCGCGGCGCTCGCCGCCGAGGGCCACGAGCCCGAGCACCACCACATGCGCCTCGTGTACTGGATCGGCGGCGCGGCGCTCGTCGTGCTGGTCGTCGTCGGGCTGATCGCGTTCAGCAACGCCAAGACCAACGATGAGGCCAAGCAGAAGGCCCAGGAGGTCGCGCAGAAGTTCGAACAGGCGGGGCTCGTCGTCCCGGCGACCCAGGACGAAATCGTCCGCACACTCGGCACCGACGGCGGCGCGATCTGTGACAACCCGGCCAACGCGCTGGGCAAGGCGACCCTCAACGACCAGATCGACAACGGCGCCGACTTCGTCGGCCGGCGGCCGATCATCATCGACCCCCTCGTCGTCAAGGGCGAGGCGATCGTCCTCAGCGTCTACTGCCCCGACAAGCTCGAGGCCTACCAGAAGAAGATCGACAGCCTGAAGACCGACAACACAGTCAAGGACTGATGAGCGCCGACGCCGCGATCGATCCCGGTCGCGCGGCCGGCCTCGGCGTGATGCTCGCCGCGTGCGTCTCGGCGCTCGTGGTCAACGCGAACACGTCGGCGGTCAGCATCCTGCTGCCGTCGATCAGCAAGGACGTCGACGCCCCGGTCGCCCAGCTTCAGTGGGCGGTGACCGGCTACTCGCTGGTCGGCGCGGCGGTGATCGTCACGTCGGGCGCGCTGGGCGACGTGTTCGGCCGCCGCAAGGTGTTCCTCGGCGGCCTCGTGCTGTTCGTCGTCTCGTGCGCCCTGATCGCGCTGTCGACGACTGGGGGCGGCGTCGTCGCGGGGCGCATGATCCAGGGCGCGGCCGGCTCGACGATCCTTGCGTGCGGGATGAGCCTGCTGTCGGTCGCCGCCTCGGGCGCCGGGCAGATGCGGGCGATCACGATCTGGGGTGCGGCATCGGCGGCCGGCGGCGCAGCCGGGCCGCTGATCGGCGGGCTGCTGGTCGGCACGACCGGCTGGCAGGGCCTGTTCTGGATCGACGCCGCGATCGCCGCTGCTGTGCATCCCGCTGACGATCGCGCACGGTGGCGGAGTCGCGCGACCCCAACCGCCCGCGCTCGATCGACTACGCGGGGACGGTCCTCGTCGCGGTCGTCCTCGTGCCGCTCGTCCTCGCGCTCAGCGAGGGCAACGACTGGGGCTGGGGGTCGGCTCGCGACGCTCGGCTGCTTCGCGATCACGATCGCCGCGACGTTCGTATTCGTCGCCGTCGAGCAGCGCGTCAGCGCGCCGCTGGTGGACCTCAAGCTGCTGCGCAACCGGATCCTGGTCGGCGCGACGCTGGCGATCCTGATCGTCGCGGGCACGATCAACGCGCTGATGTACGTGCTGTAGCCTCTACTTCCAGGACCCGTCGGCGTTCGGGATGAGCGCGCTCGAGGCCGGGCTGGCGACGCTGCCGGCGGCCGCCGGGATGATCGCTGATCACGCCGTTCATCACGCCGCTGGCGGCGAAGATCGGCGCGGGCGCGCGGTCGTCGCGATCGGCTTCGGGCTCGCGGCCGCCGGTTTCGGTGCGCTGGCGTTCGTCAAGGCGTCGTGGACCTACGCGGCGTTCGTGGCCCCGCTGGTCGTGCTCGTCGGTCGGCCTCGGGCTGGCCAACGGGCCCGCGTCGTCGGCGTCGACGTCGTCCGTCGCCGCCGACCAGGTCGGCGCAGGCGTCGGGCATCTCGAACATGGCCCGCTACGTCGGCGCCGCGGTCGCCGTCGCCGCGGTGGCGATGATCTTCAACGCGGTCGCCAACAACCACGTCGACGCGGGTGCCTCGGCAAGGCCGACGCGCTCGCCGCCGGTCTCGCGGGCGGCGATCTGCTGCTGGCGATCATGTCGCGCCGCCGGCATCGCACTCGCCGTGCTCGATGGCGCCGCCACCGCCCGGCCGCGACCACGGCGATCCACCGCGCCGCCGCGGCAGCGGCGCCGCTGCACACGATCCCGACCGAGCCGGTCGCGGCGTCATGACCAGCAGAAGGGAGAGGATATGCCATGTCCGATGATCTGCGCGACGCGGTCCAGGGGCTCATGGGTCGCGCGAAGGACGACCTCGCCGAGCTCGTCGCTTTCAGTCGGTCGCCGACCCCAAGCAGTTCCCGCCGGAGGAGTGCCAGAGCGCGGCGCAGTGGGTGGTCGACGCATTCGCCGACGTCGGCCTGCAGGACGTGCGCGATGTCGCCGACCCCCGACGGCAGCATGGCCGTCCACGGCCACGCCCCGGCGCCCGAGGGCGCGCCGACCGTGCTGCTGTACTGCCACTACGACGTGCAGCCGCCGCTCGGCGAGGAGCACTGGACGGTCGCCGATCTTCGAGCTGACCGAGCGCGACGGCCGCTGGTACGGGCGCGGCGCGGCGGACTGCAAGGGCAACATCGTCATGCACCTCACCGCGCTGCGCGCGCTGCAGCAGGTCGACGGCGGCGTTCCCGTGCGGCGTCAAGCTGATCTGCGAGGGCTCGGAGGAGCAGGGCACCGGCGGGCTCGAGGCGTTCGTGCCCGAGCAACGCCGACCTGCTGCGCGCCGACACGATCCTCGTCGTCGACACCGGCAACTTCGCGGTCGGGGTCCCGACGCTGACCACGACGCTGCGCGGGATGACGAGCGTCGACGTGACAGCTCGAGGCGCTCGGCAGCGCGATGCACTCGGGCATGTTCGGCGGGCCGGCGCCCGACCCGGTGCTGGCGCTGATCCAGATGCTCGCGATCGCTGCACGACGAGCACGGCAACACGACGATCGACGGGCTCGACAACACGCAGAAGTGGGACGGCGTCGACTACTCGGCCGAGCAGTTCCGCGCCGACGCCAACGTGCTCGACGGCGTCGAGCTGATCGGCGACGGCACGGTCGCCGACATGCTGTGGGCGCGGCCCGTCGGCGACCGTGCTCGGGATCGACGTCCCGCCGGTGGTCGGCTCCTCCGCGGCGATCCAGGCGTCGGCCGCGGCGCGCGTCAGCCTGCGGGTGCCGCCGGGGATGACCGGCCAGCAGGCCCAGGACGCGCTCGTCGAGCACCTGCAGGCGCGCGTGCCGTGGGGCCTGCAGTGCACGATCGAGCGCGTCGCGGTCGGCGACCCGTTCGTCGGCTCGCTGTCGGGCCCGGGCTACGAGGCGATGCACGACGGCGATGCGAGGAGGCCTACGGCCGCGAGCTGACGACCGAGGGCCAGGGCGGCTCGATCCCGCTGTGCAACGTGCTCGCCGAGACGTATCCCCGACGCCGAGATCATGCTGATGGGCGTCGAGGAGCCCAAGTGCCTGATCCACGCGCCGAACGAGAGCGTCGATCCATCCGAGATCGAGCACATCGCGCTCGTCCGAAGCGTTGTTCCTGCGCAGAGCTACGCGCGCGCCTTTCAGTCATGAGCGGACCGGCGCCGTTCACCGCTGAGGACTTCGCGCGCGCGGATGGAGCGGGCGGCCGCACAGGCGGCCGACGCCGGGACTGACCGGCGTGCTCGTCACCCCGGGCCCGGACCTCATCTACTTCGCCGACTACATGCCGATCGCGATCACCGAGCGGATCACGATGCTCGTGCTGCACGCCGACCGCGACCCGGCGATGATCGTCCCGATCCTCGAGCGCCCCGACGCCGAGGCGGCGGCCGGCGTCGAGCGTCGTGGCGCTGAGCGACTGGACGGACGGCAGACGACCCGTACGAGGCGACGGCAGAACTGCTGGTGGACGACGGGCGCTACGCGATCTCCGACTCGGCATGGGCGATGCACGTGCTCGGCGCTGCAGACGCACGCTCCCGCAGTCGAGCTACGTGTCGATGACCGCGTCGCTGCCGATGCTGCGCGCGATCAAGGACGACGACGAGATCGAGCGCCTGGCCGCGGCCGGCGCGGCAGCCGACGCGAGCCTCGAGGAGATCGTCAAGCGTGCAGTTCGCCGGGCGCACCGAGAGCGAGGTCGGCGCCGACCTCGCCGGCGCTGCTGCGCAAGCACGGCCACTCGCAGGTCGACTTCACGGTCGTCGGCTCCGGGCCCAACGGCGCCAACCCGCACCACGAGCTCGGCGACCGCGTGATCGAGGACGGCGACATGGTCGTGCTCGACTTCGGCGGCCTCAAGGACGGCTACGGGTCCGACACGACGCGCAGCGTCCACGTCGGCGAGCCGACCGACGAGGAGCGCAAGGTCTACGACATCGTCCGCCAGGCGCAGCAGGCCGGCTTCGAGGCGGTGCGCCCCGGCGTCGCGTGCCAGGAGATCGACCGCGCGGCGCGCAAGGTGATCTCCGACGCCGGCTACGGCGAGTACTTCATCCACCGCGTCGGCCACGGGATCGGGCTCACGACCCACGAGCCGCCGTACATGGTCGAGGGCGAGACCCACCTGATCGAGCCCGGCATGTGCTTCTCGATCGAGCCCGGCATCTACCTGCCGGGTCGCTTCGGCGTGCGGATCGAGGACATCGTCGTCGCCACCGACGACGGCGGCCGCCGCCTCAACAACACGAGCCACGACATGCGCATCGTGCAGTGAGGTCGCTCTGAGGGCGACGGCTGATGGCTGAGGGGGCGACGGCCCCCACCGACCCGGCTGAGGTCGAGCGGCTGCTGCTCGAGCTCGGGCGAGCGCTGACGATGACCGGCGATGCGGTGTCGGAGATCCAGGGGCACCTGCGTGCCGTGGCGGTGGCCAACGGGCACGAGGGCACGGTCGTGGCCGTGTTGCCGACCGCGCTGATCGTCGCCGTTGGCGGACGAACCCGCGCAGATCGAGACGATCGACAGCTTCGGCCAGCTCCCACTCGACCAGGCGTCGGACGTCATCCGCGTTGCCCGCGACACCGAGCGGGGCGGCCTGTCGCCGGCCGAAGCGCTGGCGCGGCTGCGCGAGATTCTCGCCGCGCCGCCACGGTTCGGGAAGGTCGCCTACGTGCTGTCGCACGCGGTCCTGACCGTCGGGCTGGGGCTCGTCATCCGCCCGGCGCCCGCGGATCTGTGGGTCTACGTGGCGCTCGGGGCGTTGGTCGGCGTGATGAAGCTCGTGGCGCGATCGGATCGGCGCGGGCGGCTTCCTGCTGCCGATCATCGCGGCGGCCGTCGTGTCGGCGATCGCATTTCTGGCCCACGGCGGCAACGACGCCGCATCGCTGCGGCTGACGATCCCGCCGCTCGTCACGTTCCTGCCCGGCGCGCTGCTGACGATGGCGACCGTCGATCTCGCGATGGGCGAGACGGTGACCGGGGCAAGCCGTTTCGTCGCTGGGCTACTCCAGCTCGCGCTGCTCGGGATCGGGATCGTGATCGGCGCCGAGATCGTCGGCAACCCCACGCGGGGCCGGTCGCGGGCGCGGCGGCTGAGACACTCGGCGCCTGGGCGCCGTGGGTCGGGGTCCTGATCTTCGGCGTCGGGATCTTCGTCCACAACTCGCGCCACGGCGCTCGCTGCCGTGGCTGCTGATCGTGCTGTTCGCCGCGTTCGGCGGGCAGGTCGCGGGCAAGCACCTCGTCGATGCGACGCTCAGCGGCTTCGTCGGGGCGGCGATCATGGTGCCGGTGGCCCACGTGGTGGCGCGGGCGCCGTACGCGCCCCCGGCGCACGTGATGTTCCTGCCCGCGTTCTGGCTGCTGGTTCCGGGGACGATCGGCCTGATCGGGATCACCGAGATCGTCGGCCAGAACGCGGAGGCGGGCTCGGCGAACCTCGGCGCCGCGCTCGTCTCGATTCCCGCGGTCGCGCTCGGGATCCTCGTCGGGACGATGATCGTGCGGGCCGTGCGAATCGCGGGGCGCACGCCGGTTGTCAGCCGGCTCATCTCATAGCCGATCGTCCTGATTTTGTCCGCGAGCGCACATGTATCGCCGCGCTTCCCGTGCAAACGCACCATGGCCTGTGAGCGCTCGATTAGCGACGTGTTGGCCAACGCCTCGCTGGGTAGCACCGCCTCGACCAGGGGCCCCAGTAGGGAGAGGTGACGCACATGCGGATCAGCACTGCCAACCGCGCGCTTGCGGCGCACCGGACTCGTCGTGGGAGCGCTCGCCATCGTCGGCGCGGGCTCGCTCGCAACCGCTCAGGGGGCCAGCGTGCAATCGCCCCATCAGCGTCTCTATCCGATGCTGCCCGCGCGGCTCGCCCATCCGGGCGAGGCGCTGATCGCCTTCAAGACGCCGGTCTCCGTGGCCGGCAACCAGTTCGTGGCCAACCCGGCCGGCAGCGCCGATCCGGCGGACGCTCGCGGCGCTGAACCAGACGCTGTCGAGCCTCGGCACGACCAGCCATCCAGCGGCTGTTCACCAACATTCCTGCCGACCAGCTCAACGCCGCCCGCGCACGCGCCGAGGCCGCGACCGGGCGGTACGTCACCGACTTCACCCAGGTCTACATGGTCAGCTACAACCCGGCCGCCAACGCCGGCGCCGCCGCCAACGCGCTGGCCCAGTCGCCGCTGGTGAGCTCCGCGATGCCGGACTGGCGCTACTCGGTCCCGCACGGCGGAGCCCACATGTCCAAGGCGCGGATCAAGCGCGCGCTGTCCGCGCTCGCCCGGGCCAAGAAGGCCGATCACCCCAATCCGTCAGCCGCTTCGCTGCCGCCCAACGCGGCCTACCGCAACGACGCCCAGTCCTACCAGGACGCGGCCAGCAACAACGTCACCGGCGCCGCCGCGATGATCGGCAAGCGCTTCGGCCAGCAGCCGGGCCAGGGCGAGGTCGTCACCAACATCTCGCTCGGCAACGTCGACGACCACAGCACCGTGCTCCAGAACGGGCAGCGCTACATCGTCGCGGCCGGCTACCCGAGGATCCCCGTCTGGCTGTCGAGCCGCACGTGCCACGACGCTGCCCGACGGCACCCAGACGTGCGACGATCACGCTCGATCCCTCAGGGACGACGGGCGACGACCAGGGCGACTTCCTCGAGGTCAATCTCGACTTCAGCGTCATGTCGCCGCCGCCGCTCGGTGACCCGCGCGTCGTCAACCCGCCGCCGCCCGGCAACGGCGAGCTGCTCGGCGAGGCCTACGGCGCCAGCTACCGGCTGATCAACCCGAAGGTCAACGGAACCGACGGCTTCCTCGGCGCGTTCCTGGGCTCCGTGTTCCTGCAGACGCCGAAGGCCGACGTCGTCACGGCGTCGATCGGCGACGGCTTCGCCATCGGCGGGTTCTCGGACTACTTCTTCGAGGACGAGTCGATGATCCATGACGCGGTCACGACGCTCGTCCAGGGCGCCGACACGTTCGTCTCGATCTCGGCCGGCGACGGTCAGACCGAGCCGTCGGTCGCGATGAACCCGAACGGCCTGACCGGCCCGTCCGAGGTCACGACCGACCCCAACGTGCCGGTCGACATCAACGACCCCAACATCTGGGCCAACCCGAACTACAGCTACGGCCTGACCGTCGAGCCGCAGTTCGTGATCGACAGCGGCTCCAACGACGCCGGGGCGAACACGCTCAACGACGTCTTCAACAACTCGCCGTTCAACTCGAAGATCCCCGACGCGGTCAGCCATTCCCAGCACACGACTGAGACGCGCTGGACCGGCCAGCAGAACTTCCACACGGGCTTCGGCTCGCGCGTGAACATCTCTGCTCCGGGTGACGACATCCTGATCCTCAACCAGGTCGAGGACGCAAACGGCATCCCGGTCAATCCGGCGGCCAGCACGATCCGCCTGATCGGCGGCTCGTCGGCGTCGGCGCCCGAGATCGCGGGCGCGGCGGCGGTGGTCCGCCAGACGGCCCGGCTGCTCGGCATCACGCTGACGCCGGTCCAGGTCCGTGACCTGATCGCCCAGACCGGGCGCGACAACGTCACGCCCGCGTTCGACCTCAGCAAGGCCAACATCGGCCCGGCGCTCGACCTGACGGCGGCGGTCCAGTCGCTGTTCAACCGCGCGCACGCCAACGGCAACCCGTCGTTCGCGCGGATGACGGTGGCCCAGCGCAAGGCAACGCTGACGCCGACCGACCTGCGGTCGAGCTTCTGGAGCGACACGACCCAGAACCCGATCGCCGGGACGGCGACGATCGACCTCAGCACCGGTCTCGTGGCTCCGTCGAGCCGCACGAACGAGACGATCGGTGCCAGCGGCGACAACCTGTTCGCGCCGATCACGTTCGGCGCGGATGCGGTGTTCGTGCCCCACCTGAACATGCAATGGACGCTCCAGCTCGGGCACAAGACGGTGACCGTGCCCCCGGGGATCGCCGATCCCGGCAACCCGTCGGTACGGCTGCTGCCGTCGGAGATCTTCGGCCTGCTCGGCGCGCCGGTGACGTCACCGGACGACCGGGTCGTGACCGTGACCGCAACCAGCGGCTCGGCGTCGATCTCGACCGACGTGACGTTCAAGGGCCAGTCGTCGGCGACGACGACGCACGCGGTCCCGCCGTCGTTTAACCCTGTCTTCAAGGCAGGGGACAAGGTGAAGTTCACGTTCGACCTGCGCAACCTGCGCGACGGTCACCGGGGGCTCGCCGACGGCGGCGTGCTGTTGGTCTCCGACATCGACCGTACGGTGCCGAGCGCGTTCCCCGACAGCGACCTCGACGCCCACAGCCAGAAGTTCCCGCTGCACGGCCTGACCGGGACGATCACGCTGTCGGCGGCCGACTTCCCGCACGGCGTCGGCGCGTACGGCATCGCGCTGCGGGGCAAGAGGCATGGCGCGGAGATCCCGGACAGCACGAGCTTCTGGCAGCCGATCCGGTTCGCGCCGCAGGCCCAGCAGCTCCCGGCGACGCCGAAGATCCAGGCGACGGCCTCGTTGCTCAACGGTGCCGACCCGCTGTTCTACGACATCGCCGACATCGAGCCCGGCGGCTCGAACCAGTTCGCGGTGACGTATGACGTGCGGTCGGTCAACGGGGCGCGCAACGCGGTGATCGAGTTCTCGAGGCCGACGCACAACTTCGCCTCGGCGATCTTCTTCACCGGAAACATCACCCCCGACAACGCGTTCGTGAACAACTTCACGAACCCCAACGGCGACCGTCTGGACGGCGGCGACGACTTCGGCCAGGCGGGCGAGACGTCGCACGTCGCGGTGCCCGGGACGCACGGAACCGCGGTCCTGACCGGACCGCAGGCCGGGCTCAGCATCCCGGGGGGCGACTGCGACAGCACCTACCAGGTGCGCGTGCTGGCGACCGATCGCAACGGACGGATCGTCGGCGTCGCCGGTAACGGCTCGATCCTGAGCTACGGCGACTTCAGCAAGAAGGTCTGCTTCCGCTGAACTAACGCGATCCTGACCTGACGCTCAGGAAGAACCCAGCTTCCTGGGCGTCAATGCAGGGCGAGGCGCTTGCGCTTCGGCGCGTAGCGCGTTCATCGAGGACGGGAGAGGATCATGAGAAGGATCACGATCGTCGTCGGCGCGACGCTGGCCGTCGGGTTGCTGTTCGCCGCATTGGCGACGGCGGCGTCTAAGAGCACGGTCTGGAAGGCGAAGCTGACCTGCGAGCCAGGAGGACCCGGCGCCGACCGGGGTCGCAGTCGGCGCACGGCACGTTCAAGGGAACGGTGACCGGCAAGACCCTGAAGTGGAAGCTGACGTTCAGCGGCCTGACCGGTCCGGCGACGGCGGCGCACATCCACACGGGCGCCAAGGGCAAGGCGGGCCCGGTTGTCGTCCCGCTGTGCGCTCCGTGCACGAGCCCGGTCAGCGGCAAGGCGAAGCTGACGGCGGCGGAGATGAAGTCGTTCAAGGCGCACAAGCTGTACGCCAACGTCCATACGATGAAGAACCCCAACGGCGAGATTCGCGGCCAGCTCGCAAAGGGCTAGGCTGGCCGATGTCGGTACGGGACCGCGGCCGGCTGGGCCGCGGTCCCGTGGCATCCTCTTAGTCCAAGACTCACGTCGCTCTGAGTCCGTTCAGAGCGCGGGACTGCAGCGTTGGCGCCATGACCGACAAGACGACTCACCGCGCATCGGCCGCCGCGAGGCGCTCGCGTTGTTCGGCGGCGCCGGCGCCGCAGCGTTCCTGCCCGGCGCGGCCGCGTCCACGCGCGCCCGAGACGCCGCCGCCGCATCGACCTGCATCCTCACGCCCGAGGCCACCGAGGGCCCGTACTGGATCCCCAACCACCTCACGCGGCGCAACATCACCGAGGGCAGGCCGGGGCTGGCGCTGCGGCTGCGGCTGACGGTCGTCGACGCGACGAGCTGCAGGACGATCAAGGGCGCCGACGTCGAGCTGTGGCACGCCGATGCGTCGGGCGTCTACTCGGGCTTCGGCTCGTCGGCCTCCAGCCAGCGCTTCCTGCGCGGCCACCAGCGCGCCGACGCCCACGGTCTCGTGATCTTCGACACGATCTACCCCGGCTGGTATCGCGGCCGCACGCCGCACATCCACATCAAGGTCCACGTCGGCGGGTCGGTCGTCCACACCGGCCAGCTGTTCTTCAACGACGTGACCAGCGACGCCGTCTACCGCACCGCGAAGTACGACGGCCGCGGCGAGCCCGACACAAGCAACGCGCAGGACATGATCTACCGACAGGCCGGCGGTTCCAAGGCGCAGCTGCATCTGAGCAAGCGCGCCGGCGGGAAGGGCTACGTCGGCTCGATCACGCTCGGCGTGCGGCGTTGAGAGAGGTCGGGCGACCGCTCGCGCGGTCGAGCGGTCGTGATAGCGTCGCGCCGCGTCCGGGTCTGACCCCGCGCCCCGGACCTGCCATCACCAATGCCGCACGCCAAAGTCATGACGTCGTTCGCGGACGCAGTCGGCGACATCGAGGACGGAGCTACCTTGATCGTCGGGGGCTTCGGCCTGTCGGGCTGCCCCGAGAAGTCGATCGCCGCGCTGCGTCAGCGCGGGACGAAGGACCTGACCGTCGTGAGCAACAACTGCGGTGTCGACGACTTCGGTCTGGGGATCCTGCTTCAGAACCGTCAGATCAGGAAGATGGTCTCCTCATACGTCGGGCGAGAACAAGCTGTTCGAGCAGCAGTTCCTCCGTGGCGAGCTCGAGGTCGAGTTCGCGCCGCAGGGCTCGCTCGCGGAGCGGATGCGGGCCGGCGGTGCCGGCATTCCCGCGTTCTACACGCCCACCGGGGTCGGGACGCCGATCGCCGAGGGCAAGGAGGTCCGCGACTTCGACGGGCGCCCACACCTGCTCGAGCACGCGATCATCGGCGACTTCGCTCTCGTCAAGGCGTGGAAGGGCGACCCGCTGGGCAACCTCGTCTACCGGCACACCGCGCGCAATTTCAACCCGCTCGCCGCGACGGCCGGACGGATCACCATCGCCGAGGTCGAGGAGCTGGTCGATGTCGGCGAGCTCGATCCCGACCACATCCACACGCCGGGCGTCTATCGTCCAGCGGCTGCTGGGGGCGACGGGCTACGAGAAGCGGATCGAGCGCCTTGTGGAGAAGCCGGCGTGAGTGCGGAGGCGATGCGACCCGCGGACCGGATCATCACGCGCGCGGCTCGCGAGATCGCAGGACGGGATGAACGTCAACCTCGGGATCGGGCTGCCGACGCTGCTCGCCGACTACACGTCGGCACAAGAGCGATGTGATGCTGCAGTCGGAGAACGGGCTGATGGGCGATCGGGCCCTACCCCGACCGCCGGGCGGCGCCGACCCGGATCTGATCAACGCCGGCAAGGAGACCGTGACCGCGGTGCCCGGCGCGTCGTTCTTCGACAGCGCCGAGTCGTTCGGGATGATCCGCGGCGGTCACATCGACCTCGCGGTCCTCGGCGGCATGGAGGTGCTCGCAGGCCGGCGATCTCGCCAACTGGATGGTCCCCGGCAAGATGGTCAAGGGCATGGGCGGGGCCATGGATCTCGTCAATGGCGCCAAGCGTGTCGTCGGTGATCATGGAGCACCTGACGCGCGGGCGGCGACTCCAAGGTCAAGCGCGAGTGCACGCTGCCGCTGACCGGACAGCGTGTCGTGCACCGACTGATCACGGACCTCGCGGTGTTCGACTTCGCCGACGACGGCATGGTCCTCGCTGAGCTCCAGGACGGGCGCACTCTCGACGAGGTCCAGGCCGCCACCGAAGCGCGAGTTCGCCGTGCCCGACGCGCTGGCCTGACGGTCACGCCGACAGCTCGCGGACGATGGTGTCCGCGATCAGGCGGCCGCGTAGCGTCAGGATCGCGTGGTCGTCGCGCAGGTCCAGCAGGCCGTCGCCGGCGGCCCGCGCCGCTGCGGCGCGGCCATCTCGTTAGTAGTCCGAGCGGCGCGCCGCAGGCCGAGGCGGAGCTCGAGCATCACGCGCTCGAGCGGCGCGCCGCGGCGTCAGGGGTCTCGCGGCCCGCGGCCGGGGAGTGGCCAGCCTCCAGCGCGGCGCGCCACGTGCGCGGGTGCAGCGCGTTCCACCAGCGCACGCCGCCGACGTGGCAGTGCGCGCCCGGGCCCGACGCCCCACCAGTTCGCGCCCGGTCCAGTAGCCCCAGTTGTGGCGCGAGCGCGCCGGCTCGTCGCGCGCCCAGCTCGAGATCTCGTACCAGCTCAGGCCGGCAGCGGCGAACGCCTCCTCGGCCGCCACGTAGCGCCGGGCCCGCGCGTCCTCGTCGGGCGGCGGCAGCTCGCCCGACCGGACGCGGGCCGCCAGCCGCGTCCCCGGCTCGACGGTCAGCTCGTAGGCGCTGACGCGGTCGGGCGCCAGCGCGACGGCCTCGGCCAGCGTCGCGTCCCAATCAGCGTCGCTCTCGGCGTGGCAGCCGAAGATCAGGTCGAGCCCGACGACGTCGAAGCCGGCCGCGCGCGGCCGCGGCGAACGCCTCGCGCGCGCCGCCCCGGGGTATGCAGACGGTCGAGTGCCTGCAGCACGTGTGGCTGCGCGCTCTGCATGCCGAGCGAGATCGCGTTCACCCCGGCCTCGCGCAGCGCGGCGAGCTTGGCGGCGTCGACGCTCTCCGGGTTGCCCTCGATCGTGACCTCGGCATCGCTCGCGATCCCGATCTGATCGTCGACGGCGCGCAGGATCGCGGCGATGTCGTCGGCCGTCGAGCACGGTCGGTGTGCCGCCGCCAACGAACACGGTCGTCGCCGGCGGCGGGCCGCCGAGCGCGCGCGCCGCGAGCGTCGAGCTCGGCCCGACGCCGGAAGCGAACCCCGGCCGCAGATCGCGCTCGACGTAGACGTTGAAATCGCAGTACCCGCACCGCGCGGTGCAGAACGGCACGTGCACGTAGACCCCGAACGCCCGCTCATCCAGCGACGCCAAGGCGCCGGAAGGCAGCGCGCCGTCGGCCGGCGCCGGGTCGCCATCGGGAAGACGGGCCATGCCCAGAGCGTAGGCTCCACGACGATGAAGACGGTCTCAGAGCTCGATCTGCCCACGTTCGACTACTACGGCGACGACTCCCCGCGCGGCGAGGAGTACCACCGCGTCGTCTCAGAACTCGCCAAGGACAACTGGCTCGCGACGTCGCCGCTGGCCTACTTCGTCCTCCACCGCGAAGCGGGTGAGCTGTTCCTGCGCAGCAAGAAGGCGACGTTCCCCGGCCAGGAGATGGCGAAGATCTTCGACATCCAGCCGGGCCCGCTGCACGACGAGATCGCCAACAACATCCTCCACGTCAACGGCGAACGCCACGGCCGCCTGCGCAACCTCGTCAACCCCGCCTTCACGCCGAAGGCCGCCAACACGTGGCGCCCCGCGATGCAGGGCTTCCTGGCCCAGCTCTGGGACGGCGTCAAGGACGCCCAGCGCTGCGAGTTCGTCGAGTCGTTCGCCAAGCCGTATCCGTCGCTGACGATCGCCAACCTGATGGGCGCCGACCTCGCCGACGCGCCGCGCCTGCACCACTGGAGCAACTGGATCCAGGCCCAGTTCGACTTCCAGGCGATCATGAACGAGCGCGAGAAGATCGAGCAGGCGGTGATCGAGTTCTACGACTGGGCGCACGAGCTGCTGGAGCGCCGCCGCGACGATCCCGGGCCCGACCTGATCTCGACGCTGCTCGCCGCCGAGGCCGAGGGCGATCGGCTGTCCGACGTCGAGTGCGTGAACCTCGTCCTCAACGTCCTCGTCGGCGGCGTCGACACGACCCAGAGCCAGCTCGCCCAGGGCATCCGCCTGTTCGCCGAGCACCCCGACCAGTGGGAGCTGCTCGCGCAGCGGCCCGAGCTCGCGGCCAGCGCGGTCTGGGAGATCCTTCGCTACGAGCCGATCACGCCGTTCACGGCGCGGATCATGCTCGAGGACATGGAGGTCAACGACGTCCTGTTCCCGCAGGGGACGATCGTCCTCGTCGGCGCCGTGACCGCCAACCGCGAGGTCGACCGCGGCGAGGACTTCGACATCACCGCCGAGCGCCCGCAGCGGCTGCTGACGTTCGGCGCCGGCATCCACTACTGCCTCGGCGCCAACCTGGCGCGCGCCGAGCTCGAGGAGGCGCTGACGTTCCTCGCGCCGCGGATGCCGGGCCTGCGGATCGACGGCGAGGTCCGCTACGGCAACATCACCGGCATCTACGGGCTGGACCAACTGCCGATTGCCTGGGGCTAGGTCGGTACCCTTGCCCGCTCGATGCGCACGACCTTCACGATCCTCGCCGCGCTAGCGGCCGTCGCCCTCGCCGGCTGCGGCGGCGAGCAGCGGCCCCGACAACAAGGCCAACGACTACGCCCTCGCCGTCCAGCAGGCGCAGTTCCGCTTCGCCAACGCGTTTGAGAAGCAGACGAACCAGCTGCTCAAGACGCACGAGCCGAACAAGAACGCCAAGACGCTGCGCGCCGCGGCCAAGGTCGTCGACGCCGACGTGACAGAGCTCCGCGGGCTGTCGTCCGCCACGCCCGCGACAAGGTCAAGGCGCTGCACAAGCAGCTCATCACGGCGATGGCGACGTACAGCCTAGGCTGAAGCAGGCGGCCCGGCTGGTCGCCGCCAGGGCGAACCCCGCCAGTTCCTGCACGCCAAGAGCGTCCTGACCAATGCCTCGCGCCGACGTCAGCGAGCGAGGTCGACACGCTCGTCACCGCAAGATCAACAACGCGCTGTCGTAACCGGACCGACTCCCAGGCTGGCTCCTCGCGTCCGACTAGGCTTGGAGGGGACGCTCGTGATCGATCTGCACTGCCACATCCTGCCGGGCATCGACGATGGCGCCGCGACGCTCGACGACACGCTCGATATGGCGCGGGCGGCGGTCGCGTCGGGAACGAAGACGATGGTCGCGACGCCGCACGTCTCATGGGAGTGGCCCGACAACGACGCGGAGCTGATCGCCGCCAAGGTCGCCGAGGTCAACACGGCACTCCAGGCCGAGGGGCTCGACCTCGAAGTGCGGCCCGGCGCGGAGATCGCGATGTCGCGCGCATCGGAGCTCGACGAGGACGAGCTGCGGGCCCTGCGGCTCGGCGGAGGGCCATGGCTGCTGATCGAGTGCCCGCTCGTCTCCAACGCCGCCGGCTTCGACCTCGCGCTGGCCGAACTCCAGACCCGCGGCCACCAGATCGTTCTCGCCCACCCCGAGCGCTGCCGCGCCTTCCAGCGCGACCCCGAGCAGCTGCGCGTGTTCCTGTCGCAGGGGATGCTGTCGTCGATCACCGCCGGTTCGCTGGTCGGGCGCTTCGGGCGTACGGTCAAGACGTTCTCGGAGACGCTGATGCGCACCGGTCTCGTCGACAACGTCGCCTCCGACGCCCACGACGCCGGGCCGCGGCGCGCGCCCGGGATCACGCCGGTGCTCGAAGAGGCCGGGTTCGGCGCACAGGCCGACTGGCTGTCGCGCGGGGTGCCGCTCGCGGTGCTCAGCGGCTCGCGGCTCCCGCCGCGACCCGAGCCCGAGTCCCGCGGCGGGCGGGCGGTGCTCGGCCTGATCGGCGAGCGCAAGGTCACCTGGCGCTAGTGACCGACTAGGCCGCCCCCGACATGGCCGACCTGTTCATCGCGACGCTCACGCCGACCCTGGGCACGGGCGCGGCGATGCGGACGTACACGTTGCTGCGCGCGCTGGCGAGCCTCGGGCCGGTCGACGTGCTGTACGCGCACTTCGACGCGCCGCGGCCCGCCCCCGAGATCGCCGCGATCGATGGGCTGACGCTGCACGAGGTCGTCACGTCGCGCGGCGCCCGCCGCGGCGCGTCGTTCGCGCGGAGCGCTGGCGGCCGGCGTGCCGCGCGGCTTTGCGCGCGGCGTGTCGCCCGAGCTTGCCGACGCGGCGGCGCAGATGGCGGGCGCGACGGCGCGTGGCCGCGTGATCGCCGACGGCGCCGTCGCGGCGACGACGCTGCTCGGGCTCGCCCGCCGGCGGCCGGTCGTCTACAACGCCCACAACCTCGAGTCGGCGTTCCGGCCCGGCCTCGGCTCGGGCAGCGCCCGCCGCTACGCGCGCTGGGAGCGCGGCCTGCTCGAGGCGATGGCCGAGAGCTGGATGGTCAGCCGCACCGACCTCGACGGCGCCGCGGCGCTCGCGCCGGGCGCGACACTGCGCTACGTCCCCAACGCGGTCGACGTCGACGCGATCGAGCCGGTCGTCGGTGCCCGCGCACTCGCGCCGCGTGCTGTTCACCGCCGACCACACGTATGCCCCCAACCGTGAGGCGCTGGCGTTCCTGGTCGGCGAGATCATGCCGCTCGTGTGGGAGTCGCTGCCCGACGCAACGCTGGCCGTCACCGGGCGCGGACTCGAACTCCCGGCCGGGACCGATCCGCGCGTGGAGGCGCTGGGCTTCGTCGACGACATCGGTGCGGTCTACGCGACCGCGGCGTGCGCGGCGGTGCCGCTGCTCAGCGGCGGCGGCTCGCCCTTGAAGTTCATCGAGGCGCTCGCACGCGGTGTGCCGGTCGTCGCGACGCCGAAGGCGGCGGCGGGACTCGACGCGCAGGCCGGCGTGCACTACCTCGAGGGCGACGGCGCGGCCGCGTTCGCCGCCGCGGTCGTCTCGGTCCTCGACCAAGGGGCCGAAGCGGTCGCGGCCGCGGGCCGGGCCCTGGCCGAGCGCGACTACTCGGTCGCGGCGCTGGCCCGGCGTATCAGCGCGGCGTAGAGGTCCACCGTCTGCCGCGCGATCGCGGCCCACGAGAACTGCTCGTGCGCGAACGCCTGGCCCGCGAGGCCGCGTCGCTCGCACTCCGCCGCGCCGGCGGCGACGACCGACCGCAGCGCGTCGGCCAGCGCGCGCGCGTCGGCGCGCGCGCACAGCCAGCCGGTCTCGCCGTCGCGCACCGCCTCGGGCAGACCGCCGACCGGGTAGGCGACGACCGACCGCGCGAACCCGTAGGCGAGCATCAGCACCGCGCTGGCGCTGGCGCGCGGGTAGGGCACCACGGCCACGTCGGCGGCGGCGAAGAACGTCGCCACCCGCGGCATCGGGTGAAAGCCCTCGTACAGGACCACCCGCGCGCCGAGCGCGTCGATCCGCGGCCGCAGCGCGTCGCAGCGCGCCGTCGTCGGGGCCGGCGATCAGGCCGTGCACGTCCGGTACGGCTTGCAGCGCGTCGAGCAGGTCGCCGATCCCCTTGTCGGCCCGCAGCTGGCCGAACAGCAGCGCGACGACGGCGTCGTCGGCAATGCCGAGCTCCGCGCGCGCGGCGGCGCGTGCCGGCGGCGCACCGGCACTGGCGGCGAGCGTCCCCGACTCGCCGAGCGGGATCCGGACCGTGCGCGGCGCGAACCGCTCACCGATCGCCTCGACGTCGGCCTGCGTGTGCACCACCACACGGCTCGCCATCCGGTAGATCAGGTCGCGCGACGGCGAGTGCGAGCCGATGCGGTCGAACGTGTTGTGCGCCGTGTAGACGATCGGCCGCCGCGCCAGCCGCAGCGCCGCCATCATCGCGACGCCGAGCGGCGGCCACTCCTCACCCTGGGAGTGAACGATGTCCGCGCGCCGTGCGAGCAGCGTCAGCCGCGGCAGCGCGACGAGCACCGCCAGCCCGTTCATGACCCGGCCGAGGTGCAGCGCGCGCAGCGCGTCGACGAGCCGCGACGAACCCGGGCGGAAGTAGTGGAACATCCGCACGACGCGGACGCCGGGCACGTCGTACGTCGCGTCGGTGGCGCTGGCCAGCGTCACGTCCCAGCCCGCTGCCCGCGAGCGCGCCGACGAGGTCCGCGGTGTAGTCGGTCACTCCACCGCGGCCGCCCACCTCGACCATCAGCAGGGATCGGCTCGCCATCGCCCGGGGAGCCTAGATGCCGTCTAGGCGTTCGGTCGGCATGGAAGACTGCGAATCGTGCAGCCACGCGCCGTGATCCTCGCCGGCGGTCTCGGCACCCGGCTTCGCCCGTACACGACCGTCATCCCCAAGCCGCTGATGCCGGTCGGCGACCGCCCGATCCTCGAGATCGTGCTCGCCCAGCTGCGGGCGCGCGGCTTCGAGCGGATCACGATCGCCACCGGCCACCTGGCCGAGCTGATCGAGGCGTTCTTCGGCGACGGCTCGCGTCACGGGCTGAAGATCGACTACTTCCGCGAGGACGAGCCGCTGGGCACGGTCGGCGCGCTCGTCGCTGATCGACGGCCTCGCGACGACCACATCCTCGTCATGAACGGCGACGTGCTGACCGACCTCGACTACAGCCGGCTGATCGCCGACCACGTCTCCAGCGGGGCGGCGGCGACGATCGCCACCCATCAGCGCGACGTGTAGATCTCGCTCGGCGTCATGCACTTCGACGACGACGGCGACGCCGATCGCGCTGACCGACTACTCCGAGAAGCCGACGCTCAAGTACGAGGTCTCGATGGGCGTCTACTGCTTCGCGCCGCGCGCGCTCGGAGCACATCCCGCGCGGGCGAGCGCCTCGACTTCCCGGACCTCATCCTGCAAGCTGATCGCCGCCGGCGAGACGGTGCGCGGCTGGCGCAGCGTCGATTTCTGGCTCGACATCGGGCGCACCGAGGACTACGAGCAGGCTCAGGAGGACTTCGAGACGCTCCGCGAGCGCCTGCTGCCCGGAGAGTCGTGACCGCACTGCACGGCCGCGACATCGTCTGCGTCGGGTTCAACGACTGGGACAACGAGCTGTGGACGAACCAGCATCACCTGATGGCGCGGCTGGCGGCCGTCAACCGCGTGCTGTTCGTCGAGTCGCTCGGGCTGCGCCGGCCGCAGCTCAGCGCCGGCCGCGACGTGCGCCGGATCGTGCGGCGGCTGCGGCGCGGGCTCGCCGGCCCACGCCGGGTGAGCACGCCATTCGGAGGCGAGGGCGTGCTCGTGCTGTCGCCGCTCGTGCTGCCGCTGCACGGCGTCGGCGCGGCGCGCGCGGTCAACGCGCGGCTGCTGCCGGCGCTCGTGCGCCGGGCTGCGCACGCGGCATTTCCGAATGCGGCCCGCCCGCCGATTCTGTGGGCCTACGTGCCGCAGGCCGAGCTGCTGCTCGACGCGCTGCAACCGCAGCTCGTCGTCTACCACTGCGTCGACGACATCGCCGCGCAGGAGGGGATCGACGCCGAGGGCTTCCGCGCCGCCGAGCGGCGCTTCGCCGCCCGCGCCGACCTCGTGCTGGCCAGCGCGCCGGCGCTGGCGGAGCGGATGCGCGCGCTCAACGACGACGTGCTGTATGCGCCGAACGTCGCCGACACGGCGGCGTTCGCGCAGGCGCTCGAGCCCGGGCCGGTCGATGCGGCGCTCGCCGCGCTGCCGGCGCCGCGGATCGTGTTCACCGGCGCGATCGCGGCCAAGAAGCTCGACCTCGGCCTGCTGCGCGAGCTCGCCCGCGCGCGCCGCGACTTGTCGATCGCGCTCGTCGGGCCGGTCGGGCTGGGCGACCCGTCGACCGACGTCTCCGCGCTCGCGGCCGAGCCCAACGTGCATCTGCTCGGCGCGCGGCCGTACGCGGCAGCTGCCCGGCGGTCCTGCGCGGCGCCGACGCGGCGCTGATCCCCTACCGCCGCACGGAGCTCACCGCGAGCATCTTTCCGATGAAGGTCTACGAGTACCTGGCCGCCGGGCTGCCGGTCGTCGCGACGTCGCTGCCGGCGATCGCCGGCGTCGACGGGGATCGCGATCGCCGACGACGCACAGACCACGGCGCCAGGCGCTCGATCGCGCGCTGGCCGACGACTCGCCGGCCGCGCGCGCCGCGCGCTCGGCCGCCGCGCGCCGCGCACTCGTGGGACGCGCGGCTGGCCGAGATCGGCGACGCGATCACCGCCGCCGAGGCCCAGCGATGACGCGCGACGAGCTTCGCACCGCGCGGTTGCTGTTCGCCGACGAGCTGGCGGCGGCGACGGTGACCGAAGGCGACCTCGAGGCGCCCGAGGTGCGGGCGGCGGCGAAGGTCTCACGGGGTTCCGTCGCTGCCGCGACGCTTCGCCCAGCGCCTGGCATGAAGCGCGGGCGCCTCACCCTCGCCAACGGGCTGATCGCCCCCGCGGCCCGCGCCCGCCGCGCGCTGCTTGCAGGGCGGCGCGGCGCAGGCGCCGCCGAAACTCCTGATCCGCATCGACGAGGTTCCGCACGCGACCGCGTTTGATTCGGCGGCACGTTCGGCACCAGCGCCTACCTGCGCTTCCACGACGTCATGCACGAGGCCGGCTGCCCGTACCTGGTCGCCGTCATGCCGCGCGTCGCGCGCGAACCGTATGACCCGCAGCGTCGACGAGTCGCGCGACTGGGACGACGGCGAGCGGGCGCTGCTGGCGCAGCTTCGCGACGACGGCGTCGCATTCGCCTGCCACGGCCTCGACCATCGCACGCGCCACGACGGCCTCGCCGTCACACCGAGCTCGGCGGCCTGTCGGCGGCCGCGCTGCGCGACCGCCTCGGACCGCGCGCAGGCGATCCTCGCTGACGGCGGGATCGAGGCGCCGTCGCTCGTGCCGCCGTTCAACCGCTTCGACGCCGGCCAGTGGGACGAGCTCGCGCGCCGCTTCGCCGTGATCACCGGTGGTCCGGAGAGCGTCGCGTTGTTCGGCTTTCACCCCGGCCCGCAGTGGCGCGGCGACGCCGTCTACCTGCCGTCCTACGCGCCCGCTCTACGGCCGTGCGGAGGAGGTCGTCGCGGGTCTCGACGCGATCGGCGACGCCGCCGCCGGGCTGTGGCTGTCGATCACCCTGCACTGGGCGTGGGAGGCCGAGCAAGGATTCGGTGCGCTGCGACGTCTGATAGATCGCGTGTCGGCGTGATGCGCGCCCGTGGAGCGACTCTTTACGCTGCTCGTGCGGTCCAGCGAGATGGGGGAGTCGGTTTGAAGATCGTCAGCGTGATGACGACGTCGTCCAGCGGAGGTGCCGAGTTCGCCGCGGTCGAGATGCTCGACGCGCTCGCCGCGCGCGGCCACGAGTGCGTGATGCTCTCCGACCAGCCCGGCATCGGCCGCGGGACGCGCGGTCGCGGTGCGGCCGATCGCGATCGGGCCGAAGCTGTCGCGTGTCGAGCCGCTGGTCGCTGGCGTTGCGCTGGCTTCCGAACACCGCCGGCTGCGCAGGGCGCTCGGCCGCCGAGGCGCCCGTACGACGTGCTGCTCCTCCACTACAAGAAGGAGCAGCTGATGGCGCGCATGCTGCCGTCGCGGCTGCGGGCGACGCTCGTGTGGGCGAGTGGGGGCCGGTGCCCGTTCCCGATGCGCAAGGGCATCCCGCGCCGGGCCTACCTGCGCGCCGGCCGACCAGGCCGCGCTGGTGATGGCGATCTCGCAGGGCACGGCACGACAACCTGATCGACGTCGGCGTCCCCGGCGGCCAAGGTCGTGACCGTCGCCAACGCGATGCGCACCGAGGAGATCGACTTCAGCGCCGACGGGCCGCGCGCGGGTCCGCGAGCGGCTCGGCATCCCGGCCGACGCGTTCGTGGTCGGCTGCATCTCGCGCTTTCATCCCAAGAAGCGCAACGACGTCGTCGTCGACGCGGTTCGCGCGCTCGAGGACGCGCGCGTGCACCTGATCCTCGCCGGCAGCGGCGAGACCGAGGCGGCGCTGCGCGCCCGCGGCGCGCCGCTCGGCGATCGCGCTGCACTTGATCCCGACGCCGCGCGACGACGTCGGCCGACGTGCTGAGCGCGTTCGACGTCAGCGTCTTCTGCCCGAGCCCGACCGAGGGCGCAGCCGCGGGCGACGATCCTCGGCATGCTCGCCGCGCGCCCGTGCCTGTCGACCGGGGCCGAGGGCGTGGCCGACATGATCACGCCCGAGTTCGGCGCGATCTCGCTCGCCCGAGAACGACCCGGCGGCGCTCGCCATGCTGCTGGCGCCGTACCTCGACGACCCAGAGCTGGCGCCGCGCCAGGGCGAGGCGGCGCGCGCGCACGCCGAAGCGGTATACGCCGCGCCGGTCGTGGCCGAGAAGATCGAGGGGCTGTTCCGCGCGGCGGGCGCGCGCGGCTAGTGACGACGGGTCTCGATGATCGTGCCGACATACGGGCGCGAGGCCGCGCTGCGCGACACGTTCGGATTCCTGCTCGCCGTTGAGGGCGTCACCGAGATCGTCGTCGTCGACGACGCGTCGCCCGACGGGACGGCGGCGTTCGTCGAATCGGTTGACGATCCCCGCGTGCGGCTCGCGCGCCACACGCAGCGCCGCGGCGCGCCGGGCGGTCGCAACACGGGGATCGAGGCGAGCACGGGGGAGTGGGTCGTGTTCGGCGAGGACGACGTTCGGATGCCGCCCGACTACGTCACGACGTTGCTCGCATCCGCCGCCGCCGAGGGCGCGGACATCGTGTCGGCGCCGTGGCTGCACGTCGGCGACGGCTCGCTCGACGAGGCGCTGGCGGCGGCGCGGGCGTCGGCGTCGGACGCTGTCGGGCTCGACACGCCGTCGGCGTTCCCGCCCGCGCCGCTGCGCACACCGCTGCTGCCGGCGCTGGCGCTGATCTCGCGCCGTGTCCTCGACACGGGCCTGCGCTACGACGAGGGGTTCCGGGGCAACGGCTGGCGCGAGGAGACCGACTTCTTCGTCCGCGCCGCACGCGCGGGGTTCGTGTGCGTCAACACGCCGCAGACGTTCAGCTACCAGGTGCACCAATGGGGCGGCGGGCAGCGCCGGGGCCGGCTGGCGTACGAGTGGTGGACCCAGCGCAACAACTGGCGGTTCCTGCGGCGGCATGGGCGGTGGTTGGAGGAGCAGGGGTTGGTGCGGGGCGGGCCGGTTGTTGTTGGCTTGCGGTTCTTCGTGTCGCGGGTTCGGGTTGTGGTTGGCGGGACGGTGAGGGCCCGGGTCTCCCGGTGGCGCGAACAGCATCACTGACGGTGAGGAGTTCGGCCCGGGGGAGTGATGCTGTTTCAGCCCGTCGCCGGCGCCGGACCCGCCGGCGGCCCGGGGCGCCGCACGCTGCGCAGCTCCGCCAGCGTCCACGTCCGCAGCGCCAGCAGCGCCGCACCGGTCACGGCGCAGGCCAGCAGGCACACCAAGACCACTCCGAGCCCGGCCTGGCGCAGCCCGTACGTGACGAGACCCGCGACCGCGGTACACACGAGCACCCGCCACAGCCGCCGCACCGACAGCCGCATCTCCAGCGCGCGCAGGTTCGCCCGCAGTGACAGCCCGATCACGAAGACCTCGGTCGCGATCGTCACCCACGCGGCGGCGATGATCCCGTACGAGGGAACGAGCGCGAGGTTGCCGACGATGTTGATCGCCAGCCCGGCCAGGCCGATGCGCACGTACGTCCACTGCATCCGCTGCACGATCACCAGGTACCCGGCGAGGTAGCCGAACGCGGTCAGGCCGAATACGCCCATCAGCACCGCCAGCGTGCCGGCGCTGGCCGCGAACTCGTCGCCGAGGATCAGGTGGGTGAGCGCCACGCGCTCGACGGCGACGATCGCGACGATCGGGATTGTCAGCGTCGCCAGCACGTCGATCCCGAGCTGGACGATCTGGCGCGCGCGCTCGCGGTCGGCCCTGTAGGCGGCCGCGATCATCGGGAACAGCGTCGCCATCACCGCCGCCGGCAGGATCTGCGACCGGTCGAGGATCCGGTACGGCGCCCCATACAGCCCCGCGTCGCTCGCCCCGCGGATCTGGAACACGAGGACCTGGTCGATCTTGCCGACCGACACCGCGATCAGCGTCGCGACCGCGGCCGGCACGCCGATCTTCACGAGCTCCGGCCACTGCTTCGTCGAGCCGCGCACGACGATCGGCACGTGGCGGTGCGACATCGCCGCCTGGGCGATCGCCGTGATCGCCGTGACGATCACGAACGCCGCTGCGTAGGCGTCGATCCCGGCGTCCCGGGTCGCGAGCACGATCACCGCGACCGCCCACAGGATCCCGTTGGCGAGCTCGAAGTTCGCGTTGACGCGGTTGCGCACCCGCAGCTGCCAGACGGTCCGCGTCGCGCCAGCCCGCTGAGCAGCACGGTCCCGGCGAGCAGGAAGCCGGCGATCCGCATCTCGCGCGACGCGTCGATCACCACGAGCACGATGACCGTCACGATCGTCGCCGGGATCGCGATTGCGACCCGCAGCGACAACAGCCCGCCCAGCCACGCGTGCTCGCGCTCCGGCTCGGCGGCCGCCTGGTTGACCGCCACCTGCTCGAGCCCCAGATCGCCGAGATAACCGACGATCGACACGACCGCGAGCACCGTCGCCCACTCGCCGAAGCCCGCATCGCCGAGGCTGCGGGCCAGGATCAGCGTGACCGCGATGCCCAGTGCGAGGTTGGCCACGCGCCCGACGAGCTGCAGCACGATGTCCGTGCTCGCCCGCCGCACGTCGGCGGCGGCGAGGCCGTCGACCCGGGCCGGAGCGTCACTCATCAAAACCCACTGTAGAGGCCGTCAAGGACACAGAACCCCCCGTACAAATGTCCAGCGAAGTCGTACGACACGCGTCCACTCAAGACCTACGACAGGCGTCTAGAACTCGGCCCGTCTGGTCGACCGATCGGGCGCCCGCCCCGAGGCAAGGGGCATGTCCTGTGCCCCTCGCCTGCTCATCCCCCTCGCGTGCGCGCTCGCGCTCACGCCCGCGGCGGCTGCCCCGGCCTCGCAGGGCGACAGCGCGCGCCGCGTCGGCGGCGCGGCTGTCGTGCCGGGCAGGCTGATTGCGGCGGCGGACGTCAAGCACGTCGTCTTCAAGCCCGCCCACGGGCCACCGCCCCGAGCACGTCGTCGGCCACGACGCCCAACACGTCGACGATCCCGGTCACGGTCAGCGTCACCGACTCCACGTCGTCCAAGCCCACGACGACGAAGCCCACGACGACGGTCACGACCACGACCACGACCGCCGCGCCGCCCCCGTCGCCGCCCGCCTCCGCCAACCCGCCCGCCGCGCCGCTGCGCGTCGGCATCTACTCCGACGCCTGGGGCTACGGCAGACTCGGGCGTCGCCTCGCGCCAGGCGCAGGAGGCGACCACGGGCGTCAAGTGGCTGCGCGAGAACATCAGCTGGGCGAGCACCGAGCCGACCAAGGGCACGTTCGACTGGAGCCACTGGGACCTCGTCTTCTCCGGCGCCGCCCAACAGGGCCTGCACGTCCTGCCGCTGCTGACCGACAGCCCGTCGTGGGCCGCGGCGAGCGAGGACGCGCTGCCGGGCGACGCGTCGGCATACGCGAACTTCGTCGCCAAGGCGGTCGCGCGCTACGGCCCGCACGGCAGCTTCTGGGCGGCGCATCCCGAATGGGCCGCGCTGGCGCCCGACACGTTCGAGCTGTGGAACGAGCCGTATTTCGCCCCGAACTACAACCCGGCGCAGTACGCCCAGATGATCAAGGCCGCGACGACCGCCGGCCGGGCCACCGACTCCAGCGCCAGGTTCTCGCTCGCGGCCGAGACGACCGGGCGCAGCGTCAATGGCAAGTGGCTGGGGTGGATCGATGCGCTCTACCAGGCCGTTCCCGACCTCAACAACTACTTCGATGTCGTCGTCGTGCACCCCTACGGCAAGGACCTCAGCGGCCTGACCGGCGGTGACGGCCCCAACCAGCTGCGCCGCATCGAGCTGATGCGGTCGTCGTTCGTCAGCCACGGCGCGGCCGACAAGGGCTTCTGGTTCACCGAGGTCGGCTACTCGACCTGTGGCGTCGTCGAGACCGAGTGCGTGACGCCGGCCGAGCAGGCCAGCCACCTGGCGTCGATGTTCACGGCGGTCAAGACGACGTACGCCGACTACGTCCGCGCCGTGTTCGTCTACCGTTACAACGACCTCAGCGCGACGCAGGGGATGCAGGCCGACTACGGCCTCGTCAACTACGACGGCAGCCCCAAGCCGGCGTTCGCCGTCCTGCAGGCAAACGCGACCTGACGAGGGGCTCTGCGCCTAACCTGCGGGCATGACCGCCCGCTGGGTGACCGTCGCGGCGCTCGTCGTCGCCTGCGCGGGCTGCGCATCGGGGGCCAGCCCCGGGCATTACGGACCGCCGCGCACGCCGTGCGCCTACCCGCGCACGCCGCCGGCGATCCGTGCCGCGCCGAGCGCCGATCGCGGGCTGTTGGTCGGCCTGTCGGCGTCGGTGCGCTTCTGGCACGGCAACCAGAAGTGTCACCTGCTGGCCGCGGTGCGCTCGACCGGCGCTGCGGCGATCCGCGAGGACCTCGACTGGGCCGTCGTGTCGCCGCGCCAGGGGATCCATCGCTGGGGCCGGTTTGACGGCGTCGTCGCCGACGCCGCGCGCTCGGGTCTGATCGTGCTGCCGATCCTCGACGGACCGCCGGCCTGGGCGCGCGGCGCCGGTCTGGAGCGCGCCTACGCCGCGTTCACCGCCGCCGCGGTCGCGCGCTACGGCCCTGGCGGCTCGTTCTGGCGGGTGCACCCGCAGTGGCGCGCGTTTGCACCGGTGTGGTTCGAGCTGTGGAACGAGCCCTACATCTCCGGCAACCCCGACCGACTGACCGCTGCCCAGTACGCGAACCTCGTCGTCGCGGCCGTGAAGGCCGGCCGCCGCGTCGACTCGCGGGCTCGGTTCCTCGCCGCCGCCGAGACGGACTACATCGACGCGATGTTCGCCGCCCGCCGCGACCTCAGCGCGTTTGCCGACGGCTACGCCGTGCATCCCTACGCGCCGGGGCCGCCGGCTGCGTACGACCCTGACGGCTCCGCGCAGCAGGTCGGACGCGTCGAGGCGATCCACGATGTGATCGCCGCTCACGACGACCGCGACGCGCCGCTGTGGATCACGGAGATCGGCTGGTCAACGTGTTCGACGCGCCCGCCGTGCGTCGACGTGGCGCGCCAGGCCCGCAACATCGCCGCCGTCTTCGCGCTCGCCCGCGGACGCTGGGCGCCGTACGTGCGCGCGCTGTTCCTCTACAGCTACTCCAACCTGTCACGCGGGCCGACGCCGCCGCGCCAACTCGACGGCTACGGGCTCGTCGACGGCAACCTGCGCCCCAAGCCCGCGCTGGCGGCCTTCAAGTCCGCCGCCTGATCACACCACTCGGAAACCAAAAAGCGGCTTTTTGCAGGCCGTTTGTACAGGGCTATCATCGATCGCCGACTGCGCCTCGCAGGTCTTGGCGGTGACGCGCAGGCGCTACAGGCGGCGCGTGACCGCGTGCTTGCGGCCCTGCCACAGCTGGTAGAAGACGACCTTGAGCTTGCGTGTTCCGAGGATCGCCGGCAGCTTGACCGTGAACTGGTTGTTGAGGTTCAGCCGCAGTGTCGACAGGTAGCGCACGACGCCGTTCTTGGACACGGTCAGCGAATAGAGGTCGCCGGCCGGCCCGCCCCCGACGACGACCGCGCGGCCGTGCGAGCCGTGGACGGCGACCTTCGTCGCCCGCGGCCGGGGCGAGACGCGCGCCGCGAGCTGGGTCCGCAGCGCGGAGAAGGCGGGCTTCGGTCGCAGCTTGCGGTCGACGAGGCCGAGGTTGTACACGTTCGTGTCGGCCATCGAGTAGACGTACATCTCCTTGATGTACGGCGTCGTGCGGGTCGCGCGGATGATGTCGACGAGGTTGTGCGCCTCGGTCGTCGGGTTCACGCACAGCTGCCCTTCCTGCGACCGCGCGGGCGCGCAGCTCGACCAGCCGAACTCGGCCAGCCACAGCGGCTTGGTGTCGCCGTTCTGGACCTGCACCTGATGGATCGCGCGCAGGTCGGCGAGCACGAGGTCGTAGTAGTGGACCGAGAGCCCGTCGTAGTAGCCCTTGATCCCGGCGGCGTACAGTGCCTTGAGGAACGCGCCGTTCCAGCCGACGAGCGCGCCGGCGAGGACCGGGACGTTGGGCGCCGCGGCCTTGATCGCCGGGTAGGCGGCACGCAGGATCGCGGCGTAGCGCTGCGGCTTGTCGGGGCCGGCGAAGTAGAGCTGGTTGGCCTGGTCGGGCTCGTTCCAGACCTCGAACGCCTCGAGCTGGGTGCGGTAGCGCCCGGCGATGAACGCGGCGACGTGGGCGAAGTCGGCCGGGTTGGATGGCGGCCAGGCCACGAAGTCGCCGACCGAGCGCTTGCAGCCCTTCGTGAGGCTGCTCGGCGCGCTCGATGCCCAGCACGGCGTGCTGTCCATGATCAGCAGCACTTTGAGATGCCGCGCGGCGGCGGCGGCGAACAGGCGGTCGGTGGACGCCAGCGCAGTGGGGCTGTAGCGACCGGGCCCGTTGGGCTCGATCTCGTTCCACAGGACCTCGACGCGTACGACCTTCATGTGCAGCTGGACGGCGAGGTCGAGCTGACGGATCGAGCGCGTCGGGTCGCTGCCCGGGCGGTCGATCGTCACCCCGATCGCAGGCGCGGCAGACGCCGCCGCGGGCAGCGCGAACAGAAAGGCCGCAAACACGGCGATGAAGATGAGGCGAAGGCGTGGCACTCGAGCGTGGTACTGCCGCTGAGCGGTCAGGATAGAGGCGGCTTCGGCGTGCGGCGCCGCCTGGGGGGAGAATCAGACACCTGTCCAGGCGGTCTTGACGCTGACTTACCATCATTCAATGTCGGCAAATCCTGTGCGTCCACTCGTGGAGCCGATCTCCCCGATCACGCCGGTCGCGGCGGACCCCACCGCCGCGACAGGCGCTCCCACGCCCCAGCAGATGCTGGCGCTGTTGCAGCGCGCGGCGGCCGAGACGTCCGAGCTGCGCGAGCGCCTCCTCGCGCTGTCGAACGAGATCGACTCCGCTGCCCAGCGGCTGATCGCCCACTTCGGCGATGCGCCGCGGCTGACGGCCGTCGCCGCCGGCGCCGCCGCCGCGCCTGCAGCGCCGGTCGCGACGTTCGACCCGGCCACTCCGGCAGTCAGCGTCGCGATCGAGATGGCGGTCGCCGGCTTCACGCGCGACGAGGTCCGCGCCCGGCTGACCGGCGCGTTCGGGATCGCCGATCCCGGGCCGATCGTCGAGCACGTCTTTGACCACCGGATCTGAGTTGGTCATATGCTGCGGTCCTTCGTGGTCGAGGTCGATCAGGCGGCGCCGCGGCGAGTGTTCTAACCGAGCGTCGCTTCGATCACGTCACACACCCGCTGCACCTCGGAGCGCGTCGAGCGTCGCCGACAGCGGCAGTGCCAGATGGCGCCACGAGATCTCCTCGGCGCGCCGCAGCGGGCCGAGCCGCTCGTACTCCGAGAAGCGCGTGATCGAGGGGTACCAGGTGGTCTGGATCTGCGCCTCGGTCAGCGCGGCGCGCACCCGGTCGCGGGTCTCGCGGTCCGCGAACACCGGACCGAAACAGAAGTGGGCCGAGCGCTCGACGGCCTCGTCGCTCCACGGCAGCTCCACGCCGTCGACGCCGGCCAGGTGTTCGCGATAGGAGCGCACCACCGCGCGGCGAGCCTCGATCGCGTCGGCCAGCCGCGGCAGCCGTGAGAGCGCCAGCGCCGCGCGCGGCTCGTCCATGCGGTAGTTGAAGCCGACGTCGACGATGTCGTAGGTCTCGGCATGGCCGCGGTGGCGGTCCCACGTCACCGTGGTCATCGCATGCGAGCGCAGCGAGCGGACCCGGTCGGCGATCGCCGCGTCGGCGGTCACCACGACGCCACCCTCGCCGACGCACAGCTGCTTCTTGGAGAACAGCGAGAAGCAGCCCGCGAGCCGCCGACCGTGCCGGCGAGCGCGCCGTCGTCATCGCCGTCGACGCCGCGCCAGCACCGCCTGCGCTGCGTCCTCGACGATCGCGACGCCGCGCGGCTCACAGATCGCCCGCAGCGCCTCCATATCGCACGGATAGCCCCACCAGTGCGTCGCGAGCACGACCTTCGTGCGATCGGTCATCACGTCGGCGACCGACAGCGGGTCGAGGTTGTGGTCGTGCGGACCGATGCTGTCGCACAGGACCGGCGTGCCGCCGCACGCCCGCACCATGCCCGCGGCGGCGACAAACGTCAGCGCCGGCACGATCACCTCGTCGCCGGGGCCGATCCCGGCCGCCAGCAGCGCGAGGTGGATCGCCGCGCTGCCGCTTGACACGGCGAGCGCGTGCGGCACGCCGACCGCGGCCGCGAACTGCTCCTCGAACGCCTGGATCCGCGGGCCCATCGTCAGCCAGCCTGAGCGGTAGCAGTCGAGCACCGCCTCGACGTCCTCCTCGGAGATCACGACGTCGGTCAGCGCGATGTCCCAGCTCACGACGCGCGCTCCAGCTCGGTGCGCAGCGCGTTGACCACGCGGCCCTGGTCGTCGCCGGTCAGGTGCGGATACAGCGGGATCGTGATCTCGGTCGACGACGCGTGCTCGGTGTGGGGCAGCGAGATCTCGCCGAAGCGCTCCCGGTAGGCGGTGAAGTGATGGGTCGACGGGTAGAACAGCGACGTCTGCACGCCGTGGTTCTCGCGCATCGCGATCCGCACGTCGCCGCGGATCTCCGGGTCGTCGACCATCACCGGCATCACGTAGCACGACGACATGTCGATCTGCTCGTCGGTGAACGGGATCGTCAGGCCCTCGACATCGGCCAGCAGGTCGCGATAGCGGCGCGTCAGCGCACGGCGCTGGGCGATGTCCTCCTCCAGGCGGTGCAGGCGTGACAGGGCGAGCGCGGCGCGCGGCTCGTCGATGCGGTAGTTGAAGCCCAGCGCGTTCACGTCGTAGGTGTCGGTCGTGCCCGTGTGGCGCTCCCATGTGCCCGACGTCATCGCGTGCGAGCGCCGGCGGCGCGCGAGCTCGGCGACGTCGTCGTCGTCGGTCGCCAGCAGGCCGCCCTCGCCGACCGCCAGGATCTTGTTGGAGAAGAAGCTGAAGCAGCCGGCAAGGCCGAACGTGCCGAGCTTGCCGCCGTCGACGCGCGCGCTCGGGGCGTGCGCGGCGTCTTCGATCAGCGCCAGACCGCGCTCGTCGCAGAGCGCGCGCAGCTCGACGACCGGCGCCGGGTAGCCCGCGAAATGCACGCACGCGACGGCCTTCGTCTGCGGCGTGATCTTCGCGGCGACGTGCGGCCGGGTCGATCGACAGGTCGTGCTGGCCGAAGATGTCGGCGAACACCGGCGTGCCGCCGCAGTACAGGACCGCCGCCGCGGTCGCCGCGAACGTGAACGCCGGCACGATCACCTCGTCGCCGGGGCCGACGCCGGCGGCAAGGTAGGCGAGGTGCAGCGCGGCCGTGCAGCTCGACACGGCGACGCCGTGCTTTGCGCCGAGCTGCTGCGCGAACGCGGCCTCGAACTCGAGCGTCCGCGGGCCCAGGGTCAGCCAGCCGCCGCGCAGCGTGTCGGCGACGGCTTCCAGGTCCTCGGGCGTCAGCTCGAGGTCGAACAGCGGGATGTCAGGGGATGTTGCGATACCGGCGCTCGAATGGGTCGGGGAACGCGCCGTCGTCCAGTGCGGCGAGCACCTCGCCGATCCCGTCGGGGACCGTCATCAGCGTCTCGAAGCCGAGGACCGAGCGGATCTTGTCGAAGCTGACCTTGTAGTCGCGCGGGTCCTCGTCGCGGCGGACGTAGCTCACGTTGCCCCTGTCGGTCTTCTTGCCGATCTCCTCAACGAGGTCGAGCTTGCGGTAGTTCTCGCCCGAGCGCCCGACGTTGAAGACCTGGCCGGCGACGAGCGCCGGGTCGGCCGCAAGCGCGGTGACGACGGCGCGCCCGGCGTCGCGAACGTGGACGTACGGGCGCCAGAACTGCTCGCCGAACACCTCGAGCTCGCGGTCGGCCCACAGGTCGCGGGTGAACTCGTTGACGGTCAGGTCGAAGCGCATCCGCGGCGCGACGCCGTAGACGGTCGCGAAGCGCAGGCAGGTCGGCTTGAGGTCGCCGTAGTCGTTGTCGAGCAGCGCCTGCTCGATGCCGACCTTCTGCTCGGCGTACAGCGACACCGGGGCCAGCTCGCCGTCCTCGGTGATCGGGACCGTCGGGTCGGCCATGCGGCCGTAGTTCGAGCACGTCGACGCGAACACGAGCTTGGCGAACGCCGAGCCGCTGCGCGTCGCTGACGATCTGTCGCGAACCCTCGACGTTGACCTCGGCCGACTCCGCAGGGTCCAGCGCGCACGCCGGGTCGCCGACGATCGCCGCCAGGTGCACGAGCTCGTCGGCGCCCGAGATCACGCGCTCGCGTAGCGGACGCGTCGCGCAGGTCGCCGCGGACGACCTCGACGCCATCGGCCTCGAGCGCCGCCGCGATCTCGCTCCTGGCCGTGGAGCAGGTTGTCGAGCGCGCGCACGCTGCGCCCGCTCTGAAGCAGCTCGCGGCACAGCGCCGCGCCGATGTACCCGGCGCCGCCGGTCACGACCGTTGTCTGTGAAGCCATCCAGGTGTCCTTCGTGTTCAGGCCCGAGGGGTCACGAGGCCGGGCTTGGCCGGCTCGTCGGGCGTTCCGTAGTAGTCGTACGTGCCGTCGATGTCGCGCAGGCCGTTGATCACCAGGCCCAGGGCTCTGCAGCGGGTGCTGGTCGAGCACGGCGCGCGCGCGGCGCGCCTCGTCGCGGGTCGTGTGGTAGGCGCGGCCGACGACGATGCAGGCGTCGACCTGCGGGTTGTCGAGCAGCACGTGCGAGTCGGCGACCGGCAGCAGCGGCGGGCAGTCGAGGACGACGAGGTCGGCGAGCTGCGACAGCTCGCGCAGCACGCCGCGCATCTCGGCCGACAGGAAGACCTCGGCCGCGTTGGGCGGCGTCGGGCCGCTCGGCAGGACGGTCAGCGCGCGCAGGCCCGAGTGGACCGGGCGCACGAGCTCGGAGACCGGCACGCCGCCGATCAGCGCCGTCGTCAGGCCGCGCGGGTCGCCGCCGAGGTCGAACTGCTGGTGGAACGTCGGGCGGCGCAGGTCGCACTCGACGAGGATCACTCGCTGGCCGGCGAGCGCCGCCGCGCGCGCGAGGCCGGTCGACACGGTCGACTTGCCCTCGCCCGGCACCGCGCTCGTGACCATCACGATCTTGATGTCGGGCTTGACCGAGATGTAGGCGAGGCTGTTGCGCAGGATCCGGAACGGCTCGAGCGCGGCCTGGCGGTCGCGGTTGGTCGCGGCCTCGGTCAGCCGCTGCGGAATGCTCGACATCGACCGCAGGCGGTAGATCGTCTCGAAGTCATCGACGCTCTTGATCCGACGGTCGAACAGGTCGACGAGGAACACGAGCGCCAGCCCGAGCACGAGCCCGACGATGATCGCCAGCGGCGAAGTCGCGCTTGGGCTTGGGGCTCGACGGCGCGGTCGGGATCCCGGCCTTGCCGAACACCTGGGCGTCGCCCGAGGTGGACGTCGTCGCGGCGTTGAGCTCCTTGAGCAGCGTGATCTGCTGCTGCAGGTTCGACGGCGGCCGGGCTGGTGGGCGGCAGCCCGTCGAGCTGGGCCTGGAGCTGCTTCTGACCCTGGCTCAGCGCCGCCTTGGTCTGGTCGACGCGGAAGTCGACAAAGCCGTTGGCGAACGCGTCGGCGATCTGCGCTGCGCGCGCCGGGTCGGGGTCGGTCGCGGTGACCGACAACGACGTTGGCGTCGGGCGACGCGGTCGACGTCGATCTGGTCGAGCAGGTCGTCGGGAGCCTCGGTCGGCGTGACCGACCTGGCGGCGCGCTGGGCGACGGCGCTCGACTTGATCAGCAGCAACGCCGTCGCGGCGTCGCGCGCCGGGTCGGCGTTGTTGGACGCGTTGGGGTTGATCAGGTTCGAGACCGGCCGACTGGCCGATCACGAGCCTCGCCGTCGCCTCGTACTTCTTCTGGGCGCTCAGCGACATCGCCATGATCACGACGACGCAGACGATCTCCGTGATCGCGATGATCTTCCAGCGCTCGCGCACGACGCGCCAGCCCTCGATCAGGGGCGAGGACTCGCGCTCGAAGTGCGGTTGCGCGGACAGCGACGTCATTCCCGGTCGATGCTACTCACGGCAAAGGCGTTTATCGCCGCATCACGGACGGGAAGTTGACGGTAGGCGGACGCGAGCAGCCCGAGGAAGACGCCGAGCAGCGCCGTGCCTCGCTGGTCGGGGCCGATCGTGGTCGACGCAAGCTCGGTCAGCGCGAGACCGATGACCGCGACGCCGATCGCCAGCCCCATCACGCGTATCAAGGGGTCCTCATGGCGCGTCCACACGCGCAGGCCGGCGGCGATCGCCGACAGCATCAGCACCACATAGGCCAGCGCGCCGAGCGGGCCGCAGGTCATCCACCAGTACAGGAACGCGACGTGGGTGAAGTTGTGCAGGCCCGGGACCTCGAACGGCAGCGGGTAGCGCTCGGGCCAGTCGACGCCGATTCCCAGGCCGGTCAGCGGCTGGTCCTGAGATCGCCGCGATCACGTTGCGCCGCTCGGCGATCCGGTAGCGGTCCTGGGTGTTGTGGGTCGCGTGGGTGACGCTGATCGTCGACGCGCGCTTGACGAGCTCGCCGTCGAGCGCGTTGCCGATGCCGGTCGACAGCACGACGTATCCGCACAGCGCGACGACGATCGCGCCCGGGCACGATCAGCCGCCGGCCGACCTTGCGCGTCGCGATGACGAGGATCAGCAGCAGGCACAGGCCCGCCGCCAGCCAGAAGAAGCGCCGGTAGCCGAGCAGCAGCGACGCGAGCACGATCGGCCAGCCCCACGTCGCCCAGCGCGGCAGCGGCACGCCGCGCAGGCGCGCCGCAAGCACGCCGAGCAGGAACACGAGCTCGAGCTCGTTGGCGGTCGGGCTGAGGAACGTCACCTGGCCGATGCCCTCGACCGGCGGCGTCTGGCCGCTGAGCATCGCGAGGATGCCGAGCGTCGACTTGGCGACGGCCATCGCGCCGCCGATCGCGATCGCCAGGCGCAGCGTCGGGCGGTCGCGCACGATGTTGACGATGATGACCGGGAACAGCAGCAGCGGTGCGAGGTTCTCGACCGCGCCCAGGACCGTGAACTTCTTGGCCTGGTAGCCGATGACGCCGTTGGCGATCCCGAACGCCAGCGCAAAGACGATCAGCGTCAGCGGGACGACGAACGGGCGCGGCGAGCGCAGCCCGACCGCGGGGCGTCGCGCGGCGAGGATCGTCGCCGCCAGCGCGATCAGGACGACGCCGATGAACGGCGAGATCTTCGTCGCCGCCGTGTCGTACAGGAACTGCACCGACCCGAAGCCGGAAGCCGCCGAGTCCTCGAGGAACACGAACATCGCGATCGCCGCCAGCGCGGCGAGCCGGGCATCGTTGAGCAGCACGACAACGGCGCCCACGAGCGCCAGGCCGCCGAACGCGACCAGCGCGCCGCCCTTGTAGAGCAGCGCCAGGAACACGAGCGCGATCGCAACCGCCGCCACCGCAGCGGCGAGCGGCGGTCGGCTGGAGCCCGCGCGAGCACCGGATACACCGGGAACACCGAACGCCACGAGAGCGAGTCTAGCCTTGGTCGCGGGCGCGTTCGCCGGCTCGATGCAGCAGCACGTGCCCGAACTCGGACGCGAACCGCCCAGGGCCGAAGCTGGCTGCGTGGCGGCGCAGCGCGCCGTCGTCGAACGTCAGCGACTCGAAGCGCTCGATCCCGTCGCACAGGCCCTCGGGCGTTGCGCCTTCGTACAGCACGCCGGTGGTTCCGTCGACGACCGAGTCGCGGGCGCCGCCGCGGTTCAGCGCGACGACCGGCAGGCCGGCCGCCTGGGCTTCGACAGGGACGATCCCGAAGTCCTCCTCGCCGGGGAACAGCAGCGCGCGGCTGGTCGCCAGCAGCTCGTGGACGCGCTCGTCGCGCACCGGGCCGAGGAACGTCGTCTGCGGCCCGGCAAGTGCCCGCACGCGGTCGAGATCGCGGCCCTCGCCGGCGACGATCAGCGGTCGCCCGATGCGCGCGCAGGCGCGGACGGCGACGTCGACGCGCTTGTACGGAACGACGCGCCCGAAGACGAGGTACGGGGCGTCGGCGTCGGCGCGGCGCTCGATCGTCGAGAAGCGGTCGACGTCGACCGGCGGGTGGATGACCTGGGCGTCGCGGCCGTAGCAGTCGAGGATCCGCTGGGCGACGAACCGTGAGTTGGCGACGAACGTGTCGGGCTGGGTCGCGCCGCGCAGGTCGGTGCGTCGCAGGCGCCCCAGCAGCTGCTCGAACGCGAACGTGCCGACCGGGCCGAGGTTCTCGCCGTCGAGGAACGACGGGTCCCAGACGTAGCGCATCGGCGTGTGGCAGTAGCAGACGTGGCGCGTGCCGGCCGGCGTGACGACGTTCTTCGCGCACGCGTGGTTGCTCGACACGATCAGGTCGAAGCGGCTCATGTCGAAGTGGCGGAAGGCGCCGTCCATCAGCGGCAGCAGCCGCGGGTAGTACTGCGAGGCGCCCGGCAGCCGGCTGAGCCACGACTCGTGGATCGGGACGCTGCCCAGCGGCGGCGCCCAGTGGCGGGCGCGGTCACGAACCGAGACGAACAGCTCGGCATGGGGCACGAGCTCGAGGATCGCGGCGACGACGGCCTCCGAGCCGCCCGGGATCGTCAGCCACTCGTGGGTGACGGCGACGCGCGGGTAGCGCTCGCGCAGCGCCGCGACGAGATCGGTCGGCTGTGCGGTCGCGACCTCAGGCACTCGGCTGCTGCTGCGACACGCGGCGGGTGGCGATCGTCAGCGCGATCATGCCGAGGAGGGCGAGCAGCGCGATTCCCATCGCCGAGCCGGACAGCGGCATCCCGGCGCCGGCGTGGGTCGAGGCGTCGGGGTAGACGACTCCCGGCAGCAGGACGGCCGGTGTCGGCGTGGCGGCCGGGCCGAACGTCGGGGCGGGCTGCGAGTGGTGCGTCGGCGCGGGCGTCGCCGTCGTGTGATGCGTCGCGGTCGGCGCCGAGGACGCGTGCGTCTGCGTCTGCGTCGGGGCCGAAACCGTCGGCGTCGGCGCGGGGGAAGTCGACCCCACCCGCCCGACCGGGGCGCTCTGCGCGGGCGTCTTGGCCGGCGCGCGCAGGCCGCCGTTGCCATGCTTGGGCGGGATCAGGCCGGGGCCGAGCTGCTGCTGCTCGCCGCCGCCCGGATGCGAGTAGCCGGTCAGCAGCGATCCTGACGCGAGCGCCGATGTCGGCGCGGCGAGCGCGAGGGCCGCCGCCGCGGCAGCGATCGATGTGCGTGTGCGGTGCACCGTGTTTCGAGGCTAGTGGATCGCGCGGAAACGTTCCACCGGGAACGGCTTGCGCCGATCGACCAACCGAGCGGTCAACCGCGGGCGAGTTCCTGTGCCTGGGCGAAGATGATCCGGTTGAGGTTGTCGACGTCGACCTGGCCACCAGCGCGCACGATCCGAAGCGCCTCGCGCGCCAGCGGGTCGCGCGGGTTGAGCGCCACGGCGCGGGTCAGCAGCGCGGTCGCCCGCGCCCGGTCGCCCTGGGCGGAGGCGATCGCGCCGCGCTCGAGCGTCGCGTAGGCCCCGTTGGGGACGCGGCCCAGCGCGTCGGCGAACTCGCCATCGGCGCGCGTGAGGTCGTCGTAGCGCAGGGCGATGCCGCCCGCGATCAGCGCCGGCTCGTCGCTCAATGGGTCAAGCGATCCCGCCTGGTCCAGCAACGCGTAGGCCTGGAGCGGATGCGTCGTGTAGATCTTGGCCGCGTGCTCGACGTCGCGGGCGCTGAGCCACGGGGCGCCGATGACGATCGCGGCGAGGACGACGGCGATTCCGAGCGCGATCGCCGCCCACCGCGGGCGCTGGGCGGGCGCGTCGGCGCTCGCCTGGGCCGCCGCCGGGCGCGGGTGCAGCGCGCACGCGACCCCGAGCAGCGCGAACGCGGGCGCGCCGAGCCCGGCGAACTCCCAGAACCAGTCGAACGTGCCGTGGGCCAACCAGTAGACGAACGCGACCGTGGCGCCGCCGGCGACGGCGATCGTCAGGCCGTCGTTCGTGCGATACAGGGCGCGCGCTGCCGTCCACAGCCCGGAACCGAGCGCCGCGAGCAGGATCAGCGCTCCGATGACTCCGGTCTGCTCGAGCGTACGCAGCTCGAAGCTGTGCGGGTAGTGGGGCGTCTCGTCGCTGTGGCCGAGGCGCAGGTACTGCTCGAAATAGTTGTCGGCGCCGACGCCGGCCAGGGGGTGGTCCTTGAAGACGTCGACCGCCACGCGGTAGAAGTCGTAGCGATTTGACCCCAGGCCGCTGACGAGTCGGCCGCCGCCGCTGCTCTGGGCGTAGCCCTGGGTGAACGAGTCCCACGCATTGGAGATCCGATGGGCGGGGTTGCCGATCGCGATCAGGCCGCCGATCGCGATCACCGCGATCGCGAGCACGCCCGCGACCGTGCCGCCGCGGCGCAGGCGCTGCTCGGTGCCGGGGGCCAGTCGCGGCTCGTAGAACGCGGCGGCGGCGACGATCGCGCCGGCGGCGAGCGCACCGAGCAACATCGCGCGCACCGCCGCGTCGACGGCCGGCGCGGCGTCGGCCCGCGGGGCGCCCAGCACGTCGGAGACGTGCAGCAGCGTCGGGACGGCGGCCGCGACGGCGACGCCGACGACGATCAGGACCGCGGCGTGGCGCAGACGGTTGGGGACGAGCGCGAACAGCACGACGACGACTACCGGGGCCGTGAACAGCGCTCCGCGGCTCAACGTCAGCAGCCCGAGCTCGGCCAGCAGGACCGCGCCACCGGCGAACACGCCGCGCACCGGCCATGGGACCCTGCGCGCGGCGGCCAGCGTCAGCGCCGGCCACAGGGCCATCAGGAACACGGCGGCCGAGGCGTTCGGGTAGCCCGCCGGATAGCCGAGCCGGTCCGACAGGAACAGTGCGCGCGGGGCTTCGGTTCCCATCCGGACCGTCGTGATCGCCGCCAATGCGATCAGAGCAAGCGTCCACGCGCCAACTATGAGCGTCGCGGTCCGCGGGCGCTGCGGCCACAGCGCGAACAACGAGAACACGATCGCGTACAGCAGCGTGCGGTTGGCGCCCTCGAGCGCCGCGCCCGGATCGTCAGCCCACGCGATCGACGCGTAACTCCAGACGGCGAAGCCGGTTAGCGAAATGATGGCGACGCGGAGCGTGAACGGCACCGTTTTCCAGGCGATAGGCACCGATACGGCCGCGACGGCCAGCGCCGCGAGCACGATCAGCGCCCCGGGAGCCCAGACCGTGACCGGCTGTCCGCCCTGGTCGGCGGCCCACCACACGAACACGGCCAGCGCCGCGATCGCCGGGATCGTCGCGGGCGCCTGCGCGAGCGCGCGCATGGCAGCGGACGAAATTCCGGTCGATGCGTGGTCAGACTGCTCGTTCATGTCATCCGGCCGTGAAATGGGCTTCCGTATTGCACTGATCCTCTGCTATTTTCCGTGCGCGCAGAGCTGGGCTTTGAATGGCCCAGGTTGCGGCACGCTGCGCACGCCATTACCTGCTCACGGACGACGCGCTCGTTGGTGGCGCCACAGCACTCCCTCTTCATGCGAGATCCCGGCCAGACCTCCGTATACGACGGCACCTCACGCATTCCCCGGGACGGCTCGGTGAGCGTCCAAAACGCAACGCCGCTGTCACTGCCGCGTCCGAGCACCCGGGCGGAGCGCCCGTCGCGGATCGCGTGGCTGCTCGATGGGCCCGGTTGGATGCTTACGCGGCCGATCAGCGATTTCCTGCTGCTGTCGGCGGCCGTCCTGTGGACGATCAACTGGCCCGGCCAGGCGCCGATCGCGCTCGCCGACGCGTGGCCGCTCCTGCTCCTGCCGCCGATCGCGATGGCGCTGCTGCTCGCGCGCGGCCTGTACCGCAAGCGCATGCGCCCGTTCGTGCTCGACGCGGTCGCCCCGATGTTCGGGGCGATCTCGATCGCGGTGATGGCGGTTGTGCTGCTCGGCATCTACGACGGCGGGGATCAGCTTCAGGCGTCCGTCGCGGCGCATCTGTGGGTGCTGGCCATGATCGGCGTCTCCGGCGCCCGCATCATCCTGCTCCTGCTCCAGCGTCAGGCGCGCGCCCGCGGCCTCGTCGCCCGCGCGACGCTGATCGTCGGCGCCGGTCAGGTCGGCATGCGGGTCGCCCGTCGGCTCGAGGACAGCCCGCAGTACGGCCTGCACCCGGTCGGCTTCCTCGACGCCGACCCGCTCGCTCCGACCCACGCCGGTGACCGCGAGGTCCCGGTCCTCGGCCGCCCGGCCGACCTCGAGTGGATCGCCAGCATGACCGGCGCGTCGCATGTCGTGCTCGCGTTCTCGTCGGACGCCGACGAGACGCTCGTACCGCTCGCGCGGCGCTGCGAGGAGCTCGGTCTCGAGGTCTCGCTCGTGCCGCGCCTGTTCGAGTCGGTCAACGACCGCTTCCAGTACGAGTCGCTCGGCGGGCTGCCGCTGCTCGCGCTGCGCTCGACCGATCCCAAGGGCTGGCAGTTCGCGGTCAAGCACGCGTTCGACCGCGTCGTCGCGGCGGTGCTGCTGACGGTGTTCTCGCCGCTGCTGGCGCTGATCGCGCTGGCCGTGCGGATCGAGTCGCCGGGGCCGATCGTGTTCCGCCAGCGTCGCGTCGGCCGCGACGGCCACGAGTTCGACGTCTTCAAGTTCCGCTCGATGCACATGTCGCGCGCCGGCGGTGAGTTCACGCCGCCCGGCGGGGCGGCGCCCGGCGGCGTCGAGGGCACCGACCGCCGCACGCGGGTCGGACGGCTCCTGCGCCGCACGTCGCTCGACGAGCTGCCGCAGCTGTTCAACGTCCTGCGCGGCGACATGAGCCTCGTCGGCCCGCGCCCCGAGCGGCCCGAGTTCGTCGACCTGTTCAAGCGCGACTTCGACCGCTACTCCGACCGTCACCGCGTGAAGTCCGGGATCACCGGCTGGGCGCAGGTCCACGGGCTGCGCGGTCAGACCTCGCTCGCCGACCGCGTCGAGTGGGACAACTACTACATCGAGCACTGGTCGCTGCCGCTCGACGCGAAGATCCTGGCGCTGACGGTCGTCGCCGTCTTCAAGGCCGCCGAGTAGCGTTTACGGGCGTGAGCCCGAGCTGGATCTGGATGCAGGCGATCATCGTGGTGGTGGTCGTCGCCGGGATGGCGATCGCGATCACGCGGCTCGTCTAGGTTGTCTTTCGTGTTCGCCGCGATCGTCGTCGGGACGGATGGCTCGGACACCGCGACCGAGGCGGTGCGTCAGGCGACCGAGCTCGCGCAGCGGCTCGGCGGCCGGCTGCTGATCGTCTGCGCCTACGAGCCGATCTCCGACGAGCGACTGCGCGAGACCGCCGAGGAGGTCCCGCGCGACCTGCAGTGGATGATCAACCCGCGCGAGGACGTCGACGCGACACTCGCGGCAGCCGCAGCGCTGGCGCAGGAGCGCGGCGTCGCGGTGCAGACCTTCGCCCGCCAGGGCGACCCGGCCGACGCGATCCTCGACGTGGCGGAGGAGCAGCGCGCCGACCTGATCGTGGTCGGAAACAAGGGCATGACGGGCGCAAAGCGCTTCCTGCTCGGCAGCGTCCCGAATCGCGTGAGCCACCACGCGCCGTGCAGCGTGCTGATCATCCGGACGAGTTAGGGCTCGCGGCGTTGCGCTCCCGCCATCGAAGGCTGGCTTTCGGCCCCATGTGGGCCTGAACCCAGCCTTCGATCGCGGACTACCGCGCGGGCGGGGTCTTGATCGGCGTCGGTGTGGTGGGCGTCGTCGGCGTTGTCGGCGTCGGGGGCGGGGGCGTCGTCCCCGGCGGTGCGGTCGCCGCAGCGGCGTCCAGCAGCCCCGCGCCGTAGTCGGTCGGGTCGCCGCCTGGTGGACCGAGCTTGCGCGCGGTCGACATGAGCTGTGCCCGGATCGCGTCGGGGGAGGGGTCGTCGCCGATGACGCCGCTGGCGATCACGAGCGCCGCGGCCGCCGCGACGTGGGGGGTCGCCATCGACGTGCCCGCGTAGCCGCCGGGGATGCCGAAGCGGCGGCGGCCCGGAAGGCCTTCGATCGTCAGCTGGTAGATGTCGTGGCCCGGCTTGCCGTTCGGATGGCAGTTGGGGTCGTTGGGGAGCTGTGCGTCCGCCCCGCCACCGGGCGCGACGATGTCGAGGTTGCGCCCGCCGTTGGAGAAGTCGGACACGCAGCCGTGCTCGGTCGTCGAACCGACCGACATCACGACGCTCGTCCGCGCCGGGTAGGCGATGCTCGTCGATGCCTCGTTGCCCGACGCGCCGACGATGAAGACGCCCTTGTGGTGCGCGTACTGCAAGGCCTGGATCAGCTCCGGGATCTGCGATGCGGTCACGCCGGGGGAGAACTCGAGGCTCAGGTTGATGATGTCGGCCCCATGATCGGCCGCGAAGCGCACGCCGCGGGCGATCGTCGCCGCGCCGCCGTCGCCGTGGCTGTCGAGCACCTGGACGGGCATGATCGACGCGCCATAGGCGAGGCCGGTCAGCGCGATCCCGTTGTTCGTGCTCTCGGCGATCGTCGACGTCACGTGCGTGCCGTGGCCGTTGACGTCCTGGGCGTATGGATCGTTGTGGACGAAGTCCCAGCCCGCGACGAAGCGCGTGTTGTGCAGGTCGGGCGAGTAGCGACCGCTCGCTCGGTGCGAATACGCGGCACCGGTGTCGAGCACCGCGATCACGACGCCGCGGCCGCCCGGGCGCCCGGCGGCGATCAGCATTCGCCCACGCGGCGGGCGCGTTGACCCCGAACGGGCCGGCGAAGTTCCACTGCACCTTGGCCCAGCCACCGGGCGTCGTTCCACGCCCTGGGTCGTCGGGGACGAAATCGGCGATGTGGGCGCGCACGTCAGGGACGGCGTACTCGACGTCGGACCGTTGGCGCAGCCGGTGCAGCGCCGCGTCGATGTGCTTCACCCGGAGCAGGCGCGTGTGGTACAGCGGCGCCGTCACGGTGCGCGTATGCAGGCCCGGCGAGCCCGGCCGGTAGCGCACGACGACGCTCGCGCCGTGGGCGGCAGCCGAGGTGGCCAACAGGCAGGCAAGTGTCGAGAGGATGAGTGCGAGGCGCATGGATCGTGGGCCGACCCCGCATGGACCGCGTAGGCCACCCACCATGGTCGCAGCCCGAGGATCGTTCGGTGGCGGTTGCCGTTGTCCCGGTTACAACGGACAACCGCCATGATTGTTCCGGCATGGATGCGCTCGACAACGCCACGTTCATGGAGCTGGCGCTCGCCCGTGCGCGAGCCGCGCTGCACCATGATGACGTCCCGATCGGCGCAGTCGTCGCTCGAAACGCCGACGGCGAGGTGGTCGGGGCGGGATGCAACGAGCGCGAGCTGCGCGGCGACCCGACCGCGCACGCGGAGATCCTGGCCCTGCGGGCGGCCGCAGCGACGCTCGGATCGTGGCGCGTGCTCGACTGCACGCTGTACGTGACGCTCGAGCCCTGCGCGATGTGCGCGGGCGCGATCGTGCTCGCACGGGTGCCGCGGGTCGTCTACGGCTGCGCCGATCCGAAGGCCGGAGCGGCCGGCAGTGTGCTCGACGTCCTGGGGGAGCCGCGGCTCAATCACCGCCCGGTCGTGGAGGGCGGCGTGCTCGCCGATGAGTGCGCCGAGATGCTGCGCGCGTTCTTCGCGCAGCGCCGCTGACTCTCGATAGCCTGTCTCGCGGAGGGGTGCCGGAGTGGTTGAACGGGCCGGTCTCGAAAACCGGTGTGCGGGTAACCGTACCGAGGGTTCGAATCCCTCTCCCTCCGCTCGATTTTCGCGTGCACCAAGGGAAATCCCGCCCACCAGGAGCGGGAGGTCCCGACCCATCACGCGACATCGGCGACCTCGTCAGCAGTGATCTGGCAGTTGTTCTTCGCAGAAACCGCCTCAAACGCGCGCTGCGCGAGGTCAACGCCGCCCGACGGATCGGACGCGTAGTGGACGTAGACCTCGGTCGTCGTGACGGACGCATGCCCGAACCACGCCTGCAGCGTGCGGATTGGTCGCGGGTTCGAGGCCCGTCGTCCGCTTCGCTGATCTGGGAGGCTCGGGACTATGCGAGCCATCGTCATCCCGAAACACGGCGACCCGAGCGTCCTCGAGGTGCAGGAACGCTCCGACCCTCCGATCAGGCCGGGGCACGTGCGGATCGCGGTCTCGGCCGCCGGTGTCAACTTCGCCGACACGATGGCCCGCACGGGCCTGTACGCGGATGCGCCGAAGCTGCCGGCCGTCGTCGGGTACGAGGTCGCGGGGACGGTCACGGAGCTCGGCGAGGGTGTCGATGGAGTGGCGACCGGGACGCGGGTCATGGCCGGAACGCGCTTCGGCGGCTACGCGAGTGAAGTCGTCGTGCCGGTGGCCGACGCGGTCGCCCTGCCCGACGGCCTGAGCTTCGAGCAGGGTGCCGCGATCCCGGTCAACTACGCGACCGCCTGGGCGGCGTTGCTCGGGTTCGGCAGTCTGCGACCGGGCGAAAAGGTGCTCGTCCACGCGGCGGCGGGCGGCGTCGGGATCGCTGCGACGCAGATCGCCAAGCACCATGGCGCGGAGGTGCACGGCACGGCGTCGGCCGGCAAGCACGAGGCGATCCGCGGTTTCGGGGTCGACGTCGCCCACGACTACAACACCGACGGCTGGGAGAAGGGCCTCGAGGGGAACTTCGACATCGTCCTCGACGCACTCGGCGGGGCATCGTTCAAGCGCTCCTACAAGCTGATGCGGCCCGGCGGGCGGCTCGTCGCGTACGGGGCGTCGAGCGTGCAGCCCGGCGAGCGCCGCAACCTGCTCACCGCCGCGCCCAAGGCACTGCGGATGGTCCGCGGTTTCAACCTCGTGAACCAGATGAGCGACTCCAAGGCGGTCATCGGGCTCAACATGCTGCGGCTGTGGGATGACCGCGGCACGCTCACGCCGTGGATCGAGCCGCTGATGGGCCTCGTCGCCGACGGCGTGCTCACGCCGGTCGTCTCCGACGTGGTGCCGTTCGCGCAGGCGCCGGAGGCGCACCGGATCATCGCCCAGCGGCGCAATGTCGGAAAGGTCGTACTGACGCCCTGACCGCCCGGGTCACATCTGCGCCCCGTCGTACAGTTGGCCGCGCGACGACGTCAACAAACGGGGGTCGAAATGATCGGAGCCCCCGGCGTGAGCCAATCCCAACCGATGGATCAGCAGTACTGCCGTTCCTTTTGTTCGCTATGGATCGGGCGACGCGCTGTGCAGATCAAGGTGTCTGCACCGCGCCAGCATCGACGGCTAAGCAGTCATCTGCCCGTCATCACGAGTTGACCTGAGCGCATCGAAGCGCCTCGTAGTAAACGCGCGCGCGTTGTACAGCGTTGAACACTCAGGGATCGCGGGCGTTCCCAGGCCGAAGGTCGCGGGTTCGAATCCCGCCCCCGCTACTTAGAAAGGCCCTTGGAAACCAGGACCGTTTTCGTGCTCCTTGTTCGACGACGACGAAAAGCGCGGCAGTGATCAAGCAGCTATTCGTTGCGGCTAGCGCGACCGCGTGCCGCCTGGACGAATCTTGAGCTATCCGCGTGACGCCAAGCCAGCGGGTGTCGGCCAACGCGATCGCGGCTTTGAAAGACGCTCTGACCGCCGCATTCTGGTTCAAGAAGGACCTCTACAACTACGTGAGCGCAGCTGTAGCTGGAGAACCGCTGTTTCTCGCGGGGATCGAGTGGACGCTCGCGATCGACCTGATCCTGCGAGCGTGGTGTGGTTACCCGTGCGCGAGCAGCATGACGAGCGCGATGACGACGAGCACGAACGGAGCTGTCGCGTGGCTGATCGGGAGGCGAGAGGTGTGGTTGCTCATGGTCGTTCCCTTCTGGTCTGGGGTCGGGTTGACCGGATCGAAACTACGCCGGTGCGGGTGCCGTTCCATCGGCTCGGAAATGGTCAGGGGGACCGGTAACCATCGGGCTACGCTGCGCTTCAGCGCGGTTGCAGCGCGTGGGCCAGGCGGAGGCGCGGGCGACTCGTGCCGATCGCTGTGAACGAGCTCCAGCGCTGCGCACCTCGATGGACCGCATCCCGGAGTCTTTGAGCCACCGGACACTGACCGATACGGTTGACTTGACCCGCGCCGGGTGCTCGATCGTCCGATCGACCCTCGCGCACTTCTGTTGCACCTCGAAACTCACCGATCGCTGGCGGCTGACGGGATCTTCCACGGACAGGGGATCCGCAGTTTGGCGATCGCCGGTGCTCTCAAGGTCTTCGAGCAACACCGGCCCAACCCAATAGCGGAATGGCACAACGTCGGAGGCACGAGCGCCGGAGCGCTCATCGCCGCCTATCTTGCCGATCGCCGACCGGTCGCACGGCTCGCGGACTGGATCGACGACATGCCGCGCCCCTACTACGGACCCCGAGGACCGGTGGTGGGCGGTCTGGGCAACCTGGTCAGGCGCCACGGTGCCCAGCGAACCGACCGCTTGGCGCGCTGGCTCGACGACGAGTTCGGCGACCTCGAGTTTGGTGCCCTGCGCACCGGCGAACCCACGCCGGCCGCGCCCAACTATCGCCTGCAGGTCGTCGCCGCCGACATCACCGCGCGGCGGCCTCTCGTGTTGCCCGACGACTTCGTGAGCTACGTCTGGCCGGGCCAGACGAAGCCGATCTCTCCCGACAAGCTCAAGGTTGCCGACGCGGTGCGGATGAGCATGAGCATCCCAGGGCTCGTCGAGCCCGTCACGCTGACCGATGTTCGAACGGGGCGGCCCGCGACCATCGTCGACGGCGGGGTCGCTTCGAGTTTCCCGGTCTGGCTCTTCGATACCCACGATCGCGAAGCGGAGCGCCCGACGTTCGGCTTCCGGCTCGCGTCGGCGGGATCCCGAGTCGCGTCGGCGCTCGTGAGGCGGTGGTGGCCGGCCTCCATGGCACTCGACGTCGTGGCCACTCGCGCCAGCGCGTGGGAACGCCACACCGTCGCGACAAGACCGGAGCTGAGGACGGTGACGATCGACCCGGGCGCGGCGTCATCACTGGCGTTCAACCTGTCCGAGAGCGCGCGCGCGACGCTCGTCGCGCACGGACGGCGCGCGGCGCGGGAGTTCCTGAACACCTTCGACGCCGACGCGTATCGCAACCGCAGCGGCATGCCTCTGGCCGACACGTCGCGCTGGCGTACCGGTGAGCGATCGTGATCACGTTCGGGATCCTCGGGCCAGTCGAGGCCTCTGAGGATGGACGACGACTCGAGATCGGGGGGCGCCAGCAGGTGCGGTTGCTCGCTTTTCTGCTGCTCCACGCCGACCGCGCCGTGCCGGCCGAGCGCCTGGCCGAGACGCTGTGGGACGGAGGCGCGACGATCAAGGCCGTGCAGGTCGCCGTGGCGCGCCTGCGGCGCGCGCTAGGCCCCGGCGGCGCCGCGACCGAGCTGAGCACGGTAGCTGGCGGCTATCGCCTTTCACCCGCGCCGGGCGCGATGGACGCTGCCGTGTTCGAAAAGCGCGTCGCGGAGGGCCAGCGCCTACTCACCACCGGCGCGGCCCGCGATGCCGCAACGACACTGCGCGAAGCACTCGGGTTGTGGCGCGGTCCGGCCCTGGCCGATGTCGCCTATGACGACTTTGCCCAGGATGAGATCCGACGCCTTGAGGACCTGCGTGCGTCGGCGGCCGAGCGGCTGCTCGAAGCCGAACTCGCTCTGGGCCGCCACGCCGAGGTGTTGGCCGAGATCGAGCTCTTGGCGGCCGAGCACCCCGACCGCGAGGGACTCGCGTGCCAGCTCATGCTCGCGCTCTACCGCAATGGGCGGCAGTCCGAGGCGCTGCAGGTGTACCAACGGGTCCGCACCTGGCTCGACGAGCGCGGACTGCAGCCCGGGCACGGCCTGCAGGAGCTGCAGGCCGCGATCCTCCGCCACGCCCCCGAACTACGCTGGAACGCGCCTGCTGCCGCCGTCGACGACGGCGGAGCGGCACCGTCCCTCGGCTTCACGGCCCGCGCCGGCGCCGGTGCGTTCGTGGGACGCAGCGAAGCGGTCGAACTGCTGCAAGACCGCTGGGGTCGGGCGGAGGACGGCGTGGCGCAGCTCGTTCTCATCGAAGGACGACCGGGCATCGGCAAGACCCGCTTGGCCTTCCATTTCGCCGAGCGGTTGGCCGATGCCGGCGCCGCCGCGCTCTACGGACGCACGGATGAAGATGCTCTGCTGCCCTATCAGCCCTTCGCTGAGGCGCTCGTCGGGCTCCTCGGACGCGGCGGCGCCGATGGTCCCACCGGGAACGCCAACGAACGCGACGTCCTCGGCGACCTCACCCCGAGCCTGCGCGCTCCAACCGTGGAGCGGCCACCCGACGCGGCGTCGAACCGCTACGGCCTCTACGAGGATCTTCGCCGCTACGAGCTGTTGGAGACGGTCGCCACGGTCCTCGGCCGCACTACCGCCGCCCGCCCGCTGCTGCTCGTCATCGACGACCTGCATTGGGCAACCAAGCCCACGCTGCTCATGTTGCGCCACGTGCTGCGCCGCAACCGGGCCACGCGGCTGCTGGTCATTGGCACGTACCGGCCTCCCAGTGAGACGAGCGCCGGCCCGGGGCTGGGGGACTTTCTCACAGACCTGCGCCGTGAGCTGCAGTTCGACGTGCTGCGTCTCGCCGGCTTGGACGACGACGAGACCGCGGATCTCGTCACCGACCTGCTCGGCGCTCCCGCGCCGCCGAGTTTCGTCCGCGCGCTGCACGACCGCACTAACGGCAACCCATTTTTTATCGAAGAGACGGTGCGCGCGATCATCGACGTCGGCTTGGCCGCCGACCAGCTCGATGCTCCCGGTCCGCTGGAATCCGTGCGGGTGCCGGAAAGCATCGAGGCAACGATCGTCTCCCGCGTCTCGCGACTGGCGCCGGAGACCCAGGAGCTGCTCGGCGTCGCCTCGGTCGTTGGGCCGTCCGCTTCGCTTGACGTCCTCGAAGCCGTTGCCGACGTTGGCGACGTCGTCGCGGCGGTCGAGGAGGGCCTGGACGCCGGTCTGCTGGCCGAAGGGGAGCAGAGCGACACAGTCTCCTTCGCGCACGCGCTGGTCCGCGAGGTGCTCTATTCGCGGCTGAGCGCCGTGCGCCGACGCCGCCTGCACCATCGCGTGGCCACCGCGCTGGAGCAGCTGCCCGCCACGCTCGAGCCAGCCGAGCTCGCCCGTCATTACTCGCTCGCGAGGGGGGAGGCCGACGCCGAGGCCGCGTGCCGCTACGCCGTCGCGGCCGGACGCCGCGCCGCCGAAATGTTTGCCTACGACGACGCGATCCGCCACTTTCGCTACGCACTCGACCTGCTCCCGGCCGACCGGGAGGCCGAACGCTGCGACGTGACGTTGGCCCTCGGGCGTGTGCAGTGGCACGCCGGAGACGACGGCGCCACCGCGAGCTTCGTAGAGGCTGCACAGAAGCGCCCGAAGCCGCGGCGCATCCGACCAGCTGGCGCGCGCAGCGCTCGGCCTCGGAGAGCGCTACTTCGAGGTCACCTACATGGGATCGCGTTACCGCGACCTGCTCGAGCAGGCGCTAGCCGCGCTCGGGCCACAGGACCGGCCCGAGCGCGCGCTCCTGCTCTCGCGACTCGCCGTCAACCTCGCCTTTCCGAACGAGAGCGCCCTCGCCCATGAGATGGCAAGCGAGGCGGTCGAGATGGCGCGGGGCTTCGGGGACGCCCAGCTGCTGACCGCCGTCCTGCTCGCTCGCCACGTCACGCTGCTCGACGTTGCGCACATTGATGAGCGCCTCGCGCTCAGCGACGAGCTCGCAGCGCAATCCGGGGAACATCAGGAGCTCATCGCTGAGCGTCATCACTGGCGCATGTACGACCTCCTCGGTGTCGGCCGGGCCGAAGAAGCGCAGCGTGAGCTCGACCGTCTCGAGCTGCTCGCCGATCGGCTGGCGCAGCCGCTGTTCCGCTCGATCGCTGCCGGCGCCCGGGGTCTGTTCGCCGACCTCGAGGGCGACGACGACGGGGCCGATCGGTGGGCCACCACGTTCCGCGGCCACGCAGCTCGCGCCCATACTCGCGACGCGCTGAGCGCGTGGGCCGGCCAGGTCTACGCCCGACGACGCCGACACGGACGTAGCGACGAGCTGATCGAGGTCGTCGGTCGCTTGGCCGACTCGGGTGGCCGTGACCTCGGGTGGCGCGCAGCCCACGGGCTGCTGTGCGCCGAGCGCGGCGACCGCGCGAAGGCCGTCGAGCTGTTGGAGGCCGAGTTGGCTGATGGCGTCGACGCCCTACCGCGCGGCATGTTCTGGCTTACGCGGATTGCCGCACTCAGCGAGCTCGCCGTGGCGCTCGGCGATGCCCCGGCCTGCGCGGAGCTGTACCGCGTCCTAGCTCCGCATCGCGGCCGCCAGGTGGTCGTGGCCTACTGTGCGGTCTGGGGCCCGGTCGAGGGTTACCTGTCGCTGTTGGCGGAGGCCACGGGCAATCTCGACTGCGCCGCCGAGCACGCCAGCGCGGCGCTCGGGCAGGCCCGCACCATGGGCGCCGAACGCCTGAGCGCCGAGCTCGACGCCCGCGTTCAGTCGTTGTCACCCGTCGACGCGCGCTGAGGTCTAGCGTTCATCGCCGCCCGTTTGCCGGCGACGACGCGGTAGACCTCCGCGCGCATCGCGTTGATGCGGCCCACAGGCTCGTGCGCGGCAAGGGTGTTGGCCGGGTTGAAGGACAACCGCTCGACGTGGTTTCGCAGATGCTGGGCGCCGACATCTTGGGGGGCGATGGCGATCGTCGCCACAGGTACGAACGCTGATGAAGTTTCGCTCCAGACCACCGTCGGGTCTTCGATCGGCATGGTCTTCTCGTCGCCCCGGTGCAGTTGCACACTGAACGTGAACCACCGAGCCTGGCCGGTCAGCGCCTTGTTCATCTCGCGCTGCAGGATGTCGTAGTCGGCGGCCTTGGGCTGCAGGGTGATGCGGTTGCGCAGCAACTCCTCGAGCAGCCGTATCCAGGCCGGGGGCCTATCACGCGTGACTGGCGTGGCAGAGTATTTGACGATCTCTTTCTGCCCGAGCCGGTACGGCGTCTGGCTCCAGTACCGGATGTCAAGCGGATTGACGACAAGCTTGGCCTTCAGCGCGACCAGCCGCCGGACCTCGCGCAGGCGTGGGCGCCCGAGACCGGCGCCGAGCACCCAGCACACCATCGCGGCTGCCCGCTGCGCCGCCGTGGCGCCCGGCTCCTGCGTCGGCAGCAACGGCAAGTAGTCCTCGGGCGTTCTGATGAAGAAGGCTGGAGAGTTGAGCAACACGAAGTCCAGCTCGCGGCCGCCGTCGACGCCGAGCACCTTGACTGCCATGCCGTGGCTGTCGGGCCGTGTGTCAGCAATGGGGGTGTCAGAGCCGCCTGAGAAGCGGATGATCGCCTCATAGGACCGCGGCGTCGCGAACAGGCCATGCTGAAGGTGGGACGGAATGTCGTCTCGGACCGTGAACGTCGCCCGTGCGACGCCGTGTGCCTTCGCATGCTCGCCGCGAAGCGCCGGCCGCCGGGACGCATAGTCAGCCGCAACCCGACGGCGAAACGCCTCGGCCACCTCGTCGATCGTTTGCGTCTCGCTGGGCGGCGGCTTCACAGGGCGCCGCCCTCAGCCAGGATCTCGAGCGCCGGTAGACCAGGCATCAGCAGGTACTCGCTCCCCCGGGTCACGACGAGGTTGCGCGCGACGGTTGCCAGGTACGGGCGCTCGCCGGCCACCATGAAGCGCCGTGGCCCGTCGGAGTTCCCCATCAGGACGTCCTGGTCGCGGCCGAGCCCGAACGCATTGCCGTCCATGCACCACTCTGCCTGGATGACCTCGAACTGCCGCTCGATGTCGGCGCAGAAGCACATGAAGATCAGTCCGCGGTCGCTGTCGTCCGGCTGCCCGTAGGGCATACCGCGCCGGATGATGCGATGCCGCCGGGAGAAGGGGAGCATGCGGCCGGAGGCGTCCCGGGGATTGGTCCGGCGAATGTGCGCCCCGACCGGGCAAACGCGGCCGTCCACGTCGTAGGGCAGGTAGCGGAAGTCGTTGTCGGGCTGGTCGGCGGCGGTCGCCGCGTGGCTGCCCGGCGTCGCGCGGCCGTCGGGTCTGAGCGCCAGCGCGGTCCCGTCTGGCCAGCGGCCCACGACCTTCGCAGCCATCAGCTCGACCAGGTCATCACGCGGGTGGCGTGCGAGACCAGGGTGTAGCCGCGCGTATCCGTCCGCCATCGCACCCAAGGTCTCGTGAAACGCCTCGACGTCCTGGCGCAGCTTGCGGTAGACCATGAACGTGCCGTCGCGGAGCAGCCAGGCCGCTGCGCCCGTCAGCGTCTGGCCATCCTCATCGGCGTAGCCGAGCACGAACTCCCCGGCCTTCATGTCCCGCCACGTGATCCCGTCGGGCAACGGCACGCCACCGCCCGGGCGCCCGCCGGGGACACCTTCAATCGCGGGCTGGGCGAAACCATCGGCGTAGCCGAAGTGCTCACGGCCACTGTCCAGCGTCTCGACGGGCTGCTCGTGAAGCACGCTCAGCTCACAGTCCGTCGCGTAAGCCCGAACCTTCGAAACCATCTCATCGAGTTCGCCGCGCGACGCATCGTCTCTGCCGAAGACGAGAACGAGGAGGTGTGACCGCCGACAGCCAAGCGGGGTATCCCACGCCCGCGGATCACTTTGGCCGAGATCGCCGAGCGTATTCCGCGCACGTTGGCGGTGTGGCTCGCGGAAGGCGACCGGCAAGGCGTGCCGCGTCTCGCGCGAGACACCGAGCACCCGCACTCCAGCGTAGGTAAGCGCCACGTTGACGCGAACGGGGGGCGCGTCGCACCACGGCCACGGCTGGGCGTCTGTCACGTATGACAGGAGCTCGGCGAGGAAGCGTGCGCCCGCGGCTGCGTCGGGCAAAGTGAAGAACAGATGCACCCCGCAGCGGACCTTGTACCCGCGCAGGATGTTGCCCTGGATTGCCGACAGGTCGAGCGTCACCATCGGCCATGGGCCTCGAGGAACTCGCGCTGAAGTGCTGCGGGATCAACAGTGTGTTGGTGGGCGGCGACGAACGCCGCCACGTCGTCGCGCACCGCGGCCGCTCGCCGGACCTCGGCCACGGTGAGGCCGGGATAGCCGTCAAACGCTAGGCCGGTCCGAACCCGCCCCTGCCCGACGTAGGCGACAAAGCGCTCGCGACTGCCGACTCCCGGAAACCCAACGCAGTGCCCCCATACCTGGGCGGCCGCGTCGGGCAGGGCGTCGTGGACATCGGCCAGCAGGCGCGGGCCAACCCGGACAGGGAAACGCGCCGGGCGGTCGAGCACTGTCGTGAATAACAACCAGGGCGCGCGGAGACGCGGACGGGGGCGCGGTGCGCCGGCCCAGTCCATCGGCAGGTCGCGGATAACCACCCAACGCGCGAAGTGCAGATACGGTAGTTCGGCGAGGGGGCTGGCCGTGCCGGTGGGCAAATCGGCGAGCGCTTGCGCCAGCGCGTCGGCCTGATCTTCGACGATCGGGGTCAGAAACGCGAGCTTGTGCGTGCGCCGCCGCGGGATCACAGCAGTCCCTGCACGTCGCGGACGAACTGGTCGTACGCGCGGGCGAACCCAGGGGCCGGCAACCGGCCCGCGCGACCCGCTAAGCGCGCAGACTTGGCTTGAAGCTGACGACCGGCCAGGATCGTCCGAGTCGTTGCTTGCTCACAAGCCATGTAGAAGTGCCCGACGGGCTGCTCGTTGGCCCGGATGTAGTCCTTGAACGGCGATGACGGCTGCGCCTTGGGGTAGCCGTAGGACGTGAACCACAGCAGGTTCAGCAACGAAGGGACGCTGTCGCAGAACTCGTCGATGTATTGCTCGAACGTCCCGTCGTAGTTCGCCTCAAAGATCAACAGGGGCGAGCGGACATCGACTTCCGGCTCGCGGTCGGCAAAGGCCGGGAACCTGGCAATCACGATGAAGAACGCGGCCTGGATCGTCCCCAGGTTTCGAATCCGACCGTGGCCTCCCTCCGGGTTGAGTCGCGCGATCGCGAAGAAGATGCGCTCGAGCGTCAACCCGCCACGGCGCAGCAGTGACACAGCGGTCATTGCCTTGATCGCAGGATGTCGCCCCCCAAGGGTCATTTCGTGCGCCGATGGACCGCCACGCGACGCTAGCAACGGTGCGCTGCCGCGTCAATCCAAACGATGAGCCTCCGGTTAGCGATCGGCACGAGTCGCCCGCGCCTCCGCCTCAGCCCAACGTACTCAGGGTTCATCTGGGATTTGGCTATCTTCGGGTTGGCTTTCGACCAGCTCTCAGGCAACCCGGAAGCGAAGTCGTCGAGTACCTCGAACAGCATCCGCAGGAGAGCACCGGTAAGGACGCGCTGTCGTTGGCGGGCATCTCGTCTTCTCTACGTGTTCGGTGGTCGGTGAGACATGGCCAGCCCAGGCACCGATTGGGTGACGATCAACAGCCACGCAGTGACGCCCCTGAACGTCCGGACAGCGGTGCGACACTGGCGGCCAACTCGACCCCAACCACCCGGACTCGGCGTGGGCGCCGGGTTCGAGCGTGCGGACGCCCTCCCAGCGGAGGATGCGAGCTGCATCGCGCCGGACGAGTTGCTCGCTGCGCTGCCTCTCTCGACGACGCCGGGCGATAGAGATTTCCGTAGCTGGGCAAAGGAGCTAGTGATGAACCAGATCTATGCGTACTACATCCGCTTTCCCCCTCCGCTCGGGACGCTCCGCACCGAACACGGTGGGCGGTAGAACAGGAGTCCCGCCGCGCGCGGACCTGCGAGCAAAGATCCGACGAGCTGCCGACCGGGATTGTCGGCGCCGCGTGAAAACTGACCCCCCTCCGCCGCGCGAAATCTGACCCCCCCTTATCTGTGCTGGCGTGCGGGTGTCAAGTGCGGTCGCCGTTGTCGTCGTGGTTGTGGCTGGTCGGGCCGGGGGTCCGTGCGGGGGGTTGGAGAAGCAGTGGCGGTGCGCGCGAGTGCCCGGCCTTATCTCGGTCCGCGACCTCGGGTGGTCGGCGACATGATGGGTGATGGGGTCTTCGCGTAAGACGCGGTGCGGCCGCTCAGTCTTTGGAGGCCGTCCACCCTCAGGTGGCGGCGGGAGGATGCGGGGAGCGGGCCGCGGTGCATCGGGGTGATTGAAGGGCTTGCGCGGCCGGACTCGGTAGGCGGGCAGCAGAGCCTCGTCGCCGAGTTCGCGCAGGGTGTGGAAGCTCTTCTTCAGAAGCTTGCGCGCGAGGGCGAGGCAGGCGCGGTTGCCGCCGAGTCGTTCGGCAGCCTGGTCGTAGTAGGCGCGGTCCGGGCTGCCAGGGCGTCGTGCGGCTTGGGCGGCCTCGAACAGCGCCCAGCGCAACGCGGGTGGTCCTTGGCGGGAGAGATAGCCAGGCGCGCGGCGCTGATCGGATTGATGGACGGTGATGTCCAGGCCGGCGTAGCGGACCGCCTGCCTGGATGAGCTGAAACGTCGGGTGTCGCCGAGCTCAGCGAGGATCGTGACCGCGGTCAGTTCGCCGATGCCGTAGTGACCCATCAGCGCCTTGCAACCGGGTTGACGACGCGCGTAGAGGCGCAGCTGCCAGGTCATCGGCGCCGACTGCCCATCCAGCGCGTCGATCATCTGAAGGGCGACCGTGACCTGCTCGCGCGCGCCCGCGGGAAACTCGAGCTCCAGCAACCAGGCACGGTTGTCGACAGTCAGCAGCCCAGCTCGCTGCGGGAACCCGTGGTGATAGAGGACGGACTGGATGCGCTGCTGCCACTCTCCGCGCTGATCAACCAGCGTGTGGCGCAGCCGGACCTGGGCGCGGAGATCAGTAGATGATCGGGCGGGATCCACGACTCGGGCACCCGGCCGATCATCGATAACTCGCGCAGATGACGCGCGTCACCGCGATCGGTCTTGGCGCGCTTCTTGTTCCCGCGCCGCGCGGCGGTCTCCGCCGGCTCGGCCAAGTGAACGTCAGCACCGGCGGCCCGCAATTCCTCGGCCACGAACCGCCAGCCCGTCGTCGCCTCCAGCGCCGCGTCGACCCGCTGGCCCGCGAACGGCCCAAGAACTTGCGGACGTCATCGCGCGTTCGCCGGCGACACCCGGGCCCGGCCGACCTCGCCAGTCTCGGTGTCGATCCACTCGGCTGTGATCTGCGCGCGATGCTGATCGAGTCCCATTACGATCGCCATCAGGGCCTCCCCCAGCTCCAAGGGTTCAACTACCTGCGCACATCATCTGCGCCTGAGCTGAGGAGGCCCCGCGCGTCCGAGCTGACCAGCCGCTCATGCCATCTTCGGGCGTTGGCGGAGGCGTCCGGGGTGCTGCGGAGCTTCGCGTGCGGGACCCGATAGGAACCCCTGTCAGCACGTAAGCGACATGGGCAGACGCCTCGCTGTCGGGTTGGGGCAACCCGGCCTCGAGCATCCACGTCGGAGCGTCTGAGATCGCCTCGAACGATCCCTCAGCGATCCGGTACTGACCCCGATCTTATGGGTCGAGCCGGGCATCAGCACGTACCCGCCCGGGCTCTTAACTCTCGACGTCGCCGATCTTCTTCGGGACAGCGACGCCTCGGGCAGCACGTACCAGCGATGCTCACCGCGAACCGTCGTCGAGCCGACCTCGTACTCGCCCGTCTCCACGACCAAGGTCTGAGGCAGATCACCAAGCGCAGCGACGCGCTGGGTCTCGCCGTCCTTCCTCGGGTCGATGTCGACGACAGCGAACTTCGGCCAGGAACGCCGCCGATGTTCGCACGCGTTGGTCTGCCACCAGGCGCGGATCGTCGCTTCGTCCGTCGTCGCGTCGTTGAGGCTGTTTGTAGCCGGATGCTTGCCTGCGTTCGGGCACGGATGCCTTCCGCACGTGCAGCGCCCGGCCCCCGTGATCGAGTCCGGCACTGGGAACACGCCGATGCCTAGCTTCGCGTAGTCGAGCGCCGCATGCGAGCGCGACCGTGGGTGGCCCACGCCCGGTTCGGGCTCGCGCGGATGCTGGTCGCGCGCGGCGAGCCCGCGCGAGCCGTCGCCGTCGCCGTTGAGGCGCTCGACACCTACCGCGAGCTTGGCATGCCGACGTGGGCGGAGCGCTGCGCCGCTGTGTTGCGGCTGACGCCGCACACCGCGCCGCCCGAGAGGTTCGGGCGGCGCGGGAGTGCGGGGCAGTCAGCCGGCGAGCCGAGCGCCGGGGTCGTGCCGGCGGCGGTAGAGCAGCGTCATGCCGCCGACGACGATCAGGAGCGCGAGCACGAACGCAGCGCCGAGGCCGACATCCCCCCATTGGAAGCTGTTCGAGCTGACGTGCAGACGGTAGCTGCGGCGACGGCGGCGCACCGAGCTTCACGCCGCGGGCGACATTCGCGCGTGCTCGGGCGAGCGCCCGTCCACGATCGAGTACGTCTGCGCCGACGCTGCCACCGCACGAGCCGCCGCGTCGCGGCGTCGGGCGAGCGCGGGTCGACCCGCGACGCGTCCGTGAGGATTGGGCCGCGAGGGCCGCGAGGTTTGCGTCACGCGCGTCGGGGGAGCGCGGGTCGGTGGCGTGGGTGACGCGCGGTGTGGTTTGTGGCGGGTTGAGATCAAACTTCGCCGAAGCCGCCGCCGGGGCGATCGCCC
>CAWJXY010000013.1:0-161634 GCA_963846975.1 uncultured Actinomycetes bacterium
AACGGGTTCTACGACGAGATCTTCGGCGCGCTCGGCCTTCAGGTCGGCCCGCTGCCGCCGCCGCCCGCCCCGGCTACCGCCGCGGCCGCCCTGCGCGAGGTCGGCCCGGGCGGCCGGCGCGAAAGCGACGTCGACGAGGCGCTGCTGCAGGCGGTGCAGGCCGCGACCTCGCTGCTCAAGGCCCACCGCACCCACGGCCACCTCGCCGCGCGGCTCGATCCGTTGGGCTCGGACCCCGAGTCCGACCCCGCGCTCGAGCCCGAGCCGCTCGGCCTGACGCCCGCGCTGATGGCCAAGATCCCGGCCAAGATCCTGCGCATGTACGTGCCGGGCGCGACGCTCGCCGACGCGCTGCCGCACCTGCACGAGACCTACTGCGGCACGATCGCCTACGAGATCGAGCACATCGGTAGCCACCGCCAGCGCATCTGGCTGCGCGAAAACATCGAGTCGGGCACGTTCCGCATGCCGCTGACCAACGACGAGCAGCGCGCGCTGCTCAAGCGGCTGATCGAGGTCGACGCGTTCGAGCGCTTCATGCACAAGGCGTACCTCGGCCAGAAGCAGTTCTCGGTCGAGGGCCTCGACATGACGGTACCGATGCTCGACGAGTTGATCCAGCTGTCGGCCGCCCACGGCGCGCGCGAGGTCGTGGTCGGGATGGCCCACCGCGGCCGGCTCAGCGTGCTCGCCCACAACCTCGGCCGCCCGTACGAGACGATCTTCGCCGAGTTCGAGGGCGCGTCGACGCTCGAGGCGGTGACGACGATCCCGCAGGGCGGGACCGGCGACGTCAAGTACCACCACGGCGCGCAGGGCTCCTACCAGCTGCCCAACGGCGAGTCGATCCTCGTCAACCTCGAGTCCAACCCGTCGCACCTTGAGTTTGTCCACCCGGTCGTCGTCGGCGCCAGCCGCGCGGCGCAGACGTCGCGCCAGGGCCCGCACGCCCACCGCGACAACAGCTCCGCCGTCCCGCTCGTGCTCCACGGCGACGCGGCGTTCCCCGGCCAGGGCGTCGTCGCCGAGACGCTCAACATGCAGGCGCTTGACGGCTACAACGTCGGCGGCACGATCCACCTGATCCAGAACAACCAGGTCGGCTTCACGACCGACGCCGAGGACGCCCGCTCGACCCGGTGGGCCTCCGACCTCGCCAAGGGCTACGACGTGCCGATCATCCACGTCAACGCCGACGACGTGGCGGCCTGCATCAGCGCGGTTCGCCTCGCGTTCGCGTTCCGCCAGGAGTTCGGCCACGACGTCGTGATCGACCTGATCGGCTACCGCCGCTTCGGCCACAACGAGGCCGACGAGCCCGCGTACACGCAGCCCGAGATGTACGCGAAGATCAAGAGCAAGAAGCGGGTCTCAGAGCTGTTCGCCGCCCAGCTCGTCGCGCAGAAGGTCATCCCCCAGCAGGAGGTCGACGAGGGCAGCCAGGCGATCTGGGACGAGCTGACGCGCCTGCACGCCGAGCTCAAGGCGGCGATCAAGGCGGCCGACGAGGCCGGCTCGGTCGAGCAGCCGACCGGCGAGTACACGCTCGACCGCTCGCCGTCGCCGGAGGTCCGCACCGCGGTCCCGGCCGAGCGCCTGCACGAGCTCAACGAGGAGCTGCTGCGGGTCCCCGAGGGCTTCACGGTCCATCCCAAGCTCGTCAAGCAGCTCGAGCGCCGGCGCGAGTCGATGGGCACCGAGGGCGGGATCGACTGGGCGCACGCCGAATCGCTGGCCTTCGCGTCGCTGCTCACCGAGGGCGTCCCGATCCGGCTGACCGGCCAGGACGCCGAGCGCGGCACGTTCTCCCAGCGCCACCTAGTGCTGCACGACGCGCGCACGGGCCAGACGGTGTCGCCGATCCAGTCGCTGCCCGACGCGCTGGCGCCGTTCGAGCTGCACAACTCGCCGCTGAGCGAGAACGCGTGCCTGGGCTTCGAGTACGGCTACTCGCAGGAGGCGCCGGAGACGCTGGTCCTGTGGGAGGCCGCAGTTCGGCGACTTCGGCAATGGCGCCCAGGTCATCATCGACCAGTTCATCATCAGCGGCCTGGCCAAGTGGGGCCAGACCTCGCGCCTGACGCTGCTGCTCCCGCACGGCTACGAGGGCTCCGGTCCCGAGCACTCGAGCGCCCGCCTCGAGCGCTTCCTCGCCCTGACCGCCGAGGGCAACATCCGCGTCGCCAACCTGACGACGCCGGCCCAGTACTTCCACCTGCTGCGCCGCCAGGCGCGGATCGCCAAGCAGCGGCCGCTGATCATCATGAGCCCGAAGTCGCTGCTGCGCCTGCCGCAGGCGACGAACCGCATCGAGCACCTGGCCGAGACCCAGTTCTACCCCGTGCTGGGCGAGCCGCGGGTGCCGATCGAGAAGGTCACGCGGCTGATCCTGTGCACCGGCAAGATCTACTACGACCTCGTCGGCCACCCCGACCGTCAGGGCAACGAGGGCGTCGCGGTCGGCCGCGTCGAGCTGCTGTACCCGTTCCCCGAGGCGCAGGTCCTCGAGCTGGTCGAGATCTACCCCAACCTCCAGGAGGTCGTGTGGGTCCAGGAGGAGCCGCGCAACATGGGCGCCCGCGCGCACATGTCGCCGCGCCTGATGCAGATCCTCCCCGAGCACCTCGCCTACGGCTACATCGGCCGCCCCGAGCGCGCGTCGCCGGGCGAGGGCTACCCGGCCGCCCACATCGCCGAGCAGAACCGCATCGTCTCGCACCGCACTGGACTCTCGATCGCGCGTCTCGCTGTACCCGAAGAAGACGCCGGGCGAGCGGTAGCCCGGCTCAGCGGGCGGCCGCGCTCCACGCCGCGTCGGTGAAGAGCATCGCACGTGACACCGGGTTGAGACCAGCACGGCACTGGCGCGGCGGGTTGCCGCGCGTAGCGTGGCAGGCATGTTTGGAAACAACTCACGCAGGCTCCGCAAGCTGCAGGAGCACGACGGCGTCAAGGCGAACGCGAAGGTCATCGAGGCCAAGCGCACGCATATGGCGTTCACCGCGGGCGACCCGTCGATCGCGGCCAACACCGAGATCATCTGGAAGCTGACGCTCCAGGTCATGCCCGACGGCCAGCCGTCGTTTGAGGCCAAGCTCGAGCAACGCTACGGCCAGTTCGCCAATCCCTCGGCCGGCGACGAGGTCGTCGTCTACTACGACTCCAGCGATCCGTCGAAGGTCGCGATCGACGACAGCGCCAGTACGGTGCTCGAGGCGACCGTCGAGCGGATGCAGGCGCGCCGCGCGGCGTCCGGTATGAACCCACGGGCGGTGGCTTACGTCAACAGCCTCGAGAGCGCCGCGATCGGTGACCCCAACGAGACGGCCGAGGCGTTCAAGAGCGATCCGCACGGGGCCGTGGTGGCAGCCAAGGAGCGCGTCCGCGCGGCTGTGGCAGCGGCCCAGGTGGCCGGGCAGGTCCCCGGCATGTCCGGCATCATCTTCACCCCGAGCGCCGGCGCCCCGGCGGGCCCCGGCGACCCGATAGACAAGCTCAAGGAGCTGGCCGATCTGCGCGACCGCGGCGTCCTGACCGCGGACGAGTTCGAGGCTCAGAAGCGCCGCGTGCTCGGGGCGTAGACTCGCGCTCCGTGGCCGCGGTCGCCGCACCTCGCGAGGAGAGCGCACCCAACATCAGGCTCGTCTTCGGCGGGTTGATGCTCGTGATGCTGCTCGCGGCGCTCGATCAGACGATCGTGGCGACCGCGCTGCCGACGATCGTCGGCGACCTCGGCGGGCTGAACCACATCTCGTGGGTCGTCACCGCCTACCTGCTTGCACAGACGGTGGTGACGCCGCTGTACGGCAAGCTCGGCGACCTCTACGGGCGCAAGGTCGTGCTCCAGGGGGCGCTGGTGATCTTCCTCGTCGGCTCAGCGCTGTGCGGCGCCAGCCAGTCGATGGGCGAGCTGATCGCGTTCCGCGCGGTGCAGGGGCTCGGCGGCGGCGGGCTGATGGTGAGCGCACAAGCGGCGATCGGCGACGTCGTCTCGGCCCGCGAGCGTGGACGCTACTCGGGCCTGTTCGGCGCCGTGTTCGGCCTCGCGAGCGTCGCCGGACCGCTGATCGGCGGCTTCCTGACGACGCACGCGTCGTGGCGCTGGATCTTCTACATCAACCTGCCGCTCGGAATCGCCGCGTTCTTCGTCCTCGCGTACACGCTGCCGTCACGCGGCGAACGCCGGCCGGCGAAGATCGACTACTTCGGGATCACGCTGCTCGCCGCGGGCCTGAGCGCGATCGTGCTGCTGACGACGCTCGGCCAGAGCCACGGCTGGGGCTCGCCGCTGATCGTCGGGCTCGGCGTCGTCGGCGTGCTGTCGCTGGCCGCATTCGTGTGGGCGGAGCGCCGGGCGGCCGAGCCGGTTCTGCCGATGCGCCTGTTCTCAAACCGGGTGTTCGTCGTCACGAGCGGCGTCGGGCTGATCATCGGCTTCGCGCTTTTCGGGTCGATCACCTACCTGCCGCTGTTCCTCCAGGTCGTCAACGGCGCCAGCCCGACGGGCTCCGGCCTGCAGCTGTTGCCGCTGATGGGCGGCCTGCTGATCACCTCGATCGGCTCGGGGCAGATCGTCACCCGCACCGGGCGCTACAAGGCGTTCCCGATCCTGGGCACGGCGATCATGGTGATCGGGCTGTACCTGCTGTCGCTGATGGACGCGAGCACGACCACGCTCCAAGCGTCGGCCTACATGTTCGTGCTCGGGCTGGGGCTCGGGCTGGTGATGCAGATCCTGATCGTCGCCGTGCAGAACGCGGTCGACTACGACGACCTCGGGGTGGCGACGTCGGGCGCGACGCTGTTTCGCTCGATCGGCGGCTCGGTCGGGACGGCGTTGCTCGGCGCCGTGTTCGCCACGCGGCTCAGCTCGAACCTGACCGACGCCTTCGGCCACATCGGGCGCGGGAACGTTCCGGGCGCGCTGTCGTCGGGCGCCGTCAACCCGGCGGCGATCGGCCAGCTCCATGGTCCGGCCCACGACGCCTACCTGCACGCGTTCACCGACTCGCTGAACACCGTTTTCCTCGTCGCGGCCGCGATCGGCGTCGTCGCCTTCGCACTGAGCTGGTTCATCGCCGAGCTGCCGTTGCGTGAGACCGTGACGGCGAGCGGGATCGGCGAGAGCTTCGCGATCCCCAAGAGCGACCACTCGCTCGACGAGATCGCCCGCGCCTTGAGCGTCCTCGCCGGCCGCGACGCCAAGCGCCAGGCCATCCAGCGGATCGCCGAGCACGCGGGGGTCGACCTGTCGCCGGCGCAGTGCTGGCTGCTGATTCGGATCGACGAGGACCCGGCGGCGGACCCCGCGGCGCTCGCGCGACGGGTGCAGGTCGGCGAGTCGGTGTTCGTGGACGCGGCCGCGGTGCTCGAGGAGCGCGGGCTGATCGAGCGCGAGAACGGCACGCGCGCGCTGACGGACGTCGGCGCGCAGACGCGCGACCGGCTGATCGCCGCGCGCCGCGAGCGCCTCAGCGAGCACCTCGCCGGCTGGTCGCCCGAGCAGCACGCCGACCTCGCGGCGCTTCTCAACGGGCTGGCACGCGAGGCCGAGCTGCCGGCCGCAGCGTCGGTCGTCGGATAGTGGGTTTGGCGCATGGCCAAGGTGCTCCTCGGTGTCCTCGTCTCGCTGGCGGTCGTCGCGCCCGCCCAGGCGCACCGGTACATCAACCACGAGTCCGCGGTCAGCCATGCGCGCTCGCACTGGCACCTCGCCGGCTACCACCACGCGCTCGCGACGTGCAGCCCGATCGGGCCGGCATTCCCCGGCCACGCGGGACCGCGCTTTCACAAGTGGGCGTGCGAGTACGTCGCGTTCGAAGACGTCTCCGACGTCCCGTGCAGCGGCGACATGATCATCGCGGGCTCGCTCGACCCCGGCTTCTGGATTTACAACGTCCAGGACCACCACGGCTTCTGCCCGTGGGGCGTTCGCGGGCGACGGCGTTTCTGAGCTACTCGCCCGCAGGCGGTGGCGATGATCGAACGTGCGCCGCCGTGGTCGCGGTGCTCGCAAAGGTAGATGCCCTGCCACGTTCCGAGGGCCGGGCGGCCGTGGGTGATCGGGATCGTCAACGACGGGCCGAGCAGCGACGCCTTGATGTGAGCCGGCATGTCGTCGGCGCCCTCCAGCGTGTGCGTCCAGCCGGTGAACTGCTCGGGGACGGCGGCGTTGAACCACGTCTCGAAATCGTGGCGCACGTCGGGCGAGGCATTCTCGTTGAGCGTCAGCGACGCCGACGTGTGCTGGAGCAGCAGATGCAGCAGGCCGACCTCGAGGTCGGCGAGCTCCGGCAGCTCGGCCAGCACATCGCGCGTGACGAGGTGAAACCCGCGCGAGCGCGGCGCGAGCACGATCTCACGCTGGATCCACATCGTCGGGCAGCCGCGCCTCGCGCATGTTCACCCGCCCCCGGCGCATCGGCACGCCCTCCTCGCGCAGGCGCTCGGCCTGGCGGCGGCCCTTGGCCAGCGACCCGTCAGCGCGTACGACGCGCCACCACGGCAGCTCGGGGTCGTCGGGCATGTCGAACAGCACGGACCCGGCGAAGCGCGGCGCGCCGGGCGACACGTCGCCGTAGGTGCGCACAAACCCCTCGGGGATCGCGCGCACGCGCGCGAGGACCGCTTCGCGACGATCGACGGTCACCGCCCCTTCCACACCGGCGCGCGCTTCTCGGCGAACGCCGTCGAGCCCTCGATCGCGTCCTCGGAGGAGAACACGGGGGCGGTGATCTCGTCCTGGCGGTCCCAGAACTCGTCGGCCGGCCAGTCACGCTGGGCCTCGAGCACCTGCTTGGTCGCCATCAGCGCCAGCGGCGCATTGACGGCGATCGCAGCGGCGAGCTCGAGCGCGACGTTGACCGCCTCGCCGGGCTCGGCCAGGCGGTTGACGAGCCCCAGCTCGTAGGCGCGCTCGGCGTCGATCGGGTCGCCGGTCAGCGCCAGCTCCATCGCCATGCCGTAGGGGAGCCGGGCGCGGCAGGCGCAACAGCGCGCCGCCGGCGGCGACGAGCGAGCGCTTGACCTCGGGGATGCCGAGCCGCGCGCCCTTGGAGGCGACGATCAGGTCGCAGGCCAGCGCGACCTCGAACCCGCCGGCGACGGCGAAGCCCTCGACGGCGGCGATCAGCGGCTTGCGCGCGGACTTGCGCACGATCCCGGCGAAGCCGCGGCCCTCGACCCACGGGCGCTTGCCGCTGACGAACGCCTTGAGATCCATGCCCGCGCTGAAGCCCTTGCCCGCGCCGGTCAGGACGCCGACGCGTCAGCTCGTCGTCGGCGTCGAGCTCTTCGAGCGCCGCGGCGATGCCCTCGGCGACGTCGAGGTTGATCGCGTTGCGCGCGTCGGGGCGGTTGAGCGTGATGAGCAGCACGCCATCGCGGCGCTCGGTGAGAACGGGGTCTTCGTCGGCCATGGCGGCCAGCCTATTCAGGGCGCGAAAAGCGTGAGGTCCGGCTGGCGCTCGCCGCGGAGCACCGCGAGGTCGACCTCGACACAGCCGATCCCGCGCGACTCGGCCAGCGTCGCGGGCCTGTGGCTTGATCTGCTGCGCGGCGAGCACGCCCTGGCAGTCGGCCATCGCCGGATCGAGGCGGATCCGCTCGAGGTAGCGCGTCAGCTGCTCGACCGCGTCGATCGTGCCGATGCGCTTGATCTCGACGGCGATCCAGCCGTCGTCGGCGTCGCGGCACATGAGGTCGACGGGGCCGATGTCGGTCGGCCACTCGCGCCGCACGAGCCGGAATCCCTCGCCGCACCACTGCGGCGCCGCGGCGAGCTGTCCTGCAGATCGCGCTCGACGCCGTCCTTCTCCAGCGCCGCGGCCTCGCCCATGTCGTGCTCGACGTCCGACAGGACCTCGGTGATGCGGATGTCGAGCCGATCCTCGGTCTTGTCGGCGTGCTTGCGCACGATGATCAGGCCGTCGGACTCCTCGATCACGGTCGGCGGCGTCATCCAGTTCTGCGGCTTGACCGACGGCGTCCGTCGTGACCAGTCACCGCGCCGTCGGCTTTGATCATCAGCAGGCGCAGCGCCTCCGGGAGATGGGTCGTCAGGCGGCCGGTGTAGTCGACGGCGCAGCGGGCGACGATCAAACGCACCTCGCCAGCGTACGCACGGGAGCCGGCATCCGGCTCGGCGTTGGCGCACTTTCCGCGTTGAACCCGAGCCGGACAACGCCGACGTGTAAGGCTGAGCGAGTCGTCACATCCGGATCATGGGGGCATGATGAGCATCGGCGCACTCGCCGAGGTGCTGGGAATTCGGTGACGCTGAGACTGATCCGCATCGCCTTACGCGCCGGACGGTTCGCGCTGCACGCCGGTGACGAGCCGGTCGAGTAGATCGCTGAGCACGGCGGCCTGGTCGCCGGTGAGACGCGAACGCAGCCGTCGGTCGTGGGTGCGCGCAACCGACCGCAGGCGCTCGAACTCGGCCAGCCCCTCCTGAGTCAGCTCTACGGCGCTGCACCCGTCGGTTGCTCGTCTCGCGCCAGCGACGCACGAGGCCCTGATCCTCGAGCGCGTTGAGGTGGTGCGTCAACGTGGGCCCGGTGACCCCCAGCGCCTCAGCCATGTGGGCCTGGGCGCCCCACTGCCGCGAGCGCACGAGCAACAACACCTGCCACACCGACACCGTGCTGCCGGCCTCGGCCAGCGAGCGCTCGAACGCCTGCGCCACTACGTGGGCCGCACGGGTGAGCTGTAAGCCCAACGGCGGTGAAGTGGGGGGTCCCGGCGGCACGACCGCAACGTTACCACTTGATATCGAAGGCTTCGATATCTATCGTTTGTGTCATGGCTTCATCCGACATGCGAGGGGCCGTCCGTATCGGCGACCGCGACCGCGCCGACGCGGCGGATCGACTCGCGGCCCACGCCGCGGCCGGACGCCTGACCATGGCCGAACTCGAAGAGCGCCTGGAACAGGCGCACGCCGCGATATCCACCCGCGACCTGCAGGCCATCGAAGCCGATCTGCCGACGGCCGCGCCGCGCCGCGGCGTGACGCCTCACCGCGCGTTCATCGCGATCATGCTTCTCATCGCCGCAGCTGCGGGAAGCGTCGTCGTCGGGCACCCGCTCATCCCGCTTTTCTTCGCCGGCGTCGTGGTCTGGCGCGCAAGACTGTGGGCACCTCGTGGCCGGCAGCACATGCTCCGCACGCAGCCGGTCATGATCGCCGCGGTCGACAACGTGCTCCAGCGCGGGGGCGGATCGGTTGGAGTCCGCTGGAACCAGGCGCCGGACGTCTGGTTCACGCGGCCGAGCGAGCCGGCGGCGCACCCGTGATTCTCCGATCAGGTGACGTAGACCGTGGTGTGTCCGATCACGATCGAGTTCCCGCGAGCGGTCTGCTCGCGCAGCGTCACGGCGTAGCGCCCACGGCGTACGTGCCTGAAGGTCATTCTCAGAACAAGCTTGTCGTCGTGGACCCGGCCCCGGCCGATCGTCTCGGTTCGGCCGTGCAGCTTTGCGGTCGCAAGTACTTCGCCGTCGACTGCACGGGTTCTCGCGTAGGTAAAGGTCACTTTGCACGTGGTCGTGGAGCGCTTCGTCTTGCACGTACTTGTCGACTTGATCGGGCTCAGGGCGGCCGGACCCGCAGCGCCTTGCGGTCCCGTAGAGCCCTGCGGGCCGGCAGCGCCGGTCGTCCCGGCGGGTCCGGGTGCGCCCGCGGTGCCGTTCGTTCCGGCGGGGCCCTGCGAGCCTGTGGGGCCCGTCGGCCCAGCGGGTCCCGTCGCGCCGAGGCTCGGCGCCGCGACGACGAATACGCCCGCCGCGTATTGCTGTGAGACGACCTTCTCGGCGTCGCGGCAGCGAGCGCGGACGAAGTACGACCCGTCGGCCGTCGCCGGGGGCACGGTCAGCGCGCCAGACCAGTCACCCGCTTGGTCGAGCGTGACGTTCACCGACGCCAGAACCGTGCCGACGGGCGAATACAGCGCGACCGTCGCGCTGGTCGAACCGAACGCGCTGGGGAGCGGGCAGGGGGTGACCGAGCCGACGCCGATCTGCGAGCCGGCGGGTCCCGAGCCGGGCGCGAGCGACAGCGACCCTGAAGGCACCGACGGCGACAGCTCGACCACGGCGCCGGTGCCGCTGGAGTTGCCGATGAAGACGTCCCCGGCCGCGTCGACCGCCGCGCCGTCCGGGGTGTTCAGCCCGGTGAACGGCAGCGTCTGCTGTGACCCGCCCGCCGGCAGCTCGACCACGGCGGGGTTGTTTTGGGCGGTGACGAACACGTCACCGGCTGCATCGACCGCCACACCCGACGGGATGATGAGCCCGGTGAACGGCAGCGTCTGTTGCGACCCGCCAGCCGGCAATTCGACCACGTAGTTGCTCGTGTTGTTGTTGCTGACGAACACGTCCCCGGCCGCATCTACCGCAATGCCGTCCGGGAAGTGCAGGCCGCTGAACGCCAGCGTCACCTGCGGCCCGGCGGCTGGCAGCTCCACGGCAGAGTTGCTGAAAAAGCTCGTGACGAACACATCCCCGGCTGCATCGACGGCCACGCCCCAAGGGTCGGACAACCCGGTGAAGGGAAGGGTCTGCTGCGTCCCGCCCGCCGGCAGTTCAAGTACACGGCTATTGCCGCCATCGGTGACGAACACGTCGCCGGTGGAGTCGACCGCGACGCCGTTGGGGCCATTGAGCCCGGTGAACGCGAGCGTGTGCTGCGAGCCGCCGGCGGTCAGCTCGACCACGGCGTTGTTGTTGTGGTCGGAGGCGAATGTGTCCCCTGCCGAATCGACCGCCACGCCGAGCGTCGGCGAGCTCAGCCCGGTGAACGGCAGCGTCTGCTGCGCGAACGTGACCGCTCGCGCGGGCCCGGCCGACAGCCCGACCAGAACCAGTGCGAACACGCCGACCAGCCAGCCGCGCTCCCGCCTTCTGCCTGTCCGACCCCCACACACCGAATATCCCGTAGCGCCCATCGGTTCCTCCTGTCGTCATGACAACGCGGCACGAGCGACGCTAACCGGTCCCAGCAACCCTTCATCGGGCTCGGTCCCAGTGCCTAACGCAACGCAAACCGGTACGAGCGGGACTGCCAGCTCGTCCCCGAGCCGAATGCCATGCGGCGGCCAACTCAGCCACCGAACGTCCATTTCTGGTGGCTATACCGGATCATTCGGAACGTTCGGTGCGCCGCGGCGCCCTGCGGCGCCGCTCAGACCGGCTCGGCGGGCGGGTCGGCGGCCGCGCCGAGCGCCCGCTGCAGCCACTGGACGTCGTGCCACGCTCCGAGCTTGTAGCCGACGCGGCGATAGATCCCGACCGGCGCGAAGCCCATCGCGCGGTGCAGGCCCTCGCTGGCGTCGTTGGGCAGGGTGATGCCGGCCAGGACCGTGAGGTAGCCGCGTGCGGCGAGACGCGAGAACAGCTCCGTGTACAGCGTGCGGCCGGCGCCGGTCCGGCGGCGGCCCGGCTCGAGATAGACGCTGGCCTCGCACGTCCAGCGATAGGCGGGGCGCCATTTGTGCGGGACGCCGTACGCGTAGCCGACGACGCGCCCACCGTCCTCGAGCACGAGCCACGCATGGCGCTCGAGCAGACTCGGCGATCCGGCCCGCCATCTCGTCGGCGTCGGGCGGCTCGAGCTCGAACGTGATCGCCGTGTCGAGCACGTACGGCGCGTAGATCGCCGCGCAGGCGGCGCCGTCGTCAGCGGTGGCGTCGCGCGGGTTCAGCGGTGTCGCTTCTTGTGCGGCGCCTTGACCGTGAAGTACTTGTACGGCGACGCCGCGGGGCGCAGCGGCTTGGGCGGAATGAACGCCACCTGGATGCGCCATTTGCCGGGCTTGAGGCGCTGACGGAACGAGAACGGCTTCTGGGCGTGCAGCAGGCCCTTGTGCTGGAGGCGGTACTGCAGGACCTTCTTCTTCTTGACCCGCACCTTCTTCAGCAGCTGCCAGCGGGCCTGGACGTTGCCGCCCTGAACCGGCTTGCCGTCGGGTCCGAGCGCCTGGCCGGTGAGCGTGCACAGCGTCGCCTTGCACAGCAGGTTCTTCATGTTCACGTGGATCGGGCCGACCGCGAGGACCTGGTTGAGCGTCACCTTCTTGACCTGCACGCTCGCCGTGCCGACGTTGCCGTTCTTGTCGACCGCCTGCACGTTGATCGTGTGGTTGCCGATCGGCAGGTCGGCCGCGCCGTGCCAGGTCAGGCCGTAGGTCTGGCCGTTGACCGGGTTCGAGAAGTTGTCGATCGCCTGCGTGCTGGCGTCCGGGTAGAAGCTGATCCGAGTCATCCCCTGCGCGTCGGTCGCCGACGCCATGATCGGCAGGTCGCTCGCATACTGCTGCCCGAGCTGCGGCGTCTGGATGGTGATCTGCGGCCCGTCGAAATCGCCGCACGGCCCGGCGAGCTGGTCGCCCCCGGTCGCCAGCGCCTTGAACGCGTTGAACGCCGGCTTCGGAGCCCCGCCCGCGGCCTGCAGCCCGTAGTGGGCCTGGAAGTCCTCCTGCGGCGGGTCGTCGTTGAGCGTGAACCAGTTGGCGACCTGGAGGTAGGGATCGTTGTCCATGCAGTGGAACGCCTGGGTGATGTATTGCGCCTGCTGGTCGGCCGTGACGCCCGAGGGCTTTCCGCCGCTCGGGCACGCCGAGCCCCCGCTCGCCGTCTGCGAAGAGTTCCAGCCGAACTCGGTCATCCAGATCGGATGGCTGCCCTCGCCGTGGGCCAGCATCGTCGCGTGGACCTCGCGGTACGCGGTGAACGCGTAACGCCCGACCCGCCCGTCCTTCTCGCGGTAGATCGAGTCGGGCCCGACAGTCAGGCATGCGTTGTCCGTGTGGACGGCGACGGCGTCGGTCTGACCGGCGATTCCGTCGCTGTAGAGCTGGCCGATGAAGTCGTAGTTGTTGCCGGTCGTCGGGCCGAGGACGACGATCGCCGTCGGATCGGCCGCCTTGATCGCCGGTGACGCCGCCTTGACCAGGGCCGCGTAGGCCTTGTCGTCGGGCTGCGGGCCCCACCACTCCGGCGCGTCCTCCTCGTTCCACAGCTCGTAGGCGACCTTGTTGCCGGCGATGCCGGGCTGCGAGGCGAACTGCGAGATGAAGTTGGCGAAGTCGGCCGGGTTGGCCGGCGCGTGGGTCACGTCTTGGCTGCCGGTCTCCCAGCTTGGCGCACGCGTGACGACGAAGTCGGTCGCGATCCCGAGCCCCGTGAGCTGGCGGACGATCTCGGCGTAGCGCGTGACGAGGCCCTTGTCGAAGCGCCCGCGAACCGGCTCGACGTCCTTCCACAGCAGGAACATCCGGACGTTCTTGGCGCCGAGCGAGTTGGCCGTCTGGATGTCGGCATCAGACGGAACGTAGGCGATGTTCACGCCGACGATGGGAAACGCCGGCGCGCTGGCCGCGTCGACCCCGGCGGCAGCGCAGCACAGTAGGGCGACGAGCCCAATGGACCGAAGACGAGAGCGCATCGGCAGGGAGCCTAGCGTGCAGGTTCGCACTTGGCTCCGGTTCAGGGGGTCGCGGCGGCGTCCGTTTGCGCGCGGACTAGCCGCGGGCCATGAACGAGTGCGAGGGCGCCGACGACGCCTTGAATCCACCGCTGCCGCGGAACTTGATCTGCACCCGCCAGCGGCCGGCGCGCGCCAGGTGCTGAACGACGTGGAACGGCTTGCTCGCGTTGGCCGACACGCGGTGGCGGCTGACCCACTTCGTGCCGGACAGGACCTGGAACGTGAACTCGACCCGCCCGCGGACGGGCGTCGGCTGCGTCGACTTCACGCGCCCGGTGACGGTGCGCACGAGCCCGTGGCCGCGGACCTTGGCCTGCACCCACGTGCGGGCGAGCGGCAGCTGGCTCGGGTCGACCTTGACGATCGGGATGTCCTGCTGGGACAGGTTGCCGAACAGGTCGGTGGACTGGACCTCGATCACGTGTGGGCCGTTGGCGATCTTCGAAGACCCGTACCACGTCATCGTCGCGGTGTAGGTCGTGCCCATGTTGTCACCGCCGAACGTCGAGATCTTCTGGCCGTCGCACAGGAAGCTGATCCGGTGGATGCCGTCGGAGTCCGATGCGGTCGCGCTGAGAACCAGGTGGTCGGCGAACTGCAGGTTCGGGGTCGGCTGGTTGACCTTGATCGCCGGGCCAGAGAAGTCGCCGCATGCGCCGTCGAGCTGGTCGCCGTGCAGCGCGACGTCGCGAAACGCCGTGTAGGCCGGCTTCTGCGAACCGTCGCTGCGCAGCAGGCCGTAGCGGTTCATCTCCGTGTCGGACGCGCCCCCGTCGGTCATCGTGAACCACTCGGCGACCGTCACGTCGGGGTCGGCGGTCAGGCAGTGGTAGGCCTCCTGGAGCGCCGTCGCCTGGCCGGACTCGCCGACGCCCGCGGGCTTCTTGCCGGCTGAGTCGCCGCGCGCGCAGGTCGTCTTGGTCGACGACCAGCCGAGCTCGGTGATCCAGATCGGAAGGCTGTCGCCGTTGGCCTGCATCGTGTTGCGAACCTCGCGGTAGCCCAGGAACGAGTAGCGCCCGATGCGCGTGCCGTCGCGGTAGTACACGCCCGGGCCGGTGTTCAGGCACGAGGTGTCGGTGTGAACGGCGACGCCGTCGAACGAGCCCTTGGCGCCCGCGGCGTACATCTGGGCGAGGAAGTCGTAGTCGTTGCCGCTGAACGGGCCGGCGAGCACGACGGCGGCTGGGTCGGCGGCCTTGATCGCCGGGTGCACGGCCTTGACGAGCGCGGTGTAGCGGTTGGCGTCGATCGGCGCGTGCCAGAACTCCTCGTTGTCGGCCTCGTTCCAGATCTCGTACGCGGCGACCTTGCCCTTCAGCTGCGCGGCGAGCAGCCCCATGAAGACGCCCATGTCGGCGGGGTTCGTCGGCGGAGCAGCGCGGTCGCCGCTGCCGTTGGCCCACGACGGCGCGTCCATGACGACGAGGTCGACCTTGACGCCCGCGGCCGCGAGCTGGCCGAACATCAGCGAGTACTGGGTGACGTAGGACGGGACGAGCGCGCCCTTCTGGGGCTCGGCGTCCGACCACAGCATGAAGTAGCGCGCGTACTTGGCTCCGCTGTTGATGACCTGCTGCACGTTGCCCTGGGTGGGCACGCCCGCGACGTTGATTCCGGGCGCGGCGGCGTGCGCCGTGCCGACGGGCACGAACGCGCACAGGGTGGCGAGCAGGGCAAAGCGAAGACGCATCGCTTGGGGCATCGGACCACCGAGCGCGCGCTCTTGAGACAAGCGTCGGCAGGTGGACGATTTCTGGACACGGTACCTGTGGGTCGGGCGAAGTCCAGCCGGGGACGACCCAGAAACCGGCGGGCTGCTGTGCGCTCTATGCGGCCGGCAGGACGCGCGGAACGGCGCCGCGCAGGCGCTCGAGCAGTTCGGCGACCTCAGCGTCCTGCGGGTTGAGCGTCAGCGCCCGCTCGCACGCCCCGATCGCGTCGGAGACGCGGTCGGTGCGCGCCAGCGCATGCGCGTGGCGCGCCCACGCGTTCGCGCTGTCGGGCGCGATCTGGGTCGCCAGCGACGTCGCCGAGACCTCGCCGCCGACGTCGCCGCCGAGGTGGTGGGCGAGGGCGAGGTCGAGCAGCGCGTCCTCGTCGGGCAGGATCGCGCGCGCCGTTTCGAGCGCGACGAGCGCGGCGTCGCGCTGCATGAGCCGCAGGCGCAGGCGCCCGACCCGCGCCCACGCGTCGGCGTCGTCCGGCGCGCGCGCGGTCACCCGATCGGCCGCCTCGGCCGCGAGGTCGATCGCGCCCATGTCCTCGTAGATGCGGGCGGCGAAGCGGTGGGCCGCCGGGCGGTCGGGATCCAGGCGCGCCCAGTCGCGCACCGATCGGCCGGCCGCGGGCAGATTGCCGGCCTGCCAGAACGCGAGCGTCAGCAGCCGCAGGACGGTCGTGTTGTTCTGATCGGCGTCGCGCGCGTAGATCAGGCGCTGGGCGGCGAGCGCGTAGTCGCCGTCATGGATCGCGTGCTGCGCCGCGGTGAGGAAGCGCTCGACGCGGTCGGCCGCCGGGTCGGGCTTGGAGAAGTCGACGAACTGCAGCGAGCCGGCCGGCACCGTCCGCACGCCAGGCGCGAACTTGACGCGCGCCCACTGCATGCGTGTGGTCGCCCTCGCCGGTGAAGTAGATGCCGGTGACCGAGCCGACACCCCACTCGGGGTAGGTGACGCAGCGCGCGTAGCGGTGGACGACCGAGTGGTCGGGTACGCGCGCCCCGAACGGGTCGTGCTCGGCGCGATCCTTGGCGTCGGCGCGGGCGCGCTGCTCGGCGGCGTAGGCGCGGGCGCCCTCTTCGGCACGCCGCTGGCGCGCCGCGGCCGCCGAGGCGCGGACCGCGTTGCGCGACACACGGCCGTTGCGCGAGCCCTCGGCCAGCGACTCGAGCGTGTCGGCCGCCTCGTTGATCGCCTTGAGGTGGCGCTCGTGCTCGAACTGCTTGCCCGGCGGCGCGACGTCGGGATGCCAGATCTTGGCCTGTTTGCGCCGGGCGAGCTGGACCTGGCGCTGGTCGAACGGCGGCTCGAGCTCCAGCAGCAGCAGCGCCTGTTCGATGTCGAGGACTTGCGGCACAGCCGAGTCACGTTAGCGAAGCCGGTAGTGCACGCCACCGACGCTGTCGGTCTGATCGACGTCGACGACCCGTGGCGTCCCGGCCAGCGTCGCCCGGCAGGTGAAGCTCAGCCCGCGCTGCTCGACGACCGTCGCCGGGCAGCGCACGACGACCGGGATCTGCGGATCGGTGAGATCGGGGTTCTGCGCGCGGATGCCGTCCGCGATGAACGCTTCAGCCGGCCGATCGGAACCAGGTGGCGGTCGGCGACGTCGATGTGGACGTTGCCGTTGTCGTCGCGCTGGGTGACGAGCACCGGGACCACGCCGACCGCGAGATGCGCGTAGCACCGGTAGCGCCCACCCTTTTGGGCCTTAACGTGTGCCGGGCACGTCACGCGCGCCCGCACGTGGTTCTTGCGTTGGATGAACCGCTCGATCTCGCGGCGGCCCTTGTCGACGTTCAGCTCGTCGCTCGATCCGATCGAGACGCTGCACCCGGCCAGCAGCAGCGCGAACAGCGCGAGCCCTATCCTCAGCGGTCTCATGTCGACGCAGTACATCTACACCATGTACCGGCTCACCAAGACGTTCCCGCCGGACAAGACGGTCCTCCAGGACGTCACGCTGGCGTTCCTGCCCGGGGCGAAGATCGGCGTGCTCGGCTACAACGGCGCCGGCAAGTCCACCGTGCTGCGGGTCATGGCGGGCCTCGACACCGAGTTCCGCGGCGAGGCCCAGCTCGCGCCGGGCGCGACCGTCGGCCTGCTCGAGCAGGAGCCGGCGCTCGACGAGGCCAAGGACGTTCGCGGCAACGTCGAGGACGGCGTCGCCGAGATGCGCGCGCTGCTCGACCGCTTCAACGAGCTGGCCGCCAACTACTCCGACGAGACGGCGGACGAGTTCGCTGCGCTGCAGTCGCAGATCGACGCCGCCGACGCGTGGTCGCTCGACACGACGATCGAGTACGCGATGGACGCGCTGCGCCTGCCGCCCGGCCGACGCCGACGTGACGAAGCTCTCGGGCGGCGAGCGCCGCCGCGTCGCGCTGTGCCGGCTGCTGCTGCGCGCGCCCGACCTGCTGCTGCTCGACGAGCCGACCAACCACCTCGACGCCGAGTCGGTCGCGTGGCTCGAGCGCCACCTGGCCGAGTACAAGGGCACGATCGTCGCCGTCACCCACGATCGCTACTTCCTCGACAACGTCGCCGGTTGGATCCTCGAGCTCGACCGCGGCCGCGGCCTGCCCTTCGAGGGCAACTACTCGTCCTGGCTCGAGCAGAAGGAGAAGCGCCTGGCCCAGGAGGAGAAGACGGAGTCGGCGCGCCAGCGCACGATCGCCGCCGAGCTCGAATGGGTGCGCCAGAACCCGCGCGGGCGGCAGACCAAGCAGAAGGCGCGGCTGGCGAACTTCGAGGCGCTCGTCGCCGAGGAGCGCAACGTCAAGCTCGACGAGGTCCAGATCCACATCCCGACCGCGACCCACCTCGGCGACGTCGTCGTCGAGGCGGAGAACCTGCGCAAGGGCTTCGGCGACCGCCTGCTGATCGAGGACCTGACGTTCTCGCTGCCGCGCGGCGGGATCGTCGGCGTGATCGGCCCCAACGGCGCGGGCAAGACGACGCTGTTTCGCATGATCACCGGCTCCGAGCAGCCCGACTCGGGCACGCTGCGGATCGGCGAGACGGTCCAGATGGCCTATGTCGACCAGTCGCGCGACGCGCTGGACCGCGAGAAGTCGGTCTGGGAGGAGATCTCCGACGGCCTGGACCAGATCAAGGTCGGCGACCGCGTGCTGAACTCCCGCGCGTACACCGCGGGCTTCAACTTCAAGGGATCAGACCAGCAGAAGCAGGTGTCGAAGCTGTCGGGCGGCGAGCGCAACCGCCTGCACCTGGCCAAGCTGCTGCGCACCGGCGGCAACCTGCTGCTGCTCGACGAGCCGACCAACGACCTCGACGTCGACACGCTGCGCGCGCTGGAGGAGGCGCTGCTGAGCTTCGCCGGCTGCGCCGTCGTGATCTCCCACGATCGCTGGTTCCTGGACCGCATCGCCACCCACGTGCTCGCGTTCGAGGGCGACTCCCAGGTCGTGTGGTTCGAGGGCAACTTCGAGGCCTACGAGGAGCACCGCCGCGAACGCCTCGGCGACGAGGCCGACCGCCCTCACCGGATCACGTACAAGCGCCTCACGCGCACGTGAGGCCGGCGTGAGACCGATACGACACTGAAATCGGGCAGACCGGCGCCGATGATGTGGTCCATGCCCACCCGCCGGACCGTCGCCCTTGCCCTCGCCGTCCTGTCGCTGAGCGCGGCTCGCGGCCGGCGCCGCGCCCGGTCCAGCGGGCTCGCTGCGCGTGCGCGCGTGCGTCACGGCCACCGCTGTCGCCGGCTGCACGACCGCGCCGCTGGCCGAGCAGCGCCACCAAGTTCGCGGCGATCTCGGCCGACGGGACCACCGTCTACACGACTGGAGAGGAGCGGCTCGACCCAGGGCGTCCTCGTCGCGTGGGCGCGTGATCGCGCGACCGGAGCGCTGACACTGCGCAACTGCGCGTCCTATGACCTCGGAACGTGCATCGGGGCCGGCGGCATGTACCTGCCCGGACAGATCGCGGTCGGGCCGCACGCCGTCTACGTCGCCGGCAACCAGGGGATCGAGGTCGACGAGTTCCCGACCGCGGCCGACGGCTCGCTCAGTCCCGCCGCGAGCTGTGTCGGCGCGGGATCGTGCAGCGCACCGGCCGGGGGCCAATACACGGCGATGAAGTCGGTCCGCGGCGTCGCGATCACGCCCGACGGGCGCACGCTGGCCGTCACGTCGGCGGTCGGCGGGCTGTCGATCTTCCCGCTCGACCCGACGACCGGCGCGATCGGCGCGCGGCTGGCCTGCCTGAGCGCCGACACTCCGCTGCCGAAGACGTGCACGGCGACCCCCGGCATGCTGGACATCACCGCCGTCGCCGCGACCAACCGCGCGTTCTACGTGGTCAGCGGCGACTCGACCGACGCGGGCATCTACGAGTTCGACCGCGACCCGATCGGCGGCTCGGTGGTCGGCGGGTCTGGACTCCTGCGTGCAGGAGACGCTGGCCGCGGTCGGCGTCTCGTGCCTGCACGGACGGCGGCATCCCGGACGTGTTCAGGCTCGTGACGAGCCCCGACGGGCAGAGCCTCTACGGCGTCGACCCCGAGACGTCGACGACCGGCTACCTGACGACGTTCTCGCTCGACCCGACCAGCGGCCACCTGACCGCGCAGAGAGCTGCTTCGGCAACGCCGGCGACGCCACCTGCGCGGCCGAGTTCGGGCTCGTCGCCCCGCAGCTGGCAGCCGTCTCACCGGACGGCCACCAGATCTACGTCACATCGGTGACCGCCAGCGGCGGGGAGGTCGCCGCGTTCACGCGCGATGCGTCGACCGGCAGCCCGCACATGCCCTACCTGGACTGCATCGGCGCAGCCGCCATCGCGTGCTCCAACTCCACCCAGGGTCGCAGCAGCGCCGTGCTGGGAGGCACGAGCGCGGTCGTCGTCGATCCCGTCGACGGGCGCGACGTGATCACGATCGGTGCGCCCGGCGGCGGCCTGGTCACGCTGTCGCGCGAGGTCGCGCCGACCTGTTCGCCTGCCGCCGCGTCGACGACCGTCGGCGTCGCGGTGGCCGTGGGAGTGGCGTCATCGTGCAGTGACGCCAACGGCGACCCGCTCACGTTCTCGATCGCCGTCTCGCCGCTCGATGGACTCGCGGCGGCGACCGCCGGCGGGATCACCTACACGCCCAACGCCGGGTTCCTGGGGGCCGACGCGTTCTCGTTTACGGCCAGCGACGGGTCGCTGGCCTCGGCACCGGCAACGGCGTCGCTGACCGTCGCCGCGACGCCGCCGCCCCCGGTGACGACGCCGACGTCGCCGACCTCGCCGACCACGCCGCCCCGCCGCCGACGTGCCCGCCCCGCTCCCCGCCACGAAGCTGACGATCACGGCGCCGCGCGAAGGCGACGACGATTCACGGTACGGCCACCGACGGCCATGCGATGAAGAGCGTGACCGTCGGCGTCACCCAGACGCTCAAGCACCACCGCTGCCGGGCGCTGCGCGCCACGCGCGCCCACAACACCGGCGCCCTACAGGCGGCGCCCTCCTGCGCAACGCACTACACGGTCACCGCCAAGGGCACGAGGGGCTGGGCGATCAAGCTCGCGCACCCGCTGGCCGCCGGGACCTACACGATCTCCGCGCGCCTCAGGGACAGCACCGCGCGCGCCACGACCGCGCACCGCACGGTCGTCATCAGGTGAGCGCCTCGAGCGTCGCGATCGCGGCGCGTTGCTGGGCGATGCCGATGTCGAGCATTGCGCGGCCGATATCGGACCAGCCGTCGGGCGGCGGCGCGGCCTCGATCGCCTCCAGCGCGGCGAGCCGCGTGCGCGCCGCCTCGGTCAGCGACGCGAGCTTGGCCCGCCGCGCGGCTGGCGTCAGCCGAGCGGCGAACAGGAGCTTGACGAGCGGCTGGCCGATGAACAGGTCATAGGACAGGTCGCCGCCCTCGTCGGCATCGGAACGTAGCCGGTCAGAAACGCAGCCAGCCCGGGGAGGTCCGCCGACCCGCGCCGCCGCGTCCGCTCGCCGCGCGCGGACGAGCTGGTGACGAGCCCGCGGCGCTCGAGGCGCTCGAGCAACGGGTAGAGGACGCCGTCGTTGATCTGGTTCTGCGCGGCAGCCCCGGCGCGAGGCGCTGCTTGAGCGCGTAGGCGTGGCGGGGCTGGTTGGTCAGGACTCCGAGGACGACGTGCTCGAGCCGGTAAGGCGCCGTGCGTTCACGCCGCGAGCGCGGCGGCGACGTCGGCGTACAGCGTCGCCTTGATCGCGGCCACCGCCGTACGGTCCTTGTCGCTCAGCGTGCGGGCTCGGTCCATGGCCAGCTCGACGACTGCGTCGTGGCCGACGGCCTCGTCGACGATCCCAGCGCCGCGGCCTCGTCGCCGCGTAGCGGCGACCGGTCGGCATCGCCTCCGTGGGCGCGCGCGTCACAGCCGGCGGCGGATGAGCGCCGTCATGCCGGCGGTGAACGGCAGCCTGAAAGTCGACCTCGGGCAGGCAGAACCAGCCGCGGTCGGCGCGCATCACACGCTGGTCGCAGGCCAGCGCCAGCATCGCGCCGCCGCCGAACGCGTGCCCGTTGATCGCCGCGACGCTGGTCACCGGACCGGTCACCAGTCGCAGGAACAGTGCGTGCATCTGCGCGACGAGGCCGTCGGTCGCCTGGGGACCGGCGTCGGCTGCCCACTGAAGGTCGATCCCATGCGAGAACGTACGCCCGCCGCCGGTCAGGACGATCGCCCCGACCCCGGGCCGGCGCTCGGCGACGGTGAGCGCGTCGTGCAGCGAATCCAAGAACGGCGGCGTGAAGTGGTTCGCGTCGGCTTCCATGCGCACCAGGATCACGCCGTCGTGGAGCTTGGTAGAGATGTTGTTCGTCCCTGTCATACCTAGGATCTAGGTATAGCAGATCGGGCGAACGAAGTGCTACGTGGGCTACGGCGGGCACGGTCGCCGAGACGATCCAGGTCGAGGCGTCGCCCCACACGCCGCTGCTCGTCCGCAACGAAGCCCGGTGAGCTCCTCGCGCAACGCGGCGGCGACCGGCTCGTGAAGGTGCGCGGCGCGGTCGCCCTGCAGGCGCAGGATCTCGCCCGCCGGCCCGATGCTCATCACGAGGTCGATCGCCTCGTCGACGTCGCGCCCCATCAGGATCGGCAGGTCACAGCGACGCAGGCTGATGTCGGTGAAGCCGGCCCGACGAGGATCCCGCTCGTCGTGTCGGCGTTGGCCATCGAGAACGGGCCCGGGCCGCACGTCGGCTCGTCGTATTCCTCGGGCTTGGTGACGAAGCGCTCGGTGATCTGCTGGGCGCGGTACATCCAGTCGTTCTCGACCTTGGACGCGCCACACGACCATGACCAGCCGGCCGCCGGGCCGCAGCGCGGCGCGGACGTTGCGCAGCGCAGGGACCGGGTAGGTGAAGAACATCGTCCCCATGCGCGAGAACGCCATGTCGAACGGGCCCTCGAACGTCGTCTCCTGCACGTCGGCGACCGCGAACGACACGTTGGCCGACACCGGCCTCCCGGGCCTCCGCGATCGACGCCTCGATGAAGCGCGGCGAGATGTCGACGCCGTGCGCCGAGCCGGTCGGCCCGGCGAGCCCGGCGAGCTGTTGCGTCGTGTCGCCGAAGCCGCAGCCGATGTCAAGGACCCGATCGCCGGCGGGCCGGCGGGCACAGGCGCATCGCCTCGTCGCCGTGGCGCCTTGAGTCCGACGACGATGCTGTCGCGGAATTTGACGAAGCGGTCGAACAGCGGGCCGTCCCAGGCGGCCTCGATCTCGGCGTTGGCGTGATTGCGGTGTCGTGGCCATGTCGATGGTGTATCGGACGCCGGGCAGGTGTTACAACCCCGAACTTTTCGACGCGCGCTACTGAAGTTTCATCGATCGTCGACGCCGAGCAGGGCGAGCAGGCCGTGCGCGTCGTCGGCGACCGCGTCGGCGGCGGCCAGCTCGTCGGCGTCAAACGGGCCGGTGGCGACAGCGATCACGGCGCAGCCGTCGGCGCGGGCGCACGCGATATCGGCCGGCGTGTCGCCGATCACGACCGTTTCGGCACGCGGGAACGGACGCTCGGAGGAGCCGGCGCGGGCGCGGGCGATCGCCGGCAGGGCGGCGCGGTCCTCACCGTCGGACCCGTACGCGCCCTGGCCGGCCGGGAAATGCTCGAGCAGGCCGGCGCGGCGCAGCTTGAGCCGCGCGATCGGCTCGAGGTTGCCGGTCAGCAGCGACAGCCGCACGTCGACGCGCCCGTCGAGCGCGTGCAGCAGCTCCGGCACGCCGGGGGCGACGCGGTCGCGCAGCGATTCGGGCGCGAGCCGCGCGTAGTGGTCGCACGCCGCCTCGCGGACGGCCGCCTGGCCGTCGTCGATCGCCGCCGCGTCGACCCCCGCCCGGGTCAGGATCGCGCGGGCGATCTCGAGGTCGGTACGCCCGGCGTAGGTGACGGTCTCGTCCGCCACCTCGATGCCGTGGACGTCGGCGATCGCGGCGTGCAGCGCCGCGCGGTGCTCGCGCGTGGCGCGGAGCAGCAGCGTGCCGTCGATGTCGAACAGGAGCAGGCGCATCGGCATCGCGGTCCGGCCCCGACGCTTACATCGGCGACTGCTGGTGATCGGCCAGCATCTGCTTGGCGCGCTGAGCCCGCCGGCGTGCGGGTCTCGGGCTTGGCCGCCGACGAGACCCACTCGGCGTACTCGCGGCGGTGCGTGTAGGACAGCGTGTCGAAGAACGCGCGCTCGTCGGCGCCCAGCGCCTCGATCAGCTCGTCGGGCAGCTCGACCGTCCGTGGCTCGTCGTCGAGCTCGATCTTCAGCGTGACCTCGTCGCCGGCGTCGATCCCGGCCGCGGCGCGGAACTGGGCGTTGAAGCCGACGAAGCTCTGGCCGCCGTAGACGGCGATCGTCGTGCGCAGCATCTCGCCGTTGACCGTCACGCGGACCGGTGGCCGGGCGCGCCCGAACACCTCGCGCACGTCGAACGACAGCGACGCCACGACGCCTTGGCCGCGCTGTTCGAGGGTGACCTTCTCCTGCACCATCCGATGTTCTACCGGTCGAACGTCGTGTCCGGCTCAAGCGCCCGGCAGAACGCGGCGATCAGCTTCGCCGCCGCGTGCACGTCGGACAGCTGAACCATCTCGACGGCCGAGTGCATATAGCGCAGCGGCAGACCGACGAGCCCCGTCGGGATGCCCGCACGCGAGAAGTGAATCGCGTCGGCGTCGGTCCCCGTGCGGCCGGCCGACGCGGCGACCGTGTGCTCGATCCCTTCGGCCTCGGCAGCCGCCAGCAACGCCTCGAATACGGCCGGGTGAAGTGTCGAGCCGCGCTCGAGGATCGCGCCCGAGCCGAACGCGTGCTCGCCGATCTCCTTGGGCTCGACGCCCGGCGCGTCGGTCTCGTGGCCGACGTCGACGACGATCGCCACGTCGGGCGCCAGCGCATGGGCAACGGTGCGCGCGCCCGCGAACGTGATCTCCTCCTGCACCGCGGCGACCGCGACGACGTCGCCGGCCGCACCGCCCGCCTCGGCGACGAGCCGCGCCGCCTCGAGCGCCACGTAACAGCCGAGGCGGTTGTCCATCGAGCGCGACACGACGCGGTCGTTGGGGAGCTCGACCGGGTCACCGGCGATCACCGCCACGTCCCCGACCCGGACCATCGCGCGCGCGTCGTCGGCGTCCTTGGCGCCGATGTCGATGTGGAGGTTCTTGAGCTCGGCCGCCTTCTTGCGGTCCTCGGGCTCGAGCAGGTGGATCGGCTTGCTGCCGACGACACCGGGCACGACGCCGTCACGGGTCGTGATCGCCACGCGCTGGCCGACGAGGACCTGCGCGTCCCACCCGCCGATGCCGGTGAAATGCAGGAAGCCCTTGTCCGAGATGTGCGTGACGACGAGGCCGATCTCGTCGATGTGGCCGACGATCGCGACGGTCGGCCCGCCGCCTGTTCCGGGCACCGTGGCAGTGCACGAGCCCATCACGTCGACCGCCACCGTGGCAAACGGCTCGCACGCCTCACGCCACGCGGCGGCGGGGGCGGTTTCGTAGCCGGACGGCCCGTGGGCGGTCAGCAGGGAGCGGAGGGTGTCATCGAGCGGCATGGCCGATGAGACTACATTCCGCATTGATGGCTCACGCGCACGCCCATCACCACCACCACACGGTGGCGTCCGAGGCCCAGCGCGGACCGCTGATCGCCGCGCTGGCGCTGATCGTCGGGCTGATGATCGGCGAGGTCGTGGCCGGCGCGATCGCCAACTCCGTCGCGCTGCTGACCGACGCCGCCCACATGTTGACCGACGCCGCCGCGATCGGGCTGTCGCTGGTCGCCCTGCGGCTGGCGGCGCGGCCGCCCGGCGGGGCGATGACCTACGGGCTCAAGCGCGTCGAGCCGCTGAGCGCGGTCATCAACGGCGCGGTGCTCGGGGCGCTGGCCGTCGTCTTCGCGGTGACGGCGATCGATCGGCTGATCCACCCGCGCGACGTCGAGGGCGCGCTGGTGCTCGTCGTCGCGCTGGTCGCGATCCCGGTCAACCTGCTGGCGACGTGGATCCTCGCGCGCCCGGCCGACCGCTCGATCAACGTCGAGGGCGCGTTCCAGCATCTGCTGACCGACCTCTATGCGTTCATCGCGACTGCGATCGCGGGCGCGATCATCCTGATCACCGGGTTCGTTCGAGCCGATGCGATCGCGGCGCTGTTCGTGTCGGCGCTGATGGGGCTCGCGTGCTTCCGGCTGCTGCGCGACGCCGGGCGGATCTTCCTCGAGGCGGCGCCACGGGGGCTTGACCCCGACGACGTGGGCAACACGCTGGCGCGGGCGCCCGGCGTCGTGTCGGTCCACGACCTGCACGTGTGGGAGCTGACGACCGACTTCCCGGCGCTGTCGGCACACGTCGTTGTCGGCGCCGACGAGGACTGCCACGACGCGCGGGCGCGCCTGGAGGTACTGCTGCGTGAGCGCTTCTCCATTGACCACACGACGCTCCAGGTCGAGCACGAGCCGCAGCGACTGTTGAGCATCGAATGAAGGCGCGGCTCAAGCGGATGTCGCTGCGGCGCAAGCTCGCGCTCGGCTACGCGATCGCGATGGCGCTCGTGCTGGCGACGACGGCGATCATCGTCGAGGTCAGCTTCGAGGACGAGCTCGCGTACAACATCGACGCGTCGCTGCGGGCGCAGGCCGACGCGGTGTCGACACTGGTCGGGCGAGATCGCGACGACCTGCCGATGTCGGTCGTGCGCCGTCTCCTCGTACACCAGGCGGCGTTCGCCCAGGTGCTCGGGCCCAACGGGCAGATCCTGACCGCGACCGACCCGGTCCAGGGGATCGCGCTGCTGCCGGCGAGCAAGCTCGCGGCGGCGCGGCGCGGAACGGTCGTCGTCGAGCGCAAGCGAATCAACGGGCTGGGCAAGCACATCCGGATGGCGGCCGAGCCCGTGCCGGGCCACCCGGGGCGGATCGTCGTCGTGGCCCGCAGCCTGCGCGACCGCGAGCGCGGGATCGACTCGCTGCTGTCGGCGATGGCGGTCGCGTTCCCGCTCGGGCTGCTGCTCGCCGTGATCGCGGGCTACATCGTGTCGGCGCTCGTGACGCGGCCGGTCGAGCAGATGCGACGCCGGGCCGAGACGCTCTCGCTGGCCGAGCCGGGCGCGCGGCTGCCCGTTCCGGAGTCGCGCGACGAGATCGCGGCGCTCGGCGAGTCGCTCAACGACATGATCGCCCGGCTCGAGCGGTCGTTCGTGCAGGAGCGCCAGCTGACGTCCCAGACCAAGGAGCAGCTGCATGCGCCACTCCAATCGCTGCGGACCGAGCTGCAGACGGCGCTGGCCCAGAAGCGCCCGGTCGAGGAGATGGAGGCGGCGCTGCAGGCGGCCGCGAAGGAGACCGACCGGCTGGTGCGCCTCGCCGAGGAGCTGCTGGTCGTGGCGCGGGCCGACGAGGGGACGCTGCCGATCGAGCTCGAGCAGACCGACGTGACGTGGCTGATGGTTCAGGCCGGCGAGCGGGCGCGCGACCGCGCCGAGTTCAGCGAGCGCCCGCTCGAGGTCGTGGTGCGCCGCGCGGTACCGATCCGCGCCGACCCCGAGCAGGTCGGGACGGCGCTCGACAACCTGATCGACAACGCGTTCGTATACGGGTCGGGGCGGATCCGGTTGTTCCCGGTGCAGCGCAACGGCAGCCTCGAGGTCCACGTGACCGACGAGGGCCCGGGCTTCCCCGACTCGTTCCTGCCGCGCGCGTTCGAGCGCTTCACGCGGGCCGACCCGACCGAGGGTCGCGGCGGAGCGGGGTTCGGGCTGGCGGTCGTGGAGGCCGTGGCGCACGCGCACGGCGGCCATGCGGGAGCGGCCAACCGGCCGAGCGGTGGCGCTGACGTGTGGATCTCGCTGCCGCGATGAACGTTCTTCGGGCGTCCGTGGCCGCGTGCTGCGCGGCGGCGGTCCTGTGCGGATGCTCCCTGTCGGGCGGCAAGACCGTGCACCAGAGCGGCGTGATCGACCAGACGCTGACGGGGCCGGGTGGCCTGCGGGTCACGCCGTCCAAGTACCGCCCACGCGTGCCGGCCAAGCACGACGTGACGGGGCTCGGGTCGCCCGCGCCGGGCACCCACTTCGCGTCGTTCTACATCTCGATCTGCATCAACACGGTCAACCTGCCGACGATCTCGTCGCGCAACTTCGCACTCGAGCTGAAGGCGGGCGGCGAAGCCGCGTTGAAGTCGCCACAGACCGTGTTCTCCGACGACCTCGACCTGTTGGGCGAGGCCGGCTGCGAGCAGGGCCACATCGTCTTCCAGGTCCCGACGGGCGGCCAGCCCTCCCAGCTCACGTTCAAACTCGACTACAGCCGCCCCGATCCCAACGGCGGGAGCACGTTCGACACGCACGTGCGGCTGGAGTGGGCGGTGTAATTGGTGGTAGACATCGCAAGTGTGTCCGCCAACGTCATCACCTATGACCTCGACTCCGTCGAACAGCGCAGCCGGCTGACCACGTTCTTCCGCGGGCTGCTCGCGATCCCGATCGAGATCTTCCTGCTGCTCTACCTCATCGCGGTGTACGTCGCGGTGTTCATCGCGTGGTTCGCATTGCTGTTCACCGCGCGCTACCCCAGGGGCCTCTACGACTTCGTCGGCCGGAGGCATACGGCTCAACGGCCGCGTCCACGCGTACGCGTTTCTGGCCTGTGACCCCTACCCGCCGTTCAGCGGCGGCGAGCATCCCGAGTACCCGGCGCGGATCGGCGTCGGCGAGCCGCTCGAGAAGTACAGCCGGCTGAAGGTCTTCTTCATCGGCATCTACGCGATCCCCGTGTTGGTCGTCGCGTGGGCGATGAACATCGTGGCCTCGGTCTGCGCGTTCCTGGCGTGGTTCGTGATCGTCTTCACGGGCAAGCAGACGGAGGGCCTGCAGGACGCGATCAAGCTCGGCGTCTCGTACGCGTCGCGTGCGCTCGGCGTCATGCTGATGCTCACCCAGCACTACCCGCCGATCAGCGCGGAGGCCGGGGAGTCCGGTGCCGCCCCGCCGCCCGCGCCTTCGACCGACTCCGCGCCACCACCACCGCCGCCGCCGCCGCCGCGGCGACGACGCCGGACATCGGGATCTAGCTGGCCGCGAGCTGGCGAAGCACATAGGGCAGGATGCCGCCGTGGCGGAAGTAGTCGGCCTCCTTGGGCGTGTCGATGCGCACGCGGACCGTGAACGTCGTGTCGCCGGCCGTGACCTGCAGCTCGCGCGGCGTGGCTTCGCCGGCGTTCAGCGCATCGGCGATCCCTGGGATCGAGAACGTCTCGGAGCCGTCCAGGCCCAGCGAGGCGACGTTGTCGCCGTCGGCGAACTGCAGCGGCAGCACGCCCATGCCGACGAGGTTCGAGCGGTGGATGCGCTCGAACGACTCGGCGATCACGGCGCGCACGCCGAGCAGCGTCGTGCCCTTCGCGGCCCAGTCGCGCGACGAGCCCGAGCCGTACTCCTTGCCGGCCAGGACGACGAGCGGGACCTGCTCGGCGATGTAGGCCATCGCGGCGTCGTAGATCGACAGCTCGGCGCCGTCCTTCAGCGTCACGCCACCTTCCGTCCCCGGCGCGAGCAGGTTGCGCAGCCGGATGTTCGCGAACGTTCCGCGCATCATCACTTCGTGGTTGCCGCGCCGCGAGCCGTAGGAGTTGAACTCGGCCACGTCGACGCCGTGTGATTGCAGGTACTCGCCCGCGGGGCCGTCGCGGCGGATGTTGCCGGCCGGCGAGATGTGGTCGGTGGTTACCGAGTCGCCGAGGATCGCCAGCACGCGAGCGCCGGCGACGTCGGTCAGCGGCTCGGGCTCGCGCGACATGCCCTCGAAGTACGGCGGCAGGCGCACATAGGTCGAATCGTCGTCCCACGCGAACCGATCGCCGCCCGGCACGTCGAGCGAGTTCCAGTGCTCGTCGCCGTCGAACACCGCGTCGTAGGACCTGCGGAACATGTCGGACTGCACGGCCTCCTCGATCGTCTGGCCGACTTCCTGTTCCGACGGCCAGATGTCGCGCAGGTAGACCTCGTTGCCGTCGCTGTCGTGCCCGAGCGGGTGGTTGACGATGTCGACGTCCATCGAGCCGGCGATCGCGTAGGCGACGACCAGTGGCGGCGACGCGAGGTAGTTCATCTTCACATCGGGGTTGATGCGGCCCTCGAAGTTGCGGTTGCCCGACAGCACCGACACGACCGCCAGGTCGGCGTCGTTGACGGCCGCCGAGATCGTCTCCGGAAGCGGGCCGGAGTTGCCGATGCACGTCGTGCAGCCGTAGCCGACGAGGTTGAACCCGAGGTCGTTGAGCGGCTCGGTCAGCCCGGCGCGGTCGAGGTACTCGGTGACGACCTTCGAACCAGGCGCCAGCGACGTCTTGACCCACGGCGCCGACCTCAGCCCGCGTGCCACGGCGTTGCGAGCCAGCAGCCCCGCGGCCAGCATCACCGACGGGTTCGACGTGTTCGTGCACGACGTGATCGCCGCGATCACCACGTGGCCGTGGTCGAGCTCGACCATCGTGCCGTCCTCGAGCGTCACCTCGACGGACGTCGGCGACCGCTCGGCGATCGCCGTCGCCGCCTCGGCCGAGGCGATCGCCGGCGCCGGGCCCGGCTCGGCGGACTCGTGGCCGGGCGTCCCGTTGGCGGTCGGATCGGAGGCCGGGAACGTCTCGGCCACCGCCTCGTCGTGGGCGTCGGCGATCTCGTCGGCGTGCTCGCCGATGATCTCGGCGAGCGCCCCGCGGAACGCGTCCTGGGAGTCGGTCAGCGACACACGGTCCTGCGGGCGCTTGGGCCCGGCCAGCGACGGCACCACCTCGCCGAGATCGAGCTCGATCGTGTCGGAGAACGTCGGCTCCTCGCTGTCGGGCGTGTGCCACAGGCCCTGTTCCTTGGCGTACGCCTCGACGAGGTCGATCTGGTCCTTCGGGCGCCCGGTGAACGCGAGGTAGCGCAGCGTCTCGGCGTCGATCGGGAAGATCGCGCACGTCGAGCCGAACTCGGGGCTCATGTTGCCGATCGTCGCGCGGTCGGCGAGCGGGAGGTTGGCGATTCCCGGCCCGTAGAACTCGACGAACTTGCCGACCACGCCCTTCTGGCGCAGGCGCTCGGTCACGGTCAGGACGAGGTCGGTCGCGGTCGTGCCGGCGGGCAGCTCGCCGTGGAGCTTGAAGCCGAGCACCTGCGGGATCAGCATCGACATCGGCTGGCCGAGCATCGCCGCCTCGGCCTCGATCCCGCCGACGCCCCAGCCGAGCACGCCGAGGCCGTTGACCATCGTCGTGTGCGAGTCCGTCCCGACGAGCGTGTCGGGATAGGCGGTGTTGCTGCTTGGAGTCGATGAACACGACGCGCGCCAGGTACTCGAGGTTGACCTGGTGGACGATCCCGGTGTCCGGCGGCACGACGGCGAAGCCCTCGAACGCGCCCTGGCCCCAGCGCAGGAACGCGTAGCGCTCCTGGTTGCGCTCGAACTCGCGCTCGGCGTTGATCATGAACGCGGCCGCCGAGCCGTAGGCGTCGACCTGGACCGAGTGGTCGATGACCAGCTCGGCCGGAACCAGCGGGTTGATCTTCGCCGGGTCGCCGCCCAGGTCGGCCATCGCGTCGCGCATCGCCGCCAGGTCGACGACGGCCGGCACGCCGGTGAAGTCCTGCATCAGCACGCGCGCGGGCGTGAACGCGATCTCGGTGTCGGGCTCGGCCTTGGCGTTCCAGCGCGCGAGCGCCTCGATGTCCTTGGCCTGTACCGAGCCGTTGCCTTCGGTGCGCAGCAGGTTCTCGAGCAGCACCTTGAGCGAGAACGGGAGGCGCGCGACGTCGAATGACGACTGCAGCGCGTCGAGCCGGAAGATGTCGAGCGAACGGTCGCCCACGGTGAGCGTTGAGCGGGCGCCGAACGAGTTGGTGGACATGGGGCTTCCCCTGAAAGGTCGTCGGTGTTGGCACTCATAGTGCCCATTCCGTGATTCATTCGTCAAAGACGATGTTGCACTTTGATCGATAAGCAATCACTATGAATGCATGGAGCTGCGCCAGCTGCGCTACTTCGCCGCCGTCGCCGAGCAACGCCACTTCACGCGGGCGGCCGCGGAGCTGCACGTCGCGCAGCCCGCGCTCAGCCAGCAGATCCGCCGCCTCGAGGGCGAGTTGGGCCTGGAACTGCTTGAACGCACGAGCCGCTCGGTCCGCGTGACGGAGGCCGGGGAGGCGGTCCTGCGCCGCGCACGGCGGGCGCTCGCCGAGGTCGACGCGATCGCCGCGGACCTCGACGCGCTGCGCGGGCTGCGGACCGGCCGGGTGCTCGTCGGGGCGATCCAGTCGCTCGGGCCGTTCGACCTCCCGGGGCTGCTGGCCGCGTTCCGCGCCGAGCACCCAGGCATCGACCTGCTGCTGCGCGAAGAGACGACGCAGGAGATGCTGGCCCTGCTGGCCGCCGACGAGCTCGACCTGGCGATCGCGGCGATCGACCCCGAGCCGCCGTCCGAGTTTGAGACCCAGCCCGTCTACGAGGAGGACCTCGTGCTCGCGGTGCGTCCCGGCCACCCGCTGGCCAAGCGCACGCGCCTTGCGCTCTCAGACCTCCCCGACGAGCCGTTCATCCTGTTTCGCGAGGGCTCGGGTCTGCGCGCGACGACCGAGCGCGCGCTCGCTGCGGCCGGCCTGCAGCCACGGGCGCGGCTGGAGTCGACCGAGCTCAGCCGCGTGCGGGCGCTCGTCGCCCGTGGCCTGGGCGTCGCGATCGTCCCGCGCAGCGAGACCGCCTCGCCCGGCCCGCGGGTGGCCGCCGTCGCGCTCGGGCCGCCGGCGCTGCGCCGTCGCGTCGGGCTCGTGTGGCGCCGCGAGCGCCGCCACGCGCCGGCCGCCGAGGCGTTCCTCCGATTTGCCCGAAACCGGTAGGGTGCCGCGATGCGGCGAGGGCGCGATCGGCCGCGTGTTCCCCGACGGCAGCGACCTGCGAACAGCCGTCTCTGAGGTACCCAGCCCTCGCATATCAGCCTGAAGCGCCCTCGCAGCTCCGGCCGCCACCCGCGCCCCGAACCACACCAGACAGCAGTCAGCCAACGGCACCATCACCGCTACCGACTTGACAAACCACTCCCCATATCAGCGCAACAGCCGTCGCGCGATCCCGGCCAGGGTCGCCTCGCCGTAGCCCATCGACTCGCCGCGGGTCAGGACCGCCAACGCGACGCGCTGACGACCGCGCACGAGCAGCGCGACCTGGTGGACGATGCCGGTCCGCCAGCCGCCCTTGAAGAAGACCTTCAGGTGGCGCGAGTGGGCGACCGGCGCGATGCCCCAGCGCTGCGGCGCGACGATGCCCGACAGCAGACGCCGTGCGTACGGACGATGGCGCGGTGGGACGAGCCGGTCGATGTGTGCGAAGAACCGCGCCTGATCGGCGGCCGTGATCTGCGTGTCGAACAGGAACGGCGTCATGGCGAAACGACGCATGCCGATCGTCTTCGCGAGCGTGTACAGCCGGCGCTTGCCGACGACGTCGTACATCGCCTCGGCCGCGCCGTTGTCGGACTGCTCGATCATCGGGCGCAGCCGAGCGCGGTCAGTCGCGGTCAGCGGTCGCGACCCGAGCGTGCGCAGGCGTGCAACCAGCAGCATCGCCTTGACGACGCTGGCTGAGGGGAAGCGCTCGCTGAACCGCAGCCCGTGGATGACGCCGTCGCCGCCGAGCACCGCGAACGCGACCGTCCCGCTGCGGTGAGCCGCGTAGCGCTCGGCACGGACGATGCCGCCCGGGCTGGATCAGGGCCGGCGGCCGCGGCGGGAGCGCTGCGGCGATCACCCCCACGACCCTAGCCGAACCGCCGCAAACGGGCCGCCGGTTGCCTAATCTCGGACAGAGGACGTGCCGATCACGTGAAGGCACACCGCGACCGCCAGCGTCTCGTCGCGGTCTCCCTCCCGCTCGTCACCCGCCATGTCCGCCCACTCGCACTCGCCGCTGCCCCTGCCCGCGCCCGGACACCGCTCGCTCATCGGCGCCGCGGTCGCGCTCGCGGTGGGCCTGGCGATCCTCGGCTATGCGTTGATCGGCGCCGGTGCCGATGCCGCGCCCGACCGTTTGATCCAGCTCCCCGCGCCGGCTGTGGCCCAGCCGGCCCACGTGGCGACCCCGGTGGCGAAGAGCACAACGCCGCCGCCGGCGCCGACGCAGACGCCGGCGGTCAAGGCCAAGCCGGCCGCGACGGCCAAGGCCGCCGCCCACCCCCAGAGCCTGAACATCCCGATGTTCAGCGGCCCGACGTCGATCAGCGCGGCATGGGCGGCGGGCTTCTATCCGATCTACGCCGAGGCGACCAGGGCGTTCGCGGTCAACCCGATGCTGATCGCTTCGGTCCACAAGCAGGAGAGCGGCTTCTCGACCGCCGCCTCGACCTACCACGGCCTGAACTTCGCCCACTGCTGCGCCGGCCCGATGCAGTTCAACGTCACCAACGGACCGCACACGACGTGGGACCTCGTCGCCGGGGCCTATCACCGCGGCCACCGCCCAGCCTTCTACAACCACGTCAGCCACAGGCACCCGTCGGTCTACGACGACTTCGACGCGATCATGGCCGGCGCGTCACTGCTACACGCCTCGGGCGCCGGGATGGCGCTCGACGGCACCGCGTGGCAGGCCGCCTACGACTACTACGGTCACGACGCGACCGGTATCGCCTACGCCGACGAGGTGCTCGCGCGTGCGCGCGGCTGGGCCGCCCACGGGTTCTGCGTCAACTGCGGCGTCGACCGCAAGCTGATCGACCAGGCCTACGCCGATTACGGTTCGTTCGCGATGGATGCGCTGGCACCGCCCCCGGCGGCGCCGAAGCATTCACGCCACGTGCGATAGGCGCATGTCGTCGCCGACCAGGACCACCGGGTCGCCGACCATCTGCACGAGCCGCGAGAACGTTCGCTCGCCGATGCGCTCGGCCAGACGGCCCGGGTCGGGCGCCTGACCCGTCGGCACGTCGGACGTGAACACGATCGCCTTCCCCGCCTCGTAGCGGAAGTTGACGATCGTGTAGAGCTGCTCGGTGATCCAGTCCGACTCGCGCGGCGCGGTGAGGTCTTCGAGGTGCAGCACGTCGACGGTTGCCGCAGCGTCGATGATCTCGGCCGTCGTCCAGCGCGCGCCCTCGCGGTAGCTCTCGGCGAGCCGGTTGAAGAGGTCGACCGTGTTGAGGCTGAGGACCGAGTTGCCGCGGTCGAGCGCGCTGCGGGCGATCATGTAGGCGAGGGTCGTCTTGCCCGTGCCCTTGTTGCCGTACAACCACAGGCCGCGGCCGGTCTCGAGGTTCTCGGGAAGACGATCGCAGTAGCGGCGCACGGCGCTGACGGCCGATGGGTGCAGGTCGGCGATCTCCGAGATCGGGTGGCGGTCCCAGGCGATGCCCTGGAAGTGCTTGGGGATCGACTGGCGCAGGCGCCGCTGGAGGTCGAGGCCCTGCTTGCGGGCGATCATCTCGGGCCGACAGCGGCATGGGGCAACGGTCCGCTCACCGGCGGCAACGAAGCCCGATCCGTCGCAGGCGCCGTAAGGACACTCCCAATCCATGGTCTGGTGTCAGTCAACCACGGCGGGCGGCGTCGGCGCGAACGTCAACCCCGCTCAGAGCGACCGAACCTCGAGCCGCGGCGGTCGATCTCGAACCAGACGCGAAAGCCGCGATCGCTGTGCGCGGTCCCCCAGCTCGTCGCCAGCTTGTCGAGCAACCGCAGCCCGAGACCGGGCGGCGCCGACCCGTCGTCGGGGTCAAAACCGTTGCCCGTGTCGGCGACCTCGATCCGCACGTGATCCCGCGTCAGACGACCGTAGAGGACGATCTGGCCGTCGCGGGGGTCCATCTCCGCGTGGCGGATGCAGTTGGCGACGAGCTCGGTGACGAGCAGCTGCGCGGTCCGCGAGATGTCGTCGCTCGGTGCGCGCGACACGATCTCGCGCCGCGCCAGTCGCGCCGCCTCGGGACGCATCGGGAGGGCGACGAGCATCCGGGCGGGTGGCGTGGCGATCATCATCCTGTCCTAGGCGTTCCCGACATCCGGCGCCTCAATCCTCATCCCCGGTGCAACGGTCCGGCCCTGACCACTTCGAACGCCGTCCCGGGCACGCGCTTGAGCTGGTCGAGGTCGTCATCTGACCATCGCGGGTCCGGCGTGCCGGAGATGAACCAGTTCGAGCCGTTGTCGGCGACGATCATCCCGTAGCGCTTGAGCGCCATCAGGATCGCGAGGGCCTGACCGTGGAACGGCTTGGTGTTGAACGACGCCTTCAGCCGCACGCGCATCCCCATCGGCGGCAGGTTGGGGTTCGTGTCGTCGGAGGCGATGTGGCTGGCCGGCGCCACGTAGGCCTTCTGCGTCCGGCGGACTGTGAAGCGCAGCGCGTGGTGGATGCCGCCGGTGCGGATCTCGTCGGGGCGCGCGAGGCCCGGCGTGATCGGCAGGCCGGCGGCGTCGGCGCTCGTCCAGCCCGGGTGGCGGTGGCGGTTTGACGTCAGATCGAAGACGGCACCGGCGTCGGCAGCCCAGCCGTGCGTCGTGCGGTGGGCGTTGAACAGCTCGTAGAGCTTGCACGCGCCCTGCTGGACGACGAGCACGTGGCGGTCGCCGTCGCTGCCCGAGCCGCCCTCGACGCGTGCCGTGGGCGGGATCGGGTACGGGCCCGGGTCGGACTCGTCGCCGTAGGCGGTGAACGTGATCGGCACCTTGGGCTGGGTCGCGGGGACGACCGTGTACGGGATGCCGTAGTCGCCGAACTTGCCGGAACCGAAGTCGGGATGCAGGTTGCCGTCGAGCGTCGAGAGCCAGCGCGCGGAGTGCGGATCGACCGGCGCGTTGGAGATGTCCTTGTTCCACGCGTTGGTCTGCGGGAACACGCCGCAACCGCCGATCAAGGGGACATGCGGATGGGTGAGCGGGTGGGCTCCGAGGGCGGGGATTACGACAATCGCGGCGCCGCCGAGGGCGACTGCGGCGACCGCGAGCAAGCGGCGCATTGTCTGCATGGTGGCGGATCGGCGCGGTCTGACAAAGGCGGGGCCATACTTTGTTTCGTGCGATTGGGGCGATCGCTGATGGGGTTGTCGATGCTCGCTTTTGTGGCGGGTTGCGGCGCGTCCCCGCAACACGCGTCGGTTTCGATTCAGCGATGGACCGCCGCCGCTCCCCAACTGCCGGCGCTGCCGCCGGCGCCGACCGTCAAGCCGGTCGCCTATTTCGTCAAGAAACAGGCGAAGGCCAAGGCGGCCGTGCTCAAGGCGCCGGCCACCGTCGACCCGACCGAGGCGACGTCGAGCGACGGGATCGCGGCGGGCGCGCCGTCCGACGCCGAGGTCGCGCGCGAGCTTCAGGCCGCGTACGGCGGCAAGGCGCTGGCCGGCAGCGCGAAGTCGCTCGTCGACCGTGCCGGGCTGAGCGGCGGGCTCGCGACCACACCGCCGACCGCCCCGCCGAAGGTCGCCGCCGTGATCGCGGCCGCCAACCAGGTCGCCAGCTACCCGTACGTCTACGGCGGCGGCCATGGAACGTTCGAGGACAACGCGTACGACTGCTCGGGCTCGCTGTCGTTCGCCTTCGCCGCGGCCGGGCTGCTGCACACGACGCTCGTGTCGGGCGAGTTCGCCCACTGGGGCGCGCCGGGGCCCGGCAAGTGGATCACGATCTACGCCAACGCGACCCATACGTGGATGACCGTCGCGGGCCTGCGCTACGACACCGGCGGGCTGCTGACGAAGACCCACTCGCGCTGGCAGGACTCGATGCGCCCGACGGCCGGGTTCATCGTGCGTCACCCGATCGGGCTGTAGAAAAAAGAGCGGCCCCGCCGGGACGCGGGGCCGCTCTGGACGGGTGACCGTGGGTAGACCTGAGGGTCTCGGGTCTTGTGGTCGGTTGCCCGCCCCTCCCCTACCGGAGGCCTTAGTGCGTGTCCGCCGGCTCGGCGGGCCCGTTGTCGTTTGTGTTCTCGGCCGGCGTCTGGTCGGCCGGCTTCGGCGCCTTGCGCACGACCCGCTCGCACGAACCGTTGAGGTTCGCCGGTGACGCGTCGTCGATGACGTCGACCGTGTCGAGCAGCGCAACATCGAAGCCGTCGCCGCACGTGACGTGATCGACCTCGCCGTCGCGGGTGTGGATCGTGTCGTTGCCCGGGCCACCGTTGAGCGTGTCGCCAACCTGGTCGACCTCGCCGTTGGGGCCGGGGGTCACGTCACCGCGGGCGACTGCCCACAGCGTGTCGTTGCCGTCGCCACCGTTGAGGTGGTCGACGCCCAGGTTCGCGTACATGAGGTCGTTGCCGGCGCCACCGTCCTCGGTGTCGTCGCCCGCGCCACCTTCGATGCGGTCGGGGCCACCGTTGCCCTGGATCGTGTCGTTGCCATTGCCGCCCGCGATCAGGTCGCGGCTGTCGCCGCCCTGGATCGCGTCGTTGCCGTCGCCGCCGTAGAGCTTGTCGAACGACGTCAGGTCGCCGGCGTTGGGCACGTCGCCCTGGATCGTGTCGTCACCGGGGCCGCCGTTGACGAGATCGTTGCCGGCGTGGCCGAGCAGTACGTCGTTGCCGAGGCCGCCCCAGATCCGGTCGTTGCCCTGCTGGCCGTCGATGCGGTCGTTGCCGGGGCCGCCGTGGAGGCGATCGGGGCCGTCGCCGCCGAGCACGTTGTCATCGCCTGGTCCGGCCTGAACGAGGTCGGCGCCCTGGCCGGCGTCGATCGCGTCGTTGCCGGCGAGCGCGAGCACCTTGTCGGGCCCGCCCTTGGCGTCGATCGTGTCCGCGACGCGCGTGCCGATCAGCCGGTCGTGGTGGTTGGTACCGATGATCGTCGCGGCCATGGCTGTAGCGGCAACCACCGCCAGCGCGGTGAGCGCGGCGGCAAGGATCGGGATCAAGCGGGGCATGCGTTGCATGTAAAAAACGCCTCCTTCAAGCGGCGTCCGGGGTTGGTTCGTCCAACCGCCGGAACACCGCCACAGGGGCGGAAGTTGCGGCTGGCGGATGCCCCGCCATTCGTGCCTATACTGGGAACCCCAATTGGGGGGCGTAGCTCAGTTGGTTAGAGCGCCGGCCTGTCACGCCGGAGGTCGCGGGTTCGAGTCCCGTCGCTCCCGCTTGCAAGAAAGCCCGCATGTGCGGGCTTTCGTCGTTCTGCCCCCACGGTTCTCGACGGTCGAGCGCCTGGCGCTCAAGGCGTATCGTCTGCGCGTGTCCGTTCCCGAGCGGCCCGCGGCCCCCGGACCCCTGTCGCAGCGTGTCGCTGTCGTGACCGGCGCCGCCGGCGGGCTGGGCGCGGCGATCTGCCTGGCGCTCGCGCGTGCTGGAGCGGCGGTGGCCGCCGTCGATCGCCGACCCGACGGGCTCGACCAGCTGGTGGGCGAGCTCGCGGCGAGCGGCGCCGACGCGGTTGCCGTGACGGCCGACGTGTCGGACGAGGCCTCGGTGCAGGCGATGGCGGCCGACATCGACGAGCGCCTCGGGCCGCCCGGCATCCTCGTCAACAACGCCGCGATCTACCCGCGCCGGCCGTGGGACGAGGTGTTGGTCTCCGAATGGGACGAGGTGCTGGCTGTCAATGCCCGGGCGGGCTTCGTGTGCGCGCGGGCGCTGGCCGGCGGTCTACGCGCGAGCGGACACGGGCGGGTGATCAACGTCTCGTCGATCACGTTCCTGAAGGGCTCCGAGCAGCTGCTCGCCTACGTGACGTCCAAGGGCGCGATCATCGGGTTCACGCGCGCGCTGGCCCGCGAGGTCGGCCCCGACGGCGTGACGGTGAACGCGATCGCGCCCGGGGCGATCCCCACCGATGCGGAGAAGATCCATCCCGACCTCACGGCCTACGACCGCCACGTGCTCGAGCAGCAGTGCATCAAACGCCGCGGGCGTCCGCAGGATGTCGCCGAGCTGGCGACATTCCTCGCGAGCGACGCGGCGTCGTTCATCACCGGCCAGACGATCGTCGTCGACGGCGGCTGGGTGTTCAGCTGACGGCGGAGTGCCGTGGGCGACGATCCTCGCCGCCCACGGCACGGCCGCGATCAGTGCTTACGTGCGTGCGTGCTCCGGCGGCTGATGCCCTTGTGGTGGCCCGTCGTCGAGAAGGCGTACACGGTGCTCGTCCGGTACGTCTGGCCCGGGTCGAGCCGCGTCGGCGGGAAGCCCGGCTTGTTCGGCGAGTCCGGGAAGTGCTGGGTCTCCAGCGCGAGGCCGTCGCCCTGGCGATACTGGCGGCCGCTCGTGCCGTAGAGCGTGCCGTCCAGGAAATTGCCCGAGTAGAACTGCAGCCCGGGCTCGGTCGTCAGGATCGTCAGCTCGCGGCCGCTGGACGGGTCAAGCAGCTGCGCGGCCCAGTTCAGGCCCGGGTGGCTCGGCGGGTTGAGGACGAAGTTGTGGTCATACCCTCGTCCGAACACCAGCTGCTGGTCGTTGCCGCGAAGGCGCTCGCCGATCGTGTGGAACGTCGTGAAGTCGAACGGCGTTCCGACGACCGACGGCGTCGTGCCGTCGGGGATCAGCCCGCTGTCGACCGGGGTGAAGCTGCTCGCGTTGATCTTGAGCAGGTGGTCGTTGATCGTGCCCGAGCCCTCGCCGGCCAGGTTCCAGTAGGAGTGGTTGGTGAGGTTGACGACCGTGGGTGCGTCCGTCGTGGCCGTGTAGTCGAACCGCAGCGCGTTGTTGTTGTCCAGCGTGAACAGGACGGAGACCTTCAGGTTGCCCGGGAACCCCGTGCAGACCGTGTGGTCCGAGCAGCCTTCGCCGGCGGCGCTCGTGCGTGACAGCCGCAGGCCGACCGTGTTCGTTCCCGGCACCTCCTCGGCGTCCCAGACGAACTGGTTGAACCCCTTGCTGCCGCCGTGCAGCGTGTTGTCGCCGTTGTTCTTGTCGAGCGTGTACGTGTGGCCGTCGAGGACGAACTGGGCCCCGCCGATGCGATTGCCGTACCGGCCGATGATCGCGCCGAAGTACGGGTTCGACTTGACGTAGGCGGCGTTGGTGTAGCCGTCGATGTCGCCGAAGCCGAGGGTCACGTTGGCCGGACGGCCGCGATTGTCGGGGACTGTCAGCGACTGGATGATGCCGCCGTAGGTCAGGATCGACACCGACATGCCGCGGGCGTTGCTGAGCGTGTACTTGTCGACCGCGGTGCCGTCGGGCAGGCTGCCGAAGCTCGACTTCGCGATGCTCAGTCCCTGTCCGGGGCCGCCGCCGTGGTGATGGCGGCCGTCATGCCTGTGCCCGGCGATGGCCGGCGCCGCGGCGAATGCGGCGGCGAGCACGACGAGCATGGCGCAGAGCGCGGCGCGCCGCTGCGTGGGGCGAAAATGCAACATTGCGAGAACTCCTTCTTCTTGTGTTGGGGTCAAACACGACTTGAGGCGGCTCAGGCTTGTGCGAACTCCAGGCCTGCCATAGCGCTGAACACCCGCCACGCCTCCCGCATGGCGGCCGGGGTTGAGAATCTGGTGATGCGGGCCGCCCAGCCGCAGCCAGGCGTCCATGCACTCCCGCACGCCCGAGTCGGGGCGAAAGTGCCCGCAGGGCACCTCGAGCGTCCGGCTATAGCCGACGCGCTTCACGCCACATCAATCGACGGCGCGCGGGTTGGTTCTGACGGTCTCGCATTGTTATCGCTCACATTTGAGGATGTCAAGCCGGTACGTCACAACAAGAGCCGGTCGACGGGGGAGGAAAGCCCGATCGACCGGCTCTGCACTGCGGATTTGAGACGACGCCGACGTACCTCCGAGCCCAGTCACGGCTCGGCCTGTCCTCACTACCGGCGACGGCATCTCTCTCCGGGTAATGTGAACGCTAACAGACGTTGCCCGCGCGAGCGGTGCCGGGACTCGATACTGCGTCACGATCCCTTGGGGCCTCGGACATGACCTCCGTTCCGGACACCAACGACACACCCGGCGCCGTTCGTCGCACGGCGGTGATGGCCGACGTGGCCAAGCTCGCGGGGGTTTCGCACCAGACCGTGTCGCGTGTGATCAACGACAGCGCGCACGTGCGGCCGGAGACTCGCGACCGGGTGCTCGCCGCGATGCGGCGGCTCGACTACCGCCCCAACCTGGCAGCGCGCGCACTCGTGACGGGCCGGTCGCGGACGCTCGGCGTCGTCAGCTTCGACACGACGCTCCACGGGCCGGCGTCGACGCTGTTCGCGATCGAGCAGGCAGCCCACGCTGCCGGCTACTTCATCACGATCGTCAGCCTGCTCGTCATCGATCGCACTTCCGTGCTCGGCGCGATCGAGCGGCTGCGCGTGCAGGGCGTGGACGGCATCCTCGTCATCACGCCGCACGAGGGCGCGGCCGAGGCGCTCGTGAACCTGCCGACCGGCGTGCCCGTGGTGGCCGTCGAGGCAGGCCGGCCGAACTCGGTGCCGTTGGTCGCCGTCGACCAGTTCTCGGGGGCGGCCAGTGCGACGCAGCTGCTGCTCGATCTCGGCCATCGGACCGCATGGCACATCGCCGGCCCGCGCGACTTCCTCGAGGCCCAGCAGCGCGCCGAGGGCTGGCGCACGACGCTCGACGCCGCCGGCGCCGAAGCGCCGCCGATGCTCGTCGGCGACTGGAGCCCGCGCTCGGGCTACGAGCTGGGCCTGCGGCTGGCCCAGGACCCCGAGGTCACGGCCGTCTTCGTCTCCAACGACCAGATGGCGCTCGGATTGCTGCGCGCCCTGCACGAAGCCGGCCGCGAGATTCCGGGCGACGTCAGCGTGGTCGGGTTCGACGACATCCCCGAGGCGCAGTACTTCCTGCCCCCACTGACCACCGTGCGCCAGAACTTCGCCGAGGTCGGGCGCGGCAGCCTACGCCTGTTGTTGGAGGTCATGCGGGGTGACGGCCAGGCGCCCCAGCACCTGACGATCGCTCCGGAGCTCGTCGTCCGCCGCAGCACGGCGCCGCCGCCGCGCCGATGACGCGACCGCAGAACGGCACCGCGACGGGAGCGCGGCGGAGGCGAAGATGCGCGCGGCGGGCGTGTCGGACGTCGGGGTCCGTGCTTGTACGCGCCTGTACCGGCTGCTGGCGGGCGGCTGCTCGCCGGCGCCGACTTGGAGCCAGTGGCCGACGTGGTGTCGCTCGTCGAGGTCAAGCCGGGGTGACCTTCCTCGACTTCATCGCGCGCACGTGTTCGCCGCGCGCCGGCCGTGGGGCTCGCAGTTGAGCAAACGCGATACCAGCCTCCAGACTCCGAACTGCGTTACACCGGCGGGCGCGATCGCGTGTCATCACTCCTCCGTGATGCATGGAGCTCGCCCCCGTGGGACTCCATCGCGATTCCCGCGAGCGCCGTCAGGTCTCGGCTTGTAGTGCGCTCCAGCGCGTCTGCGACGCTTCCGAGTGGTGTCGCATCCTCGCTCTGCCAGCTCAGGGTCGCGCTCGGTGATCGCGGCGACGACCGAATCGTGCTCCTCGGCCGTCGCCGCTATGCGGCCGGGAATCACGTCCGTGCGGAACTGGAACCAAGTGACACGTGATTAAGCTGCATTCTCGACGATGGCCATATGGAACGACGCGTTCTTTCATGCGGGTCTAGATGGAACGTCTGATAAATCAACGCTGGAACGACAAGTTTAGGTGCGTCTGATCGAGCGGGCCTGTCCTTCATGCCAGCCTCTTGACGCGAGGTCGGCTTGATGACAAGGATCGGCAACCATCCACAGAAGCGTCCACCATGGTCGGAAAAGGGCGGTACGAAGGCGCTTAGGCTAAATTGATGCGCTGAGGGCGGGAGAGCGCTGAGGGGCCGTGCAAGCGCGACCGGTGGCAGCGTCGCAAGGAGAGGTCGTTCGACCGAAGTATCGGCGCGCGGGCCGAACCTACGGCGGTCTGCAACCGAACTCGCAGAAGGGGCCACTGGACACGGAGTAGCGCATCGAGTAGCAATCGGCGACGAAGAGCCGGATATCTACGAAACGTTGGCGAGTCCACGAGCGCCTCGAATCTGAACCGTACCGGACGACTGGTCCTAGCCTGTCACGCCGGAGGTCGCGGGTTCGAGTCCCGTCGCGCCCGTCGTCAAGATGCCCTGCAAGCCGCGGGCTTCTGTCGTTGCGAGGTCTCGTTTGCAGCGAACTTACGGAGTAGCGCTGGTGGCTTCGGCGCTTGCCGCTCCATACTCGGCGGCTGCCGGCGAGCCATCGTGCCGCAGGTTGTGTGCATTCCCGGCGCTCGTCGGCGGCTCGGACGCAGCGGGCGCATGGCGGGGCTCTGCCAAAGAGCGTCGGTGGGCGCTGGGGAACACATCCCGCCGCAGCTGCCGATCGCGGCGACCGGCGCGACCGCGACGAACAGTGGATGCTGCCCGGTTCAGAAGCGCATCCGGGGGTCGACCCAGAAGTCGTCGACCTGGTAGCGGCTACCCTTGCCGGTGGCCAGCGAACGTGAAGCGCACGAGTTGCCAGCGGGGCGTGTTCGCGGGCTGGACGTTCATGGGGTTTGTCAGCGTCAAGCCGCCGCTCTGGCCGTGGAACTGGCCAGTCGATTTGGGTGCCGTCCAGGTATCGCCGTGCAGGTAGGAGACGTAGAAGAACTCGCCGCCTACCGGTGACGATGTTGCTCACCCACAAGCCGAGCGGTCGGTACATGGCGGTAATGCAGACGGGAGGGGCTTGTGGCTTGACGGACGTTGGGCAAGTCGAGGACCCCTCCGGTGGCGCCGTCGTGCTGGGCGGTCTGGGCGAGGCTCGCGCCGCCGGTCAGCGTCCAGCCGGCGACTGAGGAGAAGTCGCCCCCGGGGGGCCAGGGCGTACGACGAGAAGTCACGGAACTCCGAGAATGGCTGCGAGAGCACGGGGGCGGCGCAGGCGTGGCTGGTCGCCGAGGTCGCGGGCGCGGCAATGGTAGGCGCGGCAATGGCCGGAGCGGCCGTGAGCAGGCCGGTGGCGATGGCGCCGCAGAGCGCGCGGCGCAGCGAGAAAAGTGTCAGGGGTTTCACCGTCCGTGATGTTGTGCCGGCGACCGAGCGGTCTCGCTTCCGTGCGAGATCTCTGGCTTTGCGTCCCCGCCTCGCGGTGGGTTTGCCACTTTTCGGGGTGTTGTCGTGTGCAGAGGAGCGGGGTCGCGCCGGGCGCAAGCGCGGGTGGACGGGTGTAGGGCGGCTCACCGTGGCCCGTTGAGGATAGTCCTCAAGGAGGACACGTGGCGCTTCACCCGGACACCCGGAGCAGGAACGGATCGCTCACGCAGCGACGGAGCGCGATCAGGCGATCGATGGGCGCGAGCGCCGCGGGAGGCGATGATCGGCGGCGGGTTCGTCGCTGCGAGTGCGATCCTGCTCGCAACGAGCGGCCTGTCGGGCCTGCACATCGCTTTGGTTCCTGCCCTGGGTTGCGTCGTCGCGCTCGCGGTCGCGGCGAACGTGCCGTTCGCGGTCGGCGACGGCTACACAGTGCCGACACAGCTGGCGTTCGTCCCCCTGCTGTTCACCGTTTCGCCCGCGCTCGTCCCCGTTGCCGTGCTCGTGGCGCTCGCCCTTGCGCGGCTCCCCGCCGTGGCTCGGCGGCGACCGCTGTCGCGGCTGCTGCTCCTACCCGGCGACGCATGGTTCGCGGTCGGGCCGGCGGTCGTGCTGACTCTGTTCGGCACAGGAGCGTTGCACCGCCTCGATCCCGGTGTCGTCGTCGCGGTGTTCCTCGCGCAGGCCCTCGTCGAGATCGCCGGTGCGCAGTTGCGAGGCGAGCTGCCGCGGCGGCCCCAGGCACCGCGGCCAGTGGGGGAGCGCTGGATCCATGTCGTCGACGCATCGTTCGTCCCGATTGGGCTGGTCATCGGCTTCGCGCTCGCGGAGCTGCGGGCGCCGTTGGCGCTCCTGCCGCTGTTCGGCGTGCTCGCGATCTTCGCCCAAGAACGCCAAGCCCGACTCAACGGGCTCATCGAGCTGAACCAGGCCTACCACGGGACCGCGCTCGTACTCGGCGACGTGGTTGAGGTCGATGACAGCTACACGGGCGAGCACTCACGCGGAGTCGTCGCGATGGCGATGGCGGTGGGCGACGCGCTCGGGCTGGACGCCCGCCAGCGGCGCAACCTCGAGTTCGGCGCGCTGCTGCACGATGTCGGCAAGATCGCGATCCCCAAGGACATCATCAACAAGCCCGGCAAGCTCAACCCGGCCGAGTGGACGATCATCAAGACCCACACGACCGAGGGCCAGCGGATGCTCGACCGCGTCGGCGGGTTCATGGCCCAGGTCGGGATGATCGTCCGCTCGCACCACGAGCGCTGGGACGGGAACGGGTACCCCGACGGGCTCGCCGGAGCGGCGATCCCCCTGGAGGCTCGGATCGTGTCGTGTTGTGACACCTGGAACGCGACGACGACCGACCGCACCTATCGCCCCGCGCTGGCGGTCGCCGAGGCGGTCGCGGAGATGCGCGCCAGCGCAGGAACGCAGTTCGATCCACGCGTCGTCGAGGCGTTGCTGACGCTCGTGGATGCTGCTCCGGCGTCGGTCGTCCGCACTCTGCGTGCGGCGTAGCGCCAGCGCGTCGGGCACGCTGTGCAGCATCGTGGTCGGTTGACGCCGTTGGAGCGCGCATGCAAATCAACTCATTCGGCAGGTCGAGCGGGCCTCTGCCGCCGCTGTCCGATCGCGCGCCCGTGGCCTGCGGACGTCTCTGACCACCACGAGCCGGGCCACGACCTGGGCCCCGCTCGCTTCGGGCGGGCCACGTGGCCAACGGATTCGATCAGCATCGGATGGTCGGACCTAATGCCCCGACTTGCAGTGCGGCGACGATCAGGAATAGAGTCGGTTTATCAGGGCTCGGAGCAAACCGACGCCGTCGCGCGCACTCCTGGCCGTGGTCGCGTGTGCGCTGCTGCTCGGCGTACACGCTGCATCGGCGACGGCGACCATCACCAACGTCCAGCCGTTCAACGGGCAGAGCGACCCGATCAGCGGTGACGAGGTCTTCGACAACGAGGAGATCTGGGCCTACGTGACGTCGCCGACGGGCGGTGTCGTCTGCATCGAGCGCTACTCACAGGACCCGGGCTCGTGCAAGAGCGACTTCGCCTACGCCGAGACGCCGGTACTGCCCTTCTTCGCCGGCTTCGTCCCGATCACGCCGGGCAACCTGCTGCCCGGGCCGATGATGCTCGTGGCCGCCGAAGGACCGGGCGAGCCGGTCACCGCCGTCAGTCAGGCCTTCTACGTGCGGCCCTGCAAGAGCGGCTGCCCGGTCGTGAACTTCGGGCCGTCGCAGGAGTTCAAGGCGGCGTCGAGCGCGCTGCTGGACTCGGTCAAGGACGTCTGCAACAAGGTGCAGGCGGCGTCGCTGCTGTGGCGCTCGAAGCAGCTCTACCAGGACACCCAGGAGATCGTAGCGGGCTACTCGGGCGGCCTGGCAGCCGGGGCGATCATCTCGATCGGCGTCCAGGCCGGCACCGCGACGTACGACTTCGTCAAGGGCGACGACCTCACGACCAAGCTGCCGGGCAACCTCTCCACGGTCGCCGATATGACCTGCAAGGCGGCCGAGCTGGTCGACAAGATTAAGGAGAACACCTGGGTCCAGTACGGCGCGCGCTGGGCCGCGGACCCACCCGATCCCGGCTACACGCAAGTGGCCAGGCCGCAGTTCGTGGATTTCGACTCGATCCTCGGCTACCCGAGCTTCGGCTTCGACGCCGAGCGCGACGCGCTCGACGGCCTGCGCGCCTATGCCGAGGCCGGGCTGCACGGCTGGGAGCGCTACCAGGGGGCGCTCCCGGACGCGACGGCGCAGGGCCTCGACAGCCAGCACATGCAGGCGCGCGCGACGAGCGACTACCTGCTCGGCTACGCGAACCGGCTGCGCAGCGGTTCCGTGATCGTGAAGGCGCTCGCGAGCCGGATCCGCTCGGAGATCCCCGACGGCGCTCAGCGCACGATCACGCAGGCCGACATCAACGCCGCCAACGTCTACGTCGACCGCCTCCGCACGAGCGGCTTCAACGCCACCGAGACGGCCAACCTGCACGCGCTCGGACTGTCGGACGGCGCGATCGCCCGCTTCCTGGTCGACCAGAAGCTGTGGGATCCCTCCGACGCCCAGCCTGGATTGCTGGACGCCGATCTCGACACGCTCGGCGACGCGATGCTGACGCTCGCCGACCAGGCCGAGGCGTTCGCCCGCGCCGGGGGCGTCGTCGCCGGCCGCAACGCGCGGCCGCTGACGGCGAGCTTTGCCGGCTTGCTGGACGGCTCGGACCAACTCGACGTCGAGTTCGTCGACCAGTCGCTCAATCCAGGTCAGGACCCGCTGACGATCGAATGGGACTTCGGCGACGGGACCGCTGGCGCGGGGCCGACCGTGCGCCACCACTACGCCGCCCGGGGCACGTACACGGTTACAGAATCGCTCTCCAACGACTACGAGACCGTGACCTCGACGCAGCAGCAGGGCGCCGGGCCGCAGGACCAGCGTCCCGTCGCGTCCTTCACCGCCACGCCAGCCTCCGGCAACGCGCCGCTGCAGGTCCACCTCGACGCGTCGGCGTCGCACGACCCGGACGGCTCGATCGTCGACTACGAGTGGGCCTTCGATGACGGCAGCGCCCCGGCCACCGGCAAGACGCTCGACCACGAGTTCACCCTTCCCAGCCCCCAGGGCTACAGCGTGCAGCTGACGGTCGTCGACGACCTCTCCGCCAACGACGTGGCGACCCGGAAGATCGTCGTGACGCCGCCGCCCACGGCGCCGACCGCGGGGCCGGACCTGATGACCGCCGACCCCGAGGGGTTTGTCGACGTTCTCGCCAACGACGCCGACGCCAATGTCGAGCCGGTGTCGGTCAAGTCGACCGGCGCGGCCGGGCACGGCACCGTGAGCTGTGCCGCCAACGGCGCGTGTCACTACGTCGCCGACGCCGGCTACTCGGGCGACGACCAGTTCGACTACGTGATCGCCGATCCGGGCGGGCTGGAGGCGACGGCGACCGTCCATGTGACGGTGACCGCTCCGCCCCAGGGGACCGAGCCTGTGCCGGCAGATGACGCAGCCGCGACGCGCGCCGGCCAGCAGGTCGCCGTCGACGTGCTCGCCAACGATTCCGGCACACCCGCGCTCGCGTTCGTCAGCGCCGGGGCGGCCAAGCACGGGACGGTCGACTGCACCGGCGCCGGGGTCTGCAGCTACACGCCGGACGCCGGGTTCACCGGGCGCGACGGCTTCACCTACACGATGACCGATGCCACGGCGACGAATAGAACCGCCGAGGTGCACGTGACCGTCGTGCCGGCGGGCGCCAAGTACGCGCTGACCGTCGCTGGCGGCCCGGACCCGCTCGAGAGCGGCAAGTCGGCCAACTGGGCCGTCGCCGTGCGCGGCGCCACCCCGGACGCGCCGGAGCTGACGACGCAGCTCAGCGGAGCGCACGCGCTCGACGCCGGATCGGTGTCGACGGCCAAGGGCTGGACGGCCACCGCCACGGGCGCCAAGGCCGGGGCGGGCGCGCTGCTGGGCGACTCGATCAGCGTGCCGCTCGTCAAGCCGATGGCGACGGTCAGCCAGGGAACCGGCGGCGACGGACACGTTCCGATCCTCGTCGGCGACCGCGTCTACGCGTTCTTCCATCACCAGTTCCCGACCGCGGTCAGCTGCATCGACCGGAGCACGAACCGGCGCTGCCCGGGTTATCCGGTGCCGATCGGGCTCGGGACCGACGACGTCCCCGGCGCCGGAGTCGTAATCGGCACGCACATCTACCTGCAAGTGCGGACGGCGAGCTTCTACCAGCAGACCGCGGCCGTTGGCGTGTACTGCTGGGACACGGCGACGACGCGGCCGTGCGGGTTCGTAATCGTCGACCGCGTGCTCAGCACCCAGACGCCGGTGACCTCGCCGCTCGTCCAGGTGGCTGGCAAGCTGTACTTCGCCGCGGACACGGGCAGGCTCTACTGCGTCGACCCGGGCACCATGGCGACCTGTGGCTCGCTGGCGACTGGGCTGATCGGGCCGTCGCAGTCTTTCGACGCGCTCGCCCACGGCTCGCGCGTGTTCATCAGCGGCGCCGGCGCCGGGCTCACGTGCATCGACGTCAGCACCGGCCTGACCTGCGCCGGCTGGACGCTGCCGGTGGACACCGGCGGCTACGTCAACATCATCAACCGGCACGCGCCGGACGGCTCGGTCAACGGCATCTGCCTGGTCAAGGTGGTCAAGTTCCAGTGCTTCGCCGACGCCACCCCCGGCACCGCGAGGGTCTACACCGACGTCCCCATCAACGAGAGCTACTGGTCGACGGCCGAGGAGGCCGAGGCCGGTACCCGCACGCTGTTCGGCGCCCACGGGCACGCCGGGCTCACGTGCTTCGACTGGGTGACGCTCGCGCCGTGCCGCGGCGGCGGCTACCAGAACGGCGAGCTGGGCAAGGATGTCAACGGCGACGACCTGCCGGAGGCCTACGGCGCAGCATTCGACGGGGCTTGCGCGGTCGGGCTCGGCGACCCCGGGCTCGTGTTCACCGTCGACCCCAAGGGCTTCGCGCCGTGCTCCGGGCTGGCGGGCGAGCACAGCATCGACCTGCGCGACCAGCGCTGCGGTGCGACCGTCGGCGCGGCGAGCTGGGATTCCGCGCGGCTCGAGGACGCCGGCCAGGGCGAGCTGGCGGCGGTGCGCGTGACCGTGCGCGACGCGGCGTCCGGTCAGGTGCTCGCCTCGAAGAACATCGTCAACGGCGTGCTCGACCTGTCGGGCATCGACGCGCAGGCGCACCCGGCGATCACGCTCGGCCTGGCGGTCGTCGCACTGCCGGGCTCGACCGCGTGGGACGACGCGATCCCGCCGCGCATCATGGTCTCCTGGCACGCCGACCCGGCCCAGCTGTGCTTCCGCACCGCAACGCAGGCGGCCTGCGCGGTGGCGCCGGTTGGCGTGACGGCAGCGCTGCCGGACGCGACGGCGAAGAAGAGCATCGCGCTCACGCCGGTCGGCTGCCCGACCGCAACGCCGCCGACGCCGACGCCGACGCCGACCGCCGACGACGACGACGACCGTCACGCCCGCCCCCACGCCGCCGCCGTCCGGAGCTACCGAGGCGGTGCTCGCCTGCGGGGATCGCCGCGTCGTGCTCGAGGACGTTTTCATGGCCGGGGGGAAGGTCCACCTGCTCGGCGTCGCCGACCGCGCGCTCGCCGGCCAGACCGTGCAACTCGTGTTCGCCCCCACCGGCAAGGTCGTCGCGACGGCCACGCTGCAGGCCGACGGGCACTTCGAGACGCTCGCACCCCTGCCGCCGAAGGCGCTACGGACGTCGAGCAAGGCGCGCTACCGGGCGCGCATCAGCGGGCTCGTGTCGCTCAACCTCAAGCTCGTGCGGCGCATGCTGGTCACGAGCATCACGTCGGCGGGCGGCAAGGTCACGATCCGCGGCCTCGTGATCGGCCCGCTGGCGACCCGCCGCGCCGACCGCGCGATCAGCGTCCAGCGCGTCGTGGGCTGCAAGCGCGTCGAGACGCTGGAGCGCATCCAGCCGAGCGCGCGCGGCGCCTTCAGCGTCACGCTCGCCGCGCCATCCGGCCAGGCCGCCGCGGTCTACCGCCTCGCCACCAAGGTGCGGCGGACGGCGACGTCGAAGGGCCTGATCGGCACCTTCACGCTGCCGCGCGCCGTCGACTTCACGTGACCGCGACCGAGTTCCGAATCCTCGAGCCGCTCGGCGCGCGGGCGGAGTGCAGCGAGTTGTCGGGCGAGTCGCGGCTCGATGCGGCAAACCTCCCATCCGCGGGAGGCACTTGACGTTAACTGTCGTGGTCGCCTCCGGCGATCGCCAACACGCGATGGCGCGGCACGATCGGCTACGCGCGTCAGTCGCTGTTCGTGGCGCGACGTCAGACGGCGACGTCCTCGAGCAGGCCGAGCTCGGCCGCGCGCGTGGCCGCCTCGGTGCGCGTGCGGCATCCGAGCTTCGTGAGGATGCTGCGCAGGTGCGCATCGACCGTGCGTGTGCTGAGGACGAGGCGGGCCGCGATCTCGCGGTTGGTCAGCCCTGCGGCGACGAGCCGCACGACCTCGTGCTCGCGCCGCGACAGCCCGGCGCGCGCGTGCTCGTCGGCGGCGCGCGCGCCCAGGTGCTCCTCCAGCGAGGCGCCGAGCGCCGCGACCTCCGCCGCGGCCTGCGCGGCGAGCGGTACCGCTCCGAGTGCGCGCGCGGCGCGGAACGCGTCGACGAGCTGCTCCAGCGCGCGGTCACGCTCGCCGGCGGCGACGAGGACGATGCCCGCACGAAGCTGGATGCTCGCGCGCTCGAACGGGATCTGCAGTCCGCGGTGCAACTCGGCCGCGCGCACGAGCTGCTGAGCGGCGGTCGCCACGTCGCCGTCGGCGAGCGCGGTCTCCCCGAGCGCGAACGCGAGCGCGGCCAGCGCGTCCGGATGCCCCGCGGACGCGGCAATCGCAGACAGCGCCTGCGCGCACGCGCGCGCCGTCGCCGACGTCGCCGTTGCGCGGCCAGCCATCCGCACGCCCAGCGCAGCCCCCACACGGCGTAGTGGTGGTCTTCGCTGCGCTCCCAGCGTTCAAGCAGCAGCCGGCAGTACTCCTGCGCGCGCTCGGCGTCGCGCTCGTGCGCGGCCAGCCACGCGAGCGCGGCGGCGCTGTCGCACTGCATCGAGACGACGTCGAGGCTCGTCGCCGTGTCCAGGCAGCGTGTGAGCAGCGGCAGCGCCGCGCGCGGCTGCCCGCGCCAGGCGTGAACGGCGCCCAGGATGCCGTCGGCGACGAGCCTCACATGCGGGTCCGCGCCGGGGACGATCAGCCGCGCACACAGCGTGTCGACCTCGCCCCAGTCGCCCAGCTCGCGCAGGACGTAGGCCATGCACGAGAGGCAGACCTGCTCGAGCACGTCTCCGCCACTGGCCTCGCACAGCCCGATCGCCGTGCCGAGCGCATCCGCCGCGCCGTGGTAGTCGCCGGCGATCTCGCGGGCCGTTCCCAGCCGCTGGTAGACCTCGGCCGTCTCGGCGGTCAGCTCGTGCTCCAGCGCCAGCGAGAGGCCCTCGCGGATGATCGCGATGCCGTCGTCGAACGCGCCGCCCTGCACGCGCGCGACGCCCTCGAGGCCCATCGCCCGCGCGCGCAGACCGACGCGGTCGGCGCGCAGCGCCTCGGCGCGCGCCGTCGCCGCGACGCTCGCCGCCTCGCTGTAGTCGCCGGAGGACTGCAGGTAGCCGGCGATCACGAGGCGCTCGGACGCGGCCTCGCCGGGGAGGCCGTTCACCGCGAACGCCTCGGCGGCCACGCGTCGCGCGGCGAGCGCGCGCGGGCGGTCGCCCTGCAGCCCGTAGATCGCGGCGATGCGCCGCTCAGCGTCGGCGAGCGCGCGTCCCGCGCCGGCCGCGCGGCGCGCCGCGATCACCTCGCGCTGCGCGCGGGCCGCCTCCGTCAGGTCGCAGGCGAGCTCGGCGTGCGCCGCGTGCGCCTCCAGCGCGGCGATCCGCTCCTCGCCGCGCTCGCCCTGCGGCCACAGGTCGAGCGCCTGGCGCCCGAGGCGCACCGCGTCGCGGTAGGCGTGCACCGCCGCGCGGCGCGCGATCGCGGCGAGCAGCGCGTCGAGCGCGCGAGACGTGTCGCGTGCGGCGAGCCAGTGCGCGGCGACCTCGCTGCGGTCGCCGGGCTGCTGCTCGAGCTGCTCGGCCAGGCGCCGATGCAGTGCGCTGCGGCGCAGCCAGGGGATGTCCTCGTAGATCGCGTCGCGTGCGAGCGGGTGGCGGAACGCCGCCCAGCCGTCGTCCTGCTCGACGATCAGCCCGCTCGTCAGCAGCTCGGCCATGCCCTCCTCGATGCCGAGCCCGGCGACGAGCGCGAGGTCGAAGCGGTGTCCGGCGACGGCCGCGGCCTCGGCGGCCGCGCGGGCGTGCTCGGGCAGCGGCGCCGTCCGCACGAGCACCGCGTCGCGGATCGTCGCGGGCAGCGGGAACGTCGCTCGTCGAGCGACAGCTCCAGCCCGTCGGCGGCGGGAATGAGCCGGTCGGCGGCCGCGCAACGCGAGCGTCAGCTCCTCGACGAAGAACGGTGTCCCGCCGGTGCGGTCGTGCAGCAGCGCGACCAGGCGCGGCGACGGCGTCGTGTCCAGCAGCGCGGTGACGAGCTCGGCGAGCTCGCGGGCGGTCAGCGGCTCAAGCGTGATCTCCTGCAGCACGTGCTCGCGGCGCAGGTCTGTGCGCAGGCGGCGCAACGGATGCGCCCGTGGCAGCTCGTCGCTGCGGTAGGCCGCGACGATCAGCAGCCCGATGTCGCCGAGTCCGGGCGCGAGCGTCGCCAGCAGCTCGAGCGTCGCCTCGTCGGACCACTGCAGGTCGTCCAGCAGCATCGCCGCGGGGCGGTCGGCGGCGATCGTCACGAGCGCGCAGCGGATCGCCTCGACGAGCGTCGCGCGGATCGCCGACCGGTCCCGCCGGGCCGAGCTCGGGCAGCAGCACCGCGAGCTGGTCGCGCAGCGGTCCGCAGTCGCGCAGGCCGCCGGGCACGGCGCGCAGGTACGCGCGCAAGGCCGCGGTCGACCGGGCCGTAGGGCGAGGCCGCAGGCGTCGCGGCACCGCGCAGGAGCCGCAACTCGCCGTCGCCGAGGACGTCCTCGGCGAGGCGCGTCTTGCCGATGCCGGCCTCGCCGCTGAGCAGGACGAGCGAGCCGCGGCCCGCGGCCGCGGCGCCGGCCGCGGCCGTCATACGGGCACGCTCCGGGGTTCGTCCGATCAGGCCGCCCGCGGACACGGACCCGAGTCTACGTTCAGACCGGCAGGTTGCGGGGGCCGGTGCTGTCGAAGACCGCCGCGACCTCGGCAACGAGGTTCGCCGGGAACCCGCCGCAGCGCGCGTGCTCGAGCACGTCGTCGGCGCACTGGGCCTCGTGGACGCAGTAGATCTTGTCGCCCGCGACGTAGCTGTGGCGCCACGTGTATGGGCGCTCGAGGCCGGCGACGACGTCGTTGGACTTGGCGGTGATGCCGCGCAGCTCCTCGTCGGTGAGCTTGTCGGCTCCGGGGATCTCGCGCTCGATCAGGAAGGTAGGCATTGCGATGAGTCCTTGTGGTTGGGTGCTGATCGAGAAGCTAGGACCATTGAGCCGAGGTGACATCGGTGGGGTTGCCGATCTTGCGCGGAGCGCTGCCTAGTGTCTACCTCGACGCTGCTGAGTTGGGTGTACGGTTGTCGCAGACTTGGACTTTCGACTGCTCGGCCCTCTCGAAGTTGTCGGCGACGACGGCGCCGCGCTTCTCGATCGGGACAGGCCGCCAGCGCGCGCTGCTGGGGCTGCTGATTCTCCGGGCCAACGAGTTGGTCGGCGAGCGATCAACTGGTGGAGGCGTTGTGGGGCGAGTCGCCTCCGCCGACGGCCCACAAGATGTTGCACAACCAGGTGTCGGCGTTGCGGCAGGTTCTGGGTCGGGACGGGCCGGCTCGAGACGCATGGGAGCGCGTATCGCCTGAACGTCGGTCCGGGCGAACGCGATGTCGACCGCTTCGAGACGCTGGTCGCGCGCGCGAGGGCCCAGACGCGGACCGATCCGGAGGGCGCAGCCGACGATCTCCAACAGGCGCTCGGCCTCTGGCGGGGCGCGCCGTTGGCCGACCTGACCTTCGAGTCGTTCGCCCAGACGGAGATCGTGCGCCTGGAGGAGCGACGCTCGGCTGCGTTCGAAGCGGGCGTCGACGCGGAGCTCGCGCTGGGCCGGCACGCAGACGTCGATCGCCGAGCTCGAGATCGCCGTTGCCCAGCAGCCGCTTCGCGAGCATCTGCACGGCCAGCTGATGCTCGCCCTGTATCGCTGCGGTCGCCAAGCGGAGGCGCTCGCGGTGTACCGCAGAGCACGGCGCGACGCTGGTCGAGGAGATCGGCGTCGAGCCGGGCGCCGAGCTGCGCGCGCTGCAGGAGGCGATCCTGCGCCCAGGACCCGGCGCTCGACGCACCACCCACCCGGCCGGATCTGCCGGCGGGGCTGGAGGGTGGCTCGCCGGTGCTGGCGGGTCGTGATGACGAGCTCGCAGAGCTCGCGGCGCTCGCTGGCTGAGGCGTGTGACGGGCGGGGTGGCGCTCGTGTTCGTCTCGGGTCCTCGTGGCATCGGCAAGACCCGCCTGGCGCAAGAGCTGGCCCGCGAGGCGCGACGACGCCGGATGGCCGTGCTCTACGCCGGTGTCGCCGACCCGCTCGCCGCCGTCTCTGCGGTGGGGGACCGCGAGCAGGCGACGTTGCTGATCGTGGACGACGCGGACGACGCGAGCCATGAGGTGCTCGAGCGCGTCGCCGCACTCAGCGCCTCCGGCGCGCGCCGGCGACTGCTGGTCCTGGTGCTGCACCGGCGCCTCGACCCGCCGGCGATCTTCGACGGCCAACCGGCGCGCCGGCTCGCGCTCGCAACGCTCGGGTACGCCGCCGTGGCCGAGATCGCTGCGTTGTACGTGCCGGTCGGATCGCGAGCCGCTCCCGATCGACGTGCTCGTGGCGGAAAGTGGCGGCGGTGCCGCTGGCCGTGCATCGCGTGGCCGCGGAGTGGGCGCGCGCGCGGGCGTCGGCGGCGATCGGCGCGAGCGCCGGCCGCGCCGGCAGCGAGCGCGTCGAGTTGCGCTCGGCCGAGACGGCGCTCTCCGACGGTCTGCTCGCTCTGCGGTGGGCTGAAGGACCGTGCGCGGCGCTACAGCGGCGAGGACGCGGAGGCCGCCGGGCTCGGCGGTCTGTCCGTTCCTGGGCCTCACCACCTTCGACGCGGCGCACGCGGAGTACTTCTTCGGCCGCGAGCGGCTCGTGGCCGAGCTCGTCGCCCGGCTCGTGGGCTCGCCGCTGCTGGCCGTCGTCGGACCGTCCGGGCAGCGGCAAGTCGTCGGCGGTGCGGGCCGGGCCTGCTGCCGGCGCTCGCCGACGGCGTGCTGCCCGGCTCGGAGCGCTGGCGGCGCGGGCGCTCATGCGCCCCGGCGAGCACCCGCGGCCGAGCTCGAGCGGGCGCTCCGAACCGGGAGCGGCGGTGCTCGTGGTCGACCAGTTCGAGGAGGTGTTCACGGTCTGCCGCGACGAGCGCGAGCGGACGGCCTTCCTCGACGCGCTGGTCGACCTGTCGAGGACCGCGATCGGCCGTCCAGGTCGTGCGTCGCCGATGCGCGCCGACTTCTACGGTCACTGCGCCGCAGCACGAGCGGCTCGCCCGCGCTGGTCGGCGCCAACCAGGTGCTCGTCGGCCCGATGCGCCGCGACGAGCTGCGGCGCGCGATCGAGGCCGGCCGAGCGCGCCGGCCTGAGCGTCGAGCCGGCGCTGACCGACGCGCTGATCGCCGACGTGCTCGACGAGCCGGGTGGCCTGCCGCTGCTCTCGGCGGCCCTGCTCGAGCAGTGGCGCGAGCGCGAGGGGCGCGTGATGCGGCACGCGGCCTACGAGCGCACCGGCGGCGTGCGCGGCGCGGTCGGCCGTCTGGCGGAGCGGACCTACGCGCAGCTGAGCGAGCCGAGCAGCGACGCGGCGCGCGCGGATCCTGCTGCGGCTGGCCGACGCCGGCGAGCATGACGCCGCGTTCGTGCGCCGCCGCGTGCCGCTCGAGGAGCTCGACGACGACGAGCACACGCCGCGGCACTGTCCGCTCTGCGTCGACAGCCGGCTGGTGACCGTGGACGAGGACACGGTCGAGGTCGCGCACGAGGCGCTGCTGCGCGAGTGGCCGCGGCTGCGCGCGTGGCTCGAAGAGGACGCCGACGGCCGCCGCGCTGCACCAGCACCTGACGAGGCGGCGCGCGACTGGCAGGCCGCCGGCCGCGACCACGGCGAGCTGTACCGCGGCGCGCGGCTCGCGGCGGCGCTCGAGTGGGCCGCCGGCCACGCGCGACGACCTCAACGAGCTCGAGCGCGAGTTCCTCGACGCGAGCCGCGCCGCGGCCGAGCACGAGACCGAGCAGCAGCGGCGGGCGAACCGTCGTCTGCGCGCGCTGGTCGCCGGGCTTCGCCGTCGCTGCTCGCGCGTGGCGCTGCGGCGCCGGCGTCGTGGCGCTCGACCAGCGCGGCGAGGCCCGCGACGCGGCGCTGCGCCGCCGACGCCCAGCGGCTCGGCGCCGACGGCGCTGAACGAGGACCGCCTCGACGCGGGCCCTGCTGCTCGCGCGCGCACGGCGTCGCGCTCGACGACTCGGCGACCACGCGCAGCAACCTGCTCGTCCGTGCTCGTGCGCAACCCGGCGGCCCTCGGGGATCGTGGACACACGGCTCGGAGCATGTTCGGCGCGGCCATCAGCCCCGACGGCAAGCTGATGGCGACTCGGCGACGACGTGCGGCGACGTTGACGTGTACGACGCGGCCACGCGGCTGCCGGTCGGGCCGGCCGTACCAGATCCCGGACGGGCTCATCCAGGACGTCCGCTTCTCGCCCGACGGGCGACACGCTCGCGGTCAGCTCTCTCGACCGCGCGCCCCCGTCGAGCGCAGCGGGCTGGTCGACCTGATCGATCCACGCACCGGCGAGCCGCCGGCTGCGCCTGCGGTTGCCCCCGCTGCGCGGGCCCGCTCCGTTTCGTCTACGCCGACGTCGTCTTCCTACCCAACGGCCGTGACCTGCTCGTGCGGCCCGTGGCCGGCGGCGCGCCGGATGGGCCGGCCTCGCCGATCTACCGCGTCGACCGCGCGACGGGCGCGATGGCGGGCCGGCTGCACGTGGGCCGGCACGCGTCCGCCTACGACGCGTCGGCGACCGCCGACGGCGCGGGTGTTCATCACCAGCGCGGCGCGACAACCGGACCTGGGAGCTCGACCGCCGAGCGGCTGCGCGTCGCGCGCTCGTGGCCCGTCGGCGACGCCGACGGGGTCGGTCAGCCCGGACGGCGCAGGTCTTCGCGCTCGGCTCCGCCGACGGGCGGCGTCCGGCTGCTCGATCTGCGCTCCGGGCAGGTCCGAGCCGCTGCGAGGGCGGCCACGACGGCGCCGGTGCGTCGCATGCGCTTCACGCCCGACTGGCGCACGCTCGTGACCACGGGCGACCGACGGGCAGGTGCTCGTCTGGGACGTCGCAGCGGCGGAACGATCGCCGCAGCGCTTCCCCGGGCACAGCGGTGCGATCGACGGGCTCGACATCACGCCGCGACGGGCGCACGCTGATCACGGCTCGGTCCGACACGGCGCGCGATCCTCTGGGACCTCGCGGGCGACCAGCCGGCTCGACCGCCGCTTCGCCGTCGGCCGCCGCTTCGCCGTCGACGTTCACGCCGAGAGGGATCGCGGTCAGCCCGGACGGACGCACGCTCGCGCTCACGCAGAGCGACGGCACGGTCGACCTGCTCGACACCGCGACGCTGCGCCGGCGCGCGCGTCCTGCGCGCGCTGCCACGGCGCGCCGCGGTCGGTCGCCTTCAGCCCCGACGGGCGGCTGCTGGCCGTGACCGGAGTCGGGGGCCGCGTCACGCTCTGGAACACGCGCACGCTGGCCCCGGCCGGCGAGCTCGAGAGGGCTGCGGTCGACTCCGACGCGCTCGCCTTCTCGCCCGACGGCAAGCTGCTCGCCGCCGCCGAGGACGACGTCCGGCGAGCCGCTTCGCAAGGGCGGGCCGCTGCGCGTCTGGGACGTGCGCACGGCGCACGCTCGACCGCGTTCCGCGGCCGGAGCGCGCGCGGACTCGATCGCCTTCAGCCCGGACGGCCGGCTGCTCGCCGCGGCGGCCGAGACCGAGCGCGGGACGGAGATCCGCGACGTGGGCACGGGCCGGCTCGTCAAGCGGCTCGACACCGGCAGACTTCGCGCGCTCGGTGGCGTTCTCGCCCGACGGCGAGCTGCTGTTCGTCGGCCAGTACGACGGCCGCGGGCAGCTGTTCTCGACCGCAGACCTGGAAGCCGGTCGGCCGGCCGTTCGAGGCGCACACGCGCGCGGATCACGTCCGCGCAGTTCACGCCGGACGGCCGCACGCTCGTCACCGCCGCCGCCGACGGGAACGTGGTGCTGTGGGACGTGCAGACCCAGAAGCCGATCGGCTCGCCGCTCGAGCTCGCGGCCGGACACGTACGCCGTCGGCCGTGCTGAGCCCCGAGTGGCTCGCGCCTGTTCGCGGTCTCGACCGCGCGGCGAGGGGCATCAGCTTCGACATGTCGCCGGAGGCCTGGAAGCGGCACGCCTGCCTCGTCGCGGGCCGCGACCTGACCGCGCGCCGAGTGGCACGGCGCGCTGCCCGGGCGGCCCTATCGGGCCGTGTGCTCGAACGGTTGACGCCCACGTCCCGCGGCGGGTTACCGGCAATGACCGCGGTGTGACCGCCTGATGAGCGGCCCGTCGCCAGTGTGCTGTCCGATCGATCGCACAGGGCGGTCGCCGATCAAAAGGGAACGGGACATGCGCTTCACACTGAGCACGACCACGGTGGGCGGCACACTCGCGACGATGGCCGTCGCGGTCACGATCGCGGCGCCGGCCGCCTACGGGGGACCAGCCACTGATCCGGCGCAGACGGCCGGCGCGACCGACGTCACCAGCGCGGCTGCGGTGCCGCCGCCGCCGTCCTTGATGGCCGCGTCGGCCGCCAAGGCGTACGACCGCCTGCGCGCGCAGGCCGCGCGCGCTCGCAGCACCTCGGTCGCCAACGTGGGGCCGCCGCCGTCGCTCATGGCCGCGTCGGCCGCCAAGGCGTACGACCGCCTGCGCTCGCAGGCCGCGCGAGCAGCAGCACCCCGGTCGCCGACGAGCGGCCCGCGCCGGGCGGGTTCGACTGGTTGTCGGCGGTCATCGGAGCCGCCGCCATCGCGGGGCTGGTGCTCGTGTCCCTGGCGGCACTCGGGTTGCGCAGGGTCCACGGCCACCGGGCCGCGAGTGCGTGACGCTCGGGATCGGCGCGGCGTGGCCTCGGCCACGCCGCGGGCCCCCGCGCAAAGCCCGTCCAATCAGTGATAGCGGTCGAAGTCGGGCGGCCACGGTAGCGGGAACAGGTGCCGGTATGGCCGCGCGTCGGTGATCACCTTGGCGAAGGACGGCCGCTGCGCCAACGCGCGGTAGTACCGCGTCAGCTGCGGGTGCGTGCGCTCATCCCACGGGTTGATCGCCAGCGCGAAGAACAGGCCCGGCGCCGCGGCGCACTCGGCGATCGTGAACGTTTCGCCGGCGAGGAACTCGTGCTGCTTGAGCTGCGCCTCGAGCATGCCGTATGCCATGTCGAGCCGGCCACGCGCCTGGGCGACGGCCCGCTCGTCAAAGCGCTCCTCGATCGTGTCGAACACGATCGCCTGGACGGCATCAGAGATGTAGTTGTCACAGATCCGGTCCCACTTGCGGGCCTCCAGCGAAGGCACCAGCTGCTCGCCGGCGACGTGCTCGATGATGATCGAGGTCTCACCGATGATCTGGTCGCCGTTGCGGAGCACCGGGATCGACGCCGGCGGCCATAGCTCGGCCAACTCGGCGCGGTCGAAATCGCGCTGCTCCTCGAGGACGTCGTAGTCGAGGCCCTGCTCGTTGAGCGCGATCAGAACCTTCTGGCAGTAGAGCGCGAACGGATGCTCGTACAGGGTCAGCATGGGGTCAGTCGTCCCTCCCGGGGGTGTGGATCAGCACGCGTGAGTTCAGCAGGACGTGGGTTCGATCACGATGTGACAGGTGAGCGTGATTCTGATCAACCCGGCCTGTGCGCCGGGCGACGTTCCCGCGCCGAGTCGCGACGCGGCGCGCTTTCACCGGGCGCTGCCGGGCTATCGCCCGACCCCGGTCCGGGACCTCCCCGCGCTGGCCGCCGAGGCCGGCGTCGCGGCGGTGGCGCTCAAGGACGAGTCCGATCGGCTCGGCCTGCCGGCGTTCAAGATCCTCGGCGCCTCGTGGGCCGTCGAGCGCGCGCTGCGTGACGGCGCCGGCGTGCACACGCTCGTCGCGGCCAGCGCCGGCAACCACGGCCGCGCGGTCGCCCGTGCCGCTGCCGCCCGTGGCCTGACCTGCCGCGTGTTCCTGCCGGCGCGGGCGCTGGCCGTCCGACGCGAGGCGATCGCGTCCGAGGGCGCCGAGGTCGTGGTCGTGGACGGCAGCTACGAGGATGCGGTCGCCCAGGCTGAGGCGGCCGGCGCAGCCGACGGCTGCTGCCTCATCGCCGACGTCGGCAACAGCGATCCTGCCCGGTGGGTCATCGACGGGTACCAGACGCTGTTCGACGAGGCTGCCGCCCAGGCCGAGTACGACGTGATCGTGGTGCCGGTCGGCGTCGGCTCGCTGGCCGCCGCGGCGGCCCGCCACGGCGCGCATGCCGGCGCGTCGGTCATCGGCGTCGAGCCCGCCACAGCCGCGTGCCTGGCAGCGTCGCTGCGCGCCGGCCGGCCCTCACGCGTCCCCACGCCGGGCACGGTGATGGCGGGTCTCGACTGTGCCGAGGTGTCGGCGGCGGCGTGGCCGACGCTGCGCGCCGGGATCGACGCGGCCGTGACCGTCACCGACGATCAAGTGCGCGCTGCGATGGACGACCTCGATCGGTCCGGGCTGACGATCGGGGAGTCGGGCGCTGCACCCCTCGCTGCGCTGCGTGTCCTGGCCGGCCAGCGAAGCTCGCTGATCACCGCGGCCAGTCGCGTCCTGCTGATCGCCACCGAGGGTCGAACCGGACACCCCGGCCCGCCCCTGGCAAGCTAGTGGCATGGAACGAGTGCTTGGAATCGGCGGATACTTCATGCGGGCCGCCGACCCCGCGGCCCTTGGCGCGTGGTATCGCGATTGCCTGGGCCTGGACGCCGATGAGAACGGCCTGTGGCGCCAGGGAGCCGGGCCGACGGTGTTTGCGACGTTCGAGTCCGAGGCCGACTACTTCGGATCCCGCGCCCAGCAGACCATGCTCAACTTCCGCGTCCGCGACCTGGACGCGATGCTCGCCCAGTTGCGGGGCAAGGGAGCGGACGTGGTGGTAGAGACGCAGGACATGGAGGGCGTCGGTCGATTCGGCTGGGTCACCGATCCTGAGGGCAACCGGATCGAACTCTGGCAGCCGGTGTGACCGCGTCAGTCCTGCGCGGCGGGCACAGGTCCGTTCTCGGCGACCGCAGCGGTTGGTCGCGTCGCGGCGAGTGCGGGAACCGCTGGCGCGGCGGTGCCCGTGGCGGCGTCCCCGCCCACCACATTCATCAGTGACCCGATCAGGTCGAGTGGGAACGGGAACACGATCGTCGAGTTCTCGCTGTTGCCGATCTCGCGCAGCGTCTGCAGATAACGAAGCTGGATGGTGACCGGGTTGCGGCCAATCAGATCCGCGGCTTCCAACAGCTTTGCGGCGGCCTGGAACTCTCCTTCGGCGTCGATGATCTTGGCGCGTCGCTCGCGCTCGGCTTCGGCCTGGCGAGCCATCGCGTGCTGCATGGCCGCCGGGATCTCGACGTCCTTGATCTCGACGGTTGTGACCTTGACACCCCAGGGCTCGGTCTGGTCATCGATGATGTGCTGGAGGCTCTCGTTGAGGTGCTCGCGCTCTGACAGCAGCGTGTCGAGGTCGGCCTTGCCCAGCACCGAGCGAAGCGTCGTCTGGGCGATCTGCGACGTCGCGGAGAGAACGTCCTCGATCTCCACGACCGACTTGTTGGGGTCGACGATGCGGTAGTACGTCACCGCGGTGACGCGGACCGTCACGTTGTCTCGGGTGATGACGTCCTGCGGCGGAATCTTCTGGGTCACCGTGCGCAGGCTCACGCGCACAAGGCGCTCGACGAACGGAACCAGGACGATCACGCCCGGGCCACGCTCGTCGACCACACGACCGAGCCGGAACACGACGCCGCGTTCGTATTCGCGCAGGATCCGCACGGACGCGGCCGCCAGGACCACGCCCATCAGCACGAGCACCGCGAGGATGATGAGAATCACTTCCATCAGCTGCACTCCCAGTCTTCTGCTCTGCGCACCGACAGGGTCAGGCCCTGGACACCCTCGACGATCACCTGATCGCCATCGCGAAGCGCCCGGTCGCCTTCGAGCGAACTCGGCTGCGCCCGCCAAAGTCCGCCATCGACGAACACGTGCGCGACCGCGTCGCTTGCTCGCACCTGCCCGAGATGGCCGACCATCGCCTGCGGTCCGGTGCGCGGGCGCCGACGCGCGGTGGACAGCAGGCTCCGCGCGGCGACCCATAGGGCGATACCTGCGCCGACCGCGACGATCACGCCAACAGCGACCACGACCGGCAGAGCGGCTCCGGAGCTCGCCAACGCCAGCGTCAGCCCGGATACCAGGGCGATGATTGCGATCGCAGCGATGAAGCCCCCCGTCGTGAGATGCGCCTCGACCAACAGAAGACCGACCGAGACCACCACCAACGCGACAGCAAGAACAGACATCCCAATCGATGCTACTCCCCGATCGAGCCGCGCCCGCGAGCGACGACCGATGCGTCCACTCAGTCGCGGTTGCGGATGACGTAGAGGCGCACGATCTTTCCGTCGCGGACGCTGAAGTAGTTGGTCAGGATCAGCGGGTCGGGGAGGCCGGCCTTGTCGTAGTCGCCGTCGTAGCGGGCGCGGATGTAGGTGTCGCCGTGGTGGTCGACGATTTCGGTGACGTCGAGGGTGACGTGGTCGCCGACCATCTCGTTGGCGACCCAGGCGCGGATTTCGTCGGTGCCCCAGAACTCGCGGTGGTTGTCGTTGACGAGTGCGTCGTCGGCAAATGTCGCGACGATCGCGTCGGTGTCGAAGGCGTTGACGGCGGCGATGTGATCGGCGACGACGCCGGTGAGCTGTGCGGTGTTGGTCATGATGGGGATGCTCGGTGCTCCCCGTGGCGGAGAGTCAAGGGGTGATCGTGCGCTTGACCCTCCCCGTGGGGGAGGGTCGATCCTGTTGTCATGCGCAGCGGATTGACAATCGGCGAGTTCTCGCGGGTCACGCACCTCAGCGTCAAGACGCTGCGCCACTATCACGATGTCGGGCTGCTCGATCCCGAATCGATCAACCCTTCAAACGGCTACCGCTACTACTCAGAGGACCAGGTCGCGACCGCGCACGTGATTCGCCGGCTGCGCGATCTCGAGATGCCGGTCGCCGACGTCAAGGCGCTGCTCGCCACTGACGACGCGTCGGCGCGCAACGCGCTCATCGCCCGCCATCTCGAGCGCCTCGAGGACGACCTGGCGCGAACCCGCGAGGCCGTCACCTCGTTGCGCGACCTGCTGGAGCGCCCCGACACCCCGTTGGCCGTGGAGCACCGGTCGGTTGCGGCCACCCCGGCGATCGCGATCCGCGAGACCGTCGACCGCGACGACATCGTGATCTGGTGGCGGGGCGCTCTCGGCGAGCTGCACGCGATCGTCGACGGCCAGGGGCTGTACGCCACAGGGCCCGGCGGCGGACTGTACGCCAGCGAGATCTTCCAGCACGATCGCGGTGAGGCGATCGTCTACATCCCCGTCGCGGGGTCCGTTGAGTCGATCGGGCGCGTACAACCGCTACTCGTCCCCGACGCGGAGCTCGCGGTCGTCACCCACCACGGTCCCCTGACGAACATCGACATCACCTACGGCGCGCTCGGCTCCTACGCCAGCCGCCACGAGCTCAGCATCGAAGCTCCCCTGCGCGAGTCGTACCTGCGCGACGCGTTCGACACCCCAAACCAAGACGAGTGGAAGACGGAGATCGGCTGGCCGATCTTGCGTGCCGACACCGACCGCTGAAGCCCGTCGTGGAGTTCGCGGGATCTGTGCGCTCGATAGCCGCCGCATTGACGACTTGCCCGGATAGGCTCGAGCAGTGTGCGCGCTGGTGTCATCGGCGGTCGATTGCCCGCAGGGTCGGTGATGCTGCGTCATGCCTGACCCGCCCCGTGGCCTGAGGGCGAGCGTCGAGGCCGAGAAGGCGCGGCGGGCGGCCGAGAACGCGCAGCGCGCTCGGGAGACCGAGGCCGCGGCGCGCTCGGCGGAGCAGGAACGGCGGGCGGCCCAGGCGGCCGCGGCGGCGCTACGACCGGCGACCGAGGAATTCCTGGCCGCGATGGCGCGTCACAGGAACCCTGGGACGGCGCGGATCATCGTGCGCGCCGGCGGGCTGCAGGACCGGCGCAAGCGCGGGTGGGTCGTTCGGGCCTACGAGTTCGGCGACGGCGCTTCTGAGGTCGAGCGGCCCGGCTGGTTCCTTCTGCGCGACGGGACGTGGTACGAGCATCGCTCCTACCAGTCCAAGCCCGGCCACGTCGCCCACGCCGTCACCGGGCCGCTGGTGGGGCCCGACGTAGGCGCGGTCGAGCGCGGCCTCGCCGCGCTGTTGGTCGAGCACGGCGTGCCGGTCTAGCCGCATCCTCCGCCGATCCGGCGTACCGGCGCCGCCGATCTTCGACGCAGCGCCGGTGGAAACCGCGCCGCCACCGACCTACAGTGGCCCACCATGGACGGCTACGACCACGACTCGCTGCAGCGCTCCGCGCGCGAGCATCTCTTGCAGCACTTCGCCACGCCGGTCATCGACGACCTGCTGGTCCTCGAGCGCGGCGAGGGGCCGTACGTGTTCGACACGCGCGGCAAGCGTTACATCGACGCGCTGTCGAGCCTCTTCTGCGCGCAGATCGGCTACTCCTACGGCGAGGAGATGGCGGCCGCCGCCGGCCGGCAGCTCACGACGCTGGCCTTCAACACCAACTGGGCCACCGCGCACCCGCCGGCGATCGAGCTCGCCGAGAAGCTCGCCTCGCTGGCCCCGGGCGACCTCAACCGCGTGTTGTTCACCAGCGGCGGCTCCGAGTCGGTCGAGGCGGCGTGGAAGCTGTGCCGCGAGTACCACATCGCCTCGGGCCAGCCGCAGCGCACGAAGGCGATCGCCCGCGACATCGCCTACCACGGCGTGACGCTCGGGGCGCTGTCGTTCACCGGCGTCGAGCGCTTCAAGGCGCCGTTCGGCCAGGCCCCGATCGACGTCACCCACGTCTCCAACACCAACGCCTTCCGCGCCCCCGACGGCGACGACCCCGAGGCGTTCTGCGCGCGCCTGCTGGCCGAGGTCGAGGAGGCGATCGTCGCTGCCGGCCCCGAAGAGGTCGCGCTGATCATCGCCGAGCCGATCCAGAACGCGGGCGGCTGCATCGTCGCCCCGCCCGGTTACTGGAAGGGCCTGCGCGAGCTCGCCGACAAGTACGGCGCGCTGCTGATGGCCGACGAGGTGATCTCCGGCTGCGGGCGCCTCGGCGAGTGGTTCGCGATCGACCGCGAGGGCGTCGTCCCGGATCTCGTCTCGATGGCCAAGGGGCTCACCTCGGCGTACGCGCCGATGGGCGCCGTCGTCGCCGGTGACCGCGTCATCGAGCCGATGATCGAAAACAGGCAGGTCTTCCGCCACGGGATCACGTTCGGCGGCCACCCGGTCGCCGCGTCGATCGCGCTGCGCGAACATCGAGATCTTCGAGCGCGACGGCGTGCTGGAGAACGTCCGCAACCTCGAGGGCCACCTCGAGTCGCGCCTGCGCGAGCTGCTCGAGCTGCCGATCGTCGGCGACGTCCGCGGCCGCGGCTTCTTCTGGGCGATGGAGCTCGTCGCCGACGACGACAACACCCGCTTCGACCAGGCCCAGCGCGACCGCCTGCTGCGCGGCTTCCTGCCCGAGCGGCTGCGCGAGGCCGGCCTGATCGCCCGCCCCGACGACCGCGGCGACAGCGCGCTGCAGATCGCTCCGCCGCTGATCTCCGACGCCGCGCTGCTCGACGAGATCGTCGCCGGCCTGCGCGACGTGTTGAGCGACGCCGGCGCTCACATGGGCCTGGACTAGGTCTTCGCCGACACCCGCTCGCCCACGAACGGGATGACGAGCTCGCCGAACGCCTGCAGCGTCGCGTCCTTGGCGTCGTGCTGGAGGTAGAGCGCGAACTGGTCGACGCCGAGCGCCGCGAGCTCCTGGAGGCGCGCGATCTGGGTCTCGGGCGGGCCGATCAGGCAGAAGCGGTCGACGATCTCGTCGGGCACGAACGACGGTGTGGGTGTTCCCGGCGCGGCCGTGCTCGTTGTAGTCGTAGCCCTCGCGGCCCGTGATGTAGTCGGTCAGCGCCGTCGGCACGCCGCCCGCGTCCGGCCCGTGGTGGCGCAGGATGTCGGCGACGTGGTTGCCGACCATGCCGCCGAACCAGCGGCACTGCTCGCGCGCGTGCGGCGAGGTCGTCGGTCACGTACGCGGGTGCGGCGACGCACATCGTCAGCGCGTCGGGGTCGCGGCCCGCCTCCTCGGCCGCCTTGCGCACGGCGTTGATCGACCACTCGGTGATCGTCGGGTCGGCGAGCTGGAGGATGAACCCGTCCCCGACCTCGCCGGCCGTGGCCAGCGCCCGCGGCCCATATCCGGCGACCCAGATCTCCAGCTCCGACTCCGTGTTCCACGGGAACCGCAGCGTGGTGCCCTTGTACTCGACCGACTCGCCGTTCGTCAGGCCGCGGATCACCTCGACGCACTCGCGCAGCTCGGCGAGCTTCACCGGCGAGCCGTTGATCACCCGCACCGCCGAGTCGCCGCGACCGATCCCGCACACCGTGCGGTTGCCGTACATCTCGTTGAGCGTCGCGAACAATGACGCCGTGACGGTCCAGTCGCGGGTCGCCGGGTTGGTGACCATCGGCCCGACCTTCAGCTTGTGCGTCTCGGCCAGGATCCGGCTGTAGATGACGAACGGCTCCTCCCACAGCAGATGCGAATCGAACGTCCACGCGTGCGAGAACCCGTAGGTCTCGGCCCGCTTGGCGAGCTCGATCACCCGCGCCGCGGGCGGGTCGGTCTGCAGAACTACGCCGAAATCCATTGGTGTGGCCACTCCTTGTCGAGATCGCCGGCTGCGATCAGGTCCAGCGCACCGGCCACGGTCCGGCCGTACGCGTCGATGGCGATGCGCAGCGCATCGATGGGCGAGTCCTCGACCTCGGTGTGCGAGAGCGGCGGGTCGGACTGGGCGAAGATCATCACCGTCGGCACGCGACGGCCGATCTCGGTCGCATCGTGCAGCGGGCCACTGGGGATCGCCTCGCCGTCGCCGCCGCCGGCCTCGGCGACCGCCGCGCGCGCGAGCGCGACGAGCCGCGGGTGAAACGGCGTCGGCGTCGCACCGAACACGCGCCGGATCTCGACCGTGCAGTCGAACTGCGTGGCGGCCTTCTCGCACGCCTCGTGGCACTCGCGGGCCATCGTCGCGAGGGTGTCCGCGTCGAGGTGGCGCATGTCGAGCATCATCTCGCTGGCCCCGGCGACGGCCGTGATCACCGCCGGCTCCGACCGGATCGAGCCGACCGTCGCGACGCCGCCGTGGCGGATGCCGACCTCGCGGATCTCCAAAGCGGCGGTCGCCGCCGCCGCGAGCGTGTCGCGGCGCAGGTGCATCGGCGTCGAGCCGGCGTGGGCCGACTGGCCGCCGAAGTCGACGAGGAAGCGCTCGTCGCCGACCGTCCCCGCGACCGCGGACGCGAGCCGGGCGGTGTCGAGCAGGACCGGGCCCTGCTCGATGTGCAGCTCGAAGTACGCCAGCGCACCGTCGAGCCGCGACGCGGCGGCGGGCGCGCCGTCGAGATCGACATCGTTCTCGGCCAGCGCATCCTGGAGTCGCATGCCGGTCGCGTCGAGCAGGTCGCGAACCTCGTCGGGGTGCAGCGTGCCGGCGACGGCCGACGAGCCCAGCAACGAGCGCCCGAAGCGCGCGCCCTCCTCGTCGGCCCAATCGACGAGCCGCACCGACACCGGCAGCGGACCGGCGGCGGCGACGGCACGCAGCGCGCCGAGCGCGGTGAGGATGCCGAGCGCCCCGTCGAGCCAGCCGCCCGACGGCACCGCGTCGATGTGCGAGCCGATGATGATGAATTCGTCGCGCTCCCCGGGCAGCGACGCCCACAGGTTGCCCGCCTCGTCGCGGTCGACCGTCACCCCGGGCAGCTCGTCCAGCTTGCCGCGCAACCACGCCCGCGCGTCGCGCCAGTCCTGTGACCACGCCAGGCGCTTGGCGCCCGCGTGCCGTCCGCCGCTGGCCGTCGCCAGTTCGTCGAGATCGGCCAGGACCTGGTCGACGTCGATCGCCAGCGCGACCGTCATGCGGTGACGGCGTGGGCGGCGGTCGTCGCCCGCTCTACGAACCGGCCGTGACCCGGCGACGTGCGGATCTCACCCTGGTCGTAGACGAGCGTCCCACGGCAGTACGTCTGACGCACCGACGCGCTCGCCGTCTCGCCCTCGTAGAGGTCGTAGTCGACGTTCATGAACGACGTCGCGGTGCCGTAGGGCTTGGGCGCGTTGGGATCGAACACGACGATGTCGGCGTGCTTGCCCGGGGTGATCGAGCCCTTGTCGTGCAGGCCGAAGCGCCGCGCGACCGTCGTGCTCGTGCGGTCGACGAGCTGCTCGGGCGTGATGTGACCGGGCACGACGCCTTCGTCCCACAGCTTGGCCAGGCGGTGCTGGATGACCGGCAGGCCGTTGGGGACGAGCGAGAAGTCATCCAGGCCGCGCGACTTCTGCTCGTCGTTGAACGGGCAGTGGTCGGTCGACACGCTCTCGAGGATGCCGCGCTCCAGGTAGTCCCAGAGCTGGGCATGGTTGGACGCGTCGCGCAGCGGCGGCGAGCAGATGTAGCGACAGCCCTGCACGCCGGGCTTGCGCAGATCGTCGATCGTGTTGACGAGGTACTGGGTGCATGTTTCGCCGGTCACCGGGGCGCCGCGCTGCTTGGCCGCCTCGATCTCGGCCGCCGCGGCCGCGCACGTCACGTGGACGACGAACAGCGGCGTCCCGATCGACTCGGCGATCCGGGCGGCGCGGCCGGTCGCCTCGGCCTCGACCATCTCGGGCCGGGTCAGCGCGTGATGGATCGCCGACGTATCGCCGGCCGCCAGCGCGCGCGAGACGTACAAATCGACGAGGTCGCCATTCTCGGCGTGGACCATCGTCAGCGCGCCGAGATCGCGGGCGCGTTCCATGACGGCCGCCATCTCGTCGTCGCGCACCATCAGCGCGCCCTTGTAGGCCATGAACAGCTTGAACGACGTCACCCCGGCCTGGACCATCGCCTCCATGTCGTCGATCGCCGCCGGCGTCGCGGCGCTGATCGCCATGTGGAAGCCGTAGTCGACGTGGGCGGCGCCGTCGGCGCGGCCGTGCCACTGGTCGAGCGCCGACTGCAGCGAGTCGGGCTCCTGTTGGATCGCGAAGTCCACGAGGCACGTCGTGCCGCCGGCGGCCGCGGCCTGAGTGCCGGTGTCGTAGTCGTCCGAGGACCAAGTGCCCATGAAGGGCATCGTGAGGTGGGTGTGGTTGTCGATCATCCCCGGCAGCAGCAGGCAGCCGGAGGCGTCGACGATCGTGGCGTCAGCGGGCTCCTCGAGCTGACCGACGGCTGCGATCTTCTCACCGACGACGAGCACGTCGGCGTCGAAGGAACCGTCAGCGGAGACGACGCGTCCACCACGGAATACCGTGCTGTGGTCGGTCATGTCGCCATCATCCCACCTGGCGTACGCGGCCGATGTGAACGCTTGCTACTCCTCGCGCGGGATGACGCGATCGATCGGGACCAGCTCCCCGGACTCGGTCTCGGGGTGCACGATCATCACGGTCGGCGGTCCGCCGAACCACGCGCTCGTCTCGCCCTCCCCGACGTACACGCCCGGGCGCTGCGAGCCGTCCTCCTCGATCACCCAGACGGGCTGGCCTTTGTGGAACGCTCCGTCGCCGATGTCGGTCATGGGGGCGAGTGTAGAGCCGTCAGCCCACCCGGTAGATCTGCGCCCGCGCCAGGCACGGAGCCCCGCCAACCCCGCCCGGCGAATCCAGCTGCCACGCGCATCGACCCCCGGTGCGCAACACTCACCCGATGAGCGCGCAGCAACCAGGGCAGGTTCCGCCTCCCGTCGACCCGGCGACGCCCTCAGCGGAGCCGGCCGTCAAGCGGTCGCAGGACGAGCGCAACCGCCAGATCGCGATCGCCATCATCGCCGGCGTCGCGGTCCTGTTCGCTCTCCTGAACTCCCAGGAGGTCAAGGTCAACTGGATCGTCACCTCGTGGAAGACGCCGCTGATCCTCGTGATCGCGCTGGCCGTCGGCGCCGGCTACCTGACCGCGTGGCTGATTGGCCGCCGACACAAGAAGTCCCGCGACGCGCCCCAATAGGATCCTGCGATCATGAGCGAGAGCATCGACGTTGTCGTGGTGAGGACCTCCGACGAGCCGCCGATCAAGATCGCGTGGTGGGCGTTGGCGGTGGTCGGCGTGATCTCGATCGCCGTCGGCATCGCCGCGATGGTGTGGCCGGAGCCGACGCTGTCGGTGATCGGCGTGCTGTTCGGCGCCTACCTCGCGTTCTGGGGCGCGGTCGGCCTGCTCAACGCCGTTGCCGCCCCCGACGACACCTCGACCGCGATGCGGATCATCGCGATCCTCATCGGCCTGCTGGCCCTGCTCGTCGGCCTGATGCTGATCGTGCATCCCGGCAAGTCAGTCCAGGTCATCGTCTGGATCCTCGGCTTCTGGTTCTGCCTGCTCGGGACGCTCGAGCTGATCCGCGGAATCGTCGTGCGCGAAGGCCGCGTGTGGCACATCCTGTGGGGGATCGTCGTGCTCGCCGTCGGCATCATCCTGCTCGCCGATTCGACGATCGGGCTCGGCACGCTCGTCATCATCGTCGGCGTCGGCCTGATCCTCCAGGGCCTGCTCGAGCTCGTGCTCGCGTTCGCCGTGCGCGCGGCCCAGAAGGAGGTCGCAGCATGAGGCGCACAACGGCCGGTGCGCTGCTCGTGGCGCTGGCGATCGGCGTGGCCGCGTGCGGTTCGTCGAACTCGCCCGAGGACGTCGCCAAGAGCAACGGCGAGAAGGTCGGCAAGGCGGTCAAGGATCTGACGACAGCCAGCAACGTGACCGACATCGAGAGCGCGGTCGCCGACCTCCAGTCGGCCTACAAGGATGTCTCGAAGAACGTCAAGGACAAGACCGGCCAGCTCACGCGCCAGATCAACGCCGAGAAGAAGACAGTCACCGACGCGTTCGACCAGGTCAAACAGGCGGCGAAGTCGGGCAACGTCACCGACCTGTCGAGCGCCGTGGGCGTGCTCCAGACGAGCCTGACCAGCATCGGTGAGGACGCCAAGTCGATGGCGTCGACCACCAACTCCGTCGCCAAGGCGTTCTGGAAAGGCGTCGAGGACGGCTTCGGGGGTTAGCGCAGCGGAGTGACCTTCTCCTCCCAGTTCACCGCGAGCTGGTAGATGACGACGACGTCGAGCGTGATGATCAGGATCGCCCACAGCGGGAACGCGGTGACGATGCCGAACTGTGCGAGCGCGCTGAGCGTCGCGAAGATGATCGCGATGACGCGCGCGACGTTCGACGCGCTGTAGAGGCCGAACCCGGTCAGGATCTGTATCGCGCCGATGATGAGCGTGATCCAGCCCCACGCCGTGGCGTCCCAAATGACGACGCCGTGGCCGCTGCCGACCTGCGCAACCTGCTGGTCGTTGAGGATTCCGACGAGGCCGTAGAAGACCCCAAACGCGCCGATGATGATGAGCATGATCGCCGCGAACGCGATCCAGCCGCTGGCGCGCGCCCCGCGGTACGGCGCGTCGTCGCCGGCAGGGCCTGAGGTTGCGGACATGGGGTGCCTTTCCGATCGGGAAGTCGTGTGCTCGCAACGGTTGTTCAAGGCTGGGTGAGGCGGCGTCACCCGGCGCGGGTGACGCGATAGCGTGTCGGCCATGAGCACTGGTGTGGGGGACGCCAGGCACGAGACGCGCGAGATGATTTTGCGGCCGCGCCTGCTCGACGCGCTCGAGCCCCAAGCCGGCGGCGCGCCGCCGCTGATCGTGGTGACCGGTCCGGCCGGGGCCGGCAAGACCGTGCTCGTCGAGACGTGGGCCGCGCTGCGCCGTGGCACCGCTCGCGTGCGGGTCGCGACGCTCGACGCGACTTCCAGGCACGTGGACGGGCTGTGGGCGCAGGTGGCGGGCGCGTTCGGAGTTCGTACGGAAGACGATCCACCGCGGAGCGCCGACGCGTTGGCCGACCGCGCGCTGGCGCTGACGCGGCGGCGGCGAGCACGGGCGCTGGTGCTCGACGACTTCCATCTGGCCGACGGCATCGTCGCGCGGCAGTTCGTGACCCGCCTGCTCGCCGAGCCGTCGTCGCCCCGGGTCGTGTTGTGCGGCCGCGCCGATCCCGGCCTGGCGCTGCACCGTATGCGCCTCGCCGGGACACTGGCCGAGGTCCGCAGCAGCGAGCTGGCGTTCACGCTCGACGAGACGCGGGAGCTACTCGCCGGCGCCGCGATCGCGCTGTCCGACGGCGCGGTGGGGCAGCTGTGGGAACGCACCGAGGGCTGGGCGGCCGGGCTGCGGCTGGCCGCGCTGTCACTCGCCGGGCACGCCGACCCCGACGCGTTCGTGGCCGAGTTCGCGGGCGATGATCGCGCGGTCGTCGCGTACCTGATCGACGAGGTGCTGGCGCGCCAGAGCGACGCCGCGCGCGAACTGCTGCTGGCGACCGCGGTCGTCGATCGCGTCAGCGCCTCACTCGCCAACGCGCTGACCGGGCGCGACGACGCCGCCGATGTCCTCGACGGGCTGGTCGCCGCCAACGCCCTGGTGGTCCCGCTCGACCGCCGCGGCGATTGGTTTCGCTACCACGCGCTGCTCGCCGGCCTGCTGCGGGCCCTGCTCGCCCGGCGCGGGCCCGAGACGGTCGCACGCCAGCACCGGCGGGCGGCCGAGTGGTACCTCGAGCGCGGCGAGCCGCGCCACGGGCTGCGCCATTGCGTCGCGGCCGGCGACTGGGACCGCGTCGCGTCGGTGCTCGCCGAGCACTGGCTCGCGCTCCGAGCCCAAGGCGAGGGGCCGCTGCTCGACGACGCGCTGCACGCGTTCCCGCGTGCAGCCCTCGCGGCGCGGCCGTATGCGGCGCTCGTCGGCGCCGCGCGGTGCCTGGACCGCGGCGAGGCGTCCGAGGCCGAGACGCACCTGCGCGCCGCCGTTGCCGGACGCGCGCGTGTCGCGGGTGCCCGTCGCGCGCGGTTCGTGCGGGACCTGGCGCTCGTACGCCTCCAGCGCGCGGCCCGCGACGGCGATGTCGCGACCGCGCTGCGTCAGCAGGCGGTGGTCGACGCGGCGGGCGACGACGACCCGGTGCGCGCGCGGCGCGCTGATGCGCTCGGCCATCTGGAGCTCGGGCGCCTGTGCGTGGCCGACGGCGACGCCAGCGCGCCGCTGCACCTCGACGCCGTGGCGCGGCTGGCCGGCACGGGCTTCGACGCCATTGATCTGTCAGTCGCCGCCGACGGCGAGCGCGCATGGCTCTGCGTGCTCGACGGCGACCTCCGCGGCGCCCGTGTCGCGATCTCGCACGCGCACGAGGGCGGCGCGGACCCCTCGGGTGCCGCCGCGCTCGCGGAAGCCCTGGTCGCGGCTGAGGTGGGCGACGTCCAGGGCGCGTTGACTCAGCTGGCGGCCACGCGGGCGATGCTGGACCAACAGCCGGGCGAGCGCGGGCGGCTGCGCGCGCTCGAGGTTGCGCTCGTCGAGGCGCGGATCGCGCTGCTCGGCCCGCGCGCGGCCGCCGAGGCCGCGTGCGAGGCACTGCGCGCCGCGTTGCGGGGCTGGGATCCGGCCGGGGACCCCGCCCCGGCGCCCAAGCGCCTGGCCGATCTCGCCCACGCCGAACTCGCCGACCTGCTCGTGCGCCTCGGCCGCGCCGACGAGGCGCTCGCGCTGTTGAACGCGACCCCCGCAGCTGCGGCCGGTGGCGCGATCGCCGTCGCCCGCATGAGTGCACTGCTGGCGCTGTCACGCAGCGACGAGGCGCTGGCCGCCGGCCGACAGGTCGCGACCGACGACGGGGTGGCGCTGCCGTGCGCCGTCACCGCCTCGGCGCTCGCGGCCGGAGCGGCCGAGGCCGAAGGCGACCGCGGCGAGGCGCAGCGCCTGGCCGAGCACGCGCTCGACCTCGCGGAGCCCGACGGTGCGCGGCTCGGACTGGCGGTCGCACTCGACGGCCTTGACCCAGTACTGCGGCGGCTCCTGCGGGTCGGCACCGCCCACCGCTCGCTGATCGGCGAGGTGCTCGAACTCGCCCGCGCCGGCAGCACCGTGACCGCGAACGGCATCGCGCCGTTGCACGAGCCGCTGTCCGAGCGCGAGCTGACCGTCCTGCGCTATCTGCCGACGCTGCTGTCGTCGAGCGAGATCGCGGACGAGCTGTTCGTGACCGTCAACACGGTCAAGAGCCACCTGAAGAGCATCTACCGCAAGCTCGAGGTCTCGAGCCGCCGCGAGGCCGTGGCGCGGGCGCGCGACCTCGGGCTGATCGCATCGGCCGGGCTCAGCGTCGCGGGCCGCCCGGGCTGATCGGACGCGCCGCGATCACCTCGCACCCGAGCTCGTCGAGGCGCGCGAGCACGCCGCGCAGCTGTGCCTGGTCACAGATCGGCGCGCGCATCACGGTCTCGCACGACTCGATCGGGCCGACCATGTCGGCCAGTGCGCCGCGGGCCGCATCCGTGAGATGGCCGCGGATGCGGATCTCGTAGACATCACCCACCGGGCCGCACCTGTCGCACTTCGACAAGTTCCAGCCCGCGGTCCGACAGGCGATCGAACAGCGCCCGCAGTCCGCCCACGCCATCGACGTCGCCGCGCAGAATCGTGAGTGCCGGCTGTTCGCGGCTCTCCCACCCCTCGAGATCGGCCAGCAGCTCGCTGCCGACGCGCCCCTTGACGCTGATCTCGTACTCCGCCATATCGGGATGCTCGGCGCTGCGAGGAGGAATCGGCGTCACCCACGGCGGGTGATCCACACCGATAACCTGCCCACATTCAAGGTGCGACGAAGCCTCTAGGAGGGCGCATGCATGACTACGTGATCGTCGGAGCCGGATCGGCGGGCTGCGTGCTCGCGGCGCGCCTCACTGAGGACCCGGACGTCAAGGTCTGCCTGATCGAGGCCGGCGGGCCCGACACGGCCCAGGAGATTCACATGCCGGTTGCGTTCTCGTCGATGTTCAAGTCCGGGCTCGACTGGGACATGGTCACCGAGCACGAACCGTACCTCGACAACCGCCGCATCTACCTGCCGCGCGGCAAGATGCTCGGCGGCTCGAGCTCGATCAACGCGATGGTCTACATCCGCGGCAACCGCGCCGATTACGACGAGTGGGCGGCCAACGGTGCCGAGGGCTGGTCATACGACGACGTCCTGCCGTATTTCAAGAAGGCCGAGAACAACGAGCGCGGCGCGGACGAGTTCCACGGCACCGGCGGGCCGTTGAGCGTCAGCGAGGGCCGCTCGATGAGCCCGCTGACCGACGCGATCATCGAGGCCGCGATCGCCGCCGGCCACGAGAGCAACCCCGATTTCAACGGCGCGCGCCAGGAAGGCGTCGGGCACTTTCAGGTCACCCAGCGCAACGGCCTGCGCTGCAGTGCCGCCGTGGCGTACCTGCACCCGGCGATGACCCGCCCGAACCTCGAGGTGATCACCGGCGCGCTGACTCACCGCATCCTGTTCGACGGCGACCGCGCCGTCGGCGTCGAGATCTCGCGCAACGGCCAGCTCGAGGAGATCCGCGCCGAGCGCGAGGTGATTCTGTCGGCCGGCGCCTACAACACGCCGGTGATCATGATGCTGTCGGGAATCGGCCCCGCGGCCGACCTCGAGATGATGATGATCCCGGTTCGCGAGAACCTTCCGGTCGGCGAGAACCTCCAGGACCACCCGATGGCGGTTCTGACGTGGCTGACCGACGAGAACTCGCTGTTCGAGGCGCTGACGCCCGAGAACATCGCGCTGCTGGAGTCCGAAGGCCGCGGGCCATTGAGCTCGAACGTCGCTGAGGGTGGGATGTTCATCCGCACGCGCCCGGGGCTCGACGCGCCCGATGTCCAGTTCCACTTCGCACCGGGACTGTTCTATGACGAGGGCCTGACGGCGCCGAGCGATCACGGCTACGGCTTCGGGCCGGTGGTTCTGAAGCCGACGAGCCGTGGCAAGGTGTCGCTGCGCGGGCTGCTGCCCGACGCGAAGCCGCGGATCCTCCACAACTACCTGGAGACCGAGGAGGATCGCGAGTCGATGCTGGCCGGGATGAAGGTCGCAGTGGAGATCGCCAAGCAGGCGCCCGTCAAGGCGATCGAGCGCGGTCCGTGGGAGGTCCCGGAGAGCGAGTCCGATGAGGACCTGATGGCGTTCGTGCGGAAGTTCACCCAGACCGTCTACCACCCGACGTCGACGTGCGCGATCGGCGAAGTCGTCGACAGCGAGCTGAAGGTCAAGGGCATCCCCGGCCTGCGGGTCGTCGACGCCTCCGTGATGCCTTCGGTCGTCCGTGGCAACACCAACGCCCCGACGATCATGATCGCCGAGAAGGCGGCCGACCTGATCAAGGGCTGACGATCGGCGATGCTGCGCAGCGCCGAGAGAGTCCGGCGCGCAAGCGAGCGGATTTGCTAGGGGTTCCGGCGGCGCGCCGGGCGCGCCGGCCGTAGCCCCAGCGTCGAGTCGACCAGGCGCGCGTAGACCTTCTGGCCCGCCGGGTTGGGGTGGATCTCGTCGTCGTACAGAAGCTTCGGATTGTCGCTGGCGTCGTGCCAGTCGACCAGGCGCGCCTGCGGCCACGCGGCGACGCTCTTGGCAAGGATGTGGTTGACCTCGCCCTGCCACGACCGCGGCACGCGGACGTTGACGATCAGGACGTGCGGTACGCCGGCGAGCGCCTGGCGTAGACCGCGGATGTCGGGGGCGAAGACCGGTCCGTTCTCGCCCATCTGGACGACCACCCGCCCCGGCAGGTGATGGGCGTCGCGGTAGCTCTGAAGCCGCGCCACGATGTCTCGCGGCTGGCGGCCGACCGCGGCGTCGACGACGATCCGCGGCTCGAGCGCCGGCGAGGCGGCGAGCATCACCGACGCCCCGACGGCCAGCGGCTTGGCCGTCGAGCTGAAGTGCGGGCCGCCGGTCGCCGCCGCGGTCCGCACGCTCTTGAGCGGCACCGCGGCTCGCGGCGTCGGGCGCGCTGCGACCCAGCCCGCCATGGCGAGGAACGCGACCGTCGTCGCCACCACGATCGCCAGCCGGCGGTGCGGCGCGAAGCGATCGAGCGAGTGCTTCATCGTCGGCCATGCCTCGCCACGGCGGACCGGCATCTCGACCCAGCGATACGACGCCGCGGCGAGCAGCACCGCGACGCCGATCTGCGCCGGCACGAGCAGCCAGCGGTTCCAGTGAAGGTCGATCCCCGGGCGGGTCAGGACCATCACCGGCCAGTGCCACAGGTAGATCCCGTAGGAGCGCTGGCCGATCCACCGCAGCGGTGCCACCCCGAGCGCCGCGCCGACGTGCGCCGCCGGGTCGGTGAGGACCACCAGCAGCAGCGCCACCACCACCGCGAACAGCAGCAGTCCACCGCGATATACGCCGGGGTCGTAGTCGTGCCAGCTCGTCATCGCGGCGAAGATCGCGATCAGCGCCGCCACCCCCAGAACATCAAGGAACAGCCCGCGGCCGCGCGTCGGCGCGGGTCGTCGCCCGCCGAGCGGGGCAAGGCACGCCAGCAGCGCCCCGACCAGCAGCCCCGAAGCGTGCGTGTCGGTCCCGTAGTAGACGCGCGACGGGTCGTGCCCGAGCCGGAACAGCAGCCCCATCGCCAGCGCCGACGCGCCGGCGCCGATGATCGTCACGAGCGCCGTCGGCCAGCGCCCGAGCCGGTTCAGGCACAGCGCGAGCACGATCGGCCACACGAGGTAGAACTGCTCCTCGACGGCCAGCGACCACAGGTGCTGGAGCATCGGCGGCCGTCCGAGCGCGGCGAAGTAGGACTCGTGCGCAAAGGCCTGGTGCCAGTTGTTGACGTAGAAGAACGAGGCGATCGCGTCGCCGCGGGCGCGCGGCAACAGCGAGGGGTAGAACACCGCCACGACCAGCGTGCACACGCCGACGACGAGGAACGCGGCCGGCAGCAGCCGCCGCGCGCGGCGCAGCCAGAACGCCGCGAGGTTGATGTGCCCGCGGCGCGTGCGCTCGCTGAGCAGCAGCGACGTGATCAGGAACCCGCTGAGGACGAAGAAGACGTCGACCCCGAGGAACCCGCCCGAGAACTTGGCCACGCCGCCGTGGTACAGGAGCACCCCCGCCACCGCGATCGCGCGCACGCCGTCGAGGCCGGCGACGTACGGCAGGCCCCGGTAGGGCGGGGTGGCGCGATCAGCCACCGCCAGACTGTCGCATCTCGGCCCTACGGCAGGCGTCGGCTGGCCGCGGGCGGTCAGAGCTCGGGTCGGGCTCCGGCTTCCCGGGGGATGTTGATGTCGAGCAACCCCTATCGCGCGTCCGACGTGGAACGATCACGGGAATGACCGACTCCGCCGCAATCGCCGCCGCCGCCCGCGCGCAGACCGAACAGGTCGTGGCCGACCTCGAGCGGCTCGTCGCGATCCCGTCCGTGTCGGCCGACGGCGCGCCGCCCAGCGACGCGATCCGGGCCGCCGCGCGCGCGGTCGCGGAACTCCTCAAGGACGCGGGCGTCGACACCCGCACGCTCGACATCCCCGACACCAACCCGGTCGTCGTCGGTGAGATCCCGGCCCCGCCCGGTGCCCCGACGGTCCTCCTGTACGGCCACTACGACGTCGTCGGCGTCGGCGAGGAGGCCTTGTGGGACACACGACCGTTCGAGCCGACCAGACGCGACGGCGCGCTGTTCGGCCGCGGTGCCGCCGACTCGAAGTCCAACATCGCCGTTCACGCTGGCGCCTTGCGCGCGTGGGAGGGGCGGCCGCCGGTCGGCATCAAGCTGCTGGTCGAGGGCGCGGAGGAGGTCGGCGGCGGCGGGATTGACGATTTCCTGCGCGGCAACCCGGACCTCGTCGCGTGCGACGTGATGCTGATCGCCGACTCGGGCAGCGTGCGCCCGGGCGTACCGACGCTGACCGTCGCGCTACGTGGTCTGGCCAACCTGTTCGTCGAGGTGCGCACGCTGCCGGTCGCTCAGCACAGCGGCATGTACGGCGGCGCGGCGCCCGACGCGCTGCTCGTGCTGCTCCACGCGTTGGCGACGCTGCATGACGAACGGGGCGACGTCGCGGTCGCGGGCCTGCGCCGCGAGGACTGGCCCGATGGCGACCCCGACGAGGGCGAGCTGCGAGACCTCGCCCAGATCCCCGCCGAGCTGCCGCTGATGGGGTCGGGCAGCCTCGCGTCGCGAATCTGGTCGGGCCCCGCGATCACGGTCATCGGCCTCGACGCGCCGCCGGTCGACACCGCGGTCCACGCGGTCGTGCCGTACGCGCGCGCGAAGCTCAACGTGCGCCTGCATCCGGCGCAGAACGCCGAGGAGGCCTACGAGCTGGTCGCCCGGCACCTCGAAGCGCTCGCCCCGTTCGGCGTCTCGCTCAGCGTCGCCCCGGGCGAGTTGGGCAACGGGTTCGCCGCCCGCACCGACACGCCGGCCTACGACGCGGCACGCGCGGCGTGGTCAGCGGCCTGGGGCGCCGACGTCGTCACCGTCGCCGTCGGCGGCGGCATCCCGCTCGTCGACACGCTGCACGAGGCTGCGCCCGACGCCGACGTCCTGCTCGTCGGCGCGATCGACGGCTTCGCCAACATCCACGGGCCCAACGAGCGCGTGCTGATCGACGAGCTCGAGAAGGCGACGGTCGCCGAGGCCGACTTCTTCGCACGCTTGAGGGGTCAGACCCCTTGAGTCGCTGGCGCTGAGATTTCCTGCGCCGTGGGCGGGAAGGGGTCTGACCCCTAGATGCCCGCGCCGGCGCCGAGGACCAGCGCCGAGACCTCACGCAGGAAGTGCTCAGGGGTCGAACCCGGATCGGCGATCTCCTGGATCGCCAGCCCGTCGACGACCGCCAGGGCGAGCAGTGCGAAGCGGTCGACCGACATCGGAGGCCGGACGCCGGCCGCCTCCAGGCGTGGGGTGAACGCCTCGGTCACCGCCCGGCGCTGGCGCATCTGATACGCGCGCAGCTTCGGCTGGAGCGCCGGCGTGCGGGCGGCGTGGACGACGAACTCGAGCACGAGCAGGCGCCACGCCTGCTCTTCGCGCACGCTGCGGCTCATCGCCCGCGCCTCGATCGCCAGCACGTCGCCGCCTCGCCCGCGGCGCTTCTCGGGCGCCAGCGTCCGCCGCATGATCTCGATCCGCTCCTCGAGGCGCTCGTCGAGCAGCGCCATCAGGAGGTCGGCCTTGCTCTCGAAGTTGTAGTAGATCGCCCCATTGGAGAGCCCGGCGTGCTCGGCGATCTCATCGATCGTCGCGGCCTGGAATCCGCGGTCGATGAACACGGCGCGCGACGCCTCGAGGATGCGCCCGCGGTTGGCTTCGCGCTTCTCGGCGCGATTCAAGCGGGCCGGGGGTTGTTGCGTCGCAGATGTCATAGGCGGCAAATGTGAGGCATGAATTGGGACGGGGTCCCGGTGGTCAGAGCGACGCTCTTTTTGGAGCATCGCTCTCCAATCTACCGGGAAGCGAGTCCCCCCTCATGTTCCGCATGACCCTGGCGACGACGGTTGCCCTCGTCGCCATCGCGGCGCCCGCGAGCGCGAGTCCGCACACGCTCAATATCGAGTCGGCGGCCACGACGACGTTCGACACGCCGACGCTGTTCTACGTCTACGGCACCGACGCGCCGCCCTCCGACCTCGGCGGCGATTTCTGGATCGAGATCGTCGACCTGCCGGGCGAGATCATCCCCGCCTGCCCGTTCGGCCACCAGGACGCGCTCGGCTTCGCCGAGAACCTGCCGGGGCAGATCCTCGATATCTCGCTCCAGCCCGACCGGGCGGTGAGCGGCGACTTCTCCAACCCGATCATCTTCCGCCCGCTGATGCCGCACCGCAACCTGATCTGCGCCTACACGCATGACGGGGCAGGCACGACGCTCGCCCGTGCGGCGGCGGTCATCGACGTCCAGCCGGCGGCGACCGCGAATCCGACGCCCGAGCCGACCGCGACCCCCACACCCCAGCCGACCGCGACCCCCACACCCCAGCCGACCGCGACCCCCACGCCCCAGCCGATCGTCCACAACCCCGCCCCTGTCCCCAAGCCGGTCAACACCGCGCGCCCGTCGCTGACAAAGACCGGTCGCACCGCGACGTGCGGCAAGGGCACGTGGGACGGGGCGCTGAACCTCGCGTTCGCGTGGCAGATCGACGGTCGCCACGTGCGCGGCGCCACCAAGCGCACGCTCGGCGTCGTACATCTGCGGGGCCACCACGTGCGCTGCGCCGTGACCGGCTCCAACGCCGGCGGCGCCACGACGGCGCTCAGCCGCTCGCTCAAGGTGTAACGGATAGTCGGGCTTCCGGGTGTGCGCGGAATCGCCAGACCCGGACCCGCGTCTGTTCGGGGTGGTGGTGGCGCGGGACACACGTTCCGCGCTTGGGAATCGACGAGGGAGAACAATGAGTCTCACGACTGCGACCGATGCTGCCCGCCATGAGCTCTCAGGAGCATTCAGCGGGGACCTGATCGGACCCGACGACGCGTCCTACGACGCGGCTCGCGCGGTCTACAACGCCATGATCGACCGCCGACCGGGGCTGATCGCACGCTGTGCGAGCGCCGCGGACGTGGCGGCGACGGTCGACTTCGCCCGGCGCCACGAGCTGTTGCTCGCGGTCCGCGGCGGCGGCCACAACGGCGGCGGCCTGGGCACGTGCGACGACGGTGTCGTGTGTGACCTGTCGCTGATGAACAGCGTCGAGGTCGACGCGGGCGCGCGCACGGTGCGCGTCGGCGGCGGCGCGACGTGGGGGATGGTCGACGCCGCGACGCACGAGCACGGGCTCGCGACGCCGTGCGGGATCATCGCGTCGACCGGCGTCGGCGGGCTCACGCTCGGCGGTGGCATCGGCCACCTGTCGCGCAAGCACGGGCTGACGATCGACAACCTGATCGCGGCCGATGTCGTGCTCGCCGACGGCCAGCAGGTTCGGTGCAGCGCCGACGAGAACCCGGAGCTGTTCTGGGCGTTGCGGGGCGGCGGCGGCAACTTCGGCGTCGTGACGTCGTTTGAGTTCCGCTGCCATCCGGTGTCGACGGTCATCGCCGGGCCGACGTTCTGGCCGTTGGAGCAGACGCCCGAGGTCATGCGCTTCTACCGCGAGTTCATCCCGGCGCAGCCGCGCGAGCTCAACGGGTTCCTGGCGACGATGACCGTCCCACCGGCCGATTTCCTGCCGCCGGAGCTGCACGGGCGGAAGGTGTGCGGCGTGGTCTGGTGCTACGCCGGCGATGACGAGGCCCGGGCGGCCGAGCTGCTGGCGCCCGCGCTCGAGGTCGGGACGCCGCTGTTGCACGGCCCTGCGCCGGCGCCGTTCCCCGCTGTGCAGAGCCTGTTCGACGGGCTGTTCACCCCGGGGCTGCAGTGGTACTGGCGCGCGGATTTCGTGCGTGAGCTGCCCGACGCGGCGATCGCCCAGCACCACGGCTACGCCGAGCAGCTGCCGACGCGGCCTGTCGACCATGCACCTGTACCCGATCGACGGCGCCGTCCACGACGTCGCGCCGGCCGACACGCCGTTCAGCTACCGCGACTGCAACTGGGCCGAGGTCATCGTCGGCGTCGACCCCGACCCGGCCAACGCCGGCGCGCTGCGCGACTGGACGGTCGACTACTGGGAGGCGACGCATGAGTACTCCGCCGGAGGGGCGTACGTCAACTTCATGATGGACGAGGGCGACGCCCGCGTTCGCGCGACCTACCAGGACAACTACCCGCGGCTGCAGGCCGCCAAGGCGGCGTACGACCCGCAGAACCTGTTCCGGGTCAACCAGAACATCCCGCCGACCGGCTGATCCGACGCTTGGGGCAGCGCCGGGACGCAGACGGGGGGATCACGGTCAGCAGGCCGTGACCCCCCCGTCGACCACCAGCGTCGTCGAGGTGACGTAGCCGCCGGCCGGGCTGGCGAGGAACACGAGCGCAGCGGCGAGCTCCTGCGGGTCGCCCATGCGGCCCATCGGGACGCCCTGGATGATCTGCTCGGCGTAGCCGTCGGGGAACTGGTCGGTCATCTCCGATGCGAAGAACCCGGGCGCGAGTGCGCTGACCCGGATTCCCTTGCGCCCGGTCCACTGAACGCCGAGGTCGCGCGTCAGGCCGACGATCGCGGCCTTACTCGACGAGTACGCGGCCTGCGGGAGGTCGCCGCTGCGGAACGCGTTGATCGACGAGATGTTCACGATCGCGCTGCCCGGCTGCATGACCCGGCCGCACGCCTGCGCCATCCAGTAGCAGCCGTTGAGGTTGATGTCGATGACCTCGCGGAACTGCTCCGGGGTCTCGCGCGTGGCGGGATACGCGGTGCCCTTCCCGGCGTTGTTGACGAGCACATCGACGTGGCCGAACTCGGCCATCGCAGCGTCGACGACCGCCTGGCAGTCCTCGACCTTCGCCACGTCGGCGGTGACGGTCAGCGCGCGGCGGCCGCGCTCCTCGATCTGCGCCTTGGTCTCCTGCAGGCGGTCGGTGCGACGGGCGGCGAGCACGAGGTCGGCGCCGGCCTCGGCGAGCGCGGTGGCAAAGGCGACGCCGAGCCCGGACGAGGCGCCGGTGACGATCGCCACCTTGCCGTCGAGGCGGAAGAGGTCGAGCACGGATGTAGACATGCCGTGCGTCCTATCACGGGACGGGCGCTGACGGCATGCGCGAACGTCTCTGACTGAGGCCTGTACCCGGTAGTCCGGGAGGTCGCGCCCGGTCAGCCGAGGACCTGCTTGGCCGTCTGCTCGCCGCGCAGGTTCGCCAGCTGGTAGCCGGTGAACTGGATCGACAGCTCGCCGCCTCCGACAGCATCGGCGGGCAGCGTCTGCGACAGGCTCCACTTGCCGCTGGCAATCTTCGCCTGGTAGTTGAGGAAGCCAGTCGAGGCATCGGCCTTCGTGTATTCCAAGCGGATCCGTACGACGCCCTTGGCCTTCGAGGTCAGCGTCCCCGAGACCTTGAGCAAGCCCGCGCCGAGCTTCGAGGTCTTGCGCACGAGCAGCGACTTGCCGGTCGCGGCTCGCAGGCGCACGTCGTCGGAGTTGACGACGCTGTTGCCCGCGTACGTGATCTCGGCGATACCCGTACCGAGCTTGGCCTGCGACGACAACAGCGTGTGCAACACCGGGATCGAAACCGGCGCCGACGACTTCGCCGCGGGGATCGGGACCGTGAACTTCGTGTGCTTGCCCGCCGCGAGGTAGTCGATCGCGATCATGGCGCCGGGCGTCGCGGCGCGCGAGGTGATCTGGAGCAGCATGTCGAGCTTGCCTGACGTCACGCCGGCGCGCAGGACGCTGAGCTTGGCCGGGTTCTTGGGGACGGGAGGACGGGCGGCGGCGACGCGCCGGTGAGCGGCGGGGGCGGCGGCGGGGGCGGCGGGGCGGCGGCGAACACGCAGCTCGAGAACTCCGACGTGTCGCCGGTCGTCAGATCAGTCGCCGTCGCGGTGATCGCGTGGCCGGCCTGCGTCGCGCCGACGGTGGCGGCGAACGCCGTCGCGCCGGCGCCGGCGGTGACCGTGGTCGCCCCGAGGAACGCCTCGCCCTGGCCGGTCCCCGACGAGCTGCACCCGGCACTCGAGAACAGCTCGACGCGCAGCGACGCGCGGGGCGTCGAGTCGATCGTGCCGCTGACGAGCGTCGAGGAGCCGTCGGTCAATGCCGCGCCGAGGACCGGGAAGTTTTGGAGGCGGTTCGGGTGCGTCGCGTCGTCGCCGTCGCCTGGATCGTTGGCCGTCACGCCGTCGTCGGCGAGGTCGATGCCGAGCTGGGTCGGGTCGCCGCCGCCGTTTGAGCGGATCGCGTTGCCGAGCACCGAGACGCCGGTTCCGCCGAGCACCGCGACGCCATCGCGGCTGTTGAATGCGATCGTGTTGCCGGCCCCGGGATCGGTCCCGCCGACCGTCAGCGGCCCGTCGACAAGCGTCGCCTCGACGCCGTAGCGATCGTTGCCCAGCGCCGTCACGCCGTCGACCGCCGTCCCGATCATGTTGCCCTCGATCACGCTCGAGCCGGCCACCAGGCCGACCTGCACGCCGGAGAAGCCGTTGCCGGAGATGACGTTGCGCGCTCCCGCTGCGGTGCCGCCGACCCGCGAGCCGAGCGCGTGCGACAGGAAGATCCCGTCCTGGCCGTTGCCGCGGTCAGCCGTGCCGGTCGCGTCGGTCCCGATCAGGTTGCCCTCGACGATGACGCCCGTTGAGGTGCCGCCGTTGAGCTCGATCCCGCTGCGCAGGTTCGCGCTGATGACGTTCCCGGCGCCGGGCGCGGTGCCACCGATCTGCGCCCCGGCCGTCTTGTCGACCCGGATCCCGATCGTGTTGGGCTTGGCCGTCGTGCCGTCGGCAGCGAGGCCGATGTAGTTGCCCTGGACCGTCGTCGACGCGCTGTCCTGGCCGATCAGCAGACCGAAGCTGGTGAACGACAGCGGGTTGCCGTGGCCGGCGATGACGTTGCGCGCTCCGGGCGCGGTGCCGCCGATCCGGGTGTTCTCGGCATGGACGCCGACGACGATCCCGACGTCGTTGTCGAACGCGTCGCCGGCCGCGTCGAGCCCGATCGTGTTGCCCTCGAGCACTGTGCCGAACCCCGTCGTCTGGATTCCGATGCCGTGCCCGTCGGTGCGCGAGTTGCCGGAGATGATGTTGCCCGCTGCGGGTGCCGTGCCGCCGATCTGGACGTTCAGCGTGCCGAGCAGGTTGATCCCGATGTCGTTGGCGAGCGGCGCGTCCCTGCGGCGGTGAGCCCGATCGTGTTGCCCTGGATCGTTGCCGTGCGGAGGCCGAAGACCTCGATGCCGGTGCCGGTGCCGAGCGCGACGGTGTGGCCGGCGATCACGTTGCCGGCGCCGGGGGCGCTGCCGCCGATCGTCGAGCCGGTGCCGTCGATGTGGACGCCGATGCGCTGCACGGAGCCGGTCGGGACCGCCGTGCCGCTCGCGCTCGGGCCGATCACGTTGCCCTGCACGGTCGCGGCGCCGGTCACGAATACGCCGTACTGCGCGTTGCCGCTGATCAGGTTGCCGTCACCGGGCGTGGTGCCGCCGATGTGCGCCGCCCCGCTTGCCTGGACCCGCTGTTGCCGTTGGGGATCGCCGTCGCGCCGGTGATGTCGGTGCCGAGGCGGTTGCCGAGCACCCTCGCGTCGTGGACCTCGAGCCCCGCGACGATGTTGCCGCTGGCCGTGTTGGCCTCGGCGGCGGTCAGGCCTCCGATCACTGTCCCGGTGACCCCGGCGTTCTCGTTGACCCCGGACGCTGGATGCCGAGCGCGGCGTTGCCGCCGGGCCCGAGCCCGAAGATATTGCCGGTGATCGTCGTGTTGGCGGTCGAGCCGAGCAGCACGATCCCGTCGAACCGGTTGTCGGAGATCAGGTTGCGCTCCTGGACCGACGCGCCGCCGATCTGCGTGCCGTCGGCGTTGCTCACTGCGATGCCGACGTCGTTGTTGCCGGCCGCGTTGCCGCTCGAGTCGACGCCGATGCGGTTGCCGTCGATGCGCACGTTGTCGGCGTCGTTGACGAAGATCCCGCGGCCGATCTGGGCCGCGGTCCCGAAGTCGACGATGTGCATCCGGCAGACCTCGCTGCCGTCGGAGCCGCTGTCGAACGTCAGCCCGTCGAAGTCGCCCCCGCTGCCGTCGAGCAGCTCGCGCTGGGCGTTGGCGGTGCCGCACAGACCGTCGCTCGAGCCGGTGATCGTCACCGGGCCGGTGATCGGCGGCAGGAGCGTCGCGGGCGTGATCGTGTACTCGGCGTTGAACGTGATCGTGTCGGCGCCCGCCGCGGCGTTCGCGGCGCCGATCGCCTGGCGCAGCGTGCAGGACGCGCCGCACGCAATCCCCCCGGTGTCGGCGCCGCTGGTGACGGTGAAGGTCGCCGCCTGGGCGTCCGTGGCACCGGCCAGCGCCCCGACAGCGATGACCAACCAACGCAACGCAAGCATTCTCGACATATCCATTGAACACGACGCGCGTCGGCGCGAATCGCTTCGGGGGATATGTCAGCGCGCGGCGGTCTGCGTCTGCGGCAGCCGGACGGCCGGCAGGTCGGTGTCGAACGGCTCGCACAGCGCCGCCGGCGCCGCGTCGCGGGCCAGTGTGTGGCGCAGCTGGACGAACGCGACCGAACCGAGGATCGCCGGCAGGCCGAGCTGGAAGGCCCGGTAGGCGAGCACGGCGGCGGTCGCCTGCGAAAGCGGGCTGCCATACAGCGACAGCGCGGCGATCAGGCCGCCGTCGGTCCCACCGATGCCGCCCGGCAGCGGGATCAGCCCGCCGAGCTGGCCGACCGCGTAGGCGAGGATGAACGCCGCCAGTGACGGCATCGTCCCGAACGCGGCGAAGGCCGCGGCCAGCGAAAGCAGGTCGAAACCCATGTAACCGGCCGCGCCGACCAGCGTGTACGGCTGGCGCGACCGTACGAGCATGATCGCGTCGCGCACGCCATCGGCAACGGTCGTCGCGCCCGTGCGCAGCGCGCGACGCGCCCGGCGGTACAGCGACTCGCCGTGCTTGGGCGCCTTGCGCGAGCTCAGCCAGTCGATCAACCGCGGGAGCAGCGCGACGACGAGCATCGTCGTCCATGCGGCGATCGCGAACACGAGCGACAACGCAAACGGCGCGTGACCGGAGGGCGCGCCGAACACGATGATCGTCGCGCACAGCGCCGTGCACAGGAAGTTCGGGATGCTCGTCACGACGAAGAACGCGACGCTGCGCCGCGCGATCCGGTCGACGCTCATTCCGCCCTGGCGCAGCGCCCACGCGCCGAGCGCCAGCCCGCCGACGCCCCCGAACGGCAGGAACACGTTCGTCGCCTGCTCGGCCATCCCGACCTCATAGCTGAAGCGCCAGCCCAGGCGGCGGCAGAACACGCCGCGGAACGCGACGACGTAGGCCAGGCACGAGCACAGCTCGAGCACCGCCGACGCCAGCAGCCACCCGCCGGACGCGTCCGCGAACCGGTGGCGAACGTCGTCGAGACCCGGAAGCGTGCTGACGAGCAGTGCGACGACGACCAGCAGCAGCGCGAACGCCCCAATGTGCCGCATGAGGCTGCGCGACGAGAGCTGGCTGGGCAGCGGCTCCGGGGTGCGACGTTCTTCGGTCGCGGTCACCAGGTCAACCTACCCTGCGACGATCTTCGACCATGCGATTTGCGATCCGATCTGTCCGGCCGCAGGAATTCGCGACGCTGGTCGAGATCGAGCTCGCAGCCGGCCGTGCGTTCGCGGAGGTCGGCCTGCCCGAGATCGCCGCTGACGACCCGGGGTCGCCGGCCGAGCTCGCCGCGTTCCTGCAGACCGGGAGCGGATGGGCGGCGACCGACGACGACGACCGGCCGGTCGCGTATCTGCTCAGCATCGCGGTCGACGACTGCGCGCACATCGAGCAGGTCAGCGTCGAGCCTGACCATGCGCGCCGTGGGATCGGTGCGGCGCTGATCGACCACCTCGCGGCGGTCGCCAAGGGCGAGGGGCGCGCAGGACTCAGCCTGACGACGTTTCGCGACGTGCCGTGGAACGCGCCGTACTACGCGCGGCTGGGCTTCGACATCGTGGCGCCCGAGGCGTATGGACCACAGCTCGCGGCGCTCGTCGCGCATGAGGCGCAAGCGATCCCGGGCGATGCGCCGCGGGTGGCGATGCGCCGGTCGGTCTAGCCCGGTGGTTGCACGAACGCGAGCACCCGCGACGGGCTACCGGTCCCGTCGACGAGCTTCAGCGGCGCGACGACGACGCAGCGCGCCGGTGACCGGCAGCGCCGCGAGGTTCGCGAGCTGGGTCAGTCCGTAGCGGCCGGCGCCGAGCACGAAGTTGTGGACCGGGAACGCCGGGTCAAAGCCGCCCGCCGCGCCCGCGTCGATCCCGACCGTCTCGACCCCGAAACCGACGACGTGCGGGTGCTCGGCGAGCCACTTCGCGCCACCGACATCGGGCCCCGGCGTCACCGGTCCCTCGGGGCCGGCGTTGAGGAACGCTGCCTCGTCGGCCGCTCGCGCGCCCCAGCCGGTGCGGAAGAAGACCCATGCGCCGGGCGGGACCTCGGCCGTGCTCGGACTCGAAGCCGTCGAGGTCCTCGGCCGTCAGCAGGTAGCCCGGGTCGTCCGCGACCTCGGCCGTCGCGGTCGATCACGACAGCCGGCCCGACGAGCCGCGACGGGGCGATCGACGCGACGTCCTCGCCGTCGCGCGCCGTGATCCAGTGGCGCGGCGCGTCGAGGTGGGTGCCGGTGTGCTCGCCGAGCTCGAGTACGTCCCACGCCCATGCCGGGCCCGCGTCGTCGAAGCTGCTGAGCGCGCGCGCGCGACAGGTGCGGCGTGTTCGCGAACGGCTGCGGGCAGCACGAGCACCGGCGTCGACTCGCTGAGCGGCTGGGTGAGGTCGACGACGTCGACGCGATCCGCCGGCCAGGCCGGCGACGAGGTCGGTGACTGCGGTGGTGCTCATGGGCTCTCCTCGTTGGGTCGTCTAGCCGGCGCGGAAGGCCTCTTCGAGCCACTCCGCGCTGATGTCGGGATGGACCTTGGCGTCGACGACGAGCGGGCCGTCGGGGCGCTGCGTCCAGGCGGCGACCGGCGCGAGGTCGTCGACGCTGCGCACGGTGATCGCCTGCGTGCCGGCGGCCGTCGCGATCGCGGCGAGGTCGGTGTCGGGGAAGCGCACGCCGGCCAGGTCGTGGCCCAGCGGGCCGAAGTGGTGGACCTCGGCGCCGAACGCCGCGTCGTCGTAGATCACGACGAGCAGCGGCAGCCCGAGGCGCGCCGCCGTGTCGAGCTCGGCCAGCGCCAGGAACGCGCCGCCGTCGCCGAGCGCGGCGACGGTGACGCGGTCGGGCCGCGCGACCGCGGCGCCGATCGCGTTGCCGAGGCCGAGGCCGACCGCCTGAAAGCCGTTGACGAACAGCCACGCGCGCGGGTCGGGCACGTCGAGGTAGAACGCCGGATAGCCGATGAAGTGGCCCGAGTCGACGGCGACCGCGCGGTCGGCCGGAAGCAGGTCGTTGAGCGCGATGCTGAGCGTCCGCGGGTCGATGTAGTCGTCGGTGGAGCCGTCGTCGTAGGGCTCGTCGCGCCAGCGCTCGCGTCGCGATCCGCGCCGCGAGCTCGTCGGAGCGCCAGGGCGCCGGCGTCGCGCCGCGTCCGTCGAGCTCCGCGGTCAGCGCGCGGGCGGTCAGCGCCGCGTCGCCGACGATCGCCGAGCGCCGCCGGCCGGTGCGCGCGCGATCGCGTCGCGGCTCGAGGTCGACCTGGATCACGGTCGCGCCGGGCCGATCAGCTCGCCGTGGCGGGTCGTCCAGTGGTTGAGCGTCGCGCCGAACGCGACGACGACGTCGGCCTGCGGCAGCAGCTCGGCGGCGAGCGGGCTGGCGAACCCGCCGGAGATCCCGAGGTCGAACGGCAGCCCGGCGAACAGGCCCTTGGCGACCGCCGACGTCGCGAGCAGCGCGCCGCAGCGCTCGCCGAGCGCCTCGAGGTCGGCGCCCGCGCCGGCCAGCACGGCGCCGCGGCCGGCGATGATCAGCGGGCGCTCGCGCGCCGGCGAGCAGCTCGCGCGGCCGCGCGACCGCGTCGGGCGCCGGCGCCGGGCGCGGCCGGCGGCTGCGGGGGCGCGACGGCTCGTCCTGCGTCGCCGGCTGGGCCTGGAGGTCGATCGGCAGCATCAGCACGACCGGGCGGCGCTCGAGCTGCGCGCGGGCAGCGCTCGCGCCGCGTCGGCCGCGGCGGTGGCCGGCGAGTGCACGCGGTCGGCGATCGCGCCGACCGACTCGACGAGCCCGTGCTGGTCGATGCGGAAGTTGGAGCGCCGCGCCGCAGCGGGCGTGTCGCCGGCCAGCACGAGCAGCGGCGTGCGGCTCTTGGCCGCCTCGGCCAGCGCCGGTCATCGTGTTCGTCAGCCCCGGCCCCTGGTGCACGCTGACGACGCCGACGCGGCCGGTGACCCGCGCCCAGCCGTCGGCCATGCGACGTCGCGCCGCCCTCGTGGCGCGCCGCGTGGAAGCGTCGCGCCGCCGGCGACGAGCGCGTTCGTCGCGACGAGGTTGCCGCTGCCGAGCAGGCCGAACACGACGTCGACGCCGAGCGCGCCAGCGTCGCGCCGACGACCTCGGCTGCCGTCACCGCGTCGCCTGGGCCGTCGCGGGCCGCGGGGGCGCCACCGGCGCGTCGATCGCCGCCTGCCCGGCGCGACGCTTCGCCCGAGCGCCTGGCGCGGCGCGATGCCCAGCCGATCGCCGGGCGCTCGATGAAGCGCCAGCTCAGCGCGCCGGCCGCCAGCGCGAGCGCCAAGACGACCGCCAGCCGCGGGCCGAGGGGCTCGGGCAACGCGCCGATCTGCTTGAGGGTCAGGATCAGCGGCAGGTGCCAGAGGAAGACGCCGTAGGAGATCAGCCCCAGCCACGCCAGCGGCCGCGCGCCGAGCGCCCGGACGACCGGGCCGCGGCCCGCGGCCAGCGCCGCGATGATCAGCGCGAAGCCGACCGCGAAGACGAGGTAGATCGTCACGGCGCGCGAGACATCGCCCTGCAGCCAGCGCGACGAGTCCAGTAGCCGCACACCAGCACGACGCGCCCCGGCCGCCGCGATCAGGGCGGTGACGGACGCGCGCATACGCGCGCGAGGGGATCGCGGTCGGCTCGCGTCTGACGACCCAGTGCGCGACGAGCATCCCGAGCGCGAACTCGCCGAGCCACGCCGGCAGCGACTTGGTAGCGTGGCGTTCCAGTGGTACTCGAACGCGAGCGTGTTCCAAACGACCGTGACCGCGACCAGCGCGACGAGCACCGCGGCGTGCCAGCCGGTGCGCCGCGGGCCCAGGCGCCACACCACGAGGCCGACGAACGGCAGGAACACGTAGAACGCCGCCTCGATGCACAGCGTCCATGTGACCGGGTCGATGTGCATGACGGTGTCCATCGAGTAGTTCTGGCCGAAGACGGCGAACAGCCGCAGCCCGCCGGCACCGGGCGTGATCGCGTGGTAGCCGACGATCGCGTACAGGATCAGGGCGCCGGCGATCACCGCGTAGTACGCGGGCACGATCCGCGCAACGCGCCGCAGTCCGTAGCCCCGCACGTCGACCGGCCGCTCGCCGGTTCGCGCGGCGCGTGCGTAGGGGCGGTACAGCAGATAGCCCGACAGCACGAAGAAGCAGATCAGGCCGACGTTGAGCTCGCGAAGACGTTGTTGAGCAGGCCTTCGGCGTGGCCCGTGGGGCCGGTTGTCGCGGTACAGCCACGTGTGAAAGCCCAGGACGGCCAGCGCGGCCAGCCCGCGCAGCCCGTCGAGCGCATGCTCACGCCGGTCGGACGCCATGTCGCAGTGCAGTATCGCGGTTGGCATCGATGCACCGATTGAAGGATTCCGACCGGTTTCGGTAACCCGTTTTCCTGAGAACCAAATGCTCCGGAAAAGACGCACGAAAACGTCGTACACATGTCCGCCAAACGTGATAGGGATGGAGCCGCAACAGGCCGATGCCTGAAGTTTTCGTCACCTGAGCGCGCGACAAACGTCCACATAGTTTTCGGGCGATTGCAACCGGGCGTAAAGGTGCCGCCGCGCCTTCCGAACAGAGGGTGCGGCGGTTTCGACAGCGAATTCCCCGGTCGGCCCCCTAGAAAGACGTCCCGGACCCAACGCCCCCATGAGCCCGAAACTTCATCGCGTCCGCATCCTCGCGGCCACCTTCCTCGTCACGTTCCTGTCGCTCGCCTTCGCGCAGATCGCCAGCGCCGACAACCTGCTGCTGCTGGACGGCGAGAAGGCCGTCATCTACGGCAACCTCAACTACGGCTTCGTCTACGTCGACGGCGAGCTGCGCATCACCGGCGACACGTCGATCACGGCCGGCTCGATCTACTTCGGCCCCAACGCCAACGTCGAGACGTGTGACGTCGAGGGCAGCGGCCCCGGCACCGGCACGAACGCCTGCACCCAGGGCCGCTCGCTCACGCTGAGCTCGCCCGGCCCGGTGACGATCACCGGCAACCTCGACCTCGAGGCCGGCGCCGGCACGGTCCGCCACTCGCGGCATCCTGACGCGTGCAGGGCGCCTCGGTCGCGGTCGGCGGCAACATCAACACGTCGGGCAACGGCGGCGGCTACTCCGGGCCGCGTCACGATCAACTCCGCCGGCAACCTCAGCGTCGGCTCGATCACCGCTCCGGCGCGACCGTCGCGCTCAACGCGGGCGGCGTCGATCGACGTCGGCGGCGACATCAGACACGGCCGGCGCCGCGAACGTCGGCTCGACCGACCCGACGACCCGCGTCGCCAACGGCGGCCCCGTCGCGATCAACTCGCGGGCGGCGACGCGCGCATCAACGGCAACATCAACTCTTCGGGCCGCGACGCACCGGCCGCGGCGCGGCCTCGCCGGCGGCATCGGCGGCAAGGTCACGCTCGTCGGCGGCGACGTGCGCGTCGGCGGCGTCGACACGACCGGCGGCACGAGCGCGGACAACGCCGCGGCATACTCGGGCGACATCGCCCTCACCGCGCGCGGCTCGCTCAGCGTGCTCGGTCGCCTCGATGCCAGCGGCCAGCACCGCGCCCAAGTACTACGCCACGCCCGCATCGACGATCTGCCGCGACCGCCGGCGGCGCGCTCGTCGTGGCCGGCGGCGCGTTCGCGACCGGCGCCACCGGCGGTGTCGGTGGCGGCTCGGCCGGCGGCACGATCACGCTCCAGGGCCTCAGCGTCGACGCCGGGCCGATCTCGGTCGCGGGCGGCGACGCGCCCGAACGTGGCCGGCGACAACGGCGGCCAGGGCGGCACGATCACCGTCGCCGGCAACGCGCGCGTGTCGATCGGCTCGATGGACGCCTGCGGCGGCAACGGCTCCAACGGCGGCGGCGCGGCACCGGGCGGCCCGATCAGCGTCCGCAGCGACGGCGGCTCGATCGCCACCGGCCGCGTCACCAACACAGGCGGCAACACCGGCGGCGGCAGCGGCGCCAACGGCGGCGCCGTCTCCCTGTCCGCCCAGATCAACCTGACCGTCGGCTCGACGCTCGACACCAGCGGCTCGAACGCCAGCGGCGACGCGAACCCGGCCCGCGGCGGCGGCAACGCCGGCCGATCTAGCTGCGCGCGGCGACCGGCACGCTGACGCTCGGCGACACCGTCCGCGCCCGCGGCGGCGCCGGCGCTCCGAGCTCGGTCAACGGCGCGCTCGGCGGCCCCGGCGGCGCCGGCGGCCCGGATCGACGTCGTCGCGCACGCGATCGGCTCGATCGTGTCGATCTCCACGCACGGCGGCGACGGCGGCAGACAACGGCGACGACGCAGGGCCCCGGCGGCGCCGGCGGCGCCGATCTTCGCGTGGACCGACGCGCACGCTGTTCGACGACCAGAAGGTCGTCGACACCGACGGCGGCGACGGCCAGGGCCCGCGGGCGCGTCCGGCGCCAAGACGTCGGAGATGTCGCCGACCGCGCTCGCGATCGACCCGGCCACAGAGCACGCTGAGCTTCACCTCGCGCAGCCCCGACGCCGGCGGCTACCGCGTGCTGCCGCAGCGTCGCCGGCGCAGCTCCCGACGATCGTCGCCACGACGACGGCGACCGGGCCGATAGCCATCGACGCGCCCGTCTGCGTGCCGGTCACGTTCACCGTCGTCGCCACCCAGAGCCTCGTCGGCTGGACGTCGGACCCGGCGCCGGCGGTCGCCTACCTCAAGCCGCCCTCGGCCACCCAGGGCTGCACACGACGCGCCGAAGATCAAGCGCCAGCAAGCGGCGCTGCAAGTTCTCGCTCAAGGCGCTGCGCCACGCGAAGTGGAAGCTGACGCTGCAAGGTCGCGCGCGACGGCATCGGCACGCGAGGTCGCGACCCTGCTGCGGCAGGCCACGCAAGGGCAAGAAGACCTCGACCAAGGTCGCTGGCGACGTTCAAGCCGGTGAAGCTCACGAAGCCGGGCAGCCAGAAGCTGCGCCTGACGCTTCCGGCGGCGGCCCGCAAGCGGGGCAGCTACACGCTCGGCTGGTGTCCACCGCGCCCGACGGCACGAGGCCACACCACGACGACGCTCAAGCTGGAGGTCAGACGATGAGGTCCGATTCGCTGGGCGGGCGCCGCGGTGCTCGCGTCGCTGGTGCCCGCGCCGCCGCCGCATCGGCTGCGCCGTGCGTCAGGTCGGCGTCTACCAGGACAACCCGCAGCGACGGCTGCCCGCGCTGAAGAAGCAGGTCGGCCCGGGCGTCTCGGCGATCTCGACCTACCTGACCGCCGGCAAGCCGCTCTCAGCCCGGCGCTGATCAAGACCGCCAACACGAACAAGCGCGAGCCTGCGTCGTCACCTGGCAGCCCGACGCGGGCCGGACGGCGCCAAGCAGCCCAAGTACCGGCTTTCGCGGTCGCCAAGGGCAAGTACGACAAGTCGCTGAAGGCGCTCGTCGCGCAGCTGCGCAGGTCCAGCAAGGGCGCGGTGCTGCGGCCGATGCCGGAGATGAACACGCCGTGGTACCCGTGGTCGGGCACGGCCAACACGAACAAGCCGGCCGACTACGTCAAGGCGTGGAAGCGCGTGCGCAAGGCCGTCCGCGCGGCCAAGGGCGGCAAGCGCGATCAAGATGCTGTGGTCGCCGTACGCGCGCAGCATCCCGGACACCGGGGCCAACGCGATCCGCGCGTACTTCCCCGGCGCGCCCAGGTCGACCTCGTCGGCGCCAGCGGCTACAACTTCGGCGCCGTCCGCCGCTGTCGTGGAGCGAGCCCGGCGCGCTCTTCGGCTCGCCTACACGACGATCGAGGCGCTGGCACGCCAAGCCGTTCTGGCTCGCCGAGACCGGCTCGACGCGCCAACGGCGGCGACAAGGCCGGCTGGATCAGCACGCTGGCCACGCTGCAGTCCACCGTCGATGCCGAAGCTCGCCGGCGTCGTCTGGTACGACGTCAAGGACCCGAACGGCGACTTCCGCATGCAGGGCAAGCCCGTCACAACCGCGTTCAAGACTCTTGCTGAAGGGGCGTGCCGATGAGCTACCGATCCGCCGTTGCCGCCAAGGCCAAGCGAAGCCGCGCGAAGCGCAAGCCAAGGCGCGACGCCGCCGACGCCAAGCCGCGCAGGCACCGCGCTGCAAGCTGCCGCCGGCGCGCGCGCCGGCGTCGACGAGCGGCCGTCGACCTGTCGTCGATGAGCCCGGCCGATGGTCGACCGCCTGTTCTGGCGGGCCGGCTTCGGCCCGAGCGCGGCCGACCGCGCCACGTGGACCGGCAAGCCGGTCGGCGACGCGGTCGACTGGCTGCTCTCGCCGCCGGCGGACGTCGCCGGCACCGCCGGGCACCAACGACGGCAAGGCGCTGGACCCGACCGGCGACGACACCGACCTCGTGCTCAGCTGGGTCGACCGGATGGTCCGCTCGACGAACCCGTTCGTCGAGCGGATGAGGTTCTTCTGGCACCGCCACTTCGCCAACTCGCGCGACTCGGTCTCGCCGCCGCAGCTGCTGCTGCAGCAGAACGACCTGTTCCGCAGGTACTCCGACTTCGGCGCGAACCCGAACGCGACGTTCCGCGACCTCGCCTACGAGGTCACGTCGACCCGTCGATGCTGCGCTACCTGACCGGCGAGTACAACGTCAAGGGCGCGCCGAACGAGAACTACGCGCGCGAGCTGATGGAGCTGTTCGCGCTCGGCGTCCTCGACGCCGAGCGGCAAGCACGAACTACAGCGAGGACGACGTCGACGGCTCGCCAAGGCGTTCTCGGGCTGGCAGATCAACGACGCGAACCCCGACGCCGCCAAGAGCTACTTCACGCCGAACCGCTGGTACAACGGCCCGAAGATCGTCTTCGGCAAGTTCGGCGAACCTACGACGCGAACGAGCGCCGTCGACCTCGTGCTCGCCACCCGAGCCACGCGGCGTTCCTGTCACGCAAGCTGTGGAACGAGTTCGTCGCCGACGCCGCCGGACGCGGCGACGCTGCAGGCGCTGATCGCGACCTACACCGGCAGCGGGCATGCAGCTCAAGCCGCTGCTGCAGCACGATCCTCGACCCACCCGGCGCTGTTCGCCTCGCTCGACGAGCCGGACATGATCAAGCCGCCGGTCGTCTACGTCGTCGGCGCGATGCGCGCGCTCGGCGTCGGCGATCACCGACGACGCCGCGGCGACGTTCCTCGACGCGATGGGCCAGGTGCCGTACTTCCCGCCGACCGTGGCGGGCTGGGAGGGCGGCCTGTCGTGGCTGAACACGAACACCGCGCTCGCCCGCTTCGGCTTCGTCGGGCAGCTGCTTGCCAGCAGAAGATCACCGACGTCCCCGGCGAGACGCCGCCGCCGCCTACGACCGCGCCTACGCGGCCGTGCTCGGCAGCCCTGGCTCGCCCCGGCGACCCAGGCCGCGATCCGCGACTACGCCAACCGCGCCGGGTCCGAGCACCCCAGAAGCTCCGCAAGGAGCGCCAGCTCATGCTCCGCGCGCTGATGCTGGCCGGCCCCGACGCACAGGTGATGTGATGAGCGACGAGCTCAGGCATGACCGCAAGCGCCAGCGGCGCCGAGGTCCAGCGCGCTGCAAGTGCGCCGACTGCGCGCGCTCGGACAGCCTCGTCACCGATCTGCGCCGACCTCGTCGCTGCCGATTCCGGCCGAGGCGCTGGACGGCTTCCCGGACGGCGTCCCGCACGCCAAGCGCACGGCGCGCGGCGCTCGACCGCCGCACGTTCATGCGCAGCGGCCTGCGTCGGCGTGGCGTCCGTGTACTCCGCGTCGCAAGCTCGACTGGGGCTCGATCTGGGAGTCGGCGCTCGCCGACGGCCGCCGGCCCGATGCAGAAGAGCATCGTCTGCATCTACCTCAACGGCGGCAACGACGGCCTCAACACGATCGTCCCGATCGACGCGGCCGAGTTCGCGGCCTACAACCAGGCAGCGCGCCGAACATCGCCCGCGTGCTCGGCCCGTCGACCGGCGGCAAGGTCGGCACGACGGTCATGGGCGGCACCGGGCGGCACGCTCGGCGTTCGCCAACCCGCTGCGTGTCCGGCACCGGCAACAACGGCGACACGCGTTCGGCTTCGACACGCTCTACGGCGACGGCTCCGGCGGCGCCGGCTCCGACCTCGCCGTGTTCCCGGCCGCCGACTACACGCCGCCCAACCTGTCGCACTTCGAGAGCCGCGACTACTGGTTCGCCGGCGCGCTGCAGCAGATGCAGACCGGCTGGCTCGGGCGCTGGCTCGACAACTACGGCTCGACGGACAACCCGCTCCAGGCGATCTCGCTCGACTGTTCGCTGTCGAAGCAGATCCGCTCGGCCAAGGCCCCCGTGTGCGCGATCCAGAACCTCAACGGCGTCGAGCTTCACGATCCCGAGCGTCAGCACCGACAACGCCAACGCCGAGGTCGCGAAGCTCGCCGCGCGTCCCGGCCGGCGCGGGCAACGACGCGCTCGCGCGCGCCCGCTCGATCTACGGCCTGACGGTCGACGTGTCCAACCGCCTCGACGGGCTCAGCGGCGGCGCCCGGCGCCGGCTACCCGGCCAACAGCGACCTGTCGCGCAAGCTCCAGCTCGCGGCGACGCTGCTCGTCGCGGGCCTCGGCACGCGCGTCATCACGCTCGACTGGGGCTCGTTCGACACGCACGGCGGCCAGGTCGGCTCGCAGGATCCGCAGCTCGCGGTCCTGTCGACGGCGCTCGCCGCGTTCAAGGCCGACCTCGCCGCGCGCGGGATCGAGCAGAACGTCGTGACGATGGTGTTCTCCGAGTTCGGGCGCCGCGTGATGTCCAACGACTCGCTCGGCACCGACCACGGCGCCGGTGGCATGATGCTCGTCAGCGGCTCCGCGGTGCGCGGCGGCCTGGCCGGCGAGCACCCCGGGCTCACGTCGCTCGACGACGATGGCGACCTCGTGGTCAAGACCGACTTCCGCACCGTCTACCAGGCGCTGATCGCCGAATGGCTCGGCGGCGACCCGAACGCGATCCTGCCCGAGGGCCCGTTCGCGCCGATTCACCGCTACGACGGCGGCGCCGCAGCTGATGAAGTGATGCGACGCGCGGCCTGCCTGGCCGCCGTCGCCACGGTGGCCCTGACCCTGGTGGCCGGCGTCGCGGACGCCGGCCTGGGTCGGCGCCACCGTCTGTTCCTGCCGCCGCCCGAACTGCCCGTCGTCGCTGGCCGTCGACGAGACCGAGTACACGATGCGCCCGTCGCAGCTCGTCGTCGCCGCTGGTGACGTGACGTTCCACGCCTACAACCGCGGCATGGACGACCACAACATCGCGTTCGTCGACTCGAAGGGCAACGCGTACGTCGAGCCGCTCAAGCCCGGCGGCTCGACGACCATCACCGCCGACCTCGCACCGGGCACGTACCACGTCTTCTGCTCGCTGTTCGCCGGGACGCCGGAGTCGCATGAGGCGTTGGGGATGCATTTCGAGTTGACGGTGCAGTAGCGGCGCTTCGAAACAGCATCACTGAGGACGCTGGGAGCGCCCACGTGCGTGGCGTCTCTTCCATCGAAGGCTGGGTTCAGGCCCATATCGGGCCGCAACTCAGCACTTCGACGGCCCGGGAGCGCCCTCGCCCAGGACCGGCCGGACGTTGACGTGACCGAGGCGGTCGCCTCCCGTCGGCGCCGACCGCACGAAGCCGCTCAAGCCGGGCGCCATGCGCGCGTGGAACGAGGTCGGAGCGCCGATGTCGGTGATCGGCGGCCCGCGGTCGACCCAGTTGGAGCCGATCCGCAGCTGGACGCCCACCGGTCGCTGCAGACCGGTGGCCCGCACTGCGATGCGCCCGCCCGGCGCGACCGCGGCGGCGGTGTGCAGCGTCCGGCGTCGTCACGACCCCGGCCGCGCCGGCGACCGCGGCGAGCGCCGCGGCGGCGATGCGGCGCGAGGAGACACGCTCTACGCGTCGACTCGCTCGAGGATAGGGTGCGCCAAATGAGCGACTACGCCGTCCCGACCGGCCGCGCGGAGCTCCAGAGCCCGGATCGCTCGCCGTGCGGCCAGCGATGAGTCGTTTCGCGGGCGACTGCTCGACGACCCGCGCGCGGCGCTCGAGGACGAGCTCGGCGTGGCGATCCCGAAGCGGCTCGAGGTGCAGGTCGTCCAGGAGCGCCCCGACTGCATGTGCATCGTCCTGCCCGTCGACCTCTCAGGAATGGGCCCGACGCCGTGTGGGCGATGACCGGGCGCCGGCCGCAGTGACGGCACCGCAGCGCGACCCCGAGACGTTCGCGCCGGTGTTCGTGCTCTGCCCCGCTCGGTCGAACTCGACCGTCGCCGTCGCGATGATCGGCCGGCACCCGCAGCTCTACGGCTTCCCCGAGCTGGCGCTGTTTCGCCGCGAACGGTCGGCGAGCTGATGACCGACCCGCCCGATTGGCGCGGCGCCCCAGCCCACCGGCGGATGGCCGGGCTACTGCGCGCGATCGCGGAGCTGCACGACGGCGAGCAGACCGACGCGTCGATCGCGGCTGCGGGGGCTTGGCTGCAGGACCGCCGCGAGTGGCGGTCGGCCGACGTCTACGACCACCTGCTCGACGCGTGTGCACCGCGAATCGGCGTCGAGAAGTCGCCCGAACACGCCAGCGGCGATGCACCGCTTGCGCGCGTCGAGGCCGCCTACCCGCGGGCGCGCTACATCCATCTGACCCGCCACCCGGTCCCCGCCGTCCAGTCGATGCACCGCGAGTGGCACACGCTCGGTTACTGGACGATCGAGCCGGAGCTGTTTCACCACTTCTGCCTCGGGGTCTGGTACTTCCAGCATGCGCGGATCGACCGGTTCGTCGCCCAGCGCGACGCCGAGCGCGTGCTCCGTGTGCGCTCCGAGGACCTCGTCAACTCGCCTGCGCCGCAGCTGCGGCGCATCTGCACGTGGCTGCGCGTCGACGACTCCGACGACGCGATCGACGCGATGTGCCACCCCGAGCGGTCGCCCTACGCCCGGCTCGGGCCGTCACAGGCGCTCGGCGGCGGCGACAGCGGCTACCTGCGCGATCCCGTCCTGCGCCCGACGCGCTGCCCGACACGCTCGACATCCCCGCCGACTGGCGCGTCGACCCGTGGCAGCTCTAGCGGCGCTCGAGCTCGCCGGACGGATGGGCTATGGCCGGTGACTCACGCTGGCCGGGGAGCTCGGCCTCGACGTCTGCAAGAACGGCTACGCGGGCCGACGCAGCGGTTGCGCTGCGCGCCGAGCCCGGTGATCGTTCCGTCCATGTCGTCGCCGTCGGTGAGGAACTGGCGCCAGTGCGCGCCGTTGCCGGCCGGGGAGCCGGTGAGCAGCAGGTCGCCGGGGCGCAGCAGGGCCCGCGACGACGTGTAGGCGATCAGCTTCGGGATCGAGAAGATCATGTCGGCGAGCGTCTCGTCCTGGCGGACCTCGCCGTTGACCCTAGCGTGATCCGCACGTCGTCGAGCGGGCCCATGAAGGCGGCGGGCAGGATCACCGGGCCGACGGGCAGGAACGTCGGCGCCTGCTTGCTGGAGACGAAGTCGACGTTCATCGCGCCGACGTCGGTGCGAAACAGCCGGTCGCGGAGCGACAGGTCGTTGGCGATCGTGTAGCCGGCGACGTACTCCATCGCCTCGTCCGGCGAGACGTTGCGGGCCGTGGCGCCGAACACGACGGCGAGCTCGAGTTCCCAGTCGGGCTTGTCGCCGTAGGGCGGAAGCTCGACGTCGTCGGTGGCGCCGCACAGCGCCGACGCCAGGCCGCTGAAGATGTACGGCTCGCCGTCGGCCGCGCGGCGGTCCATCATCTCGGTCGCCTTCGTACGCAGGTCCTCCAGCGACTGGCCGGGCTCGCGCTCGTACTGCTCGCCGACGACCATGTCGATCACGTGCCGGCGGTAGTTCGCGCCGGCCTGAAGGATGTCGGGATGCGCGAGCGGCACCAGCGGCCGCAGCGTCGCGTAGCGGTGCTCGGCCGCGCCGGGCGCCGACCGGGCGATCGCTTCAAGCGCCGGCCACGCCGACCCCCAGTCGTCGAAGACGTCGTGCAGCATGGTCCACGACTGCGAGATGTCGACGACCCGCCCATCCGCGTGCACGAGACCGGGAAACGCAATCTCGTCGCCGACGGCGAATGTGCCCAGCGCGAACGCTCCATCAGGAATACCAACCTCAGTCATGGGCTGCACAATCCCAGGCCGGCGAACGGACGTCGACCGCAACGGAGGAGACGAAGGGGATGAGATCGGGCGCCATCGCGGCAGCGGCGACATTCGCCGTGCTCGCGGGCTGCGGCGGATCGGGCTCGACGCCGACGACCGCCGCCCGAGCGGCCAGGGTCCCGCCGCCGACGCCCGACGCTGCTGTCGTACGCAGGCGGCCACGCCGGCGCCGCCGACCGGCGCGCCGACGCCGATCGTGTTCGGCTACGTCAACGAGTCGCGCCGCGGCCCGATGTTCGAGCCCGAGGCGACGGCCGCCGTCGCGCTCGTCAACCGTCAGATGGGCGGCATCGACGGCCACCCGATCCGGCTGCGCCGGTGCCCGAGCGTCACGACCGCCCAGGCCGCCCGACGCTGCGGCGAGATGCTCGCTGCCGACCCGGCGGTGAAGATCGTCCTGGCGTACGCCGCTCGCGACCGGCATCGCGCCGTTCCATACGGCGGTGGACGCCAAGCGCCTGCCGATCGTCGGGGCGCGTTCCGCTCGGCCTCGCCGACGTGCTCGATCGCCGCGCGTTCTACTCCAACGCCGGCGCCTTCGCGACGGCGCCCGCCTACGTCAAGTACGCGACCGACCGCTCCACGCCGACAACATCGCGCTCGGTCGACATCCCGGACGACGCGAACTCGACATCGGCCGCACGGCTGTTGAGACAGGCCTTTGAGAACGCGGGGATCACCGTCGCCCAATCGTCGTTCTCCGTCGACAGGTCCGCGATCGCCGGCCCGTTGGCGACGTCGGCGTAGCCGCGGCCCGACGCGATCGTCGGGGTCGTCCAGACGGCGCGCAATGCGAAGGACTGGCCCGCGCGCTCAAGGCGCTCGACACCCACGGCACGCCGGTGATCGCGCCATACGCATGCGTCACCGCAGCGCTGAAGAAACGCCTCGGCGACTACCCGAAGTGGACGTACGCGTCGTCGTTTGCCAATCCGCTGGCCCCCGCCCGCGACCGGACGTCTGCGGCCGCTGTCGCCGCGGCTCGACGCGTTTGAAAAGCTGCTCCCCGCCGCCGCTGCCGACGACCCCAACGCCGTCCTGGGCCTGCAGACCGTGCTCGCCGGCGGCGCGTCTGGTCAACGACGGCGGCGGGGCATCGGCGACGCGCGCGTCGATCGCCGCGGCGGGACGCCGGTTTGCCGGTCCGTTCCTGCTCGGCCCACCGGACGTGCGCTTCGGCTCGGTGCCGTCGCTCCCGGCCGTCCCCGGGCTCGGCGTGCGGTTCTCCACCTACGGCGGCGACGGCAAGTGGTCGGACCCGACCCGTGGCGCCTGGGTCGTCGGCGAGCTGGGGCGCTAACGCCCGCGCCCCGCCAGCGCCGCTCCCGCCGCGCGCAACGCCGGCTCGTCGGTCGCCTCGAGAACGGCGGCCGCGCCAAGGCGTCGAGCTGCGCAGCGTCCAGGGCACACGACCCCACGACGAGGAACAGCGGGCGCGCCGCCGCTCGCGCCCGGGTCGGCGATCTCGCCGACGATCTTGCCGTCGAGCGTCTGCGCGTCGATGCGGCCCTCGCCGGTGACGACGGCCGTCGCAGCGCGGCGAGCCGCTCGTCGAACGACACGGCGTCGAGCACGAACGGCGCGCCGGGGCGCAGCTGGGCGTCGTACGTCGCCCACAGGCCGCCGGCCAGGCCACCCGCGGCGCCGGTCATCGCCACGCCGCGCGGGTCGCGCGGCAGCGCGGCGGCCCGGGCGGCGAGCCGGCGCGTCGAGGCGCTCGACGGCGGCCGGGTCGGCGCCCTTCTGCGGCCCGAACACGCGCCGGCGCGTCCTCGAACGGCGTCTGCACGTCGCACAGCAGCACGAGCCGCGCGCCGCGCAGGCCGCCGGCCCGCTCGATCGCGTCGATCGCGCCGGCGCCGCCGTCGGTCGTCGCGCTGCCGCCGAGCGCGACGAGGATCGTCGCGCGCGCCCGCGGCGCACCGCCTGCGGCGATCAGCTCGCCGGACCCGACCGTGGTCGCCGCCTCGGCGTCGCGCTCGTGCTCGGCGAGCAGCGCGTAACCCGACGGCCTGGGCGACTTCGACGATCGCGGTCGCGCCGCCGCCGGTCAGCCCGAGCCGCGCCGTGACCGGCCGGCCGAGCGGGTCGCTGCACCACGACAGCGCGAAGTCACGCCGCCCAGCGCCCCGAGCAACACCGACATCGTCCCCTCGCCGCCGTCGGCGACCGGGCAGCGGTCGGCGCGGCCACCGGCCGCTTCGATCCCTGCGGCGATCGCGTCGGCGACCTGCGATGCGTTGAGCGTGCCCTTGAACGAGTCCGGCGCGACGAGCAGGGTCACGCGGACTGCTGGGCGTACTCGTCCTTCAGCAGCCGCTTGAGCAGCTTGCCGGTCTCGGTGCGCGGCAGCTCGCCGCGTAACTCGATCGTGCGCGGACGCTTGAGCGGCGCCAGATGGCGCGCGCAGTGCTCGACGAGCTCGGCCTCGAGTGCCGCCGCCTCGTCCTCGGTCGTCGGCATCGTGACCGGCTGCACGACGGCGTGCACGACCTCGCCCATGTCGGGGTGCGGGATACCGAACACCGCCGCGTCGAGAACCTTGGGGTGGGTCTGGAGCACGTCCTCGGTCTCCTGCGGGTAGACGTTGACCCCGCCCGAGATGATCATGTACGACGCGCGATCGGTGAGGTACAGGAAGCCGTCCTCGTCGACGTGGCCGATGTCGCCGAACGTCTGCCAGCCGCGGTCGTTGGTGATCGCAGCCGTCTTGCCCGGGTCGTTGTGGTACTCGAACTCCGGACCGTCGGAGAAGTAGACGGCGCCGTCCTGACCGACCGGCAGCTCCTCGTCGTCGGGGCCCATGATGTGTGGCACGCCGACGACCGACTTGCCGACCGTGCCGGGCTTCTCCAACCACTGCTCGGGCGTGACCCACGTCAGCCCGCCGCCCTCGGTGCCGGAGTAGTACTCGTGGATCACCGGGCCCCACCAGTCGAGCATCTGGCGCTTGATCTCGACCGGGCACGGCGCCGCGGCGTGGATCGCAAGCTTCATCGACGACACGTCGGCCGCCGCGCGCACGTCCTCAGGGAGGCGCAGCATGCGAATGAACATCGTCGGCACGAACTGTGCGGCGGTCACCCGTTCGCGCTCGATCAGCTCGAGCGCCAGCGCGGCATCCCACCGCTCCATGACGATGCAGTGCCCGCCGAGCTGGTGAACGCCCATCGTGAAGCGCAGCGGCGCCGCGTGGTACAACGGCGCCGGCGACAGGTAGACCGTGTCGGCGTTCATACCGATCGCGATCAGGATCTGGGTCAGGATCGACGGCGTCTCCTCGAGCGTCGCCTCGCCATCGATCGCCGACGTCGTGATTCCCTTCGGGCGGCCGGTCGTGCCCGACGAGTAGAGCATGTCGCGGCCCGGCGGACGCAGCGTCTCCCACGCCGTCGGCTCGTGCTCGGCGGTCAGCGTCTCGAAGTCGTCGTAACCCTCGATCGACCCGCCGACCGCGATCTTCAGGTCGACGCCGGGGATCGAGTCGGCGATCTCGGGCGCCTTGTCGGCGAACCGGTGCGACAGGAAGAAGACCGACGCGCCGCAGTCCGTGACGATGTAGCTGAGCTCCTCGGCGGTGAGGCTCGTCGAGCATGCCGTGTAGATCAGGCCGGCGTAGTGGGCGCCCCAGGCGATCGCGTAGAAGGCCGGCGAGTTCTCGACGCACAGCGCGATGTGGTCGCCCGGCTTCAGGCCGGCGGCGCGCAGCATCCGCCCGACGCGATTGGCCATCGCGTCGAGGACGCCATAGGTCAGCGTGGCCCCCGACGGGGCGAAGGTGACGGCCGGCCGATCAGCCGGATGACCCCCCGGGAACATGGGCGACAGCCTATAACCCGGCGTCGGGCCCGGCGCCGGTCATGTCACCGCAGAGGCGCCCGGCCGACGAGGGGTTCGGCCGGGCGCTGGGCAGGCGACGCCCCGGTGGCGCCGAGGCGCTGGGTCAGGCGCGCTGCCCCGAGACCTGCGAAGGCGGAAACGGCCCGGCGGACGCCGTGCCGGAGAGCGAGTCGCCGTCGACCGTCACCTGGAACTGCACGGTGAGCGCCATCGGGACCGTGATGTCGATCTTCCACTCGGCGCTGTCGCCGTCGACCTTGCCCTCGTAGATCGAACCCGGCTGCGGTGCCGTGACGTTGCCGTTCAGGGTGTCGCCGTCGGTCGTGAAATCGATCGTCGACTGCTGGGCCCCCATCGGCGTGTTGACCGTCAGGTTCCATGTTCCGTCAATGCTCATCGGCGATGTCCTCGTCTCTCGTTCTCGTAGTTCAATATACGAACCGCCTGGTAGCGGCACCAACCCGAACCATATGCCGCGCCCGTCGTCCGCGCCGTGCGGACCCTGCACGAGCGCGTTCGCCGCGATCGCCCAGTGCTGCTGCACTGATGCAGCTAGGCGACGACCGGCGTGATGTTGTCCGGATCGCCGTCGTTGGGCAGCGGCGGCTGGAGGCCCTGGGCCTTGCACTGGGCCAGCCCGTGGGTCAGCGACGGCGCCTTGGCGAGCTTCGGCGGGTGCAGGAACGCGGCGTGCTTGAAGTCGAAGTAGTCGGTCATGTCGTGCGCGGCGGCGTCGCGGCGCGTCATCGCCCCGAGGTTCCACTTGCGCTCGATGAACTTCAGGATCGACGTGTGGTCCTGGACCACGCGCGAGACGTAGTTCTTGCGCGCCCACGGCGAGATCACGTACAGCGGCACCCGGAACCCGAGCCGGTCATACGCGCCCGGCGGGTCGGTCGGGCCGAGGATCGGCGGCGTGTCGTCGGGCGTTACGGCGGCCGGGGGCGGGACGTGGTCGTAGTAGCCCCCGCCCTCGTCGTAGTTGATGAAGAACGCCGTCGTCGGCCAGTTGGGCGAGCTCATGACCGCGTTGACGACCTTCGCCATGAACCGCTCGCCGACCTGGATGTCCTGTGGGTTCTCCTGCGACTGGACGTCGTACTGCGGGTCCAGCCACGTGAACGCCGGCAGCTTGCCGGCCTTGGCGTCGATGAAGAACTGGCTGATCGGCGCCATGTTGTTGTCGATCCGCGTCTGGGTCAGCGCTCCGGGCACGATCAGCCACGAGGCCAACGTCTCGTAGTAGCTCTTCCACGTGATCGCGTGGGCGTCGAGGCGGTCGAAGATCGTCCCGTTGGGGGCCGGGATGTTGAACGTCGAGCCGTCGGTGGCGATGTTGCCGCTCGCGGTCGCGCAGAACTGGAAGCGCCGGTTGGGGTAAGTCTGGGCCAGGACCGACGAGAAGTAGCGCTCACCGATCGGGAACGTCGAGGCCAGCGAGTAGGAGAACGGCAGGTTGGTCTGGTCGAAGTACAGCATCGCCTGCGCGCTGCGGGCCTTGACGAAGCCGTCATTGCGCCCGCCGTTGAACGACGTGTGGCTGGCCGACCAGCTCTGCGTGACGCCGGGGCCCTGACACGGCGAGGGCGAATGCGTCGCGCGGACCGGCCGGCCCGTGGCGTCGGGGTTGAAGTTCGTGACCTTGCCGTGCTTGTCGACCTTCAGCCCGTCGACCTTGTGGCGCGCCTTGACCTGGTTGGGCAGCATCCCGAGGAAGTTGTCGAACGAGTGGTTCTCCATCATCAGGACGATGATGTGCTCGATCTTCGGCATCGTCGGCGTGCCCTCGGGCAGGTTCGGGAACGGCAGCGTTCCGGGCCCGGGGGCCTGAGCGGCGGCGATCACGGGGCGCATCCAGGCGGGCAGGCCGCCACCCGCCGCGGCGACGGTCAGCGCGCCGGCGCCCGCAACCTTGAAGGCGGTGCGCCGGTTGAATCGTTCATCTGTACGGGGCATCGCGCCATCGTATGCCCGTACCGCGGGCGCTCGCGCAACCAGCGCGTTAACGCCGAAGGGCCCCGCACGTTGGCGGGGCCTTTCGACCGGATCGTTGGTTTGTGCGGCCGAAGCCGCGGTGGGTTACGGCGTCGTCGTGGACATGGTGAATACGATACAACCTGGACGCTACGCGTCACCGGCGAGCAACGACCCGGTGACGATCCCGACGCGATCGCGGCGGTGTCGTGCGCCTCGGCGACGCTGTGTGTGGCGGTAGACGGCTACGGGCGCGTACTCAGCTCGACCGCGCCGGCGAGCGGCGCGGCCGGGTGGCAAGTCGATTCGGTCGACGCGACCGACCGGCTGACCGGCGTGTCGTGCCCGTCGGCGTCGCTATGCGTCGCCGTCGAGCGGCGGCGGGCACGTGCTGACGTCGGCCGACCCCGCGGGCGCCTGGTCGCAGTCGGCGGCGATCGCGGGCGCGGGCGCGCTGGCGGGGATCTCGCGCCCGTCGGCGGCGCTATGCGTCGCGGTCTCCGAAGGCGGCGACGTCGTGACATCGTCGAACCCGGCCGGCGGCGCGGGCGCGTGGACGGTCGCGCATGCCGACACCGGCCACGCCCTGACCGCTGTGTCGTGCGCGTCGGTGTCGCTGTGTGTGGCCGTCGACGTCGACGGCCGGGTCGTGAGCTCGACCACCCCGCGGCGGGGCCGCCGCGTGGATGGCCGTCGACACGGCGAGCCCCGGCCCGATGACCGCAGTGTCGTGCGCGTCGGCGACGCTGTGCATGGCCGTCGACGGGGCCGGCAACGCGGTGTCGGCGACCGACCCGATCGGCGACACCGGCGCGTGGACGGTCACCGACGTCGGGCTGGGGAGTTTTCTCAGCGCAATCTCATGTCCGTCGGTCACGCTGTGCGTTGCTGCCGATTCGAGTGGCGATGTGACCTTCGCCACCACCCCCGCGGGCGGAGCATCCGGGACCTCCGCCCGCGGGTTCGGCGCCATCTCGTGCCCATCGGTCTCGCTGTGCGTCGCGGTCGGAACCGCGGGCGAGGTCGTGACGTCCGCCGCGCCGACCGGCGACGCATCGCAGTGGACGGCGTGGTCGTCGATCAGGCCAACGCGATCGCGGTGTCGTGCCCGACCGCCGGGCTGTGTGCGGCCGTCGACCTGGCCGGCAACGTGGCGGTCAGCCGAACCCGGCCGGCGGCGCGGGACGTGGTCGATCGCGAACGCCGCGCCAGCGAGCACGTTGGTCGCACTCTCGTGCGCGTCGGCCGGGCTGTGCGTGGCCACCGACAACGCTGGCGGCGTTGTGACGTCTTCGGCTCCGGCGGGCGGCGCCGGGACGTGGACGCGGCGGCGGTCGACCTGTCCTCGCTGCCCGGCGTGTCTGCGTGGAGGCGCTGTGCGTGGCGGTCGATGTCGCCGGGCGGGCGCTGACGTCGTCGACTGCCGACCGGCGGGGCGAGCGCGTGGGCGACGGCGGCAATCGACCACACGACACCGCTCGACGCCGTGTCGTGCGCGTCTCCCGTCGCTGTGCGCGGCGGCGGACGCGATCCGGAAACGTCGTCTGGTCGGTGACGCCGGCCGGCGGGGCCGGAGCGTGGCACATCGTGAACGTAGACCTCGTCGACCGGGCTGGCGGCGATCTCGCTGCTCCGTCCTCGTCGCTGTGCATCGCCGTCGACTCGAGCGGCAACGTGCTGACGTCGGACGAACCCGACGGGCGGCCCGGGGGCGTGGACTTCGATATCGCGCGTCGATCGGGTTCGTCGTTCGGTGTCGTGCGCGCCCGGCGCTCAGCCGCCGCTGTGCGTCGCGCTCGACGTGGTCGGCAACGCGTACGTGTCGAGCGACCCGGCGGCCGGGGTCTGGACACCGGCGAAGATCGACGTCGCGAGCCCGTTCCTGCTGCGCGGCGTGTCGTGCCCGACGGCGGGGCTGTGCGTCGCGGTCGATGCCGCGGGCCGCGCGGTGCTGGGGACGGGGAGGCGCCGTCCAGCCGCCCGGCAATTCCACGGCGCCGATGGTGCTCGCGGTCGGCTGGTACGGCGGCTCGACCCGGCGTCCGGCGCTCGTCGCGTCCGGCCACCACACGTTCCGCGCCGCCGGGCGCGCCACGATCACGCTGACGCTGACGGCGGCCGGCCGGCGCCTGCTCGCCCAGGCGCATCGCCAGTCGCTGACCGCGAAGGCGACGTACACGCCGCGCGGCGGCAAGGCGGTTGTGGTCAAGCGAGCGATCGTCCTACGCTGATGGCATGCCGTCGCCCCCGCGAGCGCTGCCGCAGGTCGGCATGGCGGTCACCGTCCGCCACCTCGCCGTCGACGTCGCGGCGGTGATCGTCGAGATCCGCGACGAAGGCCGCACCCTCGTCGCGGAGACCGACGAGGGTGCGCGCCTGACGTTCACGCTGCGGGCCGCAACCGGCGCGTTTCACGCCCCCGGCCACGGCCCGCGCCTGCTGTTCGCCCCCTGGACCGCGGGCAGTGCTTGTGCTTCGTGGCGGTGTGCTTGTGCGGCGCCGCGGTGATGGTCAGCGTCAGCGTCGACGTGCTCGCGTTGCCGGCGGCGTCGGTCGCGGTGATCGTCAGGCGGTAGTTGCCGGCCTTCAGCGCGTGGCCCGACCGTCGTGGCCAGCTTCAGCGTGTTGGCGCCGTTGAGGCCCGACTTCTTGACCGCCGAGCCCACGCTCGTGTAGCGCGTGCACACCTTGCGCTTGCGGTTGGCGTGGGTCGCGGTGACGCACGACTTGCCGACCTTGCGCCCGGTCGACTTGCGCTCGAGCTTGATCGACAGCTTCGCGGCCTCCGACAGCGTCAGCGTCAGCGAGGCGCTGCTGCCAGCGCGCACGTGCGTGCTGGCGAGCTTGAGCTTGGTGATCTTCGGCGCGGTCGTGTCCGCCGGCGGGGGCGGCGGCGGGCGTGGTGGTCGTGGCCGGTGTCGTCGGCGTGGTCGGTGTCGTGGGCGTCGTCGGGGCGGCGGCGGGTCGACGGTGATCCGCCCGAACTTGCTCGCGAATCTCCTCGCTGAACCACATGTTGCCGTCCGGGCCCTTGGCGATGAAGCGCGGGCCGGAGTTGGCCGTGATGCCCTGCTTGAACTGGGTCAGCGTCGGCGCGGTGGTCAGTGCCTGGATCGACCTGGCTGCCGTTGAAAGCGACGAAGTACAGCGCGTTGTCCTGGCCGACCGCGATGCCCTCGGGATCCGTCAGCGCCGTCGGTGAGGACGTTCGGTCTCGCCGTAGTTGGTCGCGTTGGTCGTCAGATCGGGCTTGATGTGCCCGAGGCGCTCGCTGGCCCCGCCGCCGGTCTCGGTGAACCAGATGTTCCCGTCGGGACCGGTGACGATCCCGCGCGGGGCGGCCTTCGCCAACGGGTCGGCGATCAGCGTGATCTTCTTCTCGACGATCGTGTGCGGCGTGACGTGGAGGTTGAGCACGCCGACCTTGTCGGTGTTGAGCTCGGTGAACCAGATGTTGCCGTCGGGGCCGACGGTGATCTCCTGCGGGTTCGCGCCGGTGTCGGGGATGTTGTACGGCGAGTTCGGCGCCGCGGTGCCGTTCGGGCAGGACCTCGACGATCTTCGGCTGGGCCGGGTCGGCGACGATCACGTAGATGTGGCCGTCGGGACCCATCGTGATCCCGCGCGGGTCGCCGGTGATGCCGATGCCGCCGTGGAGCGGTGAACGTGCCGGTCGGCGTCATCTCGCCGACGCTGTTCGGCGGGTCGCTGAACCAGACGTTGCCGTTCGGGCCGGCGGTGATCTGATTGGGCGTCGCACCGGGGTCGGCAGCGAACTCCTGCGCCGTCCCATCGGGCTTGACGCGGACGATCGGCTTGGGGTGGAGGCCGCCCATCAGACCGTGCTCGGTAAACCACAGGTTCCCGTCGGCGCCGAGCGGTGACCCCGTACGTGGATGCCGTCGCGGTGGGCAGCGAGAACTCCTGGACGGTGCCCGTCGTCGCTTGCCCCGCGGCCGGGACTGCGAGCGCGACGAGACACGCGAGCAGGGCGCAGCGTGGGATGTGACGAATCGGGTTCATGGCCTTCATGACGGTGATAACGCTGATCACCTTGCACGAATTACGCGTAGGGCGTCAATCACGACATCCACCGGGTCGCCGCCGTCGGCGCCCGCGTCGCGGGGCAGCGTCGCGTAGATCTCGGCCGCCGCGCGGTGAAATCCGTCCGGGAGGCCGAGCGCGGCGAGCGTCGCCGCGATCTCCTCCATCTCGGCGGTCCAGCGCCAGCCCTTGGCGACCGCGGAGGCGGCGCCGCGCTGCGACCGGGCCTCGAGCTCGGGCTGCGAGCGCGCCCACTCGGCCAGCAACGCGTCCTCGACCCCGGCGCCGCGCGCGCCCGCCCGGATCGCCATCAGCAGCGCCGTCGTGCCCTTGGTCCAGGCGGCGTAGTGCATCTTCAGCGCCGAGGCCGCGGTCGGCTCGCCTTCGACGACCAGCGCCTCGAGCGCCGTGCCGTCGAACAGTGCCGCGATCTCCGCCGCCCCATCGCCCGACAGGTACAGACGCGTCGTTCCGGCCGCGCGCGGCGGCAGGCCGATCACGCCGCCGTCGACGGCGCGAGCGCCGGCGCCGGTCACGATCTCGCGCCACCGTGGCCGCGGTCTCGGGCGCAATCGCGTTGGCGTCGACGTACACGCCGGCGAACCCGGTGCCGGCGACCGCGCGCGCCGTGTCGAGCGCGGCGTGCGGCGGGCACAGCGACACGATCACCTCGACGTCGCCCGCCAGCGCGCCGACGGTCTTCGACGTCGCGCAGGCCGGCCTCCCGCGCCCGCGTCGCGGTCTCGGCCGACCGCCCTCCGAAACCCACGCCACGTCGTGGCCCGCGCCGACCAGCACCGCGCCGACGGCTGCGCCCATGTCGCCGGGATGCAGCAGCCCGATCGCGGTCACGACCCCACTGTACGCTGCGCGCGTGGCGCGGATCTTCGTCACCCGCGCGCTGCCCGGACCGGCGCTCGATCGCCTGCGCGACGCGGGCCACGAGCTCGACGTGTGGCCCGGGCGCACGCCGCCGCCGCGCGACGAGCTGATCGCCCACGCCCGCAAGGCCGACGCGCTGCTGACGCTGATCACCGACCGCGTCGACGGCGAGCTGCTCGACGCCTGCCCGTCGGTCCGCGCGGTCGCCAACTACGGCGTCGGCGTCGACAACATCGACGTCGCGGCGTGCGCGCAGCGCGGAATCCCGGTCGGCAACACGCCGGACGTGCTGACCGCGGCGACCGCCGACCTGACGTTCGCGCTGATCCTCGCCGCCGCGCGGCGCCTGCCCGAGGCGATCGCCGCCGTGCGCGACGGCGACTGGCCGACCTGGGAGCCGCAGGCGCACCTCGGCCTCGAGCTCGACGGCGCGGCGCTCGGCATCGTCGGGCTGGGCCGGATCGGTCGCGCGGTCGCGCAACGAGCCGAGGGCTTCGGGATGGAGGTCGTCTTCAGCGGGTCGAGCAAGGCGGATGCTCCTGCCGGAGCTGCTCGCCGCCGCCGACGTCGTCTCGCTGCACTGCCCACTGACGCCGCAGACCCGCCACCTGATCGACGCGCGGCCCTGGCCGCGATGAAGCCGACCGCGATCCTCGTCAACACCGCGCGCGGGCCGATCGTCGACCAGGTCGCGCTGCGCGCCGCGCTGATCGACGGCCAGATCGCAGCGGCCGCGCTCGACGTCACCGACCCCGAGCCGCTGCCGCCCGACGACCCGCTGCTGGACGCGCCCAACCTGATCGTCGCTCCCCCACATCGGCTCGGCCACGACCCGCGCCCGCGAGCGCATGGCCGACCTCGCGGCCGCCAACCTCGAGGCCGCCCTCGCCGGGCGCCCGATGCCGCACCCCGTCTCCGCGTAACGTCGCGGTACAAAGGGTCAGACCCCTCGTAAAGCCGCTTTACGCCCAGTAGCCCTGCATCGCAGCTCACGACGCGTGCTTGACGCCTGCGCTCGCGCCCGGCGCCAGCATCGGCCCCTTCACCGGCACGTCGCCCAGCGCCTCGTCGATCGCCGCCAGCACGTCGTCGGACAGCTCGTGCCCGCTCGCCGCGACGTTCTCGTGCACCTGCTCGGGCCGCGACGCGCCGATGATCGCCGACGCGACCTCGTCGCGGCGCAGCACCCACGCCAGCGCAAGCTGCGCCATCGACAGCCCCGCCCCGTCGGCGATCGGCGCCAGCGCGGCGACCGCGTTGAGCGTGTCGCCGGTCAGCCGCCGGCCGATGAACGTGTTCATCGAGTCGCTGGCCGCGCGCGAGTCGGACGGCGGCGGCTGGCCCGGCTTGTACTTGCCGGTCAGCACGCCCTCGGCGAGCGGCGACCACACGACCTGCGAGATCCCGTTGTCGGCGCACACCCCGAACACCTCGGCCTCCGGCGCCTGCCACAGCATCGAGTACTGCGGCTGGGAGGAGACGAACTTCGTCGCGTCAGCGACCGCGAGCCCCGCCTCGATTTGCTCCGGGGTCCATTCACTGAAGCCGATCCACCGCGCCTTGCCCGAGTCGACGACCTCGGTCAGTGCGGCCATCGTCTCCTCGATCGGGACCTCGGGGTCGAAGCGGTGGCACTGGTACAGGTCGACGTACTCGGTCTGCAGCCGCTGCAGCGAAGCGTCGATCTGGCGGCGGATCTGCGGCCCCGACAGCCCGCGGTCATAGCTGGACATCGGGAAGAAGACCTTCGTGGCCAGGATGTAACTGTCGCGCGGGTAGTCCTTGAGGATCTCGCCCCACGCCGTCTCGGCGGCGCCGGTGCCGTAGACGTTGGCGGTGTCGAAAAACGTGATTCCGGCGTCGAAGGCCGCCTTCGTGCAGGCCTCGGTCTGGTCGCGCTCGATGCCGCCGGAGTAGGTCAGCCATGACCCGAGGGAGATCTCCGAGACGTGCAGATCGCTGTCACCCAGCTGTCGTGTTCGCATTCCCCAAACCTACAACCGCTACAACCGCTGCCCCTCGAGCAGCCGCCGCAGGAAGCGCTGCGTCTCGGGCTGCTGCGGGGCGGTGAAGATCGCCTCGGGGTCACCGCGCTCGGCGATCAGCCCGTCGTGCAGGAAGCAGACCTCGTTGGCGACCTCGCGCGCGAAGCCCATCTCGTGGGTGGCGAGGATCATCGTCATCCCCTCCGCCTTGAGGTCGCGGATGACGGCCAGCACCTCGCCGACCAGCTCCGGGTCGAGCGCGCTCGTGACCTCGTCGAGCAGCAACGCACGGGGCTGGGTGGCCAGTGCCCGCACGATCGCCACCCGCTGCTGCTGGCCGCCCGACAGCCGGTCGGGGTAGTCGCTCTCGCGCCCCGCCAGGCCGAACCGCGCCAACAGCTCGTGGGCCCGCTCGCGGGCCTCGGCGATACCGACCCGGTGCGCGCGGCGCGGCGCGAGCGCGACGTTGTCAAGCACGTTCATGTTCGGGAACAGGTTGAAGGCCTGGAAGACCATCCCCAGCCGGCGGCGGACCGCCACCGGGTCGACCGACGGGTCGGTGATCACCTCGCCATCGAGGAACACGTCGCCGTCGTCGATGTCGACCAGCAGGTCGATGCAGCGCAGCAGCGTCGACTTGCCCGATCCCGATGCGCCGATCAGGGCGATCGCCTCGTGCTCGGCCACGACGAGGTCGATCCCTCGAAGAACGAGCAACTCGTCGAACGCCTTGGTGACGCCCCGCACCTCGAGGACCGCCGTCGTCACGACGTCGCCGTCCCGCGCTTGCGGCGGTCGCGCCGCTGGAGATGGTCGAGCGTCCGCGTCAACGGGATTGTCACCGCCAGGTACAGGCACGTCGCGGCGATCAGCGACGTGTAGTTGAAGTGGGACTGGGCGTAGATCTCGCCCGCCTGGAACGCCTCGGTGACACCGAGGATCGAGACCAGCGCGACGTCCTTCTGCAATGCGATGAAGTCGTTCAGCAGCGGCGGCAGGACGCTGCGCACGGCCTGAGGGACGACGACGAAGCGCAGCGCCTGGTTGCGGGTCAGCCCGAGCGCCAGCGCGGCCGACGTCTGGCCTGGATGGATCGACTCGATCCCGGCGCGGTAGACCTCGGCGACGTAGGCCGAGTACGAAAGGGTCAGCGCGGCGCAGCCGAGCAGGACCGGATCGGTCGGCAGCGGCAGGCCGAGGAAGAACCCCTTGTCCGGGTCCGCGCCCTGGAGCGCCGGGATGCCGAAGCCGACGAGATACACGAGCAGGATCGTCGGGATGCCGCGGAAGACGTCCGTGTAGACGACGAGCACCGCGCGCAGCGGGAACAGCCACGGCGCACGCGACGTTCGGATCATCGCGATCACGAGACCGAGCACGAGGACGATCGCCTCGACGATCACGAACATCCGCACGTCGAGCCAGAAGCCCTCGAGGACGCTCGGGAACGACGCGCCGAACGCGTGGCCGCTGAAGAATGCAGCGCGGACGTCCTGCCAGCCCTGGCTCGTGAGGACGACGATCGCCGCGCCGCCGATCACGACGACTGTCGCGACGGTCGCGATGACCGTCGACCGCCGCGCGCGAGCCCGGCGCGCCGCCTCGCGGGCGGCACGCCGGTCGGAGACGGGCACGTCCATGTGCCCTAGTGAATCAGTGCGTCAGGTCAGGTCAGGCGCGCTGGCGCCGCCCATCCACTTCGTCTGGAGCTTGGACAGCGTGCCGTTGGCCTGGAGTTTGGTGACCGCAGCGCTGACGCAGTCGGTGAGCGGCGAGCCCTTGGCCAGCAGCGCGCCCCATTGGTCGCCGCCCGGGGCCTTGAACTGCCCGGCGATCGTTGAGCCCTCGACCTGCGCCGCCGTGATGTAGAAGGCGGTCGGTAGGTCGACCGCGACGGCGTCGACAAGGTTCTCCTTGAGCGCCGTCACGACGTCGTTGGAGTTGTTGAAGACCTTCGGCGCCGACGACGGCTTGATCGTCTCGTTGACCGCGTCGAGGCTCGTCGTGCCGACCTGGACACCGAACTTCGCGTGTTGGAGGTCGGCCAGCGACGTCACGTGTGCGTACTTGGAGCCCTTGGGCACGACGATCGCCTGCGGGGCCGTGAAGTACGGCGCGCTGAAGTCGACCGCCTTGGACCGTTCGGGCGTGATCGAAATCTGGTTGACGTCGAAGTCAAAGCGCTTGGGGCCGGGGGCGTAGGAGCCGTTGAAGGGCTGCTTGACCCACTTGACGTCGGCGTTGGCGAAGCCGAGTTGCTTGGCGATCGCGTAGGCGACGGCGCTCTCGAAGCCCTTGCCGTTCTCGGGCTTGTTGTCCTCGAAGTACGGCGGGAAGGCCGGCGAGTCGGTCGCGACGGTGAGCACGCCGGGCGTACGCGTCGTGAGGTTCTCCTTGGAGCACTTGTCGGATGCGGCCGTCGATGTGGCGGCGGCCGAGGTGGTCGTGTCCTTGTTGCTCGAGCCGCAGGCGGCGATGGCCACGGCGCAGAGGATCAGCAGGGCGATGAGGGAGAACGAGCGTCGCATGACGGCGAGCCTACCGAGCCATCCGCGGCGCGGACCACCTTCGCTTCGTGCGAACGGCGCTGGCAGCCATGGCAGGCGTGGCGCTCGCGCTCGGGGCGGTGCCCGCGCCCGCGAAGGCGAACAGACACGCGCTCAAACTGGCCCTCCGCGCGACCGGCACCCGCGGAACGCTCTCGGGCAAGCCGTTCGGCAGGGGCAAGGTCACGATCGAGCCCAGAAGTCGGTGACGTTCTAGGCGCCCGCGCCAACGTCCCGCGCCGACAGCCACACATCCACAAGCGCCAGCACGTAACACACCAGCGCGAGCACCGTGGCCGCCTGGAACCCCAGCACGATCGCCAACGCGATCGCCCCGGCCGACGCCAGCACCGACGCGACCGCGTTGACCCCCCACGCCCACGGGACCCCATCCGGATAGCGAGCCGAGAAGCGCCGCAGCCCGAGCGGCATCGCCATTCCCAGGCAGATCCCGATCGGCGCCAGCAGCACAACCGTCATCAGCACGCGTACGAAGAACGACGCGCCGATCAGCGCGTGGATCAGCGGCAGCAACGCGACGACACCGACCGCGATGAACACGCACGCCAGCGCAAGTGCCCAGAGCAGCACGCGGCGCTCATCGCGCACGCCGGACGTCAGGAACGAGCCGACGCCGGTCCACAGCAGCAACGCGAACAGCGCCACCGACAGCGCGTAGGTCGGGAACCCGAGCATCAGCACCAGCCGCTGGATCAGTACGACCTCGAACGCCAGGAAGCCGACCCCGATCGCGGCGAAGAACGCCAGCGAGCGCATCGGCGGCCGGCGGTCGCGGCTGGTCAGCACCAGCGGCGCCGCCACGAGCAGCACTGACAGCGCGGCGAGGATCGCGAATGTCACCAGCAGCACCTCGAACGGGTCGGTCGCGTAGATGTAGCCCGAGCCGTGCTGCTCGCCCAGCGACGCCAGCCGCGTCATCTGGAAGAAGAACGGCTTGTCGTCGGTCGGCGCGCACACGTCGAGCCGGTAGGCCGAGCAGAACGCCTGCGGCGACTTCGCCGCGTGCAGACCGCGCCACTCGAGCCGGTACGGGCCCGCCGGGGGCGAACGCCACCCCCTCCCCGCGGGCGCGAGCCAGCGCCCGCACCTGCGCCAGCTGCGCGGCCGTCCACGGCTCGTTGCGCACCAGCACCGTCCCGAACAGCTCGCCGAGCACGTCGTGGCCCAGCACGACCACGACGTTGCGCTCCGGGTGCGCGACGCCGCGGTCCTTCAAGCGCCTGGAGCGCGAGGATCGTCGCCCGCAACGCCTCGTCGCCGACCAGTTTGTAAAGGCGCGAGACCTCGAGCACCCCGCCCGGCCGCAGGTGGTCGAGATACTCCTCGACGGCCTGTGTCGTGTACAGGTTGTTCTCGGTCAGCGCGAACGCCTGGGCCGAGTTCGACGACAGCGTGTCGGTGAACCCGAGGTGGATGACGTCGTACTTGGTTGAGCGGTGGGCGAGGGCCGAACGCCCGTCACCGGTCTTCGTCGACACGCGCGGCAGCGTGTACGGCGAGCCCGACCAGCGCCCGAGGTTGTGGTCGACGACGTCGACGATCGCGCGGTTGAGCTCGATCACGTCGACGTGCTTGCGTCCCCTGGGTCAGCGCGTTGAGAATGTCTCGCCCGCCGCCGCCGCCGATCACCAGCGCGTTGCGGTGCGGCGTCATCACGTAGCCGATCGTCTGCGGCCCGAGGCGCAGCTTGTGCCAGTCGGGCATCGGCGTCCCGCGCCGGTAGACGGCAACCGGCGCGTAGACCTTGTCGTAGAACAGCGTGGCGAACGGCGCGCGCGGCAGCGGCGCGTAGCCGACGACTCGGCTCAGCGGCGTCCACACGTCGGCGACCTGCTTGACGCCGCCCGACGCCGCGGTGCTCGGCGGCAGGTGGTAGGCCTGCGTCGAGCCGGCCAGCGCGACCGCGGCGATCCCGGCGCCGAGCAGCGCCAGCAGCCATCCGCGCCGGGCGGACGGTCCGCAGAACAGCAGCGCCGCGAGCGCCGCGACCGGCGCCCAGCGCGACGACGAGCGTCGGCACGCTCGTCACCCACATCAGCGGGACGACCGCCACGGCGCCGAGCGCCGCGCCGGCCAGGTCCATCGCGTACAGGCGCGAGATGTTGTCGGTGTAGGCCCGCACGGCGAGCGCGATCGTGATCCCGCCGGCCAGGAACATCAGCGTCGTCAGCACGCTCGCCGCCGCCAGCCGCGCGACGAAGCCGGTCGTCAGCGCGCCGTTGACCGCGAAGTGCAGGCGCACCAGCAGCAGCGGCAGGACGACGAGCAGGATCGACAGGATCGCCGCCCAGCGCACGAGCTGGACGCGCACATCGCCCCCGAACCATGTCGGGCGCACGTAGACCGCGATCGCCCCGGCCCCTGCGCCGAGCAACGCCAGCGAGATCGCCAGGAACGTGAAGTGGTAGAAGAGCGCCGCCGAGAACAGGCGCGTGAGCAGCACCTGGAGGGCCAGGACGCAACCGGCCACCAGTCCCACCCCGATGCCGACCCGCAGGGGCAGCCGCTCGCTCATAGGGGGCGGCAGCCTACGCAACACGCGGGCGCGGCCACCCCATCAACGGGCGGCCGCGCCGCGCAGAAACGACGAGCGACTAGCGGTGGTGCGTCGCGTGCTTACGCGGGATCACGATCAGGTGCACGCTCGAGCTCGAGGCCGAGGTGTGCGACCCGTCGGCGACGCCGACGAACACGCGGAAGATGCCGCTATGACGCATCTTCACCCGGATCGAGAACTTCGACGACGCGGCCGAGCTGTGGTGCAGCGAGCCGCCGGCGACGTTCTTCCACGTGCCCTCGAACCGCTGGATCGCGTACAGCGCGCCGTCCTCGGCCGGGGAGACGCTGCCCGAGAACGTGGCCATGCTGCCGGAGTGCACGTGGTGGCTGCGCAGGTTGAGGTGAACGCCGACCGCGACGCCGACCGTGATGATCGGGGCGACGACCGATGTTCCCTGGACGAGCGCGCGGTACTGCGTGTTCAGCTGCTGCGCCAGGATCACGAACGGCGCGACGCCCAGCGAGTTCGTCACGACGACGTTGCCGACCTGGGCGAACGGCGCGGTGTACGGGAACGGGCGCTGCTGGAGCACGATGTTGCGGTTCGCGCGATCGGTCCCGGTGAGCGTCGCCGCGATCGTGGTTGAGGCGCCGAACGGGACCGGGTTCGGGTTGGCCAGCAGCGACAGGCCGAGTGGCTGCTTGGGCGTCTTGAGCGCCTGGTCACCGCCGAGGATCGACCCGGCCGCGGTGACCGCGACGATCCGGTAGTGGTAGGTCGTGTTCGGGGTCAGGCCGACGATCGCCGCCGACGCGTTGCTGGTGGCGGTCCCATTGCCGGCCGCGGTCGGGCCGGTCTGGGTGCCGTAGCCCTTCGTCGTCCCGTACTCGAAGTGGTAGGACGTCTGGACACCGTGCGGGTTGACCTTGCCCAGCAGCGTGACGCTGGTCGGCGTCAGCGCGCTGTGCCCGCCGGTGCTGACGGTGGGGTTGACGGCGGCCAGCGCGGAGCTGGCCGTACTGAGAATGAGAGCGACGACTGCGACCGTCGTGATACGTGTGCGCATGAGCAGCCTCCTGAAGGCGTAAGTACTACTAGGGACAACACCGCAACCTCCTCCAGGGTTGCGGTTCGGCAACGGACTTACCCGATTCTGCCGTACATCACCCCACCAGGGGGATGGCGATCGACCGGAAGGTGGGTGGCGTAACGTGCCGGGGCATCGCATGACCGTCGATCAGCCGCGCATCCACCGCAACGCGATCCTCGCGATTTGCTGCGTCGTGCAGGGGATGGTCCTGCTCGACGTGACGATCGTGAACATCGCGCTGCCGTCGATCCAGACCGGCCTGCACATGTCCGATACCGAGCAGCAGTGGGTCATCAATGCCTACACGCTCGTCTTCGGCGGGTTCCTGCTGCTCGGCGGACGCGCCGCCGACCTGTTCGGGCGCCGGCGCGTGTTCCTGTTCGGCCTGACCCTGTTCAGCGCCGCGAGCTTCGTCGGCGGCCTGGCGACGAGCGGCCCGATCCTGATCGGCGCGCGCGCGTTCCAGGGCCTCGGCGCGGCGATCCTCGCGCCCGCCTCGTTGAGCACGCTGACGACGACGTTCGCCGAAGGCCCGGCACGCACCCGCGCCCTCACCTGGTGGTCGATGACCGCCGCGACCGGCGGCACGCTCGGCACCGTGATGGGCGGTGTGCTGACCGACCAGCTCGACTGGCGCTGGGTGCTCTGGGTCAACGTCCCGATCGCCATCGGCGTGTTCGTCGCCGCGCTGCGCTATCTGCACGTCCCGCGCGAGGACGAACCGGCGCGCCCGCTCGACGTGCCGGGCGCGGTCACCATCACCGCCGGGCTGGCGATCCTGATCTACGCGATCGTCACCACCGACACGCACGCCTGGGGATCGCTGCACACGCTCGGGCTGATGGCGCTCGGCATTGGCCTGATCATTGTGTTCGTCGTGCTCGAGGCGCGCTCACGCGAGCCGCTCGTGCCGCTGCGCATCTTCCGCAGCCGGTCGCTCGTCGGCGCCGACATCACGTCGTTCCTGCTCGGCGGCCTGGTCGTCGGGCAGATCTTCTTCACGTCGCAGTTCATTCAGCGCGTCAACGGCTACTCGCCGCTGCATGCCGGGCTGGCGATGTTCGATTCCGACGCTCGCCGCGCTGTTCTCCTCGCTCGTGTCGGGGCGGATCGTCGGTCGTGTGGGGCCGCGCGCGATCCTGATCGCCGGCCCGCTGATGTGCGCGGCCGGGTCGGTGTGGCTGGCCCAGGCCGAGGCCGGCGACAGCTTCGTGACCCACCTCGGGCTGCCGATCACGATCACCATCATCGGCACCGCGTGCTGCTTCGTGCCGATGACGATGTGCGCGACGTCGGGCGTGCCGCAGCGCGATGCGGGTCTCGCCTCGGGACTGCTCAACAGCTCACGCCAGGTCGGCGGCGCCCTGTTCCTGGCGATCCTGGTGACGATCGCCCATAGCGAGACCGTGTCGGCCGCGAATGGCGGCGCGTCGCCCGCCGAGGCGCTGGCCAAGGGCTTCGACCGCGGCCTGCTGATCACCGCCTTCCTGGCGCTGGCGGTGGTGGTCGTGGCGATCACCGTGATCCCGCGCTTCTCCCGTGTGCCAGCGATCGTCGAATCGATCCCGGTGACAATCGACGCAGAAGATGTAATCGCCGTGGAAACTTGACGGGCGCAGCATCCGTGCGGACCGCAACCCTTGCCTCGCGCGGGTGCTTTGCCGATGAGATGGTGATGAGCCAATGATCGAGCGCCTCCACGACGTCCTCCGCTTCGCTGAGCATGCGGTTCGCCTGCTTGTTCACGACGCGGTCGCGGTCAACCCGTGGTTCGTCGTGGTCGGCACCGTGCTGTACCTGCTCAACGAGGTCGTCCGGACGCGCGGCTGGGTGACGATCCTGCGCTGCGCCTACCCCGGCCAGCCGCTGCGCGAGCGCGACGTGCAGAAGGCCTACCTGGCCGGCTCCGGGCTCAACGCGATCATCCCGGCGCGCGGCGGCGACGTCGTCAAGCTGGCGCTCGTCAAGCGCCATATCCCCAACGCCAGCTGGTCGACGCTCGTGGCGACGTTCGTGCCCGAGACGCTGTTCGAGACCCTGTTCGGGGCGGCGCTCGTCGGTTGGATGCTCGCCCGCGGCTTCCTGCCCGTTCCCAACCAGCTCGGCGAGATCCCGTCGTTCGACGCGTCGTTCGTCATCGACCACCCGATCGCCACGACGCTGATCATCGGGGGCGTCGTGGTGCTGGCGACGCTCGCGATCAGGCTCGCGCATCGCCGCGGCCGCGCGACCGCCGATCGCTTCCGCCAGGGCCTTGCGATCCTCGGCACGCCGAAGCGCTACCTGACCGGCGTCGTGAGTTGGCAGGCGCTGGCGCGGCTGATCCGCCTCGCGTCGCTGGCCGCGTTCATGGAGGCCTTCCACCTGCCGGTGACGCTCGAGACGGTCGTGCTCGTGATGGCCGCCCAGGGTGCCGGGCGGATCGTGCCGCTCGGCCCGGCGAGCGCCGGGCTGCGCCTGGCGATGCTGTCCTACGGCTTCGTCGAGGTGACCGGCCACCAGGTCGACATCGGCGAGATCACCGTGTTCACGTTCGGCGTCGGCGCCGTGCTCAGTTCGACCGGGCTCGTGATCGCGGGCGTGATCCTGCTCAACGAGTTCGGGACGCTGTACCCGCGTCGCGCGCTCGCCGCCGCCCGCGCGCGCTTCGCGCTGTCAGCGGACGAGGACGGGGGTTCCGAGGGGAACCCGGTCGTACAGGACGATCACGTCCTCCGGCCGCATCCGGATGCACCCGTGCGACGCCGCCGAGCCCACCGTCCATGGCTCGTTCGTCCCGTGAATGCCGACGCCGGAGGCGAGACCCATCCAGCGGGCGACGAGCGGATCGCTGGGCCCGGGCGGGATGACGTGGCCGGCCAGGTCCCCGGCCCACGCCGCGTTGGGCACGTGCCATGACGGGTTGATCTGCTTGTCCTGCACGTGGTAGAGGCCCGTCGGGGTCTCGAGGCCCGCACGGCCGACCGCGATCGGGTAGCGGCGGGCGATCCTCAGGTGTTTGAACAGGCGCAGGGTGAAGTTCGCGCGGTCGACGGTGACGATCGTCGTGTTCTGGGCCCGGATGTCGTCGGCGTTGACCTTGGGGTGGATCTTGATGACGGCCGCATGGACGAAGCGGTTGGCCGCGTCGTCGTCGAGCGTCGCGTCGATCGTGTGTGCAGCGGCACGTTCGTCGATCGTGCGCCCGACCTTGGCCCGGCGGATCTGCATGTGGCGTAGGCCGAGCTTGAGCGCCGCGTCGCGCGGGGCGACGCTGACCGTCTGTGAGACCGATCGGACGAACGCGGCGACCTTGGCGTGGGAGTGGGTGAGGACGAGCGCGACGACCGTGCCGGTGACGGCGCCGCCGGTCGCCGAGTTGTCGGGCGCGGGCGGGGCGTCGAGCGCGTTCTGGGCGGTCGCGGTCGCGTTGAGCCGGATCCCGGCCTGGGCGCCCGTCAGGTGAAAGCGCCGGTTGCCCACGCGCAGGGCGAGCCTGCGCATCGCGTGGCCGGTCGCCTGGTCGCGCAGCTTCAGGGAGGCCTGGAGAACCGTCAGGCCCGACAGGTCGACGCCGCCGGCGCTGACCCCGTCGGCGATCCGCGGCGTCACCACGGCGCCCGCGCTGGGCGCGGCGACGGCCAGCGCCAACAGGGCGCAGACCAGCGTGGCGGCACGTAGACGCATGGTTCGACGGTAGCGAGCGGAGTCCTTCCTGCGCGCAACACGGCTTTCACGGTCGGCGGGCCGGTCTCGCCATACTCAGGGCGGCCGATTGCTCGCCGGGCTCGTTGCGGTGAGCGCCCTAGATGCCGGTCAGCCGCTGACGAGCCGCGCCGCGCCGATCGCGCCGCCGAAGTCGCCGAGCGTCGCCACGTGCAGCGGGACCGGGTCTGAGTCCTTGAACAGGTGCGGGTGCATCGCGGCGGTGATGCGATCGGCGGCCTCCTGACCGAAGCGCACGCCGAGCCCGCCGCCGAGCACGACCGCCTCGACATCGAGCAGGTTCACGGCCGAGGCGACCCCGGCGCCCAAAGCCTTGATCGCGCGGTCGACGAGCTCGATCGTCATATCGTCGCCCTGGTCGATCGCCTCGGCGATCACGCCGCTCGTCACCCGGTCCTTGTCCTTCTCCTTCATGACCTTGAACAGGATCGTCTTGTGGCCCTCCTCGGCGAGCTCGCGGGCGCGGGCCTCGATCGCCTTGCGCCCCGCGTAGGCCTCCATGCAGCCCTCGCGGCCACACGGGCACAGCGCGCCGTTGCGACGCACGACCATGTGGCCGATCTCGCCCGCGCCGCCGCGGCCGTGCCACGACTTGCCGTCGAGGATCAGCCCGCCGCCGACGCCGGTTCCCCAGAACACGCCGAGGATCGATTTGTACGGACGTCCCGCGCCGAGCTCGAACTCGGCCAGCGTCGCGACCGAGACGTCGTTGCCGAGGTGCACCGGTGCGCCGAGGCGCTTGGTGAGCTCCGGGCCGACGGGGTGAGGCTCGAGCATGCCCGGCAGGTTCGAGGCGTTGGCGACGGTGCCCGCGTGGTCGTCGATCGTCCCCGGCGAGCCGACGCCGATTCCCCTGAGCGCCCTGGTCTCGACCCCGGCCGCCTCGGCGGCCTCGCTGAGCGCGGTCGCCAGCGCGGTGACGACGTCGTCCGAGCCGCCGGTGGTCGGCGTCGGGTGGCGCGACTGGCCGACGACCTCGTCCTCGCCGGCGATAACGACAGCCTGGATCTTGGTGCCGCCGAGGTCGATCCCGCCGCGCAGCACCTTCGGCGGCGCCCCGGCCGGAGACGCGGACACCGGCGTCGACGACGTCGCCGGCGCCGCTCCGTTGCCGCGAATCCTGCGGCTCCTCAAGGGCATGCGATTGATTCTAGGCGCGACCGTAGACGGGGATGTGCGCACCGCTCGTCGGGCCGCTCTCCTCGGACAGCAGGTGGCGGATCACGGCCGCGATCTGCTGCGGCGAGACCCACGTCGTGAATTCGGCGTCGGGCATCGCCTTGCGGTTGGCCGGGGTGTCGATGACCGACGGCAGGACCGCGTTGGCACGCACGCCGTCGTCGCGGTACTCGATCGCCAGCGAATCGACGAGCGATAGCAGCGCGGCCTTGGAGGCGATGTAGCCCGCGGCGCCCGAGAACGGCTGCAACGCCGCGCGCGAGGACACGAACACCAGCGCGCCACCGTCGAGGCGCAACGCCGGCAGCGCCGCCTGGGCGATCAGGTACGCGGTTCGCAGGTTGAGCTCGAACTGGCGCTCGAAGCGTTCGATGTCGACTTCGTGGATGCGGCCCGGCGCGTCGAAGCCCCCGACCGTGTGGGCGACCCCGCGCAGGTCGTCGCCCGCGATGTCGGCGACGCGACGGGCGCCGTCGGCGGTCGTCAGGTCGGCGGCGACGCACGTCACGCCGTCGAGCTTGGGCTCTTCGCGGTCGACTCCGACCACGTGCCAGCCGTGGTGAGTCAGATCGCGCGCGACGGCGCTGCCGAGCGCGCCGCCGGCGCCGCTGACGATCGCGGTCGGGGTCACGAGCGACATATTCGCGCAATGTCGTCCGAGCCCGTTCCTACCTTGTCAAACATGCTCGTCCGTGACTTCGAAGACGGCCTCGACCTCGACCAGGTCATGCTCGTTCGCGACAGCGAATTGCGCCAGCGTCGCGACGGCGGTGACTTCCTCAAGCTGTCGCTCGGCGACCGGACCGGGTGCGTTCCCGCGATGGTGTGGGACGGCATCAGCGAGTTCATGGAACTCGTCCGGCCAGGCAGCCTGGTGCGGGTGATCGGCCGCTTCGCCGTCCACGCCAAATACGGTCCGCAGATCAACGTTCGCGCGCTGCGCAACCCCGAGCGCGGGACCTACGACGTGGCCGACCTCGTCGATGGGCCGGGCCGCTCCGCGCCGCAGATGGAGCACGACCTGCGCGAGCTGATCGCGACGATCCAGTCACCGCCGCTACGCGAGCTGCTCGACCGGATCCTCGGCGAAGACGCGCCGACCTGGGAGGCCTACCGCGCGGCGCCCGCGGCCAAGCTCTATCACCAGGCCTACGTGCACGGGCTGCTCGAGCACTCGCTGACCGTCGCCCAGGCGGTCGGCGCGATCAGCGCGACTTTCCCGGGGATCGACCGCGACATCGCGGTGACCGGAGCGCTGCTGCACGACATCGGCAAGCTCGAGGCCTACCAGTGGGACGCACAGCACATCGAGATGAGCGACGCGGGCAAGCTCCAGGGCGAGATCCCGCTCGGCTACTTCCGCGTGCGCTCGGAGATCGAGCGCATCGACGACTTCCCGCCGCGCGTGGCCGAGGCGATCGTGCACATCGTGCTGTCGCACCACGGCTCGCTGGCCCACGGCTCGCCGGTCGTGCCATGCACGCGCGAGGCGACGCTCGTGCACATGATCGACAACCTCGGCGGGCGCCTGGGCTCGTTCGACCGGCTCGAGAAGGAACTGGCGACGGGCCAGGCGTGGTCGGCCTTCGACCGCGCGCTCGGCTCGGGCGCGTACTTCGGCGAACCGCGCGAGGTGCCCGAAGAGCAGCAGGAACACGCCGCCGCGGCCTGACGCCGGCCAGGCGTGGCTCCCTGGCTATGAATCATTCGTAGCTGGAGGGCCCGAGCTCCTGCGCGTCCAGGATCTCCGTCATCTCCCGGGCGCACTCGGCGAGGCGACTGAGGTAGTCGGCGCGCTGTTCGTCGCTGAGACCGTCGCGGCGGAGCATCTCGGCCAAGCCGGTCACCAACGTCAGTGGTGTGCGCAGGTCGTGGGTGAGCGCCAGGAGGCGCTCGTGGGCGTCGGCGTCCGAGGTCACCACTTAGTCCCGCTCGCCGCTGTGGTCGAGCGCGATCTCGCCGCGCTCCAGGGCGACCGCGATCGCGTGGACGCGGTTGCGCGCCTCGAGCTTGCCGATCGCGTTGCGCACGTGGGTCCGGACCGTCTCGACGCTGACGAACAGCTCCGATGCGACGCCGTCCGCCGTGCGCCCCTCGGCCATCAGATGCATGACCTGGCGCTCGCGCGGCGATAGCTGCGGTGTCTTTGCCGTCGCGCGCGGCGACAGCAGCACCCGATCCAGTCGGGGGTCGACGTACGAACCGCCGTCGCCGACCTGCTCGATCGCCGTCAGCAGCTCGTCGATCGTGCCCGCCTTGAGCGCGTATCCGCGGGCACCGGAGTCCAGCCCGTCGAACAGCAGCTCCGAGTCACCGGTCCCGGTGTAGAGGATCACGCCCAGCTCCGGATTCTCCGCGAGCAGCTGTCGGGTCAGCGCGATTCCGCTCTCGTCCGGCAGCCCGACATCGATGATCGCGATGTCCGGAGCGACCTGCTCGACGAGGTCGGCGCCGGCCGCCGCGTTGCCCGCGGTGCCGATCACTTCAACGCCGCCACGGGTCAGCAGCACTGCGAGCCCCTCCCGCAGCGCGTCGTGGTCGTCGATGATCACGAGCGTCAACACCTCCGCGCCAACGCTAACGCGTGGACGCGACAAAGCGCGCAAAAAGCGGCGCATGTCTGAAGCGACCACGTCACCCGGCGATGCGCGGCCTCTATCGTGGGACACGAATGGCCAAGGACACCGAGAAGCTCATCCGCCAGCTCTCGCTGATCTCCTATCTGATGGCAGAACGCCGGCCGGTGACTGCCCTGGAGATCCGGCGCGACGTCGAGGGATACAGCGGCATGAACGAGGACGCGTTCGCGCGGCGCTTCTACGCCGACCGCGCCGAGCTCGACGACCTCGGCATCCGCCTGACCGTGGAGCGCCCGCTCGACGGCGCCGCCGAGCAGGAGAACTACTCCCTGCGCCCGGAGAACTTCCATCTGCCGCCGATCGCGTTCACCGACAAGGAGCTCGCGTCGCTGCAGTTCGCGCTGACGCTGCTCGACGGCGAGTTCGCCTACGCCGAGCCGCTGCGGCTCGCGCTCCAGCAGATCTCGTGGGGCCGGCCGAGCCCGCTGCACGCGCCCGACCAGAGCTCGGTCGCGCTCGGCATCACCGCGTCGTCGGGCGGGCACGACCTCTCCCAGCGCCTGGCCAAGATCGAGACGGCGATCTTCCGCAACAAGACGATCACGTTCGACTACTACACGATGGAGCGCGACGCGACCGGCGCGCGCAAGGTCGACCCCTACCACCTGCTGTTCCAGGGCGGCCAGTTCTACCTGCTCGGCCACTCGCACGAGCGCGACGCGCTGCGCGTCTTCCGCCTGTCGCGCATCCGCGGCAAGGTCGCCTACGCGACGAAGGCCGAGCACGACTTCAAGCGCCCGACCGACTTCGACCCGCGCCCGTACGCCAACCGCGCCGACTGGCAGTTCGGCGACGAGATCGGCGTCGGCGCGAGTCCACGTCTCCGAGCGCATCGCCTGGCAGGTCGAGCGCCACTTCGGCCGCTTCGGCGAGATCGTCGAGCCCGAGGGCTCGGAGGACGGCATCGTCTTCGAGACCCCGTACGCGTCCGAGCGCCAGCTCGCCTCGTGGGTCCTGCGCCTCGGCGAGCACGCCCGCGTCGAGGGCCCGCCGGAGCTCGCCGCAGTTCGTCGCCGACCGCGTCGAGCTGCTGCACGAGCGCCACGCCAAGCCGGTCGAGCTCGCCCGTCCCGCGCGCGGCAAGCGCGCCACCGCGCAGGCCGACGACGACACGGCGGCCGCCGGCAAGCGCGAGACCGCGATCCGCCCCGAGCGCTTCGCCCGCCTCGTCACGCTCGCGTCGATCCTGATCGAGGCCGGGCGCGCCGACGAGCGCCTCGACTCGATCGACGTCTGCGAGCGCCTGCAGATCTCCGAGGCCGAGCTGCGCGAGGACATCAACGTCCTCAACGTCGTCAACTTCGGCGGCGGCTCGTACGTGCTCTACGCCGAGATCGACGAGGCGACGGCGAGATCGAGGTCGACCCCGAGCCCTACTCCGACAACTTCGCCCGCCCGGCGCGGCTGCTGCCGGTCGAGGCCAAGGCGCTCGTCGCCGCGATCGACCTGATCGGCGACCACCTGCCCGAGGGCTCGCTCAGCTCGGCCCGCGAGAAGATCGTCGCCGCGCTCGGCGCCGACCCGATGGAGCAGGGCCTGCAGGTCGCGCGCACGTCGGGCGACGACACCGCCATCGCGCGCATCGCCTCGGAGGCGATCGCCCAGCGGCGGCTGCTCCAGCTCGAGTACTACAAGGCCAACGAGGACGAGTTCTCCGAGCGCGTCGTCGAGCCCTACGCGCTGATCAACGGCCGCGAGGGCTGGTACGTCGCGGCGTTCGACCCGGCGCGCGACGACGTGCGCCACTTCCGCCTGGACCGGATCCGCTCGGCGACCGTGACCGACACCGAGTTCGAGCCGCGGCCCGAGGTCGACCCGGCGGCCGACGTCGAGGGCTGGCCGCGGACCGGCGAGGTCCCGGCGTCGCGCACGCGCGCGCGTCTGGATCGCGCCCGAGCGCGCCCGCTGGGCGCGCGAGGAGCGCCAGGTCGCCCAGGAGCTGGCCGACGGCTCGGTGATCGTCGAGCTGAGCTTCGCCGGCAGCGACTGGCTCGTGCGCGAGGTCCTCAAGGAGGCCGGCGACGCCGTCGTGCTCGAGCCCGAGGACGCGCGCGACGCGGTGCTGGCGGCCGTCGAGAAGCTGCGCGCCACGGCCCTCGCCGGGCGCTAGTGAGTGGCCCACTAGTAGCGTCTCACGCGTGCCGAGCCGCCGCGACGCGATCCAGCTGACCGACGACGAGGTCGTCGCCTTCCTCGACGAGCAGCGCACGTGATCTGCGCGACCAACGGCCGCGACGGCTGGCCGCACCTGATGCCGCTCTGGTACGTCGTGCGCGACGGCGAGCTGTGGGCGTGGACATTCGCCAAGTCGCAGAAGGTCAGGAACCTCGAGCGCGACCCCCGCGCCACGGTGCAGGTCGAGACCGGCGAGAGTACGACCAGCTGCGCGGCGTGATGTTCGACGTGCGAGGTCGAGATCCACCGCGACCTCGACACGGTGACCGGCGTCGGCATGGAGATCGCGGGCCGCTATGGCGGCGGCGAGAACCCGACCCCGGAGATGCGCGCCGCGTTCGAGGCGCAGGCCGCCAAGCGCGTCGCGCTCGCAGTTCCTCGAGAAATCGCGCGCCACCTGGGATCACCGCAAGCTCGCGGGGGCATACTGAGGCCGTGCGCGGCCTCATCCTCTCGGGCGGCAAGGGCACCCGCCTGCGCCCGATCACCCACACGACCGCCAAGCAGCTCGTCCCGGTCGCCAACCGCCCGGTCCTGTTCTACGGCATCGAGGCGATGGCGGCGGCCGGCATCACCGAGATCGGGATCATCATCGCGCCGGAGACCGGCGACGAGATCCGCGCCGCCGCCGGCGACGGCTCGCAGTTCGGCGTCCAGATCACCTACATCGTCCAGGACGAGCCCGCCGGCCTCGCCCACGCCGTGCTGACCGCGGAGCCGTTCCTCGGCGACGACCCGTTCGTCATGTACCTCGGCGACAACCTGCTCCAGGGCGGGATCGCCGACCTCGTCGCAGGCGTTCGAGACCAGCGAGCCCGACGCGCTGATCCTGCTGACCGCCGTGCCCGACCCCGAGAACTACGGCGTCGCCGAGCTCGACGGCGACCGCGTCGTCGCGCTCGCCGAGAAGCCGCCCGAGCCCAAGACGAACCTCGCGCTGGTCGGCGTCTACATGTTCACGCCGGTCATCCACGACGCCGCCCGCGCGATCGAGCCCAGCCCGCGCGGCGAGCTCGAGATCACCGACGCGATCCAGCACCTCGTCGACTCGGGCCGGCGCGTCGAGCCGCACATCGTCCAGGGCTGGTGGAAGGACACCGGCCGCCTCGACGACATGCTCGAGGCCAACCGGCTGATCCTCGACACGATCGCCGAGCGCGTCGACGGCGAGCTGATCGACTCGCGCGTCGAGGGCCGCGTCGTCGTCGAGGCCGGGCGCGCGGCTGGAGCGCTGCAACGTCCGCGGCCCGGCGATCATCGGCGCCGGCGCCCAGCTCACCGACTGCTACATCGGCCCCTACAGCGCGATCGGCGAGGACTGCGTCGTGCGCAACGCCGAGATCGAGCACTCGATCCTGCTCGCCGGCGCGACGGTCACCGACCTCGACGGCCGCATGGAGTCCTCGCTGCTCGGCCGCAACGTCAAGGTCACCCGCGACGGCGGCCAGCCGCGGGCCTGCGGCTTCTGGTCGGCGACAACTCGGAGATCGGGATCCCGTGAGGCTCGTCGTGACGGGAGCCGGCGGGATGCTCGGCCACGACGTGGTCTCCGCCGCGCGCGCGGCCGGCCACGACGTGACCGCGCTCGACGCGGGCCGAGCTCGACCTCACCGACGGCCCGGCCACGGTCGCCGCGATCGGCGCACTGAAGGCCGACGCGGTCATCAACTGCGCCGCCTACACCGACGTCGACGGCGCCGAGGCCGACGAGGACGCCGCGCGACGCGGTCAACGCCGCCGCGCCCGGCAACCTCGCCTGCGGCCTGCCGCGCGGGCAACGCGCGGCTCGTCCACGTCTCGACCGACTACGTCTTTCCCGGCGACCGCCCGCGCGACGGCGCGCCATGGGTCGAGTCCGACCCGACCGGCCCGCTCGGCGCCTACGGCCGCTCGAAGCTGCGCGGCGAGCACGCCGTCGCCGAGTCGTGCCACGATCACGCGATCGTGCGCACCGCGTGGCTGTTCGGACCCCACGGCAAGAACTTCGTCGCGACGATGCTCGGCCTGGCCGCGCGAGCGCGACCGGATCGAGGTCGTCGCCGACCAGGTCGGCTGCCCGACCTACACCGGCCACCTCGCCCCGGCGCTCGTCGCGATGGCGGGCCGCCCCGAGCGCGGCATATTCCACGGCGCGGGCGCCGGCTCGTGCTCGTGGCACGAGCTTGCGACCGAGGCCGTGACTCAGGCCGGAATCACCTGCGACAGTCGTCGCGGTGACGAGCGACCAGTTCCCCCGCCCCGCGCCGCGGCCCGCGTTCAGCGTGCTCGGCACCGAGCGCGACGATCCGATCGTCCTGCCCGACTGGCGGAGGGCGTGCGCGCCTACCTCGAGGCGACGGCCAAGGAGTTGCGGCATGAAGCTGCTCGTCTGCGGCGGCGCAGGGTTCATCGGCTCGATCTTCGTCCGCGTGCGCATCGGCTCCGGCGACGAGGTCGTCGTGCTCGACAAGCTCACCTACGCCGGGCGGCGCGAGAACCTCGACGGCCTCGACGTGCGCTTCGTCCACGGCGCGATCGAGGATCCGCAGGCGGTCGCCGAGGCGATCGCGGGCTGCGACGCGGTCGTCAACTTCGCCGCCGAGACCCACGTCGACCGCTCGATCGCCGAGCCCGACGCGTTCGTCCAGACCCACGCGCTCGGCACGTGGACGCTGCTCGAGGCGGCGCGCGAGCACGAGCTGCGCTACGTCCAGGTCTCGACCGACGAGGTCTACGGGTCGATCGAGGAGGGCTCGTTCACCGAGACCTCGCCGCTGCAGCCGTCGTCGCCCTACAGCGCGACGAAGGCCGGCGCCGACCTGCTCGTCTCGAGCTACCTCGACACGTACGACCTGCCGACCGTCATCTGCCGCGGCTCCAACAACTACGGCCCGCGCCAGTACCCGGAGAAGCTGATCCCGCTGATGGTCCTCAACGCGCTGCACGGCGACGCGCTGCCGGTCTACGGCGACGGCCTCCAGGTCCGCAACTGGCTCTACGTCGAGGACTTCGCGCGCGGGATCGGCACGGTGCTCGAGCGCGGCGTCGCCGGCGAGGTCTACAACGTCGGTGGCCCCGACGAGTGCGCGAACATCGAAGTCGTCAAGCGGATCGTCGAGCTGACCGGCGCCGACGAGTCGATCATCAACTACGTCACCGATCGCCCCGGCCACGACCGCCGCTACTCGCTGAGCTCGGACAAGATCCGGGCGCTGGGCTGGGAGCCGCGGATGCGGTTCTTCGAGCAGGGGCTCGAGGAGACCGTCGCCTGGTACCGCGACAACCCGGCGTGGTGGGAGCCGATCCGCTCCGGCGACTACCGCGCCTACTACGAGCGCCAGTACGGCCGCAGCCTCGGCTGAGGCTGACGGCCGCACAGACGCCGATGCGGAGGCAGACGCGACTCCCGGGGCCAGGTGGCGCCGTCGGGGCAGCGGCCACGAGTATCGGTCCCCCCGGTACTCGTGGACGCCAACGTCGACCGGACGCCGCGGCAGCGCCGCCTCGCCCCGGGAACCGCATCTGCTCAGTTCAGTCGGCCCGCACCGGGCCGTCTTGCGACCCGCTGGACGAGCATCTGGAACGTGCGCGAAAGGTTCAGCCGAAGCTGTCGATGCGCCAGCTTCGGCCTTGCTTGACGAGCTGGACCGTGCCGCTCCGCGTCCGGCCGGAGCCGGCGTTGACCTGCGCGGTGGCCGTGGTCGGCGCCTTGCCCTCGCCGAGCGTGATCGCCGATGGGCGACGTCTTCGGCTTCGGCTTCGCACGTCGACGCCTCTGTCTGCGGCTTGAGCGCCAGCGCCGTCGCATCGGCGTCATCGATCACCTGGCCGACGACCGTCTTGCACTTGGCCGGGCCGCCGTAGCTTTTCACGAGCCTGGTCGACAGGACCTGGTTGCAGATCTTGGCCTTGTCGAGCTTCTTGGCCGCGGCTTCGAGGTTCGACAGCGCGTCCTCGACCTGCGCCTTGGTGCCCGTGAACTTGTGCTTGGCCGGCTGTTCGGCCACCGAGCAGCCGGTGACGACGAGGGCGAGGGTGATGGCGGCCAGGAATCGCATCGGCGGCACAGCGTATGTAGTTTGGCCGGACGATGGCGGAGGAACCTCCAGTCGCGGTAGCACGCGGGCGCCACGCGCCCCCACTTGAGGTGCGCCGCGATGTCCAGCGTCGGCGCCTGTTCCTGGCCGCCGCCGCGGTCTGCGCGCGCGGCGGCTATGCGGAGCTGACGGCGGAGGCGATCACGCGCGAGGCCGGGATGTCGAAGGCCACGTTCTACGAGCACTTCGCCAACAAGGAGGAGTGCATCCTCGGGCTGATGGACGAGGCGGCGAGCGAGGTCATGGCATCGATGGCGACGGCGTCGGTGTCGGTCCGCGGCAACTACCAGCAGCACGTGCGCGACCAGCTCGGTGCGTTCCTGCGCACGCTGACCGAGTACCCGACGACGGCGCAAACGGTGCTCGTCGAGGCGGTCGCGCTGGGGCCGCAGGCGTCCGAGCGCCGCGACGTGATGCTGGCCGCGTTCGCCGAGGCGCTGCTGCGCGACAACGCGCGCGCGGCGCAGCGCGAGGGCGCGCCGCAGTTCCAGTCGCCCGACGACGCGTTCGCGGTCGTCGGGGCGACCGTCGAGCTGGTGTCGCGGCACCTGCGGACCGGCGTTCCGCAGGACGTGCGCGAGCTCGAGCCGGTGATCGAGCGGCTGATCTTCGGACTGCTGGCGCGCGGCGGGTCGGTCGGGTCCTGACGGGGCTCGACGACATCGCCGCGGACGTCGTGCGGTGCCGGCGCTGCCCGCGCCTGGTGGCGTGGCGCGAGGCCAAGGCGGCCGCGCCCCCGCGGCGGTTCGCCGGCCAGACGTACTGGGCGCGGCCGGTGCCGGGCTTCGGCGACCCACGGGCGCGACTGCTCGTGTTCGGGCTCGCGCCGGCCGCCGACGGCGCCAACCGCACCGGGCGCGTGTTCACCGGCGACCGCTCCGGGGACTTCCTGTACGCAGCGCTGCACCGGGCCGGCTACGCCAACCAGCCGACGTCGATGTCGGTCGACGACGGACTGAAGCTGCGCGACTGCTGGGTCACGGCGGCGGTCCGCTGCGCGCCGCCCGACAACAAGCCGACGCCGGCCGAGCGCGACACGTGCCTGCCGTGGACGGTCGCCGAGCTCGAGCAGCTGACCCGGGTGCGGGTCGTGCTGTGCCTCGGAGCATTCGCGTGGGCCGCGGCGCTGGCGCTGCGCGAGGCGGCGGGGTTGTCGAACCCTCGCCCGCGGCCGCGCTTCGGCCACGGCGCGGTGGCGTGCGAGGGCGAGTCGCTGACGCTGCTGGGCTGCTTTCACCCCAGCCAGCAGAACACGTTCACCGGCAAGCTGACGGAGGCGATGATCGACGAGGTGCTGGTGGCGTCGAAGGCGCTCACCACGTAGTCACGAGCGCGCACTTCCGCTGACGACGTAACAGGCCCGTCGCTGCGGAGACGTAGGCTCAAGGTCGGATGCCCCGCGACGTGTTCCATGCCGGTGAGATCGAGGTGCAGGAGCGCGCCGGCGTTCGCGATCTCGCACAGGAACTCGGCGAGAACGCCGTCGCCCCGCAGCTCGACGTCAACTTCGCCGTCTTCCTGCGCGAGCAGTACCTGCTGATCGCCGGCGGGCGCGACCACGAGGGCCGGGTGTGGGCGTCGCCGATCCTCGGCCAACGCGGATTCGCGCGCACGGCCGGGCCCGGACTCGCTGGTTCTGCATGCAGAGCTCCAACCTGAGGACCCGCTCGGCCGAGCGCTCGAGGCCGGCCCGATCAAGCTCGGCCTGCTGGCGCTCGACGCGATGTCGCGCAGCCGGATCCGCGTCAACGGCACCGCACAGCTGACCGACGACGGGATCGAGCTGCAGATCGCCGAGACGTTCGGCAACTGCCCGAAGTACATCCAACGCCGCACCCCCGTCGAACTGCTCAACGACGGCGAGCGCGGCACCGAGGCGACGACCGGCGGGGCGCTCGACGCCGACCAGCGCGCGCTCGTCCACGCCGCCGACACGTTCTACGTCGCGACGGCCAACGCGCAGCGTGGCGCCGACGCGTCGCACCGCGGCGGCCGCCCCGGGTTCATCGCCGTCGGCGACGACGGCACGCGCCTGACGTGGCCCGACTACCAGGGCAACAACATGTTCACGACGCTCGGCAACATCGCCGCCGACCCGGCCGCCGGACTGCTGTTCATCGATTGGGAGAACGGGACCACGGTCCAGCTCACCGGCCGCGCGACGATCGCCTGGGACGACGATCGCATCGCCGACTGGCCGCGGGCCAAGCGCCTGATCGACTACGACATCGAGACCGTCATCGAGCGCCGCAACGCGATCCCGCTGCGCTGGGAGCTCGTCGAGTACAGCAAGGTCATCCCGCCGGCCCCGGCGGGCGGCGCCGACGCGTAAGCCTGAACGCGCCGACCCCGACGACGATCAGGATCGCGCCGACGACAATCCGCGACAGCGACAGGAGGGCCAGCACACACAACGCGCCGGCGATCGCCCACGACGCGTAGCCCGACACGCCCCGCGAATCGGCCGTGCCCATCGCCCGAGTCTAACCCTGAGACTCCGGCTTGCCTCAGCGCTTCATGCTCGCCGTGACCGCAGGCGGCCGGCCGGGCCCGCTCGCACGAGGTTCTATGGTTGGGCGGATGCCGCTGTCGCACTTCACCCCCGCCGTCCGCGACTGGTTCGAGCGCGCGTTCGAGGCGCCGACGGCCGCCCAGGAGCAGGCGTGGCCGGCGATCGCGGCCGGCGACCACGTGCTGCTCAGCGCGCCGACCGGCTCGGGCAAGACGTTGGCCGCGTTCCTGTGGGGGCTTGACCGGCTGGCCGTCTCGCCCACCCCCGAGTCCGACCCGCACACGCGCCTGCTCTATGTCTCGCCGCTCAAGGCGCTGAGCTACGACATCGAGCGCAACCTGCGCGCGCCGCTGCGCGGGATCGATCCGGACGCACGGATCACGGTCGCGATCCGCACCGGCGACACGCCCCAGCGCGAGCGCGCGCAGATGAAGCGCCGACCGCCGGACATCCTGATCACGACGCCCGAGTCGCTGTACCTGATCCTCACCTCGCAGGCGCGCGAGATGCTGACCCGCGTCGAGGCGGTGATCGTCGACGAGATCCACGCCGTGGCCGCGACCAAGCGCGGCGCGCACCTCGCGCTGACGCTCGAACGGCTCGTCGCGCTCAACGAGCACGGCGTCGACCCGCAGCGCATCGGGCTGTCAGCGCGACCCAGAACCCGCTCGAAGAGGTCGGGCGCTTCCTGGTCGGCCCGAAGCGGACGGTCAGGATCGTCGACACCGGCGTGCGCAAGCCGCTGGACCTCAAGATCCACGTCCCGGTCGAGTCGATGGTCGAGCCCGGCCAGTCGACCGCCCACGCCGATCCGCTCGACCCGCTCCAAGGCGGCGAGTCGACCCGCAACTCGATCTGGCCGGCGATCTACCCCGAGCTGCTCGCGCTCGTCCGCGAGCACCGCTCGACGATCATCTTCGTCAACGCCCGCCGTGGCGCTGAGCGCCTGGCGCTCCGACTGAACGAGCTGGCCGGCGAGGAGATCGCCCGCGCCCACCACGGCTCACTCGCCCGCGAGGAGCGCACGGTCGTCGAGGAGCTGCTGAAGGCGGGCGAGCTGCCGTGCCTGGTCGCCACGTCGTCGCTCGAGCTCGGCATCGACATGGGCGCCGTCGACCTCGTGCTCCAGGTCGAGTCGCCGAAATCGGTCGCCAGCGGCCTCCAGCGCATCGGCCGCGCCGGCCACGGCGTCGGCGACGTGTCCAAGGGCCGGATCTTCCCCAAGTTCCGCGCCGACCTCGTCGAGTGCGCGGTCGTCGCGCGGATGATGCGCAACGGCGAGATCGAGCCGACGGTCGTGCCGAAGAACCCGCTCGACGTTCTGGCTCAGCAGATCGTCGCGATGACGGCCGCCACAGATCCGGAGCCGATCGGCGTCGACGAGCTCCACGCGCTCGTGACCCGGACCCACACGTTCGCCGAGCTGGCGCGACCGCTGCTCGAGAACGTCCTCGACATGCTCGACGGGCGCTACCCGTCGGCCGAGTTCGCCGAGCTGCGCCCGCGGATCGTGTGGGACCGCGTCGCCGGGACGATCCGCGCCCGCAAGGGCGCACGCCAGCTGGCGATTGCCAACGCGGGCACGATCCCCGACCGCGGCCTGTTCATGGTCACGCTGCCCGACGGGCGCCGCGTCGGCGAGCTCGACGAGGAGATGGTCTACGAGGCGCGGCCGGGTCAGACGTTCCTGCTCGGCGCCTCGACGTGGCGCATCGAGGAGATCGGCCGCGACCGCGTGATCGTCACCCCCGCGCCCGGCGTCCCCGGCGCGGTCCCGTTCTGGAAGGGCGACAGCGTCGGGCGGCCCAAGGAGCTCGGCAGGGCGATCGGCGAGTTCAGTGCCTGGGCTGTCGACGCCAGCGCCGAGACGCTGCAGACCGACTACGACCTCGACGAGCGCGCGGCGCGCAACCTGATCGACTTCCTGGCTGAGCAGCAAGCCGCGACGCGCGTGATCCCTTCGGACCGCACGATCGTCATCGAGCGCTTCCGCGACGAGATCGGCGATTGGCGCCTGTGCGTCCTGAGCCCGTACGGCGCGCGCGTCCACGCGGCCTGGGGCCTGGCCATCGGCCGCCGGATCCGCGAGCAGTTCGACCTCGAGTCCGACGCGATCTGGTCCGACGACGGGATCATCGTCCACCTCCCCGACGCCGATGAGCCCCCGGGCGCGGAGCTGGTCATGGTCGAGCCCGACGAGGTCGAGGAGATGGTCGTCGCCGAGCTCGGCTCCAGCGCCCTGTTCGGCGCGCGCTTCCGTGAGAACGCCGCCCGCGCCCTGCTGCTGCCGCGCGCCCGTCCGGGCAAGCGCACGCCGCTGTGGCAGCAGCGCCTCAAGGCCCAGTCGCTGCTCGAGGTGGCCAAGCGCTACGCCGACTTCCCGATCATCCTCGAGACCTACCGCGAGTGCCTGCGCGACGTGCTCGACCTGCCCGGCCTGCACGAGCTGCTGACCGGTCTGCACAGCCGCGAGCTGTCGCTGGTCGAGGTCGAGACCCAGACCGCGTCGCCGTTCGCCTCGTCGCTTCTGTTCGACTACGTCGCGACATACATGTACGAGGGCGACGCGCCGAACGCCGAGCGTCGCGCCGCCGCGCTGTCGCTGGACCGGGACCTGCTGCGCGAGCTGCTCGGCCAGGACGAGCTGCGCGACCTGATCGACCCGGGCGCGCTGGAGCAGCGTCGAGGCCGATCTCCAGCACCTCTCAGAGCGCACCCAGGCCGACACCCGCGACGGCCTCGCCGAGGTGCTGCGGCGACTGGGCGACCTGCGCGCCGACGAGGTCCGCCAGCGCGTGCTCGCGCCGCTGGACTCCGACGCGATGCTCGACCAGCTCGAGGCCGAGCGCCGCGCGATCCGGCTGCGCGTCGGGCGCGAGGAGCGCTGGGTCGCGGCCGACGACGCCGGCCTGTACCGCGACGCGCTCGGGGCGATCCCGCCCGGCGGTCTGCCCGAGGCGTTCCTGGCCGACGTGCCCGACGCGCTGACCAAGCTCGTCGCCCGCTACGCCCGCACGCACGGGCCGTTCACGACGGCCGACGTGCAGGCCCGCTACGGCGTCGACCCGACGGCCCCGCTGCAGCAGCTCGAGCGCGACGGCGAGCTGGTCCGCGGCGAGCTGCGGCCCGGGCGGCTCCGAGCGCGAGTGGTGCGATCCGGAGGTGCTGCGCCGCCTGCGCCGCGCGTCGCTGGCCGTCCTGCGCCACGAGATCGAGGCGAGCGATCCGCGTGCGCTGGCCGCGTTCGCGCCGTCCTGGCACGGCATCGCCCGCCACAGCGGCGCCGGCGCCGGCGTCGACCGCCTGCGCGAGGTCCTCGTACCGCTCCAGGGCCTCGCGCTGCCCGCCGACGTGTGGGAGCGCGACGTGCTGCCGCGGCGCGTCGGCGCGTACTCGCCGACGTGGATGGACGAGCTGTGCTCCAGCGGCGAGATCGTGTGGGTCGGGGCGGGCGCGCTGGGCCGCAGCTCGGGCCGCGTCGCACTGTACTTCCGCGCCGACGCGGCGGCGATCGGGCCACCGCCGTCGAAGCTCGAGCCGCCGAGCGAGCCGGCCCACGTCGCCGTGCGCGAGCGCCTCGCCGCGGCGCCGTGCTTCTTCACCGACCTGTTGGCCGAGCTGCCCGCAGTCGCCGCAGGAGATCCAGGAGGCGCTGTGGGACCTCGTCTGGGCCGGCGAGGCGACGAACGACGCCTGGGCGCCGCTGCGTGCTCCGCGGCTCACCGTCGCCCAGCGGCCCAGCGACAGCCCAGCGGCCGACCCGCCCCGATGCGGCGCTTCGGCGCCCGTCGCGGGCCCGGCGTGGGCATCGCCAACCCGCCGGGGCGCTGGTCGCTGACCGCAGTCGTTGTTCGCCGCCGCGCCGGCCGACCCGTCGGCCCGCCGGCGGACGGTCGCCGAGCTGCTGCTCGAGCGCCACGGCATCGTGACCCGCGAGCACGTGCTCGCCGAGGGCGTGCCGGGCGGCTTCAGCGCCCTGTACGACGCGTTCGCGGCGCTCGAGACGCTCGGCGTCTGCCGCCGCGGGTACTTCATCGAGGGCCTCGGAGGCGCGCAGTTCGCGCTGCCCGGCGCGGTCGAGCGCCTGCGCGCCCAGGGCGAGGGAGATCAAGCCCCGCCGATCGTGCTCGCCGCGACCGATCCGGCCCAGCCGTATGGCGCGGCACTGCCGTGGCCCAAGCGCGATGAGCGAGGCGCGCAGCCCGCAGCGCGTCGCCGGAGCGCAGGTCGTCCTCGCCGGCGGCGAGCCGGTGCTGTACGTCGAGCGCGGCGGCCGCGGCATCATCGTGCTCGTCGGCGACGGTGACTCGAGGGTGACGCCGGCGTTGCAGGAGCTGGCCGCGTTCGTCACCGGCGACCGCACGCGCCGCATGTCGCTGGAACGCGTCAACGGCGAGCCGGTCGTCGGCTCGCCGTGGGAGGAGCGCCTGATCGAACTCGGCTTCCGCGCCGGCCCGCGCAAGCTCACGCTCAGCGCTTGATGCAGCGGCACCACTTTCGACGCCGCCGACCGTCTAACGGGTGATGAGGCGCGCCCACGCCCGTCTGTGTGTTGCCGCGGTCGCCTTCGCCTGTGCGCTTGCGGCGTCGGCCAGCGCCGCCAGCCTGCCGCCGACTGCGACCACCGGCACAGCGCGGCGGCTCGCTTTCGTGCTCGGTGTCCATCCCGTCTCACCTCGGCCTCACCGTGCCGCCGTGTCTGCCGCCGCCGATCCCCAGCGTCGTCGCCAGCGCGGGCAGTTTCACGCCCAACCGGTCGCTCTGCTCGAGCCCGGGCCCAACCTCGTACTCGCTCATCCTCAGCGCCACCGTGGCGCCGGTCGTATCGGCCTCGGACACCGTCGGCTCGGCGGCGTTCGTCTACGGCCCGACGGCGGCCCACGGCCAGAGCACGCCGAGCGTCTCGGTGCCGTGGAGCTCGACGAGCGGCACACCGCGAACCGTGTCGATGACGATCACCGGCATCCCGCTCGCCCAGACCACACACTTTGCGGTCGTCGTCATTGGTCCATCCGGCGAGACGTTGCAGACAGGCGACGCGATCCCGGCGCCGATCCCGGTGCCGCAATGCCCGGTACCGCTGCACAGGTTGGTACCGATCAAGGTCCGCTGGTAGCTCGTGCGCGTTTCGCACCGCCACCACACGGCGACGATCCGCTTCCAGCCGCCGTGCGGCGCAACCAAGTCGCCGGCCCATGTCAGCGTCACGCCGCAGCGGCACCACGCGGTCCAGATCGCGGTCACGATGCGGGTCCCTGTCCCACTCGGCGCCTGCCTCGGCCTGCCCAAGGCCCAGCAGCGCACGATCCACATCCCCCGCGGCACGTCTCGTATCGTCCACGCTCGATGAGCGACGAGATCCAGGCGGCGGGCGGCGTCGTGGTCGATGACCGCGACGGGACGATCCTCGTCGTTCATCGCCCGCGCTACGACGACTGGTCGCTGCCCAAGGGCCACGTCGACCCCGGCGAGACGTTCGAGCAGGCCGCGCTGCGCGAGGTGTTCGAGGAGACCGGCGTGCGCTGCGAGCTCCACGAGGAGCTCGAGCCGGCACGCTACGAGGTCAAGGGCCGGTCGAAGATCGTGCGCTGGTGGCGGATGTCGGTGCTCGAAGAGACCGACGACCATGACGACGAGACCGACGAGGTGATGTGGGTCTCACCGGCAGGACGCGCTGACGCTGTTGAGCTACGAGCACGATCTTGCGCTGGTCGCGCAGGTGGCCGGGTCGTAGGCGGCGGACCGGAACGCACCCTACGCGGGCGCGCTCGCCGCGCTCAACGTCGCCAGCTCCTCATCACTCAGCTCAAGCCCCACAAAGTCCAACAGCTCCGCCAACTGACCCAGCGTCCGTGCGCTGGCGATCGGCGCGAGCACGGTCGGCTGGGCGGCCAGCCACGCCAGCGCCACCGCCGCGACCGACGTGTCGTGCGCCGCCGCGACCTCGTCGAGCGCCTCGAGCGTCCGCGGGCCCTGCTCGGTCTTGAGGTGCTGGGCCGCCATCCCGCCGCGCTGGCTGTCGACGCGCTCGCCGCCCGGGCGGTACTTGCCGGTCAGGAAGCCGCTGGCCAGCCCGTAGTACGGGATGCACGCCAGGTCGTTGTCGGCGACCACCGACTCGAGCTCTGACTCGTAGTCGCGCGAGACGAGGTTGTAGTCCGGCTGCAGCGCACAGAAGCGCGCCAGCCCGTCGCGCTGCGAGACCTCGAGCGCCTCGGTCAGCCGCGCCGGCGAGTAGTTGGACGCGGCGACGTAGCGGACCTTGCCGTCGCGGACCAGCTCGTCGAGCGCGCCGAGTGTCTCCTCCACAGGCGTCTCGTTGTCGTCGCTATGGATGTAGAGCAGGTCGATCGCCTCGACGCCGAGCCGCCGCAGGGAGTCGTGGGTCTTCTCGCGCACGTTGTCCGCGCTGATGCCGCCCATCGAGCCGACCTTCGTCGCGACGACGACATCGTCGTGACGCCCGCGCCGCTTGATCCAGTTGCCGATCACCGTCTCTGACTCGCCGCCGCTGTGGTCGGGGACCCAGACGGAGTAGACGTCGGCCGTGTCGATGAAGTTGCCGCCCGCCTCGACGTATGCGTCGAGCACGTCGAACGACTCGTCCTCGTCGGACGTCCAGCCGAAGACGTTGCCGCCGAGGCACAGTGGATGGACGTTGAGATCGGTTCCGGGAATTGTTCGCATGTCCGCGTACTTACCTCTGCCAAATGGTTGGGCTATCAGGTCGCCTGAGAACAATTGCACGGTTTGCACTGATTCGGCCGTCCGAGACGCGAGGTGATGGGGATGCCGGTCGTCAAGGGCTCGCATCTGAGGGCCGGGCCGTCGTTCCAGCCTGACCTCAGCTGATCTCGCACAGCACCAAGCCGTGACCCGTAGCCTGTTGGCAGGTGCCCGAGGGCGACACGATCCACCACGCCGCCGCGCGGATCCGCCCCGTGCTCGAGGGCTGCGTGCCCGACGAGATCGTCACGCCGCAGCGCCGCCACGCGGGCGACCGTTGGCCGCAGCGGCTGGCGGGCCGAACCGTCGAGTCGGTCCGCGCGCGTGGCAAGCACCTGCTGATCGGGTTCGAGGGCGACCTCGTCCTGCATTCGCACCTGCGAATGACCGGCCTGTGGACGGTGCGCCGCGACGGCGAGCGCTGGCCGCGCGGGCGCCACCGCGCGTGGCTCGTGGTTCACGCCGGGGACCACGAGGTCGTGCAGTTCGATGGCCCGCTGCTGGAGCTGATCACGGCGGCGCGGGCGCGCGCCGACCGCCGGCTCGCGACGCTCGGCCCCGACATCGTCGCCGACCGGTTCGACGAGGCGCTCGTTCTGCGACGGCTGCGCGAGGACGACCCGACGCGCGGCATCGGGGACGCGCTGATGGACCAGCACACCGTCGCGGGGATCGGGAATATGTGGAAGTCGGAGGGTTGCCATGGCGCCGCGATCGACCCGTGGCGCGCGGCCGGGCAGGTCACCGACGACGAGGTGCTGGCGATCCTGCGCAATGCGCGCCCGCGGATGCGCGCGTCGGCGGCCGGCGGCCACGCGGTCGTCGAGCACGCGGTCTACGGTCGCGCCGGCCGACCGTGCCCGCGCTGCAGCGCGCCGATCCGCCGCCGCGGCCAGGGCGACGACAACCGCAGTACGTACTGGTGTCCGCAGTGCCAGCGCTGAGCTACCGCCGCGTCGGCCATAAGGGCGCTGACCACCTCGCCCCGGGCAACACGTTCGCAAGCTTCGACGCCGCGCTGGCGGCCGGCGTCGACATGATCGAGTTCGACGTCCTGCCCGAGCGCCCGGACGGAAGCGGCGAGCTGCTGCTCGCCCATGACTACGAGGTGCTCGGGCGCCGCGCCGCACCGCGGCTCGCCGAGGGGCTCGCGCATCTCGCCTCGTCCGCGTTCGCCGAGATCTCGTTCGACGTCGACATGAAACTCCCCGGCTACGAGCTGCGAGTCGTCGACGCCCTGCGCGAGCACGGCTTCGGCGGCCGCACGCTGGTGACGACGATGGAGACGGACAGCCTGCCGATCGTCCGGACCGCGGCGCCCGAGATCCGCCTCGGGTGGTCGGTCCCCAAGGTCCGTCGCAACTACCTCGCCAATCCGTTCACACGCCCCGGTGCGCTGGCGCTGGCCACCGTCGCGCGACACTTCGCGCCGGCCCGCCTCGCCCGCGCCATCCGCGAGCGCCGCGTCGAGGCGATCATGTGCCACCACCAGCTCGTCACCGCCCGGATGGTCGACGCCGTCCTGGGCGCCGGCGGCGAGCTCTACGTCTGGACGGTCGACGACCGGCCGACGATCGACCGGCTGGCGAGGCTCGGGGTGACCGGGATCATCAGCAACGACCCGCGGCTGTTCTGGGACGACTCAGAATGTGCACGTCGCGGCGCTGAAGTCGGCGGGGTCCGCTCCCGCTGACGACACGTGGCCCGCCGTCGTGAGGCGCTTGGCTGCGCGCACGACGGTCCCGTCGGGCGCGCGCCACTGGTACGTCACGAATCCGCGCACCGTCGCCGTCTTGCCGGTCGGCGCGATCGCGAACGTCTGGCCGCCCTGCCTGCTGTGCTGCTTGGCCGAGCCCATCGGCAGCCAGCCGGAGTCGCCGACCGCCGTGCCCGGGAAGAAGCGCCACGCGCCCTTCGGGCCCTGGAACTGGACCTGGAGGCGCATGAACATCTTCTGCTTGGCCACGCCGTCGCCCGGCATCGAGCCGCGGATCCCGACCGCGCCCGGCGCGTCGGCCGGGTTGCAGGCGTTGATCGTCGCCCACAGATCGGCCGTCGCTCCCCTTGGCCGCGCCGGCGCCCGACGGCGCCGCGAGGGCGACGACGGCGAGCACGACAACGGCGGAAATTCGGGGCCAGGGCATGCAGGAAACGGTATCGGCGTGATGGGATCGCCTCTTGAGCGTAGTCCGTCTGTGAGCGCAACCGCAACGATGGCCCTCCCCGCCCAGTCATCAGGCCCAGACGAGCTTCGAAGCTCTCTACCGGGCGTGCGCCTCCGACCTCTACGCCTACGTGGCCTCGCTGCTCCGCGATCAGGCCGCCGCCGAGGACGTGACGGCCCAGACCTTCGAACGTGCCCTGCGCAAGCGGCGCACGTTCAACGCCAAGCGCGGCACCGAGCGCGCGTGGCTATTCGGCATCGCGCGCAACGCGGCGCTGGACGAGCTGCGCAAGCGCAAGCGGCGCGCCGCGCTGTACACCGATCCTGCCGACGAAGGTCCCGCCGTCGAGGACCACGTCGAAACGTCCGCGCGCCGCGAGACCGTTCGCGCCGCGCTGATGACGCTCGAGCCCGCCGAACGCGAGCTCGTCGCGCTGAAGTTCTACGCCGGACTCACCAACCCCGAGATCGCGAAGGTCGTCGGGATCAGTGAATCCAATGCCGGCACCCGGCTTCACCGTGCCGTTTCCAAGCTGAGGGAGGCCTGCAATGACTGACACCCTGCTCGAAGACCTTGACCTGGCCATCGAGGGCCACCCGGCCGCCGACGCCGACCTGCTCGCGCTGGTCGCCGACGTCCGTGCGCGAGGCGCCCCGGATGACGCCCGAGTTCGCCGCCGCGCTCGACGAGCGCGTGCTCGCGGGGTCCGCCGCTCACACGCCCGCGCGCCGCTCCTCTCCGGTGCGCAGGCTGCGGCTGCCCACGCTCTACAAGCTCGCCCCGGTGGCCGCCGTCGCGGCGGCGGCGATCGCCGTCGTGATCGGGACGAGTGGCGGGCACAAGTCGCAGACCGCTTCGTACGCGCTCAAGACCGGCACGACCACGAGCAGAACGACGCGACCACGCCGCAGGCCAGCGGCACGCGCGCGGGCCCGCCGCGGCGAAGACGCCGAGCCCCGTCCGCCGACAACCGGCGGCGACCCCTTCGGCCGCGCCCTCCTCGCCGTCGGCCGGGCGTCGCCCCGTCGGTCAGCAGCGCGACCCCGTTGACCTCGACCACGACCGCGCCGGCCCCCGGCCGCAGGGTCGAGCGCACGACCGAGCTGTCGATGCTGACCACCGATCGACAACCTCCAGCCGGTCGCCGCCGGCGGTCGTCAACGCGACCCAGCGCGCGCACGGCTTCGTCGCCGAGTCGCAGGTCCAGATCACCGGCAACGAGGGCACCGCCGCGTTCACGCTGCGGATCCCCAGCGCAGCAGCTCGAATCGACGCTGACCGCGTTCACCCACCTGGCCAAGGTGACGTCGATGAGCCAGTACTCGCGCGACATCACGGGCGAGTTCCACTCGACCAACACCCAGCTCGCCCGCCTTCAGGCGCAGCTCGCGGCGCTGCAAAAGCGCCCGCAGACCGACGTGACGAAGGTCAAGATCCGCCAGGTCCAGCGGCAGATCGCCTCGCAGCTCGCCTCGCTGTCGCAACTGCGCCACCGCGCCGACTACGTGACCGTCCAGATGACGATCACCGGCAAGGGCCACAAGAAGCACCACCACGTCGCCCCGGTGCACCACGGCGGCGGCTTCACTCCGGGCAAGGCGCTGCACGCCGCCGCGAGAGATCCTCAAGGTCGCGCGCCGCCGTCGCCGTCGTCTCGCTGCTGATCCTGATCCCGTTCGCGATCGTCCTCGGCGGCCATCGGCTACGACGCGCGCGCGTCATCCGCCGGCGCAACCGTGAGGCGCCGCTGAACACGACCTGAGCGCCCGCCGTCGCGGCGTCCGGAGCCAGTGTGGTAGTCATCACACATGGCTTCGGACGCCGTGAAGCTGCTGGCGCGGGTCCCCACGTTCGAGACCCTCGGTCCCGAGGAGCTCGAACGTGTCGCGCAGGTCGCGGTGCCGCGCAGCTTCGACGCCCACCAGGTGATCTTCCGCGAGGGCGACGCGTCGAACACGTGTTACATCGTGCGCAGCGGTCACGCGCGCGCGGTGCGCGAGTCGGGCGACGGGCGCACGATCTCGCTCGCCCACTTCGGGCCCGGCGACATCTTCGGCGAGTTCGCGATGTTCGACGACGAGCGCCGCTCGGCGACGATCGAGACGCTCGACGCGGTGCGGGCGATCGCGATCCTCGGCAACGACATGCGCCGCCTGCTGCGCGAGCACCCGGAGATCTCGGCCAAGCTCGTGATCGCGCTCGTGCGCGCGCTGCGCGAGACCAACGAGCGTCTCGCGCGCCAGTCGTTCCAGACCGTGCAGAGCCGCGTCGCCGGGCGTGCTGGCGCACCTCGTCGAGCAGGCACGCCACGAGGGCGCCGCCGACGGCAACGTGATGATCGTCGATCACGCAGGCCGACATCGCCCAGCTCGCGGGCTCATCGCGCGAGTCGGCAAGCCGCTTCCTCGCCGTGCTCGAGCGCGCCGGAGTCGTGCGCCAGGGACGCGGCCGGATCACCGTGCTCGAGCCCGACCGCCTGTCGCGAATACGTGTACGGATGAGCCCCGCCGAGCCCGAGTTCTCGGCCGGGGGCGTGGTCGTGCGCGACGACCGCTGCATCGTGATCGTCCCCACGCGCCGCGCCGCCGACGGGCGCCGCGTGCTCGCGCTGCCCAAGGGCCACCCCGACGCGGGCGAGTCGATCGTCGACGCCGCGCTGCGCGAGGTGCGCGAGGAGACGGGGGTCGAAGCCGTGCTGCGCGAGAAGCTCGGCGACGTCCGCTACTACTACCAGCGCGACGGCCGGCGGATCGTCAAGACGGTCTCGTTCTTCCTGCTCGACTACGTCTCCGGCGAGCTGACCGACCACGACCACGAGGTCGAGTACGCCGAGTGGATGGAGCTCGAGCAGGCGGCCCGCGAGCTGACCTACAAGGGCGAGCGCGACATGGTCTCTCGGGCACTGTCGCGTTGCGGACTGACCGGGTAGGGTGCAGGGCCAGTGCAGGTCCTGAACTTCTACTCGACGATCTTCGCCGACCAGCTCAAGCGGGGTCGCAAGACGGCGACGATCCGGCTCGGCGACAAGTCGCACAAGTACCGCAAGAACCAGGCGGTCCTGGTGACGATCGGCTACCAGCACTCGCCGCGGGAGAAGATCTTCGAGGCGGTCATCGACCAGGTCGAGGTCAAGAAGATGAAGGACCTCTCGCCGCGCGACATCGAGCACGACAACCCGGAGTTCCGCCGCCACGAGGAGATGGTCCACTTCCTCGAGCAGATCTACGGGCGCCCGGTGACGATGGATGACACGGTGACCGTCGTGCGGTTCTCACAGATCATCGAGAACCCACCCGAAGTCACCAACCGCTTGCACGGGATCGGCGGCGCGCAGAACTAGGATGTCGGCGCTCGCCGCGGCGAGCGGTTCGGCGCCGATCAGACCGAGCACAAAGCTGAGGCGCGCTGCGCCCACAGGGAGCCGCCACGACCGCGGAGACGAGCGCGACGATGTCGCTGGTGTGTAGCCCGAGTTGAGGGCTGACACCGAACACCCCCCAACTAAGCTTGGCGGGTGCAACATGCCCGCTTGCTCGTGATTCCCGCTTTTCTGGTCCTGGCATCCCCGGCGAGCGCGGCGACCGTCAACGTGACGAGCCTCGCCGACAGCGGTCCGGGCACACTGCGCGCGGCGATCGCGGCGGCCCCGGCCGGCGACACGACGACGATCGTGCTCCCGACGGGGACGATCACGCTCGCGTCGAAGCTGACGATCGCCAACCGGTCGCTGACCATCACGGGCCAGGGCGCGGCGGCGACAGCGCTCAGCGGCGGCGGCGTGACGCGGATCATCGACGTCACCGACGACTCGCCGCTGACGCTGAGCGCGCTGACGCTGCGCGACGGCGCCGACGACGCGGTCTCGGTGCTCAACGCGCCGGGTGGCGCGACGCTGACGCTCGACCGGGTCGATCTGCGCAGCAACCACAGCGCCCAGGGCGCCGACGGCAACGGGGCGATCGCGCTCAAGGGCGGCTCCCTGACGATGCGCTCCGGCCAGGTGGTGGGGAACGTCGCGGGCGGGACGGGCCACACGGTGACCGGCGGCATCGTCAAGGCGCAGGACGCCGAGGTCGACGTCGACGGCGTGCTGTTCGACGCCAACTCGGCGGGCGGCGGGGGCGGTTCGGGTGCCGCGGTCGGTGCCCTTTTCGCATTGACCGATGGCGCGGCGCCCAATTCGACGCTGAAGCTGACCACGGTCACGGCGACCAACAACCACGGCGGTGGCGGCGGCGCGGCGGCCGGCGACGGCCTCGTCGACGCGGCGGGCTATGACGTGACCGCGACCAACTCTTCGTTCAGAGGCAACGTCCTGGGCGGCGGCGACGGGACGGCGGCCGGGTTCGGGATCTTTACGGCGACCGCGGCGTCATCGCGCAGCGCGAGCGTGTCGCTGGACGGCGTGACCGTGTCGGACAACGCGATCGGGGTCGGGGCCGCGGGCGGCACCGGCGGGGCGGTCAGTCTGAGCACGAGCGCCAGCAACGCGACCTTGGTGGCCGACGTGGTGCGCAGCGCGATCCTCGACAACGACGTCGGCGGCCAGGGCGGCCTCGGGTTCGGCGGTGCGATCAACGCGACGGCGACCGGTTCCGGCGACCGCGTCGACGTCGGGGTAGCGCGCTCGACGATCTCCGGAAACCGCGTCGGCGCCGGAACGGGCGGCGTCGGTGGCGCCGATCTCGATCTCGAGCTCCGGCTCGGGCACGACGAGCTCGCTGCGGACCCGGCTGGCGACGATCTCTGGCAACACCGTCGGCAGCTCGGCCGCCCACGACGGTTACGGCGGCGGTCTGGAGACCGGGCCGTCGTCGTCGCTCGACGTCATCGACACGACGATCGCCGGCAACCACGTGACCGGCCCCAAGGGCCACGGCGGCGGAATCTACGCGGCGGGCGGCAGTATCACGAGTTCGATCATCGCCGCCAACACGGCCGCCGACCACGGCAACTGCCTCGCGTCGCTGACGTCGCACGGCCACAACCTCGAGAGCGCAAACACGTGCGGCCTCGACGCGGCCGGCGACGTCACCAACGCCGACCCCGGGCTCGCACCGCTGGGCAACTACGGCGGCGCGCTCCCGGTCCAGGCGTTGCTGCCGGGCAGCAAGGCGGCGAATGCCGCCGGGGTCTGCACCTCTGCGACCGACGAGCGCGGCGTCTCGCGCCCCCAGGGCACCGCGTGCGACATCGGTGCGGTCGAGGCGCTGCTGCCCGCACCCGTGACGCTCGCTCCGACGAACCTCACCCCGTCGAGCGCAACACTGAGCGCAGCGCTCGGAGCGCTCCCCGACCCCGTGACGACGACGTTCGAGACCGGCGTCACGCAGGCGTACGGCACGTCGCTGCCCGGGTTGGCGACGCCCGCCTCGGGAACGCTGACGCTGTCGGTCACCGGCCCGATCAAGAACCTCGTACGCCACACGATCTACCACGCCCGGCTCGACGCGACGACGGCCGCAGGCACCGTCAAGGGCAACGACGTCGCGTTCACCACGCCCGCGCCGATCGCGACGGTCAGCAAGTTCACGGTCACGCCGACGACGTTCCGGCCGCTCGCTGCCGCTCGCGCGGCGAGCCGCAGGCGCCCGCAGCTTCCGGCGGGCACGCGTTTTCACTTCAGGGCGTCCGACGTCGGCGCCGCCGGGGTCGTGATCACCCACACCGCCAGCGGCCGGCGCTCGGGCAGGTCGTGCGTCAAGCCGACCCGCAAGCTGCGCCACCACGGGCCGTGTACGCGGACCATCACCGACGGAACGGTTCGCTTCCGGGTCGCCAAGGCAGGGACGGTCGACTTCCCGTTCTCGGGCCGGGTCGGCAAGCACGCGCTCGGCGCGGCGAGCTACAGGGCGACGCTGACGCTCTCGCGGACCAGGCGCCGGCGGCGAGCAAGCCGGCGACGGCAACGTTCAGCGTGCGGTAGGCGGCGGCGCGATCGACGCGGCGGCGCGGGCGGCCTCGTCGTAGACAAGCGCGGTGGGCGGCGCCCACTCGCCGGGCGATCCGCTGGACTCGACCACCGCGTCATGGCGAGCCATCAGGCCGCCGACGAGCATCGCCGCGGCCGAGGCGAGGCACGCGAACGCGCCCCATTGAACGTCAACGGCGCTCGAGGGCAGCACGCTGTTCGCCGCGGGGTTGGACATGAGCCGGATGGCGACGAGCGCCCCGCACAGCCCGCCGAGCGTCGCGCATGCCCGGCCCGCCGCCGGCGGCGAAACGCGGACACCGTCGCCGAGCGCTCCGGCGGCCGCGATCACGACCAGCCCCACGAGCCCGGCCAGGACCGCGATCAGGATGTCGTTGCGCTGGAAGATCTCCCACGCGTCGACCGATATCGACGGCGGGAGCATCTCGGCGGCCGCGCGGAACTGCTGCGCAAGCGGTGGCGACAGCACGCGGTCGGCCTGCGGACTGACAGCCCGCATGACGGCGGTGACGTTGACCGCGTACCACGGCGCCCACAGCGTGGCGAACGCTCCGGCTGCGCCCGCGAGCGCTACCAGGTGCCCCGTACGCAGGCCACGCTGCTCCATGGCGCGTAAATCGGCCCATCGGGCGACCCCTTGAGGCTCGCCCATCGCCGCTCGGCCTGTTGGCACTGTCCAACCGAGAGTGCCAACCGCGCTTGACGAACGATCACCGAACTGACACACTCCGCTACGGCGGGGCTGGCACTCTCCGATCGAGAGTGCCAACAGGCGCTCCGCAGGCGTAAGCACTCGAAGAGAAGAAGGGTTCCACATGAAGCTCAAGCCCCTGGGCGATCGGCTCATCGTGCGGGCGATCGAGGAAGAGGAGACCACGGCAAGTGGCATCGTCCTCCCCGACACCGCCAAAGAGAAGCCGCAGAAGGGCAAGGTCCTGGCCGTCGGCGACGGCAAGCTGGACGACGACGGCAAGAAGCGCGTCCCGCTGGACGTCAGCGAAGGCGACGAGGTCCTGTACAGCAAGTACGGCGGCACCGAAATCAAGATCGACGGAGAGGACCTGCTCGTCTGCGCGAGTCGGACGTCCTCGCGAAGGTGGAGGCATAGGAATGGCTCACAAGGAGCTCAAGTACGACTCGGCGGCCCGCCAGGCGCTGGAGGCCGGCGTTGACGCCGTCGCCAACGCCGTCAAGGTCACGCTCGGCCCCCGCGGCCGCTACGTGGTCCTCGACAAGAAGTTCGGCGCCCCGACGATCACCAACGACGGCGTGACCATCGCTCGCGAGATCGAGGTCGAGGACGTCTTCGAGAACCAGGGCGCCCAGCTCGTCCGCGAGGTCGCCACGGCGACCAACGACATCGCCGGCGACGGCACGACGACGGCGACCGTCCTCGCCCAGGCGATCGTTCGCCAGGGCCTGAAGAACGTGACCGCCGGCGCCAACCCGCTCGCGCTCAAGCGCGGGATCGAGAAGGCCGTCGACCAGATCGTCGACGCCATCGGCAAGCAGTCCAAGGCCATCTCCGGCAAGGACCAGATCGCCCGCGTGGCGACGATCTCGGCCGGCGACGACGACATCGGCGACGTGATCGCCGACGCCATCGAGAAGGTCGGCAAGGACGGCGTGGTCAACGTCGAGGAGGGCCAGACGTTCGGCATGGACCTCGAGTTCACCGAGGGCATGCAGTTCGACAAGGGCTACATCTCGCCCTACATGGTCACCGACCAGGACCGCATGGAGGCCGTGCTCGAGGATCCCTACATCCTCATCGCCAACCAGAAGATCGGCTCCGTGCGCGACGTTCTGCCGCTGCTCGAGCAGACGATCCAGTCGGGCAAGCCGCTGCTGATCATCGCCGAGGACGTCGAGGGCGAGTCGCTCGCGACGCTCGTCGTCAACAAGCTGCGTGGCACCTTCACCGGCGTCGCCGTCAAGGCGCCGGGCTTCGGTGACCGCCGCAAGCGGATGCTCGAGGACATCGCCATCCTGACCGGTGGCGAGGTCATCACCGAGGAGATGGGCCTCAAGCTCGAGAACACCCAGATCTCGCAGCTCGGGCGCGCTCGTCGCGTCGTCGTCGCGAAGGACACGACGACGATCGTCGACGGCAACGGTGATTCGGCCGCCATCAAGGGCCGCATCAACCAGATCAAGAACGAGGTCGAGAACACCGACTCGGACTTCGATCGCGAGAAGCTCCAGGAGCGCCTCGCGAAGCTGTCCGGCGGCGTCGCCGTCGTCAAGGTCGGCGCGGCCACCGAGACGGAGATGAAGGAGAAGAAGCACCGCGTCGAGGACGCGCTGCAGGCCACGCGCGCTGCCCTCGAGGAGGGCATCGTCCCCGGCGGCGGCGTTGCGCTGCTGCAGGCGGCCGAGTCGGTCAACCTCGACGTCTACGAGGACGACGAGAAGACCGGCGCCAAGATCGTCCTGCGCGCGATCGAGGAGCCGCTGCGTCAGATCTCCGAGAACGCCGGCCACGAGGGCTCGGTCGTCGTCAACGACGTCCGCAAGGCCAAGAAGGGCTACGGCCTCAACGCCGCGACCGGCGAGATCGTCGATCTCGTCGCGGCCGGGGTCATCGACCCGGCGATGGTGACGCGCTCTGCTCTGCAGAACGCGGCCTCGATCGCCAAGAACATCCTCACGACCGAGGCGATCGTCGCCGAGATGCCCGACAAGGACTCGGGCGGCATGGGCGGCGGTATGCCGGACATGGGCGGGATGATGTAGGTGTGACGTCGCCGGTAGGTCGGCGACAGCAGTTTCGTTGTCCGAGGGCCCGGCACCACGCCGGGCCCTCGTGCGTTAACTACGGGTGCTCGCCGATGCACTCCGGCCTCAAACGCGCCGTCGACGCCACCGGCTTCGGCGACCGCGCGCGCAAGATCAAGCGCGCGTTCGAGCCCGCATCCACGACCCAGGACCGCCGCGACCACGAGCACCTCGGGGTGATCCTGGCGGCGGCGCTGCGCCCCGATTCAAACTGCATCGACATCGGCGCCCACGGCGGTGACGTGCTCGCCGACATGCTGCGTCTCGCTCCGCACGGCCGCCACGTCGCGTTCGAGCCGCTGCCGGCGATGGCCGCGGCGCTGCGCGACCGCTTCCCCGGTGTCGACGTCCGCGAGGCGGCGCTCGGCGACGAGTCCGGCCCAGCCGAGTTCGTCCATGTCGTCACGCGTCCCGGGTGGAGCGGCTTTCGCGAGCGTCCGTACCCTGGCGACGAACGCACCGAGCGGATCACGGTCGACGTCGTGCGCCTCGACGACGCGCTGGCAGGCGACTACGCCCCCGACCTGATCAAGATCGACGTCGAAGGCGCCGAGCTGGGCGTGCTGCGCGGCGCGCGCGCGACGCTTCAAGCCCACCACCCGATCGTCGTCTTCGAGCACGGCCTCGGCTCCGCCGACCACTATGGCACGCGCCCCGAGGACGTCTTCGATCTGTTCGTGGGTATCGGCTACCGCATCCTCGACCTCGACGGACAGGGGCCCTACACGCGTAGCGAGTTCGCCACGTGCTTCAGGGCGCACCGGCGCACGAACTTCCTGGCCCGCCTCTAGCTGTTCGCGTCTGGCGCGCCAGGCCGACCAAGTGGTCGTCGGAGACCTCGGCCGAGCGGGCGCTGAGGATGCACGTCTGGCCGTGCTCGCGCCACGTCACGATCGTATGATCGCTGCGGTGCAGCACCGTGTAATTGTCGACGTGCCGACCGCCGGGCACCTTGAGCCCCGGGATCGAGACGACCGTGTACGCGACGACCTTCGAATGGGTCACGTCATCGTCGTAAAAGACCGTGGTCACGTGGTGGCCGGCGATACGATCGGTCCGCACGCCGGTCGCCGACCACGGCACGTCGTCCTCCCAGTAGGGAAACCGGACCTTGCCCTCCTTGACGCGCACGTGGTCGGGCTCGGCCTTGTCCTGCGCCGGGGCCGGGCCGGTCGCCGGCTGCATCCCCAGCAGTGCGGCCTGGACGACGGTCGGCCCGGCCGGCGTTGTGCCCGGAGCGACGAGCGCAACGACCAGCGCAATGACGGCCATCGATCCGACCAGCGGCCGCGGCACGGGCCGTTCGCCATCGGCGCCGCGAGGGGCGCGCCTGAGCGCGATCGCGCTCCAGACGCTCGCGGAGCGAGATGGGAGCGCTAACGCTCTGGGCCGCGGCGCGCACGATCTCGCCGCCGCGCTGCGCAAGCAGCTCCTCCTCGCTGCGGGGATGAATGGTCATCTGGCCTCTAGGACGCTCTCGACGTTCGATTCCATCCCGCGCGCGACCTGTGCTCGCGCGCGGAAAAGGCGGCTGGTGATCGTCGCTTCTTTGGTGCCCAGGAGCTGGGCGGCCTCAGCGTAGGAAAGGCCGACGACGTCAACGGCGACCAGAGCATCGCGGAAGTCGGGCTTGAGCGCGCCGATCAGCCCGAAGACCTCCCGCGCCGAGGCCGCTTCGTGCGGGCGCGAGCCCAGGCGCGGATCGACCGGCTCGGCGGTGTCGGGGAGCGCTTCGGTGCGCGGGCGGCGCGCCGCGGTCCGGTACGACGACGCGAAGGTGTTACGGAGAACGCTCAGCAGATAGCCGAGGTCATCGTCGTTGCGCAGGAACCGGGGCTTGGCGAGGACCTTGGCGTAGGTCTCCTGGACAAGATCCTCGGCGTCCTCTCGAGAGCCGCACATCGCCCATGCCGCTCGAAACAAACGGTCCACATGATCACCCAGGCGGGCAGGATCGAGCTGGCGGGGCTGCTCCATCGGTCTGGAGCATAAACGGGATCGAGAGCCTGCCCGTTACGAAGGTTCGGTCGATATTTTGGTTGAACCTGGCAAACATACGCAGATTCAAGTACCATCGGATCGATGTCGACGGCGACGAAACGAAGCGCCGCGAGCGAGGCGTGGGAGCTCGTCAATGAGCTTGTGCACTCCCAGCGCCGGGCTGTGATGGCGATCGCCTCAGAACTGGAGCTTTCGGTCCCGCAGACGATGGCGATGCGCCGTCTGGACCCCGATCATCCGATGCCGATGAACAAGCTCGCGGGCGCGCTGCGCTGCGACAACTCGAACGTCACCGGGATCATCGACCGGCTCGAGGACCGCGGGCTCGTCCGCCGGGAGCCGTCGGCCAACGACCGCCGCGTCAAGATGCTGACCGTCACCCCGGAGGGCGAGGCGCTGCGTGAGCGCCTTACGCTGCTGTGGGACCGCCCGCCGGCCGCGCTCGCCGAGCTGGACGCGGACGACCAGATCGCCCTGCGCGACATCCTCCAGCGCGCGCTGGGCTAGGCGCGGACGGTGATCGTCTTCGTGCTCGCCCCGGCGCCCGCGGGGCCATGGACGACGAGACGATCGTGCGGCTACACCTCGGATATCGGTCGCGGCCCGGGCCCGATGTACTTGGCGGTCGGGCGAATCAGCCGGGCCTCGCGCTTCTGCTCGAGGATGTGGGCCGACCAGCCGGCAACGCGCGCACACGTGAACAGCGACGTGAACAGATCGGCCGGGATCTCGGCGTAATCGAGCACGACCGCCGACCAGAACTCGACGTTCGTGGCGAGCACGCGATCCGGGCTGCGCTCCTGCAGCGCCGCCAGCGCGGCCTCCTCGAGCGCCTCGGCTACCTCGAGGCGCGGCGCGCCGATCTCGCGCGCGGTCGAGCGCAGGACGCGGGCGCGCGGATCCTCGGCGCGGTAGACGCGGTGGCCGAAACCCATCAGGCGCTCGCCGCGGTCGAGCGCGTCGCTGACGTACTTCTCGGCGTCTCCGCTCTGCGCGACGTCGTCGAGCATCTGGAGTACTCGCGACGGAGCGCCGCCGTGCAGCGGGCCGCTCAGGGCGCCGACGGCGCCGCTCAGCGCTGCTGCGACGTCGGCGCCCGTTGAGGCGATCACGCGCGCGGTGAAGGTGGAGGCTCAATGGCGGTCAGATTCTCCCGCAGCAGGTTCTCAATAATAGAAATCTCCGCCGGTTCGCCATCGGTAATGACAGCCGGAATGGGTCTGACCAACCGGCCGGGAAAGTTTCTGGGTCGCCTGATATCGCCGCTCACCGGAGACGATAATAAAGGTACCATCCGCTCCACACGCACCAGCACCGGTTGCAACACACCATGGCTCGTGATGGAAGCCTACAACTCGGTCAAAGCCTGGTCGTCAAAAAACTTGCGTGGCTGGTCCGGGTCCGGTTGCAACCGAAATGTTCAAGTCATACAGTTTGCCTTTTTCATAGGTGACTGGTGGCTGATTTTGCCTACGCTCGCCTCCTTTGTGATCTGAAGATTCTGCAAATAAAAAAAGCTGCTGGGCCGGCATTTTTACCGGTTCAGCAGCTTTTAAAATACATGCTCTATTCCTCAATTCCATGTCATCCCCAAACATTACATAAACCTAGACATTATGGTTGTCAGTTACCAAGCAGAGCTAACAAGTAAAAGACCTGCCATCCTTGCAAACGTGGGTTATGCTGTAGAGAGGGAATCTCACTACGGCTCAGAGCCACAACCAAGGAGGCAGGTCATGAAAAAGTCTATCACTTTTGTTGGTTTGGATGTTCACAAAAACTCCATCGCTGTAGCGCTTGCAGATGCCGGCCGTAATGCGGAGGTAAGAAATTACGGCATCATTGGCGGCGGTCTCGACGACCTTGATCGTTTGACCAAAAAGCTGGTTACTACTGGCAAAGAGCTCCATTTTGTGTATGAAGCTGGTCCCTGCGGATATGATATTTTTCGTTCTTTGACAGCAAAGGGTTTCGATTGTGCTGTTGTTTCACCGGCGCATATTCCCAAGAGTCCGGCTGACCGCGTCAAGACGGATCGTCGTGATGCCATGATGCTTGCTCGTCTTCACCGAGCCGGTGAACTGACCTATGTGTTTGTTCCCCGCACTGACGACGAAGCGATGAGAGATCTTACCCGTTGCCGGGAGGATGCCAAAAAAGCTCAGCGTGTGACGCAACAGCAATTGGGCGGCATGCTGCTTCGTCTGGGTTTCAGGTATCCGAAGACAACTGGACGACAGCACATTTTGGCTGGCTTGCCGACCAGAAGATGCCGACACCCCCACAACAGGTGGTGTTTCAGGAATATATCCATGCCATCAAAGAAACAACAGATCGTGTAGAACGATTGACCAACCAGATTGAAATACTGGTCCCCTCCTGGCGCATGGCTCCCGTTGTAACGGCCTTGCAAGTCACTTCGTGGCGTTTCGATCATCGTGGCTGCCACAATGATAGCTGAACTCGGTGACCTGACAAGGTTTGAAAGCCCAAAAAACTTATGGCGTTTCTTGGACTTATCCCATCGGAACACTCAAGTGGAGATAAAAGAGACAAGGCAGCATAACCAAAACCGGCAATGGCCATGCCCGCAGAGTCCTGGTGGAAGCTGCCCACGCTTACAGCACCCGGCTCGGATGACTCGCTTGCTGCTAAACGGCAAGAGGGTTAAGCCAGGAGGTCAGGGAAGTTGCCTGGAAGTGCCAGGTACGGCTTTGCGCCAGGTTCGGACGACTGATGGCGAAGGGTAAAAGCCACAATACCGTTGTAACAGCAATGGCCCGAGAACTTGCCGCATTCATGTGGGCCATAGCGAAAATTACACCGATAGCAGCTTGATACAGTATTTCAAAGAACACACTGTCGGAGAGAACATGAAGCACTAAGACAACATCCAAGGCATATGCGGGTTCAGAACCACGTATGGAGAATCCTCGTTTCTATGCGGATAAGGTTTACCGAACTCCCGCTCTTAGACAGAGGCCGCTCCGCGATGAAGACAAGTCTTGCCGGTATCCAGCCCGCGTATATCAGAATAATCAAACGTCGCAACACAGGTTCTGGCCCGGCATATGCCCTGGAATTTATGAAACAGCATAACCACTTGCAAAAGCGGATCGGGAAACTTTATTCTGCTTGACAACTGACAACCATATCAA
>CAWJXY010000014.1:0-213561 GCA_963846975.1 uncultured Actinomycetes bacterium
GACCTCATCGAACTCACTCATCGCGGTTCGAACAGCGAATGGTCTGCGATGTCGCGGAGCGCCACGGTCAGAACCTACTTGAGCGGTCAGCTACGAAGGCAGATCGTTTTCGCCCGGCGCGCGCACGCCCCGACGCCGCCGGCCCAAGTCCGGCCGCAAGCCGATCACGTCCGTGCCCCCGGCCGGCTCGATGCCAAAGCGCAGGACAGCCCACGCTGACGCGGGGCTGCGCAGCGGCGGCGCTGCTGCTCGAATCGGCGCCTCAACTCGGGCATCGGGTATACCCGCGCCGGACCATGACTCGTTGCCGGCGTGCAGCCGCGCACCGGCCCTTCTTACCATCGAGCCTTTGCTGTCTGGTGGGGTTTGGGGCGGTCCGGCGAAGTCCCTGCAAATCGATGTGATTTGCAGACTGGACATGACTGGAGTGTAACGGGCGAGACGGGGTTTCTGCCCCGGTAACTGCCCCGGTATGACATGCGACGCCGTCACTGGACGCAGCAACGTCGCCGTGCAACCACTCGGCGCGAATCAAGTGCCACCAGTGCGCAGCGAGCGGTGACGTCCAAGGAAGAGGTCCAGCGCCGCGGGAGACGCTCCGAGTCTCCGCCAGCGAAGATACGCGCCCTCGACCTCGAGGTAGTCACGGGGAAGTTTGATACTTCGCACGACGTCGGCTTCAGCGAGAGCACGGAGTAGATGAACGTCGAGGATCGCGACGTTGTGCGCCCATCCGCAGTTGCGCAGTACCCAGCTAGCCGTCTTCATTCCGACGCCAGGGCATCCGCAAAGCCAGGCGCGCCGGTCGTCTTCGTCGGGGCGAGCCTTGAGGCCTCGTCGCAGCCCGCCCTCTGAAGAAACCCAAGCGACGGCCTCGGTGATCAGATGAGCCTTGCGACTGGGAAAACGGTAGCGCCGGAGGCCGCCGTCTCGACGTTTGGGCTCGAATTGCGGCTTGGAAAGCTCAGAGCGCAGGGCAGTTCTCAGGGCTGAGACGTCGCCGGCGTGCCTCGAAGGGACGCATCGCAACGACGACGTCCGTGGCCGACATCGCCAGCTCGAATGGCACACTGTGACCACCGAGGAGGCAAAAGATGAGTTCCCGACGAAGCTTCGCCTCGCTGGCCGGCGTCGTTTCCGCGGCATTCACGTATTGGGGGCCGTGCCGAGCCCAAACAGGAGCCCACCAGAGATCCGTAGTCCGCGCTGAGCCTGGAACAAGCGCGACGTCGTTCACGTGCTCCTCCGAGTCGACGAGCGGATTGGATGGTCGCGCGGCGGCAACGGCACCCCGCGCGGGTTCCCGAATCGCACTATCGCACCGGGGTCGGACGTAGGCCGTCCTATAGAGACAGCGGCTTGTGCACGTTTCCGCGACCTCCACGCCGGACAGCCCCGGGAGTGCCCGCGCTAGCACGCTCCCAAATCCAGGCGGCGAGCAACTCGCTAGTCGGGTTCTCCAAGCCGGCTATCTCGTTGAGATAGCGGTGATCGAGCTCGGCGTGAAGAGGCGCCCACGCATCGGAGATTTCCTGGAAGTCGCACACCCAGCCCTCGGGTTCCATCAAGGCGCCTGAAACGAAAATCGTGATCCCAAACGAGTGGCCATGGAGGCGTCTGCACTTGTGATCCCTGGGCACGTGGGCAGCAGATGAGCCGCTTCGAACGAGACGTACGCGAGATCTCCCAGCTCATGGGATGCCGATGATCTTGTGTACCTGCAGACTAAGTTCCCAGGCCGGCAGCTCCCGACAGGCAGCCAGCGTAAGACGAGTATTGGCGGCGGCGTCCGGTCCGTCGATCGGCTGGAGAAAGCGGTAACGGAAGTCGAGCGCCTCGAGACTGTCGAGGTCGAGCGAGCGTTGAGGCCACGCAACCTTGATCTCGTCGCCGGTGACCTGTCGGAGGTGTGCTCCGGCCTTCGGGCTCACGCAGATCCAGTCCACGCCAACGACCACGGGCCTCGTGCCGTTGGTCTCTATCGCGATTTCGGCGCCAGCGTCGTGGAGAGCGTCCACGACGCGATTGTCAAGCTGCAGCGTCGGCTCGCCGCCGGTGAAGACAACAAAGGGCGGCGTCCGGGCTGGCCAGAGCCGGAGGATAGCGTTGGCTAGATTACTGGCGGAGCTGTACACGCCGCCACCCGGACCGTCCGTCCCACGAAGTCGGTGTCACAGAAGCGACAGGTGGCCGAGCCCCGGTCCTGTTCTCGTCCGTTCCAGAGATTGCATCCGGTAAACCGGCAGAACACGGCGAGCCGGCCGGTGTTGTGCCCTTCCCCCTGAAGCGTCAGGAAGATCGACTTGACGGTATAGCGCTCTGACCTCACGGCCCGGTTTCTTCGGGGGGCGCAGGGTCCGGTGCGAGCGTCACGTCTTCCGTGTCGTTGGTGTCGACCGGTTCAAGCTTGTCGCCGTTCGTTGTCTTGAATGCGTCGGGGTGAACTGATCGGGTGGTCATGCTCCGGTAGACAACGATGAGTTTGGCCTGGCACGCTGGGATGCCAGGCCGTTCATCGATCAGCGCAAAGACCGCACGTTTCCGGTTGTCGAGCGCCTTCAGTGCGGCGACCTTCTTGTCCGGGATCGGGTCGATGGCTGCCATCGCCCGGTCGTACTCAACGGTTAGATCGACGCCCTCGACCAGCCATTCGCCGTTGTCCTCGACTGCTCGACCGTACAGCACGTTTAGCTCTCCGAGTCGGCGAGCGCCATCCTCGTGGCTCCATGCGCGCCGGCGCCAGTCCACAACCAGGTCGAGGAGCGTCACAAAGAAGATCAGGGCCGAACCAGGCCAGAAACACCTGAAGCTTTCCGTCGATCCCCACCAAGTTGACTTGCTGATCTCCGTTGGAAAGCGCCAGAAGCAGGCCAATGATCGAAAGCGCCATCACAATCAGCGTTAGCCCGCGGGAGCGCCGAGCGTAGCGGTCGCGTAGAGTCGAATGTCCAGTCAGCATCCATCCGATCACCCTGCGCCTGCGTCTGTACTCCCGGGACTCCATCATTCGAATAGCTCGCGCCACTGCTCGAGCTCGACGCCTGCTCCATACGTGTGGCGATACGCCTGAGAGCGCCGGACACACGCTGACGTTCGGACGAGTTCGCGACACCAAACACTTCATCGATCCTCTGCGATTGTCCGGTGACGTCCGCAAGCGGCCGCTTAATCCGCTCGCTAGCGAAGTCGAAGAAGTGCGTGAGCATCGCCTTGTTGTTGCGCTCCCCCGTGTACCCCTTAAAGGCCTCCACGGCTAGCGCTTCGATGTGATACCCGCCGGGTGTTTCCGCCTCGGACAACGTGCTCGCAGCGATGGCCTTGGCGAGCTTGATGGTCGGGACGACTCGACCATTCTGTTCTTTGTTGGCGGCGCGCAGCTGCTCTTCGAAGAGCTTGGGTCGGATGAACGACCATCCGCTGCCGTTCTTGTCCGAAATGGCAACATGGCCGCCGCGCTCGACCGCCGGCAACAGCTGGACCTCGGTGCCGTCCTTATAGCGGACCGTAACCGCGAATCCGGTAACGATTTCGTCGACCTTGCCCATGTCCAGACCCTGCCGGAGGGCCCGCTCCATCGCTTCTCGTAGCGCCTGAGGAGTGTCGCCGTCGAGTGCGTCGGGTTTCAGGATCACGAGAGAGTCGACGTCACTCAGCCCGTCGACGAAGGTGTGCTTGGCGACCGAGCCGCCGTACAGCAGACGGTCGATACCGTCGATCTTGTCTCCGAGGGCGGCGACGATCTCGTCGAGGTGCTCGTTGATCAACTCTACGTCGCGACTGTTGATTTGCGCGAGCTGCTCGGTCAGTAGGCCGTTGACGTCGCTATCCAGACGTGCCTTGTGGAGGTCTCGCTGCACCTCGGCTCGAAGCTCGCTTGGAGTTCGGTCGCTACGGAATCCGCCGCCTCCGCTGCCGCCCATCAGAAAGCCCTCCTCGCCATAGCCGAAAGGTACGTCGAGCGCAGGATGTCGCCCGCCGTCTCGCCAGACCGCCCGACCATTGTGTCGTCATACACGCTCCAGTCTTCCTGCTCGACGGCAAAGCGAAGTAGCCGAGAGCGCAGACGCTCCAGTTCGCGGAGGTTCGCCGCTGGAACGGCCCAGTAGCGCGATTCGTCGCGCTGCTCAGCTAACCCGCTCAGAAGCGGACCTTGCCTGTGGTGGAGCGCAAGGCCGTGCCAGTACGCATACCGCAGCCACGTCAGGCCGTCGAAGATGTCGGCGCCCGCAGCGAAGTACAGTGGGACAAACAGCGGATCAAGCGCACCGAAGATGTGGATCGGCTGGTTGAGGTCGTTGCGGCGGAGAAGCTCCCTGAGCTCCATGACGGCGATGACGCGATCGAGCAGTGAGGTTCCTAACTCGTCCTCCGTGACGCCGACGACCGAGAAGGCGGCCAGGCGCGACGCGCTCGCCTCCAACATCCTCCAGTCGTGCGGACGGCGCGAGTCTTCCGGCTTGAGGAGCATGATCGGCGCAAGGCTCCCCCGCCCTCCGAGGAAGTCCTGAGCTGCACGGAGCTGAGCCTCGTAGGACTCGCCCGGGCGATCCCACGCGACGGCTGCGCAGTTGAGCGCGCTGGCGGGAAGCCGGTCGAGAAGTCCACCGTAGGACTGCTCGTCCCACGGGCGCGGCGTACGTAGGTCCTGGATCAGCTCGCCGCTGTCCGTTCCTTGCCGCACTTCGTAGCCCCCGCTGTCGATGATCAACACCTGTGGAGTCGATAGCAGGCTGTTCGTCCAATCCGGTGCGTCAAGATCGTCGCCGGCCTTCAGAAGCCTGTGATGCAGGTCATAGGCGGAGACCAGGAACGTCTCGTGGATTTCGCGGCCGAAGAACTCAAGCTGCTCACTGACCTCCGAGCGTTCCGGCTCGTCGGGGTTCTCCGGGTTGTGCTTGAGCGTTCCAAACCCGCGCGAAGAAAACGACGGCACCAGGAGAGGCGTCGCGACGGTCTGGCCAGAGGCCAGCGCATCGATCTCGTCTCAGCCGGCAAGGAGCACCTCGCGATCGCGGCACGAACGGCAGAGTCCGCACGCGACGTTTGCCGCCTCGCAGCTATGAGTCCGCTCGATCGGGACGTCGAGCTCGCGGGCGAGGGCAAGCACATCTGCCTTGCTCCACGCGACAAACGGAGCGATGAGCCGGCATTCGCCGTGCCGATGGAAGTCCAGCACTGCCTGAGCGAGCTCTATGAATTCGGGCGAGCAGTCGCGGTAGCCAGTCCCGGCGTGAATCGCCAACCCGATTCCTTGCGCGCTGGGACGCAACGAGAGCGCGGCGGTGATCAGCATCATGTTCCGGCCGGTGATCTCGCCCTCGCTCGGTACGTCCAACCCGCACAGGCGGACCTCGAGAACACTCAGTCCGAGCTTCTCCGCGATCGCGTGGACACCCGCCACTTCGCCCTCTGCTGCGGGCTGACCGTAGTCGACGAAGCACAGTTCTGGCGATTCGCCAGCTCGCGAGAATATGCGGCAAGCGTCGCAGAATCAATGCCACCGCCGCAGAGGATGAGATCTGTCACAGCTGGTGCGCGCCGCTGTTCCGGAACGGGCCGTGGCACGGAAACTGGGAGAAGTTGGCGCGCCTCACCGCGCCGACGACACTACACCCGCGCATGAGTGCTTTTCAATCAGTTGCACCAGGTTGAACGCGGACCACCTTCCCACGGCGCGGCCGTTGGTCCGTGAGCCCTGAAGCGCGGATCTACTCGCGGCCGACTCGAACGGATGAGCCGTCAAACTAGGCCCGTGCGTTGCTTCTACTGCGGGGAAACGGGCAAGACCGCGTCTAACGAGCACATCCCTTCCGCGTACCTCGGCAGCCGGCTCAGAACTCGGAAGGTGTGCAAGGCCTGCAACGGCCGCGCGGGGGATCTGGTTGACAACCGGATTGCGACGTACCTCATGGTCAATATGCCCAAGGCCTTGGCCGATGTTCGCAGTGTGCGCCGTCTCGGCCAGGAACCCGCGGTCGAGGTCGACGGCATCCTCTCGGCGACCGGCGAGCCCGTGCGGATTCTGTTCTCGCCTTCCGGCCGCGTTGTCCGCCGCTGTGACGGCAGCGAAACCGACGGAACCGTCGAAGTCGCATACGGAATCGATCCTGATCTCTGGCTGCGCTTCACAGCAAAGACCGCGTTGGGGTGCGCAACGCAGCTGTTCGATGACGACTGGGTCGACCACCAGACCTCCGCCGGTCTCAGGAGCATCCTCTGGCACTGTCGAATCGACCCGGGCGTGTGGCCGATGGGAGTTCCGGGATGGCCGGGCGAACTCGACCCGAGCGACCCCGTCCGCATAGCTCTGGGCCGCCACCGGCACCTGATCGGACTGCAATCCGCTGACAATGACCCTAAGTCGTCGGTCGCGATCGTCATGCTCTTCGGCGGCGAGATCTACTGCACGCTGCCGCTACCGACGTCGCGATATCGAGCAGCAGCGAGGTTTGGGTCGTCGACTCCACGCACACCACGACGCCCAAGCGTGAAGACCTCGACGAGGCAGTAGCGCGCATGCTGCGCGACCGCGGCTGGTCGACGGCCGAGATCGACGCCGCGCGACTCCCGTGATCCGTTGCGGGCCGATGCGAGCACAGCAGAGCCGCCTTGTCAGCCGCTCGCGCCTCTCGCGGTGAATCGGTGGGCGTAGCCTGATCTCTGCGGGCTGGAATCGCCCTCCGCCCAGTCACCACACGACCGGTGCTGCGACCGCGGCCGCGCCGCACCCCTCTCGACCCACATCGCTCAGCCACCGACGCGGTTCAGTTCTGACCTCCCAGCGCAACTGGGCGCTTTGCTCCAACGCCCCGCAAGTCCAGCGTTACAACCCGGACCACACATATGCACGAAGTGCGTTGACAGGGGGGCATCGTCCGCGCCCGCGACGTGGAGGGCATGCTGTCGATCGCAAAGCTCGGCGGGTCGAGCGGACGCTCGGAGCGCTACTACATCGACTCGGTCGCCGACGGGCTCGAGGACTACTACACCGGCCGCGGCGAGGCACCCGGGCTCTGGCTCGGCGCGGGCGCCACACAGCTCGGCCTCACCGGGACCGTCGAGGCGGACGAGCTCACGCAGTTGTTGGACGGCGTGCGGCCCTGGGATGGCTCGCGTCTGCGCGACGTCGGTGACCGATCGGTCACCGCGTTTGACCTCACATTCTCGGCGCCGAAGTCCGTCTCGATCCTGTTCGGCATCGGCGACGCCGAGATCGCCGACGCGACCCGGGCGGCGCATGACGCGGCGGTTCTGCAGGCACTCGACTTCATTGACCGGGAGGCAGGGCTGACCCGCCGCGGGAGCGGCGGGGCGCGACGCATCCACGGCGATGGCATCGCCGTCGCGGCATTCCGTCACCGCACGTCCCGGGCCGGCGACCCGCAGCTGCACACCCACGCGCTCGTCGCCAACCTCGTCTGCGCCGAGGGCCGGTGGGGCACGCTCGACGGACGGGCCCTCTACGGCACCGTGCGCACCGCCGGGTTCCTCTACCAGGCGGCGCTCCGCGACGAGCTGACACGCGAGCTCGGTGTCCGCTGGGGTCCCGTTACGCGCGGTTCGGCCGAGATCCTCGGCATTCCACGGCTGGCAATCGGCCACTTCTCGCGCCGGCGCCGCGAGATCGTCGAGCGGATGGCCGAGGTTGGCGGCCGTTCGCCGCAGTCGGCCGCCGTTGCCGCCCTCGAGACGCGCCGGTCCAAGGACTACAGCGTGCCCGTCGACCGATTGCGCGAGGAGTGGCGCGCCCGTGCAGCCGAGCATGGACTCGACCAGGCGGCGATCGCGGAGCTCTGTGATCACCCGGCCGAGGCACTCAGTGTCGCGGCGCTCGACGTCCAGGCCCTCACCCGACGAGGCAAGTACGTTCGACCGCCGCAAGCCGTGCTGCGCGCCCATGCCGAGGCCGCCCGCGACGGCGCGTCGATCGGCGAGATCGAGCGCCGGACCGACGAGACGCTCGCCTCGCCGGAGATCGTGGCGCTCGGCGAGCGCGACCGGATCGCGATCTACACGACTCGCGAGATGCTGCGCATCGAGCGGGAGCTGCTCGCCCAGGCCGACCGCGAAGACGCGCAGCTTGGCGACACGGAGCCACACGTCATCGACGAGCGCTCGCCGATCGACCGGACCTCAGCGACGAGCAACGTCAGCTCGTGTGCCAGCTGACGACGTCATCGCGCCGCATCGACATCGTCCGCGCGCCGGCCGGTGCGGGCAAGACCTACGCCCTCGACGCTGCGCGCGAGATCTGGGAGGCGTCTGGCCGTCGCGTGACCGGGTGCGCCCTGGCGGCGCGCGCCGCTCGCGAGCTGCAGGACACCGCCGGGATCCCGAGCGCGACGATCGCCCGAACGCTGGACGACTATGACCGCGGCTACCGGCTGCGCGCCGGCGACGTCCTGGTCGTCGACGAGGCGGCGATGGTCGGCACCCGGCAACTCGCAAGGCTCGCCGACCACGCCGCCGCAGCCGACGCCAAGCTCGTCCTCGTCGGCGACAACCATCAGCTGCCGGAGATCGAGGCGGGCGGCGCGTTCGCCGCGCTCGCCGCACCGGCCCCACGCACTCAGGCTGACCCAGGTTCGCCGACAGGTCGCGGCGTGGGACCGCGACGCTCTCGAGGCGCTCCGCGAAGGCGACCTCGACGTGTGGAGCGACGCCTACCGAGACCACGACCGCATCATCGCCCGGCCGACCGCGGCCGGCAGCCGCTCAGCGTTGGTCTCCGACTGGTTCCACGCCAGCCTCGAGCCCGGTCGCGACTGCGTGATGCTCGCCCACTGCCGCGCCGACGTCGCCGAGCTCAACGATCGCGCCCGCGCGCTCCTGCGCGCCACCGGCACCCTCAGCGACGAGCAACTGACAGCCGGGTCACGCGACTTCAGCATCGGCGACCACGTCGTGGCCACCCGCAACGACCACCGAGCCGACCTCCTCAACGGCGACCGCGGCACCGTCACCGCGATCGACAAGGAACGCTCGACGCTCAAGGTCGAGCTGCGCGACGGACGCCAGCGCGAGATCTCCGCCGCCTACCTCGAAGCCGATCACCTCGACCACGGCTACGCGCTGACCGCCCACAAGGCGCAGGGCATGACCGTCGACCGCACGTTCGTCCTCGGCTCCGACGATCTCTGCACGGAATGGGGCTATACCGCGCTGTCGCGCCATCGCGACGAAGCACGCTTCTACGTCGTCGATCCCGACCTCGGCCGGACCCTCCCACTCGACCGCGGCCCGGACGACCCAGCGGTCGAACAGCGGCTTCTGGATCGCAGCCGCGCGAAGGAACTGGCGAGCGAGATCGCAGACCGCGCGACGGAACCGGTCAGCGAGATCGAAGCCCCGCCGCTGATCTCGCCAGAGCGAACCCTGGAGCTCGCCCGCGAGTACCGAGCCCGCGTCGCCGCCACGGAGCGAGCCAGGGCCGAACTCGCCAAGACCGAGGAGATGCAGCGCGACGCCGACCGCCAGCTGGCGGCGGCGGAGATCGAACGCCAGGAGACATCGATCTTCGACCGTTCTGGCCGGCAGTCGCTCGATCGCACCATCGCCGGATGCCGGCAGGCCGCCGAGTACTGGCAGCTCCAGCACGACGATCGCGAGCAACAATTCAACGAGGTCGACGCCCAACGCAGCGAGTGGCTCGAGCAGCACCGACCCGAGATCGAGGCCCTGCTGCCCGGCCGACGCTCGGTCCGACGTCGGCCCGCCGACGCTCGACGATCTGCACGACGAGCTCCTCAACCGCGGCGCGGCGGCGCCGCCCCCGCCCGAGCTGGAGCCACCAGAACCGTCGCCGATCGCAGAGTGACGATCGCAGAGCCGCCACAGGTCTCGCCAGAGCGAACCCTGGAGCTCGCCCACGAGTACCGAGCCCGCGCCGCCGCACGGAGCGAGCCAGGACCGAGCTCGCCAAGACCGAGGAGATGCAGCGCGACGCCGACCGCCGGCTCGCGGCCGCTGAGATCGAACGCCAGGAGACATCGATCTTCGACCGTTCCCGCCGGCAGTGGCTCGATCGCGCCATCCCGGGACACCGCGAAGCCGTCGAGTACTGGCAGCTTCAGCACGAGGATCGCGAGCAGCAACTCCACGAGGTCGACGCCCAGCGCAGCGAGTGGCTCGAGCAGCACCGACCCGAGATCGAGGCCCTGCTGCCGGCCGACGCTCGCTCCGACGTCGGCCCACTGACGCTCGACGATCTGCACGACGAGCTCCTCGACCGCGACGCCGCGGCGCCACCCGCGCTCGACTTCGCGCCACCAGAACTGCCGCCGCCCGCCCTCGATCTCCCGGACATGGACCTCGGCCCGTGACGCGAGCGACCCCGGGGGGGTTCCGGCCTCCGCGCGACCTGGGAGACAGAAGCCCAACCAACGAGAGCGATCAATGCCAAACCAACTGAGCCTCGACATCCACCACCAGCCCGTCGACCTCGCCGAGCCGCTGCTCACGCCACCGGCAGCCGCCGCGCTCCTCTGCGTCCGGACCTCCTGGATCTATGACGCAGCCCGCAGAGGCCACGTCCCATGCCTGCGCGTCGGCAAGCACGTGCGATTCCTGCGCTCCGACCTCGAGCAGTGGGTCGCGGATCAGCGGCCCGCGCAGACCCGGGCGCTAGAGTCAGGGCCGCGGTGTGCGGCGGCCCATGCGCACCGGCCCGACTGGCTCGACCGCAAGCTCGCCTCCGTCAACCTCGAAGGTCTGGCGGAGTGCGTCTCAGCCAGGCTCAGCCGACGCAGCCGGTGTGAACCGTGATCGTGTCGCTCGCGGTGCGGCTGAGGAGTGTCGGTGACCGTCACCGTCACTGGTGGTCGGTGAACCCCGCATACGTCGGAAATGGCCTGACAGCGTGTGCGTGATCGTCGGGCCGGTGCCCAGGAAGCCGTCGACGTTGTCGGTCCAGAGTAGCCCGAGTTGGCGATCGTCGCGACGCCCTGCGCGTCGGCGGTGCGCCGAGAACGTCAGCACCTCGCCTGGGCCGAAGTAGCGATCCGGCTCGGCTCGGGCGTCGGAGCGGCGGGCTCGTGATCACCACGGCCGGCTTCCCGGTCGGCGGGCCGATCGTGACGTTGATCGAGGCGGTCGCGCGTGAGGCCGCCGAGTCCGTCGCGGACAGCGTGACGGTGTGCGCGCCCTGCGTGGGGATCTGGTGCTGGCAGCAGCGTCGCGCCCTGTGCCGACGGCGGTGCCGTCGACCGACCACGTCGCCGGCGGGCCGATGTCGCCGTCCTTGCCGTCGAACGCGGAGCCGCGGAAGTTGATCGTCTGGTCGGACGCGAACGAGCGCCGTCGGCCGGCCCGTCGATCTTCACCGTCGGCGGCTGGACCACGACGTGATCGTGACGGGCCGCCGATGCGCGTGCCGCCCTGCGAGTTCCGTGACCGTCGCGCTGATGCTGGTGCGTGCCGGGCGCCAGCGTCGACTTGTTGAGGATGCGCCGTTGCCGAGCGCGCCGTCGCGGTCCGAGGTCCACTTGAACTGCGCGTCGTCGACCTTGCCGTCGAAGAGGTCGTCGGCGGTGGCGATGAACGTCACCTGGCCGCCCCAGGAGATCGTCGCTGCCGTCGGCCGGCGAGTCGAGCGTCGAGGCTCGGGCGCGACTGCGGCATGCAGGCGTTGTCGGCGTTGGACCAGAACGTCGAGAGCGCGGTCGAGTTCTTGATCACGCGCGTGTTCGTGCGCGTACGGCGCGATGTGCACCGACGCTGTCCTCGCAGATGTCGCCGATCTCGCCCTGCTCCCAGATCGGCTCCTTCAGCGGGTCGGCCCAGCTCGTGAACGGGTAGGGGTCGGTCGCCGCCTCGACGAACTCGTGCGAGGCGCGCTCGGTCGTCGTGTCGAGCGCGGCGCTGGTAGCCGGCGCTGCCGCGGTCGTGCGGGATCGACGCGAGGCTCGGGCACCTTGCACGATGAACCACGGCATGTTCGGGTGCGCGAGCGAACGCGAGCAGCACGCCCTCGGTCGGCGTGAAGAAGTGGTAGCCGCCCCAGCCGCCGGAGTCGACCTCGGACTCGTCGACGAAGATCGCCATGATCGGATCGTGGTCGCTGCCAGCGCCACCAGTAGTTCGGCGCGTCGGAGCCGAAGCGGTGGGTGATGATGAACGCGTCGATGTCGAAGAAGTTCCACGAGCCGACGCTGTCGTCGGGGTTCTCGTTGACGATGTCGTAGCCGAGGAAGCGCCCGCGCCCGACGCCGTACTGGGCGAGCGGTCCCCAGAAGTTCTGCGAGAACGGGTCGGCGAACTGGTCGCCGACCAAGTTCTCCAGCGCGTGGTTGACGGAGCTGACGAAGTCCTTGCGGCCGTTGAACTTCGTGCCCCAGTAGAACGCCCAGATCGGGGTGCGAGCTGACGGGCCGCACAGCGCGGGGATCGGCAGTTGATCGCGAGCCGCAGCGGATCGGCGTGGCGGGCACGTCGGCCGTCTTCGCGCTGCTTGGTCGAGGGCAGGTGCGCCTTCGGTGGTAGCCCTTCGGGGCGCGCAGAACGCGCTCGCCGGGACCGCTTGCGCGTGGAGCATGACCGTCGTCCGCAGCGACCGGCGCCAGCGCTTGCCGCCTGCGGCTCGTCGATGCGCAGCGGGATCCGGCCCGACTGGCTCCCGATCGCGTGGCCGAAGGAGCCGCCGGCCGCGCCCGAGGTCGCCTTGGCGCACGCGGAGCGCACCGGATCTTCGCCGGCGGCCGGGGGAGCGCCGCCGCGAACCACAGCCGCTCGTGCGAGGAGCCCTGCTTCAGGAGGTAGGCGCGGACCTTCAGGCCGCCGATGCGCGCCGTCAGCTTGAGGCGCTTGAGCGTCGCCTTCGGGATGCTTGATCGGAGCCTGGCCCTTGCGCTTCTTCGTGCCGGGCTGGACCGGAAGCCGCTCGGACGGCTGGCCCCGCTGCGGCATCTTGAGCTCGGCCTCGTAGCTCGCCACCGCGGCGTTCAGCGCGACGGCCTCGTACCGCTTGGTCTGCGGGTCGAGCAGGAACAGCCGGCCGTCGCGTAGCGCAGGATCGAGACCACCAAGGGCCCGGGCCTTTGCGCGGCGGCGGCGTCAGGGAGTCGAAGCGCAGTCCCGCCGAGCCGAGCGTCAGACGCGAGGTGCGCGGCCCCTGGCGCTGCGGGATGACGAAGCCGGTGCTCGCGCTCTGCCAACCCTGCACCCACCAGCAGTGTCGTCACCGCGACGGCCATCCCCCGCGCGAGCACACCGGCAGCCTACCGCGTCCACAGCGGACTTGAACGTCGATAGTTCGACAATCGACGCCATGCTCCGCCTGCCTTCGTGGCCGATGCTTTACATCCCTGCTGCGGATGTTTACCATCCTAAAGACGAATGTTAGACATCGGTTCAAGCGAGCTCGACGTAGCTCTCCACGCGCTCAGCGAACAGCTCGCGGTTGTCGGCGCGCACGAGCACCTCGTGGTCATCGGCGGCAGCGGCCTGATCGCGATCGAGGCGATTACGCGGGCGACCCGCGACGTCGACATTCTGGCGTTGGAGGTGGACGGTGCCCTGATCTCGGCCGAGCCGCTGCCACACGCGTTGGCGCACGCAGCGGCACTGGTCGCGCGAGACCTCGGGCTTGAAGCCAACTGGGCCGAACGCCTGGATCGACCAGCCTGCTGGACCTCGGGCTGCCACCCGGGTTCTCCGAGCGGCTTGTTCGGCGTGACTATGGCGACGCGCTGCGCGTCTCGTTCGCCTCACGCGTCGACCAGGTCTTCTTCAAGCTCTACGCAGCAGCAGACCGGCGGGAGCCGCGCGATTTCGCCGACCTGCGAGGACTCGAACCGACGACAGCCGAGCTGCACGCTGCGGCGCGGTGGGCTCGGACACACAACATGCCGGGCCCGTTCGACGACGCGTTGGCACGAGCGCTCCGCGAGCTGGAGGTGGAGGATGAAGGCCGCGACGCTTAGGGACGAAATCATCGCCGCGCTGCATGAGCACGCGTGGGACCAGTGGTCGCAGCTCGGAGTGTCAGGCCCCGCGCCGAAGCGCCGCGAGGAACGGGCCGCCGACCCCGAGGCACTGCTGCTGTTCACTCTGGAGATCGGTCGCTGCGAGCCACGCCTCTTCGACGAAGTCCTCGACTGGCTGGCGCTCAGCGAGCCGCTGATGAGCGTCCATCGCCTGCGCAACCTGTGCGCGACCGCGACCGACCGCGCACTGGCAGACTCGGCGCTCGCCTGGGTTGCGCGGGCACGCCGGCGCGAACGGCCAAGCACGGACGCGCCGCCGGCCCACGACATCGGCGACCTTGAGCCGCTCTTCCCGGCGCTGACGGCACCGTCGAGCGATCTCGACCCGGCGTTCTCACGCTACGAGCTGGCACGTTCACACCTCGAACGGTCGGGGAAGTCGCAGCCGCCTCGACTGCACGATCCGATCAGTTTCGCGTTGCGCCTTCGACGGCTCCTCGGTGTTGGGGTACGCGCCGAAGTGGTCAGGACTCTCCTGACGATCCGCGCCGACCGACTCTCCGGAAGGGTCATCACGGCTTCGGCGGGCTTTGCGCAGCGCAACGTCAGAGAGGGATTGACGCAGCTCCACGAGGCCGGCGTGATCACGGTGGCCGAACTGTCAGACGACCGCTACTACTCCACCAGCACGGCCCGTTGGGCTGCGCTTCTCGGTCTCGCCAGCGCGCCCGATCTCCCATTTCACTACGACTGGATCGACCTACCGCGCACTGACAAGCATCGCGCGCTGGCTACAGCGGCCGGGCCTCGACGACCTCTCGGAGTATCTGCTGGCCAGCCAGGCCAGGACGCTCGTCTCGGAGATCGAGCCCGACCTTCGCTTCATCGGCGTCCCCCTCGAAGCGTTCGGGGCGCGCGGCGCCGACTTCTGGGACGACTTCGTCGAGATCACTCGCTTCGTGGTTGACGAGGCGCGTCGTCCGCGGCAGCTGTCGACGGCTGCTCGAGGGCGAACGCCCGCTCCGCGATCAGCCGCTCGCCGTTGATGTCCGGCGCGTAGTGCGTGTAGATCTCGGTCGTGCTCGTGTCGGCGTGGCCCATCCACTCCTGGATCGAGCGCAGCGGCGCGCCGGCGGCGGCCATCTGCGTCCCGAACGTGTGGCGCAGCTCGTGGAACGTGAGGTCGTGCAGCCCGGCGCGTTCGAGGGCCGCGTGAAGCGCTTGCGCAGCTTGGACGCGTCGAGGACGTGGCCGGTCAGCGGGTGGGCGAACACGAGGTCGCTGGTCGCCGCGCCAGCGCGAGCGCTGGAAGTGGTGCTCGAGCTCGCCGGCGAGGCGAGTCGGGCATCGGCACCGAGCGGCCGCGGTGGGACTTGGGCGTGTCGAATGCGCCGCGGGTGTAGCTCTCGGCGACGCGGACGCGCGACGGCGCACCAGTCGACGTCGCACCAGCGCAGGCCGATGAGCTCGCCCTGGCGCAGGCCGGTCATCGCGGCGGACAGCGTACAGCGGCCGCTCGAGCGGCGCCGAGCTCGTCGTCGGGCACGGCGCGGATGACCGCCTCGAGCTCCTCGGGCTGGAGGAACCGGATCCGGCGGTGCTTGAGCGCGGCGCGCGCGGGCCGGTCGACCAGGGCGACCGGGTTGTCCGGCCCACTGGCGCTTGATCGAGAACTCGAAGACGCCGTGCAGGAAGTTCAGGAGGTTCTGACGTCTTGGGTCGACAGGCCGTCGCGCTATCTTGGCGAGCATGAAGGCCTCGATCTGGTCGCGGTCGATCTTGTCCAGCGGGCCGGGCCCGAAGAACGGGACGAGGTGGCGGCGCACGTAGACGCGGTAGTCGCTGATCGTCGTGCGCTTGCGCTCCATGACGTACTCGAGGTGGTCGATGTACGCCGTCGCCGCCTCCTCCAGCGTGCGGCGCTGGGCCCGGCGAGACGACCTGGCGGTGCCCATCCGCCGGCGCAGCTCGGCCTCGGCCTGCGTCCGGGTCAGCCCGTCGGCTCGCGCCAGCGCGACGCTTGAGCCCGAGGCGGCGCTTGACGCGCGGCCGCCGACGCGCCAGGAGCCGTACTAGGTCTCGCGCCCGTTTGTCGGCCCGGGTGAACAGGCTCCCGGTGCCATAGGAGCGCTTCACCATGCCCATTATGTCGCGCGCAGGCGAGCGTCGCCCCGGGCCGAAATTGGAACCATATTGGAACCACGGAGGGCCGCCGGACAACGGCCCAGAAACACGAAAAGCGCCTGCAGCAGGCGCTTTTCGAGTAGCGGGGGCGGGATTCGAACCCGCGACCTTCGGGTTATGAGCCCGACGAGCTACCAGACTGCTCCACCCCGCGACGTGACAAACGATTTTAGCACCGCGGTGCTACACCGCAGTGCGCTCCCGAACGTCGCCCGATGAGGTTGAGTGACCTGGGTATGTCTATACCCATATGAGCACGACAACGACACGCATCGGCCGGATCCACCTCGTCACGATCCCATCGGCCGACCACGAACGCTCGATCGCGTTCTACGAGGCCCTCGGGTTCGCCAAGCGCGCCGACTTCCCGTTCGGCGACGGTGATCGCTGGGTCGAGCTGTTCCCGCCCGACGGGACGACCGGCATCGCACTCTCCGGGCGCACGGTCACGGGCGGCGTCCAGACCGGGATCATCTTGACCACCGACGACATCGAGGCGACGCACGCCGAGATGCAGGAGGCCGACCTCGATGTCGACCCGAACATCGCCCGCGCCGGGGCGCCGACGCAGATCCGGGTTGGGGCGGCGGACGTCGTCGAGCCCGACCCGCCGATGTTCTACCTGCGCGACCCCGATGGCAACGCGCTGCTGGTCGTGGCGCCCGGCTGAACGCGCCGGCGGCTGCGCGACCGACTCGCGCCGCGTAGCTTCTCCCCCATGAACCACTCATCGATCGCCGGGATCGACCTCGGCGAGGTCCGCTTCCCGCTCGAGCGCTCCAAACTGCGCGAGCTGTCCGGCGCCTATGGCGACCACGACCCAGTCTGGTACGACCTCGACGCCGCGCACGCGGCCGGCTTTGCGAGCCTGCCGATGCCGCCCACCGCGACGATCCTCGGCGACCACTGGAAGGACGGCGGGATCGTCGCCCTCGCCCAGCGCCTCGGCCTCGAGCCCGCACGCCTGCTGCACGGCGAAGCCTCGTGGGAGCTGCTGGCCCCGATCGCCCCGGGTGAGGAGCTGGTCGCGCGCCAGCGCGTCGGCGACGTCACGACGCGCGAGGGCCGCCGCGGCGGCACGATGACGTTCGTGGCGCTCGAGACCGAGTTCTCAAACGCGGCCGGCGATGTCGTCGTGCGGCGGCGCGACATCCTGATCGAGACCGGGGTAGCGCCATGAGCGCCGTGCCCAGCGCGCCGGTCACGCTGCGCGCCGGCGACGAGATGCCGCGCACGACGTTCGGCCCGGTCACCCGCACCGACATCGTCCGCCACGCCGGCGCCGGCGGCGACTTCCATCCGTTGCACCACGACGAGCTCTACGTCCAGGCGGCCGGGTTCCCGAGCGTCTTCGCGATGGGCCTGATGCAGGCCGGCATGCTCGGCAACCGCCTCGCCCGCTGGGTCGGCCCGGACAACATCCGCGCGTTCGGCGTGCGCTTCACCAATCAGGTGTGGCCCGGCGACGAGCTCGAGTTCACCGGCCGCGTCGAGCGCGTCGCCAACGTCGACGGCGAGCCACGCGCCGAGCTGACCCTGACCGTCCTGCGCGGTGACGACGACCCCGTCATCACCGCAACCGCGACCGCTGCCATCGCCCCACCGGCCGAGGACTGACCCGCCCGCCTCACGGCGTCACGACCGCGCAGATGGCCTTTGCGCGGACGTCGTGCGCGATGTTGTCGGAGTTGAACGCGACGACCACCCGTCGTCGGCGGAAACAGCGGCGCCTTAGAACTGCACGACGCCGCAGCTCGCGACGACCGTGACCGTCTCGTTGAAGTCCTCCGGGTTGAACGCGTCGACCGACCATTCGATGCCGCCATTGATCGGGAAGCTGCCGATGATTCGCACGTCGCTGCGGACGCGAATGCGCGTCGCACCGCTCAACACGCGCGTGCCATCGGGACACACGGCCGAGATCGTGCGCTCCTCCCGCGGGCCGACCGTGAACGGCGTGGTCACCTCGAAGATGTGCTGGAAGCCGACCGGGCCGGGATCGCCCGCGGAACCTGGTGCGCCGTCGGCGCCGTCGGGCCCGACGTCGCCCGCCGGCCCGCGCGCGCCATCCGTGCCCGCAGTGCCCGGAGCGCCCGGAGCACCCGGAGCGCCGGCAACGAACGCGTCAGAAGAGACATCGTCAACCGTCAGCGACCCGCGCCGCACCTTCGCGTCGGTCACGGCACTGGAGTCCAACTTGGCCGACGTGACAGCCGACGCCCGCAGCTGCGGTGTCCCGACGCTCCCCGCAGGCAGCGCGACCGCGGCATACGACGTCCCGGCGAGCGCCACGACCAACGCCACAACCGCAAACGCCTTCTCTCGCATCACAGACCGCCTCAGCTCCCGAGCTTCCCGCAGATCGCGTACGCCGCGATCACAACACCACCGGGCCCGTTGATGTTCGGATCAAACGCGTCCACCGTCCATCCGGCCTGATCCCCGGTCGGCCCGGTCGAGATGAACGACACGTCCTTCGTGTTCGACGCCTGGCCGCCGCCCAGCACCGTGTTGCCCTGCGGGCAGTCGATCTCGAGCGTCTGCTCGCGCTGGGTCATGGGCACGAGGTTGATGAACTGGATGTTGTAACCCGAGATCCCGGGCGGACCGGGCGTCCCAGGCGTCCCGGGCGGGCCCGGATCGCCCTTGGCGCCCGGCGCGCCCGCCGGACCGGGCGGACCGTCAGCGCCGGGCGCACCGTCGAGGCCCGGAGGACCGTCATCGCCGCGCGGCCCGACCAGCAGCGTCCCCGCAGCAAAGTCCCGCGCGACCAAAGCACCGTCGCGCACCTTCGCCGAGGTCACCGCGTCGACGGCGATCTTGGCCGACGTGACGGCACCGTTCTTGAGCTGCACGGTCCCGACGCTGTTGCGAGCGACGGTCACCGCCGCGTACGACGTGCCGCCCAGCGCGATGAACAGCGCCAGCAGCGAGATCGCGGTCGCAGGACGGGTCTTGAGGTATCGGATCGCGCGGGTCGGCATGGCAACGACGATGAGGCCCGCCCGCCAATCCGACAATCGGTAATCGACCCTGGACTTTTCGCGGCGCCGACCCGCGACGCACGAGTAGCCTGCGTGCCATGAGCACTACCGCCACCCCCCGCCGGTCCTGGATGACCGACGAAGTCGTGATGCTGCGCGATCTCGCCCGCTCGTTCTACGAGCGCGAGGCCGTGCCCCACCAGGAGCGCTGGGCCAAGCAGCAGCACATCGACCGCGAGTTCTGGAACAAGGCCGGCGAGGTCGGCCTGCTGTGCCCGAGCATCCCCGAGGAGTACGGGGGCGGCGGCGGCACGTTCGCCCACGAGGTCGTGATCTCCGAGGAGTACTCGCGCACGCTCGACGGCTCGTTCGGCAACGGCGTGCACTCCACGATCTGCTCGCACTACATCAACAACTACGGCTCCGAGGACCAGAAGCGCGCGTGGCTGCCGAAGATGGCGACGCGGCGAGCTCGTGTGCGGCATCGCGATGACCGAGCCCGGCACCGGCTCCGACCTCCAGGCGGTCAAGACGCGCGCCGTCCGCGACGGCGACGAGTACGTGATCAACGGCGCCAAGACGTTCATCTCCAACGGCCTGCAGTCCAACCTGATGATCGTCGTCGCCAAGACCGACCCCGAAGGAGGGCGCGCGCGGGATCTCGCTGATCGTCGTCGAGACCGACCGCCCCGGCTACTCCCACGGCCGCGTGCTCGAGAAGATCGGCATGAAGGGCCAGGACACGGCCGAGCTGTTCTTCGAGGACGTCCGCGTCCCGGCGACCAACCTGCTCGGCGTCGGGCGAGGGCCTGGGCTTCGTCCAGCTCATGCAGCAGCTCCCCCAGGAGCGCCTGAGCATCGCGATCGGCGCCGTCGCCGCGATGGAGCGCGTCATCGAGCTGACCGTCGACTACACGCGTGAGCGCAAGGCGTTCGGGCAGGAGCTGATGGGCTTTCAGAACACGCGTTTCGAGCTCGCCGAATGCGCGACCCAGACCCACGTCGCGCGCGTGTTCCTCGACGACTGCATCGAGCGCCACCTCGCCGGCGAGCTCGACGCGGCCACCGCGTCGATGGCCAAGTACTGGTGCACGGAGCAGCAGTGCGACGTCGTCGATCGCTGCCTGCAGCTGTTCGGCGGCTACGGCTACATGCTCGAGTACCCGATCGCCCGCGCCTACGCCGACGCTCGCGTGCAGAAGATCTACGGCGGGACGAACGAGATCATGAAGGAGCTCATCGCCCGGTCGCTGTGACCACGCCAGCCGGCCGACGATTCAGCGCATCGTCATCTCGTAGGTGATCCAGCCCGTTCGCGTGGCGACGCGGTCATAGGCGGTGCGGGCACGGTAGTTGTCGTCGGCTGTGGTCCACCGCACGATCGGCCAGCCCTTGTCCTTCGCGAGCGCGTCGATCGCTTCGAACAGCGTGTCGACGACGCCGCTGCCGCGATGCGCGGGCTCGACGTAGAGGTCGTCGAGGTAACCGCAGACCTGACCGCGCAGCGGGCGCACCCATGGGCGAAGGTGGGCCAGGCCCTGGGGATCACCGTCGCCGGTCTCGGGCACCGCAACGATCGCGATGACGTCGCCCGTGTCGTGGATCCACGACCAGACGGTGTCGAGCAGCTCGCCGGACCACTCGCGCTCGTAGAACGTGCAGTAGCCGGTGAACAGGCGCTCCCACGCAGCGCGGTCGCCGGGCTCGAGCGCGCGGGTCGTCCAGGTCATCGGTCCCTCCAGGAGTGCGCCGGCTCGAACCCCAGCTCGGCGCGCGCCCGGTCGATCGACAGCAGCGTCTCGAACTCGCCCAGGCCCGGGCGGACCTCGACGCCGGGAAAGACCTCGGCGGCCAGTTCGCTCGACGGGCGGTCCATGACCGTGTCGGCGGCCGCGATGATGAACGCCGGCGCGCCGCTCAGTCCTTCGGTCTCGAGCGCGAGGCGACACGCGGCGGCCGCGTCGCGGACGTCGATGTAGCCCCACAGGTTCCACATCCGCTTGCGCGGGTCGTCGTGCCACGTCGCGACGAGTTCGTAGTCGGCGTCGCGAAACACGTTGGAGAAGCGCAGCGCCACGAACCCGATCTGCGCCCACCCCGCCATCTGCTCGGCGATCGTCTCGCTGGCGACCTTCGAGAGGGCGTACGCGGACGTCGGCAACGGATAGTGCTGCTCGTCGACCGGCAGGTAGCGCGGCGGCGTGGAGAACGGCAGCCCGAGCGTCGTCTCGCTCGATGCCCAGACGACGCGCTGGAGACCGTGCTGCGTCGCGGCGTGGAAGACGTTGAAGTTCATCGCCATGTTGTCGTTGAACGTGCGCGCGGGCGGGAACAGGCCCGGCGCCGGGATGTTGGCGAGGTGAACGACGGCATCGCAGCCGCGCAGGACCTCGAGCGCGTCGCCGGGATCGCGCAGGTCGGCGCCGATCACCGCGCGGCGCTCGAGCGACACGACCGGCGCGATGTCGACCGCCGTCACACGATGGCCGTGCTCGCGCAGGTCGGCGACCGTCGCCGCCCCGACCTTCCCACTCGCTCCCGTCACGCAGACGCGCATTCCTCAGCTCCCTTCGTGCGCCTTGCGCACCTCGTCGATCAGTGCGGCGACCAGCTCGGCCGCCGGCAGGTCGCGGCTCAGGCTATGGGCCTGGCCGGCCCAGAGGTTGACCACGTCGCCGTCGCCTTGGCTGCGCGCGTGGGCGCGCAGCGGCGCGGTCACGTAGTGGATCTCGGGGTAGGCGATCGGCGCGTCGGCCGAATGCTCGGCCTGCCAGCGATTGACGATCCCGCGCGCCAGCCGGCCCGTGAAGGCGCGGGTCAGTTGCGTGGGCCGGTCGCTGCCGATCGCGGCGCGGTGCGGCGCGTTCGTGCCCGCCTCGGGGCAGCGCAGGAACGCGGTGCCGAGCGCGGCCGCGGTGGCGCCGGCGGTGAGGACGGCGGCGATCGCGGCTCCGGTCATGATCCCGCCAGCGGCGATCAGGGGAAGGCCCTCGGCGCGGGTCTGCACGACGGCGAGCAGCGCCAGCAGCCCGATCTCTTCGTTCTCGCGCGTGTCGATCCAGGCGCCGCGATGGCCGCCGGCCTCGGCCCCCTGGACGACGAGCGCGTCGGCACCCGCCTCGCGAGCGCGCTGCAGCCTCCTCGGCGGACGTGACGGTCACCCACACCTCGCAGCCCTGACCCTTGAGCGCGGTGATCTCCCACGCGGTCGGGCAGCCGAACGTGAACGACGCGACGGCCGGCGCCTGGCGGGCCAGCACGTCGATCTTGGCGTCGTACTCGTCGTCGGTGTGGCGCGGCTCGCCGAGCTCGACCCCGAGCCAATCCGCCTCCGGCGCAAGCTCGGCGATGAACTCCTCGACCGGCTCGCGCGGCTGGCCGGCGGCCGGCCGCGCGAACACGTTCACGCCGAACGGCCGGTCGGTCAGCGTGCGCGTGGCGTCGATCTCCGCGTCGATCGCGTCCGCCGTCTTGTAGCCCGCCGCGAGGAACCCCAGACCGCCCGCGCCCGACACCGCTGCGGCCAGCTCCGGCGTCGAAGGCCCACCCGAAAGCGGCGCCTGCACGATCGGAACCTCGAGCCCAACCACACCCCCACCCTACGCGTAAAGTCGCGGTACAAAGGGTCAGACCCCACGTAAAGTCGCGGTACAAAGGGTCAGACCCCACGTAAAGTCGCGGTACAAAGGGTCAGACCCCACGTAAAGTCGCGGTACAAGGGGTCAGACCCCGTCTTTATCGGGGCTTAGGCCGGGAAGCGGGCCGCCCACGGTTCGAGCTGGATCCGGGCGGCGTTGATGACGCAGCTGAGCAGGCGGTACCAGGCCGCGGTCATGACGAGCTCGAGCAGGTGGTCGTCGCCGTGGTGGGCGGCGAGGCCGGCCCAGGTCTCGTCGGAGACGGTCGCGGTGTAGTGCAGCTCGTCGCACATCGCGACGATCAGCGCCTCCTCCGGCGTCCACGCCGGGTCGTCGGCCGGGCCGCGAACGGTCGCCGCAAGCTGCTCGTCGGTCAGGCCGACGACCGATGCGAACACGACCGCGTGCACGCCCCATTCGTATTCGGCTCCGGCGAGCGCGCACGCCCGGTGGATCACGATCTCGCGCTCGCGCGCCGTGATCCGGTGGCGGCCGAGGATCCCTGACGCGAACGGCAGCATCCGCGACATCAGCTCCTCGTGAACGGCCAGCGTCCGAAACAGCGCCAGCGGCTCGACGTCGGCCTGATCCGGCGGCATCCACTTGCGCAGCATCGCGTCGACCGCCGGCTCGTACGGCGCCTCGACGGGCGCGATCCGCGGCGCCGCTCTGTTCTCGATCGTCGTCATCGCCTATCCTCCTGCTTCGAAATTCACAGCACACATGAGCGACAGGATAGCTTCGATTTCCAAAGCACGCAACCACACGACGACGCCGCTCCCGGGCCGCCCGGTCCGCGGCTCGCGCACCGGCCGCGCCGCCAACGCGCTGCTCGACCTGCTCGGCCGCCGCTGGGCGCTGCGCATCCTGTGGGAGTTGCGTCACGAGGGCACGACGCTCACGTTCCGCGAGCTGCAGGCCAACTGCGGCGACGCGTCGTCGAGCGTCGTCAACGACCGCCTGCGCGAGCTGCGTGAGGCCGGGATCATCGAACGATCGTCGAGCGGCGGCTACGCCCTGAGCGCCCACGGGCGCGAGCTCATTCCCGCCCTCAGCGGGCTGGAGGAGTGGGCAAATCGCTGGGCGCGCCGCCAGCGGATGTGACAACTGATGCAAGCGACCGATTGGCGCACAGCGCCGCGCGGATCCCTACTCTGCCGCGACCATGTCTGCCGCCTCTGCCGCCACCACACAGGCCCGAAAGGATCTTCTCGAGACCGTCTCCGAGGCCATCAACCAGATCGGGCGCGCCATCGCCGCGCTCGGAACCGCCTACGAGAATCTCGACGAGCCCACCGCCGACCGGCTCGAACAGGATCTGTTCCGCCCCGTCCAACTCGCCTACGGCCGCGCCCAGCGCGCCCACACCGGCTTCGCGTCGCGCAGCGGTCTGCGCGTCCGCACGTTCACCCCGCCCCCGCCCAACAGCCCCGGTCGCACGACGATCGAGCTCGTCGAGCGTGCCGTCGGCTATACGGCCGACGCCGACACGGCGCTATCGACGCTCCAGGACTCGATGTTGCCCGTCGATGTCGGCGACCCGCAGCTGCGCGAGGACCTCGCCCTGACGCGCCAGGCGCTCACCGAGGTGCCGCGCCGCGCGACCGAGTTCTCGCGCCAGTTCGGGCGCTAGGGGCACTCGCCAAAACACGCGCCGCGGGCACGGCCCTATGGGATCAAGACGACCTTGCCGTGGGTGTGCAGCTCGGCCCCCACGCGGTGCGCCTCGGCTGCGTCGGACAGCGGCATCGTCCGGATCGGCACATCCAGCTTCCCCTCGCCGGCGAGGTCGGCCAGCTCGAGACGTGCCGCGTTGCGGATGTCGGTGCCGGGGTCCGCGCCGGGGCCGTTCCCGAGGACGATGATCTGCTCTTCGCGCCCGCGCGCGAAGGCGACGATCGTCGCGACCCGCGAGCGGTCGGGCACCAGCTCCAGCGAGACCGCCATCGCCTCGTCTGAGCCGATGCAGTCGATCGCGACGTCGACGCCGTCGGGCGCGAGCTCGCGGACACGCTCAAGCAGCCCGTCGCCATAGACGGTCGGCACCGCCCCGAGCGCCCGTAGCGCCTCGTGGTTGCGCTCCGACGCCGTGCCGATCACGGTCATCCCGCGCCCGACGGCAAGCTCGACCAGCATCAGCCCGACGCCGCCCGAGGCTCCGTGCACCAAGACGGTGTCGCCGGCCGCGGACGACGTCGCGGCCAGGCAGTGGATCGCCGTCGCGCCGGCCAGCATCAGCCCGGCGCCGAGCTCGAACGACACGTTCGCGGGCTTGGGCACTGCGGCCTCGGCCGACAGGACGAGCCGCTCGGCATACGCCCCCGGCGCGCGGAACAGGATCACCTCGTCGCCGACCGCGACCGGCCCCACCGGGCCGACCGCGTCGTCGCCGACCGCGGACACGACGCCCGCCGCCTCGAAGCCGATCCGCATCGGCAGCAGCGACTCGTCGCGCCCGTAGAAGCCCGCGTAGCGCTTCCAGTCGACCGGGTTGACGCCGATCGCGCGCACGTCGACCGCGATCTCGCCGGGGCCCGGCGCGTCGTCGGGCACGTCGATGAACTCAAGAACCTCGGGCCCGCCGAAGTCCGTTGCGACGACGGCGCGGCTCACGACGCCGCAGACGGCGACGTCTGCAAACCGATCGGGCAGCTCACGCCGGTCCCGCCCAGCCCGCAGTAGCCGGCCGGGTTCTTGGCCAGGTACTGCTGGTGGTAGTCCTCGGCGTAGTAGAACTCGCCCGCCGGTGCGAACTCGGTCGTGATCGGCCCGTAGCCCGACGAGCTCAGCTGCGACGCGTACATCTCGCGCGACGCCTCGGCGACGGCCTTCTGCGCGTCGTCGAAGTAGTAGAGCGCCGACCGGTACTGGGTGCCGACGTCGTTGCCCTGGCGCATCTCCTGGGTCGGGTCGTGGCCCTCCCAGAACAGCTTCAGCATCGCCTCGTAGGACGTCTTGGCCGGGTCGAAGACGACGAGCACGGCCTCGGTGTGCCCGGTGCGCCCGGTGCACGTCTCCTCATAGGTTGGATTCGGAGTGAAGCCACCTGCGTAGCCGACCGCCGTCGTGTAGACGCCGTCGGCGCCCCAGAACAGCTTCTCGGCGCCCCAGAAGCAGCCCATGCCGAAGACGGCCTGCTGCATCCCGTCGGGGAACGGCGGCTGGAGCGGTGTCCCGAGCACGAAATGGGAGTTGTGCACGGGCATCGGGGTGTCACGGCCCGGCAGCGCGTCGGCCGGGTCGACGATGGTGGGAGTGTGGCGGGAGAAGAGCACGTTCGTACTGTACGCCCAGGGCCCCGTACGTTACGGCCCGCGGATACAGTGCGCCGGCCATGCGCGTCGCTGTCGTCGACATCGGAACGAACTCGACCCGGCTGTTGATCGCCGACGTCGCCGGCGCCCACGTCGACGAGCTCGAGCGCCAGTCGATCATCACGCGACTGGGCCAGGGCGTCGACCGCACCGGCGCGCTGGCCGACGAGGCGATCGCCCGCGTCACCGCCGCGCTCGACCAGTACCGCGCGAAGATCTCAGCGCTCGACGCCCAACGCGTCGTCGGTGTCCTGACCAGCGCGACGCGCGATGCGTCCAACGGCCCCGCGTTCGTCGCGCGCGTGCGCGAGGAGTACGGGATCGACGCCCGCGTCCTGACCGGCGACGAGGAGGCGAACATGACGTTCGCCGGCGCGCTGAGCGGCCGCGAGCCGGCCGACGACCCGGTCGCGGTGATCGACATCGGCGGCGGGTCGACCGAGGTCATCATCGGCACCCAGACCGACGAGATCACGTTCCACGTCTCGATGCAGCTCGGCGTCGTGCGCCACACCGAGCGCTTCCTGCAGTCCGACCCGCCGTCGTTCGAGCAGCTCGAGAACCTCGCCGACGACGTCCGGGCGATCCTCCACGCGCAGATTCCCGAATCGGCGCGTCACGCCGTCGGCGAGGCGATCGCGGTCGGCGGCACCGCCACGTCGGCGGCGGCGATCGCGCTCGAGCTCGATCCCTACGACGCGGCGAAGGTCGAGGGCTACCAGCTGCTGCACGCGATCCTCGAGGAGGAGACGGCCGACCTCGCCCGTCTCACCGACGACGAGCGCCGTCACGTCAAGGGCCTGCACCCCGACCGTGCCCCGACGATCGTCGCCGGCGTGATCATCCTGCGCGAGTGCATCCGCGCGCTCGGGCTGCGCCACGTCGTCGTCTCCGAGCACGACATTCTTCGCGGAGCCGCACTTTGCGCACTCCAGAACCCGGTGTGGACGCCTATATGATTGCCGAAGTCTTGACAGGCGGTCGATAATCGTCCTGCCGGGCCTGGGTAGCGTGCCGCAAGACACGGTATCCAGCCTGGTCATAGGCCCGGGCGAAGTCGCTTAGGCGACGCCTCCCGCCGCCTGGGCCGTCGAACCCGGCCCTCTCATGGCACGTACCCCTGCCCGTCCTGATTGGGCCAGCCTTGGAAGCCGCGCTTCGGCGCGGCTTCCGGCTTTAACCGATCGGTGACGCCGGCGTCACCGAAGGCGCGTCACCCGAGGTTCGTCGACCGCGGGTAGGCGATCGTCGGATCGGTCAGCACGTTGACTAGCGCCGGCTTGCCGGACTCGAATGCCCGCACGAGCGCCGGCTTGAGCTCGTCGGGCGTGCGCACGAGCTCGCCGTGGCCGCCGAGCGCCTCGACGACCGTGTCGTAGCGCGTCTCCGGTCGCAGCTCGGCGGCGACCGAATAGCCGTACAGGAACTCCATCGGGTGCTTCTCCAGGCCCCAGATGCCGTTGTTGCCCATCACGCCGACGGCGGCGATGCCGTGGCGGGCGAGCGTGTCGAACTCCATGCCGCTGAAGCCGAACGCACCGTCGCCCAGCAGCATCACGACCTGGCGATCGGGGTGGGCGAGCTTGGCCGCCAGCGCATAACCCGGGCCGGTGCCCAGGCAGCCGAACGGCCCCGGGTCCAGCCAGCAGCCGGGCTGGTAGGAGTCGATCATCCGCCCCGCGTAGGAGACGTAGTCGCCGCCGTCGCAGACGATGATCGCGTCGCGGTCGAGCACCTCGCGCAGCTCCTTGTAGAGGCGCATCGGGTGAAGCGGCGCGCGCGGATCGTCGAGCTCGGCCTGCTCGCCGGCGCGACGCTCGTCCTCGGAGGCACGCAGCGCGCTGACCCAGGAGCCCGTGTCGTTGCCATCGCCAACCAGGGCCCCGAGCGTCGCCGCGATCCCGCCGTACAGCTCGACCGCCACCTCGCGCGGCGGCTCGCGCTGGGGCTCGGAGCGGTCGATGAGGACGATCTCGGTCTGCTCGCCGAACACGGCGCCGAACCCGAGCCGGAAGTCCATCGGGACGCCGACGACGAGCGCGACGTCGGCCTCCCCCAGCCCCTGACGCCGCGCGCGAGAGAAGAACAGCTCGTGATCGGCGGCGACGCAGCCACGCGCCAGGCCGTTGAGGAAGACCGGGATGCCGCGGCGCTCGATCAGTTCGCGCAGCGCGTTCTCGCCATGGCCCCAGTAGAGGTTCGAGCCGGCCATCACGACCGGACGCTCGGCGCCGTCGAGCAGCTTCAGCGCCAACTCCACGCCTTCAGCGACCGGCTCGAACAGCGGGTCGGCCATCGACGCCGGCGCACCGGCGTCGTCGCCCTCGCTGAACACATGGTCCATCGGGAAGTCGGCGAACGTCGGTCCCGACGGCGGGCCCATCGCGACGGCCAGGCACTCGTCGATCAGGGCCGGGATCTCATCCGGCGAGTCAGCGGTCCGGGCGAGCTCGGTCAGCGGACGCACGAACGGGACGTGGTCGATCTCCTGAAGCGACCCCTGACCCCAGCGCAGCGCGGGCGCGCGGCCACCGAGGACGACCATCGGCGTCTGGCTCTGCTGGGCGGACGCCAGCGCGCTCATCGCGTTGGTCACGCCCGGCCCGGCGGTGACGGCAGCAACGCCCGGCTCGCGCGTCACCTTCGCCCACCCTTCGGCCGCGAACGCCGCCGCCGATTCGTGGCGCACGTCGACGATGTCGATGCCCTCGGCCCGGCAGCCGTCGTAGATCGAGAAGATGTGGCCGCCCGACAGCGTGAACAGCTTGCTGACGCCGTGGGCCTTCAGGCGCCGCGCGATCAGCAGCCCGCCGTGGGCGCGCGTGGTTTCGGGCGATTCGGTTTCCGCGGACATGCGGCGCACCCTACCCCTGCACGAGCGGTTGCGTCGCTGGGCGATGCGACTTCAACGCGCCATGATCCGGCGCGTCCATCACCCATTCGGGCAGGGATGCCCGGGTGGTGGTCCCTACTCCTCGTCGCCGACGGCCCGCAGGTCCGGCTTGGCCGGCAGCGCCGCCCGCGGCGCCCACAGCGCCACGCGCTCCGTCTTGCCCTTGAGCTGGCCCGCGGTGCGGGAGATGAACCCACCGTGGTCGAGGTCGAGCAGCTCGAGCGTCGCCTGCGTGATCAGCACGACGTCGCCGGTCACGCGCGTCATCTCCTCGACGCGCGAGGCGGTGTTGACGACGTCGCCGATGACCGTGAACTCGATGTGTCCGCCGCCGCCGATCGTGCCGGCGACGACGGCGCCGGAGTTGACGCCGATCCCGATCTCCAGGCGCCCGCGGTACTGCTTGCGCACCGCCTTGGCCACCTCGAGCGCCGCCGCAACGCCGCGGTCGGCGTGGTCGGGCAGCGGATCCGGCGCGCCGAACACGGCCAGCAGGCCGTCGCCGACGAACTTGTTGGCGTGGGCGCCGTGCTCGGCCAGCACCGGCACGACGAGCTCGTAGAACGCGTTGAGCTCGGCCACCACCTCGGGCGCCGAGGCCTGCTCGGCGAACGCGGTGAAGCCGCGGATGTCGAGGAACAGGACCGTGACCTCGACCTCCTCGCCCTCGAGCTGGGTCCCCTCCTCGATCACGCGTTCGGCGAGCATCGGGTCGACGAACGCCCCGAACGCCTCGCGCAGGCGCTCGCGCTCGGCCAGTCCCGCCACCATCTCGTTGAACTGCCCGGCCAGCGAGCCGGTCTCGTCGGAGCCGAGCACCGGGATCCGGACGCTGAGGTCGCCGTCGGCGACGCGCGCCAGGCCCTTGCGCAGCTCGGTGATCGGCTCGAGGATCGAGCGCGACAGCAGCACCGACATCTCCAGCGAGATCGTGAACGCGACGACGAGCGCGATCAGCACGCCGACGCCGAGCGACTTGAGGCCCGCATGGGGCGCCGAGAGGCCGCTGACGACGACGCCGGTGATGATGCTGATCGCGGGCAGCGCGACGAGCATCCGGTAGCGCATCGGCGCCGTGACCGCCCCGAGGGCGCACGCCGTCGGGCAGGTCGGGCGAGACGTCCTCGAGCACCGGCCGCACGATCGCCTCGAGCGCGAAGAAGCGCAGGAACACGCCGTACAGCAGGACGATCGTCGTCGAGGCGAGCAGGATCGGCAGCGACTGGATCCCGCGGCCGAGCTCGACGGTCAGGTAGATCGAGATCGGGACGACGTTGAGCACCATCGCCACGACGCCGCGGGCGCGGACGAAGTCGACCGGCAGGCCGGCCAGCGCCCGCCACGCGGTCAGCGCGGTGTCGGGCGTGTGCTCGCCGGCCAGCCACTCGTCGGCCGGCTCGAGCAGCCGGAACGCGACGCGCGCCGACCACGCGTTCTCGGCGATCTGGATCAGCTGCGAGACGATGATCGCGTTGACGATCACGTGCGTCGGCATCGGCACGTAGAGCGTCAGCAGCAGGACGCCGCCGAGCGCCACGAGATGCGAGAGCTGGAACTGAAGAACGGTTGCGATCCGCGGGTAACGGGGACCAAACCGTGCATAGGCGCGACGCAACGGCGCTCTCAACATGCAGAGATTGTGGCGTCTATGGTCAGAAACGGGAAGAAATGCAGGTTTGGCAGCGTCAGGCCGAACAGTTGTCCAGAAACAACGCTCCGTACACCGGAGCGGGGTGTATGGTCCAACTGGAAGTAAAAACGGCGTTCAAAAGGCAGAGGCTTTTTCCCGGTCCGCCCCAATCCAGGAAAAGGAGGTGGCCAATGCCCATCGCACCGCCACCGAAGCGTCACCCATACAACCAGTGGGCGCCGGATGCGCGCGCCCTAGACCTAGTCGGCGACAAATGGACGCTGCTGATCGTCCGGGACCTGGCATCAGGCCCTCGGCGATTCGTGGAGCTCCAGCGTGTGCTGCCCGGGATTTCCACCGAGCAGCTGCGTTCGCGACTCAATCGCATGGTCGCCGACGACCTGCTCACCCGCCAGCGTTACCGCGAGGTTCCGCCCCGGGTCGACTACGAGCTCACCGAACGTGCCCGCGACCTGCTGCCCGTGATCGGCGCGCTTGCGCGCTGGGGCTACCGCTGGACGTGGGGCCCGCCCGAGCCCGGCGAGGCCATCGACATCGGCGCCGTGCTGCGCTGCATCCCCGGCTTCGCTCCGCCTGAGGACGTCACCGGCGTCGTCGAACTGACCGTTCGCCGTCCCAACGGCGACCTCAAGCGCTACGTGCTGTCGCCCGAAGAGGGCGAGATGACGATCGAGGAGCGTTCGGCGCCCGACGCCGATGCCCGGATCGCGGGCAACGAGCGCGCGTGGGTCGATGCGCTGGGCCCGGCCGCGACGAGCGACGAGCTGGTCGTCTCTGGCGATGAGCATCTTGCCGAGTCGCTGCTGTCGGCGCTGAGCTCGATCGCCGGCCGTGCGGCGGTCGTCGCCTGACGGCAGCTCGCAGTCGACATAAGCAGAGTCGTGAGTGCCCGGGGAGGGATTCGAACCCCCATGCCCTGACGGGCGGGCGGGTTTAAGCCGCCAGCGTCTGACCAGTTTCGCCACCCGGGCGCGCGGCTCTACAGTAGACGTCCACGGTCGATTACCGGCTCAGAGCACCGCAACTTCTGGGTATACCAGTGGTTGTAAGAGTCGGATCCGACGTATCTCCACACGCGCGTGGAAGTCTCAGCACTCAAAACCCCGGTCGTCCTGCGCGGCCCGACGCCGTTCCTGCGGCTCCAGTCCGACGAGCGCCTCGTCGAGATGACGCGGCGCGGGAACCAGGCCGCCTACGAGGCCCTGGTCGCCCGCTACCAGTCGCGGCTGCAGTCGTTCTGCCGCCACATGCTGGGCTCCAAGGAGGACGCCGAGGACGTGCTGCAGGAGGTCTTCGCCGCGGCGTTCAGCGCGATGATGGCCGACGACCGGCCGCTCAACGTGCGGCCGTGGCTGTACCGCATCGCCCGCAACCGCAGCCTCAACCACCTGCGCCGCCAGCGCGCGGTCGGCGTCGACTCGATGGACGTCCACTTCGCCGAGGGCGGCATCACGACGGCCGACAAGGTCCAGCGCCGCGAGGACCTGCGGCTGCTCGTCTCCGATGTCCAGGACCTCGCCGAGACCCAGCGCACCGCGCTGCTGCTGCGCGAGATCGACGCGCTGAGCTACGACCAGATCGCCGAGGCGATGGAGACGACGGTCCCCGCGATCAAGTCGCTGCTCGTCCGGGCGCGGGTGTCGCTGGCCGAGGCGGCCGAGGCGCGCGCGCTGACGTGCGAGGAGGTCCGTGACGAGCTCGGCGAGGTCGCCGAGGGCCTGCGGCGGATGAGCCCGCCGGTCCGCCGCCATCTGAAGTCGTGCGACCGCTGCTCGTCATTCAACGGCCATCTGCGCGCCAACAACAAGGCGCTGGCCGCGATCTTCCCGGTCGCGCCGCTGCTGCTGTTGAAGAAGCTCGTCCTCGCCCACGTCGGCGGCGCCGGCAACGCCGCGACGGCCAGCGGCGCAAGTGCTGGCGCGGGTGCCGCGGCGGCGACCGGTGGCTCGATGGCCGCCGGCGGCGCGTTGTCCGCAGGCGTCAGCGCGGTCGCGTCAAAGGCGGTCGCCGGGATCGCGGCCGTCGCGATCGTCGGCGCGGGCGCCGTCGAGGTCCAGCACGTGCGCCACAACGTCCACCACGGCTCGACGGTCGCCGCTGTGGCGCCGGTCCACCACGCGCCGCCGGTCAGCCCGCCGCTGATCCGCAAGCTCGCGCGCCAGCCGTCGGTCGCCCCGGCGGTCCACCACGCGGCGGTCGTCCACCACCTGCGCCACCACCACGTCACGCCCAAGACCGAGCCGACCGCGACGACGCCCGATATCCCGACGACGACCGCGGCCGTCGTGCCGACGACGATCGCGACGACGACGCCGCGCCGTGACGGCACCGCCGACGCCCACGCCCGCGCCGCCGCAGACCGAGTCCGACGCCACCGACCTCCCGGGCGGCTCGTCGGGCACCGGTGACGGCAGCGGCTCGACGACCGCCGACCACCGTGACGACGACGCCGGTCGAGACGACGCCGCCGGTCGAGACGACGCCGCCGCCGGTCCCGGTCGAGACGACGCCGGCCCCGCCGCCGGTCGAGACGACGCCGCCGCCGGTCGACACGACGCCGCCGCCGGTCGACACGACGCCGCCGCCGGTCGACAGACGCCGGTCCCGCCGCCGCCGGATCCCCCGGCGCCGACGCCGCCGACGCCGTAGGGGTCTAAGGCCGCTCGGTCCCGAGCCGGGCGCTGGTCGGCGCGGAGAACGAAGTCGCGCGCAGCTGTAGGCGGGCGCGGGGACGTGTTGCTTGCCGAGTTCCGTGTGGTCGACGACGACGCGCTCAGCCGCGGCCAGGTCCTCGTCGGCGATCGCCTCGCCCAGCTCGATGTGATCGGTGACGAAGCGGTCGTGCGTGCGCTCGGCGCCGGTGCAGAGCCTGCGTCATCACCCGTGACATCGAGCCGGCGATAGACCATGGTCACCACGGGGCTGGCGAGCAGCCCGATCAGAGCCTCGCGGAACTGCGTATTCGCCGAGATGTAGCGCCGGAGGTCGACGAACCGGTTGTCCCTGATCCACAGCGCCGTGGCCTCGGCGGTGCGGCGGACCTCGTCGATCGCCGCCCCCGAGGCGCGGCCCACCACGCGCTCCAGGACACCGGCTTCGATCGTGGCACGAGCGTCGTAGGCCTGACAGGCGAGCCCGACCGACAGCGAGCGCACGCGATATCCGTCGTGCTCGTTGCCGGTCAGAAAGCCCTCACCCGCAAGACGCCCAAGGACGCGCGGGGAAGATCGGGACGCGCCCCCGACCTCGAGCTCATAGCCGAGGTCCCCGCCGACCGCCAGCCACCCGCCCCCCGCGAGCCGCCGGGTGAGGACTCGCTCGCGCAGCTCGCTGTAGACCGCTTCGTCCAGCGAGCGCTCGAGGCGGCCGAACGTGCCGCGGAAGTACGCGAGCGGGCTCCCTCTACGCGCGTTCGCGGCCTGGACCTCCGCAAGGAACACGGTGTGCGTCGCGGCCGGATCCGCCTCCACGACCCGGCATTCGAGATGCGCGAGCGCGGCCGAGAGCAGCGGCGACCCGAACGCGCCGCTGTGGGTCGTGATCCCCGCGAATTTGTCCGGCTGGCGACGAGCGAAGTGGCTGGCCAGCCCGCCCTGGTCGGCGTCGAGCACGTTAATCCAGAACCGTTCGGCTTCCCTGATCGCATAGGTCGTGGCCAGACGCTGGTTGAGGCACACCAGCACCATCGGCGGCTCGACCGACAGCGACGAGACAGCGCTCGCGGTGACGCCGAAGCGCAGCCCGCCGTGGGCCGTCGTGACGACGCCGACGCCGGACATGAAGTGGCCGACCACCTCGCGGAACACGGCCTCGTCGACCAGCTCGTGCCGGACGGCCGGACATCACCGTGCGTACCATGCCGCGAGGCGCGTTAACGGAGGCGAAACGGGTCTATGCTCGCGCGGTCGCGTCCAATGAGTCCCAGGACGGCAGAGCCGGGTCGCGCGGCCGCCGCGCTCGGTCATCCAGAGCAAGCTGGCGGTGCCGCCGCTCGCCGAGCGGCTCGTCGCGCGGCCCCGGGTCAGCGGGCTGCTGGCCGGGCTCTCGAGGCTCACCCGGTCGTCTGGGTCTGCGCGACGGCGGGCGCGGGCAAGACGACCGCGGTCGTCGAGGCCACCGACGGCGCTGGACGCCCGGTCGCGTGGCTGACGCTCGACGACACCGACGCGGCGCCCGGGCCGCCTGCTCACGTACCTCGAGGCGGCGCTCGCCGGCGCGGTCCCGCGTCGGCGACGTCGCTACGCGGCGCGCTCGCCGCCGGCATCCCGCACGCCGAGGCGGCCGGGCTGCTCGCGGAGGCGCCGCGGGCCCGGCTGGTCCTCGTCGTCGACGGGCTGGAGCGGCTCGCGGACGCGGCGGAGGCGCTTGCCGGTCCTCGGCCGCGTTCGTCCGCTACGCGCCGGCCGCGCTGCGCGTCGTGCTCGTCAGCCGGTCGACGTCAGCTCGACCTGGGACCGCGCGGGCGGTCGGACGCGCCGCGGCGATCGGGCGAGGGCACGCTCGCGTTCACCGCGGAGGAGGCGGCGCAGGCGCTGGCCACGCGGCGGCATCGACACGATCGACCCGCAGCACGCGGTCGCGGTCACCGGCGGCTGGGTGACCGGCGTGCTCTTCGAGGCGTGGCGCTCGGCCGAGCACGTCGCCGGCTCGGGCGGCGAGGCCGACCCGCTGTACGGCTATCTCGCCTCGCAGATCCTCGACCACCTGAGCCCGCCGACCGCGACTTCCTCGAGACGACCCGCTGCTCGACGAGGTGACTCCGGCCCGCGCGGAGGCGCTCGGGCAGGCGCGGCGCCGGCGACCGGCTCGTCGCGCTGCGGCGCGCCACCTGCCGGTCGACTGGGAGCCGGGCGGGCTGCGGATGCGCTGCCACCCGCGCTTTCGCGAGTACCTGCTCGAGCGCCTGGAGCGCCGCGGCGGCGAGGAGGTCCGCGGCGCTGCGCTCGCGCCTACGGCGAGCTGCTGATGGCCGAGCGCCACCACGAGGACGCGGTCGAGCAGTTCCTGCGCGCGGGCGCGCGCGAGCGCGCGCTGAGGCCGCGTCGGAGGCGGTCGTCGGGCGTCGTCGAGCGCCTGGACTTCGCGGTGGCCGAGCGCTGGCTGCGCGACGCGGTCGCGGTCGCCGCCCGGCGCTCGGGCCGCTCACCGTGGCCGAGCTGATGCTGGCGATCGCGGCGAGGACTACCGCCGCGGCGGGCGGTCGGCCGACCGGCTGGAGGCGGCGGGCGAGCGCGAGCGCTGGCCCGCACGTCGCCCTGGCGGCCGCGCTGATGGCCTGGTGCTACTGGCACCTCGGGCGCGTCGCCGACGCCCGCGCGGTCGTCGCCGCCGCCGGAGCCGAGCCCGGAAATCGACGCGCTGCACTACCTGCTGCGGCTCGTCGACCACGCCGGGCTCGCCGGTGCCGCCGGCGGGCCCACGCTGAGCGGCGGCCCGCTCGACGCGCTGGTCCGGCGCGTGCACTACGCCCACGGCCCGTCCGCGAGGCCGCGGCAGTCGCCGGCCTCCTCGTGGGCGGAGGCGGTGACGACGCCGTGGCGCGTCGGGGCGCTGCGGGCAAGCGGGCGCACCGACCAGGCGCTCGACCTCTACCGCGCCCACCCGGGGCCTGGGCGCCGGCGTGGATGCACGGCATCGTCGGCCCGGAGCTGATGATCGACGTGGGCGACGTCGACGAGGCGCGCGAGGTGCTCCTGCGCGGCCGCGAGCACATCCGCGCCAGCGGCTCGCTGGTCTTCGACGTCCTCAACCGGCTCATCGAGGCCAAGCTCGAGCTGCGCCTGTGCCACGACCCGGACGCCGCGCTCGCCATCCTCGACGCGTCGACGCGGACCCGGTCGGCGGCCGCTACGGGTTCCTCGCCGAGCAGTCCGACACGTGGCGGGGCTGGCGCTGCTGATGCGCGTCGCCCGGCGCCGAGGCGCTGCGCGCGCTCGAGCGCGCGGTCGAGCGCATGCGCGCGTCGGCCGCATCATCGAGCTGCCGACCGCGGCGATCCTGCTCGCCGAGGCGCGCTGGCGCGCCGGCGACGAGGACGGCGCCGACGCGGCCGCCGACCTGGCGCTCGAGGCGGCGCCGAGAGCACGGCTCCAACCACCACCTCCTCCAGGCGCTGGCGGACTTCCCGGCCGTCGTGGCTCGCCGGCTCGACGCCGAGGCGGGCGCCGACTCGCGCTGGCACGAGCTCGGCCGGGCGCTCATGGCCCGGGGCGTCGCGATCGACCTGCGTGCGCGCGCCACCATCCGGCTCGCCGAGTTCGGGGCGGCGCGGATCGAGGTCGACGGGCGCGAGGTGCGCCCGCGGATCGCCAAGAGCGTCGCGCTGCTCGCCTACCTCGCCGCGGCGCCCGGCCACGCCGCCGAGCGCGACGGCTGCTGGACGCGCTGTTCGGCGGGCGCTCGGACGAGTCGACGCGCGCCTATCTGCGCCAGGCGGTGCACCGGCTGCGCGAGGTGCTGCCCGAGGGCGTCGGCCCGGCCTCGACGGCGCCGACGGTGCGCTTCGACGCCGAGTCGACCTGCGCAGCGAGTCCGACGAGCTGACGCGCGCTGCTCGCGAGGCGGCGCGGCTGCAGGGCGAGGAGCAGCTCGCCGCGCTGCTCGACGCGCTCGCGATCGCCGAGCGCGGCGAGTACCTCCCCGGGATCCCCGCGCCGTGGGCGGACGAGCGGCGCGAGCGGCTCGTCGAGCTCGCCGGCGAGGCGCGCGTGGAGGCGGCGCACCTGGCGTTCGCCGCCGGCCGCTACCGGCAGGCCGAGGAGCTCGTCGAGGCGGCCCTCGCGGCGGATCCGTTCCGCGAGAGCGCGTGGCGGCTGGTCATGCGCATCGCGGGGGCGACGGGCGACGAGGACCGCGTGATCGCCGCGTACCGCCGCTGCCGCGGGCGTCGGCGCGCTGGGCACCGAGCCGTCGCCGTCCACCCAGCAGCTGCTCGTCGCGCTGCGGCGCTGAGTTTCGGGCTCGTTAACGGCCGGCGACGCGTCAGCATCCCGCCGACAGAGTCTCGGCATGAGGAGAGCAGCATGAGGACGGGCGAGCAGTACCTGGAGTCGCTGCGCGACGGCCGCCGCGTGTACGTCGGCGGCGAGCTGATCGAGGACGTCACGACGCACCCCAAGACCCGCGGCTACGCGCAGGCGATCGCCGAGTACTACGACCTGCACCTCGATCCCGCGCACGAGGACGTGCTGACGTTCGTCGACGAGCGCGGCGAGCGCCAGTCGCTGCACTGGTTCCTGCCGCGCTCCAAGGAGGACGTCCTCCGCCGGCGGGCCTACCACGAGTTCTGGTTCCGCCACTTCAAGGGCGGCATCTTCACCCGTCCGCCGGCGGGGATGAACGTCGTCATGTACACGCAGGTCGACGACCCGGAGCCGTGGGCGGAGAACTCGCGCTTCCAGGGCGCGGAGCGGGACTGCGCGGCAACATCGAGCGCCAGTGGGAGCGGGTGACGACGCGAGGACCTCGCGATCTCGCCGATGTTCCTCGACGTCCAGTACGACCGCGGCCGCGACGACGCCATGGCCGAGACGCCGATGCTGAAGATCGTCGAGGAGAACGACGACGGGATCGTCGTGCGCGGCTGGAAGGCGATCGGGACGACGATCCCGTTCGTCAACGAGCTGCTGATCGGCAACCTGTGGCGGCCGGGGCAGACGCCCGAGCAGACCGTGTACGCGCTCGTGCCCTCAGCACCCCCGGCGTCACCGTCGTGGCGCGCGAGTCGCGGGCGACGCCCGACGCCGACCCGTACGACCGCCCGCTGTCGACGATCGGCGACGAGCTGGACGGGATGGTCTACTTCGACGACGTCCTCATCCCGTGGGAGGAGGTCCAGCACGTCGGCAACCCGGACCACGCGAAGTGGTACCCGCAGCGCCAGTTCGACTGGGTGCACCTCGAGACGCAGATCCGCCACACGGTCCACGCCGAGCTGATGGTCGGGCTCGGGCTGCTGATCACGCAGGCGCTCGGCACCGCCGGCAGCCCGGTCGTGCAGTCGCAGCTCGCCGAGCTCATCCGCTTCCGCGAGACCTGCCGCGCGTTCATGATCGCCGCCGAGGAGACGGGCTTCGCGACCCCCGGCGGCCTCTACAAGCCGAACAACGTGTTCGTCGACTTCGGCCGCGCGCACTACCTCGAGAACCAGCACAAGATGGTCAACACGCTCATCGACTTCTGCGGGCGGGGCGTCGTGATCCAGCCGACGAGGCGCGAGCTCGACGACCCGTACATCGGGCCCAAGCTCGAGGACGCGCTGAAAGGCGCGGCGATCACGGCGCGCGACCGGATCGCGATCTTCCGGCAGATCAGCGAGCGCTACCTCACCGAGTGGGGCGCGCGCCACGAGATGTTCGAGAAGTTCAACGGCACGCCGCTGTACCTCATCAACCTGCTGACGATGCAGCGCACCGAGTACCAGGTCGACGGCCCGATGACCGAGCTGGCGCGCGAGGTCCTCGGCTTCGGCGACACCGAGGAGCTGGCCGCGCGCGCGGAGGAGGCCGAGAAGGCGTCGCACTACACCAACGTGCGCTACCAGCCCGAGTACGCGCGCGAGCAGGACGCCCACGAGGGCTACATCGCCGACGAGCGAGCCGAGCGAGGAGAGCGACGACCGGGAGACGACGACCGCGACGGAATCACGACAAGCTGCTGGCCCACGTGCTGGCGGCGTTCGCCGGAACCGCCGACCCGCGCCTACCCGAGATCATCAGCGCGCGCTCGAACACCTGCACGCGCTCGTCAGCGATGTCGGCCTGACCGATGAGGAGTGGCACGCCGGCATCGACGTCCTGACCGCCGTCGGCGGCCGCATGCACGACCGACGCGCCAGGAGTTCATCCTCTGTCGGATACGCTCGGCGTGTCGACGCTGATGGAGCGACGGCCAGCGAGACTGTCCGCCGAGGCGACGCGAACGACGGTGCTTGGGCCCGTTCTACGTCCCCGGGATCGCCGATGCGCGACTACGGCGCGTCGATCCTCGCCGAGCGCGATCGCGGGCGCACCGGCCTGCGGTCGCACGGGCTCGTGACGGATCTCGACGGCACGCCGATCGCCGAGGCCGAGCTCGACATCTGGCAGAACTCCGACAATCGGCTCTACGCGGTCCAAGAACCCCGAGCTCCCGAGCGACCACCTGCGCGGCCGCTTCCTCGACGCGACGCGGACTGCTCGTCTTCGCGTTTCTACGACCGTGCGACCGACCCCCTACCCGATCCCCGACGACGGACCGGTCGGCCGCATGCTCGCGAGCAACCGAGCGCCACCCGTGGCGCCCCGCGCACATCCACTTCCTCATCACGCGCGCCGAGGCTACCGCAGCGCTGACGACGCACGTGTTCGACGCCGACAGCGCGTACCTCGACTCCGACGCTGTCTTCGGGGTGCAGGGGTCGCTCGCGACGCGCTTTGACCAATCGCCTGACGGCGGCCCGCTCCGGGCCGAATTCGACTTCGCGCTGGAGCCCGTCGCGGGCTGACTCACGCGGCTGGCGCCCTCGCGCCGTTTCCGACCGTTACGGCCGCTCGGTCCCGAGCCGGAACGAGCGCAGCGACAGCTTCAGCGGGTTGATGCGCCCGAGCGCGTTGGCCTTCGGGACGTGCGGTGAGAGCACGCTCGACCATCTCCAGCGTCGCCCCGACGCGCGCCGCGTTGACGTCGTCGACGACCATGATGTCGCGGCCGAACGCGGTGTGGCCGTCGATCTTCGTCTGCCACGTGATCTGGTAGCCGGGCCGCAGGTTGATGCGCGTGCGCCCCTCGTTGCGGATGATCAGGCCGGGGTGCTTGGCCTCCAGGTAGCGCTCGAGCGCGACCGACGCCAGCAGCAGCTGCGCCCCGGGGTCGCCGCCGTAGCGCGGCAGCGTGAGCGGACGGACGGCGAACGCGCACGAGCTCCCCGTAGCTGCGCGGGGTCTGGAGCGCCACCATCTCGCCCGGGCCGGCTTGACGCGCTCCAGCGGGTGCGTCCACAGGAAGTTGACCGGGTTGGCGCCGCGCACGACGAGCACGTTGCGCTCGCCCCTGCCCGCGACCGAGGGCGACACCTGCCAGATCACGAACAGCGACGCCGATCCCGATCAGCGTCCAGCGCGCCCAGCGCGGCAGGGCCCGCCAGCGGTCGCCGACGAGGTCGTTGGCGGTGGGGCGGAACTGGGGCTGGACGAGCGGCTCGGACATTGCGAGGGAAGAGGATGCCGTACCGGCCGGTCATGTGTCCCAGACCCATGAAAACCGCCCTGGACATGTGTTCGATCCGACCACCGCAACCTGCTAACGCGCGATGCGTTGGTCGATCTAGAGTAGCGATGAGCACGTTCTCGACAATCCTGACCTACGACACCGGGCGCAAGCGCCTGTGGATCGCCGGTCAGCGCTGCCACCACGGAGCGACCGGCGCGCTGCTGACCGGCGCCGCCGCGGTCGGCCTCGCGCTCGCCCGGGCGCATCGTCGCGCCGCGCTCGGGGTCGCCGGCATCGCCGGCCACCGGCTCGCTGCTCATGGCCCACGACTGGAAGGATCGCTCGATCTGGTTCCAGCGCGGGTGGCAGGACCAGGCCGTGGACGCCTGACGCCCTACTCGTCCCCGATCGAGAACATCGCCTCGAGGTCGTGCTTGGAGAAGACCTCGAACGCGACCATCGTCTGCGTCCGCGCGACGCCGGCGAGCGTCAGCGATCTGCCCGGTGATGACGTCGGCGAGCTGCTCGTGCTCGCGGCACGCGGACGATCGCCGACGAAGTCCCACTCGCCGGTGACCGAGTAGGCCTCGGCGACGCCCGTCGAGGTCGGCGAGCGCGCCGCCGAGCGTCGGCCATGCGCGTCGCGCTCGGCCTCGATCAGGACGATCGCGTGCGTCATGGCGTGTGCGTCTCGCCCGGCGTCGAGGACGACGACCTCGGCGCGCGCCGGCGCCCTCGACGTCGGCCTTGAACGCCTGCGGCGTCGGTCTCGATCGGCGGGAACGTGTCGTAGTGGCACGGGATGATCTGGTCGGCGCCGAGCAGCTCGGCCGCGACGACGGCGTCGAAGCGGTCCATCGTGTAGTGGCCGCCGATGCAGCATCAGCGCGACGTCGAGCGTGCGTCGCGCCGGCCCGGCAGCGCGAGGTCGGTGAACAGCGCCGTGTCGCCGAGGTGGTAGATCGTCTTGCCGCCGAAGTCGATCGACGAGGCCGGCCGGCGGTGCTGACCGTGCCCTTCGGCGTCGTCGAGGTGTGCCAGGCGGGCACGAGCGCGCACCCAGCCCCAGTCGAACTCGACCGTGCCGCCGATGTTCGGGTCGCGCAGACGTCGTCGTCGCCGAGGTCCTCGCCGAGCTCGTCGCGCGAGCTCGACGATCGCCACGACCGTCGCGCCGGTGCGCTTGGCGATCGCGACGGTGTCGCCGATGTGGTCGGCGTGGCCGTGGGTGAGCAGGATCGTCGTCGGCGTGCGACCTCGTCGGCGCTCGACGGCGGCCTTCGGGTTGCCGGTCAGGAACGGGTCGATGAGCACGGTCGTGTCGCCGTCGTGCTCGAGCGCGAACGCGGCGTGGCCCAGGAAGCGGATGTCCATGCTCAGCGTCCTCCTTCGGTCGTGGTGTCTGCGATGTCGAGCTCGTCGGCGCCAGCTCGAACCCGACGGCGACGCCGACGAGCATGCCCAGCCGCGTCTCCTCGGCGACCAGCGTGCGGACCGCCGCCAGGCGCTCGTCGGCGGTCGTCGATCGCGGCGACCGCGCGCGACTGCGCCTCGTGCGTCGGCGCCGAACCAGCCGCCCTCGTGCAGCGCCTCGTCGAGCACGCGCTGCAGCCCGGGCGCGGCGTGGGTGACGATCTCCTGCGCGTGCGCGAAGCGCTCCGGGCGCTCGCCGAGCGCGCGCGACGCGCGGCGTCGACCTGCTCGGCGGTGTAGCGTCGGCGTCCACAGCGCGCCGATCATAGGCGGCCGCGCGTCAGCGCCGGCGCAGCGCGCGAGCGGCAGCCCGAGCAGCCGCGCCGGCCAGCAGCCCGGCGACGCCCGCGACGGCGCTCGGCCTCGTCGACCGCGAGCGGCATCAGCAGCAGCACGACGGCGATCACCGCGGCGCCGAGCAGGTCGCCGTCGCGTCTCGCGCCCGCGGCGCGCGCGCACGCAGGTCCGGGACGCCCAGGCGCCGAGCAGCCCGAGCGCGGCGCCGTTGCCGCCGAGCGCGAGCGGGATCGGGCTCGAGCGCGGCGGCGAGCGCGACGCCGCCCATCGCCGCCGACGACGAACAGGCCGAGCACGACGAGCGGGCCGTGGCGGCGCTCGAGCAGCCAGCCGAAGAGCGCGATCGCAGCGACCGCGCGCGAGCTCGTACCAGCCGTTGGCGTAGACGAACGGCGCCGTCGCGACGCGCCACCAGCTCGCCGCCGAGCTGCGCCGACGAGCGCGACGTCGCCGACGGCTGACGATCGACCGCCAGCAGCATGTAGCCGAACAGCGACAGCGCGACGAGCACGATCGTGCGTACGGGCGCCGCGTCGGGTCGGCGCGGATGCCGGGGATCTCGCCGGCGCGCAGCGGCCGGCGAGGCGTCGGGCTGCGGCGTCCGCGGCGCCGGCGGCTTGCTCGCCGGGCGCCCGTCGCGCTCGATCTTCGGCGCGCGCTTGCGCAGCCGCGTGCCGCAGTACGGGCACTCGGTGATGTACGGGCTGACCTCCGAGCCGCAGTTCTTGCAGACGACGAAGAGGTCGGGCGCCCTGGGCATGGCCGATCGATTCTACGACCGTCGCGAGCCCGCCCGGGGCGCGGCGTCAAGTCCGCGCCGCCGTGGCCGCGACGATCTCGGCCATGACCTCGCGCAGGTCGTGGTTGGCCTCGTAGACGACGCAGCTGGCGCGCGGCGCCGTTGCCGCGCGCCAGCAGGTCCTCGATGCCCGTCGAGCTCGGCCGCCGAGCCGAGCTCCTCGGCGTGCGGGCGCAGGCGGTCGAGCAGCCGCCGCGCCAGCTCGCGCGTCGCGACGCGGTCGCGCGAGCGGCAGGTCGACGAGCTCGCCGTCGAGGCCGTGGCGCGCGGCCAGCCACTTGTTCTCGTCGAGCATCTGCCACGGGTAGTCGCGTCAGCGCGCTCGCCGGCGTCGAAGTGCTCGGCCAGCTCCTTGACCATCGCCTGGATCAGCGCCGCCAGCGCCGAGCGTGTGCTCGACGCGCGTCTGGCAGTCGCAGCACGCGGATCTCGACCGTGCCGAAGTCGCGGATGCGGGCGCACGTCGTACCAGAGGTAGGTGTAGTCCTCCATCACGCCGCTGCGCGACCATGAACTCGATCTGCGCGCTCGTAGTCGCTCCCAGTCGCGTACGTCGGGCGGGATCCCGACGCGCGGGAAGGCGCGGAAGATCGGCGTGCGCGTCGAGGCGCAGGCCGGTCGCGTCGGCGCGCCAGAACGGCGAGTTGGCGCTCAGCGCGAGCAGCACCGGCAGGTGGACGCGCATCCCGTTGGCGACGTGGATCGCCTTGTCGGGGTCGTCGACGCCGACGTGGACGTGCATGCCCGAAGATCAGCTCCTGGCGCGCGACGAAGCGCAGCGCGCGAGATCAGGTCGCGGTAGCGCGGCGCGCGCGACGATCCGCTGGTCCTCCCACATCGCGAACGGGTGCGTGCCCGCCGAGCCGATCGTCAGGCCGCGCTCGGCGGCCGTCGTCGCGCGACCTGGCGGCGCAGCGCGCGCAGCTGCGCGCCGCGCCTCGGCGGTGTTCGGCAGCGGGTCGGTCGAGATCTCGAGCACCGACTCCATCAGCTCGGGCTTGATCTCGCCCGTCGGGCGCGTCCTCGAGCAGCGACTCGATCGCGTTGACGAGGTCGAGCGACTCGCGCGTCGACGATCATCAGCTCCTCCTCGATGCCGAGCGTGTAGCTCGGGCCGGTGAAGCTGGTGCTCCATGGCCGCGGCAGCCTACCCGCGGCGTGAACGCTGGCAGGGTACATCGACCGGCGCAGCACCGCCAGACGGAGAGGACGACCCCATGGCCCTCGGCTACGACGGCAAGCTCTACATCCTCGCGTTCGACCACCGCGGGTCGTTCCAGAAGAAGATGTTCGGGATCGAGGGCGACCCGACGCCCGAGCAGACGGCGACGATCGCCGACGCCAAGCAGCTGATCTACGAGGGCATGGTCAAGGCCGTCGAGCGGCGGCGTGCGCGGCCGGCGCAGATCGGCGTGCTGGTCGACGAGCAGTTCGGCGGCGACGTCCCGGCGCAGGCCAAGGCGGCGGGCCTGAAGCTCGCGATGCCGGTCGAGAAGTCGCGGCCAGGACGAGTTCGACTTCGAGTACGGCGACGACGTTCGGCGCCCACATCGAGCAGTTCGACCCCGCGTTCTCGAAGGTGCTCGTGCGCTACAACCCGGACGGCGACGCGCGATGGCCAACAGCGACCAGCTCGAGAAGCTCAAGCGGCTCGCCGACTGGCTGCACGCCAACGACCGCATGTTCCTGTTCGAGCTGCTCGTGCCGGCCGAGCGAGCGACCAGCTCGAGCGGTCGGCGGCGACACCGACCGCTACGACGCCGAGCTGCGCCCGGAGCTGATGCGCCGCGCGATCGCCGACGATCCAGGACTTCGGCATCGAGGTCGACATCTGGAAGATCGAGGGCGTCGACGCGCGAGGACGACGCGCAGATGCTCGCCGAGCAGACGCGCCGGGCGAGGGCCGCGAGGGCGTCGTCTGCGTGCTGCTGGGCCGCGGCGCGCAGCGACGAGAAGGTCGACCACTGGCTGCGCAGGCGGCGCCGGTCGACGGGCTTCGTCGGCTTCGCGATCGGCCGCTCGATCTGGTGGGACGCGCTGAAGGGCTTCCTCGACGGCGTCGCTCGAGCGCGAGGACGCCGGCCCAGAAGATCGCCGACAACTACCTGCGCTTCATCAAGGTCTACGAGGCCGCAGAGCAGGGCGCGTCGCGGCGAGCTGATCGCACGACATTGCGCGCGCCGGCCGCAATCGTCGCGCGGGCTGCGCCGTACGCATGCGGCGCGTAGCCCCGGCGCATGACCTGGCATGCGTCGCTCGTCCTGATCGTCCTGCTCTGGTCGCCGGCGTGGCGGCGATCGTGCTCGGCGGCCGGCAGCGGCGACGACGTCCGCGACTCGACCGGGCGGCGGCGACGGTCGTGCTGGAGCGCGTGGTCGACGGCGACACGATCGCGATCGACGCTCGGCGGCGCGAGGAGCGCGTGCGCTACATCGGCGATGGACACGCCGGAGACGGTCAAGCCGGGCACGCCGGTGCAGTGCTTCGGCCGAGCCGGCGCTCGCACCGCAACGCGCGCGCTGCTCGGCCGCGACGGGCACGCGCGTGCGGCTGCGTCTTCGACCGCCGAGCGCGCGACCGCTACGGGCGCCTGCTCGCCTACGTCTACCGCGCGCCGGACGGGCTGTTCGTCAACGCCGAGCTGCGTGCGCGGCGGCTCCGCCCGCACGCTCGACGATCGCGCCCAACGACCGCCGCGCGCCGCGCTTCGCGCAGCTGCAGGAGCAGGCCCGCGCGGCCGGCCGCGGGCTGTGGAGCGCCTGCCCCGTGCTCGCCGCGCGCTACGATAGCAGCTACGCTTGGGCTCATGGCCATGAAGATGCGCCAGAGCCTCGCTCAGCTCGAGCAGGCGTTCCCGAGGAGCACGGGCCGACCGCGAGCGCCGCGAGGCCTGCGCGCGCCGGCCGTGCAGCCGCTCGCGCCAGCGCCACCTCGAGCGCAAGCACAAGCACGGCGCGGTTGCGCTTCTGCGTGCCTCGTGATCGCGATGCTCGGGCACCGCGGTCGTCGTGACGGTCGCGATGTTCGAGACGCTCTACTCGTGATGGGCTGAGGCCGCTGCGGCACGACCGGCGCCTAGGATTCCGCAGATCGCGCAGGGCGGCATCGACCTCGGTGCGGACCGACCCCGCGACGGCGTACCTCCGCACCGCGCGTCGGCGTCCTCCTGCTGGATCTCCAGGTAGACCTCCTTGCGGAACACCGGGATCGTCCCGCGGAGCCTGGATGCCGATCCGGACCTTCTCGCCCATGATCGACAGGACCGAGACCTCGATGTCGTCGCCGATCATGATGCTCTGGTTGGACTTGCGCGTCAGGACCAAGCATGCGTTTGCGGCCTCCCTGCTGCCTGGGGCCGGTGACCGTCGGACGTCTCCGCGACGACCAACTGCCCGACTTGCAAGCGTCCTGCGAAACGCCAATCGCCACCGCGGGTCGGCTCGATCGGCGAGCATTCGCTAGTAACCTGCGCGGCCCTATGGCCCGCCGCTCGCTTCGCCCACAGCTCAACCAGATCCGCACCTGGGTGCGCCAGGGCCGCACCGACGCCTGGATCGCCCACCAGCTCGAGGTGACCGTGCAGCAGATCGACGCGTTCAAGCGCGAGAACGACCTCGTCGCCCGAGGCGGAGGCCGCAACGGCACGCCCGGCGCCGACTTCGACGACGAGATCGACCTGCGCGCCGAGGACGACGCGCTGATCGCCGCCGAGCTCGAGGCCGAAGCCGAGGCGGCAGCCGCCGAGGCGGAGGCCGACGACGCCGCCGACGACGGAGAGCGACGCCGACGACGACGACGAGGACGACGACGACGACGACGAGCCCGCCCGCCGCCGGCGCGGCCGCCGCGGCGGCCGCGGACGGCGCGCCGGGCGCGGCCGCGGCCAGCGCGCTCGAGGGCACGTTCGACCACGGCGAGGAGGGCTACGGCCTGTGGCTCGACCCCGCCGTCGCCGACAACCCGATCTACGCCGAGCACTGGGCCGGCCACCGGCCCGTCGAGGTCACGTCGAGGAGGACCAGATCGTGATCCGCCGCGCGGCGGCGACGAGGGTGAGGACGACGGCGAGGACGACGGCGGCGCGCCGGAGGACGACGAGTAGGCCGGGCGGGCTCTCGAAATCGGAACTATTCCGACTACGGGAGCCCAACGCCCCTACGGCTGCGCCTCCAGCCGCCGCCCGCCCGCGAAGTCGACCGCCCCGCGCAGGTAGCGCGCGAACGCCGCGTCGGCGACGGTGCGCGCGTCCCACGCCCACGGCGCCTCGGGCTCCGTGCGATACGCGAGGTCCAGGCACCACGCGTGCCGGCGTCGTAGAGCTCGACGAGCTCGGCGGCGGTGAAGCGGCCGCCGAGGCGGCGGCGCAGCTCGGCGACGAGCCGGTCGACGACGCGCTCGAGCGCCGGGCGCTCGGCCGGCGGGCGCGTCGGCGAGGCGCCGCTCGCCCGCCTGCCACTGCTGAACGCCATCTCGAAGCTCTGCATGGGCCGGTCGGCCCAGCCTAGCGAGCGGCGATTACGGGCCGGCGGGAGGTCGCGGACCACGAACGGCTGCTCGCCCGGCCGGACCATGCCGAGCTTGCGGGCCTCGCGCTCGAGCGTCACCGGGTGCGACAGCGCGCGCCGGCGCTCGAGCAGGCGGTGGTTCTCGCGCGCAGGCGCTCGACGACCGCGCTCTGCGCGGCGGCGCGGTGCTTGGTCTGGAAGTAAGCGCGGACCGGGCCGACGTACAGGATCAGGATCCCGACCAGCACGAACAGCATTGCCACGCGCGCCAACGCGGTCCCAGCGGATCCCCACCGCGGCCGGGCGGGCGTTGGGCGTGGCGGCCATCGGACCGCCCTTCGCCGCGCCGAAACCGACTCCTGCCGCTACGAGCGGAAGACCGAGCGCCCCGGATAGACCGCGGACGCGCCGAGCGCCTCCTCGATCCGCAGCAGCTGGTTGTACTTGGCGACGCGATCGGAGCGCGACGGCGCGCCGGTCTTGATCTGGCCGCAGCCGGTCGCGACGGCGAGATCGGCGATCGTGACGTCCTCGGTCTCGCCCGAGCGGTGCGACATGACGGCCGTGTAGCCCGCCGCGCGCGCGATGGCGATCGCGTCGAGCGTCTCGGTCAGCGTCCCGATCTGGTTGACCTTGATGAGGATCGAGTTGCCGACCCCGGCGTCGATCCCGCGCTGCAGGCGCCTGGTGTTGGTGACGAACAGGTCGTCGCCGACGAGCTGGACGCTGGTCGCCGAGTGCGTCGGTCAGCGCCTTCCAGCCGTCCCAGTCCTCCTCGTCCATCCCGTCCTCGATCGACACGATCGGGTAGCGGCCGGCGAGCTCGGCCCAGTAGGCGGCGAGCTCGGCGGCGCTCAGCACGCGGCCCTCGTGCTCGAGGTCGTAGGCGCCGTCGTTCTCCAACTCGCTGGTCGCCGGGTCCATCGCGATCGCGACGTCGTCGCCGGGCGTGTAGCCGGCCGCCTCGATGCCGTCGACGAGGACCCGCAGCGCCTCCTCGTTGGAGTCCAGATCAGGCGCGAAGCCGCCCTCGTCGCCGACCGCCGTGGCCAGCCCACGATCGTGCAGCAGCTTCTTCAGCGCGTGGAAGACCTCGGCGCCGACGCGCATCGCCTCGGAGAAGGTGGCGGCGCCGCAGGGGACGATCATGAACTCCTGGAAGTCGACGCTGTTGTCGGCGTGGGCGCCGCCGTTGAGGACGTTCATCATCGGAACCGGCAGCACGCTGCGCCTCCGGCCCGCCGAGGTGGCGCCACAGCGGCTGGCCGGCGTCGGCCGCCGCGGCGTGGGCGTTGGCCAGCGACACGCCGAGGATCGCGTTGGCGCCGAGGCGCGACTTGTTGGGCGTCCCGTCGAGCTCGATCAGCGCCTCGTCGATCGCCGCCTGGCTGTCGCGCCGGCTGACCGGTCAGCGCCCGGGCGATCTCGCCGTTGACGTTGGCGACCGCGTTCGTGACGCCCTTGCCGGCCCACGGCGTGCCGCCGTCGCGCAGCTCGGTCGCCTCGAACTCGCCGGTCGAGGCGCCCGACGGGACGGCCGCGCGGCCGATCGCGCCCGAGCGCAGCGCGACGTCGACCTCGACCGTCGGGTTGCCGCGGGAGTCGAAGATCTGGCGGGCGTGGATGCGCTCGATCTGGCTCATTCCTGCGATGACCTCACTTGGGCGTAGTAGCCGAGCTGGCGCTCGGGGGTGATCTCGTTCCAGTCGGCGCCGTCGGCCGTCGCCAGCGCCTGGGCGGTCTCGACGCGACCGCGGAAGCGCGCGGCCGACGCCCGCAGCGCGAGCTCGGGGTCGACGTGCAGCTTGCGGGCGACGTTGACGGCGGCGAACAGCACGTCGCCGAGCTCGTGGAAGACCTCCTCGAAGTCACGGGCGGCGCGCAGCTCCTCGAGCTCGGCCTCGATCGCCTCGTACGGCACGCCGTCGAAGTCAAAGCCGGTGCTCGCCGCGCGGCGCTGGACCTTGCGCGCGTACAGCGGGCCGGGCAGGTTCTCGGGCACCTCGCCGAAGATCCCCTCCTCGCGGCCCGGTTCGTCGCGCTTGATCTGGTCCCAGTTGCGCAGCACCTCGCCCGCGTCGGCGACCTCGGTCGAGCCGAACACGTGCGGGTGGCGGCGGATCAGCTTCTGACGGCAGTGCTCGGCGACCTCCTCCAGCGACCCGGCGCCGCGCTCCTCGAGCAGCAGCGACAGGAAGTGGACCTGGAACAGGACGTCGCCCAGCTCGTCGAGCAGCTTGGCGTCGTCACCGGTGTGGGCGGCGTCGGCCAGCTCGTAGGCCTCCTCGAGCGTGTGCGGGACGATCGTGCGCTCGTTCTGCTCACGATCCCAGGGGCACTCGCGGCGCAGGCGCCGCGTCAGCTCATCCAGCCGCGCGACGGCCTGAGCCGAGCGGTCGGAAGCGTCGTCCACTAGCCGGTCGTGGAAGGCGCTGCGGGCTCGGCCGGGCTGGTCGCGCCGGCCGCGGGCGTCGTCGTCTTCGGCGCCTTGAAGTTCTTGCAGACCGAGATCACGTCGCCCGTATGGCAGCTTGTCTTCTTGGTCCACTTCTTCTGGAAGCCGGTCACGAACGCGTTGAGCTTGGTCTGCTGGGCCTGGGATGCGAGGATCTGCTTGATCGACGGCGTCGCCTGCCCGACAGTCTGCTGGACGGCCGGCGTCACGCCGCTGACCTCGAAGACGTAGTAGCCGAACGGCGTCTTGACCGGGCCGTGAAGGGCGCCCTTCTGGGCGGCGAAGACGGCCTTGTCGAGGCCCGGATCCTCCTGGCCCTTGGTCACCGAGGCGAGCACGCCGCCGTTGTCCTTGGAGGTCGGGTCGGTCGAGTACTTCTTGGCCACGGTCTTCCATGAGGCGCCGCTCTTGAGCGCTGCGAGCGCCTGCTGGGCCTTCTTCTTGTTCTTGTTGAGGACGATCCGCAGCGCGCGGTGCTCGGGCTGGCCGAACGTCGCCTTGTTCTTCTTGTAGTAGGCGGCGATCTGGGCCTTGGTGACGTTCGCCTTGCCCGCGATGATCTTCGTGCGCAGCTTGTTGGTCAGCAGCTGGAGGCGGACGTTCTCCTTGAGGTCAGCCTCGGTGAGGCCGGACTGCTTGAGGAACTTCTGGTAGTCCGCTTCCTTGGGGAACTGCTGCTTCTTGAGCGTGTTGAACTGCTTCTGGATGGCCTTGTCGTCGACCTTGATGCCCTGTGCCTTGGCCTCGCCCGCGATCCAGTCGCCCTGGATCAGCGTCTGAAGCACGCTGTCATGGAGCTGCTTGTAGGTCGCCTCGCACTGGTTCTTGTACGTGGCATCGGTGACCTGCGGCTGGCCCTTGGCCGGCTTGGGCGCGCTCTTCTTGGCGGCGGCGATGCAGCCCTTGTAGTCGGGCGGCTGGGGCATCGCCTTGGCGTTCGGCTTGCCGGTCGGGTTGGTCTGCGTCTGGCTCGACAGGTACGTGACGAGCAGGCGGTGGTTGAAATCGTCCTTCGTGATCGACTGGTCGCCGACCTGGGCGACCGAGTCCGATGGGACTGATCCGCCGCAGCCGCTGATGGCCGCGAACACCGCAAAAAGAGCGCACAAAATTGAGAGACGTCCGACGAGCTTCGGCATGGAGGCGGCAGTGTAGCCCACTCACGCGGCGATTCGCGTCACTCCCAACAGTGCGTCAGCGGCGGCGACCACGGCCGGAAAGCGCTGCTGCGGATCCTCCGGTACGCGGACCGACAATTGCGACCGTCCGGGCTCGTACGTCGCGGCGGGCAGCGCCTCACGCAGCGCGGCCGCGCGCTCGCTGTCGAGCTCGATCGGCGTGACGGCGAGCGTCGTGCCGCGGAACGACACGACCCGTGCGCCGGCCTGCCCGAGCTTGATCCGTGCCTGCTGGAGCGCGATCAGGTTGCCCAGCGGCTCGGGGATCGGCCCGAAACGATCCTCGAGCTCCTCGGACAGCACGCCGAGATCGGCGACTTCGCGCGCCGCGGCGATCCGGCGGTGGACGTCGATCTTGGCCTGCTCGTAGGGGATGTAGTCGACCGGGACGAACGCGTCGACGTTGACGTCGAGGCGCACGGGCTCGGGCTCCTCGTCACCGGCAAGCTCGGGCTGTGCGGCGCGGATCGCCTCGTCGAGCATCTGGAGATAGAGCTCGAAGCCGAGCGCCGCGACATGCCCGGACTGCTCGTCGCCGAGCAGGTTGCCGGCGCCGCGGATCTCGAGGTCGCGCATCGCGATGCGGAAGCCGGCGCCGAGTTCGGTGTAGTCGCTGAGCGCGCTCAGGCGCTTGGTCGCCTCCTCGGTCAGCGCCGCGTGCGACGGGTACAGCAGGTACGCGTAGGCGCGCTCGGTGGAGCGCCCGACGCGGCCCCGGATCTGGTAGAGCTGGGCGAGGCCGAACATGTCCGATCGTTCGACGATCAGCGTGTTGGCCTGTGGGATGTCGATCCCCGACTCGATGATCGATGTCGCGACGAGCACGTCGGCGTCGCCGCGCAGGAACGACAGCATCCGGTCCTCGAGCGCGTGCTCGTCGAGCTGGCCGTGGGCGACCTCGAAGCGCACGCCGGGACACAGCCCGCGCAGCCGCTCGGCCGTCTCGTCGATCGACTCGACGCGGTTGTGGACGAAGAACGCCTGGCCGCCGCGCGCGTGCTCGCGCATGATCGCCAGGCGCACGAGTTCCTCGTCGTACTCGCCGACGTAGGTCTTGACGGGCCGCCGGCCTTCGGGTGGCGTCTCGATGACCGAGATGTCGCGCATCCCGCTCAGCGACATCTGCAGCGTGCGCGGAATCGGCGTAGCGCTCATCGCGATCACGTCGACGCGCAGCTTGAGCTGGCGCAGCAGCTCCTTCTGCTTGACCCCGAAGCGCTGCTCCTCGTCGACGATCAACAGGCCGAGGTCCTTGCCGCGCACGTCGCGCCCGAGCACGCGGTGGGTGCCGATCAGGATGTCGGTCCGGCCCTCGTTGAACTTCGCGACGGCTTCGCGCTGCGCGGCGGCCGAGCGGAAACGACTGACGTGGTCGACGGTGAACGGGTAGTCCTTGAGGCGCTCGGTGAACGTGCCGGCGTGCTGCTGGGCGAGGATCGTCGTCGGGGCGAGGATCAGGACCTGCTTGCCGTCCGCCGCCGCCTTGAACGCCGCGCGCAGCGCGACCTCCGTCTTGCCGTAGCCGACGTCGCCGCAGATCAGGCGGTCCATCGGGCGCGGAGCCTCCATGTCGGCCTTGACGTGCTCGATCGCCTCGCGCTGGTCGGCGGTCTCGGTCCACGGGAACGCGTCCTCGAAGTCGCGCTGCCAGTCGCCGTCGGACTCGAACGCATGGCCGCTGCGGCGGCCGCGCTCGGCGTACAGGTTGAGCAGCTCGCCGGCCAGCTCGCCGGCCGCGCGCCGGGCGCGGGCCTTCATCGTCTCCCACGACTTGCCGCCGAGCTTGGACAGCGTCGGCGCGGTGCCACCGGCGCCGACGTAGCGGCTGATCTTGGCCAGCTGGTCGACCGGCATGTAGACGCGGTCGTCGCCGGCGAACTCGAGGTCGAGGTAGTCGCGGGTGACGCCGGCCACGGTCTTGGTGTCGAAGCCGGCGAAGCGCGCGACGCCGTGGTCCTCGTGGACGACGTGTCGCCGCTGCGCAGGTCGGCGAACGAGCGCAGCGCGCCGCGGCGTGGCGGGCCGGCCGGGCGCTCGGCGCGGCGGCGGCGCAGCAGGCGGTGCTCGGGGATCACCGCGAGCTTCAGCCCGGCCGCAATGAAGCCGTCACGCAGGCGGGCCTCGGCGAAGCGCACGACGTTCGGCGCCTGCGATTCGTCGTGGTCGCCGAGCCACGACGCCTGGAGCCGCGCGAGGTTGTAGGCGACGCGCTCGCCCTCGCCGCGGCGCGGCCACGCGACGACGGTCACGTACTGCGAGCGCACGAGCTTCTCGAGCTCCGGCTCGGCGTCCTTCACCGAGCGGGCGGCGAAGTCGGCGCTCTGGGCGTGGATCTCGAGCGGCTGATCGGCGCTCAGGGAGCTGAGGCGCACGCGGGCGCGCGCGTCGCAGCGCCTGTTCGATCGGCTCGGGCGCGACGTACAGGTGGTGGGCGTCGGTGTCGTGGAACGCCGCGCAGACGTCCTGCCAGTGGTCGGCGAGCGCCGGGGCGATCTCCTCCTGCGCCGCGATCAGGACGAGCGCGTCGTCGGGCGCGAGCTCGAGGAACGGGTGGAACCGGTCGACCGGCAGCAGCTGCGCCACATCGGGCCGGTCGTCTTCGTCCTCCAGCGCGGCGATCTCGGCCAGCTCGCGGTGCTCGGGCGCGAGCTCGGCCGCCGGCGCGATGTGGACCGCATCGGTCTCGCCGAGCGAGCGTTGGGTGAACGTCGAGAACCAGCGCAGCGAGTCGATCTCGATGTCGAACAGGTCGACGCGAACCGCCTGGTCCTCGGTCGCCGGGTAGACGTCGAGGATGCCGCCGCGGATCGCGAACTGGCCGCGGTCGTCGACCTGGTCGACGCGCTCGTAGCCGCACGCGACGAGCTCCGCAGCGACCTCGTCGAGGTCGAGCAGGTCGCCCTTGCGCAGCCAGAACGACGACGGGCGCAGGGCCGGGTCGGGGACCTTCTCGCTCAGCGCGACGGCGCTGACGACGACGACCGGCGGCTCGTCGGGCGAGTCGGCGGCCGCCAGCAGCGCGTCGAGCGCGGCGACGCGCAGGCCGACGAGATGGGGCGGCGGCGCGAGGTGCGACTCGTAGGCGACGCCGCGGCTCGGGTACAGATGGACCGGGCGCGGCGCCAGCCACGCGCGCAGATCGGAGGCCAGGTCGCGCGCCTGGCGGTCGTCGCCGGCGACGACGAGCGCCGGACGGTCGTGGGCCTCGGCCAGCCCGGCGAGCACGTACGGCCGCAGCGACAGCGACACGAACGCCTCGCCGCCATCGGCGACGAGCGCGGCGCCGGTCGGGTCGTCAGTGAGGTGCTGGAGGAGCGGACGAAGGGCCATCGGGCATGCGCAGCGACCGCGCTCGATGCGCGGCCGGGTGCTGCGTGCCCATCATGGCACGCGGCCGTCGCGGCGCCTGATTGAGTCAGACGACGCGTGCCGCGGCGGGCAGCACGACGCCGGCAGCGGTGACGTGCCTCAGGCCGTCGCTTCGATGTTCAGGCGTACGTAGCGGGCGGGGAAGCTCCCGCGGGCCGACACGGCCTCGATGAACGCGTCGTGGAGCTCTGGGCGCAGGCGCGCGAGGTGGGCGCCGAAAAACGTCGAGCGCAGGAAGCCGTCGGGGTCCGGGGTGTCCATCTCGCGCTCGAGCAGCCACGCGCGGCCGTCGCGAAAGCCCGAACGGGCCAGGCGCTCCTCGGTCTCGGTCGGCGTCGCGTAGTTCCAGGGGTCAAACTCGGCCAGGTCGGCGGCGAACGGCTCGGCGTTGCAGACCTCGCGCGACGCGGAGTGCCACTGCTCGATGTTGCCGACGCCGCCGCACTGGGCGACCAGCTGGCCGCCGGGCTTCAGCGCGGCGTGCAGGCGATCGAACAGGTTCTGGTGGTCGTCGATCCAGTGGAAGGTCGCGGTCGAGAAGACGGCGTCGACCGGCTCGGGCACGTCGAGTTCGGCGAGGTCCTGGACCCACGCGGTGACGCGGTCGCCGAGGCGCTCGCGCAGCCGCGCGACCATCGCCGGCGAGGCGTCGACGCACAGCACGCGGCCGTCGGGCAGCCGCTCCAGCAGCGCCTCGGTGACCTCGCCCGACCCGCAGCCCGCGTCGAGCACCGTCTCGTCGCCGCGCAGGCGCAGGCGATCGAGGTTCTCGGCGGCGATCGCGTGTACGCGGGTCGCGGAGCGGCTGTAGGTCTCGGCGTCCCAGTCGTGAGTCATCATTCGTTGTACGTTATCACATACATTCGTATGTCGTACTAGTCGTCGCCGCCATCCTCGACGAGCGCCGCGACCGTCCGCACCGCGTCGTCGACCAGCGCCTCGACCTCGGCCTTCGGCTGGCGCCATTTGCCGAGTACGTGGCCGGCGACGATCTCCGGGTCGGTCGTGTCCGGACGCCCGACCCCGACCCGCACCCGCCGGAAGTCGGCCGAGCCGAGGCCGGCCTTCATCGACTTCATCCCGTTGTGCCCGGCCAGGCCGCCACCGAGCTTGGCGCGAACCTCGCCGAACGGCAGGTCGATCTCGTCGTAGACCGCGATCACGTGGTCCAGCGGGACCTTGAGCGCGCCGCGCGCCGGGCCGGCGCTCGTCCCCGAGTCGTTCATGAACGTCTGCGGCATCAGCACCGCCACCCGCGGGCCGCCCGCCGTCGTGCGCCCCTCGGTCAGCAGTCCGCGGTAGCGCTTCTTCGGCGCGCCGAGGTCCCAGCGCTCGATCAGCCGCCGCGCGACAACGAAGCCGACGTTGTGAGGCGTGCCCTCGTAGGCCGCCCCGGGATTGCCGAGGCCGACGACCAACCAATCGACCGGGCCGCTCGATGTGCCGCCGCGCAGCCGGGAGCGCAGGCCCATCGGCCGCCGCGCTTACTCGTCGCCGGAGTCGTCGCCGCCGGCGTCGTCGCCGCCGGACTCCTCGGCCGCCTCGCCCTCGGCCGGGGCCTCGCCCTCGCCGACGACCTCGGTCTCGCTCTCGATCTCGTCGTCGACCTCCTCGACGCGCGGCGGCGCGAGCGTGGCGATCAGCGTTTCCTCGACGTCATCGAGCAGCGTCACGCCCTCGGGCGCGACGACGGCGCTGAGGAACTTGGTGTCGTTGACGGCCATGTCGGAGACGTCGAGCTCGATGAACTCGGGAATCGCGGCCGGGAGCGCCTCGACGTTGATCTCGCGCGTGACCTGCTCGAGCGTGCCGCCGTCCTCGCGCACGCCGGGGGCGTCGTCGATGCCCACCAGGTGCAGCGGGACCGCCGTCTGGATCGGCTTGTTGAGGTCGACGCGGAGCAGGTCGACGTGCAGCGTGTCGCCGCGGACCGGATCGCGCGTGATGTCCTTGAGCACGACCGGCGTCGCCTCGCCGCCGACCGACAGCTCGATCACCGCGCCGCGCGCGGCGAGCGCATGGCGCAGCACGCGCTCCTCGACCGAGAAGCTGACCGGCTCCTCGCCGCCGCCGTAGAGCACGCCGGGCACCCGGCCATCGCGGCGCAGGCGCCGCGCTGTGCGCGAGCCGGCGGGGTCGCGGACTTCGACTTCGAGCTTGGTGGATTCGTCAGCCATGGCGAGGGCGGATGGTACCGGAGCGCTATTTGCCCGGTACCACCGACCCGATCTGCTTCGTCGCCGTGAAGATCGCCTTGAGGTCGCCGAACGCCGGCTTGTACTGGAGGTTGTCGAGCGTGATCAGGCCCTTCTCGAACAGCGGCGGGACCGGGCGCGGGTTGCCGCCGGTCCACCCCGGGCGCACGCGGAAGTCCTTCAACGCCCAGTACATCGCGCCACTCAGCCACGGCAGCGTCGCGAACACGCCGAAGTGGTACTTCACGAACGCCTCCTGGAACTGGTAGGTGCCGTGCTCCTCGACCGGGCCGTTGCGGTTGGCCTCGACGCCGGTCTCGGTGATCACCATCGCCTTGTCGGGATAGCACTGGTGGATCGCGTTCAGCGAGTCGGCGAGCAGCGACTGGTCGGCCGCCTGACCCTGCTCGCCCGGGTACCAGCCGAAGTACTCGTTGAGGCCGAGCAGGTCGAGCGGCTTGTACTCCGTCTGGCAACGCGGCGAGGCGCCAACCGCGACCGCCAGGCCGACTGGCCGCGTCGGGTCGAGCTTGTGGACGCTGTTGGCGGCGCGCCGGATGTAGGCGCCCTGCACCGGGCCGGGGTTCGAGCTCAGCTCGTTGCCGATCGACCAGACGATGATCGACGGGTGGTTCTGGTTGAACGTGACGTTCTCGGTGACGTACTTGGACGCGAGCTTGCGCACGAGCTGCGACTTCAGGTACTTGGCCTTGATCGAGTAGACCGGCACCTCGGACCAGATCATGATCCCGAGCCGATCGGCCTCCTCCTGGATGAACGGGTTGTAGGGGTAGTGCACGCGGATCGCGGTCGCGCCGAGCGCCTTGACCTGGAGCAGGTCCTGCTCCATCAGGTCGTTGTTGATCGCGAACCCGAACGCCTGGGAGTCCTCGTGCATGCCGACGCCGCGGAAGTTGAGTGTGCGGCCGTTGAGCAGCAGATGGCCGCCGGCGACCTGGATCGAGCGGATGCCGCTGGCGAAGAAGTAGCTGCCGACCTTCGCGTCGGTGGTCGTGACCGTCGTCACCTTCTTCTTCTTCTTGCCCTTGCCCTTCGTCACCGTCTTCGAGTGCTGAGTCTCGATGAACGCGGTCAGCGTCGCGTCGTAGAGGTGCGGTGAGTCGGGCGACCACAACTGCGGGTGCTGGATCGTGATGCCCTTGGTGAACGTCAGCGACTGGCCGGCCCCGATGGCGGCGACCCCGAACGAGAACGATTGCGCCCCGTAGCTGCCGTTCAGACGCACCTTCTGGGTCTGGCCGGAGTAGTTGTGGGCGATGACCTTGTAGGCGATCGTCGCGTTACAGGTCGAGCACGGCAGCAGCGGGCGGATCTGCGGCGTGCCGAGATCGATCTGGTTGACGGCGCGCAGGTAGACGTCGCGCAGGATGCCGCCGTAGTTCCACCAACCGCCGAGCGGCGACCCGGTCACCGACAGGCCCGACGGCGGGAAGTCGTAGCCGTGGCGGCGGTCGTCGACGCGTACGACGATCCGGTTCGTTTCGCCGGGATGCAGTTGCCGCGCCGGGAGCACGAACTCGAACGGCAGGTAGGCGCCGCGGTTGCGCCCGATGACGTGGCCGTTGAGCCACACCGTCGCCTCGTAGTTGACCGACTCGAAGCGGGCGATCCAGGTCGTCGTCGTCGCCGCGCTGGGCAGCCGGAAGTCCTTGCGATACCAGGCGACGCCGCCGCTGAACGACTTCGAGCTCGGGTCCAGCGCGTTCCACGACTCCGGGATCGTGACCTTGGCCCAGCCGTCGATCGCCGGGTTGTCCTGGTAGTGCGCGGCGATCCCGACGTTGCCGGTGTCGTTGCGCCACAGCCATGTGCCGTCGAGCAGGTAGCGGCCCGACGGGCCGTCGCGGTAGTTGGCCTTGAGCGGCGGCGTCTCGGCTGTGTAGCCGGTGCCGGACTGCGGCGCACCGCTCGAGCCGGGCGCGGGCACGGGCCCGGGGGCGACGGTGATCGTCGGCAGGCTGGGGGGCAGGGACTGCTGCCCGACCGCGACTGCGGCGAGCACTCCTCCCGCCAGCACCGCCAGCACGAGCGCGTACTTGACCAGGGACCGGCGCATGCGACGTCCGAGAGTATGGGGAGCGCCCCGGTCGTGCGCCATCAGCAATCCCCCGTGCGCGCGATCGGCGCGGAAATGGTCAGGAGGTGCACATGGCGGCCCGCCAGTGCGGTTCCGGTGCGATGCACGAGTACGCACTGAACGACCGGGAGCCCGTGGTCGAGCGCCTCCCAGGCGACCCGCGTCAGCCCCTGCGCGTCGCCGAGCGCGTAGGACGTCCCCGAGTCATAGGCGAGGATCTTGACGTTGCCGGGCGTCTTCAGCCGTCGCGCGTTGCGTTGAGCCAGGGCGACGCACGCGGGCTTGCGGGCGCAGCCATCGAGGTGGTCGATGACGCCAGCCGCGTCGCCGCGGGCCTCGGCCTTGACGAGCGTGAACACCGCGCTGCGCTCCGACGACTCAACGGTGAAGAAGCGCGCCAGCTCGAGCGAGATGGCCAGGAACACGAGCACGCCGACGACGATCAGCGTGATGCGCACGGGGCGGGACACGCGGCGAGACGCTATGCGACGAGCTGGTCGAAGAGGCGCAGTAGCGTGGCCTGGGGGTCGGCCGTGACGCCGGTGTGGACCTCGGACGGCTGGATGATCGTGCTGGCCGGGGCGACGAGCCAGTGAAAGCGCTCGGACTGCGGCTGGCCGGCGATCGGGCCGGCGTCGGGGTCGCCCGCGGCGATGCGCTCGAGCGCCTCGAGGTGGCCGGCGACGGCGTCGAGGTCGACGTCGGGGTGCAGCGCCTGCAACCGCTGCGCGGGCAGCTCCGCGCGCACAGCGAGGAATTCGCGCCGGCGGCAGTACAGGACGACGCCGGCGTTGACCGCCTCGCCGCGCCCGAGGTCGGGGATCACGCGTAGCAGCGCGTAGGCGAACGCTTCATCGGATGGCATCTTGCGCCTCGGCCACGAACGCCCGCGGCGCGCTCAGGCGCGCGCGCAGGAACTCGATGTAGGGGTCGGGGTCGGCCCAGTCGGGTGGGACGAGGGCGCGCAACTCCTGGACCGCGGAGCCGTCGAGCTTGGACGCCAGGCGCTCATCGGCGCTCGGCCAGCGGCCCGGCGAATGGCCCGAGGACGTGGTCGGCGATCTGCGGGAAGCTCGTCTGCGCGACGCTCGTCGCGTCCCACCCCGGCTCGCCGGCGCCGTGGTGGCGGAAGAACGCGGCGCCGTGGTCGATCAACCACAGCGCGCCATGCCAGCGCAGCAGGTTGGGGTTGCGGGGCGTGCGGTCGACGTTCATGACCAGCGCGTCGAGCCACACGACGTCGGCCGCGAACCCCGGGTCGATCTCGTCGAGCGGCGAGTAGGCCAGCGAGCCGGGCAGGAAGTCGAGCGCCAGGTTGAGGCCCTCCGACGCGGCGAGCAGGTCCTGGATCTCGGGGTCGGGTTCGGCAACCGCGATCCGCGGGTCGAGCTGCGCGAAGACGATCTCGGGGACCGGCAGGCCGACCAGCCGCGCGACCTCGCCGGCCAGCAGCTCGGCGACCAGCGCCCGCGGGCCCTGGCCGGCGCCGCGGAACTTCAGGACGTACAGGCCGTCGTCGTCGGCCTCGACGAGCGCCGGCAGCGAGCCGCCCTCGCGCAGCGCAGCGACGTAGCGGGTCGGAGTGATGGTCCGCACGATGTGCGGACCCTAACCCCCGCTCACGCGAGCTGGCGGGCCAACGCGGCCTCGTCCGTGATCCGCCAGTGGTCGGTGATCTGCCCGTCACGCAGCCGCTCGAACTGCATCACCGCGACATCGATGGGCACACCGGTGGCGACATGGCGGCCGGTCATGCGCAGGCGCATCGCGAAGCCGTCGGGCGTCGAAATCACGTCCTGCACTGCGTAGTGCAGCTCGTCAAACGTCTCGTGCAGGCGCGTGACGACGTCCTTCACGCCGTCACGATCGGTCGTGATGTCGTCCCAGCCGGGTGAGTGGTTGGTGTAGTCGGGTGCCAGCAGCCGGTCCAGTGCCTCAAGGTCGGCGCGGTTGAACGCGTCGGTGTACGCGTCGGCGAGCGGATGTGATGTCATGGTAGATAACGTACCATGACGTTACCTACCGTGACATTACGCTGTGCGACAGCGTATTCTCGGCCGATGGCGTCGGACCACGTCGACGGCGTGCTCGCGCAGTGGATGGAGCAGCGCCCGGAGATGGCGACGCCGACCCACGCGCTCAGCAAGCGCATCGCGCGGATCGCGTGGCAGCTCCAGCAGGCGACGGCCGCCGAGATCGAGGAGCTCAACATCAACCTGTCCGAGTACGACGTGCTGATCACGCTCCTGCGTCAGGGACCGCCGTACGAACTGAGCCCGACCGAGCTCAGCCATGCCGGGCTCGTGACCACGACCGCCATGACCAAGCGACTCGACGGCCTCGAGCAACGCGATCTGGTGCGGCGTCGGGCGAGCGAGACCGACCGCCGTGCGCTGCACATCGCGCTGACCGACGAGGGTGTGCGCGTCGCGCGGGCCGCCGCGCAGGCGCGCGATCGCGCTGTCGCCGGGGTGATGGCGCCGCTCAGCGATGACGAGGCGCAGCAGCTCGCCGACGGGCTGCGCCGCGTGACGCTGGCCGCCGAAACGCGCTGAGCCGCGCCTACGCCGCGACGTCGTCGCCGCTGATCTCCATGAACCGCCGCACCGACGCCTCCTGGTGATCGAGGCGCTCGGCGGTGCGCCGGGCGTGCTCGGCGGCGCGCTGCTGGAAGTCGACCAGGCACGCCTCGGGATCGTCGGGCAGCGGATACACGTGCGCGACGTCCTGCTGGGCGCAGACGATGCCCAGCGGCGGGCGGCCCTCGGCCAGAGTTCGCGCGCCGCACACCGGCGCCACGGTCAGCCGGCGCTCGGGCGCGACGAGCGCGACCGGCATCAGCCGCGGGGCGGGCAGGTCGACGGTCAGCTTCACGGCCCGTTCGACCGCGACCTCGGACTCGACCAAGTCCTGCAGCGGCTCGAGCCAGACCGCGAGCACGGTGTCGGCGGCCTGGAGCGCGTCGCGCAGGGCGCGCGCCTGGGCGGCGTACAGCTCCTCGGCCTCGTCGCGCGTTTCGGCGCCCGCGAGGTCGAGGTCGCACGGGACGCGCAGCAGGTCCGACGGGGCTGAGCGCTGTACCCGCACCGTGGCCACCGTTGGCGACGTAGGTCGACACCGTCCCAAGGTCGAGACGGCCGTGGAAGACGATCGTCAGCGCGTCGGCCAGCGCCAGCCCGTCGAGTCGCAGGGCGACGGCAACCGTCGCCTCGGCGTCCAGCAGCGCCCTCCTGAGGAGCTCGTCCGAGTCGTCGAACTGCTCTGCCATCGCGACCGCCTCCTTCAGCTGGACTTCCCTGCATGTGATGATGCACACACGGGGTACCCAAGGTTATCGACCGTCAGGCGGAAGACGTTCACCAATTCGTCCCATGTTGAAGCTTCTTTACAAACCGTTCGGCATCGTCATCGGCGTCTTGGCGGGCCTGCTGTCCAAGCGTGTGTTCGACCGCGTCTGGGGATTGATCGACGACGAGGAGGCGCCGAAGGCGACCACCGACCAGGCGTCGTGGGCCAAGGTGCTGACCGCCGCCGCGGTCCAGGGTCTCGTGTTCAGCGTCACCCGAGCGACCGTCAACCGCGCCGGCGCGCGCGGCTACGAGCGCCTGACCGGCGTATGGCCGGGCGAGAAGGCGCCTGAGGAGACCGAGTAGCTCGAGGCGTGGTCAGCGGCGGCTGCCGCCGATCACGAAACCGCGCTGCTCGAGGTCTGCGAGCGCGTCCTCGAACGCGGCAAAGTCGCGAGCGGTGAGCAGGTCGAGCGGGCGGCCGGCCGGGCCGGTCGTGCGCAGCCAGCGCTGGAGCGTCGGCGTCCCCAGCCGCTGCGCCGGCTCGTCGGTCAGTGCGAGCAGGATGCCGAGCTCGGGACGATGGTCGAGGTCTCCGGCCACGAGCTCCAGCGCGTCGGCGGCGAGCACGGTCAGCAGCTCGTCGTCGGACAGGCCGAGGCGCTGCTGGAGAACCGATGCGGCGGTCGCGCTCACGCGGCGACTGTAGCGCCGAGACGACGTGCTGACCGCACTTGCGGCTCGCCGAACGTCGGCTCAGAACAGCTGGTTCTCGCCGCCGAACACTTCGCTGACGGAGTCGTCGGTGAAGATGCGACGGATCGAGTCGGTCAGGAGCTCGGCGCAGCTCAGGACGCGGATGTTGTCGGGCGCGTCGGGGCCGAGCGGGATCGTGTCGGTGACGACGATCTGCTCGAAGCTCGCGGTCGCGAGGTTCTCGTAGGCGTTGCCCGAGAGCACGGGATGCGTGGCGGCGGCGTAGACGCGCGCGGCGCCCTCGTCGAGGACCGTCTGGCCGGCGGCCTTGAGGGTGCCGGCGGTGTCGATCATGTCGTCGACGATGACGGCCGTCTTGCCGCGTACGTCGCCGATCACGTAGCCGATCTCGGCGACCTGCTGGGCCGGGCGCTCCTTGTCGAGGATCGCGAGCTCGGCGCCGACCTTGGAGGCGAACTTCTTGTTCAGCTTCACGCGGCCGGCGTCCGGCGCGACGACGACGAGGTCGGTGAGGCCGAGGTCGACGAAGTACTGGGTCAGCATCATGACTGCGGTCATGTGGTCGACCGGGACGGTGAAGAAGCCCTGGACCTGCCCGGCGTGGAGGTCCATCGTCACGACGCGGTCGGCGCCCGCGGCCTCGAGCATGTGGGCGACGAGACGGGCCGAGATCGGCTCGCGCGGAGCCGACTTCTTGTCCTGACGGCTGTAGCCGAACCACGGGGTGACGGCGATCACGCGGTGGGCGCTGGCCCCGACCGCGGCGTCGATCATGACGAGCAGCTCCATCAGCGCGTCGTTGGCCGAGATGCCGGTCTTGGGGTTGCCGCACGTCGGCTGGATGAGGAACACATCGGCGCCGCGGATCGACTCGTCGAAGCGGCAGTAGACCTCGCCGTTGGAGAACGTCTTGAGCGTGACCGGGCCCAGTTCGACGTCGAGCTTGTCGGCGATCTTGGCCGCGAGTTCCGGGTTCGCGCGCCCGGAGAACAGCATCAGCCGCTTGTCGTTCGGGCTGATGAGACTCGTCGAGGGGCGCGCCATCGGGGCGAGCGTAGGAGCAACGTCGGACATGTGGTGTGGGCCTACTCCGAGCCGGTGGTCGTGGGGTCGTCAGTGTCCCGCTTGCGCGAAGCGTACCCGTCGATGTTGCGCTGGCGTTCACGCGCAACCCCCAGTGCGCCGTCGGGGATGTCGTCGGTGATCACGGATCCGGCGGCGGTCCACGCGTCGTCGCCGACGCTGACCGGGGCGACGAACGTGACGTCGACCGAGCTCTTGACGCGCGCGCCGATCGTCGTGCGGTGCTTCTCTCTGCCGTCGTAGTTGGCGGTCACGGTGCTGGCGCCGAGGTTCGTGTCCTCGCCGACGTCGGCGTCGCCGATGTAGGACAGATGCGGGATCTTGGTGCCGTCGCCGATGTTCGAGTTCTTGACCTCGACGAACGTGCCGATCTTGGTCTTGGTGCCGAGGGTCGCGCCGGGGCGCAGGTAGGCGAACGGGCCGACCATGGCGTTGGGCCCGACGTCGGCGTGATCGGCCCACGTGACGCGGACGGTCGCGCCCGGGCCGACGCGGGTGTCGATCAGCGTGCTGTCGGGTCCGACGGTGGCGCCGGTCTCGATGCTGGTCGTGCCCTTGAGCGACGTACGCGGCTCGACCGTGACGTCCTGGGCGATCGTGACCGTGACGTCGACGGTGGCCGAGTTGGGGTCGGTGAACGTGACGCCCGCGCGCATATGGTTCTCGAGGATCTCGCGCTGGGCGAGCTGGCGGACGTGGCTGAGGGCGACACGGTCGTTGACGCCGAGCACGAGCCGCGGGTCGTCGGCGACGTGGGCCGCGGTCGGGCCGTCGATCAGCTCGAGGACCTGCGGAAGGTAGAGCTCGCCCTGGGCGTTGTCGGTCGTGAGCTTGGTCAGGGCGTTCTGAAGGGCTTGCGCGTCAAAGCAGAAGATGCCGGTGTTGACCTCGTGGATCGCGAGCTCCTCGTCGCTGGCGTCACCCGGGCGCTTGGTCTCGACGACGCGCTCGACGGAGCCGTTGCCGTTGCGGACCACGCGGCCGTAACCGGTCGGGTCGTCGAGGATCGTGGTGAGCATCGTCGCGCCGGCGGTGTGGGCGTTCACGAGCGCGGTGATCGCCTCGGCGGTGACGAGCGGCACGTCGCCGGCCAGGACGACCACCGGGCCGGTGCCGTTGATCTGCGGCGCGGCGGCTCTGACGGCGCCCCCGGTGCCGTCCGGCTGCGGCTGGATCGCGACGTCGACGTCGTCGGGGAGGACCTGCCTGGTCGGCGTGTCGGGCGAGTCGACCACGACGACGTGCGCCGCGCCGGCCTCCTGCGCGGCGATGACCGGCCACAGAACCATCGGGCGCCCGCACAGATCGTGGAGCACCTTGGGCGTGGCGGACTTCATGCGAGTGCCCTGGCCGGCGGCGAGGATCACGGCGGTGAAGGGCATGGGTGCATGGTAGGCGGCGGTGGCCGCCGGAGTTGCGAAGATCCCTTGCGCAGCACGCAAATTGGCCGGTCGTCGTAACTGGAGAAGACTCCGCACTTTGGATGCGGGAACGGGGGTTCGAGTCCTCCCCGGCCAGTGTCCTAGCGTTCGAGCCCATCCCACCGGGCATTTTCCGTCCGCGAGTCATGCGAACATATGTTCGTGCCACCTCGCGGCCCGCGTTACTCTCGAGAACAAGCGGTAGCGGCAATCGCGGCCAGCCGATCGTGGGCCGAGACGCTTCGGCGCCTCGGTATGTGCACCACCGGGGGAGGCGGCAGGGTCCTGCAGAAGTACGCGCGCCTCTGGGACATTTCCACCGACCACTTCGACCCGTATGCGAGCCAGCGCGGACATTCACGTCCGAGCACGACCCGCCCGCTGAGCGAGATCCTGGTCGAACACTCGACGTACAGTCGGTCAACCTCAAGGAGCGCCTGTACCGACAGGGACTCCTCGACGCCGCGGTGCTCACTATGCGGCCAGGACGAGACGTTGGCACGGCCAGCGGCATGTCGTTGATTCTCGATCACATCAACGGGGTCTCGAAACGACAACCGGATCGAGAACCTGCGGATCGTGTGTCCCGAACTGCGCGGCGACGCTCGACACGCATTGCGGACGGAAGCTGCAGATCGACCGCGAGGACCGCGAGTGCCTTCATTGCGGTAACGCCTTTCGGCCAAACTACGCGACGCACCGGTATTGCTCGCCCGCCTGCGGCAGCCGATGGAACCGGACGGGCATCGTCCTCGCGGGCGCGCGGCGCGCGGAGCGGCCACCGATCGACGAGCTGCTCGCGCTGATTGCTGAGGAGGGCTACGAGGCGGTCGGGCGCCGCTACGGCGTGTCGGGCAACGCAATCCGCAAGTGGGTCCGAGCCGCTGGCGTGCCGCTGCCGCCCGGCAAGCGCCCAGTTCCTCCGGTGCGCCGCGCGCTCGATGACGCCGGAGCGTGGGAGGCGCTGCGACTCCTCGGCGAAGGGATGACGCAGCGCGAGGTCGCGGCCAAGCTCGGCGTGACGCGGTGGGTCATCAAGGACCTGTGCGGCGGGCGGACATACCGCGACGCCGAGCGCCCCGCCGACGCGGCGTAGCTCAGTCGAAGCGGAAGTGGCTGCCGATCGACGGCGGTGGGTCGGCGGCGGCGATCTGCGGGATCGCGGCGGCGAGGGCGGTGGCGAACGTGCCGGAGCTCGCGCCGACGAGGCGGACGAGTTCGTCGACCGGGGTCGGGTCGTCGGGCTTTATGCCGTTGGCGTAGTCGGTCGCGTAGCCGAGCAGCGCGTACGGGATCTCGGCCTCGCCCGCGAGCACCGTCTCGGGTCCGGCGGTCTGCGAGACGCACGTCACGCCGGCGGCACGGAGCTGGGCGATCTCCGTCTTCGTGTTGAACCTCGGGCCGTCGACGTGGCCGTAGCAGCCGCCGTCGCGCACAGGGTTGCTGGTCTGCGCGGCCGCCGTGAGCAGCGCGCTGCGCAGCGGCGCGCTGAACGGGTCCTCGAACACCCAGTGCCCGCGTCCCGGCTCGCCCGGCTCGTCCCACAGCGTGCACAGCGACCCGTCGCCGAGGCGATTGGCCGGGAAGTGCAGGTCGTCGAACACGACCAGTGACCCGAGCTCCATCTGCGGATCGAGCGTCCCGCACACGGTGACCGCGACGATCGCGTCGGCCTCCAGCTCGCGCAGCGCGGCGATGTTCGCGCGGTGGTCAACCGCGCTGCTCAGCCGCGCGTGCCCGGCCCCGTGGCGACTGATGTGCAGCACGTCCGCGCCCGCGAACGTCCCGACGTTCACGAGCGCCGTGCCGTGACGGGTCGTCACGTCGGCCGCCTGCGCGTCGAACCCCGGCAGCGCATACGTCCCTGAGCCGGTGATGATCCCGATGCGCATCGCGCCGGGATCGTAGGGCGCGGCGGGCTGTGAGGCGGGCGCGGCGCTACGAAGCGGTGTTGGCGTCGGCGACCGGCGTCGCGTCGACCGGCGGCGCGGCCGCGGCGGGCGGATCGGCCGGGGGCGCCGCGGCGACGACCGGCTCCGGAGCCGGCGCGGGCGTGGGGGTCGGCGCGGGCGCCGGAGTCGGGTCGGGCGCGGGGGCCGGCTCAGGCGCAGGCTCGGGCTCGGGGGCCGGCGCCGCAACGGGCGTCGGGGTGGGCTCGGGCTTCGGCGCCGGCTCGGGCGTCGGATCGTCGGCGGGCGTCGGCGCCGGCGTGCTGTCGTGCGACGACGTGTCGTGGTGCACGGGCGTCGAGTCGTCGGTGCGCGCGTGGTGGTGCTCGGCGTCGCCGTCGTGGGACGGGCTGTCGTCGTGCGACGTGCTGTCGTGCGACCCGCTGTCGTCCGACGCGCTGTCGTCGTGCGTCGCCGCGCCGGCGGCAGCGTCGTCGCTGGAACTCGAATCGACCGTCGCCGTCGCCGCGCCGTCAGCGGTTGCGCCGTCCGACGCCGGGTCGGTCGTCAACGCGGCGCCGTCCGTCGGCGCGCTGTCGCTCGGCGCGGCGTCGCTCGGCGCGGGGTCGGTCGGCGAGGGGTCGGCCGGGGTGGTGGCCACGGGCGCGGGGTCGGCCAGCGGCGCCGGATCGGTCGGGGCCGGGTCGACCGGCGCGACATCGGCGGGCGGATCGACCGGCGCCGGATCCGTCGAGGGCGGGTCGACCGGCGCGGGGTCGATCGGCGGCCGGGTCGATCGGCGCGGGGTCGATCGCGGGCGTCGGGTCGATCGGCGCGACGTCGATCGGCGGGTCGGCGTTGACCGGCGGGTCGGCCGGGCTGCGCCGGGCGGTCGGACTTGCTCGGGTCGGTCCCCGAGCTGAGCTCCTTGCGGTTCGTCACGCCGTCGCCGTCTGAGTCCTCGTCGCCGTCGTCGATCCCGTTGCCGTCGCTGTCGGCACGCCCGGGGTTCAGGCCGAGCTTGATCTCGACGTCGTTGGGGATCCCGTCGCCGTCGCTGTCCAGCGAGGCGTCCGGCACGTCGTGCTTGGACTCCTTGCTGTTCGGGTTCAGGTTCAGGGTCTGCTCGGTCGCGTTGGGGATCCCGTCGCCGTCGGTGTCGTCGGCGCCGTCGGCGCGCCCGTCGTGGTTCGTGTCGGCGACGTGCGGGTTGTCGTCGACGCGGAACTCGGTCGAGTTGCTCAGGCCGTCGTGGTCGGGATCGGCGCTGCCGTCAGCGCCGCCATCGGGTCGAGCCCGTGGGCGACCTCCCACGCGTCCGGCATCCCGTCGCCGTCGCTGTCGGCGCTCTCGGGGTTCGTCCCGAGGCGCTTCTCGTCGGCGTTGCTCAGGCCGTCGCCGTCGTCATCCCCATTGGGGTTGTCCGACTGCGGCTTCCCGGTGACCGTCGAGTCGGAGTGCTTGACCTCGACGCCGTTGGCGACCGAATGGTGCTGCAGGCGATGATCGGTGACAACGAGGCCGACGTTCTGCGCGCTCGACGTGCCGTCGGCCAGCCGACCGGTGCCCCACCGGTCCTCCGGGCAACGTCACGATCGGCGCCGTCGCGTCGACGTCAGCGCGCACTTCGGCCATGCGCTGGGCGCGCAGCTCGTGCGGCAGCACGACAGCATGCGCCGTCGCCAGCGTTGTGATCGGCCGGCCACGCGCTGAACGGCAACACCGAAGTGTTGAGTCCGGTCAGACCTCCGGCGATCAGCACAAAGGCGACGGCGATCGCTGTCGCGGCAGCGACAATCGCCTTCGTACGGTTGTGGCGGGGCAATTCCACACCCCCCGCATCGGCAAATCTCGCGCGTGACATGAGCGTATTCGCCCTCGATCACGCTTTCCCATAAGGCGCATCGCGCTCCCGTCAAAAGCACCTAGAAAGTTGGGTATTACGAATCCTTCAGCGTCGCGGCACGCGGCCGCCGCCGGCGCCCGCTTCGCCGGCCGGTCCGCGACGCGCCACGATGCCCAGAACGCGCATCGCTTTGAGCCCCAGACTGAGCTTCTCGCGCCCGTCCGACGACCCCACGTCGAGCCCTGAAAGCTCGCGCACCCGCTCCAGCCGGTAGCGGATCGTGTGGCGGTGGGTGAACAACCGCTGGGCCGTCCCGGCGACGTTGCCGTCGTTGTCGAGGAACGCCTCGAGCGTCTGTACGAGATCGGTCTCGTACTGCTCGTCGTAGGCGACCAGCGGCTCGACCGTCTCGGCGTAGAAGCGCTGAAGCTCGCGCGGGTTCTCGCTCATCGCCGACAGCAGCAGCCGGTAGGCGCCGGTCTCGTCGAACGACAGCAGCGGGCGCTCGATGTCGCCCTCGGCGACGTTACAGGCCAGCCGCGCCTCCGCCCCGGCCCGCGTCAGCTCGCCCGCGTCGGCAACGCGGCTGACGCCGAGCGCGAACACGTGCCCGCCCAGCGACGCGCCGAGCTCGTGCAGGATCGCCTCGCTCGTCCGTCGCGCCGCCGCCTCGTCGGCGCCCGGAAGCAGCAGCACGACCTCGCCGCCCGGCGCCGCTTCGGCCTGCTCCGGCGCGGCCGCGAGCGCCAGCGGCGACGTCGCACGCGCGCCGCGCAGTGCGATCGCCAGCACCCGCTCGCGCCAGCCGTCGTCGACCGGCACCAGCGCATGGGCCCGCAGCGCGACCATCGCCGCGCCCTCGCCCAGGTCGACGCCGAGCGCGTCGGCACGGGCCAGCACGTCGTCACGCGCCGTGAGCTCGCCGCGCGCCAGCGCGTGCAGGAACGCGGCCGCCGCCTCGCCCGACGCCCGCTCGGGCGCGCGCACCCGTTCGACCTCCGAGGCGATCAGCGTCGTCACGACCCGCACCAGCGCCGGCGCGGCCGGCTCGGACTCGGTCCGCGCGCGCATCCGCAGCGTCCCGACCGGCTCGTCGGCGACCCGTAGCTCGAGCGTCTCGATGCCTGCGCCGTCACGCGACAGCGACGCCTCGTCGGCCGGCGACTGCGCGGCGACGGCCAGCGTCGCGCCGCTGCGGTCGATCAGGATCAGGCTCGCGTCGAGCACTCGCGCCGCCGCGCGCACGACCTCAGGCAGTCCGGCGCCCGACTCCACGGCGTCGGTGATCGCTCCGAGCGCGTGCAGGTCGAGCTCGGGTATCGGGGCCTCGGCCGACATGCCGCAAGTCTACGGTCGCACAAGCGACCTTCCTGCCTGTGACTACGAGATCCGCAGCTGATCCCACGCCCACACGACGCCGGCCGCGCCGATCACGCCGACGGCCAGGCACGCCGCGAGCACGTACAGCGACAGGAACGCCGCGCCGAGCCGCTCCCAGATGCGCGAGTACGACCTCCAGGCCGGGCACGAGCAGCAGCCCGACGTACGCGGCGACGCCCACCACGGCGGTCGCGATCAGGATGACGTGGAGCTTCTGGTCGGCGGTCATCGGTCGGTGCCATTCTGCCGGACCGGCTCGACATCTTGCGCTGGAAGTGTCCGACAGGCGAGCCCGCCCGACGCCTGCGCGGCCTCGACGACGAGCCGCGGATCGGAGAAGAAGCCGATCACCGTCGGCCCACTGCCGCTGACGATCGCGTGGTCGGCGCCGGCATCGAGCAGCTGTCCGCGCGCCTCGTCGATCCATGGGCACAGGTCGATCGCCGCCGCCTGGAGGTCGTTGACGATCAGGTCGTCGCCAACCGACGGCAGCACCGCCCGCAGCTGTTCGAGCGCGCGCCGCAACCCGTCGCCGTCGCGTATCGAGCCCATCTCCCGCGCCCGCGCGAACACCGCCGCGGTGCTGAGTTGGTGCGGCGACGGGACGACGACGAGGCGGTACGGCGCGATGCCCGGCAGCGGCTCGAGCACCTCTCCGGCGCCGGTTCCGAGATGGCGCCCCGGCCGTAGCTGCGCGGGCACGTCGGCGCCGAGCCCCATCGCGACCGCCAGCAGATCGTCCGCCGATCCTGCCCGCGAGTGGGTCGCCAGCAGCCGCAGCGTCGCCGCCGCGTCGGCGGAGCCGCCGGCCATCCCGCCCGCGATCGGGATGCGCTTCTCGATCTGCACCCGCACCGGCGGGCCGTCCCAACCGGTTCGGGCCCGAAACGCCGCGATCGCCGCGAGCGCGAGGTTGTCGCCGTCGACGCCCGGGCACACGACCTCGTCGCGGCCGTCGGGAGCGGCCTGGAGCGTCAGCCGGTCGAACAGGTTCACGCCCTGGAACACCGTCACCAGCTCGTGGCGCCCGTCGGTGGCGCGCTGGGGCCCGACGAACAGGCAGACATTGATCTTCGCCGGAGCGATCTCGCGCAGCGACGTCACGACGCCAGCGCCTCGTGCAACGCGACGAAATCGTCGGGCGACAGCCGCTCGGCGCGCACGTCGGCCGGATGGCCGAGCGCAACCAGCGCCTCGCGCGCGCGGTCACGGATCCCGGGGGCCGCGTCGGGCGCCAGCGCCAGCGAGCCGGCCAACGCCTTGCGCCGGTGGGCGAACGCGTCGCGCACCAGGACTCGCAATTCGTGCGAGGCCCCGTCGCCCGCGTGGCGCACGAGCAACAGCAGGACCGAGTCGACGTTCGGCACCGGGTAGAAGACGCGCCGCGAAACCGGCCGCAGCACGCGCACGTCGCACGACAGCTGGGCGAGCACCGAGACCGCCCCGTAGTCGCGCGACCCGGGCGCGGCGGCGAACCGCTCGCCGACCTCGCGCTGGATCATCGCCACCCAGCGCGTCATGCCGTCGAGCACCTCGATCGTGCGCAGGATCGCCCCCGCGGCGATCCCGTAGGGGAGGTTGGCGACCATCTTGTCCGGCGACGGCGCGAGCGCCGCGAGGTCGAGGTCCATGAAGTCGCCGATGTGCAGCGACGCGTTGCCAAACGACTGGAGCGCCTCCGCCAGCACGGGCTCCAGCGCCCGATCGATCTCGACGACATGGACGTGGGCGCAGCGCGGCGCCAGGTACTCCGACAGCACCCCGAGCCCGCCGCCGACCTCGAGCACCACGTCGCCGGGATCGAGCTCCGCTGCGCGCTCGATCACCCCGAGCATGTTCGAGTCGATGAGGAAGTTCTGGCCAAGGTCGCGCTTGGGCCGAACGCCGTAGTCGCGCAGGCGCCGCAGGCTCGGCTGCCGCAGATCGGGCTCCTGGCTCACCACGCAAACAGCGTCGCGGCGTTGTGCGTCACGAGCTCGTCGAGCTCTTCGTAGCTCATCCCTCGCTGCTGGGCGACGAACTCGGCGGTGTGGGCGACGTAGGCCGGCTGATTTCGCTCCTTGCGGCAGACCTGCGGCGTCAGGTAGGGGGCGTCGGTCTCGACCAGCAGCCGCTGCGCGGGCGCGCGCGCCGCGGCCTCCGCGAGGTCCCTCGCCGCGGGGTAGGTGACGTTGCCGGCGAACGAGATCCACCAGCCGTGGTCGACGCACTCGTCGAGGCGGTCGGGCATCGAGAAGCAGTGCAGCACGACCTCGAGCCCGGCGGCGTTGCGAGCCAGCGTCGTCGATCGTCGCGTCATCGGCCGCGCGCGTGTGGATGATCAGCGGCTTGCGCAGCTCGCGCGCCAGCTCGATCTGAAACGCGAACGCGCGCTCCTGATCGGCGCGCGGCGCGCGGTCGCGGTAGAAGTCCAGGCCCGTTTCGCCGATCGCCACGCAGCGCGGATGGCGCGCCAACTCGGCGACGTCGTCGAGTTCGGCGTCGGTCACGCCGGCCGTCGCGTTGGGATGGCGCCCGATCGCCGCGAACACCTCGTCGAACTGCTCGGCCGCAGCCAGCGCGCTGCGCCCGCTCTCGCCGTCCATCCCCACGGTCAGGATCCGCGTCAGCCCGGCCGCGCGCGCCGCCGCCACCAGCTCGTCGTTGGGCGGCTCGCACGAGTCCAGGTGCGTGTGGGAGTCGATCACCGTTCTTTGGGGAACAGCGGCGCGAGCTCGGCGACCGGCCCCAGCGACCCGGCCCCGAACGGCGCGGCGCCGAGCGACGTGTCGTACGCGCCGAGCGCCTCGAGCAGCTTCTCGATCGTCTGTGGCATGTAGGCCCACAGCAGCACCGCGATCGCCCGCAGGCCCTCGGCCAGCGACGCGAGCACCTCGTCGAGGTCGCCCGAGCGCGCGTCGTCGCGCGCCAGCTCCCACGGCTTGCGCTCCTCGACGTAGCGGTTGAGCCGCCGCACGCGCTGCCAGATCGCCTCCAGCGCGCCGCTCAGGTCGGCGGCGTCGAGCCGTTGTGAGACGTCCATCACCAGCCCGTCGAAGTCTTTGCGCAGCGCCGGGTCGAGCGCGCCGCCGGGCACCGTGCCCTCGCGATAGCGGTGGACCATCGCGATCGTGCGGCTGGCCAGGTTGCCGAGCTCGTTGGCGAGCTCCTTCTCGTAGCGGTCCTCGAAGCCGACCGTCGAGACCGACCCGTCCTGGCCGAACGTCACGTCGCGCAGGCAATAGAAGCGCAGCGCGTCGGAGCCGAAGCGGTCGATGATCGCGAACGGATCGAGCACGTTGCCCAGCGACTTGGACATCTTCTCGCCGTCCATCAGCAGGAAGCCGTGGACGAAGATCCGCTCGGGCAGCGCGATCTCGGCCGCCATCAGCATCGCCGGCCAGAAGACGCAGTGGAACTTGAGGATGTCCTTGCCGATCAGGTGCAGCGTCGCGGGCCAGAACGTGTCGGTCAGGTCCTCGCCGTCGCGCGCGTAGCCGAGCGCCGTGTAGTAGTTGAGCAGCGCGTCGAACCACACGTAGAAGACGTGGTCGGGGTCCCACGGCACCGTCACCCCCCACGTCAGCTTGCTGCGCGACAGCGACACGTCCTGGAGGCCCGAGGCGATGAACGACTGGGCCTCGTTGAAGCGCGTGCGCGGCATGACCCAGTCGGGCCGGCTGGCGTACAGCTTCTCGAGGCGCTCCTGGAACGCCGACAGCGCGAAGAACCAGTTCTCCTCCTGCTCGCGCGTCAGCTCGATGTGGTGGATCGGGCAGCGGTTGCCGTCCTCGATCTCGGACTCGGACTTGAAGTCCGCGCAGCGCGGGCAGTACCAGCCCTCGTAGAAGCCCTTGTAGACGTAGCCGTTGTCCTTGACCTTCGTCAGCACCTCCTGGACGCGGCGCTTGTGCTCGTCGTCGGTCGTGCGGATGAAGAAGTCGGCGTGGGCGTCGAGCTGCGGCGGCAGCGCCCGGAAGCGCTCGGCGTTGAGATCGGCCAGCTCCTGCGGCGAGACACCCGCGAGCGCGGCGGCGTCGGCGACCGGCTCGCCGTGCTCATCGGTCCCGGTGAGGAAGAACGTCGGGATGCCGCGCTGGCGGTGGTGACGGGCCAGCACGTCGGCGGCGATCGTCGTGTACGCGTGGCCCATGTGCGGGGCCGCGTTGACGTAGTAGATCGGGGTCGTGACGTAGTAGTGGTCCATCGGGGCTCTGAACGCAGGCTACGAGGTCAGCGCTTCGTACAGCGCGTTGGCGCTCGTGCCGGTGAGCTTGGCGACGACCGTCGCCGCCGTGCGCGGCTTGGCGCCGGCGTCGACGAGCGCCCGGACGGCGCCGATCGCCTCGTCGAGCTCGCCCGCGCCCTGCGGCGCGCCCTCGACGACGAGCACGACCTCGCCGCGCGCCGGCGTCGCCCGGTAGCGCTGCGGCCAGCTCGGCGACCGTCCCGCGCACGACCTCCTCGTGGACCTTGGTCAGCTCGCGGCAGACCGCGGCGCGGCCGCTGCGGGTCGAGCGCGGCGGCGACCTCGAGCGTCGCCGCCAGCCGCCGCGGCGACTCGAACGCGACGACCGTCTCGGGGCTGCGCAGGACCGCTTCGAGCTCCGAGCGCTTGCGCGGCAGGAAGCCGGCGAAGCGCCATGTCTGGGCCGGCAGCGCGCTGGCGACGAGCGCCGCGATCGCCGCGCTCGGGCCCGGCAGCACCTCGACCCCCAGTCCGGCGCCGACGCACGCCTGCACGAGCACGTAGCCGGGGTCGGAGACGAGCGGCATGCCGGCGTCGGAGACGAGCGCCACCGTCTCGCCGGCCTGCATGCGCTTGACGAGCTCGGTCGCCCGCTGGGCCTCGTTGTGCTCGTGGTAGCTGACGAGCGTCGCGCTGACCCCGAAGCGGTCGAGCAGGATCCGCGTGCGCCGCGTGTCCTCGCACGCGATCACGTCGGCGTCGCGCAGCACGCTGAGCACGCGCAGCGTCACGTCCTCGAGGTTGCCGATCGGCGTCGGGCATACGACGAGCCGGCCGGGGTTCCTAGCCATCGCCCTGCACCTCGTCCCACGCCAGCGCGGCCGCGCCGAGCATCCCCGATTCGGCGCCGAACCGTGCCGGGACGATCTTCACGACGTCGCGTGACGGCGACAGGGCGCGCGCCGCGACGACCTCGCGCGCCGGCTGCAGCAGCAGCTCGCCGGCCGCGCTGACGCCGCCGCCGACGACGACGACCTCCGGGTTGAAGCCGTTGACGAGGCTCGCGATCCCGACGCCGAGCCGCGCGCCGATCAGGGCGACGACGTCGCGCGCCGCCGGGTCGCCGTCGTGGGCGAGCTCGGTGACGAGGAAGCCGGTGATCTCCTGCCCGGCGGCGAGCGCGCGGCCGAGCGCGGAATCGGAGTCCCGCTCGTCCAGCGCCTTGGCGACGCGCAGCCCCTCGCGCCCCAGCGCGCTGCCGGACGCGACCGCCTCCAGGCACCCGTGGTGGCCGCAGTGCGCACAGCGGGCCGTCCTCGTCGACGATCATGTGGCCGAGCTCGCCGGCCGCGCCCGTCGCGCCGCGGACGAGCTGGCCGTTGGTGACGATCCCGCCGCCGATCCCGGTCCCGAGCGTCAGCACGAGCACGTCGGAGGCGCCGCGCGCCGCGCCGAAGCGCCACTCGGCGATCGTCGCGCACGTCGCGTCGTTGTCGAGCACGACCGGGACGCCGAGGCGCTCGGACAGGATGTCGCGGACCGGGACGTCGGTCAGCGGCAGGTGCACCGTCGTCACCGGGACGCCGCGCTCCAGGTCCAGCAGCGACGGGATTCCGACCCCGACCGCCAGCAGCTCCTCGTCGGACGCATCGCGCGCCTCGGTGATCGCGTCGACGATCGTGTCGAGCACCTCGGATCGGTCCGCACCGCGCGAAGAACGCCACGCCCGGTGGCGCACGGTCAGCTGCGAGTCGACCGCTCCCGCGATGAGTTTCGTGCCTCCGAGGTCGACGCCTATGCAGCAGCCGCCGGCCATACCGGCCACCATACAGCGCCATGGCGGACCTCCCCGAGCCCGAAGAACGGCCCGACGTACACGCTCTATCGAGCGCGACCGCGCCTGTTCAAGCGCCGCGACGACGCGACGGCGCTGGCCGCCATGTCCGCCCAGGCGGCCGACCAAACGCCGCGGCTGGCGGCGCCTGTTCCCGCGCGGGCCGATCACTCCGGGGCGGGTTCTGAAGTGGATCGTGTGGGCGGTGATCGGCTGGGTCGCGCTCAGCGTCGTGCTGTTCGTGATCAGCGCCTCGTTCGTGCAGGAGGGCATCGGGTCGGCGGCCGAGGGGACGCTGAGCGGGTCGGGCTGGACGCTCACGAGCGCCAACAACATCCTCGTGCTCGGCTCCGACGCGCGCGCCCAAGGGCTCGCACGAGCCGGCGGCGCGACAGTCCGGCGGGCCGAGCCGGTCGGACACGATCATGCTTCTGCGCCTCGGCGGCGGCCACTCGTCGCGGCTGTCGATCCCGCGCGACACGGTCGTGGCGATCCCCGGCCACGGCCTCGACAAGATCAACGCCGCGTTCGCGATCGGCGGCGCCGGGCCTCACCGTGCAGACGATCGAGAACTACCTCCACATCAAGATCAACCACGTCGTCGAGATCAACTTCGCCCACTTCCCGCAGCTGATCGACGCGATGGGCGGCATCGACTTCAGCGGCTCGTGCGTCGTCTCGAAGATCAACGGCGGGTTCAAGAACGGCGGCTTCACGCTGCGCCTGAAGACCGGCACCCACCACATCAACGGCAAGCAGGCGCTCGCGCTCGCCCGGACGCGCGAGAACCTCTGCAACCCGGCGCGAGGACGACCTCACGCGCGCCCGGCGCCAGCAGAAGATCTTCACCGCGATGAAGTCGCAGGTCCTGTCGCCGACCGGCGTTCCTGCGCCTGCCGTGGATCGCGTGGGAGGGCCCGCAGGCGATCAAGTCCGACATGGGCGCCGTCGACCTGGCCGGGATGTTCGGCGCGATGGCGATCGGCGGCTCGCCGCCGACGCGAGGTGCTGCGGCCGACCGGCGCGACGCGCGCTGCCCGACGGCGGCTCGGCGCTCGTCGTGTCGCCGGCAGAGCCGGGCGAAGACGGTCGCGCGGTTCTTGCGCCACTAGGCGCGGGCTCCCGCTGGCCCTACTTCGAGCCCGATTGGCTCCCGGCTTGTCCTTGGGCTTCGGACTCGGCCTTCTTCTCGGGCTTGGAGTCGGACTTCGACTCCGGACTTCGATTCCGACGACGAGTCCGACTTCGAGCTGTCGGAGATCGCGCCGGACTTGGCCGACGCGTCGGCCGTCTCCTTCTCGCGGGCGCGCTTCTTGGTCCCGTAGTCGGTGTTGTAGAAGCCCTTGCCCTTGAAGTGCACGGCGATCGGGTGAAAGACCCGCTGGACCTCGGCGCCGCAGCGCGGGCAGACCTCGACCGGATCGTCGATCATCCGCTGGACGACCTCGAACGTGTGTCCCTTCTTGCAGCGGTACTCGTACGTCGGCATATCGGTCTGGCAGGGTACCGTGCCGTCGATGACCGCCGACGTGGTGACCATGGACAAGATCGTCGCGCTGTGCAAGCGGCGCGGCTTCGTGTTCCCGAGCTCGGAGATCTACGGCGGCGTCGGCTCGACCTACGACTTCGGCCACTACGGCGTGCTGCTCAAGCAGAACGTCAAGGCCCAGTGGTGGCGCGCGATGCTCCAGGAGCGCGACGACATCGTCGCCCTGGACTCGGCGATCATCCAGCACCCGCGGGTGTGGGAGGCCAGCGGCCACCTGGCCGGCTTCACCGACCCGCTCGTCGACTGCCGCGCGTGCAAGCACCGCTTCCGCGAGGACCATCTGGCCGACAGCCAGTGCCCGCTCAAGCCGTCCAAGCACCCGGGCGAGTTCGAGCAGTGCGACCTGACGACGCCGCGCGCGTTCAACCTGATGTTCAAGACGACGATCGGTCCCGTCGAGGAGGAGGGCTCGATCGCCTACCTGCGGCCCGAGACGGCGCAGGGGATCTTCATCAACTTCAAGAACGTCCTGCAGTTCGCGCGCAAGAAGCCGCCGTTCGGGATCGCGCAGATCGGCAAGTCGTTCCGCAACGAGATCACGCCCGGCAACTTCATCTTCCGCACGCGCGAGTTCGAGCAGATGGAGATGGAGTTCTTCGTCCCGCCCGACGAGGCCCCGCAGTGGTTCGAGCACTGGCTCAAGGAGCGCTTCGACTGGTACATCGAGCTCGGCATCCGTCCCGACCACCTCCAGCTGCGCGCGCACGACGCCGACGAGCTGAGCCACTACTCGTCGGGCACCAGCGACGTCGAGTACCTGTTCCCGATCGGCTGGTCGGAGCTCGAGGGGATCGCCAACCGCGGCAACTTCGACCTCACCCAGCACGCCGAGTTCTCCGGCGAGAAGCTCGAGTACTTCGATCCGCAGACCAAGGAGCGCTACGTCCCGCACGTGATCGAGCCGGCGGCCGGCGCCGACCGCGCGACGCTCGCGTTCCTCGTCGACGCCTACGACGAGGACGAGATCGAAGGCGAGACGCGGACCGTGCTGAAGCTCCACCCGCTGCTGAGCCCGGTCAAGGTCGCGGTGCTGCCGCTGGTGCGCAAGGACGGCCAGCCGGAGCTCGCCCAGGAGGTCTACGCGGCGCTGCGCGGCGGCATGCAGGCCGAGCTCGACGAGGGCGGCTCGATCGGCAAGCGCTACCGCCGCCAGGACGAGATCGGCACGCCGTGGTGCGTGACGGTCGACCACCAGTCGCTCGAGGACCGCACGGTCACGGTCCGCGATCGCGACTCGCTGGCCCAGGAGCGCGTCGCGATCGACGAGCTGCCGGCGCTGTTCGCCGCGCGGCTGGCGGCGCCGTGGCGCACGCCGAAGCTCGCGGCGGCCTCGCTCTAGCGCGGTCCGTGGCGGATGGCCGAGTTGGCCATGTGCGCGAAGTCGTCGGGCGCGCTGACCGACGTCGCGATCTCGCCGGCGATTGTGTACGTCCACCCGCGGTAGGCGAACTCGATCTTTGGCGGGAGGCACGTATTGGTCCGCTCCGAGCATCGCTGCTCGCGGTAGCGGCCGGTGATGCCGTGCGTGAGCGCGATCTTGGCCGGCCCGCTCGGAGCGCCGCGGCGGGATGAGAACTCCGCCACGTCGCAGAGGTCGAAGTGGGCGCAGTGGCCCGGCTTGTCCAGCAGCCGCAGCTCGTAGCCGTGCGTGCTGCGGAAGATCTCCGGATAGAGCTGCTTGCGGTAGGCGAGGAACGTCTCGGGCAGCAGGATCGGGCCGACGTGCTTGGCGTGCAGACGTCTCTGCAGCGCGCTCAGCGTGACACAACGATGTTCTGCGTCAGGATCGTCGGCGCCGCGCCGGGCACGGTCGCCGTCTCCTGGAGGTGCAACGTCATCTGGCGGTTGCGGCCCAGCGCGCGCTTGAGCGTCTGGATCGAGTACGCCGACAGCTTGAGTCGCACGATCTGGCGCACGCCGGGCAACAGGTTGACGGTGGTCGCGCGCAGCTTGACCGTCGCCGAGAGGCGATGCTTGGGCGGCTGTGCCGAGCGTCGAAAGCGTCGCGGCGACCGTCAGCTTGCACGTCTGATCGCACTGGGTCTTGGCCGAGATGCCGCCCGCGGTCAGGATCCCGAGCCGGTGCACGAGCGTGAACATCAGCTGCGCCGACGGGTCGGGCGGCTTGTACGATGACCTGGATGTTCGGCGTGGTCGCGACCGGCGGCAGCGGGACGCACGGCGCGAACGCCGGCGACTGGTTGAGCCCGAACGTCTGGATGCGGTTGGAGCCGGTGTCGGCACGGTGACCTCGCCGGTGCAGCTGACAGCGATCCCGTTGGGATGTACGAACTGTCCAACATCCAGCCCGCGCGCGCCGAACGCAGTGATGCCCTTGCCGGTCGTCGGGTTGATCTTCTGGATGCGGTTGCCGCCGCGCTCGGTCGTCCAGATGTTGCCCTGGGGATCGAGGGCGATCGCGCCGAGCGTCGAGTAGTGGCCGGCTGCCCGGCCGAGGCCGCCGTACTGCGCGATCTGCTTGCCGTCCTGGTCGAGCACCGTGGTCCGGTTGGTGGCCGAGTCGGCACCGTAGATGCGCGAGCCGTCGGGCGTCACCGCGATCGAGTTGATGTCGGTGAACGTGCCGATCGACGGCAGCGGCGTGCCATTGGCGGCGATCCGCGACGATCCGTCCGTTGCCCTCGTCGGCGACGTAGATGTTGCCCAGGGCGTCGAGCGCGATCGCCGACGGCGACTGCATCATCCCCGGCCCTGCCCCGCGGCTGCCGAGCTTGCGGATGATCGCGCCCGCGCGGTTGAAGACGACGATCGACGAGCGGGCCTGGTCGACGACGTAGCCGTTGCCGGCCTGGTCGAACGCGATGCCGACCGGGATCCTCGAGCAGCGTCGGTCCCGGCGACGGCGCGCCCCATGCGCGGCGAGGCTGCCGTCGGGGTTGAACAGCTCGATTCGCCCATCGATCGAGTCGGCGACCGCGCGCAGGCCGCTGGGATCGACGGCGACCCCCTGGGGTTCGGTGAACTGGCCGGGCCCGCGCCCGGACAGGCCGAACGGCGGCGCGAGCGTCTGCCCGGTGGGCGTGTACATCTCGATCCGGTTGTTGGCCGTGTTGGTGACGTACGTGTTGCCGGCCAGGTCGGCGACCAGCGAGCGTGGGTACTCGAGCTTGCCCAGCGCGGTGCCGAACCCGCCCCAGAACGCCGTGTAGGCGTGCTTGGGCGACGGGCCGAAGCGGACGATGCGGTGGTTGAGGTCGTCGGCGACGTACAGGTTGCCCTTGCCGTCGACCGCGACGTCGTAGGGGAAGTTGAGCTGGCCGGGCAGGTTGCCGGGCCCAGTGCCGATCGTCCGCAGCAGCTTGCCCGAGTAGTCGTACATGACGAGCCGGTGGTTGTCGTCGTCGGCGACGATCAGCCGGCCGCTGTTGGCGACGAGACCCTGGGGCTGGGCGAGCTGCCCGGAGCCGATGATCACCGGGTTGTCGCCGTCGAGGTCGAAGCGCTGGACGCGGTTGTTGCGCGTGTCGGCGACGAACACGAACCCCTGGCTGACCGACACGCCGCCGCCCGACGGCGACGCGTGCGTGCCGCCGGCGCCGAAGTCGAACTGGCCGAGGCCGTGGCCCTTGGAGCCGAACGATCCGAGGTACTGGCCGTCGAGCGTGAAGCGCTCGATGCGGTTGTTGGAGTCGGCGACGTAGACCGAGCCGGCGGTGCTGATCGCGATCCCGCCGATCGACTGGAACTGGCCGGCACCGGTGCCCTCGCTGCCCCACTGGCTCATGAACTGGCCGAACGCGTTGAAGACCTGGACCTTGTGGCTGAACACGTCGCCGACGTAGAAGCGACCGTCGTATCCGCGGGCGATCGCCTGGGGGAAGCGCAGGTACCCCTCACCGGGGTTGCCGATCGCGACCGCGCCCGAGTACGGGCACGCCGACGCCCCCGGACAGGGCGCTGCGGCCGCCGGGGCAGCCGCAGTGACGAGCAGCGCGAGCACGGCCAGGAGGGCCGCCGGACCTGTTCGACGCATCCGGTCAAAGGTAAAGCAGGTCGCCGCGTCGCAGGGCCGGTCCCCCCGGCCGTGCAACGCGGCTTGCCAGACCTGCCAGACCTAGACGGTCGTCCCGATGGCGCGGTCCTCGAGCTCGACCTTCGGCAGCGCCCGCTGGAGCGACTGCGGCAGCCACCAGTTCCAGCGCCCGAGCAGCTTCATCGTCGCGGGCACGAGCACGAGCCGCACGATCGTCGCGTCGACGGCGATCGCGACGGCGTTGCCGAGGCCGATCTGCTTGATCGACGGGACGCCGGTCATGACGAAGATCGCGAACACGCAGACCATGATCAGCGCGGCGCTCGAGATCGTCTTGGCGCTCGACGCGAGCCCGCCGGCGACCGCACGCTCCGTGTCCCCGTGACGCTGGAAGCGCTCGCGGATCCGGCTCAGCAGGAACACCTCGTAGTCCATCGACAGGCCGAACACGACGGCCAGGACGAGCGGCGGGGTGATCGTGTCGACCTTGCCGAACACCAGCGTCAGCACGCCGTAGGCGGCGCCGACGCTGAGCAGGTTCATGACGACCGCCTTGAGCGGCAGCACGGCCGAGCGCAGCAGCACGAGCAGCACGAGGTACGACAGCGCGAGCACGAACAGCGCGATCTTCCACATCGATCCGGAGACCTGGTGGTGGAAGTCGTGCAGCATCGCCGAGTCGCCGCCGACGACCGCGCCGGCCGGGAGCTCGGCGCGCAGGCGCTCGATCGACGCCTGGGCGGCCGCGGACTCGCCGTCCTTGCGTGGCGTCGCCGAGATCAGGACCCGATCGGCGCCGACAGCCGAGCGCTGGGTCGCATCGACCGACGCGACCTGCGGATCGGCGGCCAGCACGGCGCGGGCCTGGGCGGCCTGGCCCGGGGCGACGATGACCTGGATCGGCGCGCCGGCGCCGGGGCCGGCCAGCTTCGCCGCGGCCTCGAAGCCCTGGCGGGTCTCGTTGCCGTGCGGGAACTGGCGCAGCGCGCCGTCGACCGTGTGCAGGTTCAGGGCGGGCGCGGCGAGCGCCAGCAGCACCACGACCGCGGCGGTCGCGCTGAGCACCGGACGGCGCATGACGCGGGCCGTCCAGTTGGCCCAGAAGTCAGGCTTGTCGCGAGCGTCGGCGATCGCCGCCTGCGGCGAGCGCTTGGGGCGCAGGGCGCGGCGTGCGCGGCTCAGCACACGGCCGGGCCGGTGGGCGCGCTTGCCCATCAGCGCGATCAGCGCCGGCAGCAGCGTCACGGCGGCGAGCACCGAGACGCCGACGACGAGGATCGCCCCGAGCGCCATCGAGCGCAGCGCCGTCGAGTGCACGAGCCACAGGCCGGCCAGCGACACGATGACGGTCACGCCGGAGAACAGGACGGCGAGGCCGGAGGTCGACATCGCGATCGAGCGCGCGGCGTCGGGCGACGCGCCGTCACGGATCTCCTCGCGGTAGCGGGCGAGCACGAACAGCGAGTAGTCGACCGCGACGCCGATCCCGATCATCGAGGCCATGTTGGTCACGAACACCGACATCTGCATGAAGCTCGACAGCACGTAGATCAGCGAGCCGGTGATCAGCACGGACGCGAAGCCGAGCGCCAGCGGCAGCGACGCCGCGGCCAGCGATCCGAAGATCACGAGCAGGATCAGCAGGACGATCGGGAAACCGGCGCCCTCGGCCTTGGCGAGGTCCTTCTTGGACAGGTCCTGAAGGCCGGCCCACAGCGCGCCCTGGCCGGTCAGGTGGACGGCGACCGGGCCGCTCGAGCTGACGTGCAAAGGCTTGAGGAGCTTCGCCGCGACGTCGGTCGACTTGTCGGTGTCGACGTCGACGGCCAGTGGGATGAGCATCGGGTGCGGGCGCTGGGCGGCGCGGGTTGCGGCGGCGCGCGCCTGTGCCGTCAGCGCGACGTGGTCGGTCGCCGCGGCGGCGGCGCCGACGCGGTCGATGGCGGCGCGGACCTGCGCCGGGGTGGCGCCGGGCTTCGGCACCAGGACCGCGGCCAGCGCCGCGTTCCCGGCGCCCGGGAAGTCGCGCGACAGTTGGTCGGTGACGGCGGCCGATTGCGAGCCGGGGACGCCGAACCCTCCACCGGTCAGGTGGTCGGACTGGTGCATGGCGAACGGGACCGCGACGACGAGAAGCGCGACCCACAGTCCGAGGACGAGACGTCGGTGTCGGTTGACGGCCCCGTCGAGGGTGTTCATGACGGCTTGCATGTCGGTCCTTTCCCGCTTGAGAATCCTGTTTGGCTGGCTGGCCAGCCGAACGGTAGCACAAGTATTGGCTGGCTGGCCAGCCGGACGCTAATGAGGCGTCGTTGCGAGCCGTGTGCTCCGCATCACAGAGCGGAAATCTTTAGCCGCTGGAAAGGATCAGACGGGGTCGCTGAGGAGCGACTTGGCGGCCAGAAGCGCGGCGTCCATCGTCGAGCCGTGGTCGCGATCGGGCTCGCCGATCATGCGCAGGCCGAGCCCGTCACCGAGCGACAGCAACACGTCGGCGACGCCCTCGGGGTCGCCGTTGACGCGCAGGACGCCGTCGTCCTGCTTGGCGGCGAGCACCTGGGCGATCGTCTCGCGCGGCCTGCGCATCAGCTCGACGAACTCGCGGGCGATGTCGTCGTTGCGCTGGGCCAGAGTGAACATCTCGTAGATGACGACCATGAAGTCCGGCTCGTCGTTCATCAGGCTCTTCATCCAGTTGGCGAGCATCCCGATGAAGTCGTCGGCCGTCGTGGCGCCGCGCAACTGTTGGTCGAGCAGCTCCATCCGCAGCGAACAGTCGTGGCGCACGACCTCGGTGAGCAGGTTCTCCTTGGTGCCGAAGTAGTAATGCAGCAGCCCGCGTGACACGCCCGCCTCGCGCGCGACGTGATCGAACGTCGAGCCGGCGACGCCGCGCTTGGCGACCGACGAGCGCATGGCATCGACGATCCGTTGGGCCTTGTCGCCGGCGAGCGACTTGGGCTGGGCTTCGGTGGTGGCGGTGGCGGGCATCAGATACAGACTAGCTGGCCAGCCAGCCGATTTCGAATCGAACCGCTACGAAGTGGACGCAGGCTCGGGCGCGGGCGCCGGCTCGGGCGCCGTGGTGGAGGTGTAGTCGAACTCCTCCTCCTTGCCGAACAGCGCGTCGAGAACCTTCGTCCGCAGCCCCTCGCTGACCGCCAGCGCGACCCCGGCGCTGAGCACGATCAGGACGAGCATCCGCCCACGGCGCTTGCGCTTGCGGGGCTGGGGCGCCGCGCGCAGCGACTCGGCGGCGGTGCGCAGCGACTCGGCGGCGTTGCGCAGGTCGCGGTGCAGCTTCTTGTCGTCGAGCAGCGCCTTGGTCGGCGCCTTGCCGTTGCTCAGGCGGCCGTACGCGCTGCGCGCCGCGGTAACCGCCGAGAGCACGCTGTCGCGCAGCTCCTCGTCCTCGATCACCTGACGTACGTACGGGTTCGAGCGCGCCGCGGAGATCTTTCCGGCGACCGTTCCGGCCGTTTCTCTTGCACTCATGTTCTCTCTCAGACCTCGCTCTTTGCGGCTACTGCGGCGGCGATTCTATACGGGTCAGGCAAACGCGTCGATGCCGGTCAGCTCGGCCGACAGCGCCCATAGGTTGGGTTGCCCCCTCCGGGTCGACTGCATGCGCGTTGACGCCGCGGTAGCGGGCCATCGGACTTTCGGGATCGGTCGGCTCCGCGATATCGCAGTCCTCGCAGTACACCCCGCCCTCGCCGTCGAGCTGCGGCGAGGTCGCGGCCCAGGTCGACGTCGCGGCGCCCTGCGGCGGCGTCTTGAAGCGCTCATCGACGTTGCCGTCCTCGTCCATCCAGCCCGACGCGATCATCTCCTCGCGCGGCAGGTGGCGCTGCAGCGGGGTCATGATCCCGCCCGGGTGACAGGCGAACGCGCGCACGCCGTCGGCCTGGCCGCGCTTGTCGAGCTCGACCGCGAACAGGCTGTTGGCGGTCTTGGCCTGGCCGTAGGCGACCCACTTGTCGTAGGGATCGCGCTCGAACCACGGGTCGTCGAAGCGTATGCCCGAGATCTTGTGACCGGTCGAACTGAGCGCGACGACGCGCGCTCCGCCGTCGGCCTTCAGCCGGTCGGCGAGCCCGTTGGCCAGCGCGTAGTGGCCGAGGTGGTTGGTCGCGAACTGCAGCTCCCAGCCCGGGCCGACGCGCGTCTCGGGGCACGCCATCACCGCCGCGTTGTTGATCAGGATGTCCAGTCGCGAGCCCGAATCGTTGAAGCGATCCGCGAACGCGCCGACGCTGTCGAGGTCCGACAGGTCGAGCTCGTCGACGGTCACGTTGTCGACGCCGTCCAGCTCCTCGCGCGCGACGTCGGGCCGCCGCGCCGGGACGATCACCTGCGCGCCGGCGTCGGCCAGCGCCTTCGTCGTCTCGAGGCCGAGCCCCGAGTAGCCGCCGGTGACGATCGCGACCTTGCCGGCGAGGTCGATGCCTTCCAGGACGTCGCTCGCGGTCGAGCGGTAACCGAAGCCGGAGTTGAGCGGGCGCTGTGCGGTGGGCATGGGTTGGAGCCTATGGGGTGCCGCCTACACCTCGTAGACCGCGCCCTCCGCGGCCACCGTCACCGCCCCATCGAACCGCTCACGTGCCTGCCCCAGCGCCAGATCGCCGTCCAACTCGTCGCTGATGTGCGTCAACACAAGCTGGCGGGCGCCGGCGCGGGCCGCGTGGTCGCCGGCCTCGGCGGCCGTCATGTGGCCGCGCGGCGACTCGCGCTCGGGACGGCTGAGCGTCGCCTCGAGCATCAGCAGGTCGGTGTCGCGGGCGAAGTCGACGAGTGCGTCATCGGGCGCGGTGTCGGCCCCATACGTGAAGCGCCCACTCCCGTTGGCGGCGGAGTTGACCTCGACCGCGAACGTCGGGATCCAGTGGCTGACCTGCTGGAAGCGGACGTGCAGGACGCCGACCTCGACGACGTCGTCGGGCCCATACTCGTAGACGTCGAACGCCGTGTCGATCAGGTCGTCCTGCCCCCACGCCGACACGATCTTCTGGAGCACGTCGCGGCCGCCCTGCGGAAGGATCAGTCGCGGCCGCGCGGGCGAGTCGGTCCCCGGCCAGCGGCCGATCGGGTCGGGCTGCTGGCGCGGCGAGTAGCGCAGCGCGAACCCGAACGGGATCACGTCGACGAAGTGGTCGGGGTGCATGTGCGTGATCACGACCGCGTCGACCTGGTCGTACTCGCGGACGCTGCGGAGCTTTCCGAACACGCCGCTGCCGCACTCCAACAACGCGCACGTCGACCCCTCCTCGAGCAGGTAGCCGCTGCAAGCCCCTCCGGCGTCCTGCCAAGACGGGGACTTGCCCAAGACGGTGATTCGCAAGCTGTCGGGTCTCCTGCTGAAAACGGCAAGCCGTAGGGGTCGCGTGGGACTCTACCCCGATGCAGGACTTCGACACCGCGGCGGGCGTGCTCGCCGCGCTGCTCGTCATCGGGGCGCTCGTGTCGGGGATCGCGCGGCGCTCGTTCGTCTCGTTGGCGGCGCTCTACGTGCTCGCCGGCTTCGCGCTTGGCGAGGGCCAGCTCGGCGTCCTGCACTTCGACCCGACCTCGGGCTTCGTCCGCGGCCTCGCCGTCGTCGCGTTGATCGTGATCCTGTTTCGCGACGGGCTCGAGGTCGAGGGCGAACTCCTGCAGTCGGCCTGGCACCTGCCGGTGCGCAACCTCGTCGTGGCGATGCCACTCACCGGGGCGATCGTCGCGCTCAGCGCCCGCTGGCTCGTCGGCCTGCCGTGGCTTCAGGCGCTGCTCGTCGGCGCACTGCTCTCCCCTACCGATCCGGTCCTGTCATCGAGCGTCGTCACCAACCCGCGCGTGCCGCGGATCATCCGCCACTCGCTGAACCTCGAGTCGGGCCTCAACGACGGGCTGGCGCTGGTGTTCGTGCTCGCGTTCGCCGACGCGCTCAAGGGCGGCGACTTCGTGTGGTGGAGATTCGTGCTGGAGAACGTCGGCTTCGGGTTGGCGATCGGCGTCGCGTGCGGGCTCGCCGCCTCATGGCTGCTGCCGCGCGGGACCGGCCTGCGCGAGGGCATCCCGCCCCATCAGCGGGCGCTGTTCGCGCTGGGCGTCGCGTTCGGCAGCTACGCGCTGGCCGTCGCCGCCCCGCACGGAAACGGCTTCATCTCCGTGTTCGTGTGCGCGATCGCGCTCGGCACGCGGCGCCACGACATCCGCATCGTGTTCGCCGAGCGCTCGGCGGAGGTCGTCGAGATCGTCAAGCTCGGCGTGTTCGTCGTGTTCGGCTCGCTGCTGACGCTCGACGGGCTGTTCGCCGACGGCTGGGCGGCGGTCGGCGTCGTCGTCGTGACGCTGCTCGTCGCGCGCACGGCCGCGGTCTGGGTCGCGCTCGCCGGCACCGGCGTCGACCGCGCGACGAAGGGCTTCATCGCCTGGTTCGGCCCCAAGGGCGTGGCGACGATGACGTTCTCGCTGCTCGTCCTCGCCCAGGAGGTACCGGACGCCACCGAGATCTTCAACCTCGCCGCGCTGTGCGTCGTCTGCTCGATCGTGGCCCACGGCGTCAGCGACACGCCCGGTGCGGAGTGGATCGCCCGCCGGTCCGAGCGTGCCGCTGAGGGGTCCTCCGTGGGGGACGTCCCTGTCCTGAAGGGCTAGCTGCTCACAGAGCGATGACGACCGACTTCGTCTCCTGGTAGTTGTTGAGAACCTCTTCGCCCATCTCCCGGCCCCAGCCGCTCTGCTTGTAGCCGCCGAACGGGAGCGAGGCGTCGTAGATGTGGTACGTGTTGACGTGCACCGTGCCCGCCTTGATCCGCTTGGCGAGCTTGTGCGCGCTGGACACGTCACGCGTCCAGACGCCGGCCGCGAGGCCGTAGACCGAGTCGTTGGCCTGCGCGGCGAGATCGTCGAGGTCACTGAACGGCAGCGCCGCCACGACCGGGCCGAAGATCTCCTCCTTGATGATCCGCTGGTCCGACGTCGCGTCGACGAGCACCGTCGGCTGGACGAAGTAGCCCGGGCCGTCGAGCGCCTTGCCGCCGGTGACCGTCCGCGCGCCCTCGTCGGCGCCGATCTTCAGGTAGCCGGTGACGCGCTCGAACTGCTCCTGGGACACGAGCGGGCCCATCTCGGTGTCGGGCTGCATGCCGTGACCGATCTTGATGCCCTGCGCCGCCTGGCTGACGCCATCGACGACCTCGTCGAACAGCTTCTCGTGGATGTAGAGCCGGCTCGCCGCCGTGCAGACCTCGCCCTGGTTGAAGAAGATGCCCTGCGCCGAGCCCGCGATCGCGGCCTCCACGTCGGCATCGTCGAGGACGATGTTCGGCGACTTGCCGCCGAGCTCCAGGCTGACCCGCTTGAGGTTCGTGCGGCCGGCCGCCTGGGCGATCAGCTTGCCGACCTCGGTCGAGCCGGTGAACGCGACCTTGTTGACGTCCTCGTGCTCGGCCAGCGCAGCCCCGGCGTCGCCGTACCCCGTGATGACGTTGAGCACCCCGTCGGGATGCCGGCCTCGAGCGCCAGCTCGCCGAGGCGCAGCGCGCTGAGCGGCGTCTGCTCGGCGGGCTTGAGCACGATCGTGCAGCCGGTCGCCAGCGCCGGGCCGACCTTCCACGCCGCCATCAGCAGCGGGAAGTTCCAGGGGATGATCTGACCGACGACGCCGACCGGCTCCTTGATCGTGTAGCAGTGGAACTCGGCGCCCGGGATGTAGGGCAGCGACGGCGTGACGGTCGAGCCGCGCAGCTTCGTCGCCCAGCCGGCCATGTACCAGAACAGGTCGGCGGCGAGCGGGACGTCGGCGGCCGCCGCAACGGCCTTCGCCTTGCCGTTGTCGAGCGAATCGAGCTCGGCCAGCTCGTCGAGGTTCTCGGCGATCAGGTCGCCGAGACGGTGGATCGCGCGGCCGCGCTCGGACGGTGTCATCTTCGACCACGGGCCGTCGAGCGCGCGGCGGGCGGCCGCGACGGCGCGGTTGACGTCTTCGGCCTTGCCGTGAGCGACGGTGGTCAGAACCTCACCGGTGCCGGGATCGATCGTCTCGAAGGTCGCGCCGTCGGCGGCGTCGACCCACTGTCCGTCGATCAGCAGCTGGCGGGGTTCGGAGGTGAAGCGTCGCGTCGCCTCGGCGATGGGTACCGCGATAGCCATGGTGTCTCCTATGTTCGCCTGTGGGATCGCCTCGGAAGGTATGCCCCGGGAGGCTGCGTTGACGTTGCAACGCCCAGACGTTGCATCGACGTTGCGGCGCGCTGGGGCGAGGTCGGGGCGGGAGTAGCATGGGCGCAGGGTCATGCCGGACCAGCAGATGAATCCGTGGCTGGCGGTGCAGCCGCTCGGTGATCGGCTCGCGCAGGCGCAAGCCTTGCGCCGGGTCCACGAGGCGTTCCAGTCCGGACAGGACGTCGGGGGCCGCGTGCGGGCGGTCGTCGCCCAGTCGTGGGTGCGCTCGAGCGACGCGGGCGTCGACCCCGAGCGCCACCTGGCACCGATCCTGATGGACGATCGCGAGATCGAGGAGCGCTGGTCGCACCACCCGCTGTACCCCGTGCTGCCGATGCTGCGCGACCTGCTCAGCGGGGCGACGAGCGACTCGGCCCACATGCTCGTCATCTCCGACGCGCACGGCGTCCTGATGTGGATCGAGGGCCACCACCGCGTGATCGAGGCGACCGAGGACATGCACTTCGTGTGCGGCGCCGACTGGAGCGAACAGGGCGCGGGGACGAACGCCCTGGGGACGGCGATCGCCGTCGATCACCCGGTCCAGATCTTCAGCGCCGAGCACTTCAACCGCATCGTTCATCCGTGGCAGTGCTCGGGCTCGCCGATCCACGACCCGGCGACGGGCGAGATCCTCGGCGTCGTCGACCTGACCGGCCACCTGCGCACCGCGCACCCCCACACGTTGTCGCTCGTAACAGCGGCGGCCGGGATGGCCGAGGCGTACCTGCGCCACGACCAGCAGCGTCGCGACGAGGCGCTGCGCGCGGCCTACATGGAGCGCGTGGCCGGGACGTCACAGCCGACGGCGCTCGTGCGCTCGAGTGGGCAGGTGCTGATGTCGGCCCCCGCGGGTTGGCTGTCGGCCGGGGTCCTGGCACCGCAGCCGGGGGACGAACTGATGCTGCCCGACGGCGCGACGGCCGACGTCGAGGCGCTGCCGGGCCTCGACGGGCTGGTGCTGTGGCGCCGGCGTGCCGGCGCGACGCGGCCACAGGTGCCGGCCCGCGCGCGGCTGGAGCTGTTCGGCCGCCGGCCACGGATCGTGGTGGCCGGGCGGACCGTCGCGCTGTCGCGCCGCCACGCGGAGATCCTGGCCACGCTGGCGCTGGCCGGACATGGGCTGACGGCCGAGGAACTGACACTCGAGGTCTACGGCGAGTGGGGCAAGCCGGTGACGCTGCGCGCGGAGATGAGCCGACTGCGACGCGACCTCGACGGCGTCGTGCGGGCCAAGCCCTACGCGTTCGCGGTCCCGGTCGGCTCCGACCTTCAGGACGCCGAGCAGCTGCTCGGCCGAGGGCCGCCTCGGCGACGCGCTGGCGCTGGGGCGCGAGCGGGTGCTGCCGGGGTCGCTGGCGCCGCGGGTGGTCGAGGCGCGCGAGCGCTTCGAGGAGGGGCTGCGCAGCGCCGTGCTGGCGTCGCGCGACCCGGACCTGATGGCAGCGTGGTGCCGGACCGTGCCCGGCGAGGAGGACGAGCCGGCCGCCCACGCGCTGGTCGATCTGCTGCCGGCCGACGACGCGCGGATCTCGGCGGCGCGGGCGCATCTGGCGCGGCTGGACCGGGTGCTTCCGGCGTAGGCGCGCAGCGCCTACTGGTAGCGAGCGGCCTGTTCCTGCGCGCTGGGGAACGCGAACGCGACGTGGGCTCGCCGCTCCTGGCGGAAGACGAGCCGCATCTGGCGCGGCGGGCGCAGGCCGTCCGGCGAGTTCGGGCGGTAGGTCGGGCACGGGGTTTTGTCGAGCGCGCAGAGCAGGTTGCAGTGGAAGAAGCACGTCTCGCAGGACACCTTCTTGCGGGACTTCGCGACCGGGCTCGGGCTGACCGTTGCTGCCATGGAGGCGGCATGGAAACACAGGCACCCAGCCGGGCGCAACGGGCACTTCCGCAAAATGGCACTGTTTCTTCACATGACGGTAATGAGGCTGCAAACGAACGGTTTTCGCCCCCGCCGTGCGCAATCAGCCCGCAACTTGGGCGGGTTTCGTGCGCGGTTGATCGCCGCTCAGAAACCGCTTCTCAGTCCGCGAACGCCTCGTCGGCGCGATCGGCGATCAGCCGCGCGATCGCCAGCGACGACGTCGCACCCGGCGACGGGGCGTTGCGCACGTGCAGCGCCCCGGCCGTCTCGGAGAACACGAAGTCGTCGACCAGCGCGCCGTCACGGCCAACCGCCTGGGCGCGAACGCCGGCCGGTCCGTCGGTCACGTCGTCGGTCGTCAGGCCCGGGACGTAGCGCGCGCAGGCGGCGACGAACACGCGGCGGCTGGCGGCCATGCGCAGCTCGTCGAGGCCGACGCGCCAGAAGCGGCGCATGACCTTCCACGTGCCGGGCCAGGCGAGCGTGGCTTTGAGGTCCTTGGCACGAACCGTGGTGAGCTTGTAGGCGTCGCGCGCCGGCGCGAGCAGGGCGGTCGGCCCGAGCAGGATCTCGCCGTCGATGCGCTTGGTCAGGTGGACGCCGAGGAACGGCAGCGCCGGATCGGCGACCGGGTAGATCAGGCCCTTGACGAGCGACCGGCGCTCGGGGCGCAGCCTCAGGTAGCTGCCGCGAAACGGGACGATGCGCGGGTCGGGCGACGCGCCGGCGGTGACGGCGAGGCGGTCCGACCACGCGCCGGCGCAGGCGATCACGTGGCGGGCGGCGGTCTGGCCCTTGGTGTGGGTGAGGCGCGTCGTGGTGCCGTTGCGGTCGCATCGCGCTGACCCCGCGCCGGTGACGATCGCGGCGCCCTGGCCTCGTATTTCGCCGGCATACGAGCGCGCGACGGCAGCGAAATCGACGATCCCGGTATGCGGCGAGTGCAGCGCGTCGATGCCGGTCGCGTGGGGCTCGATCTCCTTGATCTCGTCGGGGCCGATGCGCTTGAGATCGGCGACGCCGTTGGCGCGGCCGCGGCGCTCGAGCTCGTCGAGCCGGGCGATCTCGCTGCGGTCGGTGGCGACGATCAGCTTGCCGCACTTCTCGTATTCGATCGCGTGCTCGTCGCAGTATTCGTACAGGCGCCGGATGCCCTCGACGCACAGCTGCGCCTTCAGCGACCCGGGTGTGTAGTAGATCCCGGCGTGCGCGACGCCGGAGTTCGAGGAGGTCTGATGCGCGCAGATCTCGTCCTCGCGCTCGAGCACGACGACCTTCAGATCCGGCGTGCGGCGCAGCATCTCGCGTGCGGTCGCGAGGCCGAGAATGCCCCCGCCGACGACGGCCAGGTCGTAGTCCTGCTCGGGGTCGGGCACGGGTTGGATGCTAGTCGTGCAGGGTCCTTCTGCACCGAGGGAACGCGGGACCGGACGCCCGCGGTGAGGCCGCGGGCGGATGTGCCGCAAGTTTCCTTCTCTAGATGGGAAGACCTGCGGCACGTCCTCGGTGGCGTGTGACGTGGCGCGAGTTTTCCTTCGTATGAAAGGAAAAGTCGCGCCACGTCGGAGCACGCGTGCCGCGCTACCGCAGCTGTGACGGGTACTGGCGGAGGCGCCGATGATCGCCGCCGATCGCACCACTCGGCGGACCCTATCCGGTGACGCGCCAGTACCTTGACCGTCGATGAGGATCCTGGTGACCGGTGCCAGCGGGGCCGTGGGCTCCGAGCTCGTGCCGGCGCTGCTCGAGGCCGGGCACGAGGTCCATGCGTTCGCGCGCTCCGAGGAGCGGGTGCGGGCGACGAGGCCTGATGGACCTGCCGGTCGTGATCGGCGACGCGCTGACCGGGTCGGGGCTCGACGCGGCGCTTGACGGCGTCGACTGCGCCTACTACCTGATCCACTCGATGGAGCCCTCGTCGCGCAACGACGGCTTCGGCGAGCGCGACCGGATGGCGGCCGAGACGTTCGCAGCCGCCGCGCAGCGCGCGGGCCTCGCGCGGGTCGTGTACCTCGGCGGGCTCGTTCCCGAGGACGTGTCGGCGGCGTCGCCGCACCTGGCCAGCCGGGTCGAGGTCGAGCGGATCCTGCTCGAGGCCGCGCCGCGGGCGCTCGCGCTGCGAGCGTCGATCGTGATCGGCGCGCGGTCGCGGTCGTTCCGCGTCATGGTGCGGCTCGTCGAGCGGCTGCCGGTGCTGCCGCTGCCCGCGTGGCGCGACAACCACACCCAGCCGATCGACGCGCGCGACGTGCGCGCGTTCCTCGTCGCGGCGGCGAAGGTCGAGCGGGACCCGCGGCGGACTGTCGCTCGACATCGCGGGGCCCGACGTCGTCAGCTACGGCGAGCTGATCGCCGCGATCCGCGAGCAGCTGCTGGTGCGGCGGCCGTCGATGCGCCTGCGGTTCGCCGCGACGCCGCTGACGGCCGCCGTCGTGGCCCGCGTGAGCGGCGAGGACGCCGAGCTCGTCGGGCCGCTGATGGGCGGCCTCGAGCACGACCTGCTGCCGCGCGACGACCGCGCGGCGGCGCTGCTCGGCGTGCGCTTGCACTGGTCTGGACGCGGCGATCGAGCGGGCGCTGCGTGACTGGGAGGCGATCGAGGACCTGGCGGCTCGGTAGGGTCGCGCGCCGATGAGCGAGGTCCACGCCAGCATCGATATCGACGCGCCGCCGCAGCAAGTGTGGGACACGGTGATGAACCCGCAGCGCCTCGGCGACTGGGTCACGATCCACCGGCGGCTCGGCGACGCGCCCGACGGGCCGGCGCGGCGCGGCGACGAGTTTGACCAGACGCTTTCGCTGCACGGCGTGCGCTTCCGGGTGCACTGGGAGCTCGACACGTGCGACGAACACGTCCACGCGCACTGGATCGGCCACGGGCCGGCGCGCTCACACGCCGAGATCGAATACCGCCTGGCCGCCATCGACAGCGGCACCCGCTTCGACTACCGCAACGAATTCCGCCCGCCCCTGGGCTCACTGGGCGCCTTCGCCAGCCGCGCGATCGTCCGCGGCCTCCCCCAGCGCGAAGCCGACGCCTCGCTCGCGCGCCTCAAAGGCCTCGTCGAACGCACGTAAAGTCGCGGTACAAAGGGTCAGACCCCACGTAAAGTCGCGGTACAAAGGGTCAGACCCCACGTAAAGTCACGTCGTACAAAGGGTCAGACCCCACGTAGGTGGGCGTTAGGTGGAGCTGGCGGCGCGGACGACGGTGTGGATCTGGGAGATCGGGATGCCGGGGCCGGTGCCGCCGGGGCGGGCGATCCAGACCGCGTCTGGGCCGTGGGTGGTGAGGTTGAGGAGCAGTTCCTGGACGTTCTCGCTCGGTGTCACCGGCTCGGGCGCGAGCGAGCTGACGCCGGCGGCGTGACGACCGAGGAAGCCGCGCCCCGCGCCGTCGCCGCCCGCCTGGGGAACCATCCACGACACGAACTGCTCGGACGTCGTGACCGCCGCCACGCGCACGTCGGTCAGCCCGCCGGCCGCCGGGCTGTCGATCGCCGCCCCTGGACTCGGGTTGAGCGTGCGCAGCCGCGCGACCGGCCCCGCCGCCGTGTGCTGCACATAGGCGACCGCGGTCCCGAGCGCCGCCAGCGACGGTGCGCCCGCGCCGTCGGACTCGACCCGCGCCCCGCGGTGGAACGTGAAGCTCCCGGCGCCCATGAACGCCGCGTCGAGCTGCGACGGCCCCGCGCTGCCGCCCTCGGTCAGATGACGGTGGCGCCACACTATCTGCACGCGGCCGAACTGGTTCATCGCCGCCGCGATGTCGTTCTGGGTCCCGACGGCCGCCGAGCCGAGGTCCTGCTGCGAGCCCCAGCCGTGGCCGTGGCGGCGCACGCGCGCCAGCAGTCGCCCGTCGCGGGCATAGGCGACGACGGTCCCGTTCGCGCCGACCGCGACCGCGAGGGCGTCGGCCCGCCCGGTCCCCGACAGCGTGACCGGCGATGAGAAGTGCCCGCCGCGCCCGCGCGTCGACACGCGCACCTGCCGCCGGTTGCCCGACGCGCCCTGGATCCACCCGACCACGCCGTCACCGAACGAGTCGAACGCGAGCTTGGGCAGGAAGCGGATGTCGCCGCTGACGATGCTGCGCGCTGTGCCCATCGACGACGTGGAGCCGAACGCGACCCGCACGTGGCGGGTGTCGGACGACAGCGCGACGAGCCGCGAGTTGCCGTACGACTCCAGATCCAGGAACCCCGACGGCAGCGTGTGCTCGGCGCCATAGGAGCCGCCGGGGTTGCGGACCGCAAAGCGCGCGCCGCCGGGAGCGCCCTGGCCGGTGCCGTCTTGGAACGACCATGACGCGACCTGGGCGCCCGATCCGGTCGTCAGCGTGCCGAGGCCCATCACGAACGTGTGCGCCCGCGAGATCGTCACCGGCGGACCGAAGGCGCCGAGCGCCGCCGCCGGCCCCAGCAGGGCCGCGGTCAGAAGAAAAGTTGCAGTGGCAAGAGTTCGGCGCACCCTTCGTGAACGCTCCCGCCCCGGGAACGTTGCACACCTGGGGGATCTCTGACGAGCTTCTTATTCGCGCGGAAACGAAACGAGGCCGTTTCCGGCGCGCACGATGTCGCCCGACGACGCGTGCGCGATCCACACCGCATCGACGTCGGGGTTGTCGGTGATCAGCGGCTGGAGCGCCGTGACGCTGTCGGCGGGCGCGATGGCGACCGGCTCGAGCGAGATGTCAGCCGAGCCGACGAAGCCGCGCCCGGGCGAGCCGGCGACCGTCCAGCCCATGACATCGCCGTAGGGCGAGCGGCGCACGGTCAGCCCGCTGACCGGCCCGGGCGACGAGACGCTGCGAACCTTGCCCGGCGTCGGGCCCAGCCCGACCTGGCGCACCACCGTTCCGGCCGCCGTGCGCTTCGGGTAGGCCAGCTCCCACTCGACCTCGTTGTCGGACCCGGCGAGCGCGGGCGCGCCGGCCCCCGACGTCTCGAGCCGGTGACGCACGAACGGCCGCGAGAACGGCGCCGCACCGGCGGCGTCGAGAACCCCGCCGTCGTGGCGCCAGACAACGACCGTACTGCGATCGGAGACATCGTCGAAGCCGACCCTGATGTCCGCCGACGTCGTGCCACCCGCGGCCCCGAGGGCGACCGGCGCCCGCCACCGCTGACCCGCCCGGATGCGGATGTACAGCCGCCCGCTGCGCACGTACGCGACCGCCGCACCGGACAACGAGTTGCCGACCGCAACCGCGGTGACGTTGCCGGCCGGGACGATCATCTGCGGCTTGGAGAACAGATGCGTCGCGCGGCGGATCGCCGCTTGAACGACGCGCCGGCCGTGCGGCGCTGGCGCCAGCCACGCAGCGATCGCCGTGCCCAGGTCGGGGTCGACGGCAAGCGCCGGCGTCGTACCGGCCGCGAGGTGGCCGATCGTGTTGAAGCCGCCGTCGAAGTGGCGGGCGCCACTCATCGCGCCGACCTTCGTTCCGTCGACGAACACGGCGACGAACGCGTCGCTGGAGTACTCGCCGATATCGACCAGCCCGGGCGGCAGCTTGCGCGCCGGAGTCCAGGCGCCGGTCAGGCTGCGCCACGAGATCGCGGTGCTCGCGCCTTGCGTCCACGCCGCCATCTCGGTCTCGCCGCCGCTCACGTCTGAGGTCATCGTGTGCAGGTTGGTGATTCGGGGCTGCACCGACGAGACGTTGACGGCCGGCGACGGCGCCGCATGTACCGCGACAGCAGACGCGGACAGGGCGAGCAGCGAAATGGTGAGCAGGCGGCGCATGAGCGATGACAACGACACGAGGGCCGGAGAGGTTACGCCAGACACCGCGCTGGCAGGAATTGACCGATTTGCACGTGTGTGCGAGTGTCCGTTACTCCCCGTTCCCCAATTTACGGAGAACCCATGGCCGATTTCCTGGACGAGAAACGCAGAGAGATCAAGTCCCGCTTGGACGAGATCAAGCCGCTCGTCGACGAGTACTCCCGTCTCGAAGCCGCCCTTCAAGCGCTCGACGGCGTCCCGGCAACCCGCGCCACCGCGGTTGCGCCGCGTCGTGTTCGAGCGACGACCGCCACCGGCGCGCGCAAGGGGACCGGCAGCGGACGCCGCGGACGCCCGCGAGGGCAGCGGCACGCGCGGCAAGGAGGCGCTCGAACTCGTCACCAAGCAGCCCGGGATCACGATCCCCGAGATGGCGACCTCGATGGGCATCAAGCAGAACTACCTCTATCGCGTCCTGCCCGCCCTCCAGAAGGACGGGAAGGTCAAGAAGTCCGGCAAGGGCTGGGTTCCCCGCTAGACACTCGGCGGGCACCAGCCCCAGCGCCACGACCGCCTCGCGCTCCTCGCGCAGCTCGGCGACGCTGGCGTCGATCCGCGCGCGCGAGAAGTCGTTGATCTCGAGCCCCTGGACGATCGTGTAGTCACCGCCCGACGTCGTGCACGGGAACGAGCTGATGATGCCCTCGGCCACGCCGTAGCTGCCGTCGGTCGGCACCGACATCGACACCCAGTCGCCGTCGGCGGTGCCGAGCACCCAGTCGTGCACGTGGTCGATCGCCGCGTTGGCGGCCGACGCCGCGCTCGACGCGCCGCGCGCCTCGATGATCGCCGCGCCGCGCTTGGCGACGGTCGGGATGAACGTGTTCTCGTACCACTCCTGGTCGTTCACCTTTTCGATCGCCGACTTACCCCCGATCTTGGCGTGATGAATAGTCGGGATACTGCGTGGTGGAGTGGTTGCCCCACACCGTGACGTTCGTGATGTCCTTGACCGCCGCGCCGGTCCGGCGCGCGAGCTGCCCGATCGCGCGGTTGTGATCGAGGCGCGTCATCGCGTTGAAGCGCTCGCGCGGGACGTCGGGCGCGTGTGACATCGCGATCAGCGCGTTCGTGTTGGCCGGGTTGCCGACCACGAGCACGCGGATGTCGTCGGCGGCCGCGGCGTTGATCGCCTCGCCCTGCGGCTTGAAGATCGCGCCGTTGGCCTCGAGCAGGTCGGAGCGCTCCATGCCCGGCCCGCGCGGGCGCGCGCCGACGAGCATCCCGATGTTGGCGCCGTCGAACGCCGCCTTGGGATCGTCGAAGGCGTCGATCGACGCGACCAGCGGGAACGCGCAGTCGTCGAGCTCCATCATCGTGCCCTCGGCGGCCCCCATCGCCTGCGGGATCTCCAGCAGCCGCAGCGCGACCGGTCGGTCGGGCCCGAGCAGCTGGCCGGACGCGATCCGGAACAGCAGCGCGTAGCCGATCTGGCCGGCCGCGCCGGTGACGGTTACCTTCGTGACGTCGGTCATCGTGGGGTCGATCTCCTGTGAGGTTTTCGGTGGGGCTCAGCCCGCGGCGACGGCGGACTGGAGGTTCTCGTCGATGGCGGCGAGGAAGTCCTGCGTCGTCAGGTGCTCCTGGTCCGGCGCCGACGAGCAGCGCCAGGTCCTTCGTCATCTTCCCGCTCTCGACCGTCTCGACGCAGACCCGCTCGAGCGTCTGGGCGAACTCCTGCACCTCGGGTGTGCCGTCCATCCGGCCGCGCGCATCGAGGCCCGCGCGTCCACGCGAAGATCGACGCGATCGGGTTGGTCGACGTCGGCTTGCCCTTCTGGTGCTCGCGGTAGTGGCGCGTCACCGTGCCGTGCGCGGCCTCGGCCTCGACCGTCTTGCCGTCGGGCGTCATCAGCACGCGACGTCATCAGGCCGAGCGAGCCGAAGCCCTGCGCGACGGTGTCGGACTGCACGTCGCCGTCGTAGTTCTTGCACGCCCACACGTAGCCGCCCTCCCACTTCAGCGCCGCGGCGACCATGTCGTCGATCAGGCGGTGCTCGTAGGTGATGCCGGCGGCCTCGAAGTCGGCCTTGAACTCGGCGTCGAAGATCTCCTGGAAGAGGTCCTTGAAGCGCCCGTCGTAGCGCTTCATGATCGTGTTCTTGGTCGAGAGGTAGACGGGGAAGCCGCGGTCCAGGCCGTAGCGCAGCGACGCGCGGGCGAAGTCGCGGATCGAGTCGTCGAGGTTGTACATCGCCATCGCCACGCCGCCGCCGGGGAAGTCGTAGACGTCGAGCTCGATCGGCTCGTCGCCGTTCGTCGGCGTGTAGGTCATGCGTCAGCGTGCCCGGGCCGGGGACGACGAGGTCGGTGGCGCGGTACTGGTCGCCGAACGCGTGGCGGCCGATGACGATCGGCTTCGTCCAGCCGGGCACGAGCCGCGGCACGTTGGAGATGACGATCGGCTCGCGGAAGATGACGCCGCCGAGGATGTTGCGGATCGTGCCGTTCGGCGAGCGGTACATCTCCTTGAGCCCGAACTCCTCGACGCGCGCCTCGTCGGGCGTGATCGTCGCGCACTTCACGCCGACGCCGTACTGCTTGATCGCGTTCGCGGCGTCGACCGTGATCTGGTCGTCGGTCGCGTCGCGGCTCTCGATGCCGAGGTCGAAGTACTTCAGGTCGACGTCGAGGTACGGCAGGATCAGCTGGTCCTTGATGAACTGCCAGATGATCCGCGTCATCTCGTCGCCGTCGAGCTCGACGACGGGATTTGCACCTTGATCTTCGCCATGTGTCTCCTCGGGTCGGGACCGCGGCTAGTGCTTCGCGAGGCGGCCATGGCGTACCTGCGCGGCCACGATCGCACGCTCACGCGCATCCGCCACCCACGAGGTCTCCAACCAGCCGCCGCCGCTTGCGGGCCGCAACCTGTTCGAGGACAACCGCCCGCTCGTCGAGGCGCTGGAGCGCGAGGGCGGCGGCTGGGCCGCGCAGCGCGCGCGCGACGCCGGCGCGTTCTGGGGCGGCGAGCCGCAGGAGTGGGGCCGGCTGGCCAACGAGAACCCGCCGGTGCTGCGCACCCACGACCGCTACGGCAACCGCATCGACGAGGTCGAGTTCCACCCGTCGTGGCACCAGCTGATGGCGGCCGGGCGTGCGCCGACGAGATGCACGCGCCTGCCGTGGACCAGCGATCGAGCCCGGCGCCCACGTCGCGCGCGCGGCGATCTACATGTCCGGCGATCCAGGCCGAGGCCGGCTTCGGCTGCCCGATGACGATGACCTTCGCCGCGGTCCCCGCGCTGCGGGCGACGCAGCCCGAGCTCGCCGACGAGTGGGTCCCGCTGCTGACGGCGACCGGCTACGACCGCGAGCTGAAGCCGGCCGGCGAGAAGGCCCGGGGCGCTGTGCGGGATGGCGATGACCGAGAAGCAGGGCGGCTCGGACGTGCGCGCCAACACGACGACGCGCGACGCCGCTGACGGCGGCGGACCGGGCGCGAGTACGAGATCGTCGGCCACAAGTGGTTCTGCTCGCGCGCCGATGTGCGACCTCTTCCTGTCGCTCGCCCAGACCGACGAGGGCCTGTCGTGCTTCGCGCTGCCGCGCTTCCTGCCCGACGGCACCACGCAACGCGGCTTCCAGCATCCAGCGGCTCAAGGACAAGCTCGGCAACCGCTCCAACGCCTCGAGCGAGGTCGAGTTGCGCGGCGCGTGGGCGCAGATGGTCGGCGAGCCGGGCCGCGGCGTGCCGACGATCATCGAGATGGTCGGCCACACGCGCCTGGACTGCGTGATCGGCACCGCGGCCGGGATGCGCGCGGCGGTCGCCCAGGCGACGTGGCACGCGGCGCACCGCGGCGCGTTCGGCGCGACCTTGATCGACCAGCCGCTGATGCGCAACGTGCTCGCCGACCTGGCGATCGAGTCCGAGGCGGCGACCGTCGCTGGCGATGCGCCTCGCCGCGCGCCTACGACGACCGCCGAGCGAGACGCGCACTTCAAGCGCCTGGCGACCGCGGTCGGCAAGTACTACGTCTGCAAGCGCGTCCCGGGCCATGCCTACGAGGCGCTCGAGTGCCTCGGCGGCAACGGCTACGTCGAGGAGTCGGGCATGCCGCGGCTGTACCGCGAGGCGCCGCTGGCCTCGATCTGGGAGGGCTCGGGCAACGTCATGGCGCTCGACGTGCTGCGCGCGCTGGCCCGCTCGCCCGAGGCGCTCGAGGCGTTCTTCGCCGAGGTCGACCTCGCCGCCGGCGCCGACGCGCGCCTCGACGCGTTCGCCGGCGACCTGCGCGACCGAGTTCGCCGACGCCGAGGAGATCGAGACCCGCGCGCGGCGGATCGTCGAGCGATGGCGCTCGCGCTCCAGGGCTCGCTGCTCGTGCGCCACGCGCCGCCGGCGGTCGCCGACGCGTTCTGCGCCGCGCGCCTCGGCCGGCGACAGCGGCCTGAACTACGGCACGCTGCCGGCCGGCGCCGACGTGGCGGCGATCATCGAGCGCCACACGCCGGTCTGAGGCGAGCACCCGAACCCGCCGAGTCGCTGACCGGTGACCGTGAAGCACTGACCCGCTGCGACGATGTGAAACGTGCGGACGCGGAACGATCCAGCTCGCCCGGCTGTTCGGCATCCGCATCGGAGTCAGCGCGAGCTGGTTCCTGGTCCTGTTCTTCCTGATCTACGTGCTGCAGGACTACTTCCGCGAGGTCCTCAGCGGGTCGGACACGACGGCCTACGTGGTCGCGGTCGCCGCGGCGATCCTGTTCTTCGCTCGCTCATCCTCCACGAGCTCGGCCACGCGCTGGCCGCGCGGCGGCAGGGGATCGAGACCAACGGCATCGACCTGTGGTTCTTCGGCGGCATCGCGCAGCTGGCGCGCGAGCCGGCGACGCCCGGGCGAGGAGTTCAAGATCGCCGCCGCCGGCCCGCTCGTGACGGGGCTGATCGTCGTCCTGTGCTTCGTCGCCAGCGTGCTGGCCCAGCAGATGGGCGACACGTTCAAGTCGGCGCGCTTCGCCAGCGGCAACATCACCCCCGTCGTCGGCGCTGCTCGGCTGGACGTGGCTGATGAACATGGCGATCCTGCTGTTCAACCTCGTCCCGGCGTTCCCGCTCGACGGCGGGCGGATCGCGCGGGCGATCGCGTGGCGGCGCACCGGTGACCGCAACCGCGCGACGCGGATCACCGCGCATCATCGGCCAGGGCTTCGCCTACCTGGTGATCGGCTTCGGCATCTTCGTCGCGATCAGGTATCACGACCTGACCGACGGCATCCTGTTCGCGATCCTGGGCTTCTTCCTGCTCCAGGCCGCGACGTCGGCGCGGATCGGCAGCGAGGTCGCCGAGCGCCTGGAGGGCGTGACGGTCGCCGACCTGATGGACACCGAGCCGGTCACGATCCCGGGCGACCTGCCGCTGCTTCAGGTCCACGACGAGTTCTTCGTGCGCTACGGCTGGCCGTGGTTCTGCGTCGTCGACGAGCAGCAGCCACTTCCTCGGCGTGCTGCGCTCCGAGCGCGTCGACGGACGCCCTGGCGGCCGGGCAGCCGGTGCTGCCGGCGCGCGAGCTGCTCGGACGCCGGCGACGACGCGGCGCTCCAGGTCCCGATGACGACACCGCTCCAGGCGCTGCTGCAGGCGCCGGGCGCTGCGGATGCTCGGCGCGCTGGCGGTCGTCGACGACGACGGCCGGCTGGCCGGCGTCGTGACGCTCGACCGCGTGCGCCGCGCCCTGATCGCCGGCGCCGGAGCGTGACCAGGGACACGCGACCCCGCGGCCTCAACTTATAGAGTCAGAGGCGATGCCCCAGCATGACGTCCTGATCATCGGCGCGGGTCTTGCCGGTCAGCGCGCAGCGCTGGCCGCGGCCGACGCCGGAGCCAGTGTCGCGATCATGAGCAAGGTCCACCCGGTGCGCTCGCATTCGGTCGCCGCGGCGGGCGGAATCAACGCCGCGATCAACCCCGACGACGACTGGCGCTCTCACGCCTTCGACACCGTCAAGGGCTCGGACTACCTCGGCGACCAGGACGCGATCGAGGTCATGTGCTCGGAGGCGCCGGCCGAGATCCTGCACCTCGAGCACATCGGCGTCACGTTCCACCGCAACGCGACCGGCCACCTCGACCTGCGCGCGTTCGGCGGCGCCTCGATGAAGCGCACCGCCTACGTCGCCGACATCACCGGCCAGGCGATCCTGCACGTGCTCTACGAGCAGCTCATGAAGTACGCCGACCGCGTGGACTCCTACGAGGAGTGGTTCACGACCTCGCTGATCCTCGACGACGCATGGCCACTGCGTCGGCGCCGTCGCGCGCGACATCCGCACCGGCAAGCTCGAGACGTTCGCGGCCAAGAACGTGATCCTCGCCTCCGGCGGCTCCGGGCAGTGCTTCAAGCCGACGACCAACGGGCTGATCTGCACCGGCGACGGGATGGCCCAGGCGTACCGCGTCGGCGCGCGCGCTGATGGACATGGAGATGGTCCAGTACCACCCGACGACGCTGCTCGAGAACGGCTTTCTGATCACCGAGGGCGCGCGCGGCGAGGGCGCCCACCTGCTCAACGCCAACGGCGAGCGCTTCATGGAGAACATGGCGCCGAACAAGATGGAGCTCGCCTCGCGCGACGTCGTCTCGCGCGCCGAGCAGATCGAGATCAACGAGGGCCGCGGCGTCGGCCCCGACGGCGCCGGCATCTACCTCGACATCACGATCGTGCCCAAGAAGCGCGTCCACGAGGCGCTGCGCGAGATCGTCAACATCGGCCGCGACTTCGCCGGCGTCGACATCACCGCCGAGCCGATCCTGATCCGTCCCGGCCAGCACTACATCATGGGCGGCGTCAAGACCGACATCGACGGCGCGACGAACATCCCGGGCCTGTACGCGGCCGGCGAGGTCGCGTGCGTCTCGGTCCACGGCGGCAACCGCCTCGGCGCCAACTCGCTGCTCGACACGCTGATCTTCGGCCGCCGCTCCGGCGAGCACGCCGCGGCGCGCGCCGCCGGGATGCCGATGCCCAACGTGTCCGACAACCAGCGCCGCCAGGACCAGGAGTGGATCGACTCGATCATCGCCCGCGACAAGTCGGGCCGGCGGGTCAGCGAGATCAAGGACGAACTCGGCACGACGCTCAACCAGCACGTCGCCGTGTTCCGCGACGCCGAGGGCCTCAGCACGGCGCTCGAGGTCGTCCGGCGCCTCAAGGAGGAGGCGGCGAGCGCCTACATCGACGACCGCGGCACGGTCTTCAACCAGGACGTGCTCGGCGCGATCGAGCTCGGCTACATGCTCGACTGCGCCGAGACGATCGTCCTGTCGGCGATCGATCGCACCGAGTCACGCGGCGCCCAGTTCCGCACCGACTTCCCCGAGCGCAACGACGACGAGTGGATCAAGCACATCAACACGTCGATGAACGCCGACGGCGAGCCGGAGATCAGCTACTCCCCGGTCACGATGACCCAGTGGGAGCCGGAAGCAAGGACCTATTAGCCATGGCCGAGGAACACAAGCCGCCCCAGGACTTCACGCTGCGCATCCGCCGCTACGACCCCGAGTCGGGCGACTCCGCGCACTGGGACGAGCACACGATCCAGCTCGAGCCGCACCGCTCGGTGCTCGAGGGGATCCTCCAGGCCAAGGCGCGCTTCGACGGCTCGATCGGCATCCGTTGCTCGTGCCGTGCCGCGATCTGCGGCTCGTGCGGCGTGCGGATCAACGGCCAGCCGGGCCTCGCCTGCCACACCCACCTCGACAAGGCGCAGGCGGGCGCCGAGGACGGCGTCATCGAGGTCGAGCCGATGGGCAACATGCCCGTCATCAAGGACCTGATCGTCGACATGGACGCGGTCCACTGGAAGAAGATCCGGCGCGTCACGCCGTGGCTGATCAACAAGCAGCCGATCCCCGAGCGCGAGTACGTGGTCGACGCGACGGCGATGGTCGACGTGACGCAGTCGATGGCCTGCATCCAGTGCGGCGCCTGCGTGTCGGACTGCCTGACGATGGAGGCCGACCCCGACTTCATCGGCCCCGCCGCGCTGGCCAAGGCCTATCGGTTCGTCGGCGACCCGCGCGACGCCGAGCAGACCGAGCGCCTCAAGCACCTCGCCGAGGACCCGGCCGGCATCTACGACTGCACCCACTGCTTCAAGTGCATCGAGGCGTGCCCGAAGGGCGTCGCGCCGATGAGCCAGATCATGCGCCTGCGCCGTCGCGCCGGCAGCGACGCGAAGGTCAACGACCGCAACAACGGCCACCGCCACGAGAAGGCGTTCACGACGCTCGTCAAGGACAACGGCCTGCTGTGGGAGGCCGAGCTGTTGCCACGCTCCTACGGCGGCGACTCGTGGTTTGGCAAGTTCCACCCTGCGGCCGCCGGCGAGCTCGTCGCCTCGCTGCCTGCGATCACGCAGGCACTGCTGCGCCGCAAGGTGACGCCCATGGGCGCACTCAAGCCGCACAAACTCCCCAAGGACGACCTCAAGGACGTGCAGCGGATCTACGACAAGGTCTCCGAGCGCGACGAGCGCCTCGAGTTCAATCTCTACATCTCCGGCGTCGACGAGGACAACGAATGAAGGTCGCCTACTGGCCGGGCTGCGTCAGCCGCGGCTTCACCCCTGAGCTGCACGGCTCGATGGCCGCCATCGCCCCGCTGCTCGACATCGAGCTCGTCCCGCTGGACCGCGCGTCGTGCTGCGGCGCCGGCGTGATCGCCGAGCACAGCCAGGAGCTCGCCGACACCCTCAACGCGCGGACGTTCGCGCTTGCCCAGCGGGTCGACGGCGCGGAGCTGATGATGAACATCTGCTCGACGTGCCAGGGCGCACAGTCGGAGTGCCAGGAGCGTCTCGACGCGTCGGCTGACTATCGCGAGCAGATCAACGCGAACCTCGAGGGCGGCCTGTCCTACGAGGCGGGGCTGACGAACAAGAACTTCCTGTGGCTGCTGGTCGAGGAGATCGGCCTCGATGCGCTCAAGGACAAGGTCACGCGCCCGCTGACCAACCTCAAGGTGGGCCCGTTCTACGGCTGCTACATCGTGCGCCCGAAGGACCGCCTCGGCATCGACGACGTCAACCCGCGCGACACGTACCTCGACCAGGTCATCGAGGCGCTGGGCGGCACGGTCATCGACTACGCCGGGTCGCACAAGTGCTGTGGCTTCCCGATCATCACGATGAACAAGCAGGCATCGCTGACCCAGGCCGGAACGCATCTCGGCGACGCGGTCGACGCGGACGCCGACTGCCTTGTCACCCCGTGCCCGCTGTGTCACCTGAACCTCGACCTCCAGCAGCCGCTGGCCGAGAAGGTCGTCGGCCGCGAGCTCAACATGCCGGTCCTGCACCTGCCGCAGCTCGTCGGGCTGGCGCTCGGCCTGTCGCCCAAGCAGCTCGGCCTCAGCCGCCACGTCATCAAGCCGACGGCGGTCGTCGACTGGACGACGTCGGTCGTGGCCGGCGTCGGCGAGTCGTCCGGCGGCTGGTAGACACCGCGCGGCGCCGTGGAGATCAACGGCGTCGCCCACATCATCATGCGGGTGACGCGCTTTGACGAGTGCGTCGCGTTCTACGACCAGCTGATGCCCGAGCTCGGGTTGACGAACGTCCACCGCTCGCCCTATCTCGCCTACTACGTCGGCGGGCGCACGGCGCTGGGGATCCGCCCGCCCGACGCCGAGCACGCCGACCACGAGCACATCGAGGAGGCGCCCGGGATCGAGCACCTGTGCTTCCGCGCCCGCACGCGCGAGGACGTCGACGAGGCGTATTCGATCGCGCAGCGCATCGGCGCCCGGATCACGCGCGCGCCCGAGGACGGGCCGTGGGCGCCGGGGTACTACTCGTTCTCGTTCCTGGACCCGGGCGGGATCCGGCTCGAGGTCAACTACGTCCCGGGCCAGGGGATTCTGGCCGACGGCGCGGAGTTCCGGCCGACGGGGTACTGAGGCCGATCGCCTACCCGGATGTGAGTCGTTGTGTCATCGGGTCTCCTTGGACCGGGTGGATGCTCAGACGCCGCCGGTGGCAGCCGGGCCACTGCGGTTCATGTCGCTTTCGCCGGTGACCCGCACGCGCACGTGATCGGCGTAGCCGAGGACCCCGAGCCGGAGCGTCCTGGTTCGCGTGAGCTGCTGGATGTGGCGCCCATCGCTCGCGCGGATGTCGATCAGGTAGCGGGCGGCGCCGGTCGCACCGGCGAACCGCAGGACGAACGACCGGCCGATGCGGCGCACCCGCAGGCCGCGTACGCGCGCCGGCCGCGGTGGCGGCGGCGCGACGTAGGAGCCGAGCGCGATCCGCTCCCGCGGCAGGCCGCCGATCGTGACGATCGCGAACAGCGAGCGCCGCCCACCGTGGCCGTCGGCCGGGGTGAACGCCAGGTGGCCGGCGGCGCCGCGCGCCGCGCCGAGCTCGTGGTAGACGCGGCCGGCACGCTCGCCGAACGTGATCTGCGTGCCCGGCGTCCAGCCGTCAACGCGGTAGGACAGGCGATGTCCGCGGACGCGGGCGTGGACGCGCGGCGGCGCGACGGCGCCGGCCGCCTGCGCGCGACGCACCGCGACCGACCCGCCGGCGAGCGCGATGCGCCACGCCCCCGGCTCGGGGTGGTGCAGGACGACGACCGTCCGAGCCGCCTTGTCGAAGCGCAGCGCATACGCAGGAGCCGTGACATCGCTCGTCGACGGCTCGATCACTCGCCCGCTCGGCGACGTGAGCGTGACCGATGGCGCGCCGCCGTCGCCGAGCAGCTCGATGTTCTCGATGTCGGTCCCGGCCGCGACGGTCGCTGTCGTCACGCCGGCCGCGGCGTCGCCGGCGCGGGCGGCGGCGGAGACCGGCGCGACTTTGTACTGCGAGAGGTCGCAGCTTCCGGCCTCGAAGTGGACGTCGTCGGCGCTGGTGCCCCAGGCCCAGAAGAATCCGCCGGCGAGCGCGGGGAGCGGCGGCACCTCGAGCTTGCCGCAGGCGCCCATGCCGGTGTTGGCGATCAGCGACTCGGCCGAGATGAGCCCGAAGCCGCCGACGAACACCGTGCCGTGGATGTCTCCCGAGAACCGCTTGGCCGGCAGGTCGGCGAACGCCTTGATCCCACCCGACACCCCGACGACGCCGAGGTCGATGTCGACGTTGCCGTCGGCCTCGAAGTAGCCGTTGGTCTGGAAGATCAGCTTCGCGTTGGCGATGTCCTCGCCGTGGACGGCGCCGGTGCCGCCGACCTCGATGACCGTCGGCTCGCCGTGTTCGCCGAACGTGATCGCGAACGTGCCATCGACGTTGATGGCGTAGTTCGGCGGGTCGAGCGGGATCGCCCCGACCGACACGTCGCCGAAGATCTTCTTGCGCGGGCTGAGCGCGAAGCCGCCGCCAAAGTGGTTGAGGTAGAGGTCGGAGAAGATCGGGATCCCGGGGTAGAACCCGACGCCGAACGACCCCATCGTCAGCCGTCCACCGGTGAATGTCACCTGCACGTCGATCGCGAACTCGCCCGAGCGCGGCGGGATGTTGAACTTCGCGCCGCCGCTCCACACGTCGCCCTCGCGCGTGTAGGAGATGTTCAGATCCTTGATCTCCAGCGCGCCGAGGATCGCGTCGGGGACGCCGATCTGCAGCGAGTCGAGCACGAGGCCGTCGCGGTTGTTGGCCAGCAGCGTCGCCTGGCCGGTGATCCCGCCGAAGTACGGTGGCAGCTTCAGCGAGATCGGGATCTTGACCGCGTCGTGCGCGAGGACGACGTCGATCTTTCCATCGATCGGGAAGCCCTTGAGCGCGGCCGCGAACCTGCTGGTGTCGAAGTCAAACAGCGTCTGGCCGTCGGACGCTGCGCCGAGCTTGACGTGGAGCTCGCCGTGCCACAGCGTGATGTCGCCGACGCCGGTCCCCCGCAGGATCACCGACACCGCCCCGGTCGTGTCGATCGTCCGCGCGCGGGGGTCGATGATGACCCGGGCGCCGGGATCGGGGACGATCTGCAGGCCGTTGAGCCGCAGCTCGCCGTCGGTGACGGCGGCACCGCTTGCCGGGTGCTGGGGATCGCGCAGGAAGCAGCCCGCCTCCGACAGCGCATCGACGTCGCCCATGTGGACCGTCGTGCACGACGTCGAGCCGTCGCCGCCGCCGATCGGGCCGCTGCCGCCGCCGACGCCGCCGAGGCCGAGCTGGCCGGTCGCCCCGGCGGGGCCGAAGCCCGCGACCTCGATCGCTGCATCCTGATCGCTGCCGGCCGCCCAGACCGCGATGCCACCGCCGTCGGGGCCGACGCCCGCGCGCGGGTCGTCGTGCGCGCCGCCGGTCGCCAGGACCTGCGGCGCGCTCCACACGGTTCCGTCAGCGGAGTGGCGCAGGACGAGCTGGCCGCCGTCGTCCCGCGTGTCGAAGATCGCGTCGACGGCGCTGGTCGCCCCGCCGGCGAGCGTCAGCTCGTTGCTGGCTGCGCCGATCGGGACGGCCGGTCCGAGTTTGCCAGCGACGACGCGCCGCACGATCGTCTGGTCACAGGTGTCGCAGGCGTTCACGGCGACGTAGAGGCCGCCCGCATTGGCCGCCAGCGCCGGCTGTCCGGAGCCGGGGACGGCCGCGCTCGTCGACCACTGGGTCGTGTCGTTGGGCGAGCCGGTGCCGTTCCACTCGCGGACAACGACCTGGCCGTCGTGCGAGAGCGCCACAGCGGGGTGGCCGGTCGCCGGATCGACGGCAAGCAGGCAGCAGCTGCCGTTGCCGCCGGCGGCGGCCTCGCCGAACGAGGCCGCGTCGGTCGCGTACTGTCCGGCGTGGCTGGCCTGGAACGTGAGCCCCTGGCCGGGAGGTGAGGACAGGGTCGCGATGAACGGGCTCTCGCCGCCGAACGTCGCGGCGCCGAACGTCGCGGGGTTCGTGCCGATCCGGCCCGGCGCCCCGAAGGTCGTCCCGCCGTCCTCGGACGTGAACAGGTAGTCGTTGCTGTCGCTCTGCTCGCAGGCACTGGGGTCGGGGTCGATGCAGCCCGGAACCGGTACGAGGTTCGGGCCGCGGTTGCTGAGCACGAGCAGCTCGTCGCCGATCGCCAGCGCGCGCGGGCCGTCGGTGTCGATGTTGTTCGTCGCGTCGTTGCCGTCGACAGCGGGCTGGTCGACGTTCAGCACGCTCGACGCCGCACAGGCACTCGCGCCGCGGGGCAGCCGGCAGTAGTGGAGCTGGTCGCCGCCGGCGGGGACGGTCTCGTTCCAGACAATGTGCGCGGTCCCGGCGGCATCGACGAGGACGTTGGGGTGCGAACCGGTTCCGATCCGCACCGGCGGCGGAGTGCTCGCAACGACCTTCGGCACGTGGTGCGTGCCGTGGTAGCCCGGCGTGGTGTAGCTCGCCGCGCCCGCGGAGGCGGGCACGGCGAGCGCGATGAGGATGAGGGCGATGGGTTTCGTCATGCCGATGCGGTCGCGATCAGGCAGACCCCGGGGATGACCAGCCCGGCCGGCCCGCTGTACGGAGCGATCGCGGCCGCGGCGCGGTCGCGCAGCATCCGTGCCTCGGCGTCGGGCAGCGCGGCGAGCATCGCGCTCAGCGGCCCGGCCAATGCCTTCGTCCGCTCCCACCACTCGTCGACCGAAGCGGCCCGGTAGGGCGTCGGCAGCTGGGTGACGGTCACGCCCGACAGCCCGGCGTCGCACAGCAACGCGGCGAGCCGACCGGAGTCGTGCAGCGAGAACGGGTGCGGGAGCCCGGGCGGGGGGACCGGCATCCCGAGCTGGGCGCTGACGACGTCGAATACGACTCCGAGCCACGGGTTGCGCTCGCGCGGACCCCAGACGCTGAGCGCGACGCGACCCCCGGGGGCAAGCACCCGGCGGATCTCGGCGGCCGCTCGCGCAGGGTCGGCGACCAGCATCAGCCCCTCGCGACACAACACGACGTCGAACGACGCGTCGGGCTCGTCGATCGCCTCGAGATCGAGCACCCGGCACGACACCGATCCCAGCCCGCGTTCGCGGGCGCGAGCCGCGGCGATCGCCGTCATCTCCGCGCTGACGTCGGACACGACGACGGCGCCCCAGGGCGCGACGAGCGGCGCCGCCGCGAAGCCCGGCCCGCCGGGCCCGCATGCGAGCTCGAGCACGCGCTCGCCGGGCCGCGGCGCCGTGATGAACAGCATCGCGTCGGTCACGTCCACGCCACGGTCGTCGATGAAGTCGGCGTGGGCCGCCCATCCCGGCGCGACGGCCGACCACATTCCATGCAGCTGATTGCGCAGTCCCTCGCCCTGTCCGATTGTCGTATCGGTCATCTCATGTCTCCTTCTGTCCTGGTGTGAGTTCTCAGGCCGGGGCCCCGTCGGGGACCGGTGTCTGATCGGGTACCGGGCGCCCGGCGCCGGCACCGACGATCAGCCGGAACGACGCGATCGCCCCGACCAGGGCCACGACGGCCCCGGCCAGCAGCACGTGGTGCATGCCGTCGACGAAGCTCGCGCTGTGGCGGGCGACCGCGCCGCTGGGCAGCAGGGCGCCGAGCGCCGCGATCCCGACCGCGATCCCGGTGTGACGCGACGTGTCGTAGACCCCGGCCGCCAGCCCGCTCATCGTCACCGGCGCCGAGCTCACCGCGACGGCGCTGACCGCCGGGTTGAACATCCCGGTCCCGATCGCGCTCAGCATCAGGCCCGGCTCGATGGCCAGCCACGACGAGTTCGTGCCCATGTCGAGCATCAGCGCCATCCCGGCGGCGATCAGCGCGAGGCCGCCGCCGATCATCACCCGCGGTGCGACGCGCGCGCCGATCTGCGCGCTGGCTGCCGAGACGACGAACATCGCGAGCGTGCCCGGCAGGTACACGAGCCCGGTCGAGATCGCCGACAGGCCGAGCACGCCCTGCAGGTACAGCGTCGCGTAGAAGTACGCGGCGAAGAACGTCGCCGAGATCACGAACGTGCTGACCTGGACGCCGGTGAACGCGGGCGTTCTGAACAGCCGCAGCGGCAGCATCGGCACGCGCGCTCGCCGTTCGATCGCGACGAACGCGCACAGCATCACTGCTGCGCCGGCGAGCCCGGCGATCGTCCGCGGGGAGCCCCAGCCGTCGGCGTTGGCGTGCAGCAGCGTGTTGACGAGTCCGAACAGGCCGCCCATCAGCGCGAGCTGGCCGGGCACGTCGAGCCGTCGCGGCTCCGAGGCTCGCGACTCGCGGACGCCGCGCAGCGTGACGGCCAGCGCGCCGATCCCGATCGGGAGGTTGATGACGAAGATCCAGCGCCAGCCGAGGCCGCTCGTCAGCATGCCGCCGACCAGCGGGCCGATCGCGAACGCGGCACCGATCGTCGCACCGTAGGCGGCCATCGCCGTGTCGCGCCGTGGGCCTCGAGGGACCGCGTCGGCGATCAGCGCCAGCGATGAGGCGAACAGCGCCGAGGCGCCGAGGCCCTGGACGGCGCGCGCGCCCTGCAGCACGCCGATCGACGGAGCCAGCGCGCAGGACAGGGAGGCGAAGGTGAAGACGACGAGGCCGGCGACGAACACGGCGCGGCGGCCGAGCCGATCGGCGAGCGAGCCGATCGTCAGCACAGTCGTCGCAAGGGTCAGCGTGTACGCATCGACGACCCACTTCAGCGGTCCGACACCGACCTTCAGGTCGGAGCCGATGTGCCCGACGGCCGTGTTCACGACCGACACGTCGAGCATCAGCATGGCGGTCGCCAGGCAGGCGACGAGGAGGGTCTGGCGTTGGGGCTTGGTCATGGCGTCGAGTGTGCGATCCGGCCGCCCGGCCATCAATCGGGGACCTCCCGGCCATCCGCAGGCGGCACAATGGGCGGCGTGTTGCAGGCGTCGTCAGAGGACGTGGTGGGGCGCGATCGAGAACAGGCGATGCTGCGCGAGTTCCTGACGCGCGGCCCGCCGATGGGCGCGCTCGTGATCGAAGGCGACGCGGGGGTCGGCAAGACGACGCTGTGGCGCCACGGTGTCGCGCTCGCCGCACGCGAGGGCCAGCGCGTGCTGAGCTGCGCGCCGGCGATGGCCGAGTCGCAGCTGTCGTTCGCCGGCGTCGCCGACCTGCTCGACGGCGTACTCAGTGACGCGCTGCCGGCGTTGCCCGCCCCCCAGCGCCACGCGCTCGAGGTGGCGCTGCTGCTCGAGGAGGCCGACGGCCCGCCACCCGACGAACGCGCGATCGGCGGCGCGGTCCTGGCCATCCTGCACGAGCTCGGCACAGCGGCCCCCGTGCTCGTGGCCGTCGACGACCTGCAATGGCTCGACGAGCCGTCGCGGTCGGTGCTCGAGTTCGTCGTGCGGCGACTGGGCGACGAGCCGACGCGACTGCTGCTGGCGCGCCGCGGCGCCGGCGACGACGAGGCGCCGCTGAACCTCGATCGCGCGTTGCCCGCGGCACGGATCCAGCGCGTCGCCGTCGGTCCGCTGCGCATCGGGGCGTTTCATCGCCTGCTCCAGCAGCGGCTGGACACGTCGTTCCCCCGACCGGTCTTGCTGCGGATCCACGCGAGCTCGGGCGGAAATCCGTTCTACGGCCTCGAGTTCGGCCGCGGGTTGGCCCGCCGCCGTCGCCCGTTCAGTCCCGACGACCCGCTGACCGTGCCGGCGAGCCTTCAGGAGCTGGTCGGTGAGCGGCTACGGGAGCTGTCCGACAACGCCCGCCGGCTGCTGGAGATCATCTCGGCCCTGTTTGACCGCCGCACGACGGTGATCGCCGAGATCGCGCGCGACGAGGGCCTCGAGGGCGCGATCGACGAGGCGGTCGCCGCCGGCGTGCTCGAGGTCCGCGGGCGGCGGCTGGCCTTCGCCCATCCGCTGCTCGCCGCGGGCGTTTACGCCGACATCGGCCCACAGCGCCGCCGCGAGCTGCACGCCCTGCTCGCAACGCGCACGGTCGGCGAGGAGGAGCACGCGATGCACCTCGCGTTCGCGGTCCAGAGCGCCGACGCCGGCGTCGCCGACGAGCTCGATCACGCGGCCGAGCGGGCCCGACGGCGCGGCGCGACAGCGACCGCCGCGTGGCTGGCCGAGAACGCGGCCCGGCTCACGCCGCCCGACGACGAGCGTCACGCGCGCCGCGTTCTCGCTGCCGCCGGGGACTACGGACACGCCGGCGACCCGGAGCGCGGGCGCGTCCTGCTGCAACGGCTGATCGAGGATCTGGCGCCCGGACCGCTGCGCGCCGAGGCGCTGTCGTTCCTGAGCTGGGTCCCGCCCCGCGACGGCGACCTGGCCGCCTCGGTGCGGCTCGGTGAGCAGGCGCTGGCCGAAGCCGGCGACAGCCCGATGCTGCTGGCCTGGGCGCACCTACGCGTCGGCGCGCTCGAGCTGATCCGGGGCCGGCCCGACGCCGCCGCCACGCACGCCCGCGCGGCCGCGACGATCGCCCGCTCGATCGACGACGACGCCCTGCTCACGCTGACGCTGGCGTCGGTTGGCTACGTCGAGATGCAGCGCGGTGGCGGCATCGTCGCCGAGACGCGCGACGCGATCGAGATCGAGCGCACGCTCGAAGCCAGCACCGCCACCGACATGCTCTCGGGCGCCCGCGGGATGATCCTCGCGAGCATGACGCTGACCTACGGCGGCGCGCTCGACGAGGCGCGCTCGCTGCTCAACGTCGTCCTGGACAGGCTGACGGCGGCCGGCAACGAGCTCGGTCGCGCCGGCGTGCTGTTCCACCTGGCCGAGGTCGAGCGGCGGGCCGGCAACTGGGACGACGCGCTCGTCCTGTCGGACCGCTCACGCGGGCTGCTCGCCCAGACCGGGCCCGACTACGCGGCCTCGCCGGTCGTCGGCGTGCTGCTCGACGCCGGCATGGGCCGCCTCGACGACGCGCGCCGTGACGCGCTCGACGGGCTGGACACGGCGCGGCGCCGCGGCGATCGCCAGCTCGAGCTCTACAACCGCGGCGCGCTGGGGTTCATCGAGCTGTGCGCAGGCGATCCGGCGGCCGCCGCCGCGTGGCTTTCGCCGGCGACCGACCTGCTGTTCGAGCTCGAGATCGGCGAGCTCGCGCTGCACCCGGTCGTCAACAACGAGGTCGAGGCGGCGATCGCGGCCGGTCAGCTCGAGCGCGCCGAGTACGTCGTCGCCCGCGTCGAGGAGCTCGCGGTGAGCACCGGGCGCCCGTGGGCGCGCATGATCGCGGCCCGTGGGCGCGGCCAGCTGCTGGCCGCCGGTGGCGACCTCGAGGGCGCCCGGGCCGCCCTCGGTGCGGCGATGGAGAGCAATCCCGAGATCGGCGAGCCATTCGAGTTCGCCCGCACCCTGTTCGCGGTCGGGATCGCCGAGCGCCGCTCCAAGCGCAAGCGCGCCGCGCGCGAGGCGCTGCTGCGCGCCGCGGAGATCTTCGCCGCCCTGCCCGCGCCGGCGTGGGAGGCGCGAGCCCGCGACGAGATCAGGCGCCTGGGGCTGCGGACCGTGGGCAACGAGCTGACCGAGACCGAGGCGCGGATCGCCGCGCTGGCCGCGGTCGGGCGCACGAACCCGGAGATCGCGGCCGAGGTCTTCCTGAGCCGCAAGACGGTCGAGGACAACCTGTCGCGGATCTACCGCAAGCTCGGGGTCCGATCACGGATCGAACTGGCGCGCGCATACGCGGCACCGCAGGAGGACCGGGACCTCACGGATTGATCGGGCCGGGGTGTTGGTCGCACGATGCGGCGACGCCCCAACTGATCGAAAGGCCCCACCGTGTCGTACTTCGTCCGCCGTGCCCTGTTGTCGCTCGCGGTCCTCGCGTGCCTGACCGCCGTGGCGCAAGCGCGGGCGGCAGACCCGCCGCACCTCGTGGTCTGGTCGGGCTCGCTGCAGCCGGGCCAGCCCGCGACCGGCGTCGAGCTGCGCCCCGACGGCACGGGGCGGATCCTGACTGCCGACCCCCACGGGACGATCCACGTCCTCGGCGGCCTGCACCCGACCGCGCGCGAGCTGTCACAGATCCGCCGCCAGGCGACGGATCTGCTGCACAAGGGCCCGGTGGTCACGCACTCCGCGGCGGTCGACGGCGGCTACGTCACCGTCTCGTTGCAGCAGGGCGCCTCAAGCCGCCTGATCACCGACACCGGCGCAGACTCGCCCGGGGTCACGGCGCTGCTCGACGTGCTCAACCAGGCGATCGGGGACTCGGCCCCGACCTCCCCGACGGCGCTACCCGGCGCCGGCCCCAGCAACGTCGTCGGAGCACCGGCGACCGCGGCCTGCCCGCCGGGCCAGCAGGCCACCGAGGTCGTCAAGGCGCTGCCGCTGTCCCAGGCGGTCGCGGCCCGGATGGCCGAGCTGCGGGCCAAGGGCGCGATCGGCGGCGACTCGATCGCCGTCGACGCGCGCTGGAAGGACGTCGTCGCGCCGGCGCGGATCGTCGTGCACCTGGAGGTCGAGCGCGAGCTCGACGCCGGCCACGACTCCGACTACGCATCAAAGATGCGATCGGTCCTCAATCGCGCCTACCAGGGCTACGTCGTCGACGGTCAGCCCGTGAACTTCACCTTCGATGTCGTCAATCGCGAGCACGGCGCCCCGCCGCGGCCGTGCTTCCACGAGATCCTGATGCACACCGAGAACGACGTGCGGTCGTATGTGACGCCGTCTCCAAGGACCCGCAGGGCGGCGAGTGGAGCGCCAAGGACTCGGGGTCGTGGCCGCACGAGGTCGCTCATCTGCTCGGCCTGCGCGACGAGTACGACGACTACTTCCACAGCGCGAGCGGCGTCGACATCAAGCTGCCCCAGAACGGGCTGCAGGGCGACGCGCTGCAGGCGGCGCTGGATCCGCATGGGCTCAGCGCCTCGTCGGGCTACGTGTACAGCAAGCCGCACCCCGGCTATGAGCACGACCTGCTCGGAGTCGGCGGCCGGGCGCGGCTGAACGCCAACGACCTCGGCACCGTCGTCGCCCACGCGACCGACCTGATCGTCGACGAGCCCGGCGACGTTCTCGTCAGCAAGGACGGCGCGGATCAGAACATGGTCACCGGCGCGCACTTCGAGCTGCCGGTGCCCTACGAGGGAACCGCGCACGTCGACGGCCTCGTCGCGTACTGCATCGACATCCTCAAGGAGCCGCCGGCGCGTGGTATCACCGGCTACGACGTGCTCGGGTCGGCCGGCTCGATGGGCACGCCGGCGATGGACGCCCTGCAGCGGGTGGCCGACGTCGTCGCTGCGCGTGAGCCTGGTCCCCTGCAGGAGACGCCCGGGGCCAACGATGCGATCTGGCGCGTCAGCGACGACGCCGACGTCCTCAACGGACCCGACGACGACGCGGCGCGCTCGATCCTGCAGGCGGCCGGCGTCCCGGTGGACACGGCCGCCGAGAGGTTCGCTGCGCCGCATTTCGCCGATCCGGCCGCCGGCGACCCGGACACCGCGGCGGTGACGAGCACCGGCGTCGTGCCGCCGCCCGCCGATCCGGTGCAGGGCGCGCTGCCCGTCGACGTCGCTCCGAAGCTGGCCGGGCTGACGCTGTCGACCCATCGCCTGCGCGTGCGCGCGCACCAGCGCGCCGCGGTCCTCGGCGTCCGCGTCGCGCTGACCGGCGCCGCCGACGAGGTTGCGCTCCGCCTGACGGTCCGGCGCGGCTCGCACACGATCACGGTCGCGCGTGCCGCGGCCACGAGCGTCGCGCAAGGCGGCGGCCCGCTGGCTCTGATCATCCGCTCGCCGCGACCCGGGCACTACCGCGTCGTCGCCCAGGGGGCCCGCGGCGGACAGCTCAGCGCCGCGCTATCGATGTCCGAGCGACACTGACGCCGCGACGCGGGCGCGGCTTACGCGGCGGCCGGCGCGCCGCGCGGGATCGCGCCGCGGCTGTGCAACAGCTCGGCGATCTGCACGGCGTTGAGCGCGGCGCCCTTGCGCAGGTTGTCGCCGACGACCCACAGGCTGAGCGCGTGATCGTTGCCGGGGACGCGGCGGATGCGCCCGACGAGCACGTCGTCGGTGGCGGCGGCGTCGATCGCCATCGGGTAGAGGCCATCGGCCGGGTCGTCGACGACGCTGACGCCGGGGGCGCCGGCGAGCAGCTCGCGGCACTGCTCGGGGCTCAGCGGCTCGTTCGTCAGCACCCGGATCGACTGCGAGTGGCCGACCTTCACGCCGATCCGCACGCACGTCGGGTGGATCGGCAGGACGGCGTCGTCGTCGGGGTCCAGTCCGAAGATCCGCCGCGACTCGCGCATGATCTTGATCTCCTCGGTCGAGTAGCCCACGTAGTCGGGCTTTGACTCGTCCTGGAAGGTCTCGACCTGCGGTATCGCGTTGAACGCGACCTGGTGCGGGAAGACCTCAGCCGTGACCGGTCGTCCGGCGAGCACGTCGGCGACCTGCTGGTCGAGCTCCTCGATCGCCACGCGCCCGGAGCCCGACACCGACTGGTAGGTCGAGATCACGATCTCTCGCAGCCCGACCGCGAGGCGGATCGGATTGAGCGCGACCACGAGCTGCATCGTCGAACAGTTGGGGCTCGACAGAATGCCCTTTGGGATCTCGTTGACGACGTCGGCGTTGACCTCGGGTACGACGAGCGGGACGTCGGGATCGGTGCGCCAGTAGCTCGTCTTGTCGATCACGAGCGCGCCCGCCTCCGCAAAGCGCGGCGCCCACCCGCGGCTGATCGAGCCGCCGGCGGCGCTGAACACGAGGTCGAACCCGGCGACTGTGTCGTCGCTCAGCGCGCGGCACGTCAGCGACCGGTCGCCGAACGGCACCGTCGTGCCGGCCGAGCGCTCGCTGGCCAGCGCGACGACCTCGCGCGCGGGGATCGAGTCGCGCTGGGCGAGGATCTCGAGCACCGTCGAGCCGACCGCGCCCGTGGCGCCGAGGACCGCGATCCGGTAGCCGTCGGGCGACATCCGACCGCGCCGCCTACGCGCTGGCCGCCGCGGCGGCCACGCGGCCGCGCGACACCAGCAGCTGTGCGATCTCGACCGTGTTGAGCGCCGCGCCCTTGAGCAGGTTGTCGCCGACGACGAAGAAGTTCAGGGCGTGCGGGTCGGCGAGGTCGCGGCGCACGCGGCCGACGACCGTCTCGTCGCGCCCCGCCCACTCCAGCGGCGTCGGCGCCTGCTCGACGACGAGGTTCGGGAACGCGTGCAGCGCGTCGAGCGCCTCGTCGAGCGCCGGCTCCTGCGCGAACGTCGCGCGCACGGCGATCGAGTGGCCGACCATGACCGGCACGCGCACGCACGTCGGCGTCATCTCGAGCTCCGGGATGCCGAGGATCTTGCGCGACTCGTTCTGGAGCTTCATCTCCTCGTCGGTGTAGCCCTCGTCGTTGAGCGTGCCGAGCAGCGGGACGACGTTGAACGCGAGCGTGTTGGCGTGGACGCTGGCCTCGACCTTGCGCGCCGCGGCCGCGCCGTCGTTGACGAGCTGGTCGACGTCCTCGCCGACCGGCGCGACCTGCGCGGCGAGCTCGTCGATCCCGCTCTGCCCGGCGCCGCCGGCGGCCTGGAAGCTCGTGGCGACCATCGCCGTCAGGCCGAAGCGATCGTGCAGCGCCTTGGCCGGCAGCATCACGACCATCGTCGTGCAGTTCGGGTTGGCGACGATGCCCTTGCGGCGTCGAGTCGACGGCCTCGGGGTTGACCTCGGTGACGACGAGCGGCACGTCGGGGTCCATCCGGAAGGCGCTCGAGTTGTCGACGACCAGCGCGCCGCCGTCGACGAACGCCGCGGCCCACTCGCGCGAGCGCGCCGCGCCGGCGCTGAACAGCGCCAGGTCGAAGCCGGTGACCGTCTCGTCGTTGAGCGGCTGCGACGACCAGCCCGTCGTCGAGCGTGCGGCCGGTCGAGCGCTCGGACGCGAACGCGACGACCTCGTTGCCGGGCAGGCGCTGCGGCGCACCAGGCGGCGCATGATCGTGCCGACCGCGCCGGTCGCGCCGACGATCGCGATCCTCATGTCGCGAACTCCCCGAACGGCTGCTCGGGCCGGATCGTGTCGGAGCCCGACAGCTCGAACGCGCTGTGCAGCGCGCGGACGGCGTCGGCGACGCGGTCGCCTTGCACGACGCACGAGATCCGGATCGGCGAGGTCGAGATCATCTCGATGTTGATGCCGTTCTCGCCGAGGGTGCGAAAGACCTTCGCGGCGACGCCGGGATGCGACTTCATTCCGGCGCCGACGATCGACACCTTGCCCATCGCGGGGTCGGTCACCAAGCCGATGCCGAACTCCGAGACCAGCGACCCGAGCGCCTGCGTCGGCGGCCGGCAGGTCGTCGCGCGGAACGGTGAACGACATGTCGGCGCCCGCGTCGCTGCTGACGGCCTCGTTCTGGATGATCATGTCGATGTTGACGTTGGCGTCGGCCAGCGCCGTGAACACCCGGCCGGCGATGCCCGGCGTGTCGGGGACGCCGGTCAGCGTGACGCGGGCTTCCCCGGTCGAATGGGTGACGGCGGTGATGAGCGGCTGTTCCACGGTCTGATCCTCTGAGACGACAACGGTACCGGGGCCGTCATGAAAGCTCGACCGGCAATGGATGCGCACGCCGTGGTTGCGCGCGTACTCGAGCGAGCGCAGCTGCAGCACCCCGGCGCCCGACGCCGACATCTCGAGCACCTCCTCGAACGAGACCATCGACAGCTTGCGCGCGTCGGGAACGATCCGCGGGTCGGCGCTGAACACGCCGTCGACGTCGGTGTAGATCTCGCACTCGTCGGCGCCGACGGCGGCGGCCAGCGCGACGGCGGTCGTGTCCGAGCCGCCGCGGCCGAGCGTCGTGACGTCGCGCGCGGTCGAGACGCCCTGGAAGCCGGCGACGAGCACGATCGCGTCCTCGTCGAGCGCGTCGTGGATGCGATCGGCGCGCACGTCGAGGATCCGCGCCTTGGTGTGCGACGTGTCGGTGACGATCCCGGCCTGCGAGCCGGTCAGCGAGATCGCGCGGTGGCCGAGGTCGTTGATCGCCATCGCGCACAGCGCGCACGACACGCGCTCGCCGGTGCTCAGCAGCATGTCCATCTCGCGCGGGTCGGGGTTGGGCGAGACCTCGTGGGCGTCGGCGATCAGGCGGTCGGTCTCCTTGCCGCGCGCCGACAGCACCGCGACAACGCGGTTTCCGGCCTCGCGCTTGTCGACGATCCGCTGCGCGGCGCGCTTGAGCCGCTGGGCGTCGGCGACCGAGGTGCCGCCGAACTTCATGACGATCGTGGGCTGCATGGCTTGACCTCGGAGGCTAGCCAATGTGCGTGATTGCGTTCCCTCGGCCCGCGAAATAACGCTACGTAACCAGCCAATTTCCGTCTGCAAGTCGCCTGACCGGGGTCAATTTCCGCTTTGAAGGGGCGACAACTCTGGACATGGGGGACCGTGCGGACGAGACCGCGCGGCTGGCGGGTGGCGACACTCGGTTCCAGTCGATCTTCGAAGACGCCTCGATCGGGATTGCCCGCATCGACGCCGAGGGCCATGCCTACGAGGCCAACGGCCCGTGCCAGGAGATGCTCGGCTACACCGAGGCCGAGCTCGCCGAGCTGACGTTCGTCGACCTGATCCACCCCGACCACCTGCCCGAGCAGCTCGTCAAGCACGCCGAGCTGATGGCCGGCCGGCGTCGCCACTACGAGCTCGAGAAGCGCTACATCTGCAAGGACGGCACCGAGCTGTGGGCCCAGACCCGCACCACGCTCGTGCCCGGCGCCGGTCCGGACGACCCGCCGTCGGCGTGGGCGATGATCCAGGACATCACCGAGCGCAAGGGCGCCGACCTCAACCTGCGAGCCAACCGCGACCGGCTCGCGATGATCGTCGAGACCCAACGCGACATCGCGATGGCCGGCAACGACCTCGACCGGATCCTGACGCTGATCGCCGACCGCTCGATGGAGCTGACGGCGGCCGACGGCGCCATCGTCAGCCTCATCGAAGGAGACGAGCTCGTGGTGCGGGCCGCGTGCGGCACCGCCGCGTCGACGCTCGGCAGCCGGCGGCGCACCGAGGATTCGATCGCCTTCCACGCCTTCAAGAGCGGCGCGGCGCTGTTGATCGAGGACAGCGAGAACGACCCGCGCATCAACGCCAAGATGCGCGCCGTCGTCCGAGACCGCTCGCTGATCGCCGTCCCGCTGCTGGAGGGCGACGCGCCGGTCGCGTCGCTGATCGTCGTGCGCACATCGGAGACCGACCGCCTCGGCCCCGAGGAGCTCCAGACGCTCGAGCTGATCGCGGTCATGCTCTCGGCGGCCGTCAGCCGCGCCAACGAGTTCGAGGCCAAGCGCCAGCAGCTCGAGACGCTGGCCCGCTTCGAGGTCACGTACTCCAGCGCGCTCGTCGGCATGATGATGCTGAGCCCCGAGGGCGAGATCCTCGACGCCAACCCGGCGATGCACCGGCTGCTGTCGGCCCGCGAGGGGAGCCTCGAGGGTCGCTCGGTGATCGAGTTCCTGCCCGCCGACGACCTGACCGAGGTCCTCAGCGAATTCGAGAAGCGCGAGCGCCACTCGGCCGACACGACGCGTGCCGAGCACCGGCTCAAGCAGACGACCGGCGACATCGTGTGGGTCGACTCGTCGATCTCCTCGGTCCGCGACGCCGACGGCAACAAGAGCTTCGACATCGTGATGATGCAGGACATCACCAAGCGCAAGCAGGCCGAGGACGCGCTGCGCGCGCAGGCCGAGCTCAGCGAGTACCAGGCGCTGCACGACAGCCTCACGGACATGCCGAACCGCACGCTGTTCCGCGACCGCCTCGGCCAGGCGATCGAAGCGGTGCGCCGCCAGAAGTGCAACGCGGCGATCCTGATGATCGACCTCGACGGCTTCAAGGAGATCAACGACTCGATCGGTCACGCGGGTGGCGACGAGGTCCTCGTCGAGGTCAGCCGCCGCCTGCGGTCGGTGACCCGCGGCGGCGACACCGCGGCCCGCCTGGGCGGCGACGAGTTCGCGCTGCTGCTGCCCGACGTGCGCGTGCCCGAGGACGTCGAGCGCGTCGTCGAGCGCGTCCGAGAGGCGTTCACCCAGCCGATCATCGCCCTCGGGCGCCGGGTAGCGATCAACGTCCCGATCGGGATCTCCGTCGCGCCGACCGACAGCGAGTCGATCGACGCGCTGCTCCACGCCGCCGACGTCGCGATGTACCAGGCCAAGCGGACCAAGGTCAGCCACGTGTTCCACCGCGACATGGCGGCCGACAGCCCCGCCGCGTCGCCGCGCCGGCTGCACGCGGCGTAGCCGCCGCACTTCGCCCGTCTCTAGAGTCCAAGCCGTGGCGCAAGCGCGGCTCTATGGCTTCAACCTCTCGCACCCGACCCTGATGGCGCGGGTGATGCTCGACCTGAAGGGGATCGACTCCGGCTGGTCGAGATCCCGGTCGGGTTGCACAACGTGGTCATCCACTTCTATGGGTTCCGCGGATCGACCGTGCCGGCGCTGCGGCTGGCCAACGGCGACCGCGTGCAGACGACGCGCGCGATCGCCCGCAAACTCGATCAGGTGGTGCCCGAGCCGCGGCTGGTCGGCGAGGGCGCCGAGTGGGCGCAGGCCGAGGAGTGGGCCGACACGATCTTCCAGAACATCCCACGGCGGCTGGTGCGGCGGCTGGCGGCACGCTCCTACGAGCTGCGCCGCGACATCGCCCGCGGCAGCCCACTGCCGCTGCCCGACCTGCAGGCGCGGCTGACCGGCCCGCTCGCGTCGCTACTGGCCCGTGTCGCCGGCGCCGACGAGCAGCACATCACCGCCGACCTGCGCGCGTTTCCGGAGACGATGGACGAGGTCGACTCACTGCTGACCGGCGGCATCGCCCGCACCGACCCGCCCGACGCGCTCGCGCTGCAACTGATCCTCACCACCAAGACGCTGTGGCGCTACCCACAGCTGCGCCCGATCCTCGAGGGCCGGCCGAGCACGAAGCTGGCGCTCGCGATGGACGTCCCGCTGCCGGGCGAAGTTGCGACGCCGATGCCGCCCGAATGGGTCGCGGCAGCCGGCCTCGCGGCTTAGGCGGCATTCATCAACAGGTCAACGAGGCGGTCGTGAGCCAACCACGGCGGCTGGGTCTCGCTCGCCAGCGTCCCGGCGCTCCCCCAGGGCCAAGTCGCCGACGACGCGATGCCCGCCTCGATCGGGTTGCGGTCGATGTAGCCGGCCACGGCGTGGAGCTGAGCGTCGCTGCGCACCCGTACGGCACCGTAGCGCCCTTGGAACACGTGCCCACTGCGACCGTGGCGTGCGTTGAACAGCTCCGCGTATCGGCCGTGGATGCGCTGCATCCCGACGCCAAGATTCGCCTGGGCGGTCTCGATCAGCAGGTGAATGTGCGTGCCCATCAGGCAGTACGAGAGGCATCGCCACTCGAACCTCACGACGGTCGCACCCAACAACTCGAGGTACACGACGCGGTCGATGTCGTCGCGAAACAACGTGCGGCGATCGTTCCCACGCGCGAACACATGATGAATCGCGCCCGCCTCATCCTCTCTCGGCTTCCTCGGCATACCCCAACAAGGTCCGTGCGCCGAGCTTCTCGCCCCCGTAGGGGTCAGACCCCTTGAGCGCGCGCGGCTCAAGGGGTCAGACCCCTTGAGCGGGGTGGCGGAGAAGATCTGAGCCTGAGCGACTCAAGGGGTCTGACCCCTAGGGCCTGATCATTGCCGCGTCCTACTTGACGCGCAAGCGGGCACTGACGGGGCGGCCACCGGCGAGGGTCGCGGTGACCGTGTAGGTGCCGTGGCGGACGTGGCGCAGCGGGAGCGCGACGACGTTGAGGCCCTACACCGCCCGGCGGCCGCTGAACGCCCGCCCGAGCGTGACCTCGTCGGCGTACTCGAGGTCGGCGCCGACCGGCAGGCCGCTGGCCAGCCGCGTGACGACGACGTCGGGCGCGCGCTCGCGCAGCTGCGCGGCGATGTGCAGCGCCGTCGCCTCGCCGGTCGTCGTCGGGTTGGTCGCCAGCACGACCTCGCGCATCGGCGGGTCGGCGGTCGCGACGCGCGTCGTACAGCTCGGCGATCTTCAGGTCCTCGGGGTCGACGCCGTCGATCGGCGACAGCGCGCCGCCGAGCACGTGGTAGCGGCCGCGGAACTCGTGCGTGCGCTCGATCGGGATGACGTCACCGGGCTCCTCGACGACGCAGATCAGCCCGGCGTCGCGGCGCTCGTCGGGGCAGATCCGCGCAGCGCGGCGCCGTCGGCGAGGTTGAAGCAGACCTCGCACAGCCCGATCTGCTCCTTGACCTCGCGGATCGCGTCGGCGAGCGCGTTGCGCCTCGCTCGGCTCGGCGCGCAGGATGTGGAAGGCCAGCCGCTGGGCGGTGCGCGCGCCGATGCCGGGCAGCTTGCCGAGCTCGGTGATCAGCCGCTGGATCGGCGGCGCGAACACGCTCGTCAGGCTGAGAACCGCTACAGCCCCGGAGAGCCCGAGGCCCCCGAGCCCGTCCAGCCCGCCGGTCGAGGCCGCCCATCTTCGTCGCGGCCAGCTCCTGCGCCGAGCGCAGGCCCTCGTTGACGGCCGCGAGCACCATGTCCTGGAGCAGCTCGGCGTCGTCGGGGTCGATCGCGTCGGGGTCGATCGTGATCGCCTTGACCCGAGGTCGCCGCTGACCTTGACCGTGACCATGCCGCCGCCGGCCGAGGCCTCGACCTCCTCGTGCTTGAGCTGCTCCTGGGCGGCCACCATGTCCTCCTGCATCTTCTGGACCTGCTTGAGCATCTGGCTGCATGTTCGGCTGGGGCATCAGCTCTCCTCCTCGGGCTCCGGAGGATCTCCTCGGCGTCGAACTCCTCCATGAAGCGCGCGAGCAGCTCCTCGCTCGGCAGCGGCCCGGCGCTCGCCCGGCTCGGCGACCTCGAGGTCGTCGCGCAGCTCGTAGCGCAGCGGCGAGCGACGCGCCGGTGACGGCGCGCATCGCCTCGGCGAGCGCCTGCGCGGTTGGCGTCTTCTCGGCCTTGCGCGTTGAGGAAGCGGTCGCTCGGCGGCGAACGCGATCACCAGCTCGCCGTCGGCGACCGTCGAACGAGCTGGGCGTCGTCGAGCGCGGCGGCGACGACGCGGCGGTCGCCGCGCAGCGCGTCGAGGACCGCGGGCCACAGGCTGCGCACGCCGTCGAGGTCGCATCGGGCCCGCGGGCGGCGGCGACGGCGGTCGGGTCGGGCGCGGGCGCGGCGGCCTCGGGCGCCGGCTCGGGCTCGGCGTGCGGCGCCGTTGGCGGGCGGCGACGACGACGGAGCCGGCGGCGGCGGAGCGGCAGCGGCGCGGGCGGGCGGCGCGGGCGCGGGCGACGCGGCGGCGACGGGCGTCGCAGCGGCGCGCCGCGCGTCGCCGCGCGCAGCGCTCGCCTCCAGCCGCTCGATCCGCGCCAGCAGCGCGCGCGTCGACGGGTCGACGTCCGGCGCCGCGGCCTTCACCAGCGCCAGCTCGAGCTGGGTGCGCGCGTCGGCGCCGTCGCGGACCGCGCGCAGCGCGCCGGCGAGCAGGTCGAGCAGCCGCACGACGTCGCCGTGGGCGATCGCGCGCGCGCCTGCTCGGCGAGGCGCGTCGTCGCGCTCGGGCGTGATCGCAGCTCGGCCGGCACCTCGCCGAGCGTCTGGACGACGAGCAGCTCGCGCGCGTGGACCTCGAGGTCGCGCAGGAACTGGCCGACGTCGCGGCCCGACTCGGCCAGCTGCGCGACCGCCAGCAGCGCCGCGCCGCGTCGCGCGGCGATGACCGCGTCGACCGCCCCGAACAGCAGCGTCGGCGTCGGCGACGCCGAGCACGGCGAGCACGTCGTCGATCGCGATCTCCGAGCCCGAGTAGGTGACGAGCTGCTCGAGCGTGCCGAGCGCGTCGCGGAACGAGCCGGTCGCGTGGCGGGCGATCAGCGCGACCGCGTCCGGGCCGATCTCGATCGACTCCTGCTCGGCGACCCGCCGCAGCACCGCCGCGAGCTGCTCGGCCGTCGGGCGCCCGAAGTCGAAGCGGTGGCAGCGGTCGACGACGGTCGGCAGCACCTTCTGCGCCTCGGTCGTCGCGAGCACGAAGATCGTGTTCGGCGGCGGCTCCTCGAGCGTCTTGAGGAACGCGTTCCACGCCTGCGACGACAGCATGTGCGCCTCGTCGAGGATGTAGACCTTCGAGCGCCCGGACACCGGCGCGTAGGCGACCGACTCGCGCAGGTCGCGGATGTCGTCGACCGAGTTGTTGGACGCGGCGTCCATCTCGATGACGTCCATCGACGTCGCGTTGGCGATCGACACGCACGAATCGCAGACGCCGCACGGCTCGATCGTCGGCCCGTTGACGCAGTTCAGGCAGCCGGCGAGGATCTTCGCCATCGACGTCTTGCCGGTCCCGCGCGAGCCGACGAACAGGTAGGCGTGGTGGACCTGACCGTGCTCGACCGCGTTGCGCAGCGTGCGCACGACGTGCTCCTGGCCGACGACGTCGGCGAAGGTGCGGGGGCGGTGGCGGCGGTAGAGCGACGGTCCGGTGGACACGGATGGCCAGTGTAGCCGCGCCCGGCACCGGCCTCGTCGGCCCGGGTGGATGGGGCCAGTAGATAGCGTCAGCGCCGATGAACCGCCTGCTATGGGTCCTCGGGATCGCCGCGCTGGCGATCGCGCTGTGGGCGATCGCCGGCCATCCACTCGTCAACTACGACTCGCTGTACGCCCTCGACTGGGGCCGCGACCTCGCGCACGGCCACGCGCCCGACTACGGCGTCGCCGCTCGCGCCGACCCCGCACCCGCTGTGGACGCTGCTCGGCGCCGCGCTGTCGCCGCTGTCGAGCGCGTCGAGCCACGGCGTTCACGGCGAGGCCGCCCAGACCGCGCTGCTCGTCATCGCGATGACTTCGCTCGCGCTGCTCGGCTGGGTCGTCTACGCGCTCGGCGCGGCGTGGTTCGGCCGCGCGGCGGGCGTGCTGGCGGCGCTGATCGTCCTCACGCGCCGACCGGTGCTCGATTTCGGCGCGCGCGCGTACATGGACATCCCCTACCTCGTGCTCGTGCTCGGCGCGCTGCTCGTCGAGACGCGGCGGCCGAAGGCGGGCTGGCCGGTGCTGGCGCTGCTGACCGTCGCCGGGCTGATCCGCCCCGAGGCGTGGCTGTTCGCGCTCGCCTACTGGGCCTATCTGTGGTGGACGGATCGCACGCGCGCGTGGCCCCTGCTGGCGCTGGCCCTCGCCGGGCCGGTCCTGTGGGGGCTGAGCGATCTGGTCATCACCGGCGACCCACTGGCCTCGCTGACCGGCACGCGCGACACCGCCGAGACCCTGCACCGCGTCCGCGGCCTCCAGCACGTGCCGCAGATCGTCCCGCGGCGGATCGGCGAGATCGTGCGCATCCCGGTGCTGATCGGCGCGGCGGGCGGCGGGGTCATGGCGCTGCTGTGGCTGCGCGAGCGGGCGAAGCTCGGCGTCGTGATGGGCGTGCTGTCGATCGCGGCGTTCTGCGTGCTCGCGGTCGCCGGGCTGCCGATCATCGGCCGCTACCTGCTGCTGCCGGCGGTGATCCTGTCGATCTTCTGCGGCGCGGGCGCGTTCGGCTGGCTGTGTTTGAAGGCCGGCGATCCGCACCGGCGGATCTGGGCCTGGTTCGCGGTCGTGGTCTTTGCCGCGCTGATCGTGTTCACGCCGGCGCAGGTCTCGAGCCTGCGCAGCGAGCGCCGTGCGCTGATCCGCCAGGGCCAGATCGAGGACGACCTCAAGCGCCTGGCGGCGACGCACGAGGCAAGCCTCCCGACAATGCCGCCCGACACCGGTGCGTTGAAGGATCAGTTCGGCCTCCTGTCGCCGCTCCAGGTGCGGTGCGGTGCGATCGCCGTCCCCAACCACCGCCCGGTCCCGCTGCTGGCGCTGTGGCTGAACATCGCTCCCCAGCGGATCGTGTCGGCCGAGCAGCAGCGCGTCGCCCGCGGGACATACATCGTCCCCGCCAGCCGCGCGGTCGCCCATGACTACGTCCTCGACCCCCACGACCCGCAGAAGGTCGTCCCACGCGTTCCGCGAGGGTTTACCGAGGCCGCCGCCAACCGCTCGTGGCGGGCGTACGTCGGGTGCGCGTGAGCAATCACCGGCGGATCGTGAACGTCTTCGTGACGGCGTGGCCGTGGGCCGGCGTCGCGGTCAGCACGTAGCTGCCCGGGCTCAGCGACTTCGACGGCGTCCACGACACGCTGTCGGAGCCCTGTTTCGCCGAGGCCGCCTTCGGCGCGCCGGTCGCCGCGACGAGCCGCGTGCACGAGGCGCCGTGGCGGTGGGAGTGCGTGCGCTTGACACACGCCTTGCCGACCTTCGTGCCGCGCGTCTTGCGCTGGAGCTTGAACGTCACCTTCGCCGCGGCGCTGAGCGTGAACGTCACGTGGCCCTTGTGGCCGCGGCGGATACTCGACGGGCTGACGCGCAGCTTGGTCAGCTTCGGCGTCGTCGCCCTGGTGGGGCCTGGGCCGCCAGCACCGCCCTGGTCGGCGGGGCCGCTCGGCGGGGGCGGTGGCGGGTCGACGGTCACGACGAGGCTCGTCGCGCTCGCCGAGCCGTAGATGTTCGAGATCGTGTCGGTGCACGACAACGCGTGGCCGATGTCGCCCACCACCGGCGCGTAGGACCCGGTCGTCTGGCCGACGATCGGGTTGCCGTCGAGAAGCCACTGGATCGCATGCGTGAACGGCAGGTCGCCGCTGGCGCCCGCGCGCTGACAGGTCATCGTCTGCCCGACCTGGGGGAGCCCGTCGATCGTCGGCTCAAGCGTGACCTGGGGGTTCTGGTGCTGGAACGCGCCGATGTCGCACGGGTTCGCGCGCACCAGACCGCGCTGGTCGTGGTCGAGCGGGGTCGCGCCGTTGAGCTGGACGCACGGCCCGCCGACGCCGCCGAGCGCGGGACTGCCGACCAGGAGCGCGACGGTGCGCGTCGGTCCTCCGTTGTCGGCCAGGTCGGCGATCAGCGGCGGCGTGTCCCTATGGTCGCCGAGGGCCACGATCGAGATGCACGAGTGCCCGTCGTCGATGTTGTGGCCGGTGTCGGTCAGCGTGGCTCCGCCACCGAAGTCACAGTTCAGGGCCGTCGGGTCGGCGGCGACGCCGCCCGCGACGATCGTGTTGCGCAGCGCGAGCGTCGCGCTGTAGATCTCGATGTTGCCGCCGGCCGACGTGTTGAGCCCTCCGGCCGATCCGGCGACCCCGCCCGCTCCGGCCGCACCACCGAGGGCGGCCGCAGCCGGCGTGGTCGTCTTGTTGGCCGACAGCGTCACGGCATCCAGCCGCGCCGCCGCACCGTTGAGCAGCCCGAGCGCGCCGCCGTTGCCGCCGAAGCCGATGCCGCCGGCACCGCCTGCCGTGCCCGCCTTGACACCGGCGCCGCCCGCGCCGCCGGCCGAGCCGCCGGCGACATTGGCGGTCATCGTGACGTTCGTCATGTCGAGGTGGCCGTTGGTGAACAGGCCGCCGCCCTCCGCCGGCTGGTTGCCGAGCCCACCGGCGCCGCCGCTGCCGCCGCTTGGGCCGCCCTTGCCGCCGTGGCCGGCGTTGCCGGGCGTGGCGACGTTGCCGGAGATCAGGGAGTCAGTGATCGTGATCGTCGATGAAAGTCCCGTCGAGATCGCCGCGTCGGCGCCGCCCGACGTGCCGCCGACGCCGCCGCTGCCGGAGCCGGTCCCGTCGGCGCCGTTGCCGCCCAGGCCGCCGAGCGCCCCGTTATCGAAGATCTCGCTGCGGACGATGGTCAGCGATGCGCCGCCGCTGATCGCGGAGCCGGCGTAGCCGCCGTCGCCGCCGTTGCCGCCGGTTCCGGGCGCCGCGGCAGCCCCGTTGCCGCCGTTGCCGGCGACCGTGAGGTTCGCGGTGACGAGCACGTCGGTGAGCTTGAGCGTCGCGCTGAAGGAGACGGCCGAGCCGCTGGCGCTACCGCCGGCGCCGCCGGCCGCTCCGGGCGACGAGCCGTTGGGGCCGTTTGACCCGACCACGTGCCCGCCGGTCACCGTCAGGCCCTCGATGGTCAGCGTGTTCGTGGTGTCACGGATGACGCGGTCGAGCGCGGTCTGCTTGATCGTCGTGTCGCGCATCCCGGCGCCGGCGAGCGTGATGTCGTGGGCGATCAAGAGCTGACTCTGGGTGAGCGTGTACGTCCCCGGCGCGAGTTGGACCGTGTCGCCGGTGTTGGCCGCGGCGATCGCGCCGCGCAGCGAGCAGCCGTTGGGCGGCGCGGGCGCCGTGCAGTCGGTGCCGCCGGAGATCGGGTCGTCGAAGCGGTTGGGCGCGTACGTGGTCGCGCCGAACGCGGCCGGAGCTGCGGCGGCGGCAAACGCGATCAGCGTGGCGAGGCAGGCCAGGATTGGGCGAAGGTGTCGGAGCACATCCGCCACATTTCCAGCACAACGGGCCCGCGTCAGTGTCGAACGCGTATCAACGACGTATCAGTGGACCGTGCACCCTCCTTCGCGACGGGTCACCGGGAGGCGAGCGCCGGCCGGCGGCTCCGGCTTCGGGTGAACCCACTGCGCCCGCCGGGGATCGCTTAAGGCTGCTTCCTTCCGGACCTGACCTGGTTCACGAGCCGACGTCGCGTGGGACCCGGGGCCATCAGCACCGCCTACGGCGAGCCATCCCGACGGCCGCGCCCCTCGAGAGGGGATTCGGCCTCGCTAGAGCGGATTGCGAGCGACAGGGCACCGCTACCTCCCCGCCTAGCACGGTCCGTGGCCCATGGTATCGCCCCCACTAGCGCCTGATCGTGATCGCGGTCGTGACGGCCGACCCGCCGTCAGGCGTCGCTGTCAGCCGGTAGGCGCCGGGCGCCAGCTTCTTCGACGGAGTCCACGTCAACCGATTGGCTCCCAGCTTGGCGACCAGCGCCATCGGCGCGCCGGCCACCGCGACCGTGAGCCCGTGGCGCCGACAGGTCAGCCGGAACGTCACGCGGGCGCCCGTGTCGAGCACGAACGCCACGTGCACGGCATGCCCGCGGCGCACGGACGCGTGGCTCAACATCAGGCCGGTCAGCGAGACCTTGACCCCGATCGGCGGGGCGGGCATGTCGATCGGCTCCCTCTGCCACGCGCCGATGTCGCACGGCGACGTGCGCGGCTGGCCGCGCTGGTCGTGGGTGACCGGCGTCACGCCGTCGGCGGCCAGGCACGGTGACGCGCCGGCGGCGATCGCCGCGCTGCCGGGCAACAGCGCCATCGTCTGCGTCGGGCCGCCATTGTCGGCCAGCGCGCCGAGGCCAGCGGGCTTGTCGATGCGGTCGGTCGCGGTCGGGGACAGGAGGCACGAGTGACCGTCGTCGAGGTTGTGCCCGATCGACGTGATGACGGCGTACACCGGGTCGACCCAGCAGTTGGTCGCGGCGGCCGACGGGTCGGCGCCACCGGCCAGGATCGTGTCAGTCAACGTCAGCGTCGAGGTGAAGGAGCCTCCGAGCGTGAGGTCGTCGCCGTAGCCGGGGCCGACGGTGCCGTTCGTGCCGTGGACGCCGCCGCTGCCCGGGTCGCCGCCGACCGCGGCCGCAGCGGTCGAGGCCGACGTGTTCGCGGCGAGCGTGACCGACGCCAGGTGGGCCGTCGGCCCGAGGATCGCGGCGATGCCGCCACCGCTGCCACCGGTGCTGTTCATCGCGGCGCCGCCGTTGGTGCCCGCGTGAACGCCGTTGCCGCCGTTGCCGCCCTGGCTTCCCTGTGACTGGTTGCCGGTGATCGTGACGTTGGTCGCGTACAGCGTCGTTCCCCCCTCGACTTGGATCCCGCCGCCGTAGCTACCCCACGCCGCGCCGCCCGGCCCACCGGGTGATCCGGCGGTGTTCGCGCCGTTGCCGCCCGTGCCGCCCTTGCCGCCACGGGCGATGTTGCCGGCGACCAATGAGTCGGTGATCGTCACCTTCCCGCCTCCGACGATGCCGCCGCCGGTGGCGAACCCCGCCTGGCCACCGGCCGCGCCGGGCGCCGGCCCGGGCCCGTGGCCGGCGGCCCCGGTGCCGCCGTTGCCGCCGATCGCGGTGTTGTTGACGACGGAGGTGCGCACGATCGTCAGCGGCCCCACGACGCTGAGCGCACCGCTCACCCCGCCACCGCCGCCGCCCGCGCCACCGATCCCGCTGCTCGCCTGGCCGCCGTTGCCGCCCCTCCCGCCGACCGAGATGTTGCCGGTGACGACGTCGTCGGTGAGCGTCAGCGCCCCGTTCGCACTGATCGCCGAGCCGAGCACGTCTTCACCCGAACCACCGACGGAGCCGGCGGCCCCCGCGGCGCCGGGCGCCCCGACGAGGTGCCCGCCGGTGAGCGTCAGCTCGCTGATCGCCAGCGTGGCGGCGGTCGAGTCGATGATGCGATCGTGGGTCGTCTGTTTGATCGTCGTCGACAGCGGGCCCGCGCCGGTGATCGTCACCTTGTGGGTGACCGCCAGCGCGGGCAGGCTGAGAACGTACGTGCCGGCCGGGAGCGAGATCGTGTCGCCGTTGTGGGCCTGCGACAGCGCGCCGCGCAGCGTGCACTCATGCGGCGGCGAGGCCGGCGCGCACTGCGTGCCGATCGGCAGCATGGTGTCGTCGAAGCGGTTGGGGACGAACGTCGTCGCACCGGCGAGCGGCGCGGCGACAAGCAGGCCGAGCGCGGCGCCGGCAGCGGCGGCGATCGGCAGACGGTGGCGTTTGCACGGGGTGACCATGTCCGCTCAACGGGCACGGCGCCGCTTCGTTACGGCGCGCCCCACGGGCACGATCCGCGATCCGCGCTGCCAGACTGTCGACAGTGACCGCAGTGCCTGTGCAGCGACGCATGGACCGCCGGCTCGTCGCTGTGATGGCGATCGCGTCGGGGGCCGCGGTCGCCAACATCTACTACGCCCAGCCGCTGCTCGACGCGATCTCGTCGAGCCTCGGCGTGAGCGAGGCCGCCGCCGGACTGCTCGTCACCGCGTCGCAGATCGGCTTCGCGATCGGGCTCGCCCTGCTCGTCCCGCTCGGCGACCTGCTCGAGCGCCGCGCGCTGGCCTGCCGGATGCTGCTCGTGTGTTCCGTGGCCCTGGCCGTCGTGGCGATCGCGCCCGTCTTCAGCGTGCTCGCGGCCGCCATGATCGTCGTCGGCGTGACGTCGGCCGTCACCCAGCTGCTGGTGCCGTTCGCGGCAACGCTGGCCGCCGACCACGAGCGCGGGCGCGTCGTCGGCACGGTGATGAGCGGCGTGCTGACCGGGATCCTGCTCGCGCGCACGTTCAGCGGCCTGGTCGCCGAGGTCGGCGGCTGGCGGCTCGTGTTCTGGCTCGCCGCCGCAGCGATGCTCGTTCTCGCCGGTGCACTATGGCGACTGCTCCCACGCAGCGAGCCGGGGACCGACATGCGCTACGGCGTGCTGCTCGGCTCGGTCCTCGACGCTCGTGCGCACGGAGCCGGTGCTGCGCCGGCGGATGGTGTACGGCGCGATGGGCATGGCCGGCTTCTCGGCCCTGTGGACAACGCTGACCTTCCTGCTCGCCGGTGCGCCCTACCACTACAACGAGGGGACGATCGGCCTGTTCGGGCTCGCGGGCCTGGCCGGGGTGCTCGGTGCCCAGGCCGCGGGGCGCCTGGCCGACCGCGGGCGCCTGGGTACAGCGACCGGAGCGTTCCTGGTCTGTGTGCTGGCCGGCTGGGGACTGCTCGCGTTCGGGCACGTGTCGCTGGCCGCGGTGTTGGCCGGAATCGTCGTCATGGACTTCGGGGTCCAGGGCCAGCACATCTGCAACCAGAACGCGATCTACGCGATCGCCCCCGACGCGCGCTCGCGCGTGACGACCGCGTACATGACGTCGAACTTCATGTGGGGAGCGATCGGCTCGGCCGGCGCGTCGGTCGCGTTCGACTCAGCGGGCTGGGGTGGCGTCAGCGCGATGGGCGTCGCGTTCGCGGCGGTGGCGCTCGTCGCCTGGGTCGACGAGCAGCTCGCACGCCGCCGCCGCGCGGCGGTCGCCCTCAGCGCTCGAGCTTGATCGTCTTGCTCGCCGACGTGACCTTGTTGGCCGTCGTCTTGAACGAGATCGCCAGCGCGAGCTTCAGCGTCTGGCGGCGCGCAAGGTGCAGGTGCTTGAGCTTGACCTTGGCCTTGAGCGACAGCTTCAGCGTGATCGTTCGGGTGCGCGGAGCGATGTAGGCGGCTGCGCCCGTCGAGATCGATACCGGCTTGGTCGAGAGCTTCGGCTTGGCGGCAGCCCGCCCGGTCGCCAAACGTAGCCCGATCTTTCGCGCGGCCGGGGCGCTGACCGCAAGCGTGAACGACGCCCGGCCCGCCTGGTCGCTGGTCAGTCGAACGTCGACGCCGTGGCGCAGCAGCGCCGACAGCTGGATGGCGCCGGACGTGGTGAGCTTGAGCTTCGCCGCGCGCGGGATCGTCGGCGGCGGCGGCGCGGGCGCCGGCGCGGTGACGGGCACCGCCGGCGGCGGGGCGAGCACGAACTCCTGGACGCGGTGCTGGAACGGGTCGCCGACGTAGGCGTCTCCCGGGCCGTCGGCGGCGATCGAGGTCGGGCCGTAGAACTGCCCGTCGCCGCCGCCCGCCGCGCCCCACATCGCGCGCAACGTGCCGTCCAGCGTGAACTCCTGAACCCGGTTGAGCCCCGAGTCGAGGGCGAACAGATTGCCCTGACCGTCGAGCGCGACGCCGCGCACGAACTGGAACTGGCCCGGCCCGGTGCCGGCCGACCCGAACGAGCGCAGGAACGTGCCGTCGGCCTTGAACAGGTCGACCCGATGGTTGCCCGCATCGGCGATCGCGATCGTGCCGTCGGCGCCGGCCACCAGCGACTGGGCGTTGCTCATCTGCCCCGGGCCGGTGCCGCTGGAGCCGAACGAGCCAAGCAGGGTGCCGGCGGCGTCGAAGCGCCGCACGACCTGGGAAGCGAGGCCGAGCTCGTCGACCTGGCCGTGGCCGTCGACGTCGACGATCGCCTGGCCGAGGTCCCCGGCCGCGTCGCCGAGGTAGCTCCCGTCGGCGCCGAAGTGGATGACGCGACCGGTCGAGTCTCCGACCCACAGCGTGCCGTCGGGCGCCGGGGCAACCGAGGTGGGAAACCACGACCCGGCCGGGTCGGCCGACGCCGAGCCGAACCGCGACACGAACGCGCCGGCCGTGTTGAAGCGCGTGATCTGCTGCGTGCCCTGGGTGGCGACGAGGAGATCGCCGTTGGCGGCGACCGACAGCCCCTCGGCCGTCAGCACGACGCCCGTCGCGTGCTGGTTGACGCCGGCCTTCCAGACCTCGGCGCCCGCGGTCGTGAAGCGTTTGAGCAGGTCGTCACCCTGCGCGACGACGAGGTCGCCACCGCCGAGCTGCGTGAGCCCCAGTGGCTCGTTCGTCTGGCCGGGCCCGCGGCCGGTGGGGATCACGGTGGTCAGGCCGTTGAGCGTCGTGGCGTTGAGCCTCTCGATGCCGAGCGCCGCGGTGTAAATGGCGTTGGCGGCGGCGTCGTAGACGAGCGGATCCGCGAACGGGACGGTCGCCGTGACCGGCGAGGACAGCGTCGTGCCCGAGAGCGCGTAGCGGACGATCCGATTCGTGTTGGCGCTTGACTCGTGGTCGGTGACCCACAGGACGCCGCCCGCCACCTGGATCCCGGTCGGGTGGCCGACGAACGACGAGCCGTTGAGCACGACCGGGGAAGTGAGGCTGAGACCGACGCGCTGGATGCGGGCGTTGCCGCCGTCGGCGATCCAGACGAAGCCGTTGGCGAGGGTGATGCCGCCGGTCAGCCCGACAGTTCCCTTGAGCGAGAATTCGCCGATGCCGTTGCCCGCGGAGCCGTCGGCGTTGCCCATCCGGTGCAGGAACGCGCCGGTCGGCGAGTACTCCTCGACGCGATTGTTGTCGTTATCGAGGACGTAGTAGTTCCCGGTCGCGGGGTCGACGGCGATGCCGAGCGAGCCGTTGCTGGTGCCGTCGGGCGGCGGCGCGGACAGCGTCGGCGCGCCGTTGGAGGCAACGAAGGCGCCGGCGTTGCTGAAGCGGGAGACGTGGTAATCGAAGCTGTTGGGAACCAGGACCGACCCGTCGGGTGCGGCGGCGACGGCCTCGGGGAACTGCAGGACGCCGTTGGTCGTCCCGAACTGCTGGACCGCCCGGTACGGGCACGGGTCCGGCGAACCGGGGCAGGCGAGCGCGGGCGCGGCGATGGTGGCGAGCGCCAGCGTGGCGGTCGTCAGCGCAGCGATGAGAAGCACGGGCCGTCGCATGGGCCGAGTGTGGGCCACCGGACCGCATCCGGCAATGCCGCGTCCGTCTCGACCCCGTCTCACGCCTAACTGTTTCGGGCGATCGGCCACAGTCCTGTCACCGGCCTGACCGCTTCGGCCACCGGCCGCGCGGCGGTATCCTGCACCGCTGCACCACCGAGGGCGCGTAGCTCAGTGGGAGAGCGCTCGCTTCACACGCGAGAGGTCGCAGGTTCGAAACCCGCCGCGCCCATGGTAATTGTGCGAATGGCTGCGCACAGCCCCGCAAACCCCATAGCCAAGCGCCGCTTGCGGGGCGGCGCGGGACGGCTCGCGGACCGGGCAGTGACGCAACCGTGACGCAGCCGGGCCGTCACAGTGACGCAAACCACAACTCAGCCTGGGCTGAGGGCGAGATTGACCCAGTGACCTTCCCATTCGGTCGCCGCCAGGATGGCCGCGTCGTCGGCTGGACCCGACAGCAGCCCGACCGTCCACGCCGTGCGATAACCAGTGAGCACGCTCATCGGATCCACGCCGCGCACTTGCATGCCCTCGGTCCAGAACTCGACCAGCACGTGCGCGCCACCCAGCGCCCGCCGAGCGCCCCAGCACCTCGTGGTCGACGCCCTGAGTGTCGATCTTGGCGACGTCGACCGGGCCGTCGAGCAGGTCATCGAGCGGCGCAGCGGCGACCAGCACGTCACCGCCGGTCTCGTGGATATGGTCGCCGCGATTGGTCGGACGGCCGTTCAGCGCCAGCACGTCACGCTCACGCCATGCCGCGAGCGCCAGTCCGTCACGTTGTGACAGCGATTGAGCCACAGGTTCAACCGCAGCAGGCGAAGGTTGTCGCGGTCGGGCTCGACGGCCACGACCGACCCGCGCGGGCCGACCAGGCGCGACATCAGGACCGTGAAGTAGCCGACGTTGGCACCGACGTCCACGACCCGCTGGCCGGGTGCCAGCATGCCGCGCAGCCATTCGCCCTCATCGGCCTCCAGCATCCATGCTCGCGGATGTGGGGCGTCATCACCTGATCGTCCGCGTGCAACAGCAGCTCGCCGACGTCGGTCTGGGCGCGCACACGCTCGCCGCATCGACGGCCAGCCGGTCGGCGTCGTCGCGGGCGAAGGCCGTGCGCAGTTCGCGCGTGACCGCGTACAGGTGCCGGTGGCGCAGGTTGGCGAGACGGCGGCGCAACGCGCGAAGGCTAGTCGCTGTGCTCATGGCGTGAACTCATGGCTGCCCGAGCACGGTGCGACAATCCAGGCATGGGCAAGAAGCGCCAGAGCCGTGGCCGACGACGGCGCAAACGCGAAACGGCGACCTACGGCGGGCCCCGCCTCGGTCGACACGGCGACGCCCAGGCTTGACCAGGCCCGCCAGTGGCAGGCCGAGATTCACGCCGCCCGCCAGTCCGCCGACCCGGATCAGCCCGGCGCTGACCTCGCAGCCGCCGCCGCCGCCACGATGGACGCCGCCACCGCCAACCTGGCAACAGACATGACTGTCATCGTCGGACCCGTCCTCGACGCGCTGGGCCTCGCCTCGCGCCGCTATCTCGTGCAAGGCCGCGACCACCCGAGGTCCGCACCCGAGTATGGGCAACGCCAGCCACCCAATTGCGCCGCCGCCAGCCCGCCAGCTGGCTGAACGTCGGCCACGATCCGGGCCGCACGATCGGCCCTGTCGTGCGGCTCGAGCGCGACAAGTCGATGCGCTGCTGGGCGGTCTGCGTTGCCCGCTGCGACGTGCCCGATACCGGCTGGTACTACAGCGCCGAAACCGACGCCAACCGCGACGGGACCGACATTGCCATCACGGGCATCGGCCTCGTTGACGCCACCGCCCAGACCGGCCTGCAGCCCGTCGTCGTCCTGCCGGGGAACTGGGCGACTACCGATCCGCGACGCGCGACGCAACCTCGACGGCCCGGCCGTCGAGATCCTCGCCCACGCCGCCGAGCATCGCGGCGACCGCTACCGCCACCAGGCGCAGGCGCTCATGCTGCAGGACCTGACGCCGCCCGCCAGGTCGCGCCTGGCATGTGGCTCGACGCCGACGACGAGCCGTTGTCCAGCGGGCGGACCGGCACGCACGACGGATTGTTCTATCGGCCCTGCACGATCCTCTCGGTCGGCGGCCGGGCAGTCTTACGCAGACGGGCGTAGCCGCAGCTGCCTATCCCGGCGCGGACTCTGTCGGCCAGCGCAGTGTCCGATCGCGCTGGCGGCCATGGGCGGCGACCCGTCGGGCTGGTCGTTGCACGACACCCGCACGCGGAACGGCACGATCTGCTCAGTAGCCCCCGGGATGCGCGTGGCGTCCAGCCAGAATTCCAGTGTCGCGGGTGCGGACTGCGTGACAGCGTCGAGTCGCCCCGTCAACCCGTGCATGCCCTCGGCGTCGGCGGGGCTGCGTCCGCTGACCGGGTTGGGTGTGCCGCGTGACGTCAGGACGACAAACGGCGGCGCACTGACGCGAACGTCGACGTTGCGGGCCTCCCTCGCGCCGCGGGTGTTGTCGATTGTGACCGTGACGACCCAGTAGAAGTGGCCTTCGTTTCGGGTCACGTCCGTGTCGAACGTGTCGTCAATCGTGACGCGCAGGTCCGAGCGCGCCGCTAGCTGCGCCATCAGGACCTTGTGCTCTTCGCGGACGATCGCCAGCTGAGCGTTCGCTCTTCCGCGGTCCGACGTGCCGCGCCAAGCGTTTCGATCGCAAGGATGATCACCCCGAACGACAACGCGACGCTGACGATCCCACGATCAGCGTCGGCCAATCGGTGCCGCCGCATCCCACACGCACCGCACCGGCACACTCGCGGTCGACGTGTGCGCGGCCACTGTCAGGACGGTGGTCACCGGGGTCACGGGCGACCGAGCATCCCAACGCGCCCCGACGGATCAGCGGGTCACGCCCATCCGGCCGCCCGACGAGAAAGGATTGATCGACCGTGACCCTAGTGCTCAGCGTCCACAGCCGCGACACCCTGTGGCTCGTCGCAGATCGGCGACTCACGTACACGGGTCGCCGCCACGGGTGGACGACGACGCAGTGAAGGTCATGTGCCTGGAAACGATGGACGGCGGAGGGGTACTGGCGTACGCGGGCCTGGGCGCTACACCCGGAGGCACACAGCCGTCGGCCTGGATGAGCGCCGTGCTCCGCGATCGGGCAGGCCTGTCGTTCGAACAGGCGCTCAGCCTTCTCTCGGACGTGGCGAACAGGGAACTACCGCCGTACTTGCCGCAGGTCGGCGGCGCCCATTTCATCATCGTCCCGGCGTTCGTCAAAGGCGTGGGACCCCGGTCTTACACCATCGACAACGTCATCGACCCGGCCACAAAGCAGCACCGCTACCGGTACACCAGCCGTTTCGCCGACGTGCCGGGGTCGCCCGCCAACCGTCTCGCGGCCGCAGGGAGTGGCGCGCACTACCTGGCCGCCAAACTTGACAGCTGGGGGCGCCCCTTACTCAGCCTCGTCAACGCCCACGACCGGGGACGAGTCTCCGATCTGGTGGTCGCGGACCGGCTGGCGAGTCTCAACTACGAGACGCACCAGCACGACGCGACCGTCGGTCCGCGGTGCATCGTCGTCTGGCGCCGTCGGCCAGAGGTCGGGCCAACGGCGGGCGGGGGCGGGCACCAGTTCTACACAGGCACGGACCGTGACGAACACTCACTTCCAATTCCGATTCCGATGATCACCAACGGCATAGACGTGCAGGCGGCCCTCGGGGTGCTGATGCCGGAGATGATCCGGGCGCTGCGCCCATTGGATTCTGAGGTCGCGGTCGACCTCGACACCAACGAAATAAACCGACGGTTGGCTGACCTCCCAGATGGGCCGGACGAGAAGCTGCGGTAATCCGCGGCCGACGCAGCGACCTTCTTTTTCTCACGCACCCCCCAACTGACCGCGCCTCATTTGGAGACTTTCCCCCCTTTTCCGCGTCACGCGTAACGGCATCGGGCAACATCACGGCAGGCATGTTCGTTTGCCAGCGATGCGGCCGATACGCGGCGACCATACCGTGTGGTGAGTGCCAGCGCGACCTCGACGAGGAGGCTGTGCGTCTGGTGCGGCTGCTGGCGCCGCGGCGCTGCGGGTTGGAGCGTTGCGGCCGGTCGTTTCTGCCGGTCCGGCCGCACCAGGTGTTCTGCGGGTCGGCGTGTCGGCAGGCGGCGTATCGGGCGCGTCGTCGCGGTGGCGTTGTGCACCGGCCGGGTGGAGAATGACCGGATGGCGAGTCGAGCGCCGGGATACACGTCGAGGGCTGGCTACGGCTATCGGCATCAGGTGCTGCGGCGTGAGGTCGCGCCGTTCGTGGCGTCAGGCGCAGCGCGGTGTTCGCGGTGCGGCGAATGGATCCGGCCTGGATTGGCGGCGGCGGCAGTCGCGGCCGGGGCCGTGCCGACGACAGCCCGCCGACAATCGAAGAGCTTCAACAGTTGCGCGACGCCTGCGACGCGCTCGGCGACTACGCGCCTCAGATGCGCGACCTGATCGACTTCGCCGCGCTGACGTTGATGCGCCCCGGCGAGCTGTACGAGCTGCGCTACCCCGACGTGGACGTGGCCGCCAACCGGATCGAGGTCACCCGGCGGGTGTACCGCGGCAACGTCGACGTGCCGAAGAACGGCGAGCCGAAGACGATCGCGCTCGCCCGCCGGCGCGCGACATCCTGATGCGTCAGCCGACCCGCACCCGCGACGACGGCCTCGTCTTCGTCAGCAAGCGCGGCAACCGGCTGAGCGCGCCCGACCGCTCAGCCAGTACTGGGCGCAGGTAAAGGCCAGCGGCCGGACCTCGACTTCGACTTCTACCTGGCGACCAAGCACTACGGCGTGCACCTGCTCTACAAGCTCGGCCTGTCGCGGCGCGCGATCGCCGCGCAGGCGGGCTGGTCGGAGAACGCCGTCGACAAGATGCTGCGCATCTACGGGCACAGCGACCTCGTCGCGCTGGCCGAGGTCGACGCGCTCTACGCCAACCTGCGTGACGCAGAAGCGGCGCGCGACGCAGACATCCGTGACGCAGAAGTGACGCACGACCTGCCGGATTCCGCATAGCCATCGCGATGCGACCAACCGCGCCCATCAGCCGAAATCCCGCTCACAGAGTCAAATGTTGGTTGCGCGTGGCAGTCCCTCAGCGAGTTCGCGCACCAACAGATGCCGTGGTAGTGCCAATATCGGCCAAAACCCGGCCGTCGACAAGCGCCCTGAGCCGTTTCGGCTCGTCGCCGCGAGACGCCATCGGCTTCGCGTAGACCTCCAGTGTGAGCGCCGCCGTGGTGTGGCCCATCTGCTGCATGCACACGGTCTGATCTCGCCCAGTGGCATAGAGGATCGACGCGAACGTCCTGCGCAACCCGTGGTGCGTGAGGCCCTCCGGGAGAGGCTCCAAGCCGTCCTTATCATCGAAGGAGCGGCGTGATGGCTTGTCGCTCCCGTTGATCGAGGTGTCGGTCTAACCGGACTCCTGCGTTCGGCCCCGTCGAGAGCCGAGCGCGAGCGCTGTGCCTCCTCGACGCCCCAGGGGGCGGTTACGCGGTGGGTATTACGGGTTCAGTACCTTGGGACGCGCCAACTGTGCATCGGAATCGACCGCCAGGCTCTGTTTATGGCCGGCCATCGGCTTCGTGTTGGTTGGAACGGCGGAATCGGCAACTGCGGCGCACGGCGCGGCAACGGAGACGGTCATCAAGATCGCGACGAACATCCGCGTGGTTGTCTTCAACATGGCTGGCCCCTTCTGCGAGGGTTCGGTTGAGACCACCGTAGGTCCGGTCGCGCGCCGATACATCAGTCGAACTATCTATCTTTGCGACGCCGCTACCAGTCGCGCTTGAGCGGCCCGTCGCGCGTCGGCGCCCGGTATTGCCCTAAGCCCGTTCGTACCGCCAGTCCTCCACCTTCACCCAGAATTCCTAGAGGCCTCTCCGAGAGGCATCACGCTGCCCCCGATCTTGGTGTATCGCCCCCATCCAAGCTAGGATCGCGCGATGAGGAGAGCCCGTCAGGTTGGTACGGCGCTGTCGGTGACGCTGGTGACGCTCGTCGCGGCCGCCCCGGCGCCCGCGGTGGTCGGGCACTGCAAGACGACCGGACCGCGGTGGGACCTGTACGGGATCCACGACGGCTCGCACCGCAGCGGGAAGCGCTACATCATCACCTTCAACCATGTGTCGTGCACGACGGCGAAGGCCTACGTACGCACGATCTTCAAGACGATCGCGGCCCTGCCCACCGGCCGGATCAAAGGCCCGCGCGCGTACCGGTGCACCGGTACTGGCTCGGGCGATCGGCGCAACCGGATGTTTAGCGGCTCCTGCATGGGGTCCGGGTCGTTCCCGATGCAGCCCTGGGTCAACGCGCCCCAGTTCAGCTGGGATCCGTGGTTCCCGACCGGGTGACGACCACGCGCTTGAGTCTCGAGCGCCCGCCAGCACGCGCTCGCTCGTCCATCACGCTAGCTCCTGCTTCATCCAAAGCAGGAGTGCCACTGCCGCCACCTTTACTCAGAAAAATCTCGAATGGCCACCACGAGAGGCGTGACGTTGCCTCTCATCTTGGTCACGGCGTAGCCGGACTGGTGTTTGCTGCGGTGACGCGTCGGCGAACGTGGAGCTATCGCGATCAATGCGGACGGCGTCGTCATGTTCAGGCGGTCAGGGCGTGCGGCGGGAGCTGTTCGCGCGCGCGGCGGTCGCGTTGTGCGAATGCCGACGCGCCCGCGTGTTCATCGCGGCGGGCGGCCTCGTCGAACAGCCGGGCGGCGGCGGCGTGGTCTCCGCATGTGGCGGCGAGGTGCCCGAGCAGGACGGGTCGCTCGTGGGTCATGGTGCCGTCCCGTCCTTCTTCTTCGTGGTTGGTTGGGGTCAGTTCGCGGAGCTGAGGGCGGGCTGCGCCTCGCGGAGCGTTGTCTTGGTCACGGCGTCCGAGAGCTCGTCGCGGCGGACGAGCATGAAGATCGCCGGGAGGGCGAGCAGCGCGATCGCTCCGAGCACCCAGAGCGCTTCCTGGAAGCCGCCGGTGAGCGCCGCCGGTACGGCGTTGCCCGCCGTGGAGCCAGCGCCTGGGTGTGGCTGGCGGCGACGCTTGAGGCGATCGCGATCCCGATCGCGCCGCCCAGCTGCTGGGAGGTGTTCAGCAGCCCGGACGCGAGCCCGGCCTGGTGCTCGGCGACGCCGGCGAGCGCGGCGATCGAGATCGGGATGAACGCGAACGCGGTCCCCGCGCCGGCGACGACGAACGGGCCGGCGAGGTTCGCGACGAAGTGTCCGTGGACGGGTACCTGCGTGGCCCAGATCACGCCCGCGGCGATCAGCGTCATCCCGATCGCCATCACGATCTTGGCCCCGCCGCGGGTGACCAGCCACTGCGAGAGGCCGGCGAGCGCGATCGAGGTCAGCGACGCGGCTAGCCACGCGACGCCCGTCTGCAGCGCGCTGTAGTGCAGCACCTGCTGCATGTACAGGGTGCCGACGAAGATGAACGCGAAGAAGCTGCCGCCCAGCAGCAGCCCGGCCACGTTCGCGCCGGCGAGCGTGCGCAGCCGGAAGATCGACAGCGGCAGCATCGGCGACTCGACCCGGCTCTCGATCACCAGGAAGGCGGCGAGCAGGGCGACGGAAGCCGCGAGCAGCGCGAGCGTTCTGGTGGCGCCCCAGCCGTACTGCGGTGCTTGGGAGATCGCGTCGACTAGCAGCACCAGCCCGCCCGTCCCGCGATCGCCCCGAGCGCGTCGAACCGCCGTCGCGTCGTGGCGAGCCGGCTCTCGGGGACGATCCGCGGGGCGAGCAGCCAGCGCGGCCACCCCGATCGGGACGTTGAGGTAGAAGATGTACTGCCAGCCGGCGTAGCGGGTGAGAGCGCCGCCGGCGATCAGCCCGACTGTCGCGCCGGCGGCGCCGAGCGCGCCCCAGATCCCGAGCGCCTTGTTGCGCTCGGCGCCCTCTTCGAACATGTTCATGACGATCGAGAGGGCGGCGGGCAGCATGATCGCTGCGCCCAGTCCCTGCACCGCGCGGCTTCCGATCAGGAACGCGTCGCCGGTCGCGAGTGCCGCACGCCAGCGAGGCGGCCGTGAACACGGCCAGGCCGACCATCAGGATCCGGCGGCGGCCGAGCAGATCGGCGGCGCGACCGCCGAGCAGCAGGAAACCGCCGAACGTGAGCGCGTACGCGGTCACCACCCATTGCAGGCTGGTCTCGCAGAAGTGCAGATCGCGGCCGATCGTCGGCAGCGAGACGTTGACGATCGTCAGATCGATGATCGTCATGAAGTACGAGACCGCCAGCAGCGCGAACGCGCGCCAGCGATTGACATTTGGTGATGTGGACGTCATCGGACCTCCAGTGATCTGGCAGGGAAGGGACAGCTACGGGGAGAGAGGGGAGGGGTGCGAGCGGCGGGTCGCTAGGGCGAACGCGCGCTCCGGCCGAGGGCTCGCTCGTCGTCTGCTCGTGCGGCCCGGAGGACGGGCCGGAGGTGCGCGAGGGGTGTCGGGCTACCGGTCGTCAGCATTTGTACGGTCTAACGGTTGGCGGCGCTCAGAGTCATCGGTCCCGTTGAGACCTTCGAGGCAGACGTCGGTGGCGAGCCTGTAGAGCCAGATCCGCGCGGACGTTGACGGCGCGGCGCGATCCAGGTCGCGCCAGCCACGCCATCGCGGCGACGGTCGCCTGGTACCAGCAGCGCAACGACACCCCCAGGGCGCCCCAGAAGCATGAGCTCACGACCCGCCCGGCTGCCAACAAGACCCCGAAGCGCCAGAGTCCCCCAGCAGCACAGCGAGAACAGTGGAATTGCTCGATTCCGACTGTCCGGCCCCCGGGGTTCGGCTGGCCGATCAGCTGCAGGTGGGTCACCGCGGTGAGCGACCGCTGCGCACGCTTCCGCATAGTGTTGCTTCACGTCTACGACATGGGGTACGCGAACGATGCTTGGACGGGGAGACAAGAAGCTGTACAAGGAGGGCGCCCAGACCGAAGGGCTCGTCGTCCACCGCGCGGACAGCGGCGATCGCATCAACTACCACATCACGATCCGGGTCAAGTTCGCCGATGGCGAGACGACCGAGTTCAAGAAGTGGTTGGACTGGCATTACGTCGGCCAGATCTACGAGGGCAGCGCGGTTCCGATCCGCTACGACCCGTCGGATCACTCCAAGGTCGTGCTCGATATGCCGGTTCTCGAAGAGCGACACGCGCAGGCCGACGCAGCCGGGAAGGCCCAACTCGAAGCGCAGCTGGACAATCTCGTCGAACCTGGCGCGGGACTGGAGAGCCTCGGGGGCCTCAAGGCACAGCTTCTGCAGACGACGCTCGAGTCGGTCGTCAATCTCCCCTCGAACTCGTCAGGGACGCCCGAGGCGGATCGGCTCGACAGCCTGGCGAAGCTCGCTGACCTCAAGGAACGAGGAGTTCTCAGCGAAGAGGAGTTCGCGGCCGAGAAGGCAAGGATCCTCGACCAAGACTGACCGTGCACGCCAGGCGTGGGGAAGTCGCTGACTCGGCGCGCGGTCGCTTACACGGACCGGGTCAGCACACTTTGAGCAAGCAGTTCGTCGACACTCCGGGGCTGCCAGCACGATTCGTGCGCACAGTGCTGTCACCCATCTCGACTACACCGTCCGTTGCTCCCGTGGGATCAAGATCGTCGTTTGTCTGCTTCAGGCTAGAGTTGCTGCGTGGAGTGCTCCGAGATCGCGGTCGCGGGCGAGCGGGATGAACCGAGGGTCGTCGCGACGTTGGTGTCGGCCTTCATCGCCGATCCCGTCGAGCGATGGTTATTTGCGGAGCCGCTCGACTATCTGACGCATTTCGCACGGTTCGTCGCGGCGTTCGGCGGGGTCGGGTTCGAGAGCGGAACAGTGTTTGGGTCAAGCGACTTCGCGGCCGTCGCGGTGTGGGTTCCGCCGGGAGCTGAAGCGGACGGGGATGCGATCGTCGGCGTGCTGAGCGATGCGGTCCCGAGCGATAAGCAGGCCGATGCGTTCGCGGTTCTCGAGCAGATGGATGCTGCCCACCCGAAAGATGCGCACTGGTATCTGCCGTGGCTGGGTGTCGACAGCGCGCGGCAGGGCAGCGGGCTGGGGGCCGCCCTTCTTAGGCACGGGTTGGCCCGGGTGGACGCCGATCACGCGCCCGCGTTCCTCGAGACGCCGAACCCGCGGACCGTGCCGTTTTACGAGCGTCACGGCTTCACCGTGTCGGGCGTCTCGCAAGCTGGGGCGTGCCCGCCGGTGACCAGCATGTGGCGGCCAGCAAACTGATCGACCGGCGTCTCCGCGAGGAACGTCGGCCGGCCAGCGCTTCACCGGCTTCCGCCTCGCGCGGAGGCTGTTGCACAAAGGGGCTGGGTCTGTCCGGCGGGGTTAAGACGATTTTGGGATGGCGCAGAACTTCTTGGGGTGTGATCGTGATCAGGAGTTGTTGTTGCCGCCGAGTGTCCGGGAGTGGTTGCCGGCCGATCACTTCGCGTGGTTCGTTTTGGAGTGCGTAGAGGGCTTCGATCTCGGCGCGTTTTATGCCGGCTATCGCACGGACGGTCACGGGCGGGCGGCGCACGATCCGGCGATGATGGTCGCGCTGTTGTTGTATGCGTATGCGCGTGGGCAGCGGTCCTCGCGGGCGATCGAGCGGGGCTGTGTCGAGGACGTTGCCTACCGGGTGATCGCGGCGAACCGGGTGCCTGATCACTGCACGATCGCACGGTTTCGCCAGCGCCATCGGGCCGCGCTGGCGGGCCTGTTCGGTGAGGTGCTGACGCTGTGTGCGCAGGCCGGGCTCGTCGCGCTGGGCATCGTCGCGGTGGACGGGACGAAGGTTCACGCCAACGCCTCGCATCACGCCAACCGCGACTACGAGCAGCTGGCCCGCGAGGCGCTCGAGCAGGCCGCCGAGACCGACCGGCTGGAGGATGAGCAGTTCGGTGATCGCCGCGGCGACGAGCTGCCCGCCGAGCTGGCCACCGGCGATGGGCGTCGCGCGTGGCTGCGCGAAGCCAAGCGCCGCCTCGAGGCCCAGCGCGCGGCCGAGGCACGGCCGGTCCCGGCATCACGCCCCGATCGCGTTCGCGAGGCCAAGCGTCGCCTCGAGCAGGACCTCGCCGCCGAAGTCGACGCCAACGAGCGCTACGAGGCCTATCGGGCACGCGGGGTGATGAAGGACGGCCGACGCTTCAGCCGCCGACCGGACCCCTACACACCGCCCGCGATACCGGCCGGCAAGGTCAATCTCACCGACCCCGACTCGCGCAACCTCAAGACGACCACCGGCTACATGCAGGCCTACAACGCCCAGGCCGTCGTGACCGCAGACCAGATCGTGCTCGCCGCCGAGATCAGCACCGACAGCCTCGACACCGCCAACCTGCAGCCGATGATCCAGACCGCCTGCCGAGAACTGCACCACGCCGGGATCGATCACAAGCCCGAGCTCGTGCTGGCCGACGCCGGCTACTGGAAGAACGACGCGATCCACGCACTCGTCGACCAGGGCATCCAAGTCCTGGTCGCCCCCGACGCCGACCGCCGCAAAGCACCCCGCCCCGGCCGACAAGGGGGTCTCTATGACTTCGCCCGGCGGATCCTTCAGACCGACCGCGGCAAACAGCTCTACCTCAAACGCCAAGGCATGATCGAACCCGTCTTCGGCCAGATCAAACACAACCGCGGCGCCCGCGCCTTCCACCACCGCGGCCGGTCAGCAGTCAGAACCGAATGGCGGATGCTCACCGCCACCCACAACCTCCTCAAGCTCCACCAGCACCACCTCACCGCGACCTGACCGCCCGCCGCGACAACGAGCCCCACCCGGCCGACCCCCGATCCCAACCCACCCGCGACGCCACGCGCGCCACGCCAACCCGGCATCAACAACGTCGACCTTTCCGCAACAGCCTCCGCGCAGTGCAGGAGCCCCGGCCCTCGGGCATCACGCTCCCCAACGCGCGAAAGCGAAACCGCCGCGACCTCAGCGGATCGCCGGTCAGCGCGGCAGCCGGCGGACCACTACGAGAAGGCCGGGTTTGATGTCTGCGGCGGTGAGGTTGCGATGGTCGACCACCCGGAGGCCAGCCGGTGCTTCTGCGCCGCCCCGTCTCGGCGGCGGGTAGGGCCTGACACACTGGAGTATCCCTCTGCGCCTATTTGGCGCTGTGGAGGGTGAAGTGCTCCTTGGTGATGGTTCGGCCGTGGCGCAGGTGAAGACGGACGACACCGGTCATCTGCGACAGCACGGACGTCACGACGATCACGAGCCTGCCGTGACCGGCCCGGGCGGTCCCCCGCGCCATGATCTGGTTGAACCCGCCCGTGATCAGCGTTGCCGCAGTCGAGCTGGCGGCCGGCGGCCGGCGTGTCTGTTCGATGCTGCACAACGGCGCCGTGAACGCGCTCAGCCGCTGCGGGCAGGTGATCACAGGGGTCAGACGGCCTGCCGGGGCCGGGCCCGCGGTCGTGATGCGGCCGATCGCCGGACTCGGGCCGTTGTCGGCGAACCACATGTCGCCGTCGTCACCTTTGGTGATCGCACCCGGCTTGCTCGCGCCGAGCATGGCGAGACCCTGCGTGAACGCGGTCACGTGACCCTGGGGTGTCATCCGGTCGACCGACGGGCCGAGCCACCCGTCCTCGGTCAGCCATAGATTCCCGTCCGGGCCGGCGGCGATGTTGGCCAGCGTGCTGTTGTTGGCGGGCTGGAACGCGGACGTCACCTTCGTCACCGTGCCGTCGGTTGTCACCCGCACGACGTCCGATCTCGGCCCGGTTGCGGACAGCACCGCCCACATGTCACCGTCCGGCCCGGCGGTGATGTCGACGGGGTTCGGCGCACCGTTGGAATCGGGGATCCGGTCGGTCGTGAACTGTGAAAGCTGCCCGTTAGGTGTGATGCGGCCGATCGCGACCGCGTTGGATTCGGCCAGCCACAGGTTCCCGTCCGGGCCCGCCGCGATGCCGCCGAGGTCATGGGAGTCGCCGTTGGCGAGCTCGAATTCGGTGATCTGCCCGGACGGTGTGATCTGGCCGACCCGCGGGTCCTGGACGTCGTAGGCGAGGTCGGCGAACCACAGGTTGCCGTCGGGCCCGGCGGTGATTGCGCCCGGGTCGCTTGCGTTGTCGGCCAGCAGCCCGGCACTGAACTCGGTGATCTCGCCGGTCGGTGTGATCCGGCCGATCGCCGGGTGCTTGCCGGCATTGGTGAACCACAGGTTGCCGTCGGGGCCTGCGGCGATGCCCTGCGGGCTGCTCTTGGCCTGAAGTCCGACACTGAACTCCGTGATCTCGCCGGTCGGTGTGATCCGGCCGATCGCCGGGTGCTTGCCATGATCGGTGAACCACACGTCGTGGTCGGGGCCGGCGGTCAGGCCGGCGATGCGGCTGTCGTGCAGCCCGGTGCGATATTCGGTGATGTAGCCCAGTTGCGCCGCCGCGGCGGGACCCGCCCAGAGGGCGAACATCAACGAGGCCACGACCGGGACACGCACGCCGAGCATCATGCTCGCCCAACCCGCCGAACGCCAGCAGATTACGCTCCGGCCTGCCGGCCGCTGCCCCGCCGGCCGGTGTCGGCCACGGATGTCAACACGAGAGCAGGTCGGCTTGGCATCGCAGCACGGACGCCAACCGGGGTTGTTATCCGGACCGCGCCGGGCCGATCTCGGACTGCCCCCGGTCAAGCGGGCCGGGCACCTTCCGCCCCGGACTGGGGTCAGCCGGCCGTTATCCAGATCGCGGCCGTCCTTGGCCGCGTGAATGAGAGCGAACCCCAGGCGACACTGGTGTGGAGCGATCACGGGATGCGGTGCTCGTTCGTCGCCGAAACGTGGCCCCCGATTCTCGAAGACCGCATCGAGCGGGCGCTTGAGGCCGAGCTCGGCTCCGACTGGCGCTCGCAGATCGAGGTGTCGGGCTCGGGTTCGCCGGCGAGGTTCGAAACCCGCCGCGCCCGTCAGCCGGAATCCCGCTCACAGAGTCAAATTGTTGGGGGTTGCGCAACGGAATGCCTCCGCGGGTTCGAGCCCTCCGACTTGAGGGCGAAACGCCTGCAAATAGGGCGGACCGTCTGAACGTGCACGGTTCGACCTGAGAGGCTGGTCTCGATGTATAGAGGCATCACGATCCTTACCGTCCTCGCCGCCGCTGCCCTTTCGGTGATGGCGGCCAGTTCGGCCGGGGCGCAGCGATCGTGCGGCACTACGCATCTGCATGGCGGTGCTCTGGTTCGAGTCTCCGTCGCGCATGGCTCGGTGTCGTGTGCGAGCGCGCGGGCGATAGTCAAGCGTTACGGCACCGGGACCGTGCACTACTCCTGCAAGGGCACGAACGGCGGTCCGCCCCCACATGCGTGCCTCTATACGACGTATCCGGGTGGCTGGCGATGCGGGGCGCTCGAGCAGGGCGCTTCGGCGTGCTGGCGAGGGGCGACGACGACGCGTACGGCGCGTGATGTCGTGTGGCTGTTTCTCATGTAGCGCGGGCGGCTGCCAGGGGGAACTGCTGTCGGCCGACACGTAGTACGTGGACCGGCTGGTCGCTGCCGCGGTGGCCCTCAGCGATCCGTGACGTGCACCGAGCAGCGCATACACGAGATGATCAGCCGTATGGCCAAGAAACGGGAGCGACCCCGCGTTGAGCTTGTCTATCTCGTCGGGGATCCAGATGACTTCGCCGACGCCCTGGAGGAAACGGTAGAAGCGATGAGCGCCGACGGTCCCGCGCTGAGGATCCAGAGCGTCTCGCATGCAATCGCCATCGACGCCAGCGGCCGTACCCACTACTCGGCAATCGTCGTCGCGAAGCCTTGAGAGCCTTGGTTGGACCTGCACTTCCGCGACGCGTGGAAGTAGATAGCCGCGGCTCTCGGCCTCGATCAGGGCAGAAGGCGATTGCGCCCGTCGGCGGTCGTGAGGAGCTTGCGGGTTTTGGCACTGGGCAGGTACTCGTCGAGGTCACCGCATCGGGATCGCCCGCGACGGCGGCGATCGAGGACTGCTCGTTGACGATCTGCACTCCCTTGCCGTACGCCGGGTCGTTGGTGTTCTTCGCTGGGATACCGAACAGCACCACGCGCGCACCGTCATACGGTGAGGCCGGTGCGTACACGCGCTGTCCCGATGGGACCGGATGCTCGAGCAGCGCGCGCACGTGCGACAGGCTCATGCCCGTCGTGCAGCGTGGATTGTCGGGCTGTGCGACCAAGACGTCGCCGTCGATCCAGACCAGCCGGCCGCTGAACCTGCGCTTCTCGGCCGCGGTCAGCGGCCGGTCGAGCATCACCGCGGCACCGCCGAACTGGCCGGTGTCCCGCAACAGCTGCGCGTCGGTCCGACAGCAGAGTGTGTTGACGCCCATTCGGACCGTGCGCTCCCGGCCGTCGATCCTCGTGCGAACCGCGCGCGGCGCGGCGTACTGCACGAGTGAGGTGTCGTCGAACAGCCGCGCGCCGGTCGAGAGGTTCATCTGCGCTCACGCACTCGGCTTGTGGCATGTGTATCTTGCACCTGCTCTTCCGGAGGAGAGGCGACGGGGCGCTGCCGGACGGCCAATCATTCTGGCCGTCCGGCAGGCCGCGAGGTGCGTCGCCGACGGCCCGGAGGAGGAGGGGCTACGGGGCGACGCGCTCGGTCGGCGGGTCGCTCGCCGACCGTCCAGCACTACAGCACACGGACCTCGCGGGTCTGTAATTGCGAGGTGACTGCCGCACCAAGAACCCACGCCGACGGCTCGTCCGGGTGTTGCAGGTCAACGGCCGAGGCGCGCATGCGCGTGTGGCCCTGAGCCCGCCGGCATGCGGCGACGACGGTGGAGTCCGCCCGGGCGCGGCGGCCGCTGGCGGGTACCCTCAAACGATGAGTGGGCTCCATCGGATCGAGCGCGGTTGGATCGTCGTCGACGGCGCCCGGCGGGAAGACGGCACCATCGAGCTCGGGACCGGTGGCGAGATGCGCTTTAGTCCGTTCGACGCGATCTCACAACGCCAGGACGCGCACATCACCTGGGGCGACATCCTCAAGGCGTCGGCGCAGCGACTCGCGTTCTGGCGCCGGTAATCGCAAGCGGCAGATGTCGCGGCACCGCGCGGCTGCGGTTGCGTCGGCTGAGTGGACCGCCAGATTGGTCGATCCACAGTGGCGGCCGCCTCTGGCCCCCTTCCCGGGTTGGTCGGCACCTACCCTGGGTACTACCTTGGGCGTGCTGGAGATTGTGATCGGGTGCGTCTGGCTGCTCGGCCTGTTCCTGGTCGTCGGGGTGTGCAGCGCCGCGGCGGCCGCGGATTGCGAGCAGAGACGAATCCTGAGCCAGCATCACACTCGCGACAGCCCAGCGGTCCAGCGCGAGCAGCATGTCTCTCCACGTCGGCAACTCCTTGCCGGTTCTAGGGTCACTGGCCGACCCTAACCCTGGCGCGCTCATTGCGCACGGAATGTCCCAGTTGCCGTACCAATCTCACGAAGGGTGAGCCGGTCGTCGCCGAGAACGGCAAGCACACGCTGCACCTTGGATAGGCACCCCTCTTGATTCGAGCAGGATGCTCACGTTTCCGTTCTGTCACAAATGCCGCGCCCATCCGAGGAAGCCATTGATCGTGCGCAGCCGGTGTTGCCGAGCGCCTCATCGACGATCAAGGTGGCCGACTCTGCCGTGCTGGAGCAGCCGGTGCTCGAGATCAGGCCGTTCCGGCGCTTGTGATCGCGGTGTCGATCCTCGATGCTCGCAACTCGGCATCGGAAGCGAGGAGACTTGCCATGGCACGCACGCGCCTGTTGAGAGCGATCGAGCGTCTTGCCGCCGAGCATCACGAGGCAGAGCAGCTGGCGATCCCGCCCGCCGAGCTGCGAGAGCGGCGTGCGGAGGCAGTGCATTCACGCCGCGAGATCCTCAAACGCGGCGGCGCGCTGGGCGTCGCCGCGATCATCGGGCCGTCGATCCTCGTGCGCCCGGCAGTGGCGGCGGGCGGCGACACTCCGCGCATCGCGATCGTCGGCGCGGGGATCGCCGGCCTCAACGCGGCGCTGGTTCTGCAGGACAAGGGGCTCGCCTCGACGGTCTACGAGGCTGCCGACCGGGTCGGCGGCCGGATGCACAGCGACCGCAGCGGCTATTGGGCCAACGGCCAGGTCAGCGAGTTCTGCGGTGAGTTGATCGACTCGGGGCACACGACGATCCTCGGGCTCGCCAATCGCTTCGGCCTTGCAGTCGCCGACCTGTTGGCCGCCGAGCCCGCGGGTTCGACGGAGACCTACTGGTTCCTCGGCAGCCGCTATTCCCCGGGCCAGGCCGACGCGGATTTCGTCCCGGTGCGCGCCGCGGCCAAGAAGGACCTCACCGCGGCGGGTTATCCCACACTGTGGAACAACTACAAGCCCGCGGGCTACGCGCTCGATCACATGAGCGTGTACGACTGGATCGAGACCCGCGTGCCCGGCGGCCACGGCTCGGCGTTCGGCCGGCTGCTGGATGCCGCCTACACCGAGGAGTACGGCGCCGAGACGACCGACCAGTCCTCGCTCAACATCGTCTACCTGCTCGCCTACCAGCCGGGGCCGAAGGGTTTCGACGTCTTCGGCGTGTCCGACGAGCGCTACCACATCGCCGGCGGCAACCAGCAACTTCCGGAAGCGATCGCCGCGACGCTCCCGGCCGTGCGCCTCGGCTGGAGGATGACCGCGATCGCGACCAATTCCGACGGCACCGTGACGCTGTCGTTCTCGACGCCGTCGGGCTCGACGTCGGTCGTCGCCGACCAGGTGCTCCTGACCACACCGTTCCCGGTCCTGCGCACCCTGGACTACTCGAAGGCCGGCTTCGACGACCTGAAGAAGATCGCGATCACCCAGCTCGGGCGCCGGTCGCAACACCAAGCTCCAGCTGCAGTTCGACAGCCGCTACTGGAACACGAGCGGCCCGTGGGGAACGTCAAACGGCGACTCCTACGCCGATCTCGGCTACCAGAACACGTGGGACGTGACGCGCGCCCAGAGCGGGACGACCGGCATCCTCGTGAACTACAGCGGCGGCAACACGGCGGCGGCATTCTCCCCGTCCACGCCCTACTCCAACGCGACCGAGAACCCGAAGGTATCGAGCTATGCCCGCGCGTTCCTGAAACAGCTCGAGACGGTCTTCCCCGGGATCACCCAGCGCTGGAACGGCAAGGCGACGCTCTCCACCCCGTTCCTGGATCCGAACCTCCGCAGCTCCTACGCGTACCTCAAGGTCGGCCAGTACACCTCGTTCACCGGATACGAAGGCGTCGCCCAGGGCAGCGATCCACTTCGCCGGCGAGCACTGCTCGCAGGACTTCCAGGGCTTCATGGAGGGCGGCGCCCGAGAGGGCAAGCGCGCCGCGCTCGAGATCTACCACGCCCTGACAGGTCAGTAGTTCAAGCGGGTTTCACTCAGCTCAGCCGCGGCGCATGAGTCGCGCGACGGCGGCCATCAGCTCGTCGGTCTTGTCGTTGCGCTCGGCGGCGGTCTTGGCGCCGACGACGCAGTGGTGGGCATGGTCGTCCATGAGGCCCAGGGCGACCTTGTCCAGCGCGGCCTGGATCGCGGAGATCTGCGTGAGCACATCGATGCAGTAGCGCTCTTCGTCGACCATCTTCTCGACGCCGCGAACCTGGCCCTCGATGCGTCGCAGCCGCGACCTCAATTGATCCTTGCTCGCGCTGTAGCCCCGTGTCGGGGTGGTTGCTGTGGAAGCCATGCGAGCCATGGTACCGCACAATACATATACCCCCTAAGGGTATGCTACGGTGCGATTCATGGTCGACGTCGTGAACGTGATCTGGAGCGGCCTACAGGACGCGTTCCTGATGGCGTGGGAGGTCTGGTGGGCGCTGGTGTTCGGCTTCGCGATCTCGGCGATCGTCCAGGCCTGGGTGCCGCGCGAGCGCGTCGAGGGCGCGATGAGCGGCGGGGGCCCGAGGCCGATCGCGCTGGGCCACCGGCCTCGGCGCGGCATCGTCGTCGTGCTCCTACGCGGCGATCGCGATCGCCAAGAGCCTGTTCCAGAAGGGCGCCTCGGCGGCCTCCGCGCTGGCGTTCCAGTTCGCCTCGACCAACTTGGTCTGGGAGCTCGGCCTCGTCCTGTGGGTGCTCCTGGGCTGGCAGTTCACGCTCGCCGAGTACCTCGGCGGACTGGTGATGATCGTGCTGATGGCGCTGATGCTGCGGCTGTTCGTCTCGCCCAAGCTCGAGGAGCAGGCCCGCGCGCACGCCCAAGCGGCCGACACGGGCCACCAGCACCACACCGCCTCCGAGCAACTCGGCTGGCGCGAGCGCCTGACCTCCGCTTCGGCCTGGTCAGATGTCGCCCACAACTTCCGCGGCGACTGGCAGATGCTCTACAAGGAGATCGCGATCGGCTTCCTGCTCGCCGGCTTCGTCGCCCAGCTCGGCGACAGCTTCTTCAACAGCCTCTTCCTGACCGACTCACCGCCCCTGGTCCAGGTCGCGTGGGGGGCGATCATCGGTCCCGTGATCGCCGTGCTGAGCTTCGTCTGCTCGGTCGGGAACATCCCGCTCGCCGCCGTCCTGTGGGCCGGTGGGATCAGCTTCTCGGGCGTGATGGCGTTCATCTTCGCCGACCTGATCGTGCTGCCGATCGTCCTGATCTATCGCAAGTACTACGGCGCCGCGTTCACGGTGCGGATCGTCGCGCTGATGTTCCTGACCATGGTCCTCGCCGCTGCTGATCATCGACGGCGCCTTCAGCGCGCTCGGGCTGATCCCGGCAACGCGCCCGACCACCGCCGACGTCTTCGGCTCGATCCAGCTCGACTACAAACTCGCGCTGAACATCCTCGGCGTCGCGATCTTCGCCACGCTCTTCTGGCTCACCGCCCGTCGCGGCGTCACCGACCGCGTGTGCGGGATGAAGGTCGACCGCGCCAAGGCGGTGACCACGGAATTCGGCGGGCGGACCTACTACTTCTGCTCGAAGCACTGCCTGCACGCGTTCGAAGCCGACCCGGACAAGTACCTCGGCGGGAACGCACCCGCACTGCCGATCCCGCGCATGCCGACCACTGAGCCGACCCGAAGGGAGTTGCGATGACCCAGCGCGCGAAGCAGCTTCACGCCACCACCGACGCGCAGATCGCCGAGCTCATCGACCTCATCTCGACACTGGACGAGGCCGCGCTGCGCCGGCCGTGCCCCGGCCGGGAGAAGCTCGGAGACGGGACCGTCGGCGCGTCCACGCGACACACGGCCGACAATTATCGGCGGATCGCCGGCTTCGTCGAGACCAGCGGCGCGCATGTCAGGTGAACACAGAACGGCCCAGCGCGGTCGTCATCGCACCCCTCGGTTCCTGCGCGCGATCGGCCACGGACCCGCACATCACGGCGAACGCGAGCCGGGCGCAGGACGACACGACGGCGAGTACACGGCTGACACCATCGATGTGGGTGCGGTGCTCGAGCAGCTCTCGGCCTCCCGCGCCACGCTCGGCCGGATCGCGAAGCTCACCGACACCCAGCTGGACGCGATCCCACCGGACGGCAGCTTCAGGTTCTGCGACGGGCAGCGCACGCTCGAACAGGTCCTCGTCGGCCTCCTTAATCATCAAGGCCACCAGGTCGAAGCCCTCAGATCCGCCCTCGCCTGAGCACGGTTCAAGCGATGTTCACGTGGTCCGCCGCCCCAACTGTGTCATCTGCTGGCGAGCAGAGGAAGTGCTGATCTGGCGGCCGTTGATGCGGGTTTAGAATGGCTATGCCTTGGGTCATCGCTGTCGCACCCGTCGGAGTTGATCGATCGATCGCTTCCGCGATGGGCTTCGACGCGACCGGTGGGTCCGAGGATCGTCTGCGTGATCTGAGGATGGTGACGGACGCGACGCTTGGCCGGCTGGATGTCGAGGAGCTTCTCGCCGAGCTTCTTCGCCGGGTTCGCGACATCCTCGACGCGGACACCGCTGCTGTCCTGATGGTCGACGAGAGCTCGCAGCAGCTCGTGGCGCGCGCGGCCTGCGGACTCGAGGAGGAAGTTCGTCAGGGCGTTCATATCCCGGTCGGCGCTGGATTCGCCGGACGGATCGCCGAGCTCAAGCGGGCCGTCGTACTCGATCGAGTGGACTCGACGACGGTCGCAAACCCGATTCTGTGGGAGAAGGGCGTTCGAGCGATGCTCGGTGTACCGCTCTTGGCCGGCGAACGCGTCATCGGCGTGCTGCATGTCGGCCGGATCGAGGAACGGCCGTTCACCGAGCAGGATGCCGAGTTGCTGCAGGTCGTCGCCGAGCGCGTGGTCGGCGCCGTCGAGACGCGCCAAGCCGCCGTCGAGCATGCCGCCGCCGGCCTGCTGGAGCGAAGCCTTCTGCCCACGGCGTTACCGGTCTGCGAGGGCCTTCGGTTCGCGACGCGCTACATCACTCCAGACGACCGCAGCGTCGGCGGAGACTGGTACGACATCTTCACCGTGCCGTCCGGAGACCTTTGGCTGGTGGTCGGTGATGTGTCCGGCCACGGCCTCGGGGCGGCCGTCGTCATGGGCCGCATACGTAGCGCGCTGCGTGCCTACTCGCTGATCGCCGCGACGCCCGAGGAGGCGTCGGCGTTGACCGATCGCAAGGTCGAGCACTTCGAGATCGACATGTTCGCCACGGTGGTCTGCGCGGTCAGCAGCCCGCCGTTTGATCGCTTCCGCATCGCGACCGCCGGACATCCACCGCCCGTGATCGCCAGCCCCGGTCAGGCGGCGCGGCTCGTCGACGTTTCGGTCGACCTACCGCTCGGCGTCGCCAGCGGGCGCGAGCGCAAGGCGGTCGAGGTCACGCTACCGCGCGGCGGCGTGCTGGTCCTGTACACGGACGGCCTCATCGAGCGACGGGGCGAGATCATCGACCTCGGCCTCTCCCGGCTGCAACGCTCGGTCTCTGCCAGCAACCCCGAGACCGTCTGTCGCGACGTTCTCCGCGACCTCGTCGGCTCCAGCTCGCCGAGCGATGACATCGCCATCGTCGCCATCCAGCGCACCCCGTAACTTCGAGCCGGACCCTCCGTCGATGCCGCGCTCGCCGGAGCTCGTCTCAGTAGCTGAAGACCGTCGCGGCCTCGTCGCCGATCCACTCCCACAGTGGGGTCGCGCCGGCGGCGGTGGCGTTGGTGACGAATTTGGTGTTCTCCAGGCCGCGCGCCTTTACGCAGATCGGGCAGACCTGCAGTTCGCCTCCGGCCTCGGCGTACTGCTCGAACAACCGCTCGATCGGCGGGCACCCGTCGCACGCCTCGCCCTGGGCGTGGCCGGGAATCGCGAGGCGGACGGCGTCCTTGGTGAGGAACATCGTGACCTGCTTGCCCTTCGCTGCCGCGGCCTGGCCGACAAGGAACGCGATCATCACGCGCTCTGCATCCTCCATACCGGTCGCGAGGTTGACGACGACTTTGGCACTCATGACTTCACCGCCTTGATAGTGATGGACTTGACGTCGTGTTTGCGCGTCACGCGTGGCCGAAACGCACGTCGGGCAGCATGCGGCTGAGCGGCTTCGGCACGTACCACGCCCACCTGCCGAGCAGCCGCAGCAGGACCGGCAGGAGCAGCAGCCGGACGAGCGCGGCGTCGAGCAGCACCGCGACGCCGAGGATCACGCCCATCTCCTTCGGCGGCAGCGGTCCGCTCAGGGCGAAGGTGACGAAGACCGCGACCATCACCGCGCCGGCCGCGAAGATCACGCGTCCCGTGCTGGCCATGCCGCCGACCATCGCCGCCTTGGCGTCGCCGCCCGAGCGCTCCCAGTGCTCCTTCGCCGAGGACAGCAGGAACACCGTGTAGTCCATCGAGATCGCGAAGATCATCGCGAAGAAGAACACCGGCGCCCACGCGTCCAGGAAGCCCTGGGGCTCGAAGCCGAGCAGCGAGTGCCCGACGCCGTCCTGGAAGATCCACTTCGCGACGCCGAACGCGGCCGCGGTCGCCAGCAGGTTCGTGACCACGCCGAGCGCGGCGATCACCGGTGCCTGCAGCGCGACCATCAGCAGCAGGAAGCTGAGGCCGAGCACGACGCCGATCACCAGCGGCGTGTTGGCGGTCAGCGCCGCCTCGAGATCATGGCTCTCCGCCACCGGGCCACCGACGAGCGCGCCGCGCGGCAGCGCCGTGCGGAGACGGTCGATCGTCGCGCCGGTCGCCGGCGCCGACGGGTCTGTCGCCGGGATCGCCTGCACGAGCGCCATGCCGCCCGCGCCCGGCTGCGGCGGCAGCACGCGCGCGATGCCCGGATCGCGCCGCGCCGCCGCGGCAACCTGCGCGGCCTCGCCCTCGGAGCGACGATCTGAAGCGGGCCCGTCGAGCCCGGGGCCGAACGCGTCTCTGGATCGCGTCGTAGCCCTTGCGCGAGTTGTCGCCCGGACGGAACGACCTTGATCGAGGGCATCGCGGTCTTCAGCGCGAACATCGGGAGCGCGAGCACCACGAGCAGCGCGAGCGCCGCCAGGCCGTAGCGCCGCGGCTGGCGCCAGAGCCGCTCACCCCACGCCGCGGACCGCGGCGAGCGGTGGTCCCCCGGGCGGAGCCACGGAAGCGCGAACCGGTCGACGCGCGGCCCGAGCTTCGCCAGCACCGCCGGCAGCAGCGTGAGCGCCGCCGCGAGCACGAAGACGACCGACAGCATGATGCCGAGGCTCGTCGACCGGAACGCGGGGCTCGGGTACGAGCATCACGGCGCTCAGCGAGATCAGCACCGTCACGCCCGAGAAGAGCACGGCCTTGCCGGCGGTGTCCATCGTCGCCGCGACCGCGTCCTCGGCCGACAGCTTCGATCCGAAGTACGCGTCGCGGAAGCGGTAGACGATGAACAGCGCGTAGTCGATCCCCAGCGCCAGCGCGAACATCAGCGCGAAGTTCATCGACCAGATCGAGATGTCGGCGATCCGCGTCCCGATCCACAGCGAGCCCGCCGCGGCGACCAGCCCGGCGATCGTCAGCATCAACGGCAGCCCGGCGGCGACCAGCGAGCCGAACGCGAGCACGAGGATCAGCGAGCGTGACCGGCCAGGAGATCAGCTCGGACTTCATCATCGCCGACTTGTTGGCCTGGTTGAAGTCGGACCACATGCCCGGCGCGCCGGTGAGGTTGACCCGCACCCCGCCCGAGCCGAGCCGCGCGAGCGGGCCCTTCAGTTCGGCGGCGGCGCTCACCATGTCGTTCGGCGTTGCGCGCCGCGCCCGCCTGGATCACGGCGGCATGGCGATCGGCCGAGATCGAGACGCCCGCCTGCGGCGGCACGACCGTCGCAACCGCCGGATCGCTGTTCAGCTTGGCCTGCACGCCGCGCAGCACGCGCTGCGAACGCGGGATCGGAGACGGTCTTGTCCTGCGCGTGGACGACGACCGTCAGGGCGTAGCTCCCGAGGCCGTTGAAGTTCGTGTCGATCTGCTGGCGCGCGTGGACGGACTCCGAGCCGGTCGCCTCCCACCCGGCTCCCGACAGCGCCTGCTCGGCGCGCGGCGCGAGGACGCCGAGGCCGAGCGCGACCACGACCCACGCCGCCGCGACGATGCGGAAGTGCGCGGCGGTCCAGCGACCGAGCCTCCCGATGGGTCCGACCTGCAGACGATCGGCGCTCATCTCGACGTCTCCTGAGTCGGCTTGACGGCGAGCAGCTCGATCGTGTGGGCGCCGTACTTGTCGCTGGTGCGCTGCGCCCGCTCGCTGGCGAAGCGGTAGGCGTCGTTGTGCTGGACCGTGCGCAGCTCGAGGCCGGCGGCCGCGATGTCGCCCAGATAGTCGATCGCGCTGACTGGCCCCGGCGATGCAGGCAGCCCACAGGTCGGGCTGGGCCGCGGTGCGCGTGGCGATCGGGTGCTCCGTCACGATGTCGGCGAGCGCGAGCCGTCCGCCGGGCCGCAGCACGCGGGCCACCTCGGCGAACACGGCCGGCTTGTCGGCCGAGAGGTTGACCACCCCGTTGGAGATGACGACGTCGAACGAGGCGTCGTCGAACGGCAGCTCCTCGATGCGGGCGCGGTGGAAGCCACGTGCTCGTCGCGGCGCAGGCGCTGCGCCTTGGCGAGCTGCTCGGGCGTGATGTCCACGCCGACGACCGACCCTGCCGGCCCCGCCTGCACGGCCGCCGCGAAAACGTCCATGCCCGAGCCGCTGCCGAGGTCCAGCACGCGCTCGCCGGCGACCACGTCGCGCGAGGCCGAGGTGGTAGCCGACGCCCGCGAACGAGGTCACCGCCTCGGGCGGCAGCCGGTCGAGCAGGTCGGCGGGGTAGCCGAGCGCCTCGGCGAGCGCCCGGCCGGTGTGGAAGTGCAGGTCGCGCACCGGTCTCGTTGGCGACGTCGCGGTACATCTCGGCGATGTGGCGGGCGAGCTGGTCGGGGTCGACGCTGGGAGTGGCGGTCATGAGGAGCGTTCCTTTGTGTAGTTAGCACGATCGGTCGTTCTATGTGCAGACAATACGACCGATCGTGCTAACTTGTCAAGGGTGGCTTCACGTACCGACGAGCGCTGCCGCCTCCCGGCCGCCCCGCCGGCAGCGATCCGACGGCGAGCGCAGCCGCGCCGCGATCCTGCGCGAGGCGGCGCGGCTGGCGACCGTCGAAGGCCTCGACGGCCTGTCGCTCGCGCGCCTGGCCGCCGCGGTCGGGATGAGCAAGAGCGGGCTGTTCGCGCACTTCGGCTCCAAGGAAGAGCTGCAGCTGGCCACGATCGACGCGGCGAGCGCGATCTTCGACGAGCTCGTCATCGAGCCCGCGGGCGCGGAGGCGGCCGGCGTGCCGCGGCTACGGGCCTACATCGAGCGGTTCCTCGACCACGTCGAGGAAGGCGTCTTCCCCGGCGGCTGCTTCTTCGTCTCCGCGATGAGCGAGCTCGACGCCCAGCCGGGCCCCGTCCGCGACGGCGCCATGGCCTTCAGCCAGCGCTGGCTCACGCTGCTCGCCGAGGAGGTCGCGGCCGCGCAGGCAGCCGGCGAGCTCGATCGCGACCGCCGACCCGGCGCAGGTCGCCTTCGAGCTCAACGCCTACATGGTCCTCGGCAACATGCAGTTCGTCGCAACCTCCGACCCTGCGGCCCTGGACCGCGTCCGCCGCGCCGTCGACACCCGCTTGGGCGCGCTCGCGGTCTAGCGAACTATGCCTCCGTCGTCGCGGCCGGCGCCCGGTCGCCGTCGACGGCCGGTTCTGGGTGCGAGATGACGACCTGGGCCGCGATGTCGGGGGTGACGTCGGGGTAGAGCACGCGGATCGCGACGATCGCGAGCACGGCGCCGGCGAGCTGGGCGACGATGAACGGCGCGACGGATGCGGGCGCGATGCCGGCGAAGGTGTTGGAGAACATCCGCCCGATGGTGATCGCGGGGTTGGCGAAGCTGGTGGAGCTGGTGAACCAGTAGGCGGCGCCGATGTAGGCGCCGACGGCCGCGGCGATCGTCGGAGGTGCGGCGCGTTTGGTCCGCACGAGGGCGAAGATGACGAGCAGCAGCCCGGCGGTCGCGATGACCTCGCTCAGTTCGTGCGCGGGCGAGGCGCGGTGGTGGGTCGAGATCGACACCGCGGCCTTGGAGAACATGACGTTGGCGACGATCGCGCCGGCGATGCAGCCCGCGACCTGGGTGGGGATGTAGGCGGCCGCGTGGCGCCAGCGCATGCCGCCGAAGGTCGCGTCGGCGAGCGAGACGCAGGGGTTGAAGTGCGCGCCGGACACCGGCCCGAACATCAGGATGATCGCGGCGAGGCCGAGGGCGGTCGTGGTCGAGTTCTCCAGCAGCTGCAGGCCGGTGTCGTTCGGTGACAGGTTGGCGGCGGCGATGCCGGAGCCGATGACGATCGCGGCCAGGAAGGCGGAGCCGAGGAACTCGGCGAGGAGGCGGCGCGCCATCACGAGCCCGCGCCCGTGAGCTCGAAGCACTCGTCGGCCTTGAGGCATTCGCGGACGCGTCGCTGGGCGAGGATCATGATGTGGCTTCGGATCGGGACGTCGTCGTAGCGATCCAGAACGGCGTCGGCGCAGGCGCGAATCTCCTCGCCGGTGCGGGTCGCCTCAAACTCCTGCGCGAGCCGCGGCAGCAGGCGGACGAGGCGGGCGCGGTGGGCGGTCGGGTCCGAGCGGATGTCCTCGAGGCGGTCGTCGATGAGGTCGGTCACGTGGCGCTCGATCAGGTCGCGGATCTCTCGGACCTCGCCGAGCGGGAGGCCGGCGGGGTCGGGGATGTCCCACGCCTCGACGGTCGTGGGCACGAATGGACAGGCGTCGCCGCAACCCATCGTCACGGCCCAGTCGGCGTGGACCTGCATCTCGGGCAGCAGCCGCTTCGGTTTGGCGCCGGCGAGGTCGATTCCGACTTCGCGCATCGCTTCGATGACGTTGGGCCAGATCGCGCGGGCGGGTTGGGTCCCGGCCGATTCGGCGCGGATGTCCGGTGGTGCGTAGCGCTCGAAGAACGCCTGGGCCATCTGGGAGCGTCCGGCGTTGTGGTTGCACACGAACAGCACGTACTTCATCGCTGCCTCCTATGCGGCCTCGACGAGCTTTTCGGCGAACTCCTGCGGCAGGCCGGCGGCGGCGACCTCGTCGGCGACCGCCTGGGCGTCATACGGCACGCGCTCGATGGTGACCCGCGGCCGGCCGGGGGCGGCCCTGAGGATCGCGAACGCAGCACGCGGATCGCCGTCCTTGGGCTTGCCGACCGATCCACAGTTGACGAACAGCACGCCCCCGTACTCGCGCACCCAGGGCTTGTGGGTGTGGCCGAAGACCATGACCTGATCGGTCTCGGCGGCGGCCAGGCGCTCGTAGAGCGATGCGGGCTTGTCCTCGAACAGGTACTCGTTGACCTTGCGCGGGGAGCCGTGGACGAGGTGAACGTCGGTGCCTGCGATCGGGAAGTGCATGTCGAACGGCAGATCGCGCATGAAGTCCTTGGCCGCCTGGCCGGTATGGGCGAGCGTCCAGTCAACGGACTGCTGTCCGAGCTCGCGATCGTGCGGGGTGATGTAGGCGCACCCGCAGTCCTCGAGATCACGGGCGATCGCGTAGTCGTAGTTGCCGTAGATCGTCGGGATGTCCCGGGCCTGGATCAGTTCGCAAACCTCGTTGGGGTGCGGGCCGTAGCCGACCAGATCACCGCCGCAGACGATCCGCGAGATCCCGAGCTCGTCGATCCGCGCCAACACGGCGTCGAACGCCGGCAGGTTGGCGTGGATGTCGGTGATGACCGCGACGTCGTCCATGCCGAGCGCGACAGTAGCATCGACTCTCGTAAGTTCAATCGGAATCTATCTATGTAGAATGCCGGCCCGATGGCTACCGATCTCGAACTTGCCCCCAAGCAGAAGCGCGCGCCGGGCGAGCGCTGCTGCGACCCCGTCGTCTACCCCGACGTCGACCGCCAGCGGGCCGAGCGGATGGCCGCGGTCGCCAAGGCGCTCGGCGACCCCGTCCGCCTCACGCTGGTGGACGTCCTGCGCAAGCACGCCGGCAAGGTCTGCGTCTGCGAGCTCGTCCCGCTGTTCCACCTCTCGCAGCCGACCGTCTCCCACCACCTCAAGGTCCTGCGCGACGCCGGCATCGTCGGCAGCGAGCGCCAGGGACTGTGGGCCTACTACTACGTCATCCCCGAACGACTGCAGGAGCTGACCACGTGGCTGAGCTGAACGACGGCTGCTGCTCGACCGACGCCCAGGCGAGCTGCTGCGACCCCGCCGACAAGGGCGCGTGCTGTGACCCCGCCCTCCACGCCGAAGGGGCCTGCGGATGCGCCGCGTCGGGATCGGGCGACATCCGCGAGGCGGTTCGCGAGCGCTACGCCGCCGCGGCGAGGCGCGCCGGTGCCGCCGAGCCGGTGAACACGGGTACGGGCCCGGGCGGCGAACAGGTTTGGGGCGAGGCCCTCTACGCGGTCGATGACACCGACGGAGCACCCGACGCCGCGGTCGTCGCGTCGCTGGGGTGCGGCGTCCCAACCGCAGTCGCCGACCTGCACGAGGGCGAGGTCGTCCTTGACCTCGGCTCCGGTGCCGGCGCCGACGTGCTGATCTCCGCCAAGCGCGTCGGGCCGACCGGCAAGGCGTACGGCCTCGACATGACCGACGAGATGCTCGAGCTCGCCCGCGCCAACGCCGCCGAGGCGGGCGCCGCCAATGTCGAGTTCCTCAAGGGCTACCTCGAGGACATCCCGCTCCCCGATGACAGCGTCGACGTCGTTATCAGCAACTGCGTGATCAACCTCGCGGGCGACAAGCAGCGCGTGCTGGCCGAGGCCGCCCGCGTCCTGCGGCCCGGCGGCCGGTTCGCCGTATCGGATGTGATCGCTGATCCCGGCCTGGACGACGCCAGGAAGACCGACATGGCGGCGTGGACCGGGTGCATCGCGGGCGCGCTGACCGAAGACGAGTTCCAGTCTGCGCTCGCGGCCGCGGGCCTGGTCGATGTCGAGATCCGCCACACGCACCGCGTTCACGAGCATGCCGGCTCGGCGATCGTGCGTGCCCGCAAGCCGTGACCGCCACACGCGCGACGGACGGTCTGCACGATCCGCAGACGCTCTACCGCCAGTGGGAGGACGCGCAGTGGAGCCCGTTCGCCGTCGACCTGACCGTTGACGCCGAGCAGTGGACTTCGCTTGAGAACCGCGAGCTGGTCGAGTTCGTGCTCGGCTCGCTGATGGTGGCCGAGGAGCGCATCACGACGAAGTTCTTCGGTCTCGTTGGTGCCTACGCCAGCGAGGAGGAGGCGACGTTCCTCGCCACGCAGCAAGTCGACGAGGCCCGCCACATGCAGTTCTACGCCCGCTTCCAGAACGAGGTCATCACCGAGTCGGCGACGATCGCGGTGCATGTGGAACGGGCGCGCGCTCAGGTCTCGCCGGCGTTCCGCACGATCTTCGACGACAAGCTCGTCGCCGCCCACGGTCGGCTTGTCGCCAATCCGGGCGACGTCGAGGCCAAGGTCGCGTTCGTGACGATCTACCACCTGATCCTCGAGGGCACGCTCGGCCTTACGACGTTCGAGTTCTCCACGCGGATGCTCGAGCGCCAGTCGTTGCTGCCCGGCTTCCGCGAGGGCTACACGCTCATTCACCACGACGAACACCGCCATATCGCCTACGGCACGTGGTTCCTGCGCCGGGCGGTCGCCGACAGGCCGGCGCTCGGCGACGTCGTCCGCGACACGCTGAGAGACCTGCTCCCAGCGGTTGGGGAATCGCTGCAGGCGCCCGAGGGCGCCGACACCTCAGCCCTCGGCGCGACGACGGACGAGCTGCGCGCGTTCGCGCTCTCGGGCCTGACGCGACGACTGGCGATCGTCGGCGTGCCGATCGAAACCCTCGGCGCCCCGCCGGGCGCGCAGTATCGGTAGGGCGCCCACGCAACGTGTGGTGTGCGGCTCACTCCCCGCCCGATAATGCGGGCATGCGCCACAGCCCCCACCATGCGGTCACGGATCCCGAAGTCGTTCGCCGGCTGATCGCCGAGAACCCGTGGGCCACGCTGGTCAGCAACCGTGACGGCGAGCTGGTCGCGTCGCACTACCCCGTGCTGTTGGACGACCGCGACGACGGTGGCCTCGCGGTCGTCACGCACGTCGGGCGGCCCGATGATCAGGTCCACGGTTTTGGTCCGCAGGAGATGCTGTTGATCGTCGCCGGCCCGCACGGCTACATCTCGCCGAGCTGGTACAGCGAGCTCGGCGTGCGTGCCCCGACGTGGAACTTCAGCGTCGCTCACTGCTACGGCGTGCCCGAGGTCCTCGACCCAAGCGAGAACGTGCGCGTGCTCGAGCGCCTGGTCGAGCACTTCGAGCGCCACGTCGACGCCCCCGTGTACCTCGAGCCCGAGGTCGCCGCGCGGCTCGCACCCGGCACGGTCGGCATACGCCTGCCGATCTCCCGCTTCGTGTGCAAGGTCAAGCTCAGTAAGGACAAGGACCCGCAGAGCCAACGTCAGGTGCTCGATGCGCTGCGCCGTCCTGGCCCCTACCAGCAGCTCGCACTCGCCGACGACATGGAACGCGCGTTGGGGCCAATGGCATGATTGGCCACATGTTCGGATGCGACCGCCAGGCCGGAGTTGCGAAGGTCATCGCGCGCCGCTTTTGGCACCGCCGGACGGCGTCGGACCGCTCACGCTCAGCTGAGCCGCCCGACCGACATCCGTCTGAGGACCGACGGTGGTCCTCAGACGGAGCTCGGCGCCGTCAGGCCGCGATGCTCAGGCGCTCGGACGCCGGCTGCGCTGCGACCTGAGCCCAGCGCGTGAACACGGCGCGCGCGTTGCTCGTCGCGATGGCGCAATGGCGCGCCGTCGCGGCATCGAGCCGGGTGCGATCGGCAGCGGTGGCCATTCCGGCCGCCGCCGCCCACGCGTCGATCGTCGCTGTGGTGGCCTCGGGGCGGAACTGAAGACCCAGATGGCGACCACCGGCGCCGGCCGTGAACGCCTGCACGCCGTCGCCGTCGCGCGCGACGACGTCCAGCGCGTCCGTCGGCCGGATGGTGCGGTGGTGCCACGACAGCCAAGGGCCGGCGGGAAGCCACGGTTCGGTGCTATCGACCGTGGTCCAGCGCGGTCGGCCCGCCGGTGCTTCGATGACGTCCGCATCGAGCAGGTGGGCGATGAGCTGTGCCCCGAAGGAGATTCCCAACACGGGAATGTCGGCGGCGAGCAGGTCGGCGGTCCAGTCGTGCACGTTGGACAGCCAGGGCACCGACCGATCATGGACGCTCGCATCTGATCCGAGGATGACCACCGAGCCCCCGGGTTCGGGCAGCGCGTCGCCGAGGTCGACGCGCCGGACGTCGAGCGGCTGGGCGGTCGCCCGGCCCCACGCCGCCAGCAGCCCGGGCGGCATATCCGGCTGCGTCTGAATCACGATGATCGGGTCGGTTGTCATGGTTGGCGTCCGTGTCGGAGAGCGGGGCCGGGGAGCGCGCCGGAGACGGGCTGGGCTGCCCCGTCTCCGGCGCCACGCGTCGGCGGGTCAGACCGATCGGCTCTCCGTTGGGCGCTGGTGTCAGGGTCACTGCGGGGAGGAGATTCCGCGCATACGTGCAACCCAGCGCGACCGTCAATCTACAGTTTGTCGACAAGCTTTGTAGGATTTACCTGTGACTCGTACCCGATTGGGGAATTCGCTCGCCGATCTCACCGTGCTCATCCATGACCCGCACGACACGACACGCCTGGGCGCCGGCCTGGCGCTTCGCCGCGAGCCGTGGATCACGCACTGTCTGCTCGCGGCCGACCAGCCGCGGGCAATCGAGCTCGCCAGGCGCCACCGCCCCGATGTCGCGCTCGTCGACATCTCAAACGCGGGCCCGTTCGCCGCGATGCTGACCCGCCCGCTTCACGAGGCGCACCCGGCGATGCGGATCGTCCTCACGTCCCGGTGCTCGACGAGTGCCGGCGCGCCACTGCCCAGCCTCGGAGCCGTGGGTTTCCTGCCGCCGACGGCGACGAGCGCCGAGCTCGGAGATGCGGTGTGCCGGGCGGCGCTCGGCGACGCCGCGCCTGGCCGCCGCGCAGGCGATGCGGCCGACGTGCTGACCGAGCGCGAGCGGCGGGTCCTGGCCCTGATCAGCACGGGTGCGACGAATCGCGAGATCGCCGCGCAGATCCATGTCGGCCCGGACAGCGTCAAGAAGACCGCGACGGCGATCTATCGCAAGATCGGGGTCCGCAACCGAACCGAGGCGACCCGGCGCGCCGCGGCGATCCTGGTGCGCTGAGCGATGAGCGTCGACGAGCACGAACAACGCCGGGCGGAGGTCATTCGCACGGCATCGCAGCGCTTCCGCGAGCTGGGCATCTCCGGCACGACCTCGCTCGACCTCATCGCGACAACGGGAGTCACGCAAGCGAGCTTCTATCGGCGCTACGGGTCCAAGCGCGAACTCGCAGAGCTGGCGTGCGCCGACGCGTTCGAGCAGCAGACCGACTGGCTTTCAGAGCTCGAGACCACGAGCCAGCAGCCCGACGCCGACTTGATCAACTCCTACCTGTCGGTTGCCCATCGTGACGACCCCGCCCACGGCTGCCCGATCGCCTCGCTGGCTGTGGACGTCGCCCGAATGGCGCCCGGGACCGCGATCCGCGCGACCTTCGCCGACGCGGTGCGGGAGTTCGTCGACACGCTTGCCCGCTGGCGTCAGGCAGAACCATCCCACGACGCCGTCGCATGTCGCGACGCCGCCCTCGTGGAGCTCGCCACGCTCGTCGGCGCGCTCACCCTGGCGCGCGCGACGGAGGGGGATGAGATCTCCCGCGCGTTCCTCGCCGCGACGCTTAGCGCGCTCCAGGAATCCCGTCGACCGACCACAGATCGGGGAGGTTGATGACGATCTCCTCCGGGGTGCTGCGGGCCAGGACGACGACCGCGTCCTCGTCGGGCGATGGGTTCTCCTCGCGGTGGGGGACCCACGCCGGCACGTAGACGAAGTCCCCGGGTCCGGCCTCGATCGTCTGCTCGACGTCGTCGTTCAGAAAGACAAATCGCGGGTGCCCGGAGACGATGTAGATCCCGCTGTCGGCCTCGCCGTGGTGGTGATCGCCCGAGCTCGCACCGGCCTTGACGGTGTTGCCCCCCATCCACAGGTGCTGCGATCCGGTGAGCGTTCCCGAGATCGCCGCGAAGCGGCGCATCCCGGAGGTCTGGGGCGTGTCGGTCGTTCGGTCCTCGGGCCGCGAGCGGACGAGCGGGCGACGCCAGAACGGAGTGGCTTCAGCGGCCTGCGCATCGAATGTGGTCATGACCGCACTGTAGACCCCGGCGCGTGCCAGAACCCCAGCTCAGTCGCCGGGGCTCACCGCGTGGAACTCGATCCGGTAGACGAGCGTGTCCTCATCGATCGGCCCGGCGTGGGCGGCGCGGTGGCGCAGCGTCTCGCGGTCGGGCTCGCCGGCTTGCCGGACGTCCGCCTGGGTGATCGCCGCGAACGGGACAAGCTCGATGGCGTCGACCTCGATCAGGCCCGGACCGACCCGGTAGCGGCCGCCCTGCTTGACCTGTGGGCGCTTCCACAGCCGGACCGAGAGCGTGATGTCGCCGGCCAGGACGTCATTGCGCAGTTCGCGGCTGAACTCCATGCCCCGGACGCTAGCGGTGACTCCCGCGAGACTCTCTGAGGCCTGATGTCTGCCGCTGCCCCGACCGCACCCAGGCCGCGAACGCCTCGATCCCGTCGACGACCGCCTCGAAGCGGATCGAGTGAACGACGTCAAAGGCGTGCTGCGCCCCGGGCAGCTCCGCATAGACCACGGGATTGGACGAGACGGAGCAAAGCTCCTCGACGAAGCCGCGCGCGATCTCGACGAAGCGCGGCGAATAGGTGTCGCGATCGCCCTGTGCGAGGAAGAACGGCGGTGCATCGGTCCGCACATACGCCCTGGGCGACGACCCCATGTCGTGCCCGTAGGCGTTCCCGAGATAGGCGTACAGGCAGATGGCGGCGATGACCGACGTGTCCGCGTCCTCGAAGCCGGGCTGGAACATGGGGTCGTTGGGCGTGAGCGCGGCCAGCGCAGCCATGTGGCCGCCTGCCGAGCTGCCCGCGACGAAGACCAGATCCGGGTCGGCCCCGTACTCGGCGCCGTGCTTTCGCACCCAGGCGATGACCCGTTTGAGATCGATCAGCTGGTCCGGGAACGTCGCTGCTGGGCGCAGCCGGTAGTTGGCACTGACGCAGACCCAGCCATGGCTTGCGAGCCGGTGGATCAGGGGGCGCCCTTCGCGCTCCTTGCGTCCGCTGAAGTACCCGCCCCCGTGGAGATAGACGAGCGTGGGCGCGCCGCGCGGATGCGACCGGTGGCTATACACGTCGAGGAGGTTTCGCCGGCCGGCGTCGCCGTAGCTCAGGTTCGCGAGCCGCTCGACGCGCGGCGCTCCGTATCCTATGTGTGTGCGCGTAGACGTTTGGTCGGATGTCGTGTGCCCGTGGTGCTATCTCGGTAAGCGACGGCTCGAGACGGCGCTCGGGCAGTTTGAGCACCGTGACGAGGTCGAGGTGCTCTGGCGAAGCTTCGAGCTCGATCCCGGGGCGCCGCAGCGTCGTGAAGGCTCACCGGCCGAGCATCTGCAGCGCAAATACGGGATGAGCGCCGGCCAGGTCATGGCGTCGTGGGCGCGGCTGACCACACTTGCCGCTGCGGAGGGCCTGGACTACCGGCTCGACAACACGCAGGGTGGCTCGAGCTTTGACGCCCACCGCCTGATCCACCTCGGTCGCGAGCACGGTCTCCAGGATGCGGTGAAAGAGCGGCTGATGCGCGCGTACTTCAGCGAAGGCGCTCCGATCGGCGACCCGGATACGCTCGCGCGGCTCGGGGTCGACGCGGGACTCGCGGCCGACGAGATCGCAGAGACGCTTGCGGGCGATCGCTTCACCACCGAAGTCCGCGACGACGAGCATCGGGCGCAACTGCTTGGCATCACGGGCGTGCCGTTCTTCGTGATCGATGAGCGCTACGGCGTCTCCGGCGCCCAGAGCGCCGACCACCTGCTTGGCGCGCTGAACGCCGCGTGGGCCGAACGCGTGCCCGCGACATCCTGAACGCTCCAGCGAGCGAAGCTCGCCTCGGACCGGCTACGTGTAGTCGGGGTACGTGATGAGCCGGACCGTGAACGTCTGGGTGGTGCGGCCCAGCCCCGACGTGGTGGTCACCGACGCCTTGGCGTCGAGGCGCATGTTCGAGGCGTGATAGACGGCGAGGTACCCGGTCGAACTCAGCTTGATCATCAGATTGCCCTTGTGACCCGGATGCAGCGTCCCGCTGATCGTGCCGATCGCCGACGGCTTTTGATGACCACCGAGCCTCACCTTCAGCGTCCCGTGCACGGTGCACGGCAATTTGACGCCCGTGCAGCGCCCAGACTCGTTGTCGACGAGCTGGATGTAGTCGACGATCACCTCGGAATTGAGCAGCTTGAGCTTCGGCTCGGCGATCGGCAGCGGCGGCGGCGGCGGGGGTTGTTGGTCGCGACCGGCGTCGTGGTGGGCGACAACGTCAGAACCTGATGCTCGTAGGCGCCGATGTCGGTCGCGCCACCCGACGTCCGCAGGTTTCCGTCGAGGTCGTCGGGGCCGTTGAGCGGGTCATTGATCCCAGCGTCGATCGTCGGCGCGCCCGATACCTCGCGCTCGTTGATCGGGTACTGGAAGAACGGCAGCGCCGGCGCGATGTCAGACACATCGGTGATCGTCATCGAGCCGCCCGACGACGGCCAGGCGCTGCCGGCGGCGGAGTGCGTCATGGTCAGCGTCGTCGTCTGGCCGGGCTTGGACTGGGAGAGCTTCGTGGCGACCGGTCCGGGCGCCGGAAAGCCCTGCGCATCGACGCCCGTCGTCGCGGCGATCACGTTCTCGGCGGTGAACCTGAAGTTGACCGACGTGTCGTTGCCGGTGTGGTCGATGCGAATCGGCACGGCGCCGCTCGAGTCGCTGAGGATCGTGTCGTTGCGGTAGTCCTCGGTCACCCGCTTGGCCGCGCCGGTGACGGGCCCGGTTCCGACGTAGCCGACGAGCCCACCGGCGCTGCCGCCGCCGAGGATCACGCTGTCGCGCAGCATGCCGCCGGTGCACGAGCAGCCCACGTGGTGCGCCGTCGCCGCCGACGGATACAGGTACAGGCGGTCGAGCGTGCCGCCCGGGTCGACGATGTCGCCGCGGATCATCAGCGTCGACATACTCGTCGGGGCCGTGGCGTCAAGGACGACGCCGGTCGCGCCGATGATCGACGCCGCAAGCGGGCCGGTGCCGTGAATGTTCTCGCCGCTCACCGGCGGCGCCAGCGGTCCGGAGAGGTTGTACGTCCCCGGCTCGACGATGATCTCTTCGTTCGGCGACGGCTGGTTGGCGCCGTGGCCGTCGACGGCCGTCGGCAGGCTGCAGGCGTGCGCGATATCGGCGCACGAGGCGGCTGTCGGAGCCGCTCGGCGTCGCGTAACGGGCGGCGAACGCCGGGCTGGCGGTCAGGAACAGGGCGGCCGCGGCACAGGCGACTGCGCGGGGAGCAAGGGTGGGCGTCATGTCCGCGCAACCGCGTCGGCGGCCGTTACTTACGCCACGCGCACGTGCACGTGCACAAAGTTCAGGGATCGTTGCCGATTGTCGGATGCGGGCGCCGGTGCTTGCATCAATGCCGTCAACTCCCGGCGAAACGAGCTTCCGATGGCAATCGACGTGCAGGACACCGAACTCAAGGCGCGCCATCGCGCGATGTGGGCGTCTGGCGACTACCCGTCGATGGTCGAGACGTTCCTGCTCCCGCTCGGCCCACGGCTTGTCGAGGCGTGCGACATCGGCCCGGGCATGCGCGTCCTCGACGTCGCGGCCGGCACCGGCAACGCCTCGATCCCGGCGGCGCAGCGGGGCGCGCACGTCACCGCCAGCGACCTGACGCCGGAACTGCTCGACGCCGGCCGCCAGCGCCCGGGGGCCGCGGGGCTCGAGCTGGACTGGGTGGCGGCGGATGCCGAGAACCTGCCGTTCGATGACGAGTCGTTCGACGTCGTGATGTCGGCGATCGGCGTGATGTTCGCGCCTCATCATCAGGCCGCGGCCGATGAGCTCGTGCGCGTCTGTCGTCCCGGCGGCACGATCGGCCTGCTCAGCTGGACGCCCGAGGGCATGATCGGCGGCCTGTTCCGCACGATGGGGCCGTTCGCCCCGCCGCCCCCGCCGGGCGCTCAGCCGCCGCCGAAGTGGGGCGGCGAGGAACACGTGCGCGAGCTGTTCGGCGATCGCGTCGAGTTCGGCGCCATGCAGCGCCACGCCCTCGAGGTCACCGCGTTCGAGCGACCCGACGACTACGCCGAGCATTTCAAGCAGCGCTACGGCCCGACGATCGCGACGCAGGCCAACGCACGAACCAACGGCCGCGAGGCGGTGTTCGAGCAGGCGTTGCGGACGTTCTGCCGCGACTACAACGTCGGGACGCCCGAGCACGCACGCTTCGAGATGGAGTACCTCGTCGCTGTCGGGAAGCGGACGTAGGCGATTCGCCGTAACGAACGGCCGCCGCCGCGGTTGAACCGACGTCATGCTCATCACTTCACCTCAAAGCCCGCCTGCTACACCACGCTCGACTACAGCCCATGAGTTCGCCTACCCGTGCGTGCAGCAGATCGCGCCGCGCGCGCACACCATCCTCGTGTCGTCGTTGAGCGCGGGCGTCAGCGGGCCCCCACCCCGGCCAGCATGATGTCGAGCTGGCGCTGCCAGGTCGCCTCGCCTTCCATGAAGTGCATCGTCGCCGTAATGCCACACAGCAGCGGGCCGACGTCCGCGGCGCTGAAGTCCGGGCGTAGGCTGCCGTCGGCGATCGCGCGGTCGATGACGACCTGCATCGCGGCGTTGAGCTCGGCCTTGTCGGCCTCGACACCCTCCCAAATGATCTCGTCGGAGCGCATGATCGCGTCGCGTCCGGCCGCGTCGCGCTGCATCGAGGCCAAGCAGTCGCGCAACATACCCTCGAACGCCGTCCACGGATCACTGACGCCCTGAGCGCGCACCGCGGCCACGGTGAAACCGCGGAAGACCTCGGCGACGAGCTCGGTGAGCAGCGCCTCCTTGGTTGGGAAGTGGCGGTAGACGGTCCCCACCCCGACCCCGGCCCGCGCGGCGATGTCGTCCATCGGCGTGGCTGGGCCGTGCTGCGGCGAACAGCTCCCGGGCCGCGACGACGATCGCTTCGCGGTTGCGACGTGCATCGGCCCGCAGGGGGCGTTCGGATGTCTCCGTGTCAGGATGCATACTTGACAAACGGAACTGTAACTCCGTATCGTGCCCAATGCAAAACGGAACCGGAGTTCAGTTTATCGTGACCAGTCTCGACACCCCCAAGGCCAAGAACCTCGCGCTGGCGCTGCTGGCGATGACGCAGTTCGTCATCGTCATCGACGCCTCGATCGTCAACGTCGCGCTGCCGTCGATCGGCAGCGGGCTGGACTTCTCCCAGCAGAACCTTTCGTGGGTCATCAACGCCTACACGCTGACCTTCGGCGGCTTTCTCCTGCTCGGCGGCCGCCTGTCGGACTACCTCGGTCGGCGCCGAGTGTTCATGGCCGGCATCGCCCTGTTCTCGCTGGCGTCGCTGCTCGGCGGCCTGGCCCAGAGCGAGGCCTGGCTGATCAGTGCGCGCGCCCTTCAGGGCCTCGGCGCCGCGTTCGCCTCGCCGGCCGCACTGTCGATCCTGACCAATACGTTCGCCGAGGGGTCCGAGCGCAACCGCGCGCTGGGCATCTGGGGCGCGGTCGCGGGCGCCGGCGGCGCCGCGGGAGTCCTCCTGGGCGGGATCCTGACTCAGTGGATCGGATGGCAGGCGGTGCTGTTCGTCAACGTTCCGATCGGTCTGTTCATCATCTGGCAGGCGCCGCAGCGACTGCTCGACAGCCGCGTCAGCGACGCCGACGGCTCGTTCGACATCGCCGGCGCGGTGACCGTCACCGCCGGCCTGTCGCTGCTCGTCTACGCGCTCGTCGACGCGACGTCCGTGGGCTGGACGTCGACCGAGACGATCGCGCGCATCGCCGGCGCGATCGTGCTGCTGGCGCTGTTCGTGGTGATCGAGATGCGCACGCGCAAGCCGCTCGTGCCGTTCAGCATCTTCCGCAAGCGCACGTTGCGCGGCGCCGACATCGTCGGCCTACTGGTCGGCATGTCGCTGTTCTCGATGTTCTTCCTGATCACGCTGTACATGCAGGAGGTCCTGCACTACAGCGCGCTCAGCACCGGGTTGGCCTACCTGCCCCTGGCCGGCTGCATCATCCTCGCGGCCGGTGTCGCCTCGACGCTTGCGACCCGGATCGGCTTCAAGCCGGTCCTGATCTCGGGCATGCTGATGATCGCCGGCGCGCTCGTCTGGTTCACACAGATCTCCGTCGACGGGAGCTTTGTGAGCGACGTGCTCGGCCCGTCGCTGCTCGCCGGGTTCGGGCTGGGGCTGGCGTTCGTGCCCGTCACGATCGCGGCGGTCACGGGCGTCACGCCCGACGAGGCCGGCCTCGCCTCGGGCCTGATCAACACCAGCCAGCAGGTAGGCGGCGCGCTCGGCCTGGCGATCCTCGCGTCGATCGCCAACTCGACCACGGTCGATCAGATCAAGACCGGCGTCAAGCCGGCCGCCGCCCTCACGGCAGGCTTCCAGGACGCGTTCCTGATCGGCGCGTGCTTCGCCGTCACCGGCGCGATCCTGGCCGCGATCCTGATCAGTTCCCGCGACAGCCGCGAGCACGCCGAGGCGGCTCAGCGCGGCGCCGCGCAGCCGCTGGCCGCCTGACCGGTCACGAAAAGGAAACGAACTCGCGTGCGGCCGCCGGAATGCTGGCGCGATGCGCATACGACTGCTCCCCATCGCCTCATCACTCGTCGCGGCGGCCGCAACGGCGGCGATCGCGACCGCCGGTCACAGCCCGGCCGGTCATCACCACGGGCCCGACCTCCGACATGACGCCCGCCCCTACTCGATCGGTCTGTGGGGCGACCTGCCCTACAACGACACCCAGAAGACCGTCGGCGTGCCGGCGCTGATCAGCGACATCAACCACCAGCCGCTGGCGTTCACCGTCCACGACGGCGACCTGAAGGCCGGCAGTGGCCCCTGCCCGGACAGCCTCTACACCGATGCGCTGGCGCGGTTCAACTCGCTCGAGGCGCCGGCGATGTTCACTCCCGGCGACAACGACTGGACCGACTGCGACCGCAGCCCCGGCACGAACTCGTCCGAGCGTCTGGCGTTCGAGCGCACGGTGCTGTTCTCGACGCCGTTCTCGCTCGGCCAGCACCCGATGCGCCAGGAGGTCCAGGCGCCGCCGTACGTCGAGAACCGCCGCTGGATCGTCAACCGGGTCGTCTACGCGACGTTCAACGTCCAGGGCTCGTGCAACAACCTCTGCGACGTCGCACCCGACCCAGCCGAAGAGGCGGCCCGCAACACCGCCGACCTGCAGTGGCTGACCGACACATTTGCTGAGGCCAAGAAGATCAACGCGGCCGCGGTCATGGTCATCTTCCAGGCCGATCCCGGCTGGGACCTCACGGACGCGACCCGCGCCCCGACGCGCGATCCCAAGACGCTGGCCGAGACCGACAGCAACCCGGACGGCTTCCAGTCGTTCCTATCCGCGCTGCGCGACCAGACGATCGCGTTCGGCAAGCCGGTCGCCGCCGTCCACGGCGACTCTCACTATTTCCGCATCGACAAGCCGCTGTTGGACCCGACCGGACGCCGCGTGCAGAACTTCACGCGTGTGGAGACGTTCGGTGACCATCAGGAGAACAACAACAACGACGTCCAGTGGCTGAAGGTGTTCGTCGACCCGCACAGCCGCGGGGTGTTCTTCTTCCAGCCGCAGATCATCGCGTCCAACGCGACGTCATAACGCCAGCCGTGCCCCGCGCAGCTACGCTGCGCGGGCACATGACGGCGAGCACCCGATGAAGGTCGACGCCAGCGGCTACACGCCGACGGTCGACGCCGCCGGCATGGCGGCGGCCGAGGCGGAGTCGTGGGGATACGACGGCTGGTGGGCCGTGGAGACGCAGGTCGATGCGTTCCTCTCGGCGGCGATCGCCGCCGAGCGCACCGATCGGGTGGAGATCGGCACGGGTATCGCGGTGGCGTTTGCGCGCAACCCGATGACGGTCGCGGTCCAGGCCAACGACCTCCAGGCCCTGAGCGGCGGACGGTTCGTGCTCGGCCTGGGATCCCAGATCAAGCCGCACATCACCCGGCGCTACTCGATGGAGTGGTCGCACCCCGCGGCGCGGATGCGGGAGTTCGTGCTTGCGATCCGCGCGATCTGGAGCGCGTGGGAGACCGGGGAGCAGCTCGACTTCCGCGGTGAGTTCTACACCCACACGCTGATGACGCCGTTCTTCAATCCGGGGCCCAACCCGCACGGCAATCCGAAGATCGTGCTCGCCGGCGTCGGGCCGCTGATGACCGAGGCCGCGGGCGAGGTCGCCGACGGTTTCCTGTGCCACGGATTCTCAACCGAGCGCTACGTGCGCGAGGTGACGATCCCGGCGCTGCAGCGAGGCCGCGAGAAGGCCGACCGCTCCGCCGACGGCTTCGAGATCAGCGCGCCGGCATTTGTCGTCACCGGCGATACGGACGCCCAGATCGCGGACGGCATCGCCGCCGTCAAGCAGCAGATCGGCTTCTACGGGTCGACGCCGGCCTACCGGCCGGTCCTCGAACTCCACGGCTGGCAGGACCTCCACGACGAGCTCAACCAGCTCACGAAACGCGGTGCATGGGACCAGCTCGCCGACGCGATCGACGACGACGTGGTCAGCGCGTTCGCGGTCGTCGGGACCGCGGAAGAGGCGATCGCGGAGCTTGCGCGCCGGTACGGCGATCTGGCGACGCGGGTCACGCTGAGGGTTCCTGAGGGGTACGACCGCGATCGCTGGGACGGACTGCTCTCAGCGCTGCGAGCCGACGCAGCCTGAGCGGGAAGCGGGAACGCCCCGGACAACGTCCGGGGCCTGTCTCGTGGATGATTGAGGAGCGATGGGCGCAGACAGACGCGTCGCGATGCTGGTTGTGGTTGCGGTCTCGCTGGCGGTGGGCACCGCGCCCGCCGTTGCGGTTCGGCCGGTCATTCCGCGCGCCGTGTCATGCCCTTCGGTCTCGCTGTGCGTCGCGGTCGACGACTCGGGCAACGTGGTCACGTCGACCGACCCTACGGGCGGCGCCGCGACGTGGAGGGCCGCGCGGATCGACAACGGGCTCCCGCTCAGCGGCGTGTCGTGCGGATCGGCCGACCTGTGCGTGGTGCACGACCAGTCCGACAACCTCCTCGCCTCGACCGCCCCGACGAGCAGCGCCCAGGCCTGGAAGAAGATCGAGCTCGAGGACGGCCCGAGCGCGCTGTCGTGCCCGTCGGTGAGCCTGTGTGTCGGCGTCAACGACTCCGACGTGCTCACATCGACCAACCCCGCCGGCGGCGCCGCTGCGTGGACAAGCACGCGGCTTCCCGGCCACCACAGCCTGTTGACCGTGTCGTGCGCGTCCACCCAGCTGTGCGTCGCGCCCGACATCGACGTGATGCTCACCGGCGCGGTGCTGACGTCGACCGATCCCACCGCTGGCGCCGGGGCGTGGACCAGGACCGCGGTCGGCCCCCGCGCGGCGTGGGTCACGGTCTCGTGCGTCTCGGGTGCCGGCACCCTGTGCATGGCGCTCGACGCGCTTGGCCTCGCGGCGACCACGACGAGCCCGAGCGCCGCCGCGGGCACGTGGACCGCCGCCAGCGGCGGGCCGCATGGTCGCCTGAGACGCGTCGTCTGCCCCTCGGTGACGCTGTGCGTCGCCGAGCTCGACGACGAGATCTGGACGACGACCACCCCGACCCACAGCACCGGCTCGTGGCACGCGATCACGCTTGACCGTGGCGGCGACGGACTCGTCGACCTGTCGTGCCCGTCGGCCGCCCTGTGCGTTGCGATCGACGCGAACGGCAACGCGTTCACGTCGACCGACCCGACCGGCGACACCTCGGCGTGGATTCGCGCGGCGTTTGACCACCGCACGCGGGTGATCTCGCAGGCCGACATCCGGCTCGACCTCGGCGCAACGCTCGACGAGCTCAACCAGAACGTGCCGCGAGTGGCGAAGGTGCGAACGCGCGGCTACGAGTTGTCCTTCGACGACCTCGACACCGGCGTGCTCAAGGTCGGGTGGTACGCCGGCCAGACGACGCTCGTCGCGACGGGCCGTACGAGGGTGCCCGACACGGGCGCCGCCACGGTGAGGGTCCGCCTCACGGCCGCCGGGCGCACGCGCGTCGCCGCAGCGCACGGCCGCCCGATCGCGCTGCGGGCGAAGGCAACGCTCACGCGGGCTACCGGCAAGCCGATCGCCTCGGCCGAGCCGTTCGCGCTGCGTTAGCTCGACAGCCCGCTGATCGCGTCGCCGATCAGCTGACCGATCGCCTGGCCGCACGATCGTGGGCCGAGCCTGGTCAGGCCATCGACACGGTGAACGTATCCGCGCCCTCGCTCACCTCGCCGGCTTTCGTCACCGCCGTGTAGTGGCCCGAGATCGAGCGGCCGTCGCTCGTGAGCTCGAGGAAGCCCCAGTGATCGGGGTCTCCGAACTCGAAGACGACCTCTGGGTCGGCCTGCTGGCCGACGTGCGCGTCGGTCGCGAGGTGGTGGAGGTTGTGGTAGCCGGAATTGCCGATGACGATATAGGGCAGCTGCCGCCCGTTCGTCGTGCGCGTGAAGCGCTGGTAGTTGTGGACGTGGCCGGAGAGGACGAGGTCGGGCGTGCGGCCGGAGGCGGCGAACGCGCCGTCGAGCGCCGTGCCCATGTCCTTCGAGCCGCCGTGGAACGCGTCGAGCGAGTACGGCGGGTGGTGCAGGGCGACGACGAGCGGGCGGTCGGTCGGCGCGTCCTTGAGCTCTGCGGCGAGCCAGTCGGTCTGCGAGGCCTCGAGGTGGCCGCCCGTCGGCACGTTGGAGTACACGCCGACGACCGTCAGCGCCTCGAGCTCCAGCGTCCAGTCACAATAGGGCTGGGTCTCGACCTCGCGGTTGTACTCCTCGTTGCCGACCGGCAGCGCGGGCGTCTTGGCGCAGAAGTTCGCCATGAACGTGTCGAGCGGCTTGCGCGTCGGGTCGTCGGTCGTGTCGCCGTCGTGGTTGCCCGGGATGCCGACAATCGGGAGCTGCAGGTGACCGTAGGCCTCGTAGAACTGCGGCGCATACTCGGTCGCGTCGCCGTTGAAGTAGACGATGTCGCCGACCGTGTAGACGGCGGCGGGGCGCGGGTCGCGGGTCGCCCGGGCCTGCATCGCGTTGGAGACCGCGTTCTGCGGGTCGGGGTCCTTGATCGACCCGTGATCGCCGATGACGAGCAACGTCATGCTGGCGGCGTCGGCGATCCCGACATCCGCTGCCGCAGCGCGTCCCGGCGTGCCGTCGGGCAGCGGCTGGCGCCCGGCCGTCGGGTGACGGTCGTGCTGGAGCTGCTGGGCGGCCGTGACCTGCGAAGAGAGTCCGAATCGACGAGCCATCGTGGACACCTTCGACCGTACTCCCTGTGTGGCGAAACTCAAGCGACGCTGCGCGGTCCTAACCGGACGGCCACTTCCCTGTGACTAGCGCACGACGTGGAACCTCAGGGTGACGGTACGCCCCGTACGGCCCGCCGCCTTCGGCGTCAGTGTCAGCCGGTACGGGCCGGCGGTCAGCTTGTGGCCGCGCAGCCGGCCGCTGAAACGCAGCTTGACCGCGCCCGCCTTGTCGGCGTGCGGGGCGCTGCCGGCCGCGGCGTAGCGCGTGCAGCGCTTCTGGCCACGGTGCGGTTTGCCGGCGACGCACTTGGCGCCGCGGCGGTGGCCGGTCGTCGCCCGCAGGACGGCGAACGTCGTTGTCGCGGCCGCGCTGTCGCGGTAGCTGATCGTCGTGCCGGTCGGCGGGCGGCGCGTGCGGGCCAGCGTCGCGCCGCTGCCGGCCGCGCGGAACGTGGTCGGTGACAGCCGCGCACCGGAGATCGCCGGCGCGCTCGGCGCCGGGCCGGATGGTGGCGGTGCCGGCGACGTCGGCACGATCGGGGTCGGGACGGTCGCGACTGTCGTCGTCGGCGGTGCGATCACGGTCAGCGTCATACGGACGGTGCCGGTACAGTCACCGGCGTCGGTCGCGGTGATGGCGATGGCGAACGAGCCGTCCTGGGCCGGCGTTCCGGCCAGCACGCCGGCCGGGCTCAGCGTGACGCCACCCGGAAGCGCCCCGGTCTCGGTGAACGTGTAGGGCGCGGTGCCGCCCGAGGCCGAGACCGCGGCACTGAACGGCGCGCCTGCCGTCGCCGCCGCGAGGGCGGCCGGCGTGACCGTGATCGGCGTGCAGGTCGCGCCGCTGATCGAGAACGTCTGGTTGAGCACAGAGGTGGCGCCACCGACGACGTCTGTCCCGGCGCGCAGCCAGTCCGGGATCAGCGGGCCGTTGCGCACCCACGCTGGAAGGTCGGTGAAGCCGACCGGGAACGGTGTTCCCGGTGAGACGATCGGCCTCGGTGCCGACAGCCAGAAGAAGTCGCCGGACGCCAGGCGGACCTGCGGCACGAGGAAGTAGTGGTCGGCCGCGAGGTTGAGCGCCGGATGGAACGTCACGTTGAACACCGTCTCCTGACCGGTCACCGCCCCGTCGCCACCGGTCGTCTGGTTGGGGATCGGGTGGATCCCGTTCAGGATCGAGTTGGCCGTCGTGAACGAGCTCTGCACGATCGAAGGCAGGAATGACAGTCCGCCGTCGGCGCTGTCACGGGCCGCGGTCGCGTTGTCGGCCGGTGAGTTGATGCGCGTCGGCACCTGTGTCGTCGAGAACACCGGCTGCCCGTTGGTCCGGGCAATGTCGGAGTCGTTCGGGAAGACGCGGAAGATCGACACCCGCACCTCCTGGATCGACGCGAGCATCGAGCCCGACGGGATCAGCCCGGTGAACGACATGCCTTCGAGCGCCGCCGCCTGTTGGAGCACGAAGTCGTCGGCCGCCGCGACCTCGACCGCACTCGCGGACGGCAGACGCGCGCCCAGCGCGAGCTTGCCGTCAGCGTTGCCGGTGCTGAAGAAGACCGGCGCCGCGGGCGCCGGGGAGCACCACGCGGCAAACACCAGCGCCGCGCCGGCCAGCGGAGCGACGAGTCGACACGGTCCGCTCATTGGCGGATTGTCCCACCGGATTGGGGTCAGCGGTTACGGGCCGCCGCCGCGCTGCTGTCGGCGTGTCGTAGACGGTCGAACTTCATCCGTCGCATTCGCGGTGGTCGGCGGTTTGGGCATACGAGGGCCGGCCCTCAGCCCTTTCCCCCGTATCCCGAAGGAGATTCGCCCCCAATGTCCTCCCTGACCCGCACAGCGACCGCCATCGGCGTTGCGCTGCTCGCGGCGGCCCTCCCGGCCGCCGCCGGCGCCGCCCAGGCACCGTTCGTGCATACGCCGGTTCCGGCCGGCCAGCTCCAGCACACCGTCACCGACGTCTCGTACCCGGCGGCCACCAACTCTCAGGTCCCGCACGTGGCGCGCGCCGACGGCACGTTCCCCGGCGACACGCTGCGCACGGAATCGTGGATCGGCGCGACCGCCGGTCGCAAGCTCACGACCGACCTGATGACCGGCAAGATCGTGTCGGACTGTGCGCTTCACGACGATCGACGGGCACTGCTTCTCCGCGGGCAACTCTGACAAGGACGGCCACAACATCGCCCCGAACGGCGTCGTCTGGGTCTTCGCTGGTGACGCCAGCGTGCTGCAGTCGTGGACCGATTTCGGCAACGGGATCAAGGATCTGATCGGCGATCCGCGCGGCTACACGCAGACCGGCACGACGACGTATCTCGGTCGCCCGGCGATCGTCCTGCACCAGGCGACCGCACCGGCTCCGGGCGGCGTCGGCACCGGGTCGGAGACCGTCATCGCGGAGGCCGACAACGGCTACCCGCTGTACCGCGACACCGTCTCCGACAACCCGAACGTCGGCCTGACCCAGCACTTCGACCAGGTCACCGAGACCCGCGTGCTGGAGACCATCGCCCCGGGCGTGAAGCTGACGATCGGCTACTACCCCGGCGCCGAGGTTCGCGACCTGCGCCCGACCGCCGCGACCACCGCGAGCAAGAAGGCGTCGAGCCACAAGAAGGCGACGCACAAGAAGAAGAAGGTCGTCCACAAGCACAAGGGTTACGGTACGAAGAAGCCTGCCCCCAAGCACAAGGCCTACGCCAAGAAGGCGGCCTAGCGACAGGGCTGACGCCGGGCGCGCGCTTGCGTGCCCGGCGTCACCTTCGCCGCACCGGATTTGTTCTATGTTCAAGCCCAGCCTCACCTCCCACCGCCCGCCCATGCCCCCCACCCCCCGCCGCCTCGCCACCGCGCTCGCGCTGATCGCCGCCGCCGCACTACCGGTGGCCGCCGGCGCCGCGACGCCCGGCGCGATCGGGCACACACCGGTGCCGGCGGGCGTGCTTCAGCACACGATCACGGTGACGCTGTTCCCCGAAGGGCCAGAACTCCCCGGTCCCCCACAAGCGCCTCGCCGACGGAACGTTCCCCCACGACACGCTGCGCACCGAGTCATGGATCGGCGCGACCGCCGGGCGCACCGTCACCACCGACCGCTACACGCACAGGCTCGTCAGCGAGTGCGCGTACACGCTGACCGTGTCCCGCTGCTTCGAGGCCGGCGACCCCGATCGCCAGGGCAACAACACCGCCCCGAACGGCGTCATCTTCATCTACCCGGGCAGCCCCAGCCTGCTGCAGTCATGGCTCGACGTCGGCAACGCGATCAAGTCGCTGATCGGGATCCCGCGCGGTTTCAAGCAGACCGGCACCCGCACCTACCTCGGGCGCCCCGTGGTCGTGCTCGAGCAGCGGCCCGCACCAGCGCCGGGCGGGATCGGCACCGAGTCAGCGACCGTGATCGCCGACGCGACGACGTTGTACCCGCTGTACCGCGAGGACCACTCGCGCGACACCAACAGCGGCCTGCACCAGCACTTCGACCAGGTCACGCTGACCCGGCTCCTGAAGGTCATCAACCCCAAGGGCGTGCGCCTGACGCTGCGCCCCCACCCGTTGGCAATCGTCAAGGACGTGCGCCGGTGAGCGGTGCTCGGGTCGTTGTTGTGACGATGGTGGCCGCCGCGCTGCTTACGGCTGTATGGACGTCGACCGCCGCCGCCTCCTCGCGCGTGCGCCGCACGTGCGCCAAGCAGACGCGCGTCATGAGCACGCCGGGCGGCCTCGTCGTCGGCTTCCTGGCCCGCGGAACGCCGGTCGTGATCATCCGGCGCAGCCACACGGGCACGTGGGCCGATGTCCTGGCGGTACGCTCGATCGCCGGCTGGATCCGCATGAGAGACCTCTGCTGATGCTGCTTCCCTCCGCTCCCCACGCCCGCGAAGAGGACGCCGTCCTCATCGACCGCCTGCGCGCGGGCGACGAGCTCGCATTCGAGACGATCGTCTCCCGCCACCGCCCGCGGATGCTCGCGTTCGCCCGCAGCATCCTGCGCAGCCGGCCCGACACCGCCGAGGACGTCGTCCAGGAGGCGTTCATGCGCGCCCACAAGGCGCTGCTGCGCGACGACCGCACCGTCTACCTCGGGCCGTGGCTGGCCAAGCTGACGCGCAACTGCGCGCTCGACGAGATCAGCCGAGTGAAGGCCGACACGGTGCCGCTCGACACGCCGGCGGCGCTCGGTGCGCTCGTCGACAACGCCGCGCCCGACACGATCCACGAGCGCCGCGCGAACGTGCGCAGCATGCTCGAGGGGATCGCGACGCTCCCCGAGGAGCAGCGCCACGCGCTGCTTCGGCGCGAGGTCGACGGCGCGTCGCACGCCGAGATCGCCGCTGAGCTCGGGATCAGCGGCGGCGCCTCACGCGCTCTGATCACACGCGCGCGCGCGAACCTCGTCAAGCGCAACGACGCGATCGACGCCCGCTGTAGCGAGGTCCAGGACGAGCTCCTGCGCGCGTCCCGCACCGGGCGCCGCGCGAGCGCCCACGCCTACCGCCACCTGGCGACGTGCAAGCAGTGCCGCGCCTACCGCGGACAGCTGCGGGCGATGCGCGGCGCGCTGCACGCGCTGCACCCGGGCGGCGTGCTGTTGTTCGGCGCCGTCGCCGCCAAGCTCGGCCTCAGCGGCAAGGGCCTGCTCGGCGGCAAGGGCGTCGTGGGCGGCAAGGTTGTCGTCGCCGGAGCGGCCGCCAAGTCGCACGCCGGGATCGCCGCCGTCGCCGCGCTCACCGCGGTGGCCGCGGTCGGCGGGACGCTCGTCATCACCGCCGGCCAGCCAAGCCCGGAGACGATCCACTCTGCCGCGCTTCCCGGCGGCAAGGTCGTCAGTGGGCGCGCCGCTGCCGAGCGGGCACCGCCGTGGTCATGAAGTCCGTCGCGCTGTCGCACGGCGCCGCGACGATCACCGTCGCGCTGCCCGTCCGGCTATCGGGTCGCCGACCTGCTGCCATCGCATGCCACGGGCGTCACGGCCGGGTACACGCGCGCGACGGACCCGGGCGTTTCGAGCGTCGCCACGATCGCGCTCGCCGGACCGCCGACTCGCGAGGTCGGCGTCGCGATCCTGTGCCGCGTCCCGGGTCCCGGCGGCGCCATCACTCCGACGCTGACGACGCAGCTTCACTCGGGCACCTACGCCGGCGCCGCCCGCCCGCTGGCGCTCGCATGCGTGCGGCGCGACTACCTGCACACGACTCCGGGCGGCGACGTCACCGGGTCGATCGCGTACGGCGAGCAGGTCGCCGTCCTGAGCAAGTCGAACGGCTGGCGGCAGATCGAGACGCAGTTCGGCGCGACGGGCTGGGTGCGCGTCGGGCGACCTGTGCGGCTGATCGCACCGTCAAGCGCAGGCACAGGCTCGCGCTGACGATCAAGGTTGCCGTCGCACCGCCAACCGGTCCACCGTTCCACGCAACCGTGAACGCAACGGCAAAGAGCTAACGTTCCCGAAGGATTACGAAGCGCGCAAAAAGGTAGGTTGCAGGGGTGGCGCCGCGGCGTAGAGCACTCATCGCCTGCTCGTTCGTTGCGATGTGCGTGTTCTTCGCATCGGGTCGGACGGTCGCGTACGACTCGCGCTCTCAGCTGACCGAGGCCGCGCATTTCTGCGCGACCGGCCACATCGCGGCCCGCCACAAGCTGTCGGGCGACTTCATCCCCAAGAACTTCGACGAGCAACGCCGGCGTCTGGTACGACGCCAACGACGTCGGCGGGACGCTGCTCGTCCTGCCCGCCGCGTGCATGAGCGCGCTGTTCGGCGCCAGCAACCCGCACCACACGACGTCGCTGACGACACTCGCCAAGTCCGCCTCGTCGCTGACCTTCGCGCTCGTCGGCGGGGTCGGCGTCGCGTTCCTGTTCCTGACCCTGGACCGAATGCTCGGCACGCGAAGAGCCTGGTGGTGGACGGTCGCGTTCGTGTTCACGACCGCGTACCTGGCCTACGTCAAGGGCGTCTGGAACGTGCTGCCCGCGTCCGCGGCGATCGCCGGGCTGATGTACGCGGTCAGCCTCCAGTTCCCCGAGCGCACGCTGCCGCGCCTCGGGGGCCGAGAACCGCCGCCGGCGCCGCCGCCCGACGCGAGCGCCGGACCGCGACTGTGCGACCGACCCGACCACAACCGGCGATCCCGGCAGGATCCTGTACGGCTCCGCAGCAGCGGTCGGGATCGCCTGCCTGTTCCGCTACTCGCTCGGGCCGTTCCTGATCGCCGCCGCCGTGATCGCGCTGCTACCGTCGATCCGGCAGGCGAGCCGCCGCCAGATCCTGATCGCGCTGGCGATCCTGTTCGCCTGCCTGCTGCCCGACCTGTGGTTCAACCAGCTACGCACCGGGCGCTTCTGGGTGCCCGGCGAGGCGGCGCCGCAATGGGAGCCGCTGCACATCACCGGCCACTACCTCGTCAGCACGCTGGGCATGTTCTTCGGCGTCCAGCGCGGGCTGCTGTTCTACGCGCCGGCGTGCCTGCTCGGCTACCTCGCAGTTGTCGTGCTGATCTGGCGCACGCGCGGCGCCGCGCGGCTGACCTGGAGCGCCGTGCTCGTGTGCGGCGTCGCCTACGCGATCACCGTGGTCCTGTTGCACAACTGGTTCGTCTACGGCTGGGGCCCGCGCTACCTCGTCCCGCTGATGCCGCCGCTGTTCGCGGCCGCGGTGATCGCCTGCGAGTCCCGCGCGATCCCGCGCGCGGCCGCGTACTTCGCGGTCGCCATGGGGCTCGTGACACAGCTGCCGGTCGCGTTCACCAACTGGCACGCGCTGCTGTCGATCGTCGGCGTGCAGGAGCGCGCTCCGAACGGGATCGTCGGGCTGTGGCGGTCGTTCCTGCACGGAGTGGCCAGCGGGCACAGCATCGGCAACAGCAAGACGCATCGCGCGCTTCAGGTCCCCGACACGTGGTGGTGGCACGCGCTCGGCCACAACCCGCCGGAGGTCGTCGGCGTCGTGATCGCCGCGGCCGGACTCGCCGCGCTGCTGATCGTCGGCGCCCGTCGCGCCCATGCGCCGCCCGATACGCGGGCGGCCTGAAGCCGCTTCGCGGGCCCCGATTCGTTACGGTCGTCGGCCATGCCCGACGACAGACGCAAACGGATCACCGAATTCATCGCCCCGTTCCGGGTCACGCCCGGCTCGAAGGTGACGCTGGCCAAGGATTTCGACCCCGGCTTCAAGGCGGGCATCGAGCGCAAGAAGGACGGCGTCGAGCTGCTGGAGGGGGGCCGGAGCCTGCTGGCCGAGCTCCAGTCCCGCCTCGCCGCCCAGGACACATGGGGCGTGTCTGATGGCGCTCCAGGCGCTCGACGCGGCGGGCAAGGACGGGACGATCCGCCATGTGATGAGCGGCGTGAACCCGCAGGGCGTGTCGGTCCACAGCTTCAAGCAGCCGTCGGCCGAGGAGCTCGACCACGACTACCTGTGGCGCTACGCCCAGCGGCTGCCGGCGCGCGGCGACATCGGGATCTTCAACCGCTCGCACTACGAAGAGGTGCTCGTGGTGCGCGTCCACCCCGAGATCCTCGACCACCAGAGGCTCCCCGCGGCGGCCAAGAAGGGCGACATCTGGAAACGGCGCTACCGCGAGATCAACGACTGGGAGCGCCACCTGGCCGACAACGGCTTCAAGCTCGTGAAGGTGTTCCTCAACCTGTCCAAGGAGGAGCAGCGCACGCGCTTCCTGCGCCGCATCGACCTGCCCGACCACAACTGGAAGTTCTCGACCTCCGACGTCGCCGAGCGCGAGCACTGGGACGCCTACCAGGAGGCGTTCTCGGAGATGCTGTCGCACACGAGCACGGAGTGGGCGCCGTGGTACGTGATCCCGGCCGACCGCAAGTGGTTTGCCCGGATCGCCGTCGGCGCGGTGCTCGTGCACACGCTGATGGAGATCGACCCGCAGTACCCGACCGTCACCGACGAGCATCGCAAGGAGCTGTTCCAGGTCAAGGAGACGCTCGAGGCCCAGGCGCCCAAGGGCGCGGCGGCCGACCCGTTCGAGGACGACGGCAAGTGAGCACCGAGGCAGCGACCCAGGTCTGGTACGCCGCCGAGCCGGAGGCGGTCACCGCGCAGCTCGGGGTCGACCCCGCGGCCGGGCTGACGAGCGAACGCGCGGCGCAGCTGCTCGCCGAGCATGGGCCCAACGCGCTGCCGGCCGAGGCTCAGGAGCCGGGCTGGCGGCGCTTCCTCGGCCAGTACCGCAGCTACATGCAGATGATCCTGGTCGGCGCGGCGATCGTGTCGCTGGCGATCCAGGAGTGGAGCACCGGCGCGCTACTGGTGTTCATCACCGTCCTCAACGCCACCGTCGGCCTGCGCCAGGAGGGCAAGGCGCAGAGCGCGATGAACGCGCTCCAGGCGATGGTCAAGGCGACGGCCCGCGTGCGCCGCGACGGATCGGAGGCCGATCTCGCGGCCGAGGACATCGTCGTCGGCGACGTCGTGCTGCTGACGGCCGGCGACGAGGTCCCGGCCGACGGGCGGATCGTCGAGGCGAGCGCGCTTCAGATCGACGAGTCGGCGCTGACCGGCGAGAGCGTGCCCGCGTCCAAGGGCGTCGCGACGCCACAGGGCGCCGACCTGTCCCCCGGCGACCAGACCGACATGGCGTTCATGCACACGCCGGTGACCCACGGCAGCGCGGTGATGATCGTCACCGCGACCGGCGCCGACACCGAGGTCGGGCGGATCGCGGGGATGCTGAAGACGACGAAGCGCGAGGAGACGCCGCTCACCCGCCAGCTCAACGTGCTGACGCTGTGGATCGCGGCCGCGGCCGGCTTCACGATGCTGGTGATGTTCGTGCTCGGGGCGCAGCGCGACCTGTCGGCCGATGCGATCTTCACGAGCGCCGTCGCGCTGGCGATCGCGGCGATCCCCGAGGCGATGCCGACCGTCCTGCAGGTCGTGATGTCGCTCGGCGCGGCCGAGCTGGCCACGCGCGGCGCGGTGCTGACCGATCTGGCCTCGGTCGAGACGCTCGGCTCGACGTCGGCGATCAACTCCGACAAGACCGGCACCCTGACCATGAACCAGGTGACGGCGATCGAGGTCGTCGACCCGACCGACCGCTACACGATCTCCGGTTCGGGCTACGAGCTCGAAGGCACGGTCCAGCGGACCGCCGGCAGCACCGACACGATCGACGACGCGATCCTGCCCTACATCGTGGCCAGCGACGCGACGCTGGTCGACGGCAAGGTCGTCGGCGACCCGACCGAGGGCGCGCTGCTGGTACTCGCGTACAAGGCAGGGCTCGACATCGACGGCACGCGCGAGCGCTTCCCGCGCCGGGCGACGCTGCCGTTCGACCCGGTCTACAAGCTGATGGCGATCTTCACCGACGCGACGAACGCCGACGGTGACAAGGTCGTGCGCTGCTTCGTCAAGGGCGCGGCGCCAGCCGTGATCAGCCACGCGACGACAGCGCGGGCGGCCGGCGCGAGCGTGCCGTGGGACGCGGACGCCGGCGAGCGCGCGGACCGGGAGATCGCGCGCATGGGCGCGGCCGGCCTGCGCGTGATGGCGGCCGCGGTCCGCGACCTCGACCCGGCGTCGTTCGACCCCGACGGCGACCTGCTCGGCTACGTGACCGACCTTGAGATGACGAGCCTGGTCGCCATGGTCGACCCGCCGCGGGCCGAGTCCAAGGCGGCGGTCGCCGACGCCCAGGCGGCCCACATCCGCGTGCGGATGGTCACCGGCGACGACGTCGTCACCGGCGCGGCGATCGCCGAGCAGCTCGGAATCGAAGGCGAGGCCATCCTCGGCTCGGAGTTCGCAGCGATGAGCGAGGCCGAACGGATGGCGCGGATCGACGCGATCGGCGTCGTCGGCCGCGTGGCGCCGGAGCACAAGGTGCTGCTCGTCGACACGCTCAAGGCCAAGGGCGACGTCGTGGCGATGACCGGTGACGGCGTCAACGACGCCCCGGCGATCAAGGCCGCGCACATCGGCATCGCGATGGGCAGCGGCACCGAGGTGGCCAAGAACGCGGGCCGGATGATCCTCACCGACGACAACTTCTCGACGATCGTGCACGCGGTCGAGCAGGGCCGCAAGCTCTACGACAACCTGACCAAGTACGTCCGTTTCGTGCTGATCTCGCTCGTCGCGTTCGTGCTGACGTTCCTCGGGGCGACGTTGCTCAACATCGCCGACGGGCAGCCGTTCTCGCCGCCGCAGGTCCTGTACATCCACTTCTTCGTCAGCGCCGCGTTCGGGATCGCGCTCGGGCTCGACGATGCGACGCCGGGGCTGATGGCGCTGCGGCCGCGGCCGAGCACCGAGTCGATCGTGCCGACCGGCGTGAAGCTGACCTCGGCGCTCGTCGGCCTGTACATGGCGATCGCGATGGACGCGCTGATCCAGCTCGGCATCTCGCACTACGGCGGCGCGACGGTCGGGTCGTCGATCGGGCTCAGCGCGTTCGGGCTGATGCTGATCGTCGCCGCGTTCGAGAGCCGCAGCCTGACGCTGACCGCGGTCACGACCGACGTCATTCGACAACCGCCGGATGAACCTGATCGCCCTCGGCGAGATCGCGCTCGCGGTGGCGATCACGCAGATGGACCTGTTCAACCGCCTGCTCGGCACCGTCCCGCTCACGGCCGGCCAGTTCGGCCTCGCGCTCGCCTCGGCGATCCTGCTGTTGATCGTGTGGGAGGCCGGGAAGCTCGTGGCCCGCCGCCGCGCGGAGGCCTGAGCCGCGCGCGGGCTTGCTCGCATCATCCCGGCGGCCGCCTGGCTGCCGCGCTACGAGCGGCGGTGGTTGCGACGCGACGTCGGGGCCGGCATCGCGGTCACCGCGCTGATCGTGCCGAAGAACCTCGGCTACGCCGGGATCGCCGGCATCCCGGTCGAGAACGGCCTCTACGCGGCCGCCGCCGGCGTGATCGTCTACGCGCTGCTGTGCACGTCGCGCCACATCTCGACCGGGCCGAGCTCGTCGCTCGCCGCGGTCGCGGGCGGCGCGGTGCTCGCGACCGGGGTCGGCGGTGCCCAGGCGGCCCAGCTCGTCGCCGCGATCGCGCTGGCGACCGGGGTCCTGTTCCTGGCCCTCGCCGCATTCCGGCTCGGCTGGATCGCGCGCTTCCTGTCCAAGGCCGTCGTCACCGGATTTCTCGCCGGCGCCGCGGTCGACGTCGTGATCGGCGAACTGCCCAAGCTGACCGGCACGTCGTCGCGACGGCGACAGCGCGTGGCGCGAGTTCGGCACATGGGTCCAGTCGCTCGGCGACACGCACTTCACGACGGTGCTCGTCGGGGCAGCGGCGCTCGGACTGATCCTCGGCCTGCGCTTCCTGACGCCGAAGGTCCCGGGCGCGCTGGTCGTCGTCGCCGCGGGGCTGATCGCGTCGGCGGCCCTGGACCTCGGCGCCCACGGCGTCGCGCTCGTCGGCCACGTCCCGCGCGGCCTGCCCGCCCCCGAGCTGCCCGGCTGGACGGTCGTCCGCGACCACTACCCGACGATCATCGTCGCGTCGGCTCGCGCTGCTGCTGATCGGGTTCTCGCAGACGGCCGGCGACGCGCGCGCGTTCGCGACCCGCCACCGATACCGGATCGACGTCAACCAGGAATCGATCGCCCAGGGAATGGCGAACGTCGGCGCCGGCGTGTTCCAGGGGATGCCGGTGTCGACGAGCCTGTCGGCCAGTTCTCTGAACGAGTCGGCGGGCGCGCAGACGCAGCTGTCGTCGCTGGTCGCCGGCGGCCTCGTGCTGGCGACGCTGGTCGTGCTCGCGCCCGTGTTCTCGCACCTGCCGACGGCGGTGCTGGCGGCGGTGATCATCGACGCGGTCGTGTTCGGGATGATCGACATCGGCGAGCTGCGCCGCCTGCACAACGTCGTGCGCTTCGACTTCTGGATCGCGGTCGCCGCGTTCGTCGGCGTGCTGTCGGCCGGCGTGCTGGCCGGGGTCGTGATCGGCGTCGCGCTATCGCTCGGCTGGCTGATCTACGTCGCCACGCGGCCGCCGATGCCGCTGCTGGGCCGCGAACCGGGGACCCAGGTGTTCCGCGACGTCGTCGAGAACCCCGACGACGAGCTGATCGAAGGAGTGAACGTCGTGCGCCTCGACGGCGGCCTGTTCTTCGCCACCGCCGAGGCGCTCGAGGATCGCGTGCGCGAGCTCACCGAGGACGGCGCGACGCCGCGGGCGCTCGTGCTCGACCTCGAGGGCGTCGACTTCGTCGATTCGCAGGGGGCGGCCAAGCTGGCCGAGCTCCACGAGATCACCCGGGCCGACGGCGTCACGCTGCGCCTGGCCCGCGTCAAGCCGCACGTCCGCGCGGTGCTCGCCGCCGACGGCGTCCTGGACCGGATCGGCGCCGACAACATCCACGGCAACGTCCACCGCGCGGTCGAGGCAGAGCTGCGTGAGGCGTCGCGCGCGTCACCGAAACCGACGCGCGATGACACCGTGCGCTAGCTTCGCGCGATGCTGAGCCCGCTGCGGGCCGTCCCGGGCGTGCGTGCGCTCGTCGAGCTACGAGCGCTCGTGGCTGCGCCGCGACGTCGTCGCCGGCGTCGTCCTGACGACCCTACTCGTGCCACAGGGCATGGCGTACGCCGAGCTTGCCGGGTTGCCGGCGATCACCGGCCTGTACACGTCGATCCTGGCCCTCGTCGGCTACGCGCTGTTCGGGCCGTCGCGGATTCTCGTGCTCGGCCCCGACTCGTCGCTGGGGCCGATGATCGCGGCGACGCTGCTGCCGATCCTCGGATCGAATGGGGATCCGGCGCGAGCGATCGAACTCGCGTCGCTGCTGGCGCTGATGGTCGGCGCGTTCATGATCCTGGCGGGGGTCTGCCGGCTGGGCTTCGTGGCGGATCTGCTGTCGAAGCCGACGCGGATCGGCTACATGAACGGGCTGGCGATCACGATCCTGATCGGCCAGTTGCCGAAGCTGTTCGGCTTCTCGACCGACGCCGACAACCTGATCGACGAGGCGCGCGCGTTCGTCGACGGCGTCTCGGCGGGTGACACCGTCGGCGCGGCGCTGGCGATCGGTGTCGTGAGCCTCGCCGTGATCCTGGTCCTGAGCCGGCTGGTCCCGAAGGTGCCGGCGATCCTCGTTGCAGTCGTCGTGGCGATCGCGGCGTCGGGCCTGTTCGATCTGGGCGCGCACGGCGTGTCGCTGGTCGGGACGCTGCCGTCGGGTTTCCCGCCGCTGACGTTGCCCGACACGGTGTCGGACTTCCCGCTGCTGGTTGCCGGGGCGCTGGGGATCGTCCTCGTCGCGCTCGCCGACACGATCTCGACCGCGTCGGCGTTCGCCGACCGCACCGGGCAGGACGTCGACGGCAACGGCGAGATGATCGGCATCGGCGCCGCGAACGTCGCGGCCGGGCTGTTCCAGGGCTTCCCGGTCAGCACGAGCGGCTCGCGGACCGCCGTCGCTGAGCAGGCGGGCGCCAAGTCGCAGCTCACGGGGGTCGTCGGCGCCGGGGCGATCGTGCTGATGCTCGTGCTGGCGCCGGGCCTGTTGCGCAGCCTTCCCCAGCCGACGCTCGCGGCGATCGTGATCGCGGCGTCACTGTCGCTGGCCGACATCCCGGGGACGGTGCGACTGTGGCGCCAGCGGCGCACCGAGTTCCTGGTGTCGATCGTCGCGCTGCTCGGCGTCGCGCTGGCTCGGGGTGCTCGAGGGGATCGCGATCGCTGTCGTTCTGTCGATCCTCAACGTGTTCCGGCGGGCGTGGATGCCATACCGGACGACGCTCGGCCGCGTGCAGGGCCTGCGAGGGGCTGCACGACCGCGAGATGCATCCGGATGGTGAGGTTCTGCCCGGGCTCGTGCTGTTCCGATTCGACGGGCCGGTGTTCTTCGCCAACGCGCGCGGCTTTCGCGACGAGATCCGCCGGCTGGCCGCCGCGACCCCGCGTCCCACGTGGATCATCATCGCCGCCGAACCGATCACCGACGTCGACACGACGGCCGCCGACATGCTCGAGGACCTCGACGCCGAGCTCAACGCCGCCGGCACCTCGATCGTCTTCGCCGAGCTCAAGGACGGCGTCCGCGCCAAGCTCGAGCGCTACGAGCTGATCGGCCCGTTCGAACCACGCCACTTCTTCCGGACGCTGGACGAGGCGGTCGAGGCGTTCCAGGCCAAGACCGGGGCGCAATGGCAGGCGCCGTGATCGACGCCGTGCTCGCGATCGCGATGCGTTAGCGTCGCCGACGGCATGGCCGCCGAGCTGATCCACGGACCGCAGGACATCACCGACGAGTGGCTGGGGCTCGCGCTCGAGCGCGTCGGGCTGAAGATCGTTTCGACCGAACGGATCGGCACCGGCCAGATGAGCCAGAGCCACCGCGTGACGTTCACGAGCACCGGCGCGGGCGAGGAGTCGGTCGTCGTCAAGCTCGCGTCCGACGACCCGGCGAGCCGCGCGACCGGCGTCGGCATGGGCGCCTACTCGCGCGAGATCTCGTTCTACCGCGAGCTCGCGCGAGCGCGTCGGCGAGCCGGTTCCACGGCTGCCACCTCGCGCAGTACGACGAGGCCGAGGGCTGGTTCACGCTGATCCTCCAGGACATCACGGGCGCGACGGTCGGCGACCAGATCGCCGGCTGCACGCCCGACGAGGCGCGCGTCGCGCTGCGCGAGCTCGCGCGGTTGCAGGCGCCGGTGCTCGGCGATCTCGCGCGTCGGCGCGCTGGACTGGCTGAACGTCGACGGCCCGCTGAACCAGGCGCTCCTGACCGGCCTGCTCGCCGGGCTTCCTCGAGCGCTACTCCGACCGCGTCGCGCCCGAGCACGCCGAGGTCTGCGAGCGCTTCGTCGCGAGCCTCGACGCGTTCGTCGCCGACCGCCGGCCGCCGTTCGGGATCGTCCACGGCGACTACCGGCTCGACAACCTGCTGTTCGGCGGCGGGACGTGCAAGGTCGTCGACTGGCAGACCGTCGGCTGGGGGCCGGCGATGACCGACGCCGCGTACTTCATCGGCGGCGCGCTGTCCGTCGAGGACCGCCGCGCGCACGAGGAGGCGCTGCTGCGCGTCTACCACGGCGACGCTGATCGAGTGCGGCGTCGAGGGCTTCGTCGTGGGAGGCCTGCTGGGACGGCTACCGGCGCGGGACGTTCCACGGGATCCTGATGACGGTCGCGGCGTCGATGGTCGTGCAGCGCACGGAGCGCGGCGACGACATGTTCATGACGTGGCTGGAGCGCAACGCCCAGCAGGTGCTCGACCTCGACGCGCTCGAGCTGCTGCCCGAGCCCGGCACCGGGCGCCCGCCGGCGCTCGCAGCCCGGCGCCGCACGACGAGGGCCGCCACGCGGCGGGCGGCGAGGAGCTGTGGAACGAGAGCTACTACTTCGACGCGGTCTCCGACGACGGCTCGCTCGGCGTCTACACCCGCATCGGCCGGCTGCCCAACCGCGACGAGTGCCTGTTCACGGTCTGCGTCTGCGGGCCGGACCGGCCGTCGATCATGCTCGTCGACCCGAGCGCGCCGCTGCCGGCGTTCGAGGACGACCTCCAGGTCGTGGACGACCGACACGCTGCGCGCCGAGCACCACTGCGACGTGCCGCTGCAGCGCTTCCGGGTCGTCGTCTCCGGGACCGGCCGGCGCGCACGACGACCCGTCGGCGCCGCTGCGCGGCGAGGCGGGCTCGCCCGTCGACGATCGCGCTCGACCTGACGTGGGAGACCGACGGCGTGCCCTACGCGTGGCGCACGGCGACGCGCTACGAGATCCCGTGCCGCGTGACGGGCACGGTGCGCGTCGGCGACGAGGAGATCGCGTTCGCCGGCCCGGGGCAGCGCGACCACTCGTGGGGCGCGCGCGACTGGTGGGCCGTCGACTGGATGTGGAGCGCGCTGCACCTCGACGACGGCACCCACACGCACGCGGTCGGCGTGCCGACGATGCCGGGGTACGGCGTCGGCTACGTCCAGCGCGGCGGCGAGGTGATCGAGATCGAGTCGGTGACGGCCACCGAGCGGGTCGCCGACGACGGCCTGATCGCCGAACCGCGGATCGTCTGCGGCCCGCCCGAGCTCGATCTGGACGATCGAGCCGGTCGGCTGGGGCGCGCTGCTCCTCGATCGCCCCCGACGGCCGCGTCTCCCACTTCCCGCGCGCCATGGTCCGCGTGAGCGCCGCCGACGGCCGGGCCGGCAGTCGGCTGGGTCGAGTGGAACCGCGTGCAGCGCTGAGGCGCGCGCTCGCGGCGTCGAGGCTGCTGCGTCACACGACCTTGAACGTCACCGACCGCGTCCGACTGCGGTTGCGCGCGCATCGGTGGCAGTCAGCGTCGCCGTGTAGGAACCCGGCCAGGTGCTTGGCCCGCCGCGGCCGGGTGCCACGCGCCCTCGGGAGGCTTCGCTGGTTCGCGCCAACCCCAACGCTGCGCCCGCGGCTGACAGGATGCCGCAATGCCCCCCGAGCCGATCGCGCTGCCGCAGGGCTTCCTCGCCGGGCACTTCACCGACGACCAGGGGCTGACCGGCTGCACGGTGATCATCGCGCCGCCCGGTTCGGTCGGCGCGGGCGAGATGCGGGGCGGCGGGCCCGGCACCCGGGAGAGCGATCTGCTGTCGCCGGCGACGTCGACCGACGGGCCGGAGGCGCTGCTGCTGACCGGCGGCTCGGCGTTCGGGCTCGCGGCGGCCGACGGCGTCATGGGCTGGATGGCCGAGAACGGCCGCGGCCATCCGACCCCGGGCGGCGCCGTGCCGCTGGTCTCGGCGGCCGTCGTCTTCGACCTGATGCTCGGCTCGCCGACCGCGCGGCCCGACGCCGCCGCGGGCCGCGCCGCGTGCGAGGACGCCCAGCCGCAAGATCGCGCGCGGCACGGTCGGCGCGGGCACCGGCGCCACGGCCGGCAAGCTGCTCGGCCCCGAGCACTGGACGAAGGGCGGGCTCGGCGCGGCGACCGCCACGGCGGGCGACGCGACGCTCGTCGCGATCGCGGTCGTCAACCCGGTCGGTGACGTCATCGCGCAGGACGGGACCGTCCTCGCCGGCGCGTGGCGCGACGGCCGCTACGAGCGCACCGTCGACCTACTGGCGGCAGGCGAGCAGCCGCCGATCGCCGCGCGAACCAACACGACGCTCGTGTGCCTGTGCACCGACGCCCGCCTGACCAAGACGCAGGCGTGGGTCGTCGCCCGCGCGATGGCGGCGGGCGTCGCGCGCGCCGTGTCCCCGTCCGCGACCGCGTTCGACGGTGACGCGACGTTCGTGCTCGCGTCAGGGCAGACCGACGCCGACCCGACCGTCGTCGGCGCGCTGGCCGCCGAGGTCACGTCAGAGGCGATCCGCGACGGCGTGCTGTCGGCAGAGTCGGTCCCGGCCTGCCCCAGCGTAAAGTCGCGGTACAAGGGGTCAGACCCCACGTAAAGTCGCGGTACAAAGGGTCAGACCCCACGTAAAGTCGCGGTACAAGGGGTCAGACCCCACGTAAAGTCGCGGTACAAGGGTCAGACCCGTACATCGCGGACACGGGCCTGCGCGTCACCCTCAAGCGCTAAAGAGCCGCTTAGGCTGGGCTGAATACGATGCGTGGCATGGACGCCACCACCCCGGAAGCGGAGCTGCTGACGACGCTCGGCGACGACCACGTCGCGACGCTCGAGATCAATCGGCCGCCGAACAACTTCTTCGACGTCACGCTGATCGGGATGATCGCCGACGCGCTCGACGAGCTCGCCGCGGGCAACGACTGCCGCGCCGTCGTACTGACGAGCAACGGCCGCCACTTCTGCGCCGGCGCGAACTTCGGCGGCGACGACCCGCTGGCCCGCGCCGGCCGTCACCTCTACGAGGAGGCGATCCGGATGTTCGAGCAGCCGCTCCCGATCGTGGCCGCGGTAAACGGCGCGGCGATCGGCGGCGGCCTCGGCCTTGCGCTGGCCGCCGACTTCCGCGTCGCCTCGCCCGAGTCGCGCTTTGCCTCGAACTTCGCGCTGCTGGGCTTCCACCACGGCTTCGGGCTGACCGTCACGCTCCCGGCCGCCGTCGGGATGCAGCGCGCGCTCGATCTGCTGTACACCGGCCGCCGGGTCGGCGGCGAGGATGCCCTCGAGATGGGGCTGTGCGACAGGCTCGTCGCCGCCGACAAGGTGGTCGACGAAGCGCACGCGTTCGCCGCCCAGATCGCCGCCTCGGGCGCCGCTCGCCGTGCGCTCGATCCGCGAGACGATGCGCGGCGCCGGCCTCGCCGAGCAGATCCGCGCGGCCACGACCCGCGAGCGTGCCGAGCAGGAGCGCCTCCAGAAGACGGAGGACTGGAACGAAGGCCTCAGGGCGGTCGCTGAGCGGCGCCCGGCGAACTTCCAGGGGCGCTAGGCGACGACGATGGCCGACCGCGACGCGCTGACCCCGGAGTCGCTGCGCGCCGAGGTCACCGCCTGGGTGGCCGACAACTGGGACCCCGAACTCCCGCTCATGCAGTGGCGCCGGCGGTTGCTCGATGCCGGCTGGGCCGCGCCGTCGTGGCCGAAGCAGTGGCACGGCCGCGGGCTGGCCCCGTGGACCGACGCCGTCGTCACCGACGCCCTGGTCGACGGCGGGGCAGTCGGCGCGCCGGTCGGCGGCGCGATGAGCCTCGCCGGGCCGACGATCCTCGAGCTGGGGCCCGACCCGGTCCGCGAGCGGTTCCTGGAGCCGATCCTGACCGGCGAGGAGACGTGGTGCCAGCTGTTCTCCGAGCCCGGCGCCGGCTCCGACCTCGCCGGCCTTCAGACAACTGCGGTCCGCGACGGTGACGACTGGGTCGTCAACGGGCAGAAGGTGTGGACGACCAGCGCCCACCACGCCGAGCTCGGCATGCTGCTCGCCCGCACCGACCCGACCGCGCCCAAGCACAGCGGTATCACGTACTTCGCGCTGCCGATGAAACAGGACGGAGTCGTCGTGCGCCCGCTGCGCCAGATGAACTGGCATCAGTCGTTCAACGAGGTCTTCCTGACCGACGCTCGCGTCCCGCACGCCAACGTCATCGGCGAGGTCGGGGGTGGCTGGAACGCCGCCCGCGCGACGCTCGCCCACGAACGGCGCCTCGGCCGCCAGCGCCCGCCCGACTACTCCGACGCCGCGGGCCGCGCGCTCGACGAGGCCCGCCACGAGGCCGACGAGTACTTCGCCGTCTACGGCTGGTACCCGCAGCGCGCCGGTCGCCCCGACCTCGTCCTCCCCCACGCCCGCGCCGCCGGCCTCACCGACGACCCGCTGATCCGCCAGGACATCGCACGCCTGATCACGTTGCAGCGGGTCAGCGGCTGGACCTCGGACCGCGCCCGCTCCAAGCGCGCGAGCGGCCAGCCACCGGGCGCCGAGGGGTCGATCGGCAAGCTCGCGGCGAGCCGCATCGCGCGCGAGTCCGCGCGCGTGCACTCGCGGATCGCCGGCTCGAGCGGCATGGTCCGCGGCGACGACGCGCCGTTCGACGGCCTGATCGCCGAAGTGCTGCTGTCGGTCCCCGCCGTGTCGATCGCCGGCGGCACCGACGAGATCCAGAAGAACATCCTCGGCGAGCGCATCCTCGGCCTCCCTCGAGAGGCGGCGCCCGACCGCAACCTGCCGTTCAACGAGACGAGGCGCAACGCATGACCCAAACGGCCCCGCCCGACCCGATTCTGGCTCCGATCCCGGGGTTCTGGGAGTTCGCGCTCCAGGATCCCGGGCGCATCGCGATCATCGATCACGACGGGGCGCAGATCACGTTCGGGGCGCTGCGCGACCGGGTCAACCAGCTCAGCCACGCAATACGCGATCTCGCGCCGGGGGAGGATGCGCAGGTCGCAGCGGTCACGTCGAACCGCGCCGACTTCATGACGTTCGTGCTGGCCTGCCAGCAGATCGGTGTCTGCTACACGCCGATCTCCAGCCACATCACCGAGTCGGAGATCGCCTACATCGTCCAGGACAGCGGCTCGGACGCCGTGGTCGTCGACGCCACGACGGCGCCCGCCGCCGCACCCGCCGCCCGCGCCAGCGGCCTCGACGCCGGCCACGTGATCTCGCTTGACCCAGGCATCGACCTGCCGACGCTCGACGAGGTGATCGCCGGGCAGCCGACGACGCTGCCCGACAACCGCCGAACCGGGACTCCGATGCTCTACACGTCGGGCACGTCGGGACGACCCAAGGGCGTGCGCCCCGACCGCCGCGACAGCGAGCCGGAGCTGGCGGCACAGCGGATCGCCGGCAACCTCGCCCGCTGGGGCATCGACCCGGTGGCCGAGGTCGGCAACGGCATCCATCTCGTCACGTCGCCGCTGTACCACGCGGCGCCGATCGCCTACACCGGTCTCGCCCTGCACCTCGGGCACACGATCGTGATCATGCCGCGCTTCGACGCGATGCAGTCGCTCGAGCTGATCGAGCGCGAGCGCGTCACGTGGACGCACGTCGTGCCGACGATGATGAAGCGCTGGCTCGACCTCGACGAGTCGATCACCCGCAACATGGATCTCGGCTCGATGCGCTGGATCCTGCATGGCGCCGCGCCATGCCCGGTCGATGTCAAGCGGCGGCTCATCGAATGGATGGGGCCGATCGTCTACGAGTACTACGCGTCGACCGAGGCCGGCGGGACGATCATCCTTCCCGACGACTGGCTCGAGCATCAGGGCAGCGTCGGGCGCCCGTGGGGCGAGGCGGCGATCCGGATCCTGTCCGACGAAGGCCAGGACATGCCCACCGGCGAGCCGGGGATGATCTACATGCGCAACCTGCGCCCGTTCATCTACCACAACGATCCGGACAAGACCGCGGCCGCGCAGCACGACGGCGGCGAGTTCGTGACGGTCGGCGACTACGGCTACGTCGACGACGAGGGCTACCTGTGGCTGCTCGACCGCCGCACCGATCTCGTCATCACGGGGGGCGTCAACGTCTATCCGGCCGAGATCGAGGCGGTCCTGCTGGAGCACCCGGCGGTCGCCGACGCCGGAGCGGTCGGGATCCCCGACGAGGACCTCGGGCAGGTCGTGCGCGCGGTCGTCGAACCACGCGATCCGGACGCCGACCCCGAGGCGCTCGCCGAGTCGCTGCACGCCCACTGCAAGGCCAACCTCGGGTCGGCCAAGCGCCCGCGCGAGATCATCGTCGGAACCGTGCCGCGCTCAGCGACCGGCAAGGTCCTGCGCCGCGAGCTGGCCAGGTAACGGCGCGCGTGGCGGTCGGGATCTTCACCGAGGAGCAGGAGGAGTTCCGCGCAGGCGTGCGGCGCTTCCTGACCGACAAGTCGCCGGAGGCCGAGGTCCGGCGGCTGATGGCGACCGACGACGGTTACGACCCGGCCGTGTGGCGCCAGATGTCCGACCAGCTCGCACTCCAGGGGCTGATCGTGCCCGAGGCGTACGGCGGCTCGGGTTTCGGCTACGTCGAGCTGACCACGGTCATGGAGGAGATGGGCGCGGCGCTGCTGTGCGCACCGTACTTCTCGACCGTCGTGCTCGGTGCCAACGCGCTGCTGTGCAGCGGCGACGCGGCGGCGTGCGCGCGCTGGCTGCCCGGCATCGCGGCCGGCGAGACGATCGCGACGCTGGCGCTGGCCGAGGAGAGCGGGAGCTGGGAACTCGACGCCAGCACGGCGACGACGGCGGCCGACAACGGCGACGGCTGGACCGTCAGCGGAGCCAAGAGCTACGTGCTCGACGGCCAGACCGCTGACCTGATCCTCGTCGCCGCGCGCGCGCCGGACGGACTGGGCCTGTTCGCCGTCTCACGCGACGCGCCCGGCCTGACCACCACCCCGCTTCAGACGATCGACGAGACCCGCAAGCAGGCACGCGTGGCGTTCGACACCACGCCGGCGGCATTGGTCGGCGCCGAAGGCGACGCCGCTGCGGGGCTCGCCAAGACGCTCGACCTCGCGGCCGTCGCGCTGGCCGCCGAGCAGGTCGGCGGCGCCCAGCGGTGCCTCGACAACGCGGTGCAGTACGCGCGCGAGCGGATCCAGTTCGGGCGCGCGATCGGCAGCTTCCAGGCGATCAAGCACAAGTGCGCCGACATGCTGGTCGACGTCGAGTCGGCGCGTTCGGCCGCCTACCACGCCGGCTGGGCAGCGGCCGGCGAGGCCGACGACGAGCTACCCGTCGTGGCGAGCCTCGCCAAGGCGTACTGCTCGGAGGCCTACCTCAACGCCGCGGCCGAGAACATCCAGATCCACGGCGGCATGGGCTTCACCTGGGAGCACCACGCCCACCTGTACTTCAAGCGCGCGAAGTCCTCCGAGCTGCTGTTCGGCGACGCGGCCTATCACCGCGAGCTGCTGGCCCAGCGGCTGGGGATCTAAGCGGGCCAGCAGTTGCTGACACGGTCACTGACCGCGCCGCCGCGCGCACCGGGCGCTGCTTGAATGGCGCCCATGACCGACTTCGAGCACATCGCCTACGCCGTCGCCGATCGGGTGGCCACGATCACCCTGAACCGCCCCGACCGGCTCAACGCGTTCACCCCGACGATGATGCGCGAGCTGATCACCGCGTTCGACGCGACCGACGCCGACGACGACGTCCGCGCGGTCATCGTCACCGGTAGCGGGCGCGCGTTCTGCGCCGGCGCCGACCTCGGCGGCGGCGCCGACACGTTCAACCGCGACGCTCGGGGGGCGCGGGACGATGGCGGCCTGACCAAGTCCGGCGTCGAGGGCGTGACGCGCGACGGCGGCGGGCTCGTCGCGCTGCGGATCTTCAAGTCGCTCAAGCCGGTGATCGCCGCGGTCAACGGGCCGGCGGTCGGCGTCGGCGTGACGATGGCGCTGCCGATGGACGTGCGGCTGTGTTCGGACACCGCGCGCTTCGGGCTGGTGTTCGCCCGCCGCGGGATCGTCATGGAGGCCGCGTCGAGCTGGTTCCTGCCGCGCGTGGTCGGCATCAGCCGGGCGATGGAGTGGACCGCGACGGGGCGGATCTTCGACGCCGACGAGGCGCTCGCCGGCGGTCTCGTGCGCAGCGTTCACCCAGGCGACGAGCTGCTCGGCGCCGCCCAGGCGCTGGCCGCCGAGATCGCCGACAACACGGCGCCGGTGTCGGTCGCCCTGTGCCGGCAGATGATGTGGCGGATGCTCGGCGCCGACGACCCGATGGAGGCGCACCGGATCGATTCGCGGGCGATCGCGTCGCGCGGGCAGTCGGCCGACGCGGCCGAGGGCGTCACCTCGTTCCTCGAGAAGCGCGACGCGCAGTTCCCGCTCAACGTGAGCGCCGACATGCCGGACTTCTACCCGTGGTGGGAGGAGCGGGTGTTTTCCTAGCCTGGGATGCCGGAGGCGACACCGTGTCCGTAGCCGGGGATGTCATGCTTGTGGCTATGAGCAACCTCACCCGCAGCCAGCGCGAGTCGCGCGCCTACGCGCTGATCCTCACCACGGGCGGCTTCGGCGTCGCGTCCGTCGTCGTGTTTGTCCTCGCGATCCTCGGCGCGGCGAGCTTCGGGCTGTTCGTGCTGCTGATCGTCGCCACCGCGATCGCGCTCTACGCCGCGCGCCGCACGCTCAAGCTCTGACCCGGCACCTCGTGGGCGAGGACCGCGGCAAGGGCTGGACCGGCTGGTAGGGCCTGTACGCTGGCGGCGTCCGCGGTCCTGCGTCCAAACGGAGGTCAACGTTGTCTGCACCGCTCACCAAGCGCCTCGTAGCCGAGGTCATCGGGACATTCGGGTTCTTCTTCGCCGGCTTCTGCGGCATCGCGACCCTGGCCACCCAGGGCGCGCCCGCCATCCAGTCGCTGGGCATCGCGTTCGGCTTCGGCCTCGGCCTGGCGATGATGATCTTTGCCTTCGGCCACGTGTCGGGGGGCCACTACAACCCGGCGGTCACGCTCGGCCTCGGTGCGGCACGGCGCTTCCCGACCGCCGAGATCGCCCCCTACTGGGGCGCCCAGCTCGTCGGCGGGTTCCTCGCCGCGCTGCTGATCCGGGTCCTGTTCACGTCGCAGATCAGCAAGCTGATGCTGACCCACCCCGGCCTCGGCATCAGCAATGGCAAGGCGCTGGTATTCGAGATCGTGTTCACGTTCCTGTTCGTCCTCGTCGTCGCGACGGTTGCGACCGACGAACGAGCGCCGTGGAACGGCGTGTTCGCGCCTCTGGCCATCGGCCTGTTCATCTTCACCGCGGCCACCGTCGTCGGGCCGATGTCAGGCGGCTCGTTCAACCCGGCGCGCTCGCTTGACCCCGCGATCGTGGCCGGCACGTTCAGCGACGTCTGGATCTACATCGTCGGCCCGCTGGTCGGCGGTGCGCTCGGTGGCCTCGTTCACGCCTACTTCCGCGACAGCAAGGCGGCCGCCGCGGCGTCGTAGCGCGGCTACTTCACGACGACGGTGTGCGTGCCGTGGGCGACCTGTGGTCCGTTCTGGATCAGCTGGTAGCTCACGGCGTACTTGGCGGGCCTGAGGCCCTTGAGCGTGGTGATGATCATCGTCGCCGACGCACCGGGGAGGATGCGCTGCGCGTTGATCGCGGCGTTGCGGGTGCCGAGCGGGCTCTTGAGCGTCGCGAAGCCGTTGATCGGCTCGATCGTATTGCCGGTGTTGCGGACCGGCAACACGATGTACTTGCCCTGGATACGCGGTGTGCCGACCACGACCTTGAGCTTGCGGTCGGTCGCCGACGGGTCGAGGCGCAGTCGGCTGATGAGCCGGTAGCCGACGCTGACGCCGGGCCGCTTGGCCGCGTCGGTTGGGACGCCGACGGTGACGATCGCCGCGTAGAGCGAGCCGCCTGGCGCAGGCTTGCGCAGCGTCAGGTTGACGCTCTGGCTCGCACCGGCGACGAGCGTGAACGTCGGGCGACTGACCTTGATCAGCGCGCTGAGGTCGTGCTTGAGGTCCGGGTTGACGAGCCCGTTGGGCGCGGCGATCCACGGCCGCGGGGTGATCGTGATGTTCTGGGTCGTCGTCGTCGAGTTGGCGACGACGATCGAGCCGATCAGCCCGGTGACCGGCGGCTTGTCGGGTTCGACGATCGCCGGCAGCACCGACAGGCCGCCGCCCGCCGTTGCGGCGTGCGCAATCGTCGCGCTCAGCGCCAGCAGGAGCACGAGCGCGATCAGCGCGGGCCGGGGAAGCAAGATGTGGAGACGGCGCGGCATCTGCGGTGCCTAGGGTGTCTGCGCCGAGACGGTGAGCAGCAGCAGCTTGTGGTAGCCCGAGCGGGGCGCGGAGGGCGGGACCTGCTGGCGCAGGCGGATCGTGGCCGGAGCGCGCGTGATGGCCTGGGGCCACTGGGCCAGCGGCGGATCGGTCGGCCCGTCGAGCGACGCCCACGACGACGCGCCGGTCGCGACCTGGATCGGCGCCGTGAGCACCGTGGAGCCGCTGACCATGTGGCCGTGGCGCGCGCCGCTGACATCGGTGCCGTCGCTGATCGTCATCGTCAGCGGCGCGTCGGTCGCCGTGATCTGGGCCGGCACGCTCAGCGAGTACGTGTGCGTGCCCGCGCGCTTGGGGAACGACCCGAATCCGTTGGGCTGGGTGACCGAAACCTGAAGGAAGCTCGGCACGTCGCCCCCCACCGACGTCTGCGCCCCGGCCACGGGCAGCCCGACGAGTACGACCGCGCCCGCAAGAACCGCCCCAACCATGATCAAGCGCCGCAACATGGGCAGCGCACGATAGCGGCGTGCACTGCCGTTCTGTGGCGGTAGGGGGAGTTATTGCAGCGGTTTGGCTAGGCGGTGACCTCGCGATAACCCACGATGACCGACCCCAGCGTGATCACGTCGCCATCGGCGAGATCGGCCTCGGCGACCGGCCGTCCGTTGACGAACGTTCCGTTGACGCTGCGATCATCCAGAATCCGGACCCTGCCGCCGTCGAGCGCGGAGACGATCGCGTGGCGACGCGAGACCGTCATGTCGTCGAGGCGCAGATCGGCGGAGAACCCGCGCCCGATGCGCGTCACTTCGGCATCGAGCCGCACCAGGCGCTCGTCGTCGCCCTGCTGGACGACGAGGTAGCGGCCCGGAGCCGGATCCTCGGGGCCCACGACCTGACGACGCACGCTCTGGTCGAGCGCGGGCATCGCGTCATGGCGCGCTGTAGCTGAGGAAACTGTCCCGGTCGCGGTGGACATGGCGCGTATTGCAGCGCACGAACCTCAACGCCACCTGAATGGCGTGGTCCGACCGATTGACGGCTGTCAGGCGACGACCGGATCGGCCTCGTCGTCGTGTGACGCCGAGACCGGCGTGACGGCGCCGTTGCCGTTGCCGTGGCCGGCGCCGGTGGCGCCGCTGTGAGCCGCCGCCGCGGCAACCTCGGCGCCGACCCCTGCGGGGCGGTCCTTGGTCCACGTGGAGCGGCATGGAATCTTGTCGGGATCGCAGCGCGATGCGTAGCGCTCGGCGATCTCGGAGACCTCGCGCATCAGGCCCTCTTCGAGCGTGATCGGGTCGAGGCCGAGGTCGAGCAACTGGCGGTTGTCGACACTGAGGTCGTTCTCCGCCGTCTCCTTGCGCGGGTTGGGCACGAAGTCGATCTCGGCGCCGGTCAGTCGCGAGACGATCTGCGCGAGCTCGATCAGCCGGTGCGTCTCGGTCATCTGGTTGAAGATCCGGACGCGGTCGCCCGTGGCGGGCGGATGGGCGACGGCGAGTTCGATACATCGGACGGTGTCCTGGATGTTGATGAACGCGCGCGTCTGGCCGCCGGTGCCGTGCACGGTCAGCGGGTAGCCGATCGCCGCCTGCATGAGGAAGCGGTTGAGCACGGTGCCGTAGTCGCCGTCGTAGTCGAAGCGGTTGATCAGGCGCTCGTCGAGCTCCGTCTCGGCCGTCTGGGTCCCCCACACGATCCCCTGGTGCAGGTCGGTCACGCGGACCTCGTCGTTCTTGTTGTAGAACGCGAACATCAGCTGGTCCTGGGTCTTGGTCATGTGGTAGACCGAGCCCGGGTTGGCCGGGTAGAGGATCTCCTGCTCGACGTCGACGCCGTCGGCGCCCTCCATGCGGACGCGCAGGTAGCCCTCGGGGATCGTGACGCCGGCCGTGCCGTACCCGTAGACGCCCATCGTCCCGAGGTGAACGACGTGGGCGTCGACCTCGGACTCGACGATCGCCGCCAGCAGGTTGTGCGTCGCGTTGATGTTGTTGTTGACGGTGTAGCGCTTGTGGCGCGCGCTCTTCATCGAGTACGGCGCGGCACGCTGCTCGGCGAAGTGGACGACGGCGTCGGGTTGCAGTGCGATCAGCAGGTCGACGAGCTCGCGGAAGTCCTCGGCGACGTCGAGGTTGTGGAAGCCGATCTTGTGGCCGGTGATCTCCTCCCAGGCGGCGAGGCGCGTCGGCAGCGGGGCGATCGGCGTCAGCGAGTGCGCGTCGAGCTCGATGTCGGCGTTGCGGCGGGCGAAGTTGTCGACGATCACCACATCGTGGCCGCGTCGCGACAGGTGCAGCGACGTCGGCCAGCCGCAGAAACCGTCGCCTCCGAGGACGAGAACCTTCACCGGGCGCTCCAGATTTCCGGTCGCAGCAGCGGGGACATGTCCGTAAACCTACCCTGGGTTGGCCTGCGGGATACTCGTCGCGTCGCCGGATTGCGGGTTCAGGCGCACCGGAATCGGGTCACGCGAGCGTGTGCGGCCCTCCCTGACGGGCTCCTCGACCGGCCGGTGGCCGCGCACGAGCGCCGTCAGTCCGATCGCGCCGGCGGGCGGCAGCAGTGCGAGCAGCGTCACGTAGTAGCGGTAGCTGAATTGGTTGGCCAGCACGGTGGAGCCGAAGACGCAGACCGCGGTCGCGGCGAACATCAGCGAGCCGCTGCGCATCCCCGAGCGCCGGGCGCGGCCCAGCCCGAGCGCGGCCAGCGCCCCGGCCAGCAGGCCGATCGCGAGCACGATGCCCGACGTGTAGATGAGGCTGCGGTACTGCTTGAGGAATCGCGCGATGCCCTTGTCGAGGTGCGGGGCCTCGTGGAAGCTCGAGACGTAGTAGTCGTACTCGTTGGCGAAGAACAGCGGGAAGAACGTCTGGAACTGCCAGCGGAAGACCGGAAGCTCGCCGTCGCGGCGCGCCGGGACGGGGTAGAACGGGCGCAGGAAGTCGTGCAGGACGGTCTTGGCGTACGTCCACGGCTGGGCCTTGATGACGCGCTTGGCGAAGTCGCCGGCCAGGACGCGGCGCTCGTTCTCGCTGACCGGGAGCGTCCACAGCGGCGAGTTGTTGCGCCCCCACATGTAGTACTCGACGCTCGAGCCGTAGACGCGCGGGCGGTGGCCGACGGGGTCGATCGGGCACAGGTGCTGTTCGATCGCCGGCGGCGTGAACTTCGTGCAGTCGGCGAACGGCGCGACGCGCGCGTACAGGAAGCGCCCGCCCCAGTCGGTCAGGCCGTAGGGGCTCGCGGGCCCGTTGACGTGGTGAAACCAGATCGCGTAGGCGCCCAGCGGCGCCAGGCAGCAGACGAGCATCGCGGCGAGCGCGGCGAGACTCGGGCGCAGCGACCGCAGCCAGCGCGCCGGGGCCGCGGCGGCGCGCTTGGCCAGGGTGCCGGCACGCCGCGTTCCGGCGCGCGCGGAATCCCAGCGCAGGCACACCAGCGTCAGCACGGCGGGCGGGATCGCGGCCAGGCCGTTGGCCCGGGTCAGCGCGACCATCGCCAGGAGCAGCCCGACGAACGCCGCGCGCGCGAGGCCGGGCCGACGGTTCCACAGCATCACCGTGCACGTCGTCAGCAGCAGGAAGTTGAACAGCGTCTCGGTCAGGACGTACTGCTCGAGCACGAGCTGGAAGCCGTCGAGCAGGACCGGGGCCGCGGCGAGCGCCGCGAGCCAGCGCGGGACGCTGAGGCGCTGCAGCAGCAGGTAGATCATCAGCCCCATGGCGAGGCCCATCAGGTGCTGGATCAGCGGCACGATCCCCAGCCAGTCGTGGATCGGCAGGACGCTGAGGAACAGCGGATAGCCGAACGGGCGCAGTGCGTACGGCGTGAGGTGGTGCGACTGGGCGATGTAGCCGGCCGAGTCCCAGAACACGAGCGCCGGCTGGTAGGCGAGCATCGTCAGCGCGCGCAGCGCGGTGCCGACCCCGAGGAGCACGCCGAAGAACGCGTGGCGGCGGACGAACAGCAGGTCGGGCCGCAGGCTTGCGCCGAGCGCGCGCCAGCGCTGCCGCGCGGCCTCGCGATCGAGCTTCGGGCGGCCGGCGACGAGCAGCACGCCCAGCTCGGCGGCGACCATCACGAGGCGCATCGTCACGGCGCCGGCGGCCGGTTCGCCGGCCGGCAGCAGCCCGGCCAGCAGCGCCGCGTAGACCGCCTCGCGCACGCCGATCCCGCCCGGGGCGAACACAGCGACGAGGCCGACGCCCCAGGCGACGGTCGCGGCGCCGGCGACCGCGAGCAAATGGTGCGGGCCGCTGATCGCGGCCTGCACGAGGACCGCGGCGTAGGCGTAGAACGCGAACGCGACGACGTAGTTGATCGTCGCCCGGCGGGTGCGCTCGGGGGCCAGGCGCGTGCGGTGCTGGAGCGCGCGGCTGCCGAGCGCCGGGATCGCGATCACGGCCAGCAGCGCGAGCCACCAGGCCGAGACGCTGACCGCCAGCGCGACGCCGCCGATCGCCAGTGCGGCGCACAGCGCGATCACGTTCTCGGCCGCGACGGTCGACAGGCGGTCGACCCAGCCGCCGTCGATGACCGTCGTGCGCGAGGCGGGCGCCCAGATGCCCCCGGGCAGGTAGCGCAGGGTCTGGGTGCGACACCAGGTGACGACGTCGCTGCGCGTCGGGTCGCCGCTGGCCAGCACCGCCCAGCCGCGGGCGAGGCCCAGCCACCACGCGGCGGCGGCCGGCAGCGGCGAGGACCAGCGGCCACCACAGAAGGTCGCCGAAGCTCGCGTGGCGGACCGCGTCGGCGACGACGGCGACGACGATCGCGACCGAGCCGACCGCCCCGATCGCCCGCAGCTTGCCGGCGTGCGGCTTCAGGCGCGCGCGGGCGCCGGCGAGCGCGGTCAAGCCTCGCTCGGCGTGGGAATCGGGCGCCCGGCCGCCCGCCGTTCGCGCCACCAGGTCCTCACCACCACGCGGGCATAGCGAAGCCCGTACAGGAGGTCGTTGCCCTTCTTGCTCTCACCGGCCACACGCTTGTGCTGGACGATAGGGCGCTCGGCGATCCGGTAGCCCTGGTAGATCGCCCCGATCAGCAGCTCGGACGTCTGGTACTGGACCTGCTCCTGGCGCACGGTGGCGGTGATCTCGGCCCGCATCGCCCGTAACCCGGTCGACGTGTCGGTGACCTGCGTCTTGGTCAGCATCCGCACGAGCGCGGCGAACACGTGCACGCCGAGCTGGCGGAACGCGTCCTTGTTGTCGCTGCGGCCCAGGACGCGCGAGCCGAGCACGAAGTCGGCCTCGTCGTTGACGAGCGGCTCGAGCATCATCGGCACGTCACGG
>CAWJXY010000015.1:0-64398 GCA_963846975.1 uncultured Actinomycetes bacterium
TGCGACCGGTGCCGTCGAATCCTCGACGTACGCGATGCCGGCGCTGCACGGCGACAGGTTGGCCAACGCGTCGGTCGCGCGTGCGTACACGGTCGAGCGCGAGTCGTCCGCGACCGCGATCGTGATGCCGGGCGACGCGAACGTCGCCGCCGAGCCGGTGGCGAGCGCCGTGCCCGAGCAGTCGGAGGCGGTGTAGAGACGGACGGTCGAGCCGCTCTCCGCCGTTCCGGAGATCTTCGGCGCGTTGTTGTTGGCCGGCGAGGCGGGCGTCGTGGTGAGGCTCGTGGGCGTCGGCGAGCTCGAGTCCTCGACGTACGTCACGCCGGTCGAGCAGGCGCCCGTGTTGCCGGCGGCGTCGATGGCCGCGGCCGAGATCGTCGTCGTTGTGTCGTCGGCGACGCTGACCGTCAGGCCGGGCGTGCCGAACGCGGCGGCGGAGCCGGTCGCGAGCGCCGTCCCGGAGCAGTCGGACGTCGGGTAGAGCTTGACCGTCGCGCCTGGCTCGGCCGTACCGGAGACCTTCGGAGAGTTGTTGTTGGCCGGGGGAGACCGGGGGACCGTGGAGCTCAGCGGGTCGGCAGGGCGGGTGCGGTCGAGTCCTCCTGATGTAGCTGATCGATCGTCGTCGAGCAGCCCGAGGTGTTCCCCACCGCATCCGTCGCCGTCTGCGTAAAAGCTGGGGGGTGGCGCGTCGCTCCGGTGACCGAAACCGCGATTCCCGGCGAGGCGAAGGTCTGCGGCGTGCCTGGGTGGCCGCGATCGCGCTGGTGCATGGGGTCGAATTTGTGTAGAGCCGTCACCGAGGAGCCGTGCCCCGCGGGAGCCCTGGACACTTCGGGCTGTTGTTGTTCGCCGGCGAGGTCGGGGGAGGTCGAACTGAGCGACACTGAGGGCGCGGGCGGAGCCGAGTCCTCGACGTAGGTGAGCGGTGGTCGTCGAGCAGCCGGAGGCGTTGCCGGAGGCGTCGGTTGCCCTTGCGTAGAAGCTGGTGCTGGGTGTTGTCCGCGACCCGAGACCGTGATCCCGGGCGAGGCGAAGTTGGCGGCCGTGCCGGTCCCGCGCCGACGCGCCGCCGCACGGCCTGAGTCGTGTAGAGCCTGACCGTCGACCCGCCTCCGCGGCTCCCGATCACCCTCGGCGCGTTGTTGTTCGCGGGTGAGGCCGGGGGTTGGTGGAGCTGAGGCCGAAGGAAGGGAAGGGCGGCGTCGAGGCTTCGACGAAGGTGACCGAGGTCGACGAGCAGGGGGAGGGATTCCCGGCGGTGTCCGTCGCCGTGGGCGTAGAAGGTGGTCCGGCTTGAGTTGTCGGCGACAGAGGCCTGCGATACCCGGCGAGTGCAAACACGGCCGCCCCGTACCGGAGGCGGCGACGCTCGCCGTGCAGGTCGAGTTCGTGTAGAGCTTGACCGTCGATCCGGCCTCGGCTCGAGCCGATCACCTTCGGCGATTGTTGTTTGCCGGGGAGCCGGGTGCCGTGTCGAGAACTGACGGGCGCGGCGGGCGCCGTCGAGTCCTCGACGAAGGTGCACGGGCCGTCGAGCAGCTCGAGGTGTTGCCGGCCGCGTCGGTCGCGGTCGCGTAGAAGGTGGTCGAGGGTCGTCGGCGACCGAGACCGTGATCCCGGGTGAGCGCGAAGTGGCGGCGGTGCCGTAGGCGGCGACGGTGCCGGTGCAGGTGGAGTTCGTGTAGAGCTTGACCGTCGAGCCGGCCTCGGCGGTGCCGATGACTCGGGGTTGTTGTCGTTCGCCGGTGAGGCCGGGTCGCTGTCTGAGCGACGGCGTGGCCGGGGCGGTGGAGTCCTCGACGTAGGTGACGCCGGACGAACAGGCGGACGTGTTGCCGGCGGCGTCGGTCGCCGTCGCGTAGAAGGTCGTCGAAGAGTCGTCGGCGACGCGTGACCGTGATCCCGGGCGAGGCGAAGGCGTTGGCGCGGCCCGGTCGCGCGGCGTGCCCGGTGCAGTCCGACGTCGTGTAGAGCTGACCGTCGAACCGGCTGCCGCGGTGCCAATCAACTTCGGGCGTGTTGTCGTTGGCCGGGACGCCGGGTGGATCGAGCTGACCGACGGCGCGGCCGGGCGCGCTCGAGTCCTCGACGTAGGGACGAGGCCGTCGAGCAGCGCGAGGTGTTGCCGGCACGTCGGTGGCGGTCGCGTGGAACGTGGTCGTGGAGTCGTCGGCGACGGTGAGCGTGATCCCGGGCGAGGCGAAGTCGGCGGCGGTGCCGGTAGCCGCGAGCGCGCCGGTGCAGTCGGCGTCGTGTAGAGCTGACCGTCGAACCGCGCCTCCGCGGTGCCGACGAGCTTCGGGTTGTTGTTGTTGGCTGGCGACGCCGGGCGGTGAGGGTCGACGGGGCGGCGGGCGGCGTCGAGTCCTCCACGTAGGTGACGACGTCGCGAGCAGCTCGAGGTGTTGCCGGCGGCGTCGGTCGCGGTCGCGTAGAAGTTGGTCGTGGAGTCGTCGGCGACCGAGACGGTGATGCCGGGATGCGAAGTCGGCGGCCGTGCCGGTGCCGGCGATGGCGCCGGTGCAGTTGGAGTTGGAGTAGAGCGTGACCGTGGAGCCGGCGTCGGCCGTGCCCATATCTCGGGGGTGTTGTTGTTCGCGGGTGAGCCGGGGTGGTGGTCAGCGACGTAGGAGGGCCGGCGGGGTTGCGTCCTCGGTGTAGGTGATGCTCGACGAGCAGGCCGAGGTGTTGCCCGCCGCGTCGGCCGCGGTCGCGCAGAACGTCGTCGTCGCGTCGTCGGAGACGGAGACGGTCAGCCCGGGAGAAGCACGCCGCAGACTCGGCCGCGGCTACCGAACCCGAGCAGGCCGAGGTCGAGTAGAGCCGGACCGTCGAGCCCGCCTCGGCCGAGCCGAGCACGAGCGGAATGTTGACGTTGCCGAGGATGCCCGGCAGCAGCCCGAGCCCGGTCGGCGCGGCAGGCGGGGTCTGGTCCTCGATGTAGGTGAACGGCTGGCTGCACGGCCCGGTGGTGGTGCCGTCGTTCGCGGTTGCCGTGAACGACGTCGGCTGGTCAGCGCTGACCGCGATCACGAACCCGGACGACCCGAACACCGCCGCGGTGTCGACGATCACCGGTGCACCGGTGCAGTTGGAGCTGCGGTAGACGGTCACGGTGGTGCCGGCGTCGGCGGTGCCGCTGATGGCCGGTAGCACGCTCTTGCCGGGCGACGCGGGCGACGACGCGAGGTTCTTCGGCGCGGTCGGGGCGGCATGGGCAGACGCTGCGAACGCCAGAGAGGCGATCGTCAGTGCCGTGCAGCGAGTCAGCACCGGTTTTAGGTGCAACAGGTTTCCAGCCCTGTCCACACCCAGTCCATCGGCAGATCAGACGATTTCTTCGGCCAGATGGCCGGGAAGGCCTGACGACTGTTCAATCCATGAGGCGGGGAGGGGCGCTACTAGCTGCGCAGATGCACGCCGCAAGCCGGTGCGTTCGTCCGGTGAAGCACGGCGCAGAAACGCCGCAAACGCGTATCGTCGTCGCGGCGCTGGACGGGAAGTTGCTGAAAGGAGACAGTCATGCAGCAAGACGGTGATCCTGCGACGCAGCGGGCGGAGTTCTGCCCTAGGAGCTCGTGTAGGCTGTTGTGTGCTTGAAGCCGCGTGGGGGACGACGGAGACGTCGGTGGATGATCGCCTGGACCCGCAGCTATGCGCGTTCTGTGCTGAGAACGTGTGGTGCGGTCGGCACCGTGCGCACCGACGAGAGGGCGTCGAGCCCCGAGGCGATCCGCGAGCACGCATCGCGTGCCGGTCCCCTCGCCGACGAGATCATCCCGATCGCCGACGGATCCGTCGTCGTGTGGCTGGATCCGGTGGCGGCCGGCGACAGAGCCCGCCCGGCTCGCTGGCGCCCGTGGCGCGCCAGCCGTCCGGGGCCCTACGGGCGCACGGTGATCGTCTCGCGCGATGGCCGCCTGGGCCCGTACGCGACGACGCGTCAGGCGCCCGCGTGCGCGGATCGCCGTGGCCTACCGCAGCCGGCAGCGCTGTCGCCGCAACTCCTTCGAGCGCCCGCCGGCTACCGTGTAGCGGATCGACGTCCCGGTGAACGCCGGGTCGCCCGCGGGCTGCTCGACCACTCTCGATCTCAGCCGGATCGTGCCCGGCGCACGTCTGCGCCGACGTCCCCGGCACGACAGCGTCAGCCGCACCTGCCCGTGGCGAGGCGCGCGCAGGGCTGCACAGGCGAAGCGCCGGCGCCTGCGCAGCGCCGGCCGGGTGGACCGGCGTCGTCGGCGTGGTGGGAGACGGGCGGTGATCCGTCGTCGTCGTCGTCGTCGCCGCCGGCGCGGTCGATCGACGGTCCCGCGACGCTGAACGTCACCGCCGCGCCGACCCCGGTGTTCCGGCGCTGGCAGCCTGGACCGCCCGTGCCGTGTACGTCCTGACCGCCAGCGGCGTCGACGCCACGCTGAACGCGCCCGAGCGCCGGCTCGCGTCGCGGTCAGCGTCGCCACCGGCGTGCCCGCCGCACCGGCGCCCGCGTAAACCGAAACCGTCACCGTCGCGCTGTCGCCGGTGCCGGTCCCGCGATCCCACTGAGACCGCGCGGTGTCCGTCGTGCTGCCGCCGGCCGGACCGCTGAGCGTGACCGGCGGCGCGGTCGGGTCCTCGCGATATTTCACCGCCGCCGAGCACCCCGATGCGTTGCCGGCGGCGTCGGTCGCCGCGTGCGCAGCGCCGTCGAGCTGTCGTCGGCCATGGTCACCGTCATCCCGGGCGATGCGAACATTGCGGCGGTTGCCGTCGCGATCGGGCCGCCGCTGCAGTCCGAGTCGCGAACAGCCTCACGGTCGAGCCAGGATCAGATGAGCCCCTGACGACCGGCGCGTCGTCGATGGCGGTGATGCCGGAACGACTGTCAGCCCCGACGGCGCGCCGGGCGGCGTCGAGTCCTCGACATACGTCACGCCCGCGCTACACGGCGAGACGTTGCCCACCGCGTCGGTCGCCGGAAGGTACACGATCGTCGTCGTGTCGTCCGCGACGCTGATCGCGATTCCGGGCGAGGCAAACGTCGCAGCCGAACCTGACGCCAACGGTTGGCCGGTGCAGCCCGCCGTCGGGTACAGCCGGACCGTCGCCAGGTGCTCGGCCGAACCGCTCACCGTTGGCGCATTCTCGTTGGCCGGGGAGGCCGGAGAGACGGCGAGCGAGCTTGGCACCGGCGAGCTCGAGTCCTCGACGGACGTCACACCCTCCGAGCACAACGACGTGTTGCCGGCCGCGTCGATCGCGTCGGCATACATCGTGGTCGTCGTGTCGTCGGCGACCGAGAAGTCGAGCCCCGGCGACGCGAACGCCGCCTGCGTGCCGCTGGTGATCATCCGGCCGCTGCAGTCCGGGGTCGCCCACAGCTCCACCCGCGATCCCGCCTCGGCGGTGCCCTCGAGCGTGGCGTCGTTCGCGTTCGCCGGCGACGACGGCGTCAGCACGAACCCGGCCGGGGCGGCCGGCGCGAGCTCGTCCTCGACGTAGGCGAAGGCGTCCGAGCAGGTGCTCACGTTGCCGGCCGCATCGGTCGCGCGGGCCGTGAAGCTCGTCATCGAGTTCGGGCCGGCGGTCACCGCCAGGCCCGGCGACCCGAACGCGGCCGCCGTCCCCGACGCGACGTCCGTGCCGTCCTGGCAGGCCGGGTCGGCGTACACCACCACCGTCGAGCCGGCCTGCGCCGAGCCCTTGATCCGCGGCGCGAGGACTCGGCTCGGCGACGCGGGCGACGACGACAGGCTCGCCGGCGCCGGGGGCGGCGTGTCGTCCTCGACGTACGTGCCCGCGGTGGCGCACGCCGACCGGTTGCCGGCCGCGTCGACCGCATCGACCGAGAACGTCGTCGTCGAGTCGTCGGCGACCGACACCGTCACCCCGAGCGCGAAGGCGGCAGCCGTCGGCGTGACGGCCGGCGACGGTGTGCAGCCGTCGGGGGCGAACACCTCGACCGTCGAGCCGGCCTCGGCCGTGCCGCTGACCTTCGGGCTGTTGTCGCGGGCCGGCGACGGCGGTGAGATCACGAGGTCGGTCGGCGCGTCGGGCGCAGTCTCATCCTCGACGTAGGTCACCGAGTTCGAGCAGCCCGAGGTATTGAGGGCCGCGTCGTGCGCGGTGACGGTGAAGTGCGAGGTGCTGCCTGCGGCGACCGCCAGCGCTATCCCCGGGGACGCGAGAACGCCGCTCGCCGCAGTCGCGACGACCGGGCCGGTGCAGTTTGCGGTCGCGTAGACATCGACCGTCGAATCGGTGTCGGCCGATCCGTCGAGCACTGGAGTCGCCGAGTTGGCCGGCGAGGACGGTGTCGTTCCGGTCAGCAGCGGGGTCGACGGAGGCGTCGTGTCGAGCTCGAACGCCACGCCGGTCGCGGAGCACGGCGAAGGCACCCCGCCGCCGTCGACGGCGCGCGCGTAGATCGTGTGGTCACCGTCGCTGGCCAGCGCCGCCGCGATGCCCTGGGTCCCGAACGCCGCGGCGGAACCCGAGCCGACGGCGGGACCGTCGCACGACGACGACAGGTACAGGCTGACCGTCGAGTCGGCCTCCGCCGCACCGGTGATCGTCGGCGGCTGCGACGACGGCGTCGAGCCGACGAGCGCCAGGTCGGTTGGGGGTGGCACCGGAGCAGAGATGAACGCGGCGCCGTCGCCGGTCTGCGCGCCGCTGTCAAAGATCGCCCCGTTCGGGCCGTGGCCGCTACCGCCGCCGCCCGCGCCGCCGCCCTGGAATGTGTTCGGGCCGTCGGGATCGTGCCGCCCCCGCCGCCCCCGCTGCTGCTGTACCAGCCGCCGCTGCTACCGCCACCGGCGTCACCGTTGGGTGCCTCTGACAAGGTCGCCGCCGAGACCGCCGGCGCTGAGTCGTGGCCGGCGAGCCCGTCGCCGCCGACGTGCGGATAGGTGGGATTCGTGAGTCCGCCGGCCCCGCCCGCCGCCGGGGTCCTGCTGTTGCCGCCTTCGGGGTTGCCCTGGTCGCCGGCGCGCAGGTTGTTTATTTGAGCCGTCGCCCCCCGTCGGGCCGCCGCCGCCCCCGCCGCCGCCGTCCCCGACGGAGGTGTCGACGACCGTCGTCGCTCCGCCGCCGCCGCCCGCCACGCCGATGCGGTCGTTGAGCGAGAACAGCCCATCGCGGATGTCAGTTGCCCCGCCGCCGCCGGCGCTCCTGCCGACGACGGCGATGTTCCCGCCGGGCGCTCCGCCGTTGACGCCGCCGGCGCCGCCCGGTCCGGCCCCCCGGAATCCATCGCCGCCGTGGCCGCCGACGTTCACCTGGTAGGTGGTGCCCGGCGTCACCGTCAGCGCGAACATCGTGTGCCCGCCGAGTCCGCCCGGCGCGTGGGTGTGGTCGGCGTCGTCGCCGCCCTGGGCGCCGTAGAGGCTGACCACGACGCTCGTCACGTCGTCCGGGACGGTCCACGACTGGCCGGTCGCCGGCGTCGTGAACGCGGCGATTACGTGCGCGTCGGCGGGCGCGGCCGAAACCGCGATTGCCAGGGCGCTCAGGAGCGCGGCCGGTCCGCGGACGCGACGCATCGCGAATCAGCGTAGTGCGCAAAGCCGATGGCGAACATCGATCACGTGTTGAGATAGCGGCGAAAGCGCTGTATGGACCGTGTGACGGGGCGGCCCTGTTGCGCGCTTCGCACCGCAAAGTCGAGCATTGCGCGTTCATGCGGGCCGCAGACGAGGTTCTGCGGCCCGCATGTTCGGTGCTGGCGATGGTGTCAGCGCATGTCCTGCAGCGACCGCGTGTAGAACGGGTTGCCGTGTCCGTAGCGCCACGCGGCCAGGCGATCGCCGACGAACGTGATCGCCCCCGCGTTGCGGGTCGTGTCGAAGCGGCCGATCTGGACCGACTTCAGCGACGGCTCAAAGCCGCCCGAGCGCAGCGTGACGAGCGGCGTGTTGCCGCCCGGGCTGTAGCGCCACTGGCTGCTCGTGCCGACCGCGATGTCGTCACGGCCGTCGCCGTTGAAGTCGCCGACCGCGGCGTTGGCGAACGAGCTCGTGAGCTTGGCGTTCAGCCGCGCCCACGCGTGCGTGCTGGCGCTCGAGATCGACCACTGGCCGTTCATCACCGCGACGACGTCGGTGCCCTTGACGCCGTCGAAGTCGCCGAACAGCAGGTCGCCGATCTTCGCGCCCGACGACGCCGTCGGCGTCCAGGCCGGGTGCGCCGTACCAGACGTACCACTGGTTGTTGCGCGTGTAGAACATGTCGGTCTTGCCGTCGCCGTCGAAGTCGCCGAAGCGCAGATCGGTGATCGGCACCGGCAGCGTGGTCAGCGGCACAAGCGCGACGGTGCCGCCGCTCAGGTAGCCGAGGTTGCCGGCGCCGTCGCGGTACAGGACGTCGGTCTTGCCGTCGTTGTCGATGTCGGCGAACGCGAGCTCCCGCGTGCGCTTGGTCGACTCGTGCAGCTGCTGCCACGGCATCAGGCCGCCCTTCGAGTAACCACGAGTGCCGTTGGCGACAAAGATGTCCTGCTGGCCGTCGCCGTCGAAGTCGCCGTGGGCGATCTCGGTCGAGTAGTCGGTGTCGGAGCGGTTGCCCGACTTGTGGAAGTTGAACGCTCCCTCGTCCTCGCCGATGCCGATGCCCGACAGGCCACCGGTGGTCAGCGCCACCGCCGCGTCGAGGTCACCGTGCACGAATACGTTGTCGTGGAAGAACATGCCGATCGTCGGGCGGCCGCGGAGCATCAGCACCGGTCGGGTCTTGACCACGTAGTAGCCCTGGTCGCCGCGGACGGTGTTGAACGAGATGTCGTAGTACGTCCCGGCCATCCCGCCGTAGCCGCCGCTGCCGACGCCGTGGACGTCGAAGTGCTGGTTGTAGTAGTTGCCCTGCTTGACGCCGTTGTGCAGGACGTAGTTGAACTTGGCGACGTAGCCGCTGTACGCGCGGCCGCTCGCGGCGACGGCGTGGCGGTTGTTGTCGAACAGGTTGCCCTCGGCCGTGGCGTAGGCGCCGCCGCCGACGACGAAGCCGTAGCCGCCGCCGTCCATGACGTTGTCGTGCATGTAGTTGTGGTCGACGTTGACCAGCGCGGCATCGGCCGGCTGGGGCGTGACCGACGACCGATCCCAGTTCTTGACGTCGGTCACGTCACTGTGGGTGCCGTTGATGTTGACGCCGGCGCCGCTGAACATGTTGAACTCGTTGTCGTCGATCAGGATGCGGCGGCCGAGCTGGTTGTCGAAGTCCTCGGTCACCGAGATCGCGTGGACGTACGGCGTGTGGTTGGCGTGGTCGGAGACCGGCTTGGGCCCGCGGAAGTGGATCCCGTTGATGTGGATGTCGTTGCCCGTCACGTCGAGCATCGACGCGCCGTCGACCTTGTCGGTCGTAAAGAGCGTCGGGCGGCTGCCGAGGTTGCCGCGCTCGCCGATCAGCTGGATCCCGGACCTGACCGGGAGGTCCTTGTACGGGGTCATGTCCCAGTACGAATCGCGGGGAATGACGATCCGGCCGCTGTAGGGCGAGTTGAGGACCGCGGCCAGGTCGGCCGGCGAGCAGACGCGGACGCCGGCCACGGCCGGGCCGACGAGGTTCGCCGAGCGCATGAGCACCGGGGCGTTGCCGGCGGTGCATGGAAGGTTGGCCGACACCGATGCCGACGCCGCCTGGGCGCCGCACAGCAGCGCGATCAACAGGACAAAAGGGAGTGAGATGAACCGACGTAAATTGGACATGCAGCGACGGTAGGAGCGGACCGCCGCCCGCTCTGTCACGGAAGCGACAGAGCGGGCGTACGAGTCGCGACCGTCGCTAACGGTGCGCTGACCTGTGGATCGTGATCGCGCGCTTGGTCGTCGCCGTGGCGCTCGAGCGGTCGTGCACGCTCGCCGTTGCCACGAGCTTGTGGCCGTTGGCTGCAGCGCGCGCCTTGACCCGGCGGGCGGCGGCCGAGAGCCTGACCTTGACGCGGCTGTGCCTGCCAGCCTTGATGGCGAACTTCGCGCTGCCGATCCGGGTCTTGCCCGATCGCAGCACGACCGTCCCGACGCATGCGGCATCGGCGCTGCGGGGGCACGTGATCGTGACGTAGATCGCGTTGCCCTTGCGCGTCGCCGCCTTGGCGATCGAGACCTTCGGCCCGGCCTTCTTGCCCGGCCCGCCCTGCGGCTGACCTTGGGGCGGCCCCTGCGGCTGGCCCTGGGGCTGACCGCCGCCGCCCGGCGCCACGACGGGCACGTCGACCGTCTCGCACGCGGTCAGCGTGTCCACCATGTCGACCTGGGCGCTGTCGATGCCGTCGCCGCAGTCGTCTGAGTCGGCGACGCCGTCGCGGCTGCGCAGCGTGTCGTTGCCGTCCCGGCCGATCAGCGTGTCGGCGCCGCCGGCGCCGTCGAGCGTGTCGTTGCCGGCGCCGCTGTAGCCGTCGATCCGGTTCGGGCCCGCGTCGCCGGTCAGGGTGTCGTTGCCCTTTCCGCCGAGCAGGTTCTCGTTCGTCGTGTCGATCGTGTCTGACTCGCCGGCTGAGCCACCGGACGCGCCGAGCGTCGCCGTCACGTCGGCGGTGTGGTCGGAGTAGGCGGCCGTATCGCCGCTGCCCGCACCACCGTCGATCAGGTCGTTGTCCTGGCCGCCCTCGAGGAAGTCGTCGCCCTCGCCGCCGTAGAGCTGATCGGCCCCGGCGTCGCCGATGATCGTGTCGGCATCGGCGTCGCCCTGAAGCACGTCAGCGTCGCTGCCGCCGATCAGGACGTCCATGTCGGCGTCGCCGCGCAGGTTGTCCGTCCCGGCGTCGCCGTAGAGCAGGTCGCGGCCCGCTCCGCCGGAGATCGAGTCGTTGTCCTCGTCACCGTGGATCGTGTCGTCACCGCCGCGGCCGTCGATCGTGTCGTTGCCGTACAGGCCGCTGATGCGGTTGGCCGCGTCGGTACCGGTGATCGTGTCGTTGTAGTAGGAGCCGACGATGTCCTCGATGTCCGACCCGACGACGTCGCCCTCACCCGCGGCCCCGTCGCCGTTGGCGGCGCTGTTGGGGTCGACCGTCACGGCCGACAGGGAGTGCAGATAGGTGACGGTGTCCTCGCCGTCGCCGCCGTCGGACATGACGTCCGCGCCGGTGCCGCCCTCGTAGCTGTCGTTGCCGTCGTCGCCGATCAGTTTGTCGGCGCCGGGGCTGCCCTTCATCGTGTCGTTGCCGGCCTCGCCCTCGATCAGGTCGAAGCCGCTGCCGTAGCCGCCGTCGGTGAGCTTGTCGTCGCCCGGGCCGCCGTGGAGCTCGTTGATCGCCCCGCCACCGGAGATGTCGTCGTTGCCCGCGTCGCCCCAGATCCGGGTCGGCAGGCCGCTGACGCCACGGGCGTCGACGAGGTCGTTGCCGCCGAACCCGTGGATACGGACTTCGGTCATCGCGGGGGTGATCAGGCACTGGACCTGGTGTGTGCCGATCGTCGAGCAGCCGTTGTCGCTGGCGGTCAGCGTCTGGAAGTCGTCCTCGAAATGGAGGTAGCCGTTGGCGGTGTAGACCGAGAGGATCTCGCCCTTGTTCTGGTCGCCGAAGTAGACGGCGTCGCCGCCGCTGGTCGAGACCGACGCGTCGGCGAACGCCGAGGCCGTTTGGGCCCCGAGTGCCGCCAGGCACACCATGATTGTCGTGATCGTCTTGCGCATGTCATTCGCCCTCCTGTGAGCGTGGTTTTCTGGTGACGCTCACCGTGCCAGCGGGGAGGGCGCGCGGATATGCAGCGATCCGCCCGAATGTGGCGGACAACCGACGAAGACGGCGAGGCGATGGACCGTCGAATGGTCGGGGGATACACGATGTGTCGATTTCGCCGAGCGGGGAAGGCCCGCAGTGCACCCTCGACACCGCGACAAGGAGACGACGATGCACATCACGAAGCGCAGGGGCCTCGCCATGCTGGTCGTGGCGGCGCTGGCGGGCTCGGCGACCACGGCGCTGAGCGCCTCGGCCCATCACGGCAAGCCCGGCCCCGGTCCCGCCCCCGGCCACCACGGCGATCGCCGCGGCAACCACGGCAATCGCCATCCGATCCGGATCTTCCCCCGTCCGGCCGTGGTGCTGGCCACCTCGCTGGCGCCAAGCGTGCCGAACGATCCGAAGATCCACGGCGTGGCGCCCGGAATGGCGCCCTGGAAGCTGAAGTTCGGTGCCGCGACGCTGCTGGCCAACGGCCGGATCGCGGTCGCGATCAAGGGCCTGCTGATCACCGGCACGAACACGCCCGCCGACAACACGGTCGGTCCTGTGCAGGCCGTTGACGCCGCGCTGTACTGCGGTGACTCGACGACCGCCGCTGCGACGACCAAGTCGGCCCCGCTGGGTCCGAAGGGCAACGCGCTGATCGTCGACAAGATCGCGCTGCCGCCCAAGTGCCTGGCGCCGGCGCTGGTCATCAACCCGACCGTCAGCGGTGCCGCTGTGCCCGGTGTCTACATCGCCGCCAGCGGCTTCGGGATGTAGCCGCAGCGCCATCGGCCCACACCCTCGAAGGCCCCCGGCAACGGGGGCCTTCGTGCATTTCTGATGTCGCGATCGTTGCTACGCGGCGAGGCCGGAGCCGACCCAATCGGTCGGGGTTGAGGATGTGTCCCCCTTGTCGCCATTGGCATTCGCTGTAGCATCTGCGCATGCACCGCCCACGCCGACTCCTTGTTGTCGGCGTGCTCGTGGTTGCCGCCGGCGCGTTCACCTCGATGCAGCTCGTCGCGTCGGCCACCGGTCCGCCCGCCGCGGCGACCCCGGTCAAGCACCTCGTGGTGATCTTCGACGAGAACGTCTCGTTCGATCACTACTTCGGGACGTATCCGAACGCCGCGAACCTCCCCGGTGAGACGGCCTTCAGCGCGGCGGGAGGGACGCCGACGCCGGAGAACCTGCAGTCCCCGACCGAATCTGCTCGCGCCATTCAACCCCAACAGCTCCCAGCCGTCGCGCCAGCCGCCGTCGGACGTGATCCCGTGCGGCAACGACCACGCCTACCGCGGTGAGCAGGTCGCGTTCGACACCGGCTTGATGGACAAGTTCGCGAGTTCACGGCGGCGGTTCACCGTGCTCGATGGGCTATTACGACGGCAACACGGTCACCGGGCTGTGGAACCTCGCCCAGCACTTCACGATGAGCGACAACTACTTCGGGACGACGTTCGGGCCGTCGACGCCTGGGGCGATCAACCTCATCTCGGGCAACACCCACGGCGCCACGACGGCTTCAGGGGCGGCCAACGGGACCATGATCGGCGATCCGGATCCGCTCGGCGACGACTGCGGCGCCGGCTCGAACTCGATGACCGGAACGACCGTCGGCGACCTGATGAACACCGCGGGAATGACCTGGGGCTGGTTCCAGGGCGGCTTCCGGCCGACATCGGTCGACGGATCCGGGAAGGCCACGTGTGGTTCGACGCACAAGAACGCGGGCGGCGCGACGATCACGGACTACTCGGCCCACCACGAGCCGTTCCAGTACTACGCGTCGACCGCGAACCCGCATCACCTGCCGCCGAGCTCGGCCGCGATGATCGGCCAGAGCGATCAGGCCAACCACCAGTACGACCTCACCGACTTCGACACCGTGGTCCAGAACGGCAGCCTCCCGCAGGTCTCGTTCCTGAAGGCGGCGGCATTCGAGGACGGGCATCCGGGCAACTCCGGTCCGGTCGACGAGCAGCGCTGGATCGCGAACGTTCTTGACGAGCTCGAGCAATCTCCGCAGTGGGCGGACACGGCGGTGATCATCACCTACGACGACTCCGACGGCTGGTACGACCACAAGTTCGTGACGCCCACGCAGGGTTCGGATGACGCGACCAACGACGCACTCAACGCCGGCGGCACGAGCTGCGGCCCGGCGCCGGGGGCGGGCGACTTCAAGGACCGCTGCGGCCCTGGGCCGCGGCTGCCACTGCTGATCGTCTCGCCTTGGGTTGCGCCGAACACGCTCGACCACACCCAGCGCGAGCAGACGTCGATCATCAAGTTCATCGAGGACAACTGGCTCAGCGGTCAGCGCATCGGCGACCAGTCCTTCGACCAGCGTGCAAACACGCTCAACACCATGTTCGACTTCAACCTCGGAGATACGCGCGCTCCCAAGGTCTACCTCGATCCGTCCAACGGGACGCTGATCGCGACACCGCCGGCGGGTGCGAGCGCCCCCGACGCCGCACGCGACCACCGCCTCCCGCCGCCGACCACGACGGCCTCGACGACGAACGTCACGCCGCCGCCGACGACGACGACCAAGGCACCGCCGCCGAAGCCGACGCCGTTCAAGCCGAAGCTGTCGTTCTCGACCAAGAAGACGAGCAAGACGCTGAAGCTGTCGTTCAAGGTCACGGGCCTCAGCAGCAAGAGGGGCAAGATCACCGTCTCGGCAAAGCTGACGCTGGGCAAGAAGACGATCGCCAGCGGCAAGGGCACGGTGCACTCCGGCCGGCTGACGCTGACGCTGAAGTCCAAGAAGAAGCTGAAGCGCGGGACCTACAAGCTGTCGATGACGGTCAGCCAGGCCGGCAAGTCGGCGAAGTTCTCAAAGACGCTGAAGCTGCACTAGCGCCCGGGCTGCGGAGGTCGAAAACCCGCACCGAGCGGGGCGCATCGTGCTGGGGAAAACATGGTCTTGACACTGCATGGGGGCGACTGTAGTTTCGCCTTTGCAAAACGACTGATCGGTTTACCAACGGTCGGTCGGCCCTGCGAACGAGATCGAGAACCCGCATGCGCTACGCGTTGAACCCCGTCGTTTCTCCCTCCCCCCGGGTCGCGTCGCGGTGGCGGGCCCTCCTAGCCGCCACCGTGGCCGGCCTGACCGTCGTGGTCCTGTCGGCATGCGGTGGCGGCAGCTCGTCGAGCTCGAGCACGAAGACGACGTCTAAGGTCGACACCGGCTCGACCGTGAGCTCCGGTGGCGGCACCGTCGTCAGCGGGCCAGGTGGGACGGTGAAGATCCGCTCGTCGGACGACCTCGACACGTTCGACCCGGCCAAGACGGGCGCCGAGAACATGTCGGTCCAGGCGCTCGAGCTGGCCTACGACCGGCTCGTCTACCAGACCCCCGACGGCAAGATCAAGCCGTACCTCGCGAAGTCGTGGACGACGACGCCCGACTCGGCGACGTTCACGCTCGTCAAGGGCGCCACGTGCGCCGACGGGACGCCGATCACGCCGAAGGTCGTCGCCGATTCGCTGCGCTACTCGCTCTCGCAGAAGACCGCGAGCCCGTATCTCGGCTACGCGGTCGGCGGCGGCAAGCTCAAGAGCGTCACGTCGAACTCGGCCGACAACACGGTCACGGTCACATTGACCAAGCCGTACAACGCGCTCGTGCAGTCGTTCGGCACCCCGTTCCCGGCGTCGATCATCTGCCCGGCCGGGCTGAAGGACCCCAAGGGCCTCGGGCGCCGCCCCGCAGGGCAGCGGTCCGTACACGCTCGACAAGGCGGCCAGCCAACGCGGCAGCACCTACGTGTTCAAGCTGCGCCCGGACTACAAGTGGGGGCCGGTCAGCTGGACGTCCAAGACCGACGGCGCTCCGCAGGAGCTCGACTTCCGCGTCGTGACCGACGAGACGACAGCCGCCAACCTGCTGACGACCGGCGAGGTCAACATCGCGCCGATCGCCGGTATCAGCGAGCAGCGGGTCCGCGGCAACCCGTCGGCCTTCAACTTCACCTACGAGTCGCTGCAGGCCGGCAGCTGGGGCTCGTTGTTCAACCAGACCAAGGGCCGCGTCGGCGCCGACCCGGCGGTGCGCCACGCCGTGTTCCTGGCACTCGACAGCAAGTCCATGACCAAGGCGGCGTTCGCCGACCTCGGCGTGCCGATGGACACGATGGTCACGCCCAACATGCAGTGCTACAACAAGGCCCTGTCGAAGTACGCCGTGCCGTTCGACGTCGCGCAGGCCAAGTCGGTCCTCGAGAAGGACGGCTACAAGGCCGGAAGCGACGGGACGATGAGCAAGAACGGCAAGCCGCTGAAGCTGAGCATCGTGATGTGGAACACGACGAATCAGCTCGGGGACTTCATGCAGCAGGAGCTGCAGAAGGTCGGCATTGCGTCGACGGTCAAGAACACGGACATCAACACGTGGATCGACGCGCTCTTCACGACGAAGAACTACGACCTGACGGTCTACTCGTACTACTCCGCGTTCCCCAACCCGGTGATCATCCCGGCGCAGGACGCGTCGCTGAGCATCGTCGATCCGAAGTACTTCTCGCTCTCCGACAAGGCGGAGCAGGCGCCCGAGGCATCGGCCTGCCCGGCCTGGGACACCGCGATGATCCGGGCCCAGACCGCCTACAACGTCAAGCCGATGGGCGTCGCCAAGAACGCCTGGTTCGCCAAGGGCTGGAAGTTCGCCGCCCCGTACAACGTGTTCATCGACCCATTCACGATCCAACAGACGCAGCAGTAGGGGCGTGGCCCGTCGGAGGCTCGCCCTCGTGAGCGCCGAGGCCCAGCCCGCAGTCCCCGCGGTGGCCCCGGCGCGCAGGCGCGCCGGCTCGCCGCTGCTGCGGTTCACGGCCCGCCGGCTGGGGGCACTGCTGATCGTGCTGTGGGTCGTCGAGATCGCGACGTTCCTGATGGTGCGCGTGATGCCCGGCGACCCGGCCCGGCAGGTGCTCGGCCCGCGCGCGTCCGACCAGGCGGTCGCAGGGCTGCGCCATCAGCTGGGCCTCGACGCGCCGTTTCTCACCCAGTACTGGAACTACACCACCCACGCGCTGCAGCTCGATTTCGGCGACTCGTTCTACAGCCACCTGACAGTGACGTCCGAGCTCCAGACCCGGGTCGGCAACGAGCTCAAGCTCGTCGGGCTCGCGATCGCGATCATCCTCATCTGCGGACTGGGCTTCGGGTTGATCGCCGGCGCGCTGACCGCCAACCGGCGCCACCCGCACGTCGAGCGCGTCTTCGTGTTCGTCACCGGCCTGTTCGGCTCGGTCCCCGGCTACGTGATGGCGACGCTGCTGGCGCTGGTGTTCGCCGTGACGCTCAAGTGGTTCCCGGTCGCCGGCAACACGCCGGCCAGCGCCGTCGTGTTGCCGGCGCTGGCGATCGCGATCCCGCAGACCGCGCTGCTGGCGCGGGTCGTGCGTGTTGAGACGCTGAACGTCCTCGGCCAGAACTACGTCCGTGGAGCACGCGCCAAACGCCTGAGCACGCTGGCGATCTACCGCCGCTACGTGCTGCCGAACGTGTCGACGGCGGCGCTGACGCTGTCGGGGACGATCTTCGCGCAGACGATCGGCAGCGCGATCATCGTCGAGAGCGTGTTCGCCTGGAACGGGCTCGGGCTGCTGCTCACCCAGTCCGTTCTGCGGCTCGACTACCCGGTCGTCGAGGGCGCGGCGCTGCTGCTCGCGGTGATGGTCGTCGTCATCAACGCGCTCGTCGACCTCGCTGTTTCGATCGTCGACCCGCGCTCGGCCGCCCAGCGAGGCCTGGAGCTCTGATGGCCGCAACGGCGACCGCACCGGCGTCGGTCGCCCCGGCTCGCGGGCGCCATCCGGCGATCCGCGCGTTCTTCTCCGCGCCGGGCGGGATCGTCGGGCTCGTGATCGTGCTGGGGCTCATCGTGGTGGCGATCATCGGCCCGGCCATATGGGGTGACGAGGCGCGCCACAGCGACCTGTCGATCGCCTACCAGACGAGCTCGGCCGCCCACCCGTTCGGTACCGACAGCCTCGGCCGCGACATCCTCGCGCGCACGCTTGCGGGTACCCGCCTGACGCTGGTCCTCGGCTTGTCGGCGGCCGCGATCTCGATGGTCCTCGGGTTCGCCCTGGGGACGACGATCGCCGCGCTGGTCCCACGGGCGCGCGGCTTCGGCCGCCGCGCGATCGAGGTGTTCATGAGCTTCCCGCCGATCCTGCTCGCCCTGTTCCTGGTCACGATCATCGGCACCGGCGCGACCGGCGCCGCGATCGCGATCGGTATCGGCGCCGCACCGGCGTTCGCGCGCCTGTCGGAGAACTGCGCGACGTCGGTCAGCTCGAAGGAGTTCGTCGCCAGCGCGAAAGCGACCGGCGTCGGGCGCTCGCGGCTCGTCGGCCGCTACCTGCTGCCCAACATGTCCGAGCCGCTCGTGCTCGCCGGCCTGGCCTACTTCGCCGGCGCGATCATCGACATCTCGGGACTCGATTTCCTCGGCGTGGGCGTGCAGTCGCCGCAGTTCGACTGGGGGACCGAGCTGACGACCGGCGTGCAGGCGATCTACATCAACCCGTGGGCGGCGATCGCACCCGCGGCCGCGATCACGATCACCGGCATCGCGCTCGTCTACCTCGGCGAGGCGGCGGCGCGATCGCTCAACCCGCGCCTGTGGCACACCGGCGCTGCCAAGCGTCGCCGCGGCGACGGACCCGCTCCCGCGGCGGTCGCGGACCTCGCGCCGCAGGCCGCGGACCCCTCGCGACCGGACGCCGCGTCCGCCTCCGCGACCGAGATCTCCGAGGGCGACGCGGTGCTGCGGGTCGAGGGCCTGGACGTCGTGCTCGACGCTCCCGGCGGCCCGCGCAAGCTCGTGCGTGGCGTGTCGCTGACGCTGCGCCCCGGCGAGGCGTTGGGAATCGTCGGGGAGACCGGCAGCGGCAAGACGCTGACCGCCCTGTCGTTGGCCCGGATTGCCCCGCACCCACTGCGCGCGCACGCCGACCGCCTCGAGCTCGACGGCATCGACGTCGAGTCGCTGTCGGCGCGCGACGAAGCGCGGCTGTACGGCACCCACGTCGCGATGATCTTCCAGGACCCGATGTCGTCGATGAACCCGAGCGCACGCGTCGGCGCGCAGCTCGTCGACGGCGCGCGGCGCCACCGCGGGCTGAGCCGCCGGGCCGCTCGCGCCGAGGCTGAGGATCGCCTGGCCGAGGTGCGGATCGGCAACGCCGGCCAGGCATTGCGCCGCTACCCCTACGAATTCAGCGGCGGTATGCAGCAGCGGCTGATGATCGCGATGGGGCTGATGGCGCGCCCGCGCGTTCTGATCGCCGACGAGCCGACCACGGCGCTCGACGTGACGGTGCAGGCGCAGGTGCTCGACGTGCTCAAGGACATCAAGGCCAACGAGGGCACGTCGATCGTCCTCATCTCGCACAACCTCGGCGTCGTCAACCAGCTGTGCGACCGGATCGTCGTCATGTACCACGGCTCGATCGTCGAGGAGGGATCGCGCGAGCAGCTGCTGCGCAGGCCGCGTCATCCCTATACGCAGGGCCTGATGAACTCGATCCTCGAGCTGCGCCCCGACGGCGGCCGCGCCGAGGTCGCCGGGATCCGCGGCCGGCCGCCGGCGCCCGGCGAGGAGCTGCCCGGCTGCCCGTTCGCCGACCGCTGCCCGATCGCGTTCGACCGCTGCCGGCGCGAGCGCCCGGAGCTCGTCGACACCGGCGACGGCGCGCGCGTCGCCTGCTTCGCCGCGGCCGGCGGTACGTCGGAGGCGGTGGCGTGAGCCTGCTGACCGTCGAGCGCCTCGAGGTCCGCTACGGGCGCGGGGCGCGCGCGCTGACGGCGGTCGAGGACGTGTCGTTCGCGGTCGAGGCCGGGGCGTCGCTGGGGATCGTCGGCGAGTCGGGCGCCGGAAAGTCGACGATCGCGCGCGCGATCGCGCAGATCACGCCGACGACCGGCGGACGGATCACGCTCGACGGCCGCGACGTCACCAACGCGACCGGTGGGGCATTGCGCCACGTCCGCGACCGCGCGCAGATGGTCTTCCAGGACCCGTTCTCGACGCTGCACCCGCGCCAAACGATCGGCGTGACGCTGCGCGAGGCGATCGCCCTGCGTCGGCGCCGCGCGGGCGCCGGTGTCGATGAGCCGGTCGGCGACGACGCGGTGGGGGAGCTGCTCGACCGGGTGACGCTCGGGCGCGAGATGGCCGACCGCTACCCGCACGAGCTCAGCGGCGGGCAACTCCAGCGCGTCGGGATCGCCCGCGCGCTGGCGGGCAAGCCGCAGCTGCTGATCCTCGACGAGGTGACGTCGGCACTCGACGTGTCGGTCCAGGCGGCGGTGCTGAATCTGCTGCGCGAGCTGCGCGAGTCGCTCGGGCTCACGTACGTGTGCATCTCCCACGACCTCGCCGTCATCGGGTACCTGTGCGAGGAGGTCATGGTCATGTACCTCGGCCAGGCGGTCGAGCGCGCGTCGTGGGCCGAGCTCGTGCGCTCCCCGCGCCACCCGTACTCGCGCACGCTGCTGGACTCGATCCCGCACGTCCACGCGGAGCCATCGCGGGCGCCGGTCGGCGGCGGCGTTCCCGACCCGCGTAAACCGCCGCCCGGCTGTCGCTTCCACCCGCGCTGCCCGGTCGGGCCGGCGTTCCTGCCCAGCCGCACGCGCTGCGCCGCCGAGGACCCGCAGGGTGCGATGGCGCAGCTCGAAGGCCGGGCGTTCGCCTGCCACTACCCGCTGGCGGAGCACGGGGCGACGTCCGACGCTCCGCCGTCGGTGAAGGCGATCTGACGTGCGCTCATCCGGCGACGAATGCCACGGCGTCGATCTCGATCTGCGCCCCGACGAGCAGGCCGGCGACCTGCACGGTCGCGCTGGCCGGCAGCGTGTCGCCGAACACCTCGGAGCGGACTTCGGCGTACTCGCCATAGGCGTCGAGCGACGTCATGAACGCCGTGATGCGCACGACGTCGGACATGCCCGCCCCGGCCTTGGCCAGCGCGCGCTCGATGTTGGCGAACGTCGCGCGCGCCTCGGCGCCCATCCCGCCGCCGACGACCTTGCCGTCGTCGCCGAACCCGACGTTGCCAGAGACGTGGATCGTGCGCCCCGGGCCGCTGGTGACGACGGCGTCGCTGAAGCCGCTCGGGGGGTCGGTGGGGATGCGTTGGATGCTCACGCTGCGCCTCCGCAGGGTCGTCGATCGCGGAATCCGATCAGTTGGTATGGAAACTATAGGCGGGGCGACTTGACGCCCTCGATCGCCGCCCCATAGGATGCATACCAAATGATCGGTATCCAAACCAGGGGACCGTTTCGTGCCCGGTGATCCAGCCTCGATCGAGGCGCGCTACACGGCCCGCACTCCGGTCTGCGCGGGGACGATGGACCGCGCCGCGCGCAGCATGGTGCGCGGCCTGACCCGCTCGCTGAGCTGGTTCGCGCCGTACCCGGTCGTGTTCGACCACGGCTTGGGCGCGATCCTCACCGACGTCGACGGCAACGAGTACGTCGACCTGTTCGGCAACGGGCTGAGCGTCATCCACGGCCACGCCCACCCGCCGATCGTGCAGGCGCTGACCCAGGCCCTGACCCGCGGCACCGCGTGGCCCGGCGCCTCGGACGCGCAGATCGAGTTCGCCGAGCTGCTGTGCGCTCGCATCGGCGCCGACGCGGTGCGCTTCGCCAACACCGGGACCGAGGCGACGATGCTCGGTGTCAAGCTCGCGCGCAGCGTCACCGGCCGGCCGGTCATCATCAAGGGCTGGCACGCCTACCACGGCTCCTACGACGACCTTGAGGCCGGGCTCCAGGGCCAGGCCGAGGTGCCCGGGCGGGTCGCGCTCGCGCGGTTCGGCGACCTCGCGTCCTACGCCGCCGCGCTCGAGCGCAACGCGGGGCAGGTCGCCGCAATCATCGTCGAGCCTGTGCAGTACACGGGCCTGGTCACCACCCCGCCACCAGGCTTCCTGCCGGCGTTGCGCGACCTCGCGCGAGACGCCGGCGTGCTGTTCGTGCTCGACGATTGCTTGATGTTCCGGCTCGCCGAAGGCGGTTCGGCCGAGCGGTTCGGGATCGACGCCGACATCACGTGCCTGGGCAAGTGGATCGGCGGCGGCCTGCCGGTCGGCGCCGTCGCTCGCCTCCTCGGAGCTGATGTCGGTGTTCGACCCGCTCGGCGAGCGCCCCCAGTACCACGGCGGCTCGTTCAACGGCAACCTGCTCGGCTCGCGTCGCGGGCCGGATCGCCGTCGCGAGCCTGACCCAGCCGCGAGATCGACCGCATCGACGCGCTCGCCGACCGCATGCGCGCCGAGATCGAGGCGACAGCGCGCGACGCCGAGCTGCCGGTCCGCACGTCGGGCGTCGGCTCGGCGTTCGGGCTCTACGTGCTCGACCGACCCCGACGGCGAGGTCGACCCCGCGGCGTCGGCGCTGTTGCACCTCGCCGCCGTGACGCATGGCGTGTACTACGGGAGCGGTGGCGAATTCGGCCTCACGACGGCGATGGACGACGCGCTGACCGAGCGCGCCCTCGACGGGGCTGCGCGCAGCGATCGCCGATGTCGCGGCGCAGCGCGTGACACTGTCGCGATGAGCTCGGGCGGCGACCTCAAGGTGACGTGCGACGTCGGCGGCACGTTCACCGACGTCGTCGTCTCCGGGAGCGGCGCCGTCCACATCGGCAAGTCGCTGACCACGCCGGACGACCTGATCACGGGCCTGCGCGCGGCGCTGGTCGGGGCGGCCACCGCGATGGGCACCGACCTCGAGAGCCTGCTCGGGCAAACGGCCCTGTTCGTGTACTCGACGACCCAGGCGACCAACGCGATCCTCGAGGGCACGACGGCCCGCACCGCGCTGCTGTGCACCGAGGGTTTCCCCGACGTGCTGGTGCGGCGCGAGGGCGGCTCGATGCACCCCTACGACTTCACGCACCCATACCCCGAGCCGTACATCCCGCGACGCCTGACGTTCGAGATCCGCGAGCGGATCGGCGCCGACGGCGAGGTCGTCGTGCCGCTGGACGAGGCCCACGCGCGTCGCGTGCTGGCACGCGTCGGCGCGCTCGACGTCGAGGCGATCGCGGTCGCGCTGCTGTGGTCGGTGGCCAACGGCGATCACGAGGACCGACTCGCGGCGCTGTGCAGCGAGCTGCTGCCTGGCGTCGCGGTCACGCTCTCGCATGCGCTGAACCCGGTCCTGCGCGAGTACCGCCGCACGTCGTGCGCCGCGATCGACGCGTCACTCAAGCCGCTGATGCAGCGCCACCTGCGCGGCGTCGAGGACGGGCTGCGCGACGCGGGCCTGAAGGGCCGCGTCGTCGCCGCGACGTCGATGGGCGGCGTGCTGCCGATCGAGCACCTCGCGCAACGCCCGATCTACGCCGCCAAGTCCGGCCCGTCGTTGGCCCCGATCGGCGCGCGCCTGTACGCGCGCCGCGAGTTCGGCGCCGACGACGCGGTAGTGTGCGACACCGGCGGGACGAGCTTCGACGTCAGCCTCGTGCGCGAGGGCAGCCCCGTATTCACGCGCGAGACGTGGCTCGGCGAGCCGTTCGTCGGCCACCACACCGGGCTGGCGTCGGTCGACGTGCGCTCGATCGGCTCGGGCGGAGGCTCGATCGCGTGGATCGACGGCGGCGGGCTGTTGCGCGTCGGGCCCGACAGCGCGGGCGCTGACCCCGGCCCCGCGTGCTACGGGCGCGGCGGCACGCAGCCGACCGTCACCGACGCCGCGTGCGTGCTGGGCTACCTCGACCCCGAGCGGTTCCTCGGCGGCGCGATGCCGCCTCGACGAGCAGGCCGCGAACGCGGCGCTCACCGCGCTCGGTGAGCGCCTCGGGCTCGGCGTGCAAGAGGCGGCCGACGCGGTCCTGACGCTGGCCGGTGAGCACATGGTCGGCGCGATCCGCGAGATCACGATCAACCAGGGCGTCGACCCGCGCGACCTCGCGATCGTCGCCGGCGGCGGCGCCGCAGGGCTCAACATCGCCGCGATCGCCCGCGCCCTGGAATGCCCGCGGGTGCTGATTCCGCGCACCGCCGGTGCGCTTGAGCGCGTTCGGCGGCCAGTACTCCGACATCGTCTACGAGGCCGGCTTCAGCATCCAGACCGACTCCGCCGACTACGACTACGCGGCGCTGCGAGCGGCGTTCGACGCGATCGACCAGCGGCTCGGGATGTTCGAGCGCAGCCTCCCGGCCGGCCTTGAGGGCGTGCATCGCGAGCGCTTCCTCGAGGCGCGCTACGCCCACCAGGCATGGACGATCGAGCTGCCGCTCGCCGACCGTCCGGTCTCGGAGCTCGGCGACGCCCAGCGCATCGCGCAGGACTTCCACGGGCTTCACCAGCGGCTGTTCGCGACCTCGGACCCCGGCGAGGTCGTTGAGATCCTCCAGTGCCGCGGGCGCACGGTCGCGCGGCCGTTCACGCCGGTCCTCGGGCAGATCGCGGGCGCCGGCGTGGCCGCCGCGCCGCGGACGCGACGCGCGTTCTTCACCGACACCGGCGAGGTCGACGTGCAGGTGCTCGACGGGGCGCCCTGCCGGCGGGCACCGAGATCGACGGTCCGCTGCTCGTCACCGAGCCGACGACGACGGTCGTCGTCCCGCCCGGCGCACGGCTGCGCACAACCGACCTGGGCAGCTACGTTCTGGAGCTCGAGATGAGCGAGCTCGGCGGCGTCCTGACCGCGGTCCTGGCCAACCGCTTCGACGTGATCGTCCGCGAGATGACGAACACGCTGTTTCGCACCGGGCGCAGCGCGGTGCTCAACATGGCGCGCGACTTCTCGTGCTGCATCGTGACCGCCGACGACCAGATGCTGACCGCGGCCGAAGGGCTCCAGGCCCACGTGCTCGGTGCCGGCCTGCAGACGCGCTCGATGCGCGAGCTGCACCCGGATCTCGAGCCCGGCGACGCGTTCCTGCACAACGATCCGCTGAGCGGCAACACGCATCCGGCCGACCATACGCTGCTGGCGCCGGTGTTCATCGACGGGCGTCACGCGTTCACGGTCTCGGCGAAGGCCCACCAAGCCGACTGCGGCAACTCGCAGCCGACGACCTACATGTCCTACGCCCGCGACGTCTACGAGGAAGGTGCACTGATCTTCCCGTGCGTCCGGATCCAGCGCGACTACTCCGACGTGCCGGACATCGTGCGCATGTGTCGCGCCCGGATCAGGGTGCCGGAGATGTGGTACGGCGACTACCTCGCCGCGCTCGGCGCGATCCGGATCGGCGAGCGCCGGCTCCACGAGCTGGCCGAGCGCTACGGCGCCGAGACGCTCGAGCAGTTCGTGAGCGAGTGGTTCGATTACTCCGAACGGCGCATGACGGAGGCGATCCGCGAGCTGCCGTCGCGACGGTTGACGGTCTCGGGCCGCCACGACCCGCTCGACGGCCATCCCGACGGGATCCCGGTGCGGGTCGGCGTCGAGATCGACGGGGAGGCCGGTCGGGTGACGGTCGACCTGACCGACAACGACGACTGCCTGCCCCTGGGGCTGAACGTGTCCGAGGCGTGCGCGCGCGCCGGGGCGCTGATCGCCGTCTTCAACTGCCTGCCGGAGGACGTGCCCCACAACGCGGGGAGCTTCCGCCGCGTCGACGTGCAGATCCGCGAAGGCTCGCTGGCCGGCGGGCTGACCGCGCCGCACTCCGCGTCGGTGTCGACGACGAACGTGCTCAACCGCCTGATCAACGCGATCCAGGCCGGGTTCGCCGACCTCGGGCCGGGCCATGGGCTCGCCGAGGGCGCCGGCGCATGCGGCCCGGGCTTCGCCGTCATCTCCGGCGTCGACCCGCGCACCGGGCGCGCGTACGTCAACCAGCTCGTGATCGGCAACAACGGCGGGCCGGCGTCGCCACAGTGCGACGGCTGGGTCACGTACGCGATGCCCGATTGCGCGAAGACGATCTACATCGACAGCATCGAGGTGCTCGAACAGAAGTACCCGATCCGGTTCGCCGCGCTGCGGCTCGCTGCCCGACACCGGCGGCGCCGGGCGATTTCGCGGCGGGCCGGCGAGCGAGATCGTGTTTGGCCCGTCGCGCGGGACGATGCAGGCGTTCTATTTCGCTGACTTCGGCGCCCACCCGCCGGCCGGCGTGCTCGGCGGCGCTCCGGGATCGCTGGCCCGGGTCGAGCGGATCGCGGCGGACGGCTCGGTTGAGCCCCAGCCGGTCATCGGCGACGTCGAGCTCGAGCCCGGCGAGTACGTGCGCGGCCTCGAGGCCGGGGGCGGGGGCTACGGCGACCCGCTCGACCGACCGCCCGAGGCCGTCCTCGCCGACGTGGTCGAGGGCTGGGTCAGCGCCGCGGCGGCGACCGAGGCCTACGGCGTCGTGGTGACGGCCGACGACGGGGTCGGACTGCGGGTGGACGAGGCCGCGACGCGGGAGTTGCGCGATGGCCGTCGCTGACCCGGTCGTCGTCAGCTGTGCGGTCGCCGGTTCGATCGTCACCGGCAACCCCAACCAGCCGCACACGCGCGACGACGTGATCTCCGAGACGCTCGCCGCGGCACAGGCCGGAGCCGCGATCGTCCACATCCACGCGCGCTCGCCGGGCGGCGGCATCTCGCACGATCCCGACGACTTCATCGCGATCCGCGAGGCGGTCCGCGCCGAGGACTGCGACGTGATCCTCAACTTCACGACCGGCGGCTCGCTCGGCATGGGGCCCGACGAGCGCCGGCGCTCGCTGGAGGCCGGCCCTGACGTCGCGTCGCTCAACTGCGGGACGCTGAACTTCGGGCCCAACGGCGCCGTGTTCCTCAACCCGCCGGACCTGATCGCCTCGCTGGCGGCCGAGATGCAGACGCGCGGGATCGTTCCCGAGTACGAGTGCTTCGACTTCGGCATGGCGGTGACCGCGGCGCGGATGGCGCGCGCGCGCGAGGGTGCGCCGGGGACGATGCACATGGTGCTCGGCGTGATCGGCGGCGCGCCGTCGAGCGTCGACTCGGTGACGACGTTTATGCGCATGGTCCCGGACGGCGTGCCGTGGATGGTCACCGCGATCGGGCGCGAGAACTTCCCGATCATGGCGGTGACAATCGCGCTCGGAGGTCACGTTCGCACGGGGCTCGAGGATGTCGTCTACACGGCCCCGGGGCGTCATGCACAGGGCAACGCGGAGCTCGTGCAACGCGCGGTGACGCTGTGCGAAGCGATCGGCCGTCCGGTCGCTAACCCGGCGGTGGCGCGAGACCTGCTCGGGATTCAGAAGACGCCACCGCCTGTTCTACAGTTGCCCGACCAAGCGGTCTGACTACGCCGGAGGACGGATGCCGAAGCTCGGGATGGGCCCGATCAGACGAGAGCAGATCTGCCGCGCCGCCGCCGCGGTGATCTCGTCGCGCGGGCTTCGACGGGACGACGATGCGGATGGTCGCTGAGGAGGCGGGCGTCAGCACCGGCATGCTCAACCACTACTTCGCCAACCGTATGGAGATGCTCGAGGAGACGCTGCTGTTCGTGTCCCAGCGCCAGCAGGCGCGGGAGACCGACGCGATCGACGGCTTGGAGCCGGGCATCGATCGGTTGCGGGCGCTCGTCCACAGCGTGCTACCGACCGACCAGGAGAGCATGGAGGCGTGGCGGGTGTGGATCGCGGCGCACGGCGCGTCGGTCGCGCTGCCGCACCTGCGCGGCGTCATGACCGCGCGCAACGACCTGTGGTTCGAGATCCTCGCGCGCGGGCTGGAGGGCGTCGTCCCCGACGCCCCGCCCGAGCCGATCCCGTACTCGTGGCAGTTCGACGCGATGCTTCAGGGCCTGGTGATCTTCGCCATCACGACCGAGGGCGGGATGAGCCTCGACGAGATCGAGGACGCGATGCTCGCCCGCGCGGAGGAGCACGCGCGCATCCTCAACGGCGCCGCGGCATAGTCCGTCGGCGGTCGAATACGCGTCCGTTTCGGCTCGGGTGGGCTTCGGGACCGGGCGATCGGGCACGATGCAGCTGTCGTGCAGCGCGTCCGCCCCGCCGCGTCGCTGATCCTCACCGCGCTCGTCGCGGTACTCGTTGCTGTTCCCGGCGCGGCGCTTGGCGCGAGCGTGCCAGCGCCGAACCATGTCAGCGCGAAGGCAGCCGGCTCGACGACGATCGTCGTGCGCTGGCGTCGCCCGGCGCGGCACGGGCTGCGGGTGTGGCTGACCGTCGCCGGGCGGATCGTGCGCCCGCCGGCCGGCTCGACCAGCGTCCGGGTCGGCCACCTGCGCGCCGCTCATCGCTACGTCGTGCTGATCCGTGAGTGCACGAAGCATCGCTGCTCGATCGCGCGTCGCGTTGTTGTCCGCACGCGCGCCAGCGGCCAGTCCGGCTCCGGCCCCGCCAACAACCGCAACGACACCACCGCGGGCACCAACAACCCAGCCGGCTCGGGCACGCCGGCGCCCGGCTCGCCGTCGAGCCCCGGCCCGACGACCGGCACCGCGGCCGCGCCCGGCACGGGGCCGACGATCGGCGGCTGCCCGATCTTCCCCGATGACAACCCTTGGAACCAGGACATCTCGCAGCTGCCCGTCGACCCGCGATCGGCCACGTGGCTGTCGGGCCTGACCGGCAACCTGCACCCGGACTTCGGCTCGGGCCAGTACGGCGACTACGGGATCCCGTTCACCGTTGTGCCGGCCGACCAGCCGATGGTGCCGATCACGTTCGGCCAGCCCGACGACGAGGACGACCCCGGGCCGTACCCGATCCCGGCCAACGCGCGGATCGAGGGCGGGACCGCCAGTGACGGCGACCGTCACGTGCTGGTGCTCCAGCAGGGCTCGTGCATGCTCTACGAGCTCGACAACGCGTTCCCAGGGGCGGGCGGCGCGTGGAGCGCGGACTTCGGCGCGAAGTTCGATCTGCGCTCCGAACACGCTGCGCCACGACGGCTGGACGAGCGCCGACGCCGCCGGCCTGCCGATCCTCGCCGGGCTGGCGCGCGCCGACGAGGCGTCGGCGGGGGCGATCCACCACGCGCTGCGCTTCACGGTCCAGCACACCCAGCGCGGCTACGTCGCCCCGGCGCGCCACTTCGCATCCAAGAGCAGCGACGCGTCGCTGCCGCCGATGGGGATGCGCGTCCGCCTCAAGGCGAGCTTCAGCACCGCGGGCTACCACGGCCAGGCGTTGGCGATCCTCAATGCGCTCAAGACCTACGGCATGATCCTCGCCGACAACGGCTCGAACTGGTACATCTCGGGCACGCCCGATCCCGCCTGGTCAGACGACGACCTCGACCAGCTCAAGCACGTCCCCGGCACCGCGTTCGAAGTCGTCAACGCCGGCACGGTTACGACGGGGTAGGGGGTCAGACCCCTTCCTGCGTACGCGCGCAGCAAATCTCAGTCGCCCCGACTGAAGGGGTCTGACCCCTTAAGTGCAGCAGCCGCAGGTTTCGCCGCGCCAGGCCTCGCGTGATTCGCGGGCGGCGATGGCGGCGATGGCGAGGGCGGCGAGCGGGTCGGCCCACCACCAGCCGGCGATGGCGTTGGCGAGCAGGCCGACGAGCAGGGCGGCCGACAGGTAGGCGCAGAGCATCGTCTGGCGGCTCTCGCTCGCCGTTGCGGAGGACCCCAGGTGCTCGGCCGCGCGGCGCTTGGCCGCGGCGAGCGGGGGCATCGTCGCCAGCGTCACCACCGACAGCCCGATGCCGACCCAGCTCGCCTGCGGGTGATGGCCGCCGATCAGGTCGCGCGCCGCCTCGAACGCGATGTACGCCGCCAGCACGGCGAACGACGCCGCGATCAGTTGCTGCGCGCGACGCTCGGCGCGCGGTGACGATGACCGCCCTCCCGCCATCAGCCACAGCACTACGACGCCGGCTGCGACCTCGATGACGCTGTCGACCCCGAACCCCACGAGCGCGATCGATCCCGCGATCGCACCGGCGGCGATCGCGATCGTCGCCTCGACAACGTGCCAACCGAGCCCAAGCCACGCCAGCAACCGCGCCCGGCGCACCCACGCCTCGCGCGCCTCAGTCGCAGGCACGGCCGCGGGCAGGACCACAAGCTGCGGCGGGGAGCTCACGCTGACAAGGCTAGCGACGGCCCGTCGTCGTAGGATCGGCGCCATGAGTGTCGCCAAGATCAACGCGATCACCGTCCCGCGCGAGCGCTTCGAGGAGTTCGCGCAGCGGTTCGCGTCGCGCGCCGGACACGTGCAGAACGCCGAGGGCTTCGAGGCGTTCGAGCTGCTGCGGCCCAACGACGATCGCGACGTCTGCCTCGTCATCACCCGCTGGCGCAGCGAGGAGGCCTTCGAGGCGTGGCGCACGAGCGCCGACTTCTCCGCCGGCCACGCCCAGCACCGCACCGGCGGGCCGATCGGCACCGCAAGCGAGCTGTGGTCGTTCGACGTGCTCGAAACGCAAGGCCCGCCCGGCGCCTAGTTAGATACCAGACATGAGCATCCCCGTGTCCGCCGTGGTCCTCGACGAAGCTGGCGAGATCGGCGTCCGCGAGGTCGTCCTGCCCGAGGCCGGTCCGGGCGAGGTCCGTGTCCGTCTCGCCGCCGCCGGCGTCTGCCACAGCGACCTGTCGTTCGTCAACGGCACGCTGATGTCGCCGCGCCCGATCGTGCTCGGGCACGAGGGGGCGGGGATCGTCGAGGCGGTCGGCGACGGCGTCGACCACGTCAAGCCGGGCGACCGCGTGCTGCTCAACTGGACGCCCGCGTGCCGCGACTGCTGGTACTGCAACAACGGCGAGTCATACCTGTGCCCCAACTCGACGCAACGCGCCACGACCCCCTACGCCGAGCTCGACGACGGGACGCCGGTGTTCCAGGCGATCAGCACCGGCGCCTTCGCGGAGCAGACCGTCGTCGGCGCGGCCGGCGTCGTGCCGCTCCCCGACGGCCTCCCACTCGAGCACGCAGCGGTCATCGGCTGCGCGGTGCTGACCGGGGTCGGGGCCGTCCTCAACACAGCCGACGTCCAGGCCGGCCAGTCGGTCGCGGTCGTGGGGCTCGGCGGCGTCGGCCTGTCGGTCGTCCAGGGCGCCCGGATCGCCGGCGCGACCACGATCATCGGCGTCGACGCCTCGGACGCCAAGGAGTCGTTCGCGCGCGAGGCCGGGGCGACCGAGTTCCTGATCGCCGGTGACGACACGGTCGCCAAGATCCAGGAGCTGACAGGCGGCCTCGGCGTCGACCACAGCTTCGAGGTCGTCGGCACCGCGGCGACGATCAAGCTCGCGTGGTCGCTGGCCCGCCGTGGCGGCAACGTCACGATCGTCGGCGTCGGCGGACGCGAGGAGCAGATCTCGTTCTCACCGCTCGAGCTGTGGCACTTCACGCGCACGATCCGTCCGTCGTACTACGGCTCGTCGGATCCCGTGCGCGACGTCCCACGGATCGCGGACCTCATCCGCAACGGGGAGTTCAACCTCGACAGCCTGATCTCCGACGAGATCGGCCTCGGCGACGTCCCCGCCGCGTTCGAGCGGATGCGAGCGGGCCAGGGGGCCCGCTCGCTGATCGTCTTCTAACTCGGCTCGTCGGCCGACGGGAACGAGTTGACTCGTGGCGATCCTACGTGCTGTGAGCGCCTTCAGCCCAGGACGAGCTCGGCCACGCGGCGGAGGTGCGCCTCGTCGCCCGAGATCAGCATCGTCGTGATCACCGAATCGCGCCACGCCTCGAGATCGTGCTTGATCTTGTCCTCGCTGCCGATCAGGGCGAGCTTCTCGACGAGATCGGTCGGCACCGCGGCCGCCGCCTCGTCCTTCTTGCCCGACAGGTACAGGTCCTTGATCTTCTCGACCGTGTCGCCGTAGCCCATGCGGACCGGCACGTTGGCGTGGAAGTTCGCGTCGCGCGCGCCCATCCCGCCGAAGTACAGGGCGTAGTTCGGGCGCAGGCGGTCGGCCGCGCGCTCGATGTCGTCGTCGATCACGATCGAGACCGGCGTGGCGATCTCGAACGTGTCCCACGAGTGGCGCGCGCCGTCGCGGTCGAAGCCCTCCTGGAGCTGGGGCCGGTAGAGGTCCTCGTGGTGGGGCGAGTAGAACAGCGCGAGCCAGCCGTCGGCGATCTCAGCCGACAGGGCGATGTTCTTCGGGCCCTCGGCCGCGAGGTAGATCGGGATCTCCTCGCGGATCGGGTGAAGCGTCGACTTCAGCGGCTTGCCGAGCCCGGTGCCGCCGGGGTAGGGGAGCGGGTAGGCGGGCCCCGGCGCGGTGACGCGGTCCTTGCGGGCCACGATGTCGCGCACGATCGAGATGTACTCGCGCGTGCGTGCGAGCGGCTTGGCGAACTCCATGCCGTACCAGCCCTCGACGACCTGCGGGCCGCTGACGCCGAGGCCGAGGATGAAGCGCCCGCCCGAAAGGTGATCGAGCGTCATCGCGGCCATCGCGGCCGCGGCGGGCTGGCGCGCCGACAGCTGCATGATCGACGTGCCGAGCTTGATGTTCTTGGTGTGCGAGCCCCACCACGCAAGCGGCGTCAGGGCGTCGGAGCCGTAGGCCTCCGCGGACCACAGCGGAGTCAAAGCCGAGCTCGTCGGCCACCTTCACCGTCTCGATTGCGGCACCGGGCGGGCCGGCGCTCCAGTAGCCCGTGCCGAGCCCGAGCTTCAGATTCTTGGCCATGGATGCGGACTATGCCAGCTGGGTAGGGTTGCGCGTACGTGGCCGGCATCCGCGAACGTATCGTCACCGTCAGCGCCGAGATCGGCGTCAAGATCCTCGCGCCGATCGAGCGCTGGATCGGGCGCCGCTCGCCGGTCGGCGACACGCCGTTCTACGACAACGACCAGTTCCCCTGGATCGCCCCGCTCGAGGCCCACTGGGAGGAGATCCGCGCCGAGCTCGAGCCGCTGCTCGCCGACCGCGACGCGATCCCGGCATTCCACGACATCTCGGTCGACCAGGTCGACCTGTCCGGCGACCGCGCGTGGCAGACGTACTTCCTGTTCGGCTACGGGTTCGAGGTGCCAGAGCACACCGCCGCGTGCCCGCGGACGGCCGAGCTGTGTCGCGCGGTCCCGGGCATGAAGACGGCGATGTTCTCGATCCTCCAGCCGGGCAAGCACATCCCGCACCACCGCGGCCCGTACAAAGGCGTGCTGCGCTACCACCTCGGCCTGATCGTCCCCGAGCCCAACGAGAAGTGCCGGATCCGGGTCGGCGACCAGTGGCGCCACTGGACCGAGGGTGGCTCGGTGGTACTCGACGACACCTACGACCACGAGGTCTTCAACGACACCGACGGGATACGCGTCGTCCTGTTCCTCGACGTCGTGCGCCCGCTGACCGGCTTCGCCAATCGGCTCAACGCGTTCCTGCTGTGGGTCATCGCCCACTCGCCGCTCGTCGCCGACGCCCGCCGCCGCCAGCAGCAGTGGACGGCCCGTGTCCGCGGGGGACAGACCGCCACCAACGTCTAGTGCCGGCGCTCGAGCTCTCCGACGCCAACCTCCACTACGAGCGCGCCGGCAGCGGGCCGCCGCTGCTGATCTGCAGCGGTACGGGCAGCGACACGCGCCGGGCGCCGGGGCCGTTCTCGTGGCCGGGCGCCGACCGTTTCGACGCCGTCGCCTACGACCACCGCGGCCTCGGGCAATCGGTCGACCGCGAGCCGGGTACGCCGACGATGGCCGGCTTCGCCGCCGACGGGCTCGCGCTGGCCGACCATCTCGGCTGGGAACGCTTCAGCGTGATCGGCATCTCGTTCGGCGGCATGGTCGCCCAGGAGCTCGCGCTTGCCGCCGGCGACCGGATCGAGCGGCTCGTGCTCGCCGTCACGTCGCCCGGCGGCGCCGGGGGCAGCTCGTTCGCGCTGCACCGAACGTATGGGCTCACGGCCGCCGAGCGCGCCGAGCAGATGCTCACGGTGCTCGACACGCGCGCCGCGACCGACCCCGAGGTCCGCGCGAAGATGGAGCGCTGGCTGACGAGCGATTCGAGCGCCGGCGACGGGCCGGTCTCCGAGGGCCTGGCCCGCCAGCTCCAGGCGCGCAGCCACCACGACACGTGGGATCGGCTCCCGCAGCTGCGCGTTGCGACGCTCGTGCTCGCGGGCCGCTACGACGGCGTCGCGCGGCCCGAGACCGTCGCCCGGCTCGCCGAGCGGATCCCGGGGGCGCGCCTCGTCACCCGCGACGGCGGCCACACGTTCCTGCGCGGCGATCGCGCGGCGTGGGACCAGATCGTCGCGTTCCTGCTCGGCTACGTCGACAGCGCCGCGACCGGCTAGAACAACTTCATCGCCTGGTCGAGCGCGGCCTTTCCGAGCACGATCTCGAGCGTGATCCCGAGGCTGCCGACGAGCACCCCGACCGCGACGACGACGATGTCGCCGAGCAGTACGCCGAGCGCGATCAGCACGCCGCCGCCCGCCGGAAGGGTGTCGAGGCCGGTGAACGGCGGCGCGACGAACGCGCCGACCGCGCTGACGATGATCAGCAGGCCGAAGATCGCATTGCTGACGCGGTGGTCGAACAGCACCGTCAGCCGCGGCTTGGAATAGCGCTCGAGGAAGCGGATCACCTTCATCAGACCGTTGAGGAACTTCGTCTGCGTCGGCCCGGCGATGTTGAGTCCGCGCCAACGCTGCGGCAGCCAGATCGTGTCGCGGCCCGCGATCAGCTCGAGCGCCAGCAGCACCGCGATGATCTCGAACACATGGGTAACCCCACCGGTCGGCAGCGGCAGCGCCGGCACGCCCAACAGCAGCACGAACGCGATCGCGAAGCTCTTCTCCTCAAAAACCTCGACCAGACTGCCGAGCGTCCGCTCCCCGTCGCCGCTCAGCCACTGCTCGAGCTTCGCGCTGACGCGGTGCTCCATGCGTGCAACGTAACGCAGGCGGGTAGATTGGTCGCCGTCAACCCAAGAGGGGAGCCGGGCGATGGCCGACAGCGTGTATCGGGTCACCGAGGTGATCGGGGTCAGCAGCGAATCGTGGGAGGCGGCGGCGTCCAGCGCGGTCGCAGTGGCGGGCAACACGATCCGGGATCTGCGGGTGGCCGAGGTGCTGCGCCAGGACGTCACGATCGAGAACGGTGCGATCACCAGCTACCGCGTGCGGCTGGCGATCTCGTTCAAGTACGAGACGGGCGACTAGCGAAGCACCGCATTTCCGCAGTACGCTTGGCGACATGAGCCACCGGGCCGCAGCGGCGGCGGCCGCCGTTGCGGCCTGCGCGCTGCTCGCATCCCCCGCGGGGGCGATCGCGCCACCGAACGATCCGCTGTACCCGCAGCAGACCGGGCCGACCGGCGCCCTGACCCTGATCGACGAGCCCGGCGCCCTCGCGACGATCGGCACGACGCCGCTCGCCGACGTGCTCGTCACGAACCTCGACACCGGCCTCGACCTCGACCACCCCGAGTTCTCGGGCCGGCTGGCGACCGTTGCGGCGGACACGCCGGCGCCGCTGTCGTACGGCTCGCCCCCGCCGCCGCCGACCGCGGTCCCGGCCGGCGGGTCGCCGGGCTGGGACCTGCTCGGGACGCTGACTGACGTCATGGGGGCGGTGGCGCCGGACCCCGACCCGACCGACCCGGTCGGCCAGACGAGCCACGGCACCGCGGTCGCCGGCATCCTCGGCGCCGCGTTCAACAACGGCGTCGGCGGCGTCGGCGTCGCCCCCAACGCCCGCTTCCTGGCCATCCGCTCGTGCTGGGACGACGACGACTGCTTCCAGTCGATCCAGGCCGACGCCGTCGACTGGGCGGCCGCTCGCGGAGTGCGCGTGTTCAGCATGAGCTGGCTCGCCGACAAGACCGACTACGAGATGTCGTTCAAGCCGTCGGTCGCCGCCGCCGCGAACTCGTTGTTCGTCGCGATCCCCGGCGGCAACGGCGAGGGCGGCCAGCTCGCCGACCTCGACCGCCGCCCGTGCGGCGATCCGGCATCCAACATCCTCTGCGTCAGCACCTCGTCGCCGACCGACGGGCAGGACTGCGGCGAGTACAACCCGACGATCGTCGACCTCGCGGTGCCGACCCAGGGCAACATCACGACGAGCAATGGCGGCGGCACCGGGCCGACCGGCTGCGCGACGAGCTTCGCCGCGCCGATGGCGGCGGGCGCCGCGGCGGTGTTGTTCGGCCTCGACCCAACGGCGAGCCCGGCCGTCGTCAAGCAGGCGCTGATCGACAGCGCGCGGCCGGTCGCGGCCTGGGCCGGCAAGTCGGTCAGCGGCGGCGTGCTCGACCTCGACGCGGCGGTCAAGCTGTTCGCCCTACGGCGCGGCATTGCGCTGCAGTCGACCCCGGCACCGCCAGCGACCCCGGCGCCGCCAGCGACCCCGGCACCGCCGCCGCCACCGACGAACACGACCGCGTCCCCGGCGATGCCGGCGCCCGACAGGACACCTCCCAGGCTCCGGCTTCACCTGTCGCCGACGACGTTCGCGGTCGCCGCCCGCGCCCACATCGCCGCGACCAGGAAGCGCCGCGTGCCGGCCGGCGCGACGCTGACGATGACGATCTCCGAGAAGGGCGGTGTGCGCCTGACGATCGCCCGCCGCGTCACCGGTCGCCGGGTCGGCACGCACTGCGTGGCACCGACGTCACGCAACCGCGGCCGCGCGCCGTGCACGCGCTACGACCCGGGCAGGATGCTGCTGTTCTCAAACCTCGTCGCCGGACCCAACCGGCGCGCGTTCAGCGGCCGCATCGCCGGCCGCCCGCTCGCCGCCGGTCGCTACCGGATGACCGGCAAGGCGGTCGACGGGGCGCTGAACGTCTCCAAACCGCAGTACCTCGACTTCGCGGTCAGCTCGGCTGCGCGTAGCCCTTCAGGCCGCCGAAGTCGAGGATGACGCAGGCCTCGTCGCCGACGATCCATGCGTCGTGACCGGGCGGCATGTGGAACGCGTCCCCGGGGCGGAACTCCCGCTCGGTGCCGTCATCCATCTTCAGCGCCATGACGCCCTGGAGGATGTAGCCGATGTGGTCGACCTGGCACGAGCCCGTCCCGGCGATCGGCTTCACATGCTTGGACCACTGCCAACCCGGCTGAAACGTTCCGCGCCCGACGGCGTGACCGTTGAGATCGACCAGTTCGACCATCCCCATGTGATCGGCGAACTCGCGAACCTCATCGGGACTCTCGAAGCGCTTACCAGCGAGCTCTGCCATGGCGATCTCCTTACGTTCGTCGAGTACCGGCCGACCCTAACCGCTGGTCAGTGGGGGCCGCAACCTGCGCGCTATAGCCGCACGACCATCTTCCCGGTGTTCTCGCCGCGCAGCAGGCCGAGGAACGCGTCGGGCATGTTCTCGATGCCGTCGACGAACGTCTCGCGGTAGTGCAGGCGCCCGTCGCGCAGCGCCGCTGACACCTCGGCGCGGAATGCGTTCTGCATGCCGGCGTGGTCGGTGACGATGAAGCCGCGCATGTTCACGCGCCTGCCGACCAGCAACATCAGGTTCGGCGGGCCGGGCGTCGGCTCGGTCGCGTTGTAGACCGAGATCGCCCCGCACAGCGCGATCCGGCCGTGGAGGTTGATCGCATCGATGGCGGCGACGAGATGATCGCCGCCGACGTTGTCGAAGAACACGTCGATCCCGTCGGGCGCAGCGGCCGCGAGCTGCTCGGCAACCGGGCCGTCCTTGTAGTTGAACGCGGCGTCGAAGCCGAGCTCGTCGGTCAGCCACGCGACCTTCTCCGGCGACCCGGCGCTGCCGATCACCCGCTTGGCCGCACGCAGCTGGGCGATCTGGCCGACCGTCGAGCCGACCGCGCCCGCGGCACCCGAGACGAACACCGTCTCGCCCGGCTGCATCGCCGCGACGTCGAGCAGCCCGGCGTACGCGGTCAGCCCCGGCATCCCGAGAACGCCGAGGTACGCGGACGCCGGCGCCAGGTCGAGGTCGATCTTGGCGAACGCGCGCGCCGGGCCGACCGCGACCTCGCGCCACCCGAACTGGTGGGCAACCGCGTCGCCGACCGCGTGGGTCGGGGAGTTGGACTCCTCGACGACGCCGACCGCGCCGCCGTGCATGACCTGCCCGAGCTCGTAGGGGTCGGCGTAGCTGCGGGCGTCGTTCATGCGCCCGCGCATGTACGGGTCGACGGACAGGAACGTGTTGCGGACCCGCACCTCGCCGTCGCCGGGGTCGGCTACGGCCGTGTCGACGAGCTCGAAGTTGTCGCGCGTCGGCCAGCCGTTGGGCCGGGACTTCAGGTGCAGCTCGCGGGAGGGGGAGTCGGACATGGCGCGACACGCTAGCGACGTGTCGCGCCCAGGGTCCGGGCGGTCCTAGTGGACCTTGATCGTCATCGTCATGTCCTGGTGCAGGGTGCAGACGATCTTGTACGTGCCGACCTTGGTGAGCTTCCTGGAAAACGTGTAGTCGGTGGCGGCCGCCAGCCCGAGTGGAACTTGGCCACGCCCTTGGGCCCCGACTGCAGCTTGACGTCGTGGGAGTCGAAGTTGTCGTCGGGCCACACCCACTTGATGGTCGTGTTCTTCTTGACCGTCACCTTCGTGGGGCCGTAGTAGTCGTCGCCGACCGTCACCTTCTTGGTCAGCGGCGTCCCGCCCAGCGCAACGGCGCTGGGCAGGACGGCGAGACCGGCAACGGCGAGGACGAGGACGCCGCGGCGCAGGTTCATCACGGGGCCTTCTTCCCGGTGTAGGTGTTGTACTCCACGAGCGGGACCAGGCCGGCCTGCGGCGCGTGCGTCGTGCTTGATGAAGTTCTCCTCGTGGTTGGGATCGAGCGCCCAGCCGACCATCGTGCTCTGGGCATCGGCCGAGAACGCGTTGTCGCCGGTGAACGGGCACCCAGCCGCAGACCGACGGATCGGCGGGCATCGTCAGCTGCAGGCCGGTGTTGCCGGAGAAGCAGTTGTTCTTGCCGCTGCCGTCGTAGACCAGGTCGCGGCCGTTGAGGTCGGTCCCGTTCTTGCCGAACTGGTTGTTGGTGAACGAGTTGCCGATCAGGTCCTGGGCGTCAGGCTCCTGGCTGAGCAGCAACTGCTTGAGCATGCCCGCGCCGCCGAGCCAGTTGCCGAAGACCCGGTTGTTCGTGATCTGCGTCGTGCGGCTGCCGAACAGCAGGATGCCGACGCCGACCGGGTACGGGGTCGTGTCCTTGTTGTGGGCGTTGACCCGGAACGGCGCGCCGACGTAGTAGTTGAAGTTGTTCCAGAAGACGTCGTTGTCGGTGATGACGTTGTCCTCCGGCGGCGCGAACTTCTCGCTGTGCAGCGCGTTCGGGCACGATCCCGGTGCCGTTGTTGAAGAACTTCGAGTGCGTGATCGTGACGTAGCGCATGTTCGTGCCCGAGAAGCCGAGCACGTTGCCGTACGAGGTGACGTTGCGAGACGATCGAGCGGACCGGCTTGGCCTGCGGCGGCGTCTGGCCGATGTAGAAGCCCGAGTCGTTGTTCCAGGCGCCGACGTCGTTGGTCATCGAGCCGCCGATCGAGTTGAACGCGTAGATGCCGTACGTGCCGACGTTGAACGCGTGCAGGTGGTCGGCGGTGTAGCCGTTGACGTTGACGAAGAAGAAGCCGTTGCCCTTGTAGTGCTGGGCCGTCATGCCCTTGATCGTGATCTCGTCAGCGCCCGAGACCATGATCCCGTCCTGGTTGGTCACGAACGGCACGCCGTTGCGCTTGACGTCCTTGCCGACGATGCCCTTGCCCTCGAGCACGACCTTCGACGGGTCGGCGACGTTGCCGACGATCTTGAGGTAGCGCTTGGTCTGGCCGGCGACGAGCACGCCCTCCTTGTAGATGCCGTTGGCGATCTTGACCGTGTCGCCCGCCTTGGCGGCGTCGACGGCGGCCTGAATCGTCTTGTACTTGCCGTGCTTGCCGACCGTCAGCGTGTGGAACGGGCCCTTGGGCTTGCTCTTCACGCTCGGCTTGCCGGGGGCGGGATACGACGTCGCGCTCGCGACGCTGGTGAGCCCGACCGCCAGAAGCGCGGTCAGGACGGTAATGGTGCGACCCATTGAGTGCCTTTCATTCATCGACGAAGTACCACCCCGACATGCCCATCTGGTGCGGGCCGACGTGGCAGTGGTAGAGCCAGCGGCCCGGGTTGTCCTCGGTCCACCGTGCGGTGACCGAGTTCAGGGGGCCGAGGGTGGGGTTGTCCACGAAGGCGCCGGAAGGGTCCTTCCAGCGGTGGCCGTGGACGTGGAAGGTGTGGAACGCCTGGTCGCCGCCGAACACGTGGAAGGCGACGTCCTGGCCGACCTTGGCGCGCACGGTCGGCGTGTTGCCGGCGGCGGTGCGGCCGTTGACGGTCATGAAGTTCTGATCGAGGCCGGTGATGTTCGGCGGGAAGCTGTGCAGGAACAGCACCGTCTCGACGTCGGGGATCTTGGCGCCGGCCTCGCGGATGATGATCGCGCCGAACAGCCCGCGGGCGGTGTTGATCATGTGGTTGGGCCCGTGGTCGTGGTAGGGCCAACAACCGACCGACTCGGGCACGCACTCCCACGTGTACTTGAACTCCTCGCCGGGGGCGATGAAGCCGCCGACGCGGGTGTAGTCGCCGTAGTAGGCGCCGTCGTAGTCGGGGTTGTAGCGGACGCCGTGCGGGTGCATCGTCACCGCCTGGCCGAGCTTCTCGTCGGCGTTGCGGAAGTGGGCGACGATCACGTCGCCGACGTTGCCCTGCAGTGTCGGGCCCGGGATCGACGGCGGGCCGATCGGATCGGCGAAGCCGGGCGAGTAGAGCTGGTAGGCGAACGCGCGGAACGTGTGCGGCGTGGGGATCTTCATCCCCATCCAGTCGTCGCGGCCGGTGGGCGCGATGTTCCACTTCACGGTCTTGGCCTGTATCCAGTACTCGCGCACCTGGCCGCCGGGCTGCGGCTGGGGCGTGACGAACGTCAGGCGGTCGACCGGGTCGGGATTCGCGACGCGCGGCGGCTTCTTCATCTTTGCGGCGTGGGCGTCGGCCCGGCGGACGTCCTTGTGTGTGCCCAGGAGGCGCGCACCGCCGAGAGCGCAGAACATCGCGCCGCCGGTGGAGCCAAGAAACGCACGCCGGTCCAGAGAGGAGCTGGACGGCATCAACGAAGCTTAGGGAACCCTATTTTGCCGTGCGTCGGTTCCCCGTGCGGCCTACGCGTGCGCCTTGTCCTGCGTGCTGAAGGAGATCCCGTGGCCCGCGGCGTTGTATGCGATCACGCGGCAGGTCAGCCAGCGCTTGGCGTCGATCGCCCGCAGCCGGTAGGTCGCGCGGTGGCTGACGATGCGTTTGCCGGCGGCCGGCGCCTTGGTGGGTGACTTGCGGCCGGCGTACCAGTCGAAGCGGTACTTGGTCGGGAAGTGCAGCCAGGCGCCGGTCGAGCAGGTGGCGATCGAGCGCGCGGCCGCGTTCAGCGTGATCTCCGGCCGCTGCACGAAGAACCGTGCGATCACGAACCGGCTCGCGATCTCGGGCGCGGTGGCCTGGACGGTGACGGTCGGGACGGTGGTCGCGGTAACCGTCCCCGCGCTGTTCTGTGCGGTGACGGTGCAGCTGATCGTGCTCGTGTCCGGGGCGAGGTCGGCGACGGTGATCGTCGCGCCGGTCCCGAGCTGCTTGGTGACGTGGATCGTCGTCACCTTGGCGTGGGGCCGCGCCACGCGCTGCAGCGTGCGCTGGGTCCACGTCTCGGTGTAGGTGATCGGCGCGTCGCCGCCCCAGCTCCCCGGATCGCAGGTCAGCGTCTGGCCGGCGGCGGGCGTGCCGGTGATGCTCGGCGGCACCTGGTTCTGCGGGGCAACGGGCGCGGGCGCGGCGGGCGGGTTGCCCGGCGGCGGGTTGCCCGGTGGCGCGGGGGCGGCGACCTCGATCGTCGCCCGGACCGGCACGATCTGGGCGTTGTTGTCGGTCGTGAACGGCGTGGCGCTCGCGCCGTCGGCGAGTCCGGCGAGGAAATACCGGATACCGTCGACGCCGGCGGCGCCCTGCTCGATCGGCACGTCCGCGTCGTTGATCGCCTGCAGCGCGATCCGGTCGCCCGCGTGGACCGGCAGCGACGTGACGAACGGTCCCTGGACGATGTCGCTCAGCGCCGGGCTGCTGACCGCCGCGGGGCCGGAGGTCGCGACGGCGGTGAAGGCGCTGCCGCTGGGCCGCAGAACGCGCAGTGCGAACTGCCGCCCCGGTGCCACGCCGCCGCTGAGGAAGCTCCACGACGTGATCGTCCCGCTCTTCGGGGCCGCGAGCACGTAGTTGGAGGCGGCGGCGCCCTGGAGGACGGGGATGTTCTGGCCCAGCGCCGCCGGCGCGGGCGAATCGGAGACGAACGTCGTCATGCCGACGGTCGCCGTCCCGGCGTGCGCGGTCGCCGCGAGCGTCAGCGCGAACAGGGCGGCGAGAACTGCGGTGAGACGACGGTTGCGCATCAAGCTCCTCGGGTTCGGTCGGGCGAAGACCGCAGTCCATCATCGTGGGCCGGTGCGGTCGTCGCAGTCGGTCACGCCCTGGGCGTGACGTTTGGCGCATCCGCCGGTCGCGTGATCGTTCAATACGCTGTCCGGCATGGCCCGCCCTCGCTACCCGCTCGCCGGACGCACCGCGGTGGTCACGGGCGCCGGGTCGGGAATCGGCCGGGCCCTGGCACTGCGCTTCGCCGCGCACGGCTGCCCGGTGGCGATCGCCGACAAGGACGCCGACGGCCTGGGTGACACGCGCGAGCGGATCGGCGACGCGGCGTTCGCACAGACCGTCGACGTCAGCGACCGTCAGGCGATGTTCGCGTTCGCCGCGCAGGTCACAGAGTGGGCGCCGACGCCGATCGGGGCGGTCGTCAACAACGCCGGAGTGACCGTCATGCAGTCGTTCGCCAACGCGGCGGTCGAGGACGACGAGTGGGTCCACGGCATCAACTTCGGCGGCGTCGTCAACGGCACGCACGCGTTCCTGCCGGTGCTGCTGCGTCAGAACTCCGGGACGCTGGCCAACGTCTCGAGCGTCTTCGGCCTGTTCGGCTTCCCCAACCAGACGGCCTACTGCGCGTCGAAGTCGGCGGTCCGCGGGTTCACCGAGGCGCTGCGCCAGGAGATGCGCGGCAACGGGGTGAGGATCGCGGTCATCCACCCCGGCGGGATCAAGACGAACATCGCCCGCAACGCGCGCTTCCACGCCGACGACGCGGGCAGCGTCGACCAGGCCGACTTCGCACGCCGCTTCGACGAGGTGGCCCGCACGACGCCCGAGCGCGCGGCCGAGATCATCCACGCCGGCATCGAGAAGGGAAATCCGCGCATCCGCATCGGCGCCGACGCGGTCATCCTGGACTGGATCGTGCGGATCGCGCCCGTGCGCTACTTCGATGTCGTCGAGCGCGTGCTGAACCGTATGAGCTCAGCCGACAACGGGACGCTGCAGTAGCCGACACCTTCGCCACCGCCGCCCTGGAGCGGTTGCGCACGCTGACCGGCGATCCGGGGGCCGCGTTTCGTACCGACCAGCTCGAGGCGATCTCCGACCTCGTCGTCGATCGTGCCCGGGTGCTGTGCGTGCAGCGGACCGGTTGGGGGAAGTCCGCGGTGTACTTCGTGGCCACCGCGCTGCTGCGCGACGCCCAGGCCGGGCCGACGCTGATCGTCAGTCCGCTGCTGGCGCTGATGCGCAACCAGATCGCCGCCGCGCAGCGCCTCGGCCTTCGCGCCCACACGATCAACTCGACCAATCGCGACGAATGGGACAGCGTTCGCGAGCAGCTCGCCTCGGACGCGATCGACCTGCTGCTGATCAGCCCCGAGCGGCTCAACAACCCACGCTTTCGCGACGACATGCTGCCGTTGTTCGCCGCCTCGGTCGGCCTGCTGGTCATCGACGAGGCGCACTGCATCTCCGACTGGGGTCACGACTTCCGCCCCGACTACCGCCGGGTGCGCGACATGCTCGACGCGCTCGCCCCCGACGTCGCGGTGCTCGGCACGACGGCGACGGCCAACGACCGCGTCGTCGCCGACGTGCTCGAGCAGCTCGGCGGCCAGGCGGCGACCCCGTTGCGCTCGTACCGCGGGCCGCTGGCGCGAACGAGCCTGCGCCTCGAGACGCTCGAGCTACGCCGCCCGGCCGAGCGCCTCGCATGGCTCGTCGAGAACCTGCCGCGCCTGGATGGCTCAGGCATCGTGTACACGCTGACCAAGCGCGACGCCGAGCAGGTGGCGACGTTCCTGGTCGCCAACGACATCCCCGCCGTGGCCTACAGCGGCGAGCAGGACACCGAACAGCGGATCGCGACCGAGGAGCGGCTGCTGGCCAACGAGGTCAAGGCGGTCGTCGCCACCAGCGCCTTGGGCATGGGCTACGACAAGGCCGACCTGACGTTCGTCGTGCACTTCCAGGCGCCGGGCTCGGTCGTCTCCTACTACCAGCAGGTCGGCCGCGCCGGGCGCGGCGTCGACCACGCCGACGTCGTCCTGCTGCGCGGCGGCGAGGACCGCGACATCCAGGACTTCTTCATCGAGCAGGCGTTCCCGTCGCTCGAGCGGGTCAACGCGGTGCTCGGCGAGCTCGAGGCATCCGGTGCGCAGGGCCGCACCACGCGCGAGCTGATGGGCGTCGTCAACCTCGGCGCGTCCCGCATCGAGGCGATGCTCAAGATCCTCGACGTCGAGGGCGCGGTGACGCGCGACGGGACACGCTGGCAGTTCGTGCCCGACAGCGGATGGACCTACGACGGCGAGCGCTATGCCCAGGTGACGAAGCTGCGCCGCGCCGAGCAGGCGGCGATGGCCGCCTACGGCGCCGACGGACGCTGCCTGATGCTCGCGCTGCAGTCCGAGCTCGACGATCCGGCGTCGCGACCCTGCGGGCGCTGCTCGGTGTGCACCGCGCCGCGGTTCGCCACGGCGCCGGACGAGCGCCTGGTCGAGCTCGCCCAGCGCCACCTGCGCGCGCGACCGCTCGAGCTCGAGGTGCGCAAGATGGCGCCGGACGCCGGCGGGACGATGCGCAAGATCGCCGAGGATGCCCGCACCGAGCCCGGCTGGGCGCTGGCCCGGATCGGCGACGGCGGTTGGTGGCCGGCGATCGAGCGCGGCCTGGGCGCCGGGCGGATGGACGACGAGATCGTCGTCGCGCTGGCCGACGTCGTACGCGGCGCCGGTGCGCCGGTGGCGTGGGTGACGCGGGTGCCGTCGGTCGCCCTCGGCGCGATCCTCGACGACCTCGCGCCGCGCCTGGCCGCCGAGCTCGGCGTGCCGTACGTCGACCTCGTCGCCCGCACCGAGGCGCGCCCGCCGCAGCGCGATCTGGCCAACGCGGTCCAGCAGGCGGCCAACGTCCGTGGAGCGTTCGCGATCACGGGCTCGGTCCCGCCCGGAGCCGGCGTTCTGGTCGACGACCGCCGCCTGTCGGGATGGACGCTCGCGATGGTCGGCGGGCAGCTGCGACTCGCCGGCGCGACCGCGGTCACGCCGGTCGTCCTGGCCACGCTGGGCTGAGCGCGCCCGCGTGCCCCGGACTACCGCCCCCAGCGCTCAGTCCGGGACGCTCACCGCGTCAGGTCGGCGATCAGCGGGGCGTGGTCGGACGGCTTGGTGCCCTTGCGGTAGTCGCGCGCGATCGCGCACTCGGTCAGGTCGGCGGCCAGCGTGTCGCTGAGCAGGATGTAGTCGATCCGCAGCCCGAGGCCCTTGTGGAAGTGCCCGGCGCGATAGTCCCACCACGTGAACTGGACGTCGTCGGGGTGGGCGCTGCGGTAGGCATCGGTCAGGGCCCCGTCGGTCAGGACCCGCTCCAGGCGCGTGCGCTCGTCGGGCGTGACGTGGGTCTCGCCGACGAACGCCGCCGGGTCGTAGACGTCGCGGTCGTCGCGCGTCACGTTGAAGTCGCCGGCCATGACAACCGCGTCGCCGGCGTCTCGCAGCGCCTTCGCCCGCGCCGCCATCGCGTCGAGGAACGTCAGCTTCTGGTCGAAGAACTCGGTGCCGATCGCGCGGCCGTTGGTGACGTAGGCGCTGGCGACGCGCAGATCGCCGGCCGTCGCCTCGATGAACCGCGCCTCGTCTGCGACCACCTCGCCGGGCAGGCCCGCCACCGCGTCGCGCAGGCCGAGGCCCTGGCGGGCGAGGATCGCGACGCCCGCCCAGCGCCCGGCGCTGTGGTGGACCGAGTCGTAGCCGGCGTCGGCGAGCTCGGCGGCCGGGAACGCGTCGTCCTCGGTCTTGGTCTCCTGGAGGCACAGGACGTCGGGCGCAAGCTCGTCGAGGAACTCGAGCACGCGCGCCATGCGCGCGCCGAGCGAGTTGACGTTCCAGGTCGCGAGCTTCATCGGCGTTTGCAACGGTAGTCAACTCGGAGTGGAGGAGAGTCTAAATCTAGATGCTATTCTAAGTTTCCATGCGAGTGTCCTTCTTCACCCGCGACGGCCTGACGCTTCGCGCCGACAGCTTCGGCGACCGCGACGCTCCGGTGGTCGTGCTGCTTCACGGCGGCGGACAGACCCGCCACGCCTGGCGCGGGACCGGAGCCGCGCTCGGCCGCGCCGGATGGCGGGCGATCGCCGTCGACATGCGTGGCCACGGAGACAGCGACTGGTCGCCCGACGCGGACTACCGGCTCGACGCGTTCGCCTCGGACGTGCGCGACATCGCGGCCGCGTTCGACGATCCGCCGGTCCTCGTCGGCGCCTCGCTGGGCGGCATGTCGTCGCTGCTGGCGATCAGCGAGGAGCCGCGCGCTGCGGCGGCGGCGCTCGTGCTCGTCGACGTCGCGCACCGCTTCAACGAAAACGGGACCGAGAAGATCATGGCGTTCATGCAGAGCGCGCCCGAGGGCTTCGCCAGCCCGGCCGACGCGGCCGCCGCGGTCGCCGCCTACCTTCCCCACCGCGACGTTCCGGCCGACGGGTCGGGGCTGGCGCGCAACCTGCGGCTCGTCGACGGGCGCTGGCACTGGCACTGGGACCCGCGGATGCTGGGGGCGACCGGGGTCGCCGCCGACCGCGCCAACGGCCAGCTGCCCGCACGGATGCGCGCGGCGTCGGAGGCGCTCGAGATCCCGACGCTGCTCGTCCGTGGCGGCGTCAGCGAGGTCCTCAGCGCTGAGATCGCGCAGGAGTTCGGCGGCCTCGTGCCGCACGCCGAGATCGTCGACGTCAGTGGCGCCCACCACATGGTCGCGGGCGACGACAACGACAGCTTCACCGCGGCGGTCAGCGGCTTTCTGGCCGGCGTGCGATGACCCCGACGGCCACCGGCGGGCTGCGCGAGCGCAACCGCCGCCGGCGGATCGCCCAGATCCTCGAGGCGACGCGCGAGCTGCTGCGCGAGCATCCGCACGAATCGCCGAGCGTCGAGCGGATCGCCCAGCGCGCCGAGGTCGCGCCGGCCACCGTGTTCAACCTGATCGGCCCGCGCGAGAAGATCTGGGCGGCGCTCGTCGACGAGATGCTGGCGCAGATCGAAGCCCATTCCGTAGCGCTCGACGAGGCCGACCCGCTGGCCCGCGCGCACGCGATCGTCGCCATGGTCGTCGACACGATCTGCGCCGACGCGGCGGTGTACCGCCATGTGCTCGCCCATTGGACCGAAAGCGGGCGGCTGCTGCGCCGCGACCCGACGCCGCAGCTCGTCGCGTGTCTGCGCACCGCGGCCGAGCAGGGGATGACGCGCGACGACGTCGACGCTGCGCGGCTCGCCGAGACGGTCTCGCTCGCGTGTGGCGGCGCGGTTCACCGCTGGGCCGCCGGTCTGATCGGTGACCGCGCGCTGCGCGACCGTTGTCGGGTGTCGGTCGACGTCGCGTTCGCGGCGGCCGGCCACCGGGAGGCGGCACGGCGGCTGGCGTAATCTGGGCGCATGTGCCGAAACATTCGCCAGCTCCACAACTTCGATCCGCCGGCGACGGACGAGGAGATCCGCGCGTCAGCGATCCAGTTCGTCCGCAAGGTCGGCGGTTTCACGAAGCCGTCGAAGGCCAACCAGGAGGCCTTCGACCGCGCCGTCGACGACGTCGCCGCGATCACGACCCGCTACCTCTCCGAGCTCGTCACCCAGGCACCGAAGAAGAACCGCGAAGAAGAAGCCGCCAAGGCCCGCGCCCGCGGTCAGGCGCGGTTTGCCGCGTAGGGAGGCCTCCCCTACGCCGCTGTGCCGTTGGGCTGCTGGTCGGCGACGCGAAGCCACTCGCGGATGCGGCCGTGGCGGATGCGGAACGCGGTCCGCGCGGTGTGGCCGACGCCGGTTCCGCAGACGCCCTCGCCTGGGCGCTCGGTCAGGCGGAAGGTCGCGATCACGAGCCCGTGCGGCTCCGTGCTCGGTCCCGACCAGCACGGCGCCGCACGGCAGCGTCGCATTGAAGAACCGCACCTCGGCTCGCGTCTTGAGCTCGAGCGGGTCGCCGCCATTGGCGACGATCGTCGGTAGCGCGAAGAAGCGCGCCGCGGCCCGGATCTGGCCGTGGCGCAGCGTGTCGGCCCACGCCCGGATCACGTCCTCGGGCGTCGCCGTCGACGGCAGGGCGTGGCCGGTCGCCGGCGGAATCGGGACTGCCTTGGACGTGGTCGTCGTCGTCGTGGTCGGCGGCGGTGCCGCGGCGCGCGTAGTCGTCTGCGGCGTCCTCGGCGACGTCGAGCGAAGATGAGCCGCAGGCGCCGAGCACCAGCGCGGCTGCAATGGCGACGGCCGGCGCCGCGATGCGCATCACGCAAACGTACTCGCAAGCTCCGCGATCCGCGGCTCGTCGGCCGCAGCGGGCGCGAACGTCACGAGCTTCTGCTCGGGCTCGTCGGCGACCTGGAGCACGACGTGTCGCAGCTCGATCTCGCCGAGCGACGGGTGGCGCAGCCGCTTGCGGCCCGAGCCCAGCTGCGCCACCTCCTGGCGGGGCCACCACTCACGGACCTCGGCGCTCGTGGCGTGAAGCCGCTCGATCAGCTCCGTGAAGCGCGGATCGCCCGGGTGGCGCGCGGCGGCCCCGCGGAATCGCGCAAGCTGCGCGGCGGCCTCGGATTCCCACTCGACGAACACGTCGCGGGCGGCCGGCGTGAACATCCACACGAGCATGTTGCGGTCGGCCGGCGCAAGGGCCGGCCAGTCGGTCCACAGGGCGCGCGCCGCGCGGTTGGCGGCGAGGACGTCCCAGGAGCGCCCGGTCACATAGGTGGGGCTGGGGTCGAGCCGGTCGACCAGCTCCGCGATCCCGGCCGCCAGGACCTCGATCGTCCCCTGCCCGTTGGCGGGCGGCGGGCCGCCGTGCACGAGCGCATGGATGTAGTCGCGCTCGGCCGGGGCGAGGCGCAGCGCGCTGCTCAGCGAGTCGAGCACCGCGCGCGACGGCCGGACGCCGCGCCCCTGCTCGAGGAACGCGTAGTACGTGGGGGAGATCGACGCGAGCATCGCGACCTCCTCGCGGCGCAGGCCGCTCGTGCGCCGCCGCGGGCCGCCGACGAGGCCGACGTCGGCCGGCTTCAGCGCCTCGCGCCGGGCGCGAAGCAGATCGCCGAGCTCGTGTGCGGAATCACTGGGCGAAGCCTCGGGGGGCACATCGTGGTATCCCCGATACTACGATCAACAGCCTCTGAGTACCAGGCTTGCGGCGGGGTACCTTCGGAGCATGCACACACGCACACTCGGCCCCGGCGGCCTCGAGGTCTCGGCGCTCGGCCTCGGATGCATGGGGATGTCCCAGGGCTACGGCGCCACCGACGACGCCGAGTCCATGGCGACGCTGCACGCCGCCCTCGACGCCGGCATCACGCTGCTCGACACCGCGCAGAGCTATGGCTCCGGCGCCAACGAGCGCCTGCTGGCGCCGGTCCTCTCCGCGCGTCGCGACGAGATCGTGCTCGCGACGAAGTTCGGGATCGTCCGCGACGCCGACGGTGTCCACGTCGACGCGCGGCCCGACCGCGTGCGCGACTACCTCGAGTCGTCGCTTCAGCGCCTCGGCGTCGACCACGTCGACCTCTACTACCTGCACCGCGTCGACCCCGACGTGCCGATCGAGGAGAGCATCGGGGCGATGGCACAGCTCGTCGCCGCCGGCAAGGTCGGCCACCTCGGCGTCTCCGAGGTCACCGCCGAGCAGCTCGAGCGGGCGGTCGCCGTCCATCCGATCGCCGCCGTGCAGACCGAGTGGTCGCTGACGTGGCGCGATGTCGAGGACGAGGTCCGGCCAGCGGCGCGGCGGCTCGGCGTCGCGATCGTGCCCTACAGCCCGCTCGGCCGCGGCCTGTTGACCGGTGCCCTGCCCGCCGCCGAAACGTTCGGCGACGGCGATATGCGCCGCAGCGACCCGCGCTTCGCCGGCGCCGCGTACGAGCGCAACCTGGCGCTGGTCGACGCCGTCGCCGAGATCGCCGCTCAGCACGCCGCGACGCCCGCGCAGCTCGCGCTGGCATGGCTGCTGCACCAGGGCGACGACGTCGTCCCGATCCCGGGCACGAAGCGCCGCTCGCGAGCTGGCCGAGAACGTCGCCGCGGCGGACCTGCGGCTGAGCGCCGACGACCTACGGCGCCTCGAGGAGGTGGCGCCGCGCGACGGGTGGGAAGGCGATCGCGCGTCGTTTGCCGTGCCGGTCACCGAGCGCGCGCCAGCGACGTGATCCTGACTGAACACATCGCGCTCGACGGCGGCATGGGCGCGTTCGTCGCGCGGAAGTCATCCCGCCCGCCCGCTGCGCCGCGCGCGGGTGTCGTCGTCTGTCATGAGCTGTTCGGCGTGACGATGCACATACGCGAGGTCTGCGAGCGGATCGCCGCGCTGGGCTATGTCGCGCTCGCGCCCGACCTCTACCACCGCATCTCCCCCGGCGCCGAGCTTGCCCACGACGACGCCGGGCGTGAGCGTGGCTTCGAGCTGCTGCGCGAACTCGAGCGCGACGAGGCGGTCGCCGACGTGCGCGCCGCGGTCGACCACCTGCGCGCGGGCGGCGCGCGCAGCGTCGCGCTGCTCGGGCTGAGCCTCGGCGGCCACGTCGCCTACCTCGCCGCGACGGCGATCGACGTCGCGGCCGTCGTCTGCGCCTACCCCGGCTGGCTGGCCGGTACGGAGATCGGTCTCAGCCGCCCCGAGCCGACGCTGACCCTGACCGCCGGGCATCACCGGTCGGGTACTGATCCTGACTGGATCCGACGACCACGCGGTGCCCGACGCCGATCGTGCGGCGATCGAGGAGGCGCTGCAGCAGGCGGGCGTCGATCACGAGATCGTCGTCTACCCGCAGATCCCGCACGGCTTCCTGTGCGATCGTCGCGACACCTACGACTCGGGCGCGGCCGACGACGCATGGGGGCGCACGGAGCGCCTGCTCGCGGCCGCGTTGGGCGGCATCTAGGTCCGGTACTCCGGGTTGGGGTAGTCGAAGCGCGCGCCGGCGTCCCACGCCGTGCGCTGGTTGCCGTGAACCGGGAAGCCGCCGCGGTCCTTGAGCATGCGAGCGACGTGCAGGAGGTTCCAGGTCAGGAACGTCGTGTTGCGGTTGGTGAAGTCGTTGTCGAGCCCGCCGCCCGGGTCGTCGAGGTAGCTCGGGCCGGGGCCGCCTCGCCGAGCCACGCCGAGTCGGCCTGCGGGGGAATCGTGTACCCGAGGTGTTGAAGCGAATAGAGGATGTTCATGGCGCAGTGCTTGGCGCCGTCCTCGTTGCCGGTGATGATCGCGCCGCCGACGCGCCCGTAGTACGCGTACTGGCCGTCGCCGTTGAGGAGATGGGAGTTGCCGTACAGGCGCTCGATGACCTGCGTGCAGATGGAGGACTTCTCGCCGAGCCAGATCGGCGAGAGCAGCACGAGGATGTCGGCCGCCATGACCTTCTCGTGCATCGCCGGCCAGTCGTCGTGCTCCCAGCCGTACTCGGTCATGTCGGGCTGGACCCCGGTGGCGATGTCGAGGTCGACCGCCCGCACGACCTCGACGCGTCGACCCCGTTGCGCTCCATGATCGCGATCGAACGATCGGCGAGCCCCTGCGTGTTGGAGGCCTCGGGCGAGCGTTTGAGCGTGCAGTTGATGTAAAGCGCGCTCAGGTCGGAGAAGTCCCACTCGGAGCTCTCGCACAGCGCTTCGTCGATCTCGCTCAGTTTGGTCATGGCGCCTTCGTCAGGCTGCGTAGCCTGTCGTTACAGATGAGATTCCAAGCCACCCTCAAGCTCCACGGCAAGACGGCGACCGGCATCGAGGTACCGGCCGACGTCGTCGACGCCTTCGGATCCAAGCGCGCGGCCGTTCGCGGGACGATCAACGGCCACGCCTACCGCAGCACCGTCGCGGCGCGCGGCGACGTGTTCCTGCTCCCCGTCAGCGCCGAGGTCCGCGAGGCGGCCGGCATCGCCGCCGGCGACAAGCTCGACGTCGAGCTGGAGCTCGATACCGAGCCGCGCGAGCTCGCTGTGCCCGAGGACTTCGCGGCCCTGCTCGACCGCGACCCGGCGATCCGCGAGCGGTTCGACGGCCTGTCGTTCAGCCGCCGCCGGGCGTTCGTCGACCCGATCAACGCGGCCAAGACCGACGAGACGCGCGAGCGGCGGATCGCCAAGGCGCTGGCCGAGCTGCGCACAGGTTAGGCTCAGCCCATGCCCCACGGATTCGAATTGACGACGCTCGTCGACCGGCCGATCGACGAGGTGTTCGCGTTCCTCGCCCTGGGCACCAACGACCCGAAGTTCAGCCCACGGGTTCTCGAGATCGCACAGGTCGGCGACGGGCCGCCCGGGGTCGGGACGGTGTTCCGCAGCACGGTCAAGGACGCCGGCATGAAGACGAAGCGCGAGTTCGAGATCACCGAGTTCGAGTCGCCGACGAAGATCCGCTGGGCCGAGCGCTCGAAGAACCTCGTCACCGTGACCGCGGGCGGCTACGACCTGACGGCCGAGGGCGACCAGACCCGCGTACGGCTGTTCAACGAGTTCGCAGGCCACGGCCTGGGCAAGCTGTTCGTCGGCCCGGCGGCACGCCAGGCCAACAAGGGCGCCGACCAGTTCGGGGCGGCGATCAAGCAGGCCGTCGAGGCCGGCTGACACTCCATCTTGCGATCGGCAACGACGGCGCCTCGTAGGGCACCGATCGAGCCCGAGCCTACGCGGTCGCGCGCCCAGGCGGCGATGCGCCAGCGCGTGTTGTCACACACGAGTTCGAACGCGGCGTTGACGCGCTCGTAGTCGCCGGTGATCAACAGGTCCGAGATCAGGCCGCGCAGCTGGCCGATCAACAGCGTCGCGATCGCCGGAGCGTCCTGCGGCGGGCAGCCCTGGGCGATCGACGCGCCCGCCATGATGCTGACCCGGGTCTCCATCGAGCGCTTCATGATCGTCCGGTAGCCGCTGTCTTCGAAGAGGCTCTGGCCGGCGATCTCCAGGAACAGGCGGATGTCGCGCATCCCGATCGGCGACGTCCACTGCCCCCACATCTCGCGCAGGCGGGTCTCGCCGTCGGGGACCGCATCCGGCTCGTCCCCGGGCTCGGGTGGGACCAGCGTGCGGTTGAGGAGGTGATCGACGATCTCGTCGATCAGCTGCTCCTTGGTCCCGAAATGGTGCTGCAGGGTGGCGTGGCTTACGCCGACCTCCTGGGCCACCCGGCGCAGCGAGAGGGTCGAGATCCCATGGTCGAGCCGGACAACTTGGTTGACCACGCTGGTCTACGACCAGAAGTACGACTCCGCGGCCGCGACGTTTGTCAAGGGTCGTCTGAACGCCGCCGGCGTCAACCAGTAACGGGCAAGTTGCACCGCAGCTTCACGTGCGTGGGCTCTCCCGGGTGGAGGGCCCACGCCGCGGTGCACGAGCGCCGCTGTGTGCCGAGGCGCAGCGTGAACCGCAGGCCCGAGGCGCGGCCACGCAGCGGTGGCGTGACGACATCGACACGGCCGCTCCCGGTCGCCGTCAGCGCGCCCGGGCGCGCTGACACGGTGAGGAACTCGTCGGTCGCCCGGTGCACGGTGAACGCGTAGCCCCACGCACTGAACCAGCGGTGCGCCGAGCGGACGCTGAACGTCGTGCGGCTCGTGACCGGACGACCCAGCTGGGCTTTCAGCCACGCGACGAACTCCGTCGTGTCGCGGAGCCAGTAGGGCCGCGTGTGCGAGCCGGGGAAGTAGCGCTCGTTGACGTCGCGCACGCCGGCCGCCCGCAGCGCCTTGCCAAACGCCTGGTTCTCGAGGTGGGCGCCGAACTCGATCAGCAGCACGTATCGGCGGATCGCGGCGGCGGTCGGGTCGGCCGGCGGCTGCGCGGTATCGAACGGGCCCGGCGTGCCGTCGCCCGAGCGGATGAAGACCCGAACGCCGCGCAGGTTCGACGCCAGATCGGTCGAGTCGTTGTCGCGCCAGCGGGTGAGCTGGGTGACCGGGTCGCCCCACTTGCAGGTCTTGGTCTGGAAGTTGACGGCGACCGGCAGCAGGGGGTGGGTCTCGCCTGAGAACGCGCCGACGTAGCCGAACGTTCCCGGGTAGGAGGCCGCGTACTTGGTCGCGCCGCCGCCGCCCATCGAGATCCCGGCGATCGCGCGGCCGGCCGCCGACGCGCGCGTGGGGAAGTGCGCGTCGATGAACGGCACGAGCTCGCGGATGTGGAAGCTCTCCCACGCCGGCGCGTCGGCGCCGCCGTCGGGCGGGGTGCCGTACCAATCGCTGTAGCCGCCGTTCCGGTAGGCGCCGCCCTCGCCTTGTGACCCGTTCGGCATCACCGTGATGACCGGCATGCCGCCGAGCTGGCGATCGATGTGGTCGTCGTCGAGCCACGATCGGTAGCTGCCTCCGGCGCCGTGGAGCAGGTACAGGACCGGATAGCGCGTCGCGCCCGAGCGGTCGTAGTGGACCGGCAGCAGCACCCGCACCGGCTGGACGTTGCCCATCGCGCGGGAACGCAGCATCAGCGTCACGAGCCGCCCGTCGACCGACCGTGAGACCTGGGTGACGCCGATCTGGACCGGGGCCGTGCGCGGCACGCACAGCGGCCACCGGTCGGCGCCATGCGCCGGCGACGCGAGCGCGCCCACCGCGCACGCGGTCAGTACGGACAGGAGGCGGGCGCGCGTCATCGGTCGGTCGCGACTATCCCAGGCACAGGTCGATTCACGCGTAGGCTGCCGCCATGCCTGGACAGGACCTCACCGACCGCGTCGCGCTCGTCACCGGTGCCAGCGGCGGGATCGGCGCGCGATGCTCCCCGGCGACCCGGGCGGGCTCGCCGAGCGGATCCCCGTGGGACGGCTTGGCAGCCCGGTGAGGTCGCCGACCTCGTGATGGCGCTCGTGCGCAACGGCTACATCACAAACCACGTCATCGGGATCGACGGCGGCGTCTTCCCGTCGTCATGAGCAGTTCGTGCTCTCCCAGTAGCCGTCCCACTGCGCGCCGAGGCGCGGGCCGCTGGAGTCGGGCTGGAACGTCAGCTTGTAGGGGTTGACGCCGCCGCACTCGTCGCCGTCGCCGTCGAGCTCCTGGAGCTTTGCCGTCGCGGCGAGCGTCGCCGGTGCGATCGACGGGTAGCTGCCGACGAGCAGCAGTTGCTTGACCGCGACCAGCGGGGCGGGCAGCGCGCCGACCGCCTCCGGGTCATCGGCCGGATCGTGCAACGCCATCACGACCTGGCCCTGCTGGGTGATCCACGCGGCGCTCTGATCGCTGAGCAGGATCCGCTGGACGCGGCCGGTGAGGAATGGGTGGCCAGCACCGTCGGGCACGAGGTTCGTAGCCGACAGCCAGCGCTTGCCATTGTCGGCGTTGGCCGCCCACATGCGGTCGATCCCGTTCTGGCGGACGGACCACACGGCGTCGACGCCGTCCCACGCGATCTTCGTCGCGCTCGTCCACGGCCCGAGCCGCCGGGCGCCGGGCTTGTGGTCGTAGACGGTCGTGCAGGCGTACAGCGAGGCGCCGTGGTGCCACGCGTTGCCGAACGAGTCCCCGGCCAGCTGGCCGTGGTGGTGCGGGCACTTGTGACTGCGGGCCAGCGCGCCCGAGGGCGCGGCGAGGCCGATGACGGCGAGCGCGAGGGCCGCGGTTGCGATGAGCGTCCTCATGTCAGTTGCACTCGTCGTTGGGGATGTCGCGGAACTCGGCGAACCAGGTCGCGCCGAACGCGGGAGCGGACGGGTCGGGCCTGACGGTCAGCGAGTACGGGATCGTGCCGCCGCAGTCGTCGGTCTCGCCCTGCCCGGTCGTGAAGTGGGTGTGGGCGGCGAGCGTCGCGGGCGCAATCGATCCGAAGCGACCGATGAGCAGCAGCTGCTTGCTCGTCACGAACGGAGCCGGCGGCGTGCCGACCGGCGTCGCGTCGAACGATGACTCGTCGGTTGCGGCGACGACCTCGCCGCGGGTCGTGATCCAGGCCGCCTGCTCGCCAACCTGGAGCAGCCGGTAGACGCGGCCGTCGGCGAACGGCAGACCGGCGCCCTGGGGCACGAGCCTGGTCCCGGTCAACCAGCGCAGGCCGTCGTGGACGTTGGCGGCCCACACGCGGTCAGCTGCGCCCTGACGGACGGTCCAGACAACGTTCGCGCCGTCGAACTTGACCTTCGTGGCCGGCGTCCACGGGCCGAGCCGGCGGACGATGTGGGCCTCGTCGTACTCGGTCGTACAGCCGTAGAGCGAGGGGCCGGAGTGCCACAGCGTGCCGACCTCGTTGCCGATGATGTAGCCGCGGTGATGGGTGCATGGGCGGGCGTGGGCCGACGCGGCGGCGGGCGCGAGCGCGAGCACCAGCGCCGCCAACAGCGGGACGATGAGCCTCGGGATGGGGGCGTTGGTGAGCGTCATGCCTCCACAACGAGGCGCGACTGCGATCGTTACGCCGGGGCCGATCCGGGCGAGACGACGCCCGACTCGTAGGCGAGCACGACCGCCTGGATGCGGTCGCGCAGGCCGAGCTTCATCAGCACGCGCGCGACGTGGGTCTTGACCGTGGTGTCGGAGACGACGAGCTCGGTGGCGATCTCGGCGTTCGACAGCCCGCGGGCGATCAGGTGGAAGACCTCGAGCTCGCGCGGGGTCAACTCGTCGAGCCCGTCCGGGGCGGTCGTGTTCGCCGGCCGCGCCTGTGCGAACTCCTCGAGCAGCCGCTTGGTGACCGACGGGGCGAGCAGCGCGTCGCCGCGCGCGACGATGCGCACCCCCTCGGCGAGCTGCTCGGCCGGCACGTCCTTGAGCAGGAAACCGCTGGCCCCGGCCTGGAGCGCCTCGTAGACGTACTCATTGAGGTCGAACGTCGTCAGCATCAGGATCTTCGGTGCGTTCTCGCCGCCCGCTGCGATGATCCGCCGCGTCGCCTCGATCCCGTCGAGGTCGGGCATGCGGATGTCCATCAGGATCACGTCGGGCGACGCGGCGATCGCCTTGTCGACGGCCTCGCGGCCGTCGGCCGCCTCGCCGACGACTTCGATGTCGTCCTCGGACTCGAGGATCATGCGAAAGCCGGTTCGGACCAGCGCCTGATCGTCGGTGATGAGGACGCGGATGCTCATGCGGCGACCACCGTATCCCGTGGGATCGACGCCTGCACGACGAAGCCGCCGTCGCCCTCGGGTCGCGCGTCGACATGGCCGCCGTAGAGCTCGAGGCGCTCGCGCATGCCGACGAGGCCCTGTCCGGAGCCGCCGAGGTGCTGCGCGACGCCGTTCTGCGAGCCGGCGTCGGTGATCTCGAGCTCCAGCGCGTCCGGCGTCCAGTGCACCGACACGGTGGCGCGGGTCGGCCCGGCGTGCTTGAGCGTGTTGGTCAGCGCCTCCTGGACGACCCGGTAGGCGGCGAGGTCGGCCCCGGCCGGCAGCGGGAAGCGCTCGCCGTCCTCGTGCAACTGCACGTCGAGCCCGGCGTCGCGGGCGCGCTCGACCAGCGCGTCGAGCTGCTTGAGCGTCGGCTGGGGGGCGCGCTGGGCGGCCGCGTTGTCCTCGCTCATCAGGCCGAGCATCCGCCGCAGCTCGACGAGCGCCGTGCGCCCGCTCTCCTCTGCGGCGGCCAGTGCCTGCGCCGCCTGCTCGGGGTCGCGGCTCAACGTGCGCCGCGCGGCGCCCGACTGGACGACCATCACCGACACGCTGTGGGCGACGACGTCGTGCAGCTCGCGGGCGATCCGGCGGCGCTCGTCGGCGACCGCGTCGCGGGCACGCTCCTCGCGCTCGATCTCGAGCTGCTGGTTGGTGATCGCCAGCTCGCGCGTCAGCATCAGGTGGCCGCGCAGCGCGCGGCCAACGCCCCATGCGATCGCGAACACGGCCGACGGGAAGAAGCCGTCGCCGACCGACACGTGGTTGGGGGCGAGTGCGTCGACGGCGAACACGGTCACCACGACCGCGAGCAACGCGATCAGCGCCTGATCGAAGTCGAGCTCGTGGCCAGCCGTGTAGGTCATGAACGCGACGACGAAGATCGCCGTGCTCAGCGAGCTGACCGGGGTCACGGTCACGGTCGCGAAGACGGCGAGGGCGAATAGGGCCAGGCAGACCCACAGCGTGTGGCGCCGTCGGACCGCGACGAGGGCGCCCATCGCGCCGAAGACGAGGACATTGGCCCAGACGGGCCCGCGGGTGTCGACCCACGTCGTCTCGGCGATCATGATGCCGCCGGCCAAGGCGCCGGTCAGCAGGTCGCGCGTGTCGCGGTTGCGCCACCAGCTCACGTCGGTTCTCCGAGCGGCAGCCTGGCCCGCAGGGCGTATCCGCCGCCGCGTCGCCGGCCCGCGTTGAGGTCGCCGCCGAACAGCGCAACCCGCTCGCGCAGACCGAGGAGGACCGAAGGTGCCTTGATCTCGGGGCCGTACGACGGCGAGCCGTTTGAGACCTCGAGCTCGAGGGCCGAGCGCCCGTAGCGGACGACGACCTCGGTGTGGGCGCCGGGGGCGTGGGCCTGGGCGCTGTCGAGCGCTTCCTGGATGATCCGGTAGGCCGCGACGTCGAGGCCGAGCGGCAGGTCGAGGGCCTCGCCCTCGACGCGCAGCTGCGCGTCGAGGCCGAGCGCCCGCGCGAGGTTGATGAGGTGATCGACGCGCCGCAGTGTCGGCTGCGGTGCCAGCGCCAGCTGCTCGTCGCCGCGGCGCAGCACCCCGAGCAAGCGGCGCATCTCGTCGAGCGCGGCGCGGCCCGTGTTCTCGATCGCGAGCATCGCCTCGCTCGCGCGCTCGGTGTCGGTCTTGATCAGGCGCCGCGCCGCGCCGGCCTGGACGACCATCACCGAGACGTTGTGGCTGACGACGTCGTGCAGCTCGCCGGCGATCCGGGCACGCTCGGCCGCCACGGCGTTGCGCGTCCGTCCCTCGCGCTCGGCGATGAGTTGCTGCGAGCGCTGGTGCAGCTCGCCGACCAGTCGCCGCCGGCCGCGCATCGCAATCCCGGCGGCGACCGGCAGCACGCAGCCCATGACGACGCCGAAGAACGCGTCGCCCGCGCGCTCGTTGACCGGTTGGACCATCAGCGAGCCGCCAGCCCACGTCGCGCACTGCAGTGCGATGCCGGCGTACAGGGTCAGGCCCTCGGCATAGGCGCCGAGGGAGTAGGCGACGATCACGGCCGAGAACACCATCGCGTAGCTGTGGTTGAGCGCGAAGCCGCCAAGCGCCTGCTGGAGCAGCGTCGCCCCGCCGACCACCGCGACCGCGGCGACCGGGTTGCGGCGGCGCAGCGCCACCGCGCCGCAGACGAAGATCAAGCCGATCGAGGTCGCCAGGCGGCTCCCGGGCACGTTGTCGAGCCATGCTTCGAACTGGCCGACCACGAGCAGGATCGCGGCCATCAGCAGGTCCTGGCGGTTCGGCGCGATCCGCCTCCAGCGGTCGCGTGGTGCTGCAAATGCCTTGGAAATCGTGCGCACGGTGCGACGGTAGCGCCGCGCCCAGCCACACGCATCGTCCGCAGGGACGATGGCGGGGTCGTCTGAGCGGACGACCACTCCGCAAACAGATCGGCCGAGCGGCGTTGTGAAGATCGCCAGGCGGGACGACGACCCAGACGCCCGGCGCGACAAGAGTGCTCGCCATGAGCACCTGGACCGCACAGACCACCGTGTCGGGACGCGCAGAGGACGTCCTGGACGTGTTGACCGACCCGACCGCCTGCGGGCGGTGGGCCCCGATCGATTTCAATTTCGAGGGCCTCGAGGGAGACCGTCTGGTGGCCGGCAGCCGTGCCCGAGTGGTGGGCCGGCTCGCGGGGCAGCGTGCGACGTTCGACGTCAACGTGATCGCGGCCGACGCCCAGCGCCTCGCGCTGTGCGCGTCGGGCCCGATCACGCTCGACGTCCTCTACGAACTTGCGTCCGAGTCCGGCGCGACCGAGGTCACGGCCTCGATCGGCGTGCGCCGCGGCTCGGGCTTCGTCGGTCGCCTGCTCGCGCAGGCGACCGACGCCGTTCTGGCGGGCGGCGCGCTGCGCTGCTCGCTCGATCGCATCGCCCGCGAGGCCGAGGCCTGCGCGGCATGACCACCACCGAAAGGACCACCGTGTCTGCACTTCCGATGTCGGCCGTGAGCCCCGTCGCGGTTCCCACCACCCAGCGCACTGCGGTCCTGGCGCGCAGCGTGTCGCGTCGCTACGGCGACGGCGATGCTGCCGTCGACGCGCTGCGCAACGTCTCGCTCGCTGTCCCGGCCCAGCAGTACCTGGCCGTCATGGGCCCCTCGGGCTCCGGCAAGTCGACCCTCATGCATGTGCTCGCCGGTCTCGACCGGCCCGACGCGGGCAGCGTCGAGGTGCAGGGCCGCGACATCTCGGCGATGAACGATCGCCAGCTCACCAAGCTGCGTCGCGACACGATCGGCTTCGTCTTCCAGGCGTTCAACCTGCTGCCGGTCCTGACCGCACAGGAGAACATCGAGCTCGGGCTCAAGCTCGCCGGCCGCAAGGTCGACCGCGACTGGGTCGAGACCGTGATCGAGCGCGTCGGCCTCGCCGACCGTCGCCACCACCGCCCGTCGCAGCTGTCGGGCGGCCAGCAGCAGCGGGTCGCCGTCGCGCGGGCGCTGGTCGGCGAGCCGGCCGTGCTGTTCGCCGACGAGCCCACCGGCAACCTCGATTCGCACGCCAGCGCCGAGGTGCTCGAGCTGCTGCGCGACGCCGTCGACACGTTCGACCAGACGATCGTCATGGTCACGCACGAGCCGCGCGACGCCGCGATGGCCGACCGCGTGGTGTTCCTCGCCGACGGCCGGCTGGCCGGCGACATCGCCGACCCGACCGAGTCCACGATCGTCGCGAGCCTCTCCGAGGTGACCCGATGATCCGCCTGGCGCTCCGCGGGCTGTTCGCCCGCCGCGGCCGCACCGTCATGACCGCGTTCGCGGTCGTGCTCGGCGTCGGCATGATCAGCGCCGCGCTGACGGTGTCCGACACCATGCTCAGCGCGGCCAACTCCCTGTCCGCGGCCGCCTACCACGGCACCGATGCCGTTGTCGGCGCGCCGCGCGCGTTCAACACCGACGAGAACCCCGGCGACGGCGCCGCGATCCCGGCCTCGACGCTCGCCCAGGTCCGCGCCGTCCCGCAGGCCGGCCTCGCGGTTGGCGACATCCTCGACCAGGCACGCCTGATCGACCGCCACGGCAAGGTCATCGGGACGAGCCCGTACTTCGCGATGGGCTACGACTCCACGGCGGCCGGCGCGCAGCGCTTCAGCCCGTTTCACCTGACGACCGGCCGCTGGGCGACCGGGCCGGGCCAGGTCGTGATCGACGCCGGCACGGCGCGCGCCAAGCACTACGGCGTCGGCCAGCAGATCGCGGTCGCCGCCGACGGGCCGGTGCGCAGGTTCACGATCGTCGGCATCGCCCGCTTCGGGTCGGTCGAGAGCATCGGAACGGCGACGGCCGCGATCTTCTCGCTGCCCACGGCGCAGAAGATGTTCGGCAAGGTCGGGCGCTACGACGACGTGCTCGTCGCCGCCAAGCCCGGCGTCAGTGCCACGGCGCTGCGTCACGCACTGACCGCGTCGCTGCCGGCGACGGTCGGCGTGCGCTCCGCGTCGGCCGATGACCGCTTCACGCTCGACGGGCTGCGGCACTTCATCTCGTTCATCAAGGTGTTCCTGCTCGTGTTCGCCGTCGTCGCCCTCGTGGTCGGCGCGTTCACGATCTTCAACACGCTGTCGATCACCGTTGCGCAGCGCACCCGTGAGCTGGCGACGCTGCGCACCGTCGGCGCGTCGCGCCGGCAGCTGCTGTGGTCGGTTGTCGTCGAGACATTGACGCTCGGCGTCGTCGCCTCGGCGATCGGTGTCGTGGCGGGCCTCGGGCTGGCCAGCGCCCTGCTCGCGCTGTTGAAGTCCAGCGGCATCGACCTGCCACGGGTCGCGACGGTGTTCGCCCAGCGCACGGTCGTGGTCGGCATGACGGTCGGCGTCGTCACGACGCTGCTGGCCGGCCTGATCCCGGCCATCCGGGCGACGAGCGTCGCGCCGGTCACCGCGCTGCGCGAGGGTGCCCCGGCGGCCAGGCCGCGTCGGCGCTCGCTGATCGCCGGTCTCGTGATCGGCGGCCTCGGCGTCGCGATCCTCGGCTTCGCGCTGTTCGCTCCGGGCCAGGCGACGGGCGACCGCCTGCTGGCCATGGTCCCCGGGATCCTGTTGCTGTTCGTCGGCGTCGCAACGCTGTCGGGCCGTGTCGCCGGGCCGCTGGCGTCGTTGCTCGGCCGCCCCGCGCAGCGCTTCGGCGGGCAGGCCGGCGCGCTGGCCCGGCGCAACTCGATGCGCGCTCCCGGGCGCACCGCCGCGACCGCGGCAGCGCTGATGATCGGCATCGCGCTCGTCACGTTCGTGGCCGTGCTCTCACACGCGCTCAAGAACGCGTCGACCGGCGAGATGAACCGGCAGATCGCCGCCGCCTACGTCGTCCAGCAGGGGACCGACGGGCTGCCCGTGCCGCCGGCCGCGCTTTCAGCGGTGCGCGGCGTCAAGGGCGTGACGGTCGCGACCGGCATGGTCTCGGCGCCCGTCAAGGTCTACGGGTCCCAGGACCAGGTCAACGGCGTCGACCCCGGCGCGGCGGCCCAGGTCCTCAACCTCGACTACAAGTCGGGCGCGCGGGACACGCTGGCGACGCTGCACGGCAACGAAGCGATCGTCCGTGACGCATTCGCCCGCAAGCACCACCTCGAGGTCGGCGACTCGTTCGTCGTCCTTTCGCAGGCGCGCAGGCAGCTGGCGCTGGTCGTCGCAGGAATCGAGAAGTCGACGGAGCTCAACCCGCTGAACCTGGGCACGATCACCGTCGCCCGCCCGGTGTTCGACGCGACGTTCCCCGACCACGGGCCGGCGTTCGGCTTCGTGTCCGTGCACGACCAGCCGTCGGCGGCGACGCTCGGGTCGCTGCGCCACGCGCTGGCCGCCTACCCCGGCGTGTCCGTACACACCAAGGCGCAGTTCGTCCATGACGCCAACGGCTGGATGAACAGCGTGCTGGGGATCGTGTACGTGCTGCTGGCGTTCGCGGTCATCGTCAGCCTGTTCGGCATCGTCAATACCCTGGCCCTCGCCGTGCTCGAGCGCACGCGTGAGCTCGGGTTGCTGCGGGCCGTCGGCATGAGCCGTCGCCAGGTGCGGCGGATGATCCGCCACGAGTCGATCATCACGGCGCTGATCGGCGCGGTGCTCGGGATCGGGATCGGCCTGTTCCTCGGCGCCCTGGTCACCAGCGCGTTGTCGTCGGCCGGCATGTCGTTCACGGTCCCGGTCGGCTCGCTGATCGCGTTCGTGATCGTCGCGATCGTCGCCGGCATCGTCGCTGCCGCGGCTCCCGCCCGGCGCGCGGCGAAGCTCGACATCCTCGGCGCGCTCGCCTACGAGTAGGGCGGGTGGGGCAATCGCACGCTGTCGCCGCGCCGGTGTGAGCCGGCGCGGCGGCGTTAAGAACCTGTTTCAAGCCATGGCGCGGTGGGCGTGGGCTTTGTTGGCGAACTGCGCCTGGTCGGCGGCAAGCAGCTCGTCGGACGTCATCCGCTCGCGCAGGATGACCGCAAACTCGTCGCCGGCCCAGCGGAACGCCTCGTCGGGCTTGCGCACCGTCTCGTTCATCGCGACGGCTGCTTGAAGCGAGAACTCGACGATCGTCGACGCGAACTCGACCTCGCTGTAGAGCAGCGGCGACGCCCGCCTGGGCGATCCGCGTGAACGAGCTGAGGTACAGCGCGTTCATCGTCGGGATGGCAGAGGTACTACGCCTGCGCGGCGGCGACCGCGGCGTCGGCGCTCAGGTACACGCGCATGCGGCAGATGCGCCGCTCGCGGAAGCCAAACAGGACCGCGAACTTCGGTACGACGAGCTCATCGCCGTCGCGCCCCGTCCACGCCGTGTCGACGAGCACGAACAGCTCGTCTCCGATCCGCTCGACCTCGTAGCCGCGCGTTTGGTAGCCGGCGTAGTCGCCGCCGAACGTCTCGCCGAACCACTGTCGGAAGCCGTCGTAGCCCGTGTAGGTGCCGGGGACGGGCCAGCCGTCGACGTGCTCGATGACGAGGTCGGGGTGCCAGTATGCGGAGACCACGCTCAGGTCGCCGGCGCGCAGCGCGCCGAAGTGGTCCGACAGCGAGCGCCAGGCGACGCGCAGCACGGCGAGCTCGGGGTCGTCGACGTCCACGGGCCGCGGTCGGGCTACGCGAGCCCCGCGTTGAGCGCGCGGCCCTCGTCGATGAAGACGTCCATCCGGGCGATGCGGCCGTCGCGGACCTCGAAGCGCAGCGCGACCTGCGGCACGACCTCCTCGCCACCCGGGCCGCTCCAACGGCTGTGGACCCGCGCGACGATCCGATCACCGACGCGCGTGTACTCGGCGCGGACCGGACGTAGCCCGAGTACTCGCCGAACGTCTCGTCGAACCACTGGCGGAATCCGTCGTAGCCCGCGTAGCTGCCGGGGACCGGCCAGCCGTCGACGTTGCGGATCTC
>CAWJXY010000016.1:0-53393 GCA_963846975.1 uncultured Actinomycetes bacterium
GGTCGTCGGCTATCCTGGCTGCCAGCCAAACATCGCAAGATGCATTACGAAGGGCGCGGCAAGACAGAGAAGAGCCGCGCCGCACGAAGGGAAGAACATATGAGCAGTGACGCCGTAACGACGGTCTCCGTCGAGATCTCTGGTACAGAGATCTCCTTCGAGACCGGCAAGATGGCCAAGCAGGCCTCCGGCGCCGTCGTTGTTCGCCAAGGCGACACGATGGTTCTCAGCACCGCCACGATCGGCAGTCTGCGCGACACCGACTTCCTGCCGCTGACGGTCGACGTCGAGGAGCGCATGTACGCCGCGGGCAAGATCCCCGGCTCGTTCTTCAAGCGCGAGGGTCGCGCGGGGGAGAAGGGCACGCTGACGTGCCGCATGATCGACCGGCCGATCCGCCCGCTGTTCCCCAAGAGCTGGCGCTACGACACTCAGCTGGTGACGATCCCGCTGAGCGTCGACCACGTCCACCCCTACGACATCCTCGCCATGAACGGCGCCAGCGCGGCGCTGATGATCTCGCCGATGCCGCTGCCCCATCCGGTCGGCGCGGTGCGGATCGGCAAGATCGACGGCAACTTCGTCGTCAACCCGCCCGAGGAGTCGCTGCTCGGTGAGTCCGAGCTCGACCTGATCGTCGCCGGCACCGAAGAGGCGATCCTGATGGTCGAGGCGGGCGCCAACGAGATCCCCGAGGCGGAGATCCTCGACGCGCTCGACATCGCCCACGACGCGATCAAGAAGCTGTGTCGCGCTCCAGCGTGAGCTGGCCGAGAAGGCCGGCAAGGAGAAGCTCGTCTTCGAGGCGGTCACGGCCGACGAGGGCCTGCATCGCGCAGATCAAGGCCAGCCACGGCGACGGCGCTCGACGCCGCGACGCAGGTCGTCGACAAGCTCGAGCGCCAGGACGCGACCAACGCGGTCGAGGAGGCGGTCGTCGAGCAGTACGCCGGCAACCCGGAGGCCGAGGGTCACGCCGAGCGCAAGGCCGAGGCCAAGCGCGCATTCGCGGCGCTGGAGAAGTCGATCATCCGCCAGCGGATCGCGGTCCACAAGAAGCGCCCCGACGGGCGCGACGAGCGCGAGATCCGGCCGATCTCGATCGAGACGACGGTCGGCCCGCGCAACCACGGCTCGGCGCTCTTCACGCGCGGCCAGACGCAGGCCTACTCGGTCGTCGCGCTGGGCACGCTGAAGGAGGAGATGCGCCTCGACACGCTCGGCCTGGAGACCAAGAAGTACTACTGGCACCACTACAACTTCCCGACCTTCAGCGTCGGGGAGACCGGTCGCCTCGGTCCCAAGCGCCGCGACATCGGCCACGGCGCGCTCGCCGAGCGGGCGCTGGTCCCGATGATCCCGTCGATCGAGGACTTCCCGTACACCGTGCGGGTCGTGTCTGACATCTTCGAGTCCAACGGCTCGTCGTCGATGGCGTCGGTGTGCGGCAGCTCGCTGTCGCTGATGGACGCCGGTGTGCCGATCAAGGCGCCGGTGGCCGGAATCGCCATGGGCCTGATCAAGGAGGGCGACGACTACACCGTCCTCACCGACATCGCCGGCGTCGAGGACCACCTCGGCGACATGGACTTCAAGGTCGCCGGCACGGCAACGGGCATCACCGCCCTGCAGATGGACATCAAGATCACGGGCGTCACGTTCGAGATCCTGCGTGACGCGCTGGCCCAGGCCCGCGAGGCCCGGTCGACATCCTCGGCCAGATGGCGGCGGTGCTCGACGCGCCGCGCGCGCAGCTGAGCCCGTACGCGCCGCGCATCATCACCGTCCAGATCGACCCGTCGAAGATCGGCCTGCTGATCGGCAAGGGCGGCGAGACGATCCGCGGCCTGTCGGAGGAGTTCGAGTCGCAGATCGACGTCAACGACGAGGGCCAGGTGCTCGTCTACTCGGCCAACGGCGAGCTCGGCGAGGCGCTGGCCGAGCGGATCACGTCGATGACGAAGGACGTCGAGGTCGGCGACGAGTTCCCGGCCGCCAAGGTCGTCAAGACGACCACGTTCGGCGCGTTCGTCGAGCTGGCCAAGGGAACCGACGGCCTGCTGCACATCTCCAACGTGTCGCCGGGCAACCGCGTCGACACGGTCGAAGAGGTGCTCAACAAGGGTGACGAGATCTCCGTGCGCGTGGTCGAGGTCGACCGCGAGCGCGGCCGCATCGGCCTGCGTCTGGCGACCGATCCCGACATCGTCGGCAAGTCGGTCGAGGAGTTGGCGTCGGTCGGCGGCGGCGGCGGCAACGGCGGCGCTCCGCGCCGTGACCGTGACCGTGATCGCGACCGCGGCCCGCGCCGTGATCGCGACGACGCCCCGCGCGGCTCTGGCCGTCCGCGGCATTGAGCCACCAGCTCACCGAGCTCGACTCGGGACTTCGAGTCGTCACGGAGCGCATGCCAGGCGTGCGCTCCGTGGCCCTCGGCTTCTGGATCGCGGCCGGTGCGTCGTCCGAGACCGACGACCAGGCCGGCCTGTCGCACCTGATCGAGCACATGCTGTTCCGCGGGACGCCGCGCTACGAGTCGACCCAGATCGACGAGATCTTCGACGCGATGGGCGCCGAGGTGAACGCCGGCACCGGCAAGGAGACGACGTCGGTCTACTCGCGGATGCTCGACGTCCACCTGCCGCGGGCGATCGACGTGCTGGCCGACATGGTCTGGCGGCCGAGCTTCAACGAATCCGATCTCGAGAACGAGCGCCAGATCGTGCTCGAGGAGATCGCGATGTACGAAGACGATCCGCAGGACCTCGTCTTCGACGTGCTCGGCGAGGCGGTGTTCGCCGGCCACCCGCTCGGGCGGGCGATCATCGGCCGTGCGGACGTGGTCGCCAACACCCCGGTCGACGGCCTGCGGGCCTATCACGACGAGCGCTACGTGCCGGGGGCAATCGTCGTCGCGGCGGCCGGGTCGATCGACCACGACGAGCTGCTGTCGCTGATCACCGACGCCGGGATCGAGCGCGGCGGCGCCGCCGTGCCGGCGCCGGTGGCGCCGCCCGACGCCCAGGAGGCGCGCGTGCGGTTCCTGACCAAGGACACCGAGCAGTACCACGTATGTCTCGGCTCGCCCGGGATCGCGCGCGACGACGACCGGCGCTTCGCGCTGCGGGTGCTCGACACGCTGCTCGGCGGCACGTCGTCGTCGCGGCTGTTCCAGGAGGTGCGCGAGAAGCGTGGCCTGGCCTACAACGTCTACAGCTTCCAGTCGCTGTTCCACGGCACCGGCCAGGTCGGCCTGTACCTCGGGACGCGGCGCGACAACGTCGGCCGCGCGATGCGCGTCGTCGCCGACGAGCTGAACGCGATCCGTGAGCACGGCGTCGCCGCCGACGAGCTCGACCGCGCGCGCGAGAACGTCAAGGGCCGGATCGTGCTGTCGCTGGAGTCGACGAGCTCGCGGATGAGCCGCCTGGGGTCGAGCGTGCTGGCCGGCATGCCGGTGATGGAGGTCGACGAGGTGATCGAGCGCATCGACGCGGTCACGGCGGCCGACGTCGACGCGCTGCTCGGCGAGCTGTTCGACCCGGCGCGCTTCAGCGCTGCGGGGATCGGCGTCGACGAGGCGGTGTTCCGCGAGTCGCTGGCGCCACTGGGAGAGCTCGTTTCGTGATCCGGGTTGCGGTCGCCGGGGCGGCCGGGAAGATGGGTCTCACGGTCTGCGACGCCGTGGCCGGCGCGCCCGACATGGAGCTCGTCGGTCGCGCTGACCCGGCGCTCGGCGTCGAGCTGTCGGACGTGCTCGGCGACGCCGACGTCGTGGTCGACTTCACCCGCCCCGACACCGCGCTCGTCAACGCGCTGGCGTGCATGGCAGCCGGGGTGCACGTCGTGGTCGGGACGACGGGATTCGATGTCGGGCCGCTGCGCGACGCGACGGGCGCCAACGTGATCGTCGCCCCGAACTTCGCGATCGGCGCGGTGCTGATGATGCGCTTCGCCCAGGAAGCGGCCAGGCACATGGCCCGCGCCGAGATCATCGAGCTCCACCACGATCAGAAGCTCGACGCGCCGAGCGGCACCGCGGCGCGGACCGCGAAGCTGATGGGCGGAGACGTGCCGATCCACTCGGTGCGCCTGCCCGGCCTGGTGGCCCATCAGGAGGTCATCCTCGGCGATCTGGGCCAGACGCTGACGATCCGCCACGACAGCATGTCGCGCGAGTCGTTCATGCCGGGTGTGTTGCTGGCGGTGCGCAAGGTGGGATCGCTGACCGAGTCGCCGGTCATCGGGCTCGAGCAGCTCCTGTTCTCAGACGACTGACCCGTGATCCGAAACGCCACACGCGACGACGCGGGCGCGATGGCCGCGGTGCACATGCGATCGATGCGCCGCGCCTACGAGCCGTTCCTGGAGCCCGAACTGCTCGACCAGATCGACGAGGTCCAGCTCGCGCAGCGGTTTGCCGACGCGTTTGACGACTCCGTGCGCCAGGCGTGGGTGTGGGACCAGCGCGGAACGATCGCCGGTCACGCCGCGCTGATCGGCGACGACCTGCGCCTGCTCTACGTCGACCCGATCGCCCAGGGCGCCGGCGTCGGCACCGCGCTGCTGCGCCACGCCCAGGACCACGGCGCGCGGGTTCTGCGCGTGCTCGCCGAGAACGAGCGGGCGCGCGCGTTCTACGAGCACCACGGCTGGGTGCTTGACGGTGACGGCGAGCCGTGGGAGAACCACGCCACGGTGCTGTACCGATGCTCGTTGCCGTAACCGACCACGCGGCGGAGCGCTTCCGCCAGCGCGTCGGGTCGACGACCGGCGAGGTCGACGTCAAGCCCGAGATCGTGCGCCGGGTCAACGCGGCGTTCGAGGCGGGACGCGTCGACGAGGAGCCGCGGGGAACGATCCGCGTCCGCGACCAGCGCGACCGGTCGCTGATCTACGTCTGCCGCCGAGAGGGTGCGGAGCTGATCGTGGTGACGCTGTGGGAGCGTGAGGACGGCGTGATCCCGCCGCGTGTGCCGCGCCGGTTCACCGATGCGCTGCGGCGCGACGACGAGCGCAAGCGCGAGGACTGACGAACCGGCCGTTACGGGTGCTTGGGCTTGCGCGGATGTGTGCGCACCCGGTGCACGCGTTCGCAGTCGCTGGAGACGACGTCGTTGGCGTCGATGAACGCCTTGTCGGTTCCGGTCCCGCACGACACGTGGTCGATCGAGCCGTCGAGCGCCGAGTTGATGTTGTCGTTGCCCGGTCCGCCGGTCAGCCGGTCGGCGCCCGCGCCGCCGTCGATGATGTCGTTGCCGGTACCGCCCTCGACGGTGTCGTTGCCGGCACCGCCATGCAACACGTCGTTGCCGGCCTCGCCGCCGACGGTGTCGTTGCCGGCACCGCCCGTCAGCGTGTCGTTTCCGGCGCCGCCGGCCATCACGTCGTTACCCGACCCGCCGGCCAGACCGGTTGTTGCCCGGGCCACCGGTCATCGCGTCGTTGCCGCCCTGGCCGGACAGGTAGTCGCTGCCGGCCCCGGATATCAGCTCGTCGTTGCCCGCACCGCCGGTCAGATGATCGTTGCCGGCCCCGCCGTCGAGCTTGTCGTTGCCCGACCCGCCGAGCTCTTCGTCGTTGCCCGCGTCGCCGGTGACCGTGTCGTTGCCGCCCTGGCCCGACAAGCGGTCCTTGCCCGGTCCGCCGTCGATCACGTCGTTGCCGTTTCCGGCCGCGACCTCGTCGTTGCCGGCACCCATCTTGAAGCTCTCGGCATTCGCTGTGCCCTGGCACAGGTCGCGCTTGGCCGTCTGCGGGCAGCCGGCCGGCGGGGGGACCGTCGTGGTCGTGGGGGTGGTCGGCGTCGTGCTCGGGGCGGTGGTCACCGCCATAGCGAGCGGCGGTACCGAGACGAGCGCCAACGCGGCTCCAAGCAGGGCGGTGCGGGCGCGCATCAGCCGATCAGGCTACCGTCCACCTCCGCAACAGCCAAGTTCCCGGTGGGGTGGTCCCGGCAGCGATCAGGCGGCGAGGCGCAGCGACCGCTCGGTCGACGGCTGCGGCCACGGCTCGGCCGGACGGGCGAGCAGGAAGCCCTGGAGCAGCGGCACGCCGATCTCGCTGAGCGTGTTGAACTCCTCCTCGGTCTCGATGCCCTCGGCGATCAGGAGCGCGTCGGTGGCCGAGGCGTAGCTGTTCATCGCGGCGACGAGCGAGCCGCGGGTGGCGTCGCCGTCGAGTCCCGACACGAGCCCGCGATCGAGCTTGAGGTAGGCGGGACGCAGCGTCGCCAACTGGCCGAGGCCCGAGTAGCCGGCGCCGATGTCGTCGACCGCGAACAGGACGCCGCGGTCGCGCAGGTCGCCGATCGTCCGGAGCATGACCTCGTTGTCGGAGGCCAGCGACTCTTCGGTCACTTCGACGATCAGCCGGTCGAGGTCATCGCGGCCGGACAGGAGCTCGGCGACAATCGGCTCGCACAACATCGGGACCGACAGGTTGACGGTCAGCTTGGTGCCGGCCGGCAGCTCGTCGAGCAGGTCGAGCGTCTTGCGCAGGCACGCGATCTCCAGCTCGCCGCGCATCCCGAGCTCCTCGGCGAGCTCGAACCAGTGCAGTGGGCCCTGGCCGCCCTCGAAGCGCGCAAGCGCCTCGTAGCAGTGCACGGACCCGCCGAGAGTGTTGACGATCGGCTGCACCGCCATCCACAGGCCCTCGCCCTGGACGATGCGGTTGAGCACCTCGCGGGCGCCACCGCTGGCGCCGCGGACGAGCGGGTCGCCGGCGTACAGCGATGCACGGTGCTTGCCGGTCCGCTTGGCGATTCGCAGCGCGACGTCGGCCGCGCCGAGCAGCGCCTCGGCGTCGTTGCCGTCGCGCGGGGCGCGGGCGATGCCGATCGAGGCGGTCACGCGCTCGGCTGCGCCGACAGCGTCGACCGCGGCGAGCAGCGTCGCCGCCCGGTCGGTGCCGTCGCCGTCGAAGCCGATCACGCCCATCGCGTCGCCGTCGATCCGGGCCAGCACGTCTTCGGGGCCGAGCTCATGCTCGATCGCGTGCGCGATCTCGGTCAGCAGCGCGTCGCCGGCGGCGTGGCCGCGACGCTTGTTGACGTGCGCGAAGTCGTCGAGGTCGACGATCATCATGTACAGCGAGCGGCCGCTGGCGGCGAGCTCTTCGAGCTTGGCCCGAAGGGCGGTGATCGACAGCGCGCCGGTCAGCGCGTCGTGGTCGGCGTCGTAGCGGGCGCGGGCGAGCAGCTCGCCGGTCTCGAGCGTGACGCGCCCGGTGGCCAGCAGCAGGGCCCCGGAGCAGAGGCCGAGGACGATGTTCTCGGCCGTCACGGTCCCCGTCGTGACGAGCGGCGAGCACAGCATCGCGGCGACGATCACGCGCGCCAGCGGGCCGACGCGGCCACCGCGGGCCAAGACGCCGACCGCCGCGGCGACGAGCCAGATCATCGAGATCGGGGTGATCGTGCCGTGGCCGAAGCCGATGATCAGCACCGCGGCGAGGCACGAGACCGGCTCTTCGATGCGCAACGCCAGCCCATCCTCGACCGCGTAGACGACGAGCCCGCTGAGGAAGATCACCAGGCAGCCGAGGAACGCCGTCGTCGGGTGCGGCTCGAGGTGCGGCTGGACGACGACGAGCGCGGCGCCGACCAGCGCGAGGGCGATTCGGAAGCGGGCCGCATAATGGCGCGCGTCAAGGACCGCGTCCGTGGGGAGAGGACGAGAGGACATCTTCCTGGTTTATCGGCCAACCGCGCGTCACCCTGCAACCGACCCCGTCGCGCGCCAACTGCGCCTGGCCCGGCGACCTGGGATGATGGGTCGCGATTTGGGCTCCGTCGGAACTGTCATCACCGCGATCGTCACCCCGTTCGCCGAGGATCTCAGCGTCGACGAGGACGCGTTCGTCGGGCTGCTGCATCACCTCGCCGAGCACGGCTCGGACGCGTTCGTCGTCTGCGGGACGACGGGCGAGGCGTCGACGATGTCCGACGAAGAGCACCTGCGAGTGATCGAGCTGGCGCTCGCCGAGCGTCCGGACGACGTGAAGATCATCGGTGGCACCGGCTCCAACGACACCCGGCACGCGGTTCACCTGACCGAGCGGGCGACCGCGCTGGGCTGCGACGCGACGCTCAGCGTGACCCCGTACTACAACCGCCCGAGCCCGCTCGGGATCACGCGCCACTACGAAGCGGTCGCGCGCGCGACCGATCGGCCGATCCTGCTCTACAACATCCCGACCCGCACCGGGCACGAACATGGGCCCCGAGCTGCTCGCGCGCCTGGCCCAGATCGATGGGGTGACCGGCGTCAAGCAGGCCAACGACGACGAGCTGCAACCGATCGACGGGCTCGAGGTCTATGCCGGCAACGACGGCACGTTCGCCCGCACGCTCGACATGGGCGGCGCCGGCGGGATCCTCGTCGCCAGCCACGTCGTCGGCGACGAGATGCGCCGGATGGTCGACGAGCCCGACAACCGCGCCGAGATCGACGCTTCGCTGCGCGACGTCTTCGAGACGTTGTTCATCACGTCCAGCCCAACGTGCACGAAGGCGGCCCTGAACCTGATGGGGCTGCGCGGCGGGACGCTGCGACTGCCGCTCGTCGACGCGGTCGAGCACGAGCTCGAGCAGGTGCGCGCGATGCTCCAGCGCCACGGCCGACTGGAGACCGCGACAGCTTGAGCCCGACGCTGCGCGTCCTGCCGCTCGGCGGTCTGGGCGAGATCGGTAAGAACATGACGGTCGTCGAGTACGACGACCGGATCGTCGTCGTCGACGTCGGGCTGCGCTTCCCGACGCCGGAGATGATGGGCATCGACCTCGTCCTGCCCGACTTCAGCTACCTGCGCGAGCGCGTCGACGACATCGAGGCGATCGTCGTCACCCACGGCCACGAGGACCATCTCGGCGCGTTGCCGTTCATCGCGCGGGAGCTCGGCGAGAAGCGTCTGCCGCCGGTCTACGGCGGCAAGCTGACCTCGGCAATGGCGCGCTCGAAGCTCGACGAGCACCGGTTGCGCGAGGTCGAGGTGCAGGACGTCGAGGCCGGCGACACGCTCGAGCTCGGGCCGTTCAGCGTCGAGCTGATCCACATGACGCACTCGATCCCCGACGCGATGGCCGTCGCGCTGACGTGCGAGATCGGCACGATGCTGATCACCGGCGACTACAAGTTCGACCAGACGCCGGTCGACGGCGAACCCGGCCGACATGGCGCGGCTGGCCGAGCTCGGGTCCGAGGGCGTTCTGCTGCTGTGCGGCGACTCGACCAACGTCGACCGGCCCGGCTTCTCGCCGAGTGAGTCGATCGTCGGCCCGCGCCTCGAGGCGCTGTTCGCGCGCTGCGAGGGGCGGATCGTCGTGACGTCGTTCGCGTCGAACATCCATCGCGTCCAGCAGGTCGTCGACGCGGCCACCGCCAACAACCGCAAGGTCGCGCTCGTCGGGCGCTCGATGCGCAAGAACGTCAACATCGGCCGCTCGCTCGGCCACATCGAGGTCCCCGAGGGAATGCTCGTGCAGCCGCGCGAGATCGATGACTTCCCCGACCACCGGATCGTGATCATCTCGACCGGCTCCCAAGGCGAGCCGCTGAGCGCGCTGCGGCGGATGGCCCACCGCGACCATCCACAGGTCGAGCTGCACGACGGCGACACGGTCGTGTTCTCCGCAACGCCGATCCCGGGCAACGAGCGCGCGGTCAACGAGACCGTCGACCGGCTCTACCACATCGGCTGCGATGTGATCACGACGCGCGACGCCGAGATCCACGCCTCGGGGCACGGGTACGCCGAGGAGGTCAAGCTGATGCTGAACCTCGTGCGCCCGCAGTTCGTGATGCCGTTCCACGGCGACCACAAGCGCATCCACCTGCACGGCAAGCTGGCCGAGGCGGTCGGGATCGAACCCGACAACATCTTCCGGGGCGAGAACGGCCTGCCGCTCGAGCTCGACAAGGCGGGCGCCCGGTTCGGCGACCGTGAGCGCAGCGGCATGGTGTTCGTCGACGGTGTCGAGATCGGCGACCCGACCGACGTCGCGCTGCGCGACCGCCGGATGCTGTCGGCGGACGGGATCTTCGTCGTCGTGGCGACCGTGTCCGAGCAGGACGGCTCGTCGGTCGCCGACCCGGAGGTCATCTTCCGCGGCGTCCCCTACCCCGAGGACGCCGAGGCGCTGCTCGCCGACCTGCGCGAGACGCGTCGAGGGGTCGCTGGAGCGCGCGGCCGACCGAGGAGATTCGCGAGATCGACCTGCTGGAGAAGATCCTCCACGACGACCTCGCGGCCTTCGTCTACGACCGGCTCAAGCGCCGCCCGATGGTGCTGCCGGTCGTCGTGGAGGTGTAGGGGCCTACACGGTGGTCGGCTCCGGCGCGACGGCGTACGGGGAGTAGGTCCCGAACCACCACATGTTGCCGTCGAGGTCGCGGGCGCCGTAGTCGCGCGAGCCGTAGGACTGGTCCTCGAGGTCGCGGACGATCTCGGCGCCGGCGGCGACTGCGCGGGCGTGGTGGGCGTCGGGGTCGTCGACGACGACGTAGAGGCCGACCGGCGAGCTCCTCGGGTCGCCGCCGCGATCGACGAACCCGTCGTCGCGGTGCTGGCCGAACATGATCATGCTCGGAGCCGAATGTCAGCTCGCCGTGCTCGATCACGCCGGCGTCGTTGCGGTGGACGGCGTGCTCGGTGAACCCGAACGCCTGCGTCAGCCACGCCATTGCGGCGTCGGCATCGCGGTAGCGGAGCGTCGGGAAGATGGTGGGGGTGGTGTTCTCGGTCATGGGAGGCAGGCTAGGCGCCTGCCTCCCATGCGTCTTGAACAAATGGGAACCGCTACCGGGCGGTCGTCGTCGCCCGCGCCGTCGCGAGGTTGGAGCCCTCGTCGATCAGCGTGACCGTGACCTTGACCGTCGCGCCGCGCGGCAGCTTGCGCAGCTTCACCGGCACCGAGAAGCGGCCCGTGTGAACGGCGCGCGCGCCGCGCTTGTTGACGGTCGCGGTGCTCAGCACCTTGCCGCCGCGGACGGCCTGCGCGGTGACGAGCAGCAGCGGCGTGGCGCCGGCCTTGGCGATCTGCCCGCGGACCGTCACCCGGCCCTTGGCGACCGTCGCCCGCAGGCCGCGGCCGAGCCGGACCCGGTTGGACGTCCGCAGCGTCACGCGGCCCGAGCGCACGACGCGCCCGTGCTTGTCCTTGACCGTGTAGCTCGCGCCCGCGGCCAGGTTGCTCCACGCCGGCTTGAGGGCCAGCTTCTGGCCCGCGGCGACGCGCATCGGCGCCGTCGTGACCGAGCCCGGCGCGCCGGTGCCCGCCGTGGTGAGCGTCAGCGCGACCGACGTCGGCGCGCCGCGTGTGGCGCAGGGTGACGGTCGAGCCGCCGCCCAGGGCCAGCGTGTCGCCGCGGCCCGCCCCGGCGCTCAGCGTCGCCTCGACGGCGCGGCTGACGCCGTGGCCGACGTGCGCGGCGACGTCGAACGTCGCCGGTGTGCTGGCGCCGCCGCCGGCCAGCCCGATCTGCGCCTGGCCGGGGGTGATCGTGACGTGGTCGTCCTTGCCGGCGCCGCGCGCGGTCGACACGGTGGCGATCGCGTGGCCGCCCATCAGGCCCTCGCTGTAGCGCCCGCCGCGCGACCCGCTCAGCGTCAGGTCGTACGTGTGGCCGGGCTTCAGCTCGTAGCCGATGTCGCTCGCGCCGCCGCCGGGCGTGATCTGGTCGCGCACGCCGCTGCCCTTCTTGGCCTCGCCGTCGGCCTGCAGCGCGTCCTTGCCGTCGACCGTGATCTGCTCGACGCGCGTCGGGTCCGAGCCCGCCGGCGCGCCCGCGGTCAGCCAGTTGGCGAGCGCGATCACCCAACGCTCGGGGTCGGTCGGCAGGTCGGCGTTGGACGGCGGGAGGTGGTTGTAGATCTCGATGTTGTCCATCCCGCCGACCCACGGCGTCGTACCGCTGTCGACGTACGCGATCCACACGCCGCCGCCCGGCTGCCCGCTGTTGGGGCCGACGGTGATCGTGTTCGAGCTGCGTGCGGTTGTCGCGCGTCGTCTTGTTCGTCTCCTCGCCCGACAGGTAGGGCCAGTTGGGGTTGTAGGTCTTGATCTCGAACTTGCCGCCGCCCAGATCCTTCATGTCGTAGGCGTCGACGGCGTGGCCCGACGTCACCCTGGTGCAGGGCGAGCGTGACCGCGTCGTTGGACTGAAGCGCGGCGCGCAGCTGGTCGTGGAACTGCTGCAGCGACGGGGTGTCGTCTTCGAGGTTGTCCTTGTACTCCTGCCAGCCCATGTCCTGCTGGGCGGCCTGCCAGCGGACGAGCTGCTGCTTGATCGCGGGCCCCTCCTTCTCCGGGTTGGAGATGTCGTAGCTGTAGCGGGCGCCGTTCTGGTAGTCGGTCGGGCGCTCGATCCCGCGCTCGAAGCGCAGCGCCATCGTGCTCCAGCCGAAGCAGATCCCCTTCTGGCCCTCGAGCTTGTTGGAGATGAAGTGCCACGCGATCAGCGCGACCGGGTCGCGGACGCAGCCGAGGATCGGCACGCACGCGTCGCCGTCATCGGAGCCGAACGTGCGCAGGAAGTCCGACCACGAGAAGTCGGTCGTGCCCGCGCCCTCGCCGCTGTTGACGCCGTTGAAGCCCCAGCTGTTGCGGAACGTGCGCAGCGTGAGCTTGGTGCTCATGCCGAACGGTCCGGAGGTTTCGTTGACGGCGGTCGAGCGCGGGTCGTCGTTGAGCTGGAGGATCGCCCGGTCGGGCAGGTCGCGGACCACGCCGCCATCCTCGTTCTCCTCGTTGACGTGGCGTCCGGTCTCGATCTTGACGACCTTCAGCGACTGGCCGAAGTCGTCCTTGAACGCGTAGTTGCAGCCACTGGGGAAGTTCCCCTCGACCTGGATCTGGGTGCCGCCGCCCGCGTCGTGCGGTCCGGGCGTCGACTCCGGCAGCCACTGCTCGTTGAAGCCGGTGCTCCAGCCGTAGGACAGCGCCTTGGTGATCGACGGGACGTAGCTCGAGCCCGCGTTGACGCGCACGTCGAGGCTCTGCGACGTGATGCCGGGGGCAGAGAACGTCATGTGGACGTAGCTGTCGCCCACCTTGCCGCCCGGCTGGTTGAGGGCGAGCGGGAAGCCGAGGCTGCCTTCGCCGTTGGCCGTCACGTCGACGTCGGGGGTCGGCAGCGTCACCGGACCCGAGATCAGCGTCGCGTGCGCATGGACCGGCCCGGCGTAGCTGCCGTGCAGGTGGATGTACTGCGTGTAGCTGCTCGGGCAGCCGGCCACCGCGCCCGTCGAGCGCTCGGCGAGCGACTGCGGGCATCTCGAGCGCCGGGACGATGTGCGCGGTCTGCGCGATCGGCTGGCTGACGTTCGTGCCGGCGCTCGCGGAGCCCGACGCGGTCAGCGTCACCTGGCGGTCGCCGGACGCCGGCCCGCCGGCCGTGATCGACAGCACCGGCGGGTTGGTGCCGGTCGCCGGGTTGGGGTCGATCTTCGTCGCCGCGATCCCGCCCGGGAGGCCGTTGACGGTCGAGCGTCACCGGGCCGGTCGAGCCGTTGATGCGGCGGATCGCGATCTTCGTCTGCGCCGTGCCCTGCTCGGGGACGTCGATCGACGTCTGGGTCAGCCCGACCGCGAACTTCGGCGGCGGCGGGACGTCGTCCTTCGGCGCGCGCAGGTCGTCGAGCTGGATGTCGGCGAGCGTGACGTACGAGTCGCCGGGGGCGGTCAGCACGACGACGTCGATGTCGGGCGTCGCGTGCGTGAACGAGACGGGGACGATCTGGCCGGCCGGCAGGTCGACCGTCTTGCTCTCGGTCACGCTGCCGTTGTCGCGGATCAGCTTGATCGTGACCGGGCCGGTGCCGCCGCTCGGGCGACCGCAGCCGGAAGCTGACCCCGCGGCGCTCCTCGAGGAAGTTGATCGCCGACTGGTAGACCCAGCTGCCGAGCTCGCCGCCCGTGTAGCAGCCGAACGTCAGCGACTTGCCGCTGATGCCGCTGGCCGTCGAGTCGGGCTGCGACTTGCAGCGGTCGGTGCCGTAGGCCGGGAGGCCGAAGTCGGCCGGGATGCCGAACTGGACGCCGGCGGTGTTCTCGTAGTAGTGGCCCGGCGCGGTGCCGGTGGGCAGGTCGTCGAAGTTGACGACGGTGTCGGGCGCGGCCTGGGCCACTCCCGGGGCGACGGCGGCCGCGAGGGCCGCCGCCGCGATCGCGAGGCGGGTACGGACGCGCATCAGTTGTGCTCCTTGGTGATCGTGATGGTGCGGGTCAGGGCGCTCGACGTGCGGCCGTCGGCCGTGCGAGCGGTGAGGGTCAGGCGGTAGCGCCCGGCGGCCAGCGCCCGGGTGCCGATCCGGCCGCTGAGCGCGACGCTGTTCGCGCCGGCCCGCAGCGAGGCGGTCGCCACGCCGGCGGCCTTGTAGGCCGTGCAGCGCGCGCCGTGGTGGGCGGTCGGCGAGCACTTGCCGCCGGCCTTGTGGCCCTTGGCGACGCGCTCGAAGCGCAGCGTCAGCTTGGCGGCGGTGTTCGCGGTCAGCGTCAGCTTCGCGCCCTGCTTGCCCTTCGCCTTGCCGCGGGCGGGGGCGGGTGCGAACGTGGTGCGCGACAGCTTGACCGCGGTCAGCGACGGCTTCACCGTGGCCGCGCGGGATCGTCGGGCCGTCGAGCGGGCCGCCGGGCGTGACGGTCGTGCCGGGCGTCGTGCCGGGATCGTCGCCGCCGCCGACGGTCAGGCTCCGTGACGCGGTCGCCGTCAGCCCGTCGGAGTCGGTCACGATCAGCGTGACCGTGAACGCCCCGCCGCGGGTGTAGGCGTGGGTCGCGGTGAGGCCCGAGTCCTCGGGCGTGCCGTCGCCCCAGCCGATCTTGGCCGAGACGATCCGCCCGTCCGGGTCGGTCGACGCCGATGCGTCGGCGACCACACGGCCCGAGGCGTCGACCTTCAGGTCCAGCGACGCGGTCGGTGCCAGCGCGTTGGCGCGGTCGCGGACGAACACGTCGCTGGCGGCGTTGGCGTCGCCTGGGACGAGGTTCGTCGACGTCGAGTCAAACGCGACGAACCGCCCCGTGCCGGCGCTCAGCCGCGGCCAGCTCAGAATCGCGCCGTTGCCGAGCTCGCCGGCGGTCGAGATGTCGGCCCGCAGCGTGGCGCCCTGGCAGCGGTCGCGCAGGACCACACCGGGGGTCGCAGTCAGCGTCGAGGACAGCATCGCGACCGTGCAGCCGTCGTCGGAGATCTGCGGCGGCAGCGTTGATGACCGAGCCCTGCGTGCCGTCGTTGCGCAGGCTGGCGAACTCGGTCGAGCCCTGGCAGCGGTCGCGGACGAACGTCTTGACGGCGGCGGTCTTGTCGTCGCCGGCGACGAGGTTCGTCGCGTTCGAGTTGAAGACGACAAAGCAGCCGTTGGCCGAGATCTGCGGGAAGATGCGTCGCCGTTGGCCTCGCCGCCGGCCGACGTGACGTCGGCGCGCGTGCGCTGGTTGGTGTCGCGATCGATGACGACGATGTCGCGCTTGGCGTTCGTGTCGCCCGGGGCGATGTCGCTCGCGTCGGTGGCAAACACGACGAAGCGGCCGTTGTCGCTGGCGTCGCCGTTCAGCGACCCACCGTTGGCCTGCGAGCCGTCGGGCTTGGCGCTGATGCGCGTGACCGGGCCGCCGGCCGTCGGGACACGACGAACACGTCGAGTTGGCGTTCGTGTCGCCGGGCGACGAGGTTGCTGGCCGGGCTGGAGAAGACGACGGTCGAGCCGTCGGCGCTGAGCTGCGGGTCACGCGCCCAATCGTTGGCGTCGCCACCGGTGAGGCTCGTGCTCAGGCGCCGCAGCGAGCCGTCGTTGCGGTCGAACAGGAATGCGTCGTCGCTCGCGTTGGTCGCGCCGGAGGCGAGGTTCGTCGCGATGCTCTGGAACGCGACGAAGCGGCCGTCGGCGCTGATCGTCGGCTGGATCGAGCGGCCGTTGCCGGGCGTACCGTCGGCCGCCTTGCTGACCAAGCGCACCGCGCCGGTGACGCGGTCGGCCAGATAGATCTGGCGAACCGAGGGTGCGCCGGTGAGGATGTTGGTCGACGTCGAGGAGAACGCGACCCAGCGGCCGTCGCGGCTGACGTCGGGCGTCGTGCGTCGCCGTTGAGCTCGGCGCCGGTCGTGCTGACGATGCGGGTCGTGGTGGGCGAGATCGCCTGCGCGGCCGGGGTGATGGCGAGCGCGGCGAGGGTGACAAGGAGGGCGATACGGCGCGTGGTGGTCATGGACGGCACTCTCGTCGCGGCCGCCCGCCGCGTCTGCGCCACCCATCACGACGCGAGCGTGCGTTTTGTCACGCTCGCTCAAGCGCCCTGCCTGAGGGCCCTGGATCCGCCGCCGCTCAGTAGGGCCAGCCGGCGACCGGCACGTCGTCACCGACCAGCCCGCCGCCGGGGATCGCCCGCGCGACCAGATCCGACGGCGCCACGCCGGCCAGCGCCCGCACCTCGCGGTTGAGGTGCGGCTGGTCGGCGAACCCGAGCTGCGCGGCGATGTCGGCCCACTGGGTCGGTGCGTCGGCGACGCGGTCCGACAGCGCCTCGAAGCGCAGCACGCGAGCCATCGTCTTGGGGGCGACCCGACCTCGCTCGCAAACAGCGCGCCGAGGTGCCGACGCGAGCAGTGCAGCTCATCGGCCAGCGCCCCGATCCGCAGCCCGCCGTCGGTCTGACGCAGCCGGGCCAGCGCGCGCACCACGACCGGGCTCGGCCCGGGCGACGCGGCCGCGCGGGCGGCGAGGAAGTCCTCGATCACGTCGAAGCACGCATCCCAGTCGGGAGCGTCGTGCAGGCGCTCGGCGAATCTGCGACCCGGGCGCGCCGAACAGCTCCTCGAGCGACACGATGATGCCGGTCAGCTCGTCGAGACGCCAGCCGAGCACCGCATGGGCCCCGGTCGGCGTGAACTTCAGCTCGATCGCGCGGTAGGGCGCCTCGAAGTCGACGACCGTGTGGCGGTCGCTCAGGCCGGTCACCCACGCGTCGGGCATCCGCTCGCCGTCGGCCCGCAGGCGGCCCTCGAGGTTGATGATCAGCGTCGCGACGGGCGATGCGGGCTCGAGCCACGAGGAGAACTCGGCCCGGCCCTGGACGAAGCCCATCGGCGGCGACGCGAGCAGCGGCGCGAGGTCCTCGCGCGGCTCGCGGACGACCTGCGTCATTGCGCCGCGCTCCCAGGCGAAGTGGCGGACCTCGCTGCGCATCAGCCAGCGATCCCCATCGCCTCGCGCGATCAGCTCGTAGGAGTGCCTGCGGGCCTCGTGGTCGTGGGTGATGGTCACAACAATCACCTCCTGCGCACCATAGTCCGCCGCGACCTTCTGCAACCCGGCGTGAACCGTCTCGGGGTCACCGACCACCGCGCGCCGCCCGCGCCCGTCGACGCCGTTGCGCTCGAGGTAGGCCAGTGCGGTCTCGGGCGGCGGCACCTTGATCAGCCGCCCGGCGCGCAGCTCGCGCAGCGTCATCCGGCTCGACGACGCCAGCCGCTGGGCCTCCTCGTCGGTGTCGGCGGCCAGCGCCCACACGGCGACCGCGGTCTGCGACGGGCGCTCGCCCTCGGCCGCGCGCTGGCGGTAGAGATGGGCGAACCCGGCCCCGTCGGCGTTGATGAAGTCGGCGAACGCATAGGGGAGGCCGAGGTCGGCCGCCCAGATCGCGCTCTGCATCGACGAGCCGAGCAGCCACGTCTGCGGCCGCGCATCGCCGCCCGGCAGGGCCTGAAGGCGCGCAAACGGATGGTCGTCGGGGATCGTGCCGTCCAGGTAGCCGAGCAGCTCGGCGAGCTGCTGGGGGAAATCGTCCGGGGCGGCCTGCCGGCGGTCGCGCTGGAGCGCGAACGTGGTCATTGGGTCGGTTCCGGCGGCGCGGCCGAGGCCGAGGTCGATCCGACCCGGGTGAAGTGCCGACAGGATCGAGAACGTCTCGGCGACCTTCAGCGGGCTGTAGTGCGGGAGCATCACTCCGCCCGAGCCGACCCGGATGCGGTCGGTCGCCCCGGCGATCGCGGCGACCAGCACCTCGGGGCTCGCGCCGGCGAGCATCGGCCCGCCGTGGTGCTCGGCGACCCAGTAGCGGTGGTAGCCCAGCGACTCACACCACGCCGCGAGGTCGAGCGTGTTGCGCAGCGCGTCGGTGGACTGAAGTCCCTCGGGGACCGGGGACTGGTCAAGGACGCTGAGGATCAGGTCGCCGGCCACCGACCAGACGCTACGCGACCGGCCCCGCCGGCCGCGCGAGCGACGTCTCGCGCTCCGACGTGCCCTCGGGCGGTGGCGTCGCCATCGCCGGCAGCGTGACGACGAACCGCGCGCCGCGGCCGCCGGTCGGCGCGAGCGTCACCGAGCCGCCGTGCTGCTCGGCGACGACCCTGACGATCGACAGGCCAAGGCCGAACGACCCGCCGCGGTCGCCGGCGCCGCGCACGAAGCGCTCGAAGATCTGCTCGCGCATGTCGGGGCTGATCCCCGGCCCGTCGTCGGTCACCGACAGCACGACGCGCCCGCCCGCGCCCTGCACACGGACCTCGACGTGGGTGCCCGGCGGCGTGTGCGAGATCGCGTTCTCGACCAGGTTCAGCACCATCCGGTGAAGGTCATCGCGCTGGCCCATCACCCAGGCGGCCCGCGTCTCGACGCTCAGCTCGTGGTCGTCGGCGACCGCGCCGAGCTCGCCGGCCGCCTCGATGACGACCTGGCGCATGTCGACGGCCTGCGGGCGAAGCGGGCGCCGGGCGTCGGCGCGGGCGAGCAGCAGCAGGTCGACGACGAGCCGGCGCATGCGCTTGGACGATCGCAGCGCCGACCGGGCCGCGTCGCCCTGGTCGCCCTCGAGCACGTCGGCCAGCAGATCGAGGTTCGCCATCACGCTCGTCAGCGGCGTGCGCAGCTCGTGCGAGGCGTCGGCGACGAACTGCTGCTGGCGGTTGAGCATCGCCTCGGTTTCGGCGCGCGACTGGGCCAGCGCCTCGAGCATCTCGTCGAGTGTCCGGGCCAACACTGCGACCTCGTCCTCGGTCGAGGAGACCGGCATCCGCTGCGTCGGGTCGCGCGTCTGCGAGATCTCGCGGGCGATGCCGGTCAGCTCGTCGATCGGCTTCATCGCGCGCCGCGCGACGAGCAGGCCGGCGGCGAGCGCGAGGCCGGCGCCGCCGAACACGCCAAAAATGAGGAACAGCCGCACGCGGCTGACCGTCGCCTCGACGTCGGAGATCCGGCGCGCGTACTGGACGATGATCGGGACGCCCGGCAGCGGCGGCTGCGGCTTGCCGTGGTGCGCCTTGCGCCGCGCACCGGGCGCCCGCGTGCGCTTGCTGACGACGAGGTAGCCGTTCTTGGTGTGCGTGTCGATCGACGTGCCGACGTCGGGCCACGTCGGCGACTGGTTGATGAAGAGGTCGGGCCGGCGCGCGTAGGCGATCCTGATCAGGCCGTCACCGATGTCCTGGAACTCCTTGACCGCCGACTTCGGCAGGTACGGGTGATTGTCCGGCGTGACGTTCAGCCGCGAGCGAACCCGGTCGCGCAGCTTCGACGCCGACAGCTGCGTCTCGTGGTTGAAGTCCGAGCGGATCCGCGAGGCGGTCAGCGTCCCGATGACCAGCGCGAACACGCACAGGATGACCAGCGTCAGCAGCGCGGACGTGCCGGCCAGGCGCCAGCGGATCGGGACGCGCTCAAGCACGCAATACGTACCCCGCGCCGCGGATCGTGTGCAGCAGGCGCGTCTCGCCGCCCGCCTCGAGCTTGCGCCTGAGGTTGGAGACGAACACCTCGATCGTGTTCGTCGATGCGAACGGGTCGTAGCCCCACACCTCTTCGAGCAGCCGCTGGCGGGGGATGACGATCCGCTCGTTGCGCATCAGGTACTCGAGCAGCTCGAACTCGCGCTGGGTCAGCTCGACGAGGCGATCCTCGCGCCGGACCTCGTGGGTGTCGGGGTTGAGGATGAGGTCGCCGACCACGACCGACGCCGACCCCTTCGGCGGTCGGCGGCGCAGCAACGCGCGCAGCCGCGCCAGCAGCTCCTGGCGTTCGAACGGCTTGACCAGGTAGTCGTCGGCGCCCGAATCGAGCCCTTCGACGCGCGCCTCGAGCGAGTCGCGGGCGGTCAGCATCAGGATCGGCGTGTCGTCGGTCTCACGCAGCTGGCGGGCGACGTCGATGCCGTCGATCTTCGGCAGGCCGAGGTCGAGCACGACGAGATCGGGGACGTATTCGCCGGCCATCCGGATCGCCGCCTCGCCGTCGGCCGCGATCCGCACGTCGTAGCCCTCGACGCGCAGCGAGCGTTGGACCGCCTGGGCGATGTCGTCGTCGTCCTCGACCACGAGGACACGGGCCGGTCGATCGTTCATAGGACCCGATGGTAGGGCCAACGATCGACGAGAGTGCAAGGAAGGGAGCGCGGCGGTGCTGTCGAAATGCCACGGTGCGCATGCCGCCCAGTCGATCCCCTGCCCGTAGGACCACGTCGTCGAAGGCCAAGCAGACACGCAAGCCTGCGTCCAAGGCCGCTCCCCGCACGCGCGCCCGCGCGCGCCGCGCCGGCGGCTGGCGCGCCGCGGTGCCGGTGCTCACCCAGCGCCACCTCGACCTGATCGGCCTCGGCTTCGTTGCGGTCGGCGTGCTGGTCGCGTTCCCGCTCTACAGCCATCATGCGGCGGGCCGTGTCGGCTCGGGGGCGGTCACTGCGCTGCGTTACGTGGGTGGCGAGGTCGCCTACGCGGCGCCTCTGGTGCTCGTCGCGATCGGGGCGATCCTCGTGCTGCGCCCGGTGCTGCCGGGCCGACGGCCGCTGCGCTCGGGCGCGCTGTGCCTGCTGGCGGCGGTGGCGCTGATGCTCGCCGTCGGGACGTTCGGGCTCGGAGCGGGGGCGTCGCCGGCCCATCGCTACTGGCAGCCGCACATCTTCGAGGCGCGCGGCGGGATCGTCGGCGAGTCGCTGCGCTACGGCGGCCAGAGCCTCGTCGGCTCGATCGGCACCCACGTGCTGGCGATCTTCCTGTTCCTCGCGGGGCTGCTGCTCATCACCGGCGCGACAATCGCCGGAGTGCTGCGTGCCACCGGGGCGAGCGTCGCCGACACGACCCGCGCGATGCGGCGCACGTCGACCGAGGTCGCAGTCCGCGGCGGCGCGCGCAAGCGCTCGACGGTCGCCGTCCAGGCCGAGATGCCCGACGCCTACCTGCCGCCCGAGGACGAGGACGCCGAGCTGATCGTCCGCGCCACGCATGTCGAGGCGCCCGCGCAGGACGGGTTCTGGTCGGGTCCCAGACGCTTCCCCGACCTGTTCGGCGACGTCGACGAGCAGGACGACGACGCGCCGGTCGACGCTCCGCAGGCGCTTGAGCCCGACCCGCAGCCCGACCCGGAGCCGGAGCCCCGGGCCAAGCCCACCGACGATCCCGAACCGGCCGGCGTCGCGATCACCGACGCTCCGACCGAACCGCTCGACGGCCCCGACCAGCCCGCCGACGTCAACTGGGAGCTTCCGCAGCCGACGGTCCTCAAGCGCTCGACCGAGGAGCAGGCACGCCCCGACACCGCCGGCCAGGGCAAGACCGCCGCCGCGCTGCTGGAGGCGCTCAGCCACTTCAACGTCGACGCCAAGGTCGTCGCGACCGTCGCCGGCCCGCACATCACCCGCTACGAGCTGCGCCTGGCACCGGGGATCAAGATGTCGAAGGTCGCGCAGCTCAAGGACGACCTCGCCTACGCGCTCGCCGCGACCGACATCCGGATCCTCGCCCCGATCCCCGGCAAGACCGCGGTCGGCGTCGAGGTCCCCAACCGCAACCGCAAGATCGTGCGCCTCGGCGACGTCTACCAGGAGCCGCCCAAGGACTGGTCGCCGCTGACCGTGTGGCTGGGCAAGGACGTCTCGGGCAAGGCGATCGGCGCCGACCTGGCCAAGATGCCGCACCTGCTCGTCGCGGGCACGACGGGCGCGGGCAAGTCGGGGGCGATCAACGCGATGCTCAGCTCGATCCTGCTGCGCGCGACACCCAAGGACGTGCGCATGGTTCTGATCGATCCCAAGCAGGTCGAGCTCAACCACTACGAGGCGATCCCGCACCTGCTGACGCCGGTCATCACGAGCCCGCGCCAGGCGGCCAACGCGCTGTCAAACCTCGTGCGCGAGATGGAGTGGCGCTACGGCGTGATGTCGATGAAGCGCACGCGCTCGCTGATCGAGCTCAACAAGGAGCGCATCAAGGCCGGCGACGAGCCGCTGCCCTACATCCTGTGCGTGATCGACGAGCTCGCCGACCTGATGATGGTCGCCCCGGCCGACGTCGAGGACGCGATCATCCGCCTGGCGCAGAAGGCCCGCGCCGTCGGCATCCACCTCGTGCTGGCCACGCAGAGCCCACGGGTCGACGTCATCACCGGGATGATCAAGGCCAACGTCCCGTCGCGGATCGCGTTCGCCGTCTCGTCGCAGATCGACTCGCGCGTGATCCTCGACCAGAACGGCGCCGAGTCACTGCTCGGCCAGGGCGACCTGCTGTTCTCGCCGGTCGGGTCATCCAAGCTCCAGCGCATCCAGGGCGCCTACATCGACGAGCCGCAGATCGCCGCGCTGACGGCGTGGTGGGCGCAGCAGGGCGAGCCCGAGGTGCGCGAGGACCTGCTCGAGGAGGTCGAGGCGGCCGTCGAGGAGGGCTCCGGCGAGGACGACGGCTTCGATCCCGACGAGGACACGATGCTCGGCGACGCGATCCAGCTCGTCGTCGAGATGGGCACCGCCTCGACGTCGATGCTCCAGCGGCGCCTGCGCCTCGGCTACACGCGCGCGGGGCGTCTGATCGACATGCTCGAGCGCCGCGGGATCATCTCCGGCTACGAGGGCTCCAAGCCGCGCCAGGTGCTCGTCTCCGAGGCCGACCTGCCGCGCGTGCTCGCCGCGCTCGAGGAGCGGGCGCCGCAGCCGGCGCTCATCCTCACTCCGGATACCGGCGTCATCGACGCGATCGACCCGGAAGCGGACTGAAGTCGCCTGCAAGCGCGGGTGCTCGTCCGGTTGCTCTGACCCGGATAACGTGCGCTGGACATGCCCGAGATCGGCCCGACCCTGCGCGAGGCGCGAATGCGCGCCAGGATCGACATCTCGGAAGTCGAGGCCGAGACCAAGATCCGCGCCAAGTACCTGCGCGCGCTCGAGAACGAGGAATGGGACCTCCTGCCCGGCCCCACGTTCGTCAAGAGCTTCCTGCGCACGTACGCCGACGCGCTCGGGCTCGACTCGCGGGCGCTGGTCGAGGAGTACAAGCTGCGCCACGAGCGGCTGTCGGAGGTCGATCTTCAGCCGATCACGCCGCGCGGCGCGGCCGCGGCGCGCGACCGGCGCGACCGGCGCGCGCGCGGACCGGGCGGGATCCCGCGCGCGTACCTGATCTGGGGCGGGATCCTGGCCGTGCTGGCGGTGGTCCTGGTCGTCGCCGAATGTCGGCGGCGGGGGCGGGTCATCTCCGTCGTCGCCGGCGGCCACCGCGCACGACGCCACCGACGACGACCACGACGTCGACGACCGCGGCCGGCGCCGCCACCGTGCGCCTCCAGCTCGTGCCGTCGGCGTCGGTAAGGTGTGCCTGGTCGCGGCCGGCGGGCGCACGCTGGTCGCCGGCAAGACCCTGAAGCCGGGCACGGCGCAGCCCGAATACCGCTCGTCGCGAGTTCAGGGTGACGTTCTCCAACGGCAACGTTTCGATGCGCATCGACGGCGCGTCGCGCGCGGTGCCCAACCAGCCGGGCGGCGATCGCCTACGTCGTCACGAAGGCCGGACGCCGTACGCTGACCGGGGCGCAACGGCCAACCTGCACATGAGCGCACGCGCGGGCATCCTCATCACCGGCACCGAGGTTCTCACCGGTCGGGTCACCGACCGCAATGGCCCGTGGCTGTCCGACCGCCTGCTCGAGATCGGCGTCGAGCTGGCGCAGATCGTGATCGTCGGCGACCGCCCGTCCGACATGCACGCCGGCGCTGGGGTGGCTGGCCGGCGAGGGCGTCGATCTGATCATCACCAGCGGTGGCCTGGGGCCGACCGAGGACGACCTGACGGCGCAGATCGTCGGGGAGTTCCAGGGCCGGGAGATGGTGCTCGACGAGGCGCTGGAGGAGCGGATCGCCGACATCCTGCGGCGGCTGATGGTCCGCTGGCCGAACCTCGACATGGACGCCGTGCGGGCGGCCAACCGCAAGCAGGCCGTGATCCCGAACGGCGCCACCGTGCTCGACCCGGTCGGGACCGCGCCGGGGCTCGTCGTCCCGCCCGCCGGACGGTCGTGACGGGCCGACCGTCGTCGTGCTGCCGGGGCCGCCGCGCGAGCTTCAGCCGCTGTGGGGAGAGGCGTCGAAGACCGACGCGTTTGCGGCGGCCGTCGCGGGCGCCACGACCTACGAGCAGAGGATGCTGCGGATCTTCGGGCTGCCGGAGTCAGAGATCGCCGGCACGATGCGCGACGCGCGCGAGTCAGGGATCGACATCGACCGGCTCGAGATCACAACGTGCCTGCGGCGGGGCGAGCTCGAGATCGTGACCCGCTACGAGCCCGATTCGGCGGCGATCTACGAGGCGTTCGACGCGCTGGTCCGCGAGCGCCACGGGGCGCTGCTGTTCTCCGACGACGGCTCGACGATCGACCAGCAGGTGGCGGCGATGCTGCGCCGGCTCGGGTGGAGGATCGGGGTCGCCGAGTCGTGCACCGGGGGCCTCCTGGCCGGACGGCTGACCGAGCTCGCCGGATCGTCGGACTACATGGTCGGCGGGGTCACGGCGTACTCCAACGAGGTGAAGTCTGGCGGTGGTCGGGGTCGATCCGGCGTTGATCGATGCGCATGGCGCGGTCTCGGAGGAGGTCGCGATCGCGCTCGCCGACGGTGCGCGCGGCGTTGCTGGGCGCCGACATCGGCGTCGGCGTGACCGGGATCGCCGGGCCGGACGGCGGGACGGAGGAAAAGCCGGTCGGGACGGTGTGCTTCGCTGTGACCGCGTCGGACGGCGCGTCGCTGGTGCGCCGCACGCGGCTGCCGGGCGGGCGCGCCGACGTGCGCGACCGCTCGACGACCGTCGCGTTGCATCTCGTCGCGCGCGTGCTGCGGGCCGCGCGCCGACGGCGTGCCGGTTGACGCCGTGAACGCGCGTCTATTCGCCGCCGCCGACCTGCCCGTCGAGGTGCGCGAAGCGCTCGTCACATGGGCCCATGAGGCGGTCGGCGACGACCGCGCACTGCGGCTCGTCGGGCCCCAGGCGCTGCACGTGACGTTGTGCTTTCTGGGCTGGCGCGAGGCCGGCGACGCGCAACGCCTGGGGGAGATCGTGACGTCATGCGCCACCGCGGCCCGCGGGCTGGGGGTCGGCCGCGTCCTGTGGCTGGCGCCGCGCCGCCCCCACGTGCTGACCGTGGGGCTGGACGACCCGCGCGGCGAGCTGCACGCGCTTCAGGCCTCGGTCTCGCGCGCGCTGGCCGACGGTGCGGGCTACATCCCCGAGGAGCGCGAGTTCCTGCCCCACGTGACGGTCGCGCGCGTGCGGCGCGGGGCGCGTCCCTTGCGCCGCGGGCTACCGCCGCTGCCCGAGCTCGAGCCGTTTGACTGTCCGTCGCTGACCCTCTACCGGTCCCAGCTCGGGCCGGGCGGGGCGCGCTACGAGGCGCTGGCGCGGGTCGAGCTGCCCAGCGAGTAGCGCGAGCGACGCCGGGGTCCGGTGCGCAAGTCGTGCGTGGTCGCGGTGTGAATTGTCGCGATCGCGCCTTGTTTCGCCGTCGTCTGCGACCGAACATGCGTTCCCACCGTTCCGTCCGACCCCGACCGTAGATTCCGGATCCTCCCAGACGTCGAAAGGCTTCATCCCATGGCAGTGAACGAACAGGAGAAGGCCACCAAGGCCCGCGATGCCGCGCTCCAGGGCGCGCTGACCCAGATCGAGCGCGAGTTCGGCAAGGGCACCGTCATGCGCATGGGCGACCCCGGCGCCCAGGTGCGCGTCAACGCGATCCCGACCGGCGCCCTGTCGCTCGACCTGGCGCTCGGCATCGGCGGCGTCCCGCGCGGCCGCGTCATCGAGATCTTCGGCCCGGAGTCCTCGGGCAAGACGACGCTCGTCTACCACATCCTCGCCGAGGCCCAGAAGCTCGGCGGCGTCTGCGCGTTCATCGACGCCGAGCACGCCATGGACCCGCTGTACGCGCGCGAGATCGGCGTCGACATCGACGAGCTGCTCGTGTCGCAGCCCGACTACGGCGAGCAGGCGCTCGAGGTCGCCGACATGCTCGTGCGCTCCGGCGCCGTCGACGTCGTCGCCGTCGACTCGGTCGCCGCGCTGACCCCGCGCTCCGAGCTCGAGGGACAGATGGGGGACACATCGGTCGGCCTCCAGGCGCGGATGATGTCGCAGGCGATGCGCAAGCTCGCCGGCACGCTGAACCGCACGCAGACGTTGTGCGTGTTCACCAACCAGATCCGCGAGAAGATCGGCGTGATGTTCGGCTCGCCGGAGACCCAGCCGGGCGGCCGCGCGCTGAAGTTCTACTCGTCGCAGCGCCTCGACATCCGCCGCATCGAGACGCTCAAGGACGGCACCGAGGCGGTCGGCAACCGCGTTCGCGTCAAGGTCGTCAAGAACAAGGTCGCGGCGCCGTTCCGCCAGGCCGAGTTCGACATCGAGTTCGGCCAGCGGCATCTCGACCGAGGGCTGCCTGATCGACCTCGGGCATCGAGCACGACGTCGTCAAGAAGTCGGGTTCGTTCTTCTCCTACGGCGACGAGCGCCTCGGCCAGGGGCGCAACGCGGCCAAGGCGTTCCTCACCGAGCACCCGGAGATCGCGAAGGAGATCGAGAACAAGATCTACGAGATCATCGGCGTCGACCGCGACTTGGTGGCCCCGATCGAGCACGACGACGAGGACGGGGCGGCGGTCGAGGACCTGTCGGCCGTTGTCGAAGCGGTCGCCTGACCCATTGGTCGATCTCGGCCTGACCACGCGCGCCGTCGACCCGGCGGCGCGCCTCCAGCACGCGCTCGACCTCGCGCTGCGATACCTCAACCGCCGTGACCGCACGGTTGACGAGGTCCGCCGCCACCTCGCGGCCAAGCGCGTCGAGCCCTCGACGATCGACGAGGCGATCACCGAGCTCCATGCCGACCACGCCCTCGACGATGCGCGCTACGCACTGCGCTTCGCCCAGGACCGCCGCGACCTCGACGGCTGGGGGGCGGAGCGAATCGAGCGCCGTCTCGCGGCACTTGGCGTCGCACCGGACGCGATCCAAGCGGCATTGACCTCCTTCGGCGGCACCGACAGCGAACGTCAGGCCGCCCTCGACGTCCTGCGCCGCCGCTTCCGCGTCGCCCCTCGCGACGACCGCGAACGCGAACGCGCCCTCGGCCTCCTCGTCCGCCGCGGCTACGACCTCGACCTCGCCTACGACGTCGTCCGCACGTTCTCGGACGCCTGATCCTGCTGGCAAGGTCGCGTCGCACGTTGCGGCCGCCCTACTCCGAGTCATCCGGCGTCCCAGCGCGCCTGAGCACCGGCGTACCAGCACGCTGCGAGCACGAAGTACCCTGCACCCAAGCGAATGCCCGCCTACCACCTCACCACCTTCGGCTGCCAGATGAACGAGCACGACTCGGAGCGGATGAAGGGGATGCTCGACAGCCTCGGCTACGGCGAGACGCAGGACCCCGAGCGGGCCGACGTGATCCTGTTCAACACGTGCTCGATCCGCGAGTCGGCCGACAGCCGCTTCGTCGCCCGCCTCGGCGCCGCCAAGCGCCGCAAGGCCCACGACCCGAACGTGATCGTCGGGGTCGGCGGCTGCTGGGCCCAGTCGGTCAAGGACGAGGTGTTCCGGCGCTTCCCGTTCGTCGACGTCGCCTTCGGCCCCGGCCAGGTCCACAAGCTGGCCGAGTTCCTGACCTCCGACAGCATCGGCGCGCAGGGCTACTTCGAGTTCGAGGGCTTCACCGGGCATTTGCCGATGAAGCGCACGCGCGAGTTCCAGGCGTGGATGCAGATCAGCGTCGGCTGCAACTGCAAGTGCTCGTACTGCATCGTGCCGTCGACCCGCGGCCGCGAGGTCAGCCGGCCGCTGCATGAGCTCGTTGCCGAGGCCCAGCAGCTCGCCCACGACGGCGTCCGCGAGATCACGCTCCTGGGCCAGAACGTCAACTCCTACGGTCGCGACCTCCGTGAACCCGGCCCGCACACGTTCGCCGAGCTCCTGTACGCGATCGACGCGGTCGACGGCATCGATCGCATCCGCTACACCTCGCCGCACCCCAAGGACATGCGTGAGGACGTGATCCGCGCCCACGCCGAACTCGACAGCGTCTGCCGAGCACATCCATCTCCCGCTGCAGTCCGGCTCCTCGACCGTCCTGCAAGGCGATGCGCCGCACCTACAACCGCGAGCGCTACCTCGACCGCGTCGCCCTGATCCGCGAGCACGTCCCCGACTGCGCGCTGACGACCGACATCATCGTCGGGTTCCCGGGGGAGACCGAGGACGACTTCGACGAGACGCTCGAGGTCGTCGACGAGGTCGGCTTCGACGGCGCGTTCACGTTCGTCTTCTCGCCCCGCCGCGGCACCGAGGCCGAGCGGATCACCGACGGCGTCGTCCCGCACCCGGTCAAGATCGAGCGCATCGAGCGGCTCGTCGAACTGGTCCAGACGCGCGCCAACGAGCGCGCCCAACGGTTCGTCGGCCGCACGCTGGACGTCCTCGTCGAGGGCCCGTCGCGCCACGATCCCGACCGCCTGCGCGGGCGCTGCTCGCACAACAAGGTCGTCAACTTCTCCGGCCTCGCCGGGCCGGGGGAGATCGTGCCCGTCACGATCAACGCGGCGACCAGCCAGACGCTGTCGGGCGAACTCTCGCTTGTCGCCCGCGCGGCAACATTCGCTTAGCCTGCACGGCAAATTTCCGGTGCATCCCCTCAAGCCGCGCTCGAGCGGGTGGACCGTTGATCTAGGCCGCTCAAGGTCCCGGGGCCGCTCGTGCCGACTACTTGTCGCATGCCCCGCAGTTTTGTGTTGCCAGCACGGCTGGCCGTCGCAGCGACCGTCGCTGCGCTCACCATGCCCGCCGCGGCGCAGGCGACGACGTACTGCGTGGTCAAGGCCGGAGGCTGCCCTGCTGGCCAGGTCCAGAAGGGCAGCGTCCAGTCGGCACTCGATGCCGCGGCGACCGACCTGCCCGGCCCGAACACCGTCGAGCTAGGCGCGGGCACGTTCGACGCCGCCGGCCAGGGGTTCGACTACTCCACGGGCGGTGCGCCGGCGGTCACGATCCACGGCGCCGGGCAGGGCAACACGATCCTCGATGCCAGCGCCGGCGCCGGGTTCGTCCTCCGCGTCGGCGTCAGCGGCTCGTCGGTCGGTGACCTCGCCGTCTCCGTGCAGACCCCGATGACCGCCGGTTTGATCCTCGGCGGCGACGCGATCTCCGCTCGTGCTGTCACCGTCACCGGCGCCGGCACCCTCGGAGCGACCGACGGCGTTCAGCTCAACGGTGGCGCGACGTTCGCCAGTGGCACCGTCACGATGCCCGATTCGAGCCACGCTGACATCAGCCAGGGCTCGGGTGCGACCGGCACCGTGCTCAGCGCGCACCTCACCGGTCCGATTGGGCTGACAACGGCCGACGTCGGGCACCCGAGCCTTGCGGCCCGCGACGTGACGATCTCCTCCGCACAGAACGCGATCGCCGTGCCGGCCACCGGCACGATCACCGTCGACGAGGCGCTGATCGTCATGCATGGCCCGTCGCCCAAGGGCCTGTCGGTCGCCAACGGCACGCTCGACGTCGATGGTGCGACGATCGTCTCGGCCGACCAGCGGGGCGTCGGCGCATCGATCGTCGCCAGCGCCAGCGAGGACGCCTCGCTGACGCTCCAGGACACGATCATCCGCGACTTCGACAGCGCGATCGCGCGCGCCGCGACGCCGGGCTCAAACGCCAACCTGACGGCGCTCTACGACGACCTGCACATCGGCAGCGCCGGCGCCGGCTCGATCCCCGGCACGGTGACGCTCGACCACAACCTCGACGCCGACCCGAAGTTCGTCGACTCCGACCACGGCAACTACCACGTGTTCGCGCATTCCCCAGTCGTCGACGCGGGCGGACCGTGCGATGCGCTGTGCTTGACGACCGTCGACATCGCGGGTCTCCAGCCGCCGATCGACGGCGATGGCGACGGCACGGGGACGCGCGACATCGGCGCGTTCGAATACGGCCACCGCGCACCCGAGGCGCAGCCCTCGGCACCTGGCCGCAACATCGTGACGCACGCCGCGGCGCCCTTCGACGGCTCTGCATCGAGCGATCCCGACGACGGCGATCGCCTCAGCTATGCGTGGTCGTTCGACGATGGCGGCACGGCCGTCGGCCCGGTCGTGACGCACGCCTTCGCCACGCCCGGCCTGCACCAGGCCGCGCTGACCGTCACCGACCCGACCGGTCTGAGCGCGACCGGCATCACCTCGATCCAGGTCGTCGCCGAGCCGCTCGCGCCGCAGTCGCCCGGCGCGTCGCACCACACCCCGCCGATCATCAGCGGGCTGGCGTTCTCGCCGTCGTCGTTCGCGGTCGGTCCGCGGCCAACCGCCGTCTCGGCCAATACGCAGCGCAAGGTCTCACGCCCCAGCGACCGCCGTAGCGGTTCCAAGGGCCGCGGCAAGCGCACGACCGCGACCGGCACGACGATCCGCTTCAACCTCACGACGACGTCGACGGTGACGATCGCCATTGCCCAGATCGTCAACGGCCGCAGATCCCACGGCCGCTGCATCGCCGGCGCGCGGCGCGGGCGCCCGTGCACGGTCATGACGCCGTCCGGGACCATCACGCGGAGCGCGGTCCTGGCCGGCCGGGTCTCGCTCGCGTTCAGCGGCCGCATCGGCAGCAAGGCGCTCACGCGCGGGAGGTACGTCGCGACGGTGACGGCGAGGAACACGCTCGGCACGAAGTCGCGCTCCGCCTCGGTACGGTTCACGATCGTCGGCTCGTCGCCCCTAACGCGGCGCTAACGGCACGCCCACGATCATCGGCGCCATGGGCGCGTCGTGGCGGACCCGGCTCAGGCGCTGCGGCGCGACGCTCGCCGTCCTGGCGACCGGCGCGGCGGTCCTCTCGTCGACCGGCGCCGCGAGTCCGCACGCGCAGCCCCATAAGCCGGCCCCGGCCCACAAGAAGAAGAAGCCGCGCGTTCCGAGGTCGGTCGACTTCGACATGACGGTCACGGGGCGGTTCGATCTGGCGCGCGACGAGTCCGACAAGACGGCCAGCTACTGCACCGATAGCGCCGGCAACGCCATCTACGGCCCCAACGAGGACCACTACACGGCGCACCTGAACTTCACGCTTCAGTTCAAGAAGATGCACCTCAGCCTGCGGACCAATGACTTGCAGACGGCTCGCGCGAACGGCAACTCGAGCACGACGTGGACCGCGCGCGGCAAGCTGCAGTCCGACACGCTGACCGGCGACTGCAGCGACGGTGCCCAGGCCGCGACGTATGGCTGCAGCGGCACGATCGTCGACCCGCGCCACCTCGCGAGCGTGATTGCCGACACGACGTTCGTGACCGCGACGACCGACCGGTTCCGCGCGGTCGTCCAGCCGTTCGGCACGCCCGAGTACAAGCCCGACCACTGCCTGATGACCGACGGCAGCTCGCTGGCGAGCGAGAACATCACGACGTGGACGGACCCGGACGCCGGCGCCAACCCGTTCCTCCTCGATTTCACGCCGCCCGGCGTCGACTTCCCGGTCAGCGACATCGTGCACTCGGGGACGCACTCCGAAGACGACAAGCGGGGTTCGATCGACTGCTCGACCGACGACAACGATGTGGAGACCGACGACGTCTGCCTCGAGGACGAGACCGGCACGCAGAAGCTCATCGTCAAGACGCTCAAGGTCAACTACTGAGTCCATCCGCCCGTCCATCCGCCCCGTATGCGAACATACGTTCGTGCGATGGGACAACCTGACGACAGAGGCCGACGAGGCCGCCCGGCTGCCCGGGTACCGCGAGCCCGCGGTCGTGCGCCGCTTCGACGCGCCGGAGGCGCTCAACGTGCGCTTCTACGAGGTGCGAGCCAAATCGGCGCTCAACCGGGTTCCCGAGCAGTCGCGGATGCCGTTCCGCTTCACGGTCAACCCGTACCGCGGCTGCACCCATGCATGCGTGTACTGCTTCGCGCGGCCGACTCATGAATACCTGGGGCTCGATGCGGGGCGGGACTTCGAGCGCGAGATCGTCGTCAAGGTCAACGTGCCCGAGGTGCTGCGCGTTGAGCTCGCGCGGCCGTCGTGGAGCGGCGAGCACATTGCGATGGGCACGAACACCGACCCGTATCAGTGGGTCGAGTCGCGCTACCGACTGATGCCGGGGATCTGGGAAGCGCTGCGCGACGCACGCAACCCGTGCTCGGTACTGACCAAGTCGCCGCTGCTGCTGCGCGACCTCGATCTGCTGCGCGAGATCGCCGCCGTCACCGAGATCCAGGCCAACCTCTCCGTCCCGACGCTGGACGAGCGCGCCTGGCGCGCGAGCGAGCCCCACACTCCCCATCCGCGCAAGCGGATCGAGGCGGTCGCCGAGCTCAACCGGGCCGGTATCCCGACCGGCGTCCTCGTCGCCCCGCTGATGCCCGGCATCAACGACGATCCGCGGCAGGTCGCGCGGATCCTCGAATTGGCCGGCGAGGCGGGCGCGACGGGGGTCGGCGGCATCGCCCTGCACCTGCGCGGAGCGGTCCGCGGCGTGTTCATGGACTGGCTGCGCGGCTATCGGCCCGACCTCGTCGACCGCTACGAGGAGCTCTACGCGCGCTCGGCCTACGCCACGCCGTCCGAGCGCTCGCGCCTGTCGGCGCTCCTGCGGCGCCCGGGCGTCGAGCCCCCGATCCGCCTGCGGCCGGCCGGCGAGCGAATGATCCCGCGGCCGGCGGACGGCGCGTCGGCACGCGGGCCACGGCCGGCCAGACAGGAGGCGCTCTTCTGACCGTAGCGGGATATTTTGGCTCTAATAAGCCAAAATCGATGGCCCGCGCGACAGTCGGCGCGACAGTCCTAGCGCTAGTCGCGTCGCGTGTCAGACGAGCGACACGGGTTCGCCGGTGACGATAGGGTCGGTCGATGATGCGCTACAGCGAACGACGTCGCCTCCTGCTGGAGCCCCCGGCCCACGCAGGTCGGCGCTGACTACGACCTGCACAGCCTGTTCGGCTTCGGTGACCCTGATGTTCCGGAGATGCCCGGCGGGCGACCCGAGGACGTCGCCTACGTGCCGCCTCGTGCTGGACGACCTCGGTCACCAACATGCACAATCACCGCGCAACCCCAGCGGTTTTCAGGCGAGGTCCCCGCGGATCGCGGAGGGTTGACGCTCAGGTCGGGAGGGTAGGAGCAGGCGGTGAGCCGACAGTGAAAGCGATCCTGTTCGACCGCGCGCAGGTCGAGCATCTTGATGATCTGCCCAACAGGCCTGACCGGTTGAACGGGTCAAAGCTGCTGTGGGTGGACGTCGACCGGGCCAGCGGCGAGAGTGCCGCGAAGGTCGCAAGCGTGTTCCAGCTCGACGACCGGACGTGCGAACGGCTGGCGTGCCCGTCGGACCGAGCTGACTTTCACGACTTTGGCCGCTACATGCACATGACGACCTACTCGCCCAGCGAAAAGCAACACGAGGACCTGATCGTGCTCGAATGTGTCGTCGGCAAGAACTGGGTGATCACAGCGCACGATCGGCGCATACCGGTCCTGGACGAGTTCTCGAACCGGGTGTCGGGTTCGGGCGACACGGGCGTGCTCGACGGCCCCGCATTCCTTGCGACGCTGCTGGAATGGGCACTCGGGGCATACTCGCAGGCGTTCGAGCGGGTAGAGGAGCGCCTCGAGGAGTTCGACGTGCAATCGATGCGTGGCGAATGCAAGCCCGAAGAAGATGTTGAGCGGCTGGTCGCGACCCGACGCGAAGTCGGTGTTCTGCGCCGGGCACTTGCCGCGCACCGTTCAGCGCTGACGGCGCTCACCCATCCCGAACTGGAGGCACTGGGCAACGATGCCTCCGGAGAGCGCTTCGCGTCGCTCCTGCGACGCTTCGATGCCACCCTGCAGGAAGCACGAGACGCCCGCGAAAACACCGTCGGCTCGTTCGACGTGCTGATCGCAAGGACGGGCCATCGCACGAACGACATCATGAAGGTGCTGACGCTGACCTCAGTCCTTCTGCTGCCCGGCGCCCTGATCGCCGCACTGATGGGCATGAACTTCAAGGTGGGGCTCTTCGAGGCGGGGTGGCCCTTCTACGTCGTCATCGCCCTCGTCGCAGCGATCGCCATCGCCACGCTCACCATCGCAAAGCTGCGCGAGTGGATCTAGCTGACGAAGCTTTGGAGCAACCGCGCCATGACCCCCCAATGCGTCCCGCCCGATGTGCTCATCGACTATGACGACGCATGCGAGCCACCTCTCTAGCCGAGCCAGGTCGTGGGTGTACGCCGTCGCCCGTCAGAACAACCGTTTCGCGACTGACTACCGCCAGATCCAACGGCTGCTCAAGCGGCGCGACTTCATTGGCGCCGGCGGCGTGCTTGACCGCATGTCCAAGGACGGGCAGGCGATACGCGCCCGGTTCGGCCAGACGGTTCCCTCTGACGAGATCTACGACGCCGCGAAGGTCTACCGCGACCTGCCGCGGCGGCCAATAGGAGCGTGACCGATGGTCGATGAAGCCACTCAAGCCGAAGCATCTGATGCCCTTACCAAGCGACACCTCGAAGTCGTCGGTCAGCGGCTTCACCGTTCGCGTTGCCGTAGGGATTCGGGCGCTGCGGCGCGGCCAGAGCCCGGTGTTGTCCTATGGCGACGAGTCGCCCCGAGAGGAAGAGTCCGGGGCGACTGGTAACGGCGGTATTTGACGCGATGGCGCCAGACGCCTTCGGCGAGCGCTGGTCGTTTGGACGCTAGCGGGCCGAGGGCTGAGTTTGTCGTGGCGGCGTGTTACCCGAGACGTTTGGCGCCCATGCGCCGCGCGACTTGGATCGGTGGCTCGCCCCGCACGGATGACAGTTGACGCACGGGGCGAGCCTTGCACGGAGAAGGCGGCGCGGATTGTTCGGCCACCTCAGGGGAACTTGTGCCACCGAATACGCCCGCTGCAGGGGTTTCCTTACGCAGTGTTACCCAGGCGTTCCGTTCGCAGTGGACCGATCGCGCTTCTGGCGATGAGCCGCGTTGGACGTGCGGTCCGTTCGCTTGCCGGCGCTCGAAGCCGGCGCCATGCGGGCAGTGGTGCGGCGCGCACGTTCGATGATCTCGAGGACCGCCTGCGCGTGGGTTTTTGTGCTCTTCATGTCGCACTCTGGATTCCCGACTTAAAGGCAGGGACGCACCAGCCAGATGACCATTTCGCGGAGCGATGTCCGGCGGGTTACGTCCTGGTCATTGGGCGGGGTCCCTGGCGGCGAGCCCCAACGTCGGAGGTGTGCCGTCATCACGGCCGCGTCGGCGCGGCGCTGGTGTTGGAAACCGGCCGGCTGGTCAACATCCGGGCCCGAACTTTGCAGGCGCCGTGACGGCTAGAGGGACCCAGTCGTCTTGTTCGTGCGCTGCCGACGCGAGACGAGCGCGGCGACTCCGGCCAGGACCCCCCATGCCCCGAAGAACATGAGGAGCAGCAGCAGTAGCGGATCGTTCGCGCCACCCTTAGCCGCGTGGAGCAGGCGCGACATCGGCGAGTGCTCGGTATTGCCGGTGGCATTGTCGACATTCGAGCCCGCGGTCAACAGTCGGCCTTCGCTCGCCTTGGTCAGCAATGAGGTTGAACGCTTAAGATCGGCGAGCAGCCCTGCGCTGCCGGCGCCCGCCGCGGGGCCCGTGGCGGCAGCGCCCGCCCCGGTCGCTCCCGAGCTCGAGCCCGCGCACCCGCGCGACGCGCCGAGCTGGCGCAGGCGCCGCGTCGCCCGCATCAAGCGCGCGCGAACCGTGCCGCGGGACATGTGCAACTGGTGGGCGAGCGTGGTCAGAGACCGGGCGTGGCGGTGAGCGGTGCTGGCGCGAGCGATCAACAGTCGCCGGTCGGCGACGCCGAGCGCCGACAGGCATCCCCGGAGGGTGTGCAGCAGGCGACGGATGGCCGCCGGACTGATTGTGCGCGCCGTCCGCCGCGCGGCGGCGCGACGTGCGACGGCGTGCGGCGACGAGCGACGTGACGACTGGCGGCCGTTCGGCGAGACGGAGTTCGTTGCGGTGGAGGAGCGGCCGTCGCCCGCGGAAGACACGCCGCTGCTCGTAGTGCCACGGTTCGTCGATCCCCGACCGGCCGAATCCGAAGTGCTGGAGCTCCCGCTGCTCTGTGATCCACCGCCCGACGGCGATGGCGCGGACACGCTGGGGCCAGCGGGAGACACGCTCGGCCCGGTGACCTTGGGCGAGGTGATGCTGGGGGTAGTGACTTTGGGCGACGTCACCGACGGCGTGGAGCCGGCGGGCGTAGTTACTTTGGGCACGGTGACCGACGGCGTCGTGACCTTGGGCACGGTGAGACGTCGAGACTGACGGCGTCGAGACTGACGGCGTCGAGACTGACGGCGTCGAGACTGACGGCGTCGAGACCGACGGCGTCGTCACCGCGGGCACGCTCACAACCGGAGTAGAAACGGATGGCGACGTCACCTGCGGGACCGAAACCGAGGAGACAGTGACCGAAGGAACGGTGATGCCCGGCAGCGCGTGTGCAGCCCCCGCCGTCAGCGCACCCCCGATCGCCGCGGCACTGAGCAGAGCTACCAACCGTCCGGACACACGATTGGCTTTCCCGAATGACGCGCCTAGTATCAGGAAATTGTCCGGGCACGACACTCGATTGCCCGCTGGGCTTCGGATCACCCCGTGGCGATCACACCGGCGACGTCCTCGCCCGGACCGGACTACGCCCCGTCCCGGGCTTGTTGCCGCCTGCGTCAACAGTCCGGGCTTGTTGCCGCCTGCCTCAATGTAGGGGCCCCTCGCCGCCATGCAGATGTGGGAACGGCGGCGAGAGGCGGGGCGCGCAAGCCCAGTGCGCGCCGTTGCCGTGATACCCGCGACGCAGACGACACAAAACGTCGCCTCGATATCGCGTAGACACCGACCAGACATCGGCGTAGGGTGCGCAGCGTCAACCAAGTGCTCCCCGCGACCGTTGTAGCGGCCCGGGGAGCTGACACCCGAAGGAGTGAGCCTTCAGATGCGCACGAAACGCTACCTGCGCAGCAGCGAGACGCAACCGGCGACGTCACCCGCGCCGGCCGGTTGTCTCGCGGCCTCGACCCTTCGGAACCCACCCAACCCGAAAGGCAACATGATGAGCACGACACTCGAGACCCTCGAGGCACGCGTCGACGACATCGGACGCCGCCAGGACGCCGTCCTGCACGACCTCCAGAAGATGATCGACGACGGCGGGCTGGTGGACATGGTCGCCGGTCTCGCGAAGATCGACGAAGCCGTACACCTGGTCGAGGACGCAGAGGCCCTCCTCGTCGACACAGGCCACGAGCCCGACCCGTCACCCGTACTGCGGGCAAGGCGAGCGCGCGACAACGTGCAGAAGTTCATCACCACGACGGCCGCAGCATGATGGCCGCTCCCGCGGGGTTTGAGGAACGGCACGGCAGGCAGTGCGCGATCCGCAACGGGTCGGGGTGCTCTTGCTCCCCGACCTACCAAGCGAACGTGTACGACCAGCGCACCGGATGGCGCATGCGCAAGACGTTCTCCACCAAGACGGCGGCGACGCGGTGGCGGCGAGACGCGATCGTCGCACTCCGCGCCGGAACGCTCCAGGAGGCGAAGCCGAAAACGACGGTCCGCGAGGTCTGCGAGGCATGGCTCGAGGACGCCCGTGCGGGTGTCGTGCGGGCGCGTAGCGGCGATCCGTTCAAGCCCGCGACGATCCGCTCTTATGACCAGTCCTTCCGCATCAGGGTCTACCCGACCCTCGGCTCGTTGCCCGTGAGCGGCTCCGGCAGCCTGTCGGGGTTGAGCTGTGCTTTGGCCTCGCCGACGGCGGACCGTTCCGCCCCGACCGGCTGCAGGCGCGCGCCGACGAGGCGTGGACTGCCGCGTCGCTGACGCGGGTGACGCTGCACGACTGTCGCCACACCTACGCGAGTTTCGCGATCGCCGCGGGCGTCAACGCCAAGGCACTGTCGACGTACATGGGGCACTCCGGCATCAGCATGACATTGGATCGCTATGGACACCTGTTCCCGGGCAACGAGGCCGAGGCCGCGGCGCTGCTCGACGACTACCTGACAGCGGGCGCAGGATGACCCCCGACTGTCGCGCGCGCGACAGTCGACCCTGTTTCGACCGTCCCCGAGCGGTCCCCAGCGACCTCAAGTTGAGGCTACGGACCGTTCTGAGCACGCTTTCCGGCAAGGCGCTCTTCTGACCCGCGCATTCACATGGGGATCAACGGCTGGCAGCTTCGGCCGGTCTTGCGCAGAGCTGACGCAACCGCCGGAGGGGTTAGCGGTCGCTGACCCCGTCAACGCGCCTCTTCCGCAGGACGGTGTCGTCTCGGGTGGCGCCGCGTGCGGCTGGCGTGGCCAGCACGGCCCGTGCGCCGCTGGTCCTGCGCCGTTCGCGGCGGAGGATTTCGAGGATCGCCTGCGCGTGGGACGTGGGCTGGTTCATCGGCGCCGGCGATCTAAGCGCACTTTTATAAGGACCATCGCACAACATCCGAGCCCAAGGGGCCATTTTGAGCGCGCGATCCGGTGAGGCGCTGTTCTGACCGGGTGACGTCGATCACAGAACAGCAGAAAACGGCGTTTCGGACGGGGCGAGACGGGGAGTCCAGATGGGGATGGCTTCACCTCGGCGGGCGCCGATCCGCGACATGCTCCAGACGCGCAGTCACTCGTGGCAGGAGGTCGGGCTCGCCCGCCAGCTGTCGCGGCGGGTCGTTCGCAAGGCGCGCTGGCACACGGTCGTGTTCGCGCTGCTGCTTGTCGGACTCGTGGTCGCCGACCACTACCGGGACCAGTGGTTCGGCGTCGATGCGCCCGCGTCGATCGTCGCCGCGACCCTGATGCTGGTCGTCGGCTGGCAACTCGCCCGCGACCTCGGCCGGGCGCTCGGTCCGACCCTCTTCCGACGGCTCGATCCGGGTGCGGCGGGGACGGTCGGCTTCATCGCGCGCTTCGTGACGATGGCGATCGCGGTGTTCGCCGCGCTACACGTTGCGGGGCTGGACCCGCGGACCCTGGCGGTCGGCGGCGCGGTCACCGCCGTGGTGCTCGGCCTCGCGGCGCAGCAGACGTTCGGCAACCTGTTCGCGGGCACGGTCCTGCTCAGCGCGCGGCCGTTCCGCGTCGGCGAACGCGTGCGGCTCCAGGGCGGGCCGCTGGCCGGGCAGATCGAGGGCACGGTCAGCTCGCTCGGGCTGCTGTACACGACGTTCGCCAACGGCGACGACGCGGTCATGGTCCCCAACAGCGTCGTGCTGAGCGTCGCCGTGACGCCGCTTCGCGAGCCCGAGGGCGTCGATCTGCGGGCCCGGCTGCCGCTCGACGTCCGTCTCGCAGACGTGCAGGAGATGCTCGAGGACGCGATCACCGTGCCGGTGCGTGGCGCGCCGCGGATCGAGCTCGAGGCGGTCGACGGCAACGAGGTCGTGGCCCGTGTTCTCGTGGCGCCGCGCGACGCCAGCGAGGGCTCGCGGTTGGCCGCCGAGGTGCTCACCGCGCTGCGCCGCTACACGCGAACGCAGACCGACGCCGAGACCGCCGACAGCGGTCGTGGCGCCGCCGCCTCGCGATAGAGTCCGGTGGGTGCCGGACCGCCGCAGCGACGCGCCGCTCGCCGACCGACTCGCTGCGCGCACACTGGCGCTGGTCGATGTCCCCTCGCCCTCCCGGGACGAGGCGGCGATCGCCGCCTACGTCACCGATGCGCTGGCCACTGGCGGCGTCACGGTCCGCGACGCGGGCGACAACTGCGTCGTCGCGGAGCTGCCGGCGGGCGCTCTCGCCGCGCCGCGCCTGCTGCTCGCCGGGCACCTCGACACGGTCCCGATCCAGGACAACGTCCCGGGGCGCCGCGACGGCGACGTGATCCACGGCTCCGGCGCCAGCGACATGAAGGCCGGCGCTCGCGCTGATGGTCGAGCTGGGGCTCGAGCTTGCCCAGCGCCCCGGGTCGATCGCCGTGACGTTGTGCTTCTTCGCGCGCGAGGAGCTGCCGTTCGGCGACAGCTCGCTGACGCCGCTGCTCGCCCGCGACGCGTACCTGCGCGGCGCCGACGCCGCGATCGCGCTCGAGCCGACCGCCAACGAGCTGCACGCCGGCTGTCTGGGGAACCTCAACGCGAAGTGGACCTTCTCGGGCCGCAGCGGCCACAGCGCCCGCCCGTGGGACGCCGACAACGCGATCGAGCGCGCCGCCCGCGCGATCGCCGCGCTCGCCGACACGGCGCCGCCGACCCCGCACGTTGTCGACGGTCTCGAGTTCCGCGAGGTCGTCTCGGTCACCAAGATCGAGGGCGGCATCGCGCTCAACGTCGTCCCCGACAACGTCGTCGCGCGCGTCAACTACCGCTACCCGCCCGGCCGCACGGCCGAGGCAGCCGAGGCCCGCCTGCACGAGCTGTGCGACGGCGACCAGCGCACGCTGACGATCGACGGCAACGCCCCGTCGGGCGCCGTCGCGATCGACCACCCGCTCGTCCAACAGCTGATCGCCGCGGGCGACCTCGCGATCGCCCCCAAGCAGGCGTGGACGCCGGTCGCCGAACTCTCCCTGGCCGGCGTGCCGGCCGTCAACTTCGGCCCCGGCGACCCGCGGTTCGCCCACCGCCGCGACGAGCAGGTTCGTGTCGATGCGCTCGTCGACGGCTACACGACGCTGAGCCGCGTCCTATGGAGCTGAACCCGGTCCTCAGCGGGCTGCCGGCCTACCCGTTCGCGCGCCTCCAGGAGGCACGTGCCCAGCTGCTGGCGCGCGGCGGGCGCCTTATCGACTTCAGCGTCGGCGAGCCGCGCGAGCCGACGCCCGCGTTCATCCGCCAGGCCCTCGTCGACGCGATCACGCCGCGGTCGACCTACCCGCTCGCCGCCGGCCTGCCCGAGCTGCGCGCGGCGATCGCGGCGTGGCTTGCGCGCCGCTTCGGCGCGCCGCTCGGCCCCCGAGTCGCAGATCATCCCGACGCTCGGCTCCAAGGAGGCGATCTACCACCTCGCCCAGATCGTCGGCCCGGGCGCGATCGCCGTCACCACACCCGGCTACCCGGTCCCCGACCGCGGCGCGCGCTTCGCCGGCCGCGACGTCGTCGAGCTGGGGCTCGAGCGAGGACCACGGCTTCCGCCCGGACCTCGAGGGCGTCGACCTCGGTGGGCTGGCGATCCTGTGGGTCAACTACCCCAACAACCCGACCGCCGCGACCGCGACGCTCGACGACTACGAACGCTGGGCCGCACTGGCCCGCGTGCACGGCTTCGTCCTGGCCAGCGACGAGGCCTACAGCGAGATCTACTTCGGCGACACGGCGCCCGCCTCGGCGCTCCAGGTGCCCGACCACACGAACGTCCTCGTCTTCAACACGCTCTCCAAGCGGTCCTCGATGCCCGGCTACCGCGCCGGCTTCGCGGCCGGCGACGAGACGCTGATCGCCGCAATGAAGCGCTACCGGCCGAACGTCGGCGTCGCGCCACAGGAGTTCATCCAGCACGCCGCGATCGCCGCACTGGGCGACGAGGACCACGTCGAGGCGATGCGTGCGGCCTACGCCGCCAAGCGCGAGCCGGTGTTGTCGTCGCTGATCGCCCACGGGCTGCGCGACACCGGCGGCGCCGCGACCTTCTTCCTGTGGCTCGCGCTGCCCGACGCGTGGAGCTCGAGCGAGGCGTTCGCTCGGGCGTTGCTCGACGAGACCGGCGTCCTCGTGACCCCCGGCGCCTATCTCGGGGAGGGCGGGGAGGGCTACGTGCGCGTCGCGCTCGTCCCGACGCTCGAGGAGTGCGTGGCCGCGGTCGACGTGCTCAGTCGTTGGCGTGCAGAGCCGCGTTGAGGCCGCCCCAGTTGCCGCTCCGCGGTGAGGCCTCGACGGCGCCGGTCTGCGAGTTGCGCCGGAACAGCAGCCCGTCGGCGCCCGACAGCTCGGCGGCCTTGACGACCTCGCCGTCGGGCAGCGTCACGCGCGTCCCGGCCGTGACGTAGAGGCCGGCCTCGACGACGCACCGGTCGCCGAGCGAGATCCCGATCCCGGCGTTGGCGCCGAGCAGGCAGCCCTCGCCGATCGAATTCACCGTCGTCCCGCCGCCCGACAGCGTTCCCATGATCGATGCGCCGCCGCCGATGTCGCTGCCGTCGCCGACGACGACCCCGGCGCTGATCCGGCCCTCGACCATCGACGCGCCGAGCGTCCCCGCGTTGTAGTTGACGAACCCCTCGTGCATGACCGTCGTCCCCGGCGCCAGGTACGCGCCGAGGCGCACGCGGTCGGCGTCGGCGATCCGCACGCCCGGGGGCACGACGTAGTCGGTCATCCGCGGGAACTTGTCGACGCCGTGGACCCCGAGGTGGACGCCGTCGGCGATCGCGCGTGCCCGGACCGTCGCCACCTGCTCGATCGCCACCGGCCCGTGGGACGTCCACGCCACGTTGGGCAGGACCCCGAAGATCCCGTCGAGGTTGATCTGGTGCGGGCGCACGAGCCGGTGCGACAGCAGATGCAGGCGTAGATAGGCGTCGGGCACGTCGGCCGGCGGTGCAGCGAGATCGTCGATCGACGTGAGGATCGCCGCGATCGTCACCCCGCGCAGCGCGTCGGTGCGCGTGCTGTCGAAGCCGTCGATCGCCGTCGGCTCGCCGCCGAGCGCGGGGGCGGGGTAGAAGGCGTCGAGCACCTGCCCGGAGGCGGTGTCGGTCGTCGTGATCCCGTGGGCAGCGGCGCTGGTGGCCATGGCCAGACGCTACAACGCGGCCAGCCGATGCAGCAGCGTCGCCGCCAGCTCCCCGACGAACACCGGCTCGGCCCAGCCGGTCAGCGTCACGTTCAGCTCGGCGTCGATGTCGACCAGCAGCTCACCCCCGTCGAGCGCCACCGTCACCGGCCCGAAGCCGGCGCCGTCGAGGCAGAACGCGATCGCCGCCCCGCAGGCGCCGGTGCCCGACGACTCGGTCTCGCCGACGCCACGCTCGAAGATCCGTGCGCGGATGCGGCGCTCGCCGGTGGCGACGTACCACGACACGTTCGTGCGCTCAGGGAACCGCGGGTCGTTGCAGATCGGCGGGCCGACCGCCGCCAGGTGCATCGCTGCCAGCTCGTCCAGTGACCCCATCGCGATCGCCGTCTGCGGGTTGCCGATCCGCACGTGGACGAACGCGAAGCCGCCCGCGACCTCGCCGCGCTCGCCGACCACCGCCCGGCCCATCGCGACCCGGCACTCGCGCTCAGAAAGAATCGTCGGGCGGATCTCGCCGGCCGCGGTGTCGACCGCGAACTCGTCGGCGTCGGTCCAGCCCCGTGCGCGCAGGTACAGGATCGCCTCGCGGGCGCCGTTGCCCGACAGCTCGGCCTCGGAGCCGTCGGGGTTGAAGATCCGCAGCGCGGCGACGCTCGCCGACCCGTCACCGGGCGGCGCCAGCTCGAGCACGCCGTCGGCGCCGAGCCCCTGGTGGCGGTCGCACAGCAGCGCGACCCGGGTCGCGGTCAGCGGCCACGGCAGCGCGTCGCGCTCCACGATCACGTAGTCGTTGCCCAGGGCCTGCCACTTCTCGAAGCGCATCGAGCTGTCAATCCTGAACGACGGCGCGGGCGGCGTCTGCAACCGACGTCCCGGTCAGCGAGACGAGCTCGATCGCGGGCAGCTTGCGCATCCAGGTCAGCTGGCGCCGCGCGTAGCGGCGGGTGCGTGTCTTCATCGTCTCGACGTCGTCGTCCATGAGCTCGGCGAACCCGACCGCCCGGCGCACCGACTCCGACGCGCCAGCTGCAGCGGCGCGGCGGACCTCGCCGGCGGCGCCCGCCGCGACGATGTGATCGACGCGGCCGTCGATCAGCGCGTGCAGCTCGGCGCGGTCGCGCACCAGGCCGATGAGACGAGTCGGATGGCGGGTGTCGGTCGTCCACAGCTCGCCGCCGTCGCCGGACGGCGGCGAGAGCCCGCTGTCGATGAGCTCCAGCGCCCGCGTGACCCGTTGGCGGTCGGTCGTCGCGATCGCCGCCGCGACGCCCGGCGCGCGGGCGGTCAGGCGGGCGTGGGCGGCCTCGACGCCGCGGCGGTCGACCTCGTCGGCCACAGCCGCGCGTAGCGCGGGCTTTACGACCGGCCGCAGGGCCAGGTCGGCCAGCGCCGCCCGCAGATACAGCCCCGTCCCGCCGACGACGATCGGCCGCCGGCCGTCGGACAGCAGCCCGTCGATCTCCGCGTGGGCGAGTTGCGCAAAGCGCCCGGCCGTCATCCGGTCGCTCACGTCGAGCACGCCGAGCAGCCGGTGCTCGAGCGCCGCCCGCTCGGCGCCCGACGCCGCGCCGGTCAGCAGCTCGACGCCGCGGTAGACCTGAAGCGCGTCGGCGGACACGGCGACCGGGTCCTCGCCGCGCGTGCGCAGCTCACGGGCCAATGCGATCGCGAACGCGGTCTTGCCGACCGCGGTCGGCCCGATCACCGCGATCACGCCCGGATCGGGAGGGATCGGCGACACGCCGGCCAGTATTGCGGAGCGCGAGGCGCGGGCGGCGGCCCCAGTGCCCGTACCATCGCTCGCATGGAACTCCGTGACGCAACCGTCCTGCTGACCGGCGCCACCGGCGGCATCGGGCAGGCGATCGCCCACACATTGCACGCCCAGGGCGCGAACCTGATCCTCACCGGCCGGCGCAAAGACGTGCTCGACGCGCTGGCGGCCGAGGTCGAAGGTCGCGCGATCGTCGCCGACCTTGCCAGCCGCGACGACGTGGCGAAGCTTGTCGACGAATGCGCCGACGCCGACGTCCTGATCGCAAACGCCGGCGTCGGGGGCACCGCCAACGCCGTCGACATCACGGTCGACCAGATCGACCACGCGCTCGACGTCAACCTCCGGGCGCCGATCGTCCTCGCCCAAGGCCTCGGCGCGCAGATGGCCGAGCGTGGCAAGGGACACATCGTCCTGGTCTCCTCGCTCTCGGGGATCACCGGATCGCCGCGGTCGAGCCTCTACAACGCGACGAAGTTCGGCCTGCGCGGGTTCGGCCAGGGGATCCGCAGCGACCTGCGCGACCACGGGGTCGGCGTGTCGGTCGTGTTCCCCGGCTTCATCAGCGACGCCGGCATGTTCGCTGACTCCGGCGTCAAGTTGCCGCCGTTCGTCCGCACGAGCTCGCCGCAGCAGGTCGCCGACGGCGTCGTCAGCGCGATCGTGCGCAACCGCGGCGAGGTCTCGGTCGCCCCGATCACGATGCGGATGGGGACGAAGCTCGCGAGCCTCGCCCCCGACCTCGCGGCCGGACTCCAGCGCCGCGTCGGCAGCGAGCGCCTGGCCGACGAGATGGCGGCGGGGCAGAAGGGCTGGAGCGGCTAGGCCCGCTCGACCATCACGGTCGTCGCCTTGACGACCGCCTCGGCGCTGTCGCCGGGCTTGAGGTCGAGGTCGTCGGCCGCCTCGGCCGACATCAGCGAGACGATCCGAAATGGGCCGCACGCCATGTCGACCTGGGCCATCACGCCGTCGCGCTTGACCGACAGCACGACGCCGCGCATGCGATTGCGGGCGCTCGAGCGCCCCGAACCGCCGCGGTCGTGCAGCAACTCGGCGAGCGCTGACGACGACATGTAGCGCTGCGCGCCCTTGCGCTCGAACTCGACGCGGCCGTCCCGTTCCCAGCGCCGCAACGTGTCGACGCTCACTCCGAGCGCCTGGGCCGCCGCCCCGATGCGGATCAAGTTGTCCATTGCCCCATACTCCTGGAGTTCGACACGAACAGGACCGAGTGACGGTCTGTCAACGGACATTCGGCAGTCGTCGTCAGCGCTTGACCAGCACCTTTGCCAGCGTCTTGGCCGGCGACAGTACCTCGAAGCGTTCGCGCAGCCACTCGTCGACTTCTCCGCTCAGGACCTGGTCGATGATCCTTTCGTCCTGCGTGTCGCGACGGAAGTGCGCCTCCGCCTCGTCGTCCCAGTCCCGGCACAGCGTGGTCGTCACGAACATGCCGCCCGGCACCAGCCCCGCGGTGATCTTCTCCACCGCTTCGATGACGTCGTAGATGTGCTCGAACACGCTCCACTCGATGACCAGCCCGTAGCGGTGGCCGTCGGCGCCCGTGTCGTAGTAGTCGCGCTCGTGCTCGGACTGGACGATCACCGGCTCGACGTTGCGGACGTCGCACATGAAGCGGAAGAAGTCGACGAACACACCGACCATCTCGCAGCACACGGTCCGGTAGCCCGCCAGCGCGAACGCAAGCCCCGACTGGGCGATGCCGCTCCCGAAGTCGAGCACCGACAGCTCGCCCGGCCCGCCGAGCTCGTCCAGGCGCGCCAGCAACCCGTCGTAGATCCAGAACAGGTCGTGGCGGTCGGGGTCCAGGCGATTGATCAGCGCGTACATGTGCAGAATGCGGAACATGTACGGGTCGAGTCCCATCGCCTCGCGGTAGGCGTCCCAGCGCGGGTCGTCCTCGAATCGCCACGGCGTGCAGTACTCGGCCTTGTGGCCGGTCTCCCAGCCGTAGTGCTCGATCAGCTCGCAGATTCGCGAGGTCTGGTCGGGAAGATGCGGATGCACACGCAGCGGTCCCGCGAACATCCCGTACGCGCGGTCGTGCCCGGCCGCGAACGGATCGGACCCGGGCGCGTCGGCCCGCCCGCGGCGAGGGATTCGAAGCGGACTATCCATCGCCCGCATCATCGCAGCGCACCGGCAAACGACGCCCGTGCGCGGTCTACACTGGATCGCAGTGACGCGCTCACGTAACGGACGATCGGCGACCACGCCCTCGATGAACGGCGCCCCCGAGGGCGGGCGCGCGCGTCAGCGTGCCTTCTGCCTGGCCGCGCTGCCGGAGGGCGACGACCTCGCCGAGCTCGAGGAGCTGCTGCGCACGGCCGGCGTCGCGGTGGTCGGCCAGTCGGTCCAGCACCGCGACCACCCGCACCCTAACTCCTACCTCGGCCCCGGCAAGCTCGACGAGGTCAAGGAGGCGCTCAAGGCGGCCGACGCGAACGTGGTCGCGTGCGACGACGAGCTGAGCCCGCGCCAGGAGCGCAACCTCGAGGAGAAACTCGGCGTGCCGGTGGTCGACCGCACGGCGATCATCCTCGACATCTTCGCCGACCACGCGCACACGGCCGAGGGCAAGCTCCAGGTCGAGCTCGCGCAGCTGCGTTACAACCTGGCGCGGATGCGCGGCCTGTGGACGCATCTCGAACGCCTCGGCGGCGGCATCGGCACCCGAGGCCCGGGCGAGACGCAGATCGAGACCGATCGCCGCCTGGCCCGCGACCGGATCGCCGCGCTTCAGCGCAAGCTCGACCACGTCCGCTCGTCGCGCTCGGTGATGCGCGCCGAGCGCGACCGCGCCCACCTGCCGGCGGTCGCGTTGGCCGGCTACACGAACGCCGGCAAGTCGACGCTGCTCAACACACTGACCGGCTCCGAGGTCGGCGTCCGCGACCGCCTGTTCCACACGCTCGACCCGTCGACGCGATCGGTCAAGATCCACGGCCGCCCGTACCTGATGACCGACACCGTCGGGTTCATCCGCAAGCTGCCCCACCAGCTCGTCGAGGCGTTCGGCGCGACGCTCGAGGAGACGCGCCTCGCCGATCTGATCGTCCACGTCGTCGACGCGTCGGCGCCCGAGGACGACATGGTCGAGATGCTGCGCGCGGTCGACGAGGTGCTCGAGGAGATCGGCGCCGGCGCGCAACCGCGGGTCCTCGTGCTCAACAAGGCTGACCTGATCGACGACGAACGCCGCGAGGAGCTGCACTTCGCCCACCCCGACGGCGTCGTGGTGAGCGCCGCGCGCGGCGAGGGGCTCGACGAGCTGCTCGAGCGCATCCACGACGAGTTCGAGAGCACGCTGCGCTCGATCGACGTCCTGGTGCCATTTTCCGACGGCGCGCGGCTGGCGGAGCTGCACGAGCTGGCCGGCGACCTGCAGCGCGAGGACACGCCGCAGGGCGTCCGGATCCGCGCCCGCGTGCCGAAGGTGATCGCGGCGCGCTTCGACCGCTACGCCGTGGCGTGAGGCTCGGCGTACAGAAGCTCGACCCGCGCGCGGTCGTCCCCGTGCGCGCCCACCCGGGCGATGCCGGCCTCGATCTGCGCGCGCTGGACGACTTCGTACTCGAGCCGGGGGAACGGGCACGGATCCCGACCGGGATCGCGATCGAACTGCCGCCGGGTCACGCCGGGCTCGTGCTCCCACGCTCGGGCCTGGCCGCCAAGCACGGCATCGCGCTCGTCAACGCCCCGGGCCTGATCGACGAGGGCTACCGCGGAGAGCTCCAGATCCTGCTGCTCAACACCGACCGCTCCGAGACGTTCCACGGGGCGGCCGGCGACCGGATCGCGCAGCTTGTCGTGGTCGAGGTCCCGCAGTTCGAGGTCGTCGAGCTTGACGCGCTGGCGCAGAGCGCGCGCGGCGCCGGTGGGTTCGGGTCGACGGGGGCCTGAGTTTCGTTCTGCCGCGTTTGCCGCGTAACATCGCACCCGATGCGCGCATTACGGTTGCTGGTAGCGCTCGCCATCGTCTCCGGGACCGTGGCGCTTCCGGCTGTCGCGTCGGCCAACGACAACGCGCAGACCGCCGTCGCGGGCGCCAATTCGAAGTGGTATTCGGGCACGCTGCTGCAGCTCCCGGGCGAGAACTGCTCGACGCTCGGCGACCCGATCACCGAGACGATGGTGTCGGCGATCTCCGAGTACGGCGGGGCGCCCAACGGCGACATCCCGTCGGTCGGGCAGCCGTACTACGTCGCGGTCCTGATCTCGATCCCGGGCAACCCGTGTGGGCCCGGGTCGTCGGTCGTCGGGACCGATGTCGCGCTGCCGAACGGGACGACGGTCGACACCAGCCGGCCGATCCGGTGCTTCGGCGAGCCGCGCGGGCAGAGCAGCTTCGTCGAGCTGACCGGCGGGAACTGGTCGTTCAACGGGTTCAGCGGTCCGTATTGCCCGACGACGGTCGGGACGTCGCTGACCGGGAACGCGGGCGTCGCCGTCGGGGTCGGATTCAGACCGCTGGCCAGCGGACAGCTGTACGAGCTGTTCGTGCCGGTGAAGAGCACCCAGCAGCTGATCGGGGCCGGCAACGCCCCGCCAGATCAGACGATCTGGTTCCTGGCTCCGAGCGGCACGTACAGCAACATCGGCGAGACGTCGGTTTGGACGAACGTGTTGAGCGGGAGCCCGACAGCGCCGTTCATCTACTTCGCGCGCAATCCGTCCGCGCAGCCCTACTGGGTCGCCAACCCAACCGACGGCTGCCCAAGAGCCGCGTCGAGTTGTTCGCAAACCTCTACAGCGCTGGGAAGGCGGGAACGTTCTGCTGGAAGCTGTACGAGCCCGACCCGACGGACCCCTCGCCCTTCACAGTGCACCGACCCGGCGTTTGCGTCCGGGTGGAACAGCACCGTCACGACAGCATCGGACACGTGGCAGGTCACGGGCCCCGGACCCAACGGCGGCTATGGCCTCGCGTTCGACCCGTTGATCGTTCCTCCAGGCCAGATGTTCACGATGCGCTGGACGTTCACCCCGACGTCTCCGCCCGGTCCGACCGTCAGCAAGGACATCACGTTCAACATGCTCAACGGGCCGGACACGGATGGCGACGGTGTCCCCGACACCATCGACGCCTGCCCTGCCGTCAAGGGCACCCAGTCCAACGGTTGCCAGCCGCCCGTCCAAACCGACCCCGACGGCGACGGCATCTACGGCGCGGCCGACAAGTGCCCGACCCAGAACGGCTTCGGCTCGCTCGACGGCTGCCCGGCGCCGGTCGCGACGACGACGTTGCCGACGATCCCGACCGTCCCGACCACCACAACGGCTCCGACGATCCCGAAGCCGCCGATCCAGGCCCCGAAGCTCAAGATCGGCAGGGCCTCGGCTGCGCTCAAGGGCTCGATCATCGTCGTCACGACCGGACTCAGCGTCGTGTGCCCGTCGGGCGGGGCCTCGTGCCCGGTGTCACTGACCGGGAAGATCAGCGGCGCCCAGGCGGCGAAGGCGAAGAAGCGCAAGCCCAAGCCGTTGACCGTCGGCACCGTACGGCTCACCGTCCCGGCCGGCAAGACCGTCGCGATCACGTTCAAGCTCTCGAGCAAGGCCAAGTCCCTGCTCGCCAAGCATCACCGGCTGACGATTGCCCTCGCCGGCAGTGCAACGACCGGCCCGGGCGGGCCGAAGACGACGATCAAGAAATCGATCTCCGTCTCCAACCCGCCCAAGCGCAAGTCAAAGCACCACTGAGCTGAGCCTCAGCCCAGCTTGTTGGCCTTCAGGAACGCCGCGGCGACCTTCGCGGGGTTCTTCTTGTCGAGGACGACCGCCTTGTTCATCGCCTGGATCGCCGGCGTCGTCAGCTTGGCGCTGACAGCGTTGAGCGTCTTCGCGAACGCGGGGCCCTCGGCCTTGACGACCTTCTGCGACACGACCGGGGCGACGTTCTGGAAGCCGAAGATGAACTTCGGGTCCTTGAGCAGCGTGTACTTGCCCGACGCCAGCTGGGCGTCGGTCGTGAACACGTCGCCGCCGTTGATCTTGCCGCTGTCGATCGCCGTGTAGACGAGCTCCGTCGCGCCGAGCGGGACGAACGTCGGCACGACGCTGTAGGCCTGCTTCAGCCCGACCATGCCGGTGAAGCGCGTCTTGAACTCCGGCAGCGCGCCGACCTTGAACTTCTTGCCGAGCTTCTTGAGGTCGGCGATCGACTTCAGCCCGTTCTTCTGGGCGTAGGCCTTCGGCACGCCGATCGCGTCGGAGTCGAAGAACGGCGTCTTGTTGAGCAGCGTGAACCCGCGCGTCTCCTCGAACTTCTTGGCCTTGTCGTAGGCGTCGTTGGCGTTGGACGGGTTCTTCGTCTGGTGGGCGAGCTCCGACAGGATCGTGCCCGTGTACTCGGGGTACATGTCGAGCTTGGTGCGACGTCAGCGCCTTGTCGACGATCTCCGACGAGCCGATGTTGCCCTTGAGCGTGACCTTGAACCCCTGCGCCTTCAGCGCCTGGGCGTAGAGCTGCCCGAGGATGACCTCCTCGGGGAAGTTCTTGGATCCGATCGTGACCGAGGGCTTGCCGGCCCCCGGCTTGGCATGGTTGGTGCCCGATGCCGCGAACGCGGCGCCCGAGGCCGCCAGCGGCGACCGCGATCAGCGCGCCGATGTAGTACAGCCACTTGCCTGACTTCATGTTGTGCAACTCCTCTTGTTCATTGCGATGTGGCGCCAAGCGCCACGGTTTCCAGTTGTGCGTAGTCGGTCACGTCGCGCAGCCCGCGCGGGGTCACCAGCCGCTGGAGCGCGGCGAAGGCGAAGTCGACCCCGATCGCGAGCACGGCGACGAAGATCGCCGCAGCGATCACGCCCTCCAGGCGGTAGCTGGCCTGGTTGGCGATGATGTCGCCGAGGCCGCCCGGCGAGCCGACGAGGACGCCGATCGGCGCCGTCGCGACGACGTACACCGCCGCCGTCCGCAGGCCGGCGAAGATCAGCGGCAGCGCGAGCGGGATCTCGGCCCGCAGCAGCACCTCGCGCGGGCGCATGCCCATCCCGTTGGCGGCGTCGACGACGTCACGGTCGACGCCGTCGACTGCGACGTAGGCGTTGGTCAGGATCACCGGCACGGCGAGCACGATGAGCCCGAGCAGCAGGCTCGAGCGCCCGACGCCGAACGTCGGGATCAGCACCGCGATCAGCGCCAGGCTGGGGATCGCGCGCCCGACGTTGGAGACGTTGATGGCGAGGATCTGGCCGCGGTGGTGGTGGCCGAGCCAGACGCCGAGCGGCAGCGCGATCACGGCCGCGATCGCCAGCGCCTCGGCCGACACCCCGAGCTGGAACAGCGTCAAGCTGACGAGCAGCGACAGGTGGTCGCCGATGAACGTGAACACGGTCGCCGTCATCGCCGCCGCCGCTCCCACGGCGTGAGCATCCGCTGAACCGCCAGCAGGCCGAGGTCGGCGAGCACCGCCAGCACGACCGCCATCGCCGCCGCCGTGTACAGCTCGGTCTTGAACAGCTCGTTGTTGAGCGCTTCGAAGATCGGTGCGCCGAGGCCCTCGTTGGTCACGAAGGCGGCGATCGTCGCGAGGCTGACGATCGTCACCGTCGCGATCCGCAGCCCGGCGATGATCGCCGGCAGCGCGAGCGGCATCTCGACGCGCCACAGGATCTGGCGCCGCGTCAGGCCCATGCCCTCGGCGGCGTCGACGACCTCGTCGGGAACCCCGCGCAGCCCGAGCAGCGTGTTGCGAAACAGGATCAGCAGCGTGTAGCCGACGAGCGCGATCTCGACCGACGTCCGCGACAGCCCGAACGCCTTGATGCCGACCAGCACCTGGAACAGCGCCAGCGACGGGATCGTGTAGATGATCCCGGTGACGATCGACACCGGCTTCTCGACGCGGTCGTGGCGGTGGGCGATCAGCGCCAGGGCGAGCGCGATCGCGAAGCCGACACCGACCGCGATCGCCGTCAGGACGATGTGCTGGCGCAGCGCGGGCCACAGGACGGCGCCCCAGTTCTCGCGGATCCAGTCCCAGCAGATCGTATGGTTGACGCGCACACACGAGTGCGGGTTTCCGCCGAAGTCGGGGATCACGACCTGGGCGGCGATCATCGCGCCGCCTCGCGCAGCAGCCCGGTCACGAGCTCGATTGTCACGATCCCGCGCACGGCGCCGTCGTCGCCGACCACCGCCAGCGGGGTGCCGCCGTCGCTGAGCATCCGCGACAGCGCGTCGCGGGCGGTCGTCGAGTCGGGGATCCGCGCCGCGGGGACGGAGCCGCCGTTGACCTGCGTCGAGGGTCATCTCGGCCATGCGCGTGAGGCCGAGCGCCTTGAGCGCACGGTCGGCGCCGACGAACTGCGCGACGAAGTCGTCCGCCGGCGCCGCCAGGAGCTCCTGCGGCGTCGCATACTGGGCCAGGTGGCCGCCCTCGCGCAGGATCGCGATCCGGTCGCCCATCTTGATCGCCTCGTCGATGTCGTGGGTGACGAACACGACCGTCTTGCGGACCTGGCCCTGGAGGCGCAGGAACTCGTCCTGGAGGCGCTCGCGGTTGATCGGGTCGATCGCGCCGAACGGCTCGTCCATCAGCATCAGCGGCGGGTCGGCGGCCAGTGCGCGGGCGACGCCGACGCGCTGGCGCTGGCCGCCCGACAGCTGGGCCGGGTAGCGGCCCG